>CAVPZX010000005.1:0-525822 GCA_963710375.1 Nitrospirota bacterium
GCCCGCAACACCACCGACTGACCCTCCATGCGGCCCACCATGTAAAACGGCAGGCGCGGTTTACCTCTTAGCGCCATCTCAAGGAGGTTGTCCTGGATGCCCTGCTCGATGGTCTTTCTAAGCTCGCTTTGTATCTCAAAATACCGGTCCGCAGGACACAGGCCGCCGATCCCCTGATGGGGCCTTTTGTGGTTATAATATTTCACCCACTGCCGTATCCGCTCTACTGCATCCTCAAAGCTCCCGAACTGGGCCCGGCTTAGGAACTCCACAAAGATCGTTTTCCAGAACCGCTCGATTTTGCCTAACGTCATAGGATGGTGAGGCCGTGATTTGATGTGATGGATTTTGTCTTTCTTCAACTCCGGCTCAAAACGGCTGTTGCCGCGCCAGCTCGTGTACTGCCTCCCATTGTCCGTGAGCATCTCTTTAGGTGGGTTGTACTCGGAGGCCGCCCGGCGATACACTTCAATTACATTCTGTGCTGTCTGGCTCCTAAAAAGCTCCAACCCCGTTATATAACGGGAATAATCGTCGATAAAGCCGATCAGAAACGCATATCGGCCCCCAAGGCGAAACGTAAAGATGTCCGTCTGCCAAAGCTGGTTCGGGGTTGAGCGCTCGAAAAACCGGGGGCGGGTGATATTGCGCTGCCGCTTCTTGGGTGGGGCAGTCATTAGAGATTCGGAGTGCAGAGTCTTACGAACCGTCTCAGGGCTGGCGGTAAGAAAAAACGCTCTCTTTAGAAGTTGCGAAATGCGCTTAATACCGAACAGTGGGTTGGCTTCTTTGAGTTCGACAATCTTCTGCTTCACAGGAGAGGGAAGTCCGCGCCCATTGCCATTGCGTCTTATTGCAAGGCCAGCCTCACCTTCACTACGATATGCGCGCACCCAGCGTCTTACCGAATTAATGCTAATCCCGCATTCCTGCCGGATCACCTCAATAGGGACGCTCTCCTCAAGGAACTTCTTGACTACTTGAAGCTTAAAGTCGGCTCCGTAACGCCTGCTTCTGGCTGGAACCTTCTTCTTTGCACTGCCTCTTTGTAAACTCTTAACTTGTTCCATCAATGACACTCCTTTCGTTTTCCTAAACTTGGAGTGTCACCCTATTTCCTCAAATCCTTGGTATCATAAACTGGTCGTTAGCACACCCTTGGATTTCAATACAGCTTCCAGACGGTCCAGCGTTTCTTTAACAGAGTACTTGCTTGGTTTATTGACGATGCCGTTGTCACTGGAATGTTGTTCCATCTTTAACCTCCCTATACCTGAATGTCAAGGCTTGAACAGAGCACAAACAATTGCCGACTAATAGGTCATTTCCCAACTACAAGAACTGAGAAACTGTCCTTGACCATTGTCGGGCGCGGATGTGATTCAGCCGCCGCTGATGCTGTTTGTGGAGAGAACTGTGCAGACGGCAAATAAATGTTATGGGTCTGGGTATCGATCGCCATTGTGCGAGCCCCACGTTGCGTAGTAACGGTCTCTGCTATCTCGAACTTGCCTGGGGCAGACTCCCGTACTATGGTAAGAGTGCCTTCTCCATTGGCGCTGAACGCTAATCCAGTTTTTGGATCAAAACCGTTTCCGTCAACACCTTCGCCGATCGGGACTGTGGCAATTACTTGGCCGACCTGCGTGTCCAGAATGGTCATGATCTTGTTGTGGCATCCCGAATAGACCCGGTGATGCTCGGCATCAAGTCCCATTCCGGTGGGTTCCTCGCAAGGCTTGAGTGGATTCCTTTTTGTCAACGCGAGTTTCCGGCTATCTATTTCCACTACTTCGTTGGTGTCTTCGATATTTACATAAACCCTGCCTTTGCCGTCTGCTGCCGAAAATTCAGGTTTGCCGCCAAGGGGAATTGTGCCGGCAATCTCACCGGAAACGGCTTCGAACACAGTGGCGTCCTTGCTTCGGCCATTGAAGGTGAATACTCGTTTTGATGCAGGATCGTAAAGGATGGCATCGGGATTTTGGCCGGTTTTAACCTGGCCGAGGACCTTCAGAGTTTGCAGATCGAAAATGGTAGCCGTATTTGCCCTTCCATTACTGGTAAAGCCCCGATC
This sequence comes from Nitrospirota bacterium, assembly GCA_963710375.1. Taxonomy (GTDB): domain Bacteria; phylum Nitrospirota; class Thermodesulfovibrionia; order Thermodesulfovibrionales; family Dissulfurispiraceae; genus JADFXI01. The sequence continues at coordinate 2,078 of CAVPZX010000005.1, forward strand.
CAACTCCGGCGCTATGGCGATTCCATGCACGCCAGGAGTATCGGCAAGATCACCTACCACCTTGTCCGTGTCGATATTGACCACCATGACATGGGTGGACCGGGAAATATACAGCCGCCTGGCTGAGCTGTCTACAGTAAGGTAGTCCCAACCGCCTTCGCCCCCCAGTTGCAGTTTTTTGATTACATGATATCCGGTGTCCGCAGCATAGGAAATCGTACAGACCAGCAGACTGCAAAACAATATGAACGCTTTCAAGCTGTCACCGCCTTTAACAGATTATTTGATGTGCTCTTGAGCTTCGGAGGCTAGAGTCTCCAGTATCTGGAAAAGCCTGCTGCCTCGGCTTCGCGAGCATCGAAACTGCCTTTTACATCAATTAAAACAGGGTTTGTAATGCAAATCGATCTGAGATATTCCATGGAGAATTTACCGAACTTCTTATGCTTTACTGCAGCAATAATGCCTTTATAAGGACCAGAATCCTTCAGCTCTTCAATAAGGTCAATACTGTACTCTGACTTTACCTCGTCCTTATCAGCCTCGGGGTCAAATATGAACGGCTGCGCCCCGTATTCCTTCAGTTCATTGTAGATGTCGATCACCCTTGTATTCCGCACATCTTTTACATCTTCCTTAAAGGTAACCCCCATTATCAAAATCCTGCTGCCTTTCACCATGGTCCCGCTTTTTATAAGCTCCTTTACGGTCTGCTCGGCAATATATCTTCCCATATAATCGTTAATCCTTCTTCCTGCAAGGATCACTTCGGGATGGTAGCCGACCTCCTGGGCCTTGAATGTAAGGTAATAGGGGTCTACACCGATACAGTGGCCGCCAACCAGCCCGGGCTGAAAAGGCAGGAAGTTCCATTTTGTTGCAGCAGCCTCAAGCACTTTTCCGGTATCTATGCCGAGACGATGGAAAATGATCGATAGTTCGTTGACCAGCGCTATATTCAGGTCACGCTGTATGTTCTCTATAACTTTGGCAGCCTCGGCAGTGCGTATGTCGGGCGCGCGGTGGACTCCTGCCTTCACAATACTTCCATATATGCCTGCAAGGAGATCGGTGGTCTCACTGTCCTGCCCGGCAACCACTTTAACTATGGACTCCAGGTTGTGCCGCTTGTCACCGGGGTTTATCCTCTCTGGAGAATAGCCGAGTTTAAAACCGCTGCCTGCCTTCAGTCCTGAATGCTGCTCAAGGATGGGACCGCATATCTCCTCGGTCACACCGGGATAAACTGTAGATTCATATACAATAACTGAACCCCTTGAAAGATGACTTCCCACTGTTGCAGATGCTGACTGCAACGGTTTAAGATCAGGCATCTTGTGGGAATTTACCGGGGTGGGGACTGCAACAATAATAACGGATGCTTCACTCAGTTTCCCGGGCTGCGAGGTAAATTCGATTGATCCTGCAAGTATGTCTTCAGCAGAGACTTCCTCTGTCCTGTCATGCCCTGACGCCAGTTCCCTTATTCTTATGTCGCTGATATCAAAACCGATTACCCCTCTAAAAGCCCTGCCCAGGCTTATACAAAGGGGAAGGCCGACATATCCCATGCCGACGACTGCGATTTTCTTGCTGCCTGAAACAAATTCCTCTAACATCTACCCTCCATTAAGGTCATGTTTTCTTCAAATTCTAAAAAAACAAACCAGTCTAATGATATAATAACGGAGCAATAAAATAACACCTGATGCCAGAGGAAGACAATAAAAATACTCTTCATTCGCCGAGACAACATTGGTGATCTTATCTGCACGACGCCCGCAATACATTCGGTACGAGAAAAATATCCTGATGCCAAAATTGGCATATTAGTAAATTCCTACAATGTCGACGTGATTAAGGATAACCCAGATATAAATGAATTATACATATATGAAAAAGCAAAACATGCGCCTGACAAAAACAAATTCTCTGTTTGGTGGGACAATTTCAAAGTATTCCATCGGATAAGAAAAGAAAGATACGACGTGGCAATAGCTTGTGGTTCATATTCCCCGACTCTGGCAAAATATACTTTCTTTACCGGAGCCAAACTGAAAATAGGATATGGCAAAAAAGCCGCGCAGAATCTTTTTTATAATAAACCTATCGTAGCTTTGGCAGCGCCGGCACATGAAGTTATAAGAGTATTCAAGCTACTGGGTCCCCTGGGAATACATGAAGGGCCCGGAAAATTAGTTTTAGTCCCTGACGATGCGGAGTTGAAAAGGTTTGAAGCATACAAAAAAAATGCGGTAAAAGATCCCTTAAAACCTCTCCTGGCAATAGCTATCAGCGCCAGAATAAAGGCAAATAAATGGTCCACGGAGAAGTTTATGGAACTAATTGATAAAATACTTCTTCATGAAACCGCAAATGTATTGCTTTTATGGGCGCCGGGTTCTGAAAACAATCCTACCTTTCCAGGAGATAATGAATCCGCAGAACGCATCAGCAGGAATTTCGAAGGACGCATTATTGCATATCCGACACCTTCATTGAAGTCATTAATTGCTGCCATAGCGGGTTCCGACGTTGTAATTACCCTGGATACCGGGTCTCTCCATATGGCAGCGGCATTGGGCAAGGTTACGGTGGCCATGATGACAAAGGGCAAGGCAAAAACATGGTATCCATGGAAAACCAGTAATATAGTTATTACTGCAGAAAACACAGTGGATGGAATTCAGGTAGACAGCGTAGTGCAGGCACTCGATTCCTGCATTAAAGATTTTCATAGCGCATGAGAAGACTATTCTTTATAAAAAAACGTTTTTCTCTTCACGGCGGAGCTGAAAATTACATGAAAACGCTTGTTGATCAGTTAAAGCGCGATTACGAGATCACTATTCTTTCCACACACTGGGAACCGGCTGACGGGATTTATTTCAATCACATACCGAGTTCGCAGTTTACCTCTTTCCTCTCCCTGACCACTTTTAACAGGAATGTCTGCAAAGCGGTCAAAAACAACCCCCCCGATTGCACTATAAGCTTTGAGAGAACTCTCTGCCAGGATATTTACAGGGCAGGCGAGGGCTGCCACGCGGAATGGCTGGCGATACGGTCAAAGCTGGAGGCTTTTTACAAGAAAATCTCTTTTAAAATAAATCCCCTGCATCTGTGGCTGCTCAACATGGAGAGGAGACTGTTCTCAGGTACCCCCTGCATAATAGCCAATTCCAATATGGTCAAAGCCAATATCATAAAACATTACGCTGTGCCGGCGGAAAAAATTCATTTGCTCTATAACGGGGTCAATCTGGACCGTTTTACACCTGAAAACAGAGTGAAATGGCGCAAACACATTAGAAATAATCTTGCCCTGCGGCAGGATGCAGATCTGGTGCTGTTTGTCGGCTCCGGATTCAGGAGGAAAGGGCTGCAGGTTTTGCTTGAAGCTGTTCCTCTCATCAAGGACAAAAAGATACAGGTACTGGTTATCGGCAAGGGCCCTGTGCATAAATTCAAAGCGCTGGCTGCCCGGTGCGGAATTGCGGACAGAATTATTTTTATGGGAGCTCAAAAAGAGATAGAAAAATATTATTCCGCAGCAGACCTTTTTGTCCTTCCCACGCTCTATGACCCTTTCAGCAATGCAACTCTTGAGGCAATGGCGTCCGGCATCCCGGTCATCACTACCGGGAACAACGGCGCAGCAGAGCTTATAGAGAACGGCAAGGAGGGATTTATCGTTAATGATATGTTTGATGCTCAGGAACTTGCGACACACATATCTGCTGCGCTTTCCGGTGCAGGTCACATGGGTGAGGCCGCACGCAGAAAAGCCTTGGAGTTTTCCATAGAGAAAACTGCAAGCGCTTTTGCAAAAATAATAGACAATGTAATAAGTCAAAAAAAACTTTGAATGCAATTATATTTAACTATGAGGATGTGTCTCTTCCGCTCAGGCGGTCTGCTTTGACAATTCTACGACTCGTTCTGCTACAGCCGCAAAACTCGCCCTCCGGGCTCAGACAGTTGCGGCTGTTTGGCGCTTCACTTCGCCAAGAATTGTTGCCAAAACATACCGATTCGCTCCAGAGACACATACTCATAGTTAAATATAATTAAAGGCAACTATGGAATTTCATAACGTAAATAGGATCCTTGTCATAAAACTCCGGCATATCGGCGACGTGCTGATGACTGTTCCCGTATTCAGGGCACTGAAACAGACATTCCCCTCTGCCCGCACAACAGCCCTCGTCAATGCCGGCACCGAAGAGGTTTTAAAAGGTAGCGCATATGTTGATGAGATACTTGTTTTTGACCGCGCAATCAAGAGACTGCCTGTTCTGACCAGATATAAACGGGAAGCTGATTTTCTTGCGCAGGTAAGGAAAAATAGATTCGATATGGCAATTGATCTCACAGGCGGGGACAGGGCTGCTCTGCTTTCATACCTGTCCGGTGCAAGGTACCGGACAGGGTGGGAATCTAAAAAAGGGTTCCTCGGGAAGAAACGTCTCTATACTCACCTGTCCAGGCCTGACGGCAGTAAGCATATTGTCCTGCAAAACATGGATGCCGTCCGGCCATTTGGGATTTATGCGGAAGACCTCTCCATTGACTTTTACATTCCTGATGCGGATAGAATCCATATAAGGAAAATCCTTGGCCCGGAAGATCAGAAAGAGCGGAAAAATGGCGGTATTGTACATGTTCATCCTACATCGCGATGGCTCTTTAAATGCTGGGATGACCATTCAATGGCAGAAATCATCAGGTGGCTTTTAGACAGGGGCATGCGAGTGGCAGTGACATCATCGCCCGTGCAGAATGAAATCGAAAAGGCCAGAGGCATTCTGTCGATTGTAGGCCCCCACAAGGGACTTGTTGACCTCTGCGGAGCCACTACCATCAAGCAACTTGCAGCGCTGTCAGAAATTGCAGACCTCTTTTTCGGCGTTGACTCAGCTCCCATGCATATCGCTGCCTCGGTCGGAACTCCGGTCGTTGCCCTTTTTGGTCCGAGCGGTGCGTTCAACTGGGGACCCTGGGACAATATAGAAAGCAGAAAACTGAAGGGTGGCCTTGCCGGCGCTCCTTATCCCAGGAGGAGCGGAATCCAGCGATTCGGCGTTCATACGGTAATCCAGGAAGACCGGGAATGTATACCCTGCGGCAGTGATGGCTGCAACGGCAGCAAGGCAAGCAAATGTCTCGAGGAAATAAAACCGGCAACTGTCAAAGAAATACTGTCTGAACGAATGGAAGAATGGAAGGGAAAATCCAAATGATTTCCGTGCTCCATACTGAATCGTCAACAGGCTGGGGGGGGCAGGAAAACAGAACCCTTAAAGAGGCCATTGGCCTTAAAATGCTGGGCGCAAGGGTGCTTATCCTGTGCCAGCCAGGCAGTATGATCGGGAAAATTGCAACTGCTGAAGGGATAGAGGTCAAAACATGCAGGATGAGGAAGCATTACGACCTCCCGGCGATATCTTTAATAATGAAATTGATTGTCAGCGAGCAGATTGATGTCATAAATACCCATAGCGGCAGGGACAGTTTTTTGGCTGGCGCAGCAGGGAGGTTATCCAGGAGACAGCCTGTAATAGTAAGGACGCGTCATATTGCATTGCCTATTACGACCCGGTTCAATTATTCGGTATTGCCCCACAAAGTGGTGACCACAAGCGAGTATGTGAGGCGATATTTGATCAGCGCAGGAATCGGGCCGGAAAGAGTGGTTGCCGTACACACAGGCATAGACTTGAGCAAATTCGACCCTGACAACACCCCGGCAACACTAAGACATGAACTCGGTCTGGGGGCCGGTGTGCCTGTTGTCGGGACTGTCTCGATCCTGCGCATCAAGAAAGGACATCAAACATTGCTTGAAGCGATACCCATGGTGCTCGAAAAAATACCGGAAGCGGTCTTTGTCTTTGCCGGTGACGGGCCGCAGCGCGAAAATATTTTTAACTCAATAAAAAAATCCGGCCTGTCGGGCAAGGTGTTCATGCTCGGCCTTAGGCAGGATATTCCGGCAATTCTTAACTCGATAGACATATTTGTGCTGCCCACACTGCAGGAAGCCCATGGAGGCGTTTTTGTCGAAGCAATGGCAATGAGAAAGCCGGTTATAGGTACGGATGTCGGAGGTGTCGGCGAGGTCATAAAGCATGGCATAAACGGTTATCTTGTCGGGCCCCATAATGCAAAAGCCCTTGCCGGTGCAATGATAGAGATGCTCGGCAACAGAGAAGGCATGGCTGCCATGGGCGCCGAAGGCAGGAAGATGGTTGAAGAGCAGTTCAGCACTGAAAAGATGTGTGACAGAATGTATGCGCTTTATACATCACTGTTGAATAGGAGAGTCCGGTGAGACCGATACCTGTCCTCATGTATCACCATGTTAACCCGCATAAAGGGGATACGGTTACAGTAACTCCCGATGTTTTCGAAGGGCAAATGCGCCATCTCCGCGAAGCAGGCTACAGGACCCTGACCATTGACGAACTGCTTTCGTATATTGCCGGCGAAACGGTTTTGAAGCAAAGGGCTGTTGTCGTTACCTTTGACGACGGCTGGCTTGATAATTTTATTTATGCCTTTCCGGTAATGAAACGCTATAACATCAATGCATGCATTTTTATTGTCACTGACTGGGTCAAGAACTCAGCGACCGATGCATCGCTGTCCTGGACTGTCCCGTCGCACAAGGAGTCAAAGTTACTGATAAGCAAGGGCTTCGCTGGTGAGGTAATCCTCGGCTGGGACCAGATCAGGGCGATGCAGGAGAGCGGTCTTGCGGAGTTTTACGCCCACACCAGGAGTCACGCTCGCTGTGACACCCTGTCGAATCTGGAGCTGTTGAGCGAGGTTGCGGAGTCAAAGCAGGCGATTGAAAATCACCTGGGCAAACCCTGCCCATATCTGTGCTGGCCCTACGGAGAATATAATGATGCAGCATTAAAGGCGGCCAGGGAGGCAGGTTATAAGGCGCTTTTCACCACGGTTCACGGTGTTGTCACTCCAGGATCCGACCCCTTTGCGATCAGGCGCATAGTGATAAAAGACAGCATTGCTTGGTTTGAGAAAAGAATGTTGATATATACCAATTCACTCCTTGCAGCATGCTACCTTAAAATAAAGAGGAAATGACACATATTTCTGAATCTGTTTCTTTCACTTTGAACTCCTGAGAGTCGAGTAATCAGAAATGTCATTAAATGCTTCCCGAAGTCCGCGCTTTTAAAATCAGTCTTGCGGTGAGGCTGTCACCTGAAAGCCCGCATTTTTTTCTGTTCATTAATTGTGAGGAATACTGGTAGAAATATGGCCATTTTCGAGGCCATAAAGTAATGCTCGACAGTGACCTTGCGGAACTTTATGAAGTGCCTACGAGACGACTGAATGAGCAAATCAAACGTAACATTGCGAGATTCCCCTCCGATTTCATGTTTCAGTTAAATCCCGAAGAAGCTGAAAACTTGAGATCGCAATTTGCGACCTCAACTTCAAGGCACGGTGGCAGAAGATACCTCCCCTACGTCTTTACAGAGCAGGGGGTTGCTATGCTATCAAGTGTTCTTAATAGCGAGCGCGCCATTCAGGTAAACATAGCAATAATGAGGACTTTTGTGAAGATTCGGGAAATGCTGTCGTCTAATAAAGACCTTGCCAAAAGACTCGATAATCTTGAGAAGAAATACGACTCCCAGTTCAAAGTCGTCTTTGCCGCTATCAGACAATTGATGACTCCGCCGGAGCCCAAGCGCCGTCAGATCGGCTTCCATATGGGGAAGGAATGGAAATGAGGCAGAAAGGAAAAGGGGATGATTCTATTTATTTGCAAGAGCACCCATAATAGAATCGGAAAAGAATTAAATGGAAACGTCCTGTCTAACGCATGATAGAAGGCACCCTCAAATTCTATTCTCGGTTTACGTGCCATGGAAAATAGCTAACAACTATCCGCTCAAATGTCAATAGTCAAGTCTGACCCTTGTTACTCATTCTCGCAAAGGACAATCAGCTGTGCTAGTAGGTTTTATCGCGACACTCTAATACAAGCCATGAACTCGTGATAGTTTCTTTATACAATTCACTCGAATTTTTGATCTCATGGTCACATCAATTTGCAGGCGGTACTTAACAAGCGCCGAATATGGCTGAGGCTGTACTCTTCGTATACTTGACAGCTCCCTGAGCGGAATGTGAGCAAAACTATGGAAATACAGATTTACATGGCTCATAATAAAGCTTCATCTTGAGCCAAAAAAAATATCCACACTCCTCCGTCTCAAACTTATATACAAGACCAATGGCATCAGTTTTAGATTTATAATTTGAAACTCGTATTAGAGAGACTTCTTTGGTTTTAAGTTTTGAAAAATACTCTCTAATTATTTTCTTCCCCTGAATACTCACCACTGCAAAAAAGCAATTCTCAGTAGAGCTTTCTGGATTGTCATATTTACCAACAAATGCTATATCTGCGAAACCATTTCCAATAAAATCTCCTGTTAGCACAAATGTATAACCGCCCTCTATAAAGCTCTCCCTGTCTCTAGGATCGCTCAAGTCATCATAGTGCATAAGCCTCGGATTCTTAAGTTCTGGAACAAGTTTGCTTAGCAGTTGTTCGTTTAAGGTTATGGGTTTATCCCCAGGTTTAGTTACCGAAGGAATATGATTCTCCTCGATGATAATCTTTTTGCTTAGTTCAACCTCGTGAGCAGAAACTTCAGGGACAGATAGATCCAATAGGCCAAAAAAAAGACCTGCTATTACAAGTGCAGGTAAAATCGTCTTTTGAGCTTTCCAATGCATTTACTATTTTGCCTTATATTTGTTGTTCTGGTTGTTGTTGATTTTCGGATTAATCCGGCCTAACTTTTCTGATTATTCTGACCCTTTCGTTTTAGCCTGACCCATTGGGGGCATTTCTGCCCCCTGCACAGATCAGATGATTTCTGTTGACGCGACACGAACATGGTCTGCGGATACGGCCGTACATTTTTCTGCGGCGGCGGCCACCAGTGACCCACGGGCAAGATTGTTGGCTCTCCTGAGCAGTCCGCCTGAACCCTGATGTATTGCCGTGACAGCCTGTTCCGAGAACAGATTCTTTTTGCATCCGGCGATATTCTGATGGTGCTGCAAATAGGTAGCCATATCTTCGGCATTAAGAGATTCCATATGGCCCCTTGCTACTACACGTGATGCCAGAGGCCTTGATTGGCGGAACATCAGACTGTCCATGAGATTATTCTGTCCGGCAAGCACTACTGGCAGCACGGATTTGGAATCTCCTTCGAACTGTACCAATGTATGCAGCTCCGAGAAGACATCAAGGCGTATAAGTGATGCTTCGTCTATGATAAGCACGGGTTTCTCTTTCTTATCGACGAGTTCCATAATACAGCTTTTTATAATTCTGCTGAGTATAGCTTTTGAGCTGCCTTTCACTTCTATGTTCAGGGCATGGCATATCTGCTTATATAGTTCTGCGATGGTTCCTGATGTGGCCGTAACATATAGCACGCGATATTCCGAAGGGTGCAGCGTTGAGGAGGCAAAACGCAATGCTGATGATTTACCGCTGCCTACGTCGCCGGTGATGATTGCTATGGCTCCAAGGTTCACAGCATAAAGGAAGCGCTCTTTTACACCAACGAGACCGGCATGTTTCATCATGTCTTCTACTCTTATATCCGGCGAGAAGGGTTCTTTTTTGAAACCGAAGAATACTCTGTAGTGTTCCCTGCTCATGATTGTCCCTCCTCTGTATTGTCTTTTCCGAACAGTTTTCCGCCATCGTACCGGCCAGTAGAGTCGTCGCCGATTTCAAAAGTATCCCTGCCCCTGGTGCCTTTGTCCCTTCTGACACGATAGTTGACGTTTACATCGAGCATGACTGCAAACCCATATGTCTTACCGTCATGGGTAATCTCCATCCGGGCAGGATCATGTTTATGGTACAAGAGAGTTACCCGTTTGCCGATGAGGCCGACGGGGACCTCATACAAACGGCCCTCTATCGCAACGGTCCTGTCTTTTGCCACTGTTCGTTTTGCCGTTTTCCTGAAATGGTCTTCGAGGTTTTTAGGGGCCGGTCGTACACACTCTATATTGCGAATGAATCTCTTGAAGGGTTCTTCTTTCGTGATGCTATGGATTTTTTCATTGTAAGATTCAATCCATTGCCGGAGTGATTCATTGAGCCCATCCAAAGTCGTTGCTTTCTGGACACTCAGCAGTTGTTCACGCACTGTACGAAAGATGCGTTCTACTTTGCCGCGACCTTCAGGCTGATAAGGTTTTGAGTGTATAAGCACAATGCCCAAGGAGGCGCAGGTATGTTCAAGATGATGGCTCCTGAAAGCAGAGCCGTTGTCTACGTATAGTTTCCTTGGGACCCCTCTTTTCAGCAGCGCCTTTCTGAAACAGTCCAGGAAACATTCCAGTTTTTCGTGCAGGTAAAACTCCGCGTGCAAGACCAGCCTGCTCATGTCATCCACAAAACACAGCAAGTAGGCCTTGCGTTGTTTATCTTCAACCGTTACAGATGGGCCATGCATGATGTCAGACTGCCACAGGTCATTTGGGTTTTCTGCCTCGAATCTCCGGCGGTCCTGCGGGTCACCATCACCGGGAACTTTTTGCAAAAGTCCTTCCGCTAATAACAAACGATAAAGCGCCGAATATGTTACCTTCATTCCCGGCAATATAATCTTACGGCCATGTGCCTCTTGCAGGAGAGTCGGCAATAAGACCGCCGGCATCTCTTTCCTCAACGCAATCAGTCCCTGCGCCGTCTCCGGATCAATCGCACGTGTCTTGCCGCGATCACAACGCTCTTGAGGATATAATGCTTCAAGCTTGTTGCCTGCAAGTTTGTACCTGGCTATCCATTCCTTGATCGTAGATTCTCCGATCCGTGTCCGCATACTGCCTGGTATTATCCACCGCCGGGCGCACTTCTCCCGTATCAGGCGCTCCGTCTCTCCCCGTTCCAACTGCCCGCCCCCTACAAAATCAGCAATGACTCCAAATCTGAACACCGCCACCCGCTGCTTCATCTCTTCCGTCATCAAAAACCTCCTCGTTATTGATGATGAAGATTTACCACAACGAATTCCTCTGCGTCACCGCAACTCTTGGGGGGATTCTTAATAACTTGAAACTATTTGCGTTTTATCCTGCCCGCGCTACCGGGATCCTGCCCCGATACACCAGTTCATAGAATCCCTCAATATAATCACCTCCAAAATCCATCCCAAGATGCGCTTTTATGTTTCTGCTTAAGGCACGAAGCCAGTGCTGGCGGCGTTGCCGGCTCAACAGGCCATTCATCTGCCATATACCATCTTGCATTCGCTGGGAAACACTGCTTAAAATTGCAACCGCAGAAACCTGGAAACGAGGCCAGTATCCAAAAGGTCGCAATGTGTAAATACAGCCGCAGTCTGCACAGACATATCGCTTTAGTGGCAAAGCCGAGGAGTAGCCGTCATAAAGTTTATCTTTGAAACCATGCCCCCAGATTCTCGTGCTTCCGCATTGCAAACAAGTCGGCGGGCGCGGAAAGGGATACTTCTTGCCAAGATCAAATAATTGCTTGATACAAACCATCAGAAAAAGTGACAATAAATCTCCTTTTGTCCGGGGCTGTGGAGATTCTCCTCCGTCAAGATGTGAAACTCCCTGCCTCGGGCGCTTTCCTAAATTGTTAATCCGGTTATTTTAAAACGAATAGATTAAAAGGTGGGTTTGATTATTGCGATTAAAACGCTGCTAATTGGACTGGCTTAATTCGGAAAACAACAGTTGTTCACATGCCATTCGTCATTATTAACAATTATAGCAGATTGTTACTCTGTTCCCCGAAAAATGCCGCCCCATTGCTTTTTTCCCTGCAAAATTATATTCTTAGTTATGCTGTTGGATAGAATATCTATAGATCCTGCTATTTGCCACGGAAAACCCTGCATTAAGGGAACGCGGATCCCTGTTTTTGTCATCCTCGATTCTCTTTCAGCTGGCATGACCTATGATGAAATAAAGGCCGAATATCCGCCGGTTACAGATGACGACATTCGTGCTTGTATTTATTATGCTGCCATTCTTGCTCAAGAGGAAGAAGTCACCCTTAACCAAGGGTGAGCACTGAGTGAAATTCCTTATTGACGCCAATGTACCCCGTTCAACGCATAAGATCGTAGAAACCCTCGGTCATGACGTTACTGACGTTAGGGACATTTTGCCGTCTGCATCACCCGATACTGAAGTTGCTTCTCTTGCATTAAATGAAAACAGGATAATTATAACCCGCGACCAGGATTTCGCAAATATCCTCTTATATCCTCCTGAAAGATATCCAGGCATCATCGTTCTTAAAGTTCGAGCTATGAAGCCTTCTGAAATGAACAACCTCATCGAATTGTTTCTCAAGAACAATCCTTCAGAAATTATCTCGCATGCTACGATAATTCTTGAACCGAATAGGTTCAGAGTAAGAAGATAACACTCATTTCAACGCGTGCCCGGTTGCTTGCAAATCTAGTGCGCAGAAAGCAGCCTCCTGCAGAAAATTGATACCTTATTTTCTGAAAGGCAGACGCGCAGTCGCGAACTCTTTAATAGTGAGATGTTTCTTCCTTAACCTTCACCAATGACAAAGATCCCAATTTGCCTGTAACGCGGAGAAAGTTATAGTGGTCAAAGAATGCAGCGGTCTTTGTTACGATATGTTATTCATAAACTGATATTCACGCATTCTTAGCGGACTCCGCAGTCAATCCATTTTGCAACTACCGTTGACTTGTCGGTGCAGCCGATACAAAACCCTGCTTCAAATGATCCGTCACTTTTCACGATCTATCAGATTAAGGTTACGACCAGCATTCAATGCCGGGAAAACTAGACCGATTGCAGGGTGATCTAACGAGGTCACAACGTCGGTGTCACCTGGGGCTGCACAATTCGGGAAGCATTACTCAGTTATGGAAAATTGCAACTCGCGTTTAGTTCTGTGAGGATTCTTCTTCTGAAAACTAATCGTTTGGACAGGTGTTTTTGGCCGTACTTCTCACGCCCGGTTTTTTCTGATAGTGTCTTATTCCAATTGTAACCTTGCCACCTCTTTAAGACAAGACGTCATCCTTGATAACGCTTGACAATAGTATTGCAATGGGTTATTATTAACTATGATTAAATCGTTCAAGTGCCGCGATACTGAAGCTATGTTTAACGGCAAACGCATTGAGCGGTTTTTCAGCATTCAGTCTGTAGCCATGCGCAAACTTGCGATATTGAATGTTGCAGGAAGGATAGAAGACATGAGAGTGCCGCCCGGCAACAGGCTTGAGGCGCTCAAGGGCAAACGGCAAGGACAGTGGAGTGTTCGTATTAACGATCAGTGGCGCATCTGCTTCAGGTTTGAATCTGGAAACGCCTCTGATGTCGAGATTGTTGATTATCACTAAGGAGGATGTAGTATGAGAAAGAGACAGGTACCGTATCCTACGCCGGGCGAAATCCTGATGGAAGAGTTTTTAAAGCCTATGGGGCTTACTCAGTACAGACTTGCAAAAGAAATAAGTGTGCCCCAAAGGCGAATTGGAGAAATTGTTGCCGGCAAGCGTGCCATTACCACAGACACCGGTCTCCGACTGTCTCGTTTTTTCGGTCTGAGTGATGGTTTTTGGGAACGGTTGCAGATTGATTACGACCTAACCGTTGCCAGGGACAAAATGGCTGAAACACTTAACAGAATAAAGCCGTATGTCACTGCATAGTACTGGAAAAATGTGAAGCCTCGAACCAGCTATTTTCCTGTAGTCTGCATGCTATAGTAAAATAAAGAAGAAATGAGAATACATCCTCTTGACAGCCTCTTATATCTATCCATGAAAGTGATGAAGTCCCTGGACAAGAGGCAGACGGGCCTGGAACACTTCGATCCGGAATCGGTCAAAAATATTCTTGTGGTTTCATCAACTGCGATAGGTGATACTTTGCTGTCAACACCTGCGATCAGGGCACTGAGAGAAAGGTATCCTCAAGCTAAAATCATCGCGCATTTTAATGCCTGGAATGCAGTGCTTTTTGAAAACAATCCCCACATCGACGGAATAATACCTTATCAGGGTGGATACAAAAGGTTCTTGAGAACTATCCTGGAGTTCCGAAAGCACAATTTTGATCTTGCCCTCATATTTCATGGAAATGAGCCGCAAGCGACTCCGATGGCGTATTTGTCGGGCGCCCGTTTTATCATAAAGGTGCCGATGTCCAGAGAGTACGGGTTTCTTCTGAGCAACACCTCAAACGGTTTTGACAAATCCCGGGACTATCACGCCATAGACGTCAGGATGAAAGCGGCATCATTTATTGGTTGCAGCGGAGAGAACCGTGAGATGGTCCTTCTGTCTGATGAAGGTGACAGGGCTGCTGCCTCAAACTATCTCAGCCGTCTGGGAATGGATGAAAATGCTATACTAATCGGGTTGCAGGTGGGGGCCGCAACGCTGTACAAGATGTGGCCCCATCATAAGTTTGTCGAATTAGGAAAGCGATTACTTCAACTGAATCCCGACATCCGCATCCTGGTGACAGGATCGCCCAGGGAAAGAAAGTTGTGCAGTGCAGTGGCCCATGAAATAGGTGATCGCGCCTTTTCGACAGCTGCGGAGGTATCTCTCAAAACTCTCAGAGGGTTGATCGAAAGGATGAACCTGCTCGTTACCAATGATACCGGCACCATGCATATGGCGATAGCCTTAAAGACAAAAACCGTATCCCTGTTCTGTCCCACCAATGATCTGGGCATCGGTCCTATCCAGGACATGCAGTTGCATAAGGTTATAAAAAAGGAAAAGACCTGCAACCCCTGTGTTACCAAAAAATGCGACGAGCCTCTCTGCATGGACCAGATCTCGGTCGATGAAGTCCTTTGTTCGGCAAAGGAGGCCCTGGATTATGCCGGCAGCCACGCAAATGACTAAGAAAACTGTTGCAGGTGAATATGAGAGAAGAGGGGACTACCATAAGCAGCTCTCGCCGGACTGGTCGTACTATCCCTTGTATCTATCCAAGAAAAAGTTCGTAATTGACTACCTTTCAAAGGGTTCAAGAGACCGCTCTATCCTGGATATCGGCTGCGGGGAAGGTGTATTTGTACGAGAGCTGTTGGACATAGGTTTTTTGCATGTACGCGGAGTTGACACCAATTACTCTTCTGACATCGTATCGACAGGAGATGTCCTGTCCCTTCCTTTTGATAATGGACAGTTCGATGTCGTGCTGCTTCTTGATGTTATCGAGCACGTATCCGTTGAACTACAGCCACAAGCCCTGATGGAGGTCTTCAGGGTTATCAAGGATGAAGGGACATTGATAGCCTCGATACCCAATCTCAGCCATTTGGCATCAAGAATAAGGTTTTTGTTAAAAGGAAACTTTGTCAGGACTTCCTCTGTCAATAAGCATCCCGGCGACAGGCCGATAAAGGAGTCCCTTAGTCTGCTCAAAGAGGCCGGGTTTCACGTTCAGGAAAGGAAAGGCTTCTTCCCGACTATCCCTATCCTTTACAAGCTTGTCCAAAAATACCCAGCCAGGTTTATGTGGCTTTACACACTCTCCAACCTGCTTCTTCCCTTTCGCAACCTGTGTTTTTTAAATATTATTGTTTGCAGGAAAAAAGGATAGAAAATCGTGAAGATTGCCCTTTACGAGATTACCTCTACTATTAGCTTCGGGGGAATCCAGACCTTTGTTTGGGGCATGGCAAAGGCCCTTGCAGCAAAAGGCCACACCGTTCACATATACGGAGGCAACGGAGACATAAGGGCTTCGCGCCACGACAACATTAAGGTTTTCACCTTTCCATATCTGGACCGTCAAAAGTTTCCTGATTTCGGGTCCCGTTTCAAAAAATTCGGAGAGAGACTCTCTTTCAACTTATTATCTTTGGGCGCTCTTGTAAAAGGGCATTATGACTTTATCTATGTCCACAAGCCATATGATTTGCCTGTGGCATTGTTTGCATCAAAGATGTCAAAAGCACGTGTTGTCTTCGGCTCGGGTGGGACAGAGTTTTTCCCCGGATACAAGTATCTCGCAAAGAAGGTAGATCACTTTTTTGCATGCAGTGAATTCAATGCGTCCCAAATAAAGGAATATTGCGGTCTCACGCCGCATGTGCTGCACAATGGTGTAAGTACCGAGTTGTTCAGGCCTCTCAGTCCCGAAATGAAAATAAGAGAGGGCTTGCATATTTCTGATGCTGATAGTGTTGTGATGAGCGCATGCCGGCTAGTGGGCTGGAAAGGAATTTATTACGCTATAAAAGCTGTTGCCGAACTCATAGGCAAAAGTTATTCTCTTAAATACCTGATTGCAGGCGACGGAGAAGAAAGGGGAAAATTAGAGGCCCTGTCAAAAGAATCTAATATATCGGATAGCGTTGTATTCCTTGGAAGAATACAGAATTCCGAACTTCCCCTCTACTATTCGTTAGCCGATATCGCTGTCTTCCCGAGTGTTGCCGATGAGACCTTCGGCATATCCATAGCAGAAGCGATGGCATGCGGGGTGCCTGTAGTTTCTACGAGAGTCGGGGGGATTCCTGAGGTCGTGACTGAAGGTACAGGCATTTTGGTGCCTCCGAGAGATGGACATTTGCTGGCTGAAGCCATGGAGTCCTTGCTGACCGACAGGGCCTTGCTCGAAAAGACGGGTGCCATGGGAAGGGATTGGATAGTGAACAGTTTCAGCTGGGAGAGTGTCTCAAGCACATTTGAAACACTAATAGGGTGCGGCATATGATAATTCTTTATCCTGTTCCGGAGCTGCTGCCCGATTCGAGGGCTCGCTTCATCCAAATAATGAATACCGCACATTCGCTGGCTGAGAAGGGCTGCCAGGTGAGGCTGATAACAGGGGTATACAAGGGTCATTCGACAGGTGGCATTCCGGGGTATTACGGACTTCCCAACAATAAAAACCTGGAGGTTGTCTCCTTGCCTATGTTTAGAAGGGAGACCGCGCGTTTATTCAGATTTTCATGGCATGGTCTTTTTCACTATTCGCTTTTGATCTATTTGCTGCTTCTTAAAGCTAGAGAAAGAGGACAGGCGGTCCTTTTTGTACGGCACCTTAAGCTCGCAGACTTTCTCCTTGGTTATCGCGGTTTGCTGAATCTGCCTATGGTATTCGAGGCCCATGAAGTCTTTTCTATGAACAAGGAAGAGAAAACCCTTTTGCGTGAAAAAAGGGTTTATGCACGTGCTGACGGCCTCGTATTCATATCAAAACAGCTTGAAGAACGCATCAAATCAATTATTCCAGCTGCGGCAGGCAAGCCGTGCATCGTTGCGCACGATGGGGTAAGAAGCGATTGGCTGGCTGAAGAATTCACGAGAGATGAAAGATATATATGTTATACGGGCAGTCTCTATAAGTGGAAAGGAATAGATGTCCTTATCTCAGCAATGGGTCTTTTGCCTGAGGAAACTTTGCTGGTCGCAGGAGGAGGGCGGAGACTCAACGAATTGAAAGGCATGGCAGAGAGAATGGGATTAAAAAATATAATTTTTACCGGAGAGGTGCGGCACCACTCTGTACCGGGGATACTGGCCCATGCCAAAATGGCTGTGCTGCCCAATATCGATAGCGGACCCTCTGCTTTTTCATCGCCCCTGAAACTCTTCGAATATATGGCTTTCGGCCTGCCGATAGTTGCGTCCGACATAGAGGCCTTCAGGGAAGTGCTTGTTCACCAGGTGAATGCAATGCTCGTGCATCCGAATGACCCTGAAGCTCTTGCTTCCGTGATCAAATCTCTACTTCAAAACACTGCCATGGTGAAAAACATCTCTGTGCAGGCAAGGAAAGATGCTGCTGACTTCACCTATGAAAGGCGTGTGGAAAAGATTCTTGGCCTGATCAGCCGAATGGATAGCAATATCGGCAAACGGGGTTAATGGACATGGCAATCCAACAGAATAGCATAAAACTGGTCTCTTATATACCTCACGGAGCATTGCCGGATATCAGGGGCTTTGCGCCTTCTATCGCAGCGTATAATTTAATGAAGAATTTTAAACTGATATCCGCCGTTACAATATGTAACCGGGAAACATATAAAAAACATTATGAGGTTGACTCCGAAATAGGCCCGATTTACAGGATAAAAGAGGGAAGGATATACACGAGGTTATTCAGAAAAATTACGAGATTGGATCCTTACCCGCTCTATGCCAGAGCTGCAAAAATCGTAGACAGGATTTCACCCGATATTTTTCACGCCCACCAGGTCGAGTTCCCTGTTCACGATTTTCTAAAAAAAATAACCAGCCCGATCCCTGTGATGATCCATGCGCACGTAACAAACAGAACGTTTAGTTATAAATTGGGAGTCGCGGACCGGTATATTGCTGTGTCAAATTACGTAAAAGAACAGTTAGCCCAAAAAGGTTATCCTGAAGATAGAATTGCAGTGATACACAACGGCGTGGACACCACCCTGTTTAAGCCGGCCCAGGCCATGGAAAAAGCATCAATCAAGAGGTCCCTGCGCATACCGGAAGAAGCATTTGTCGTTTCATTTATCGGCAGGATGCAGGAGGTGAAAGGGTTTCATATGTTTTTACAGGCAGCCGAAATCCTTCTTTCAAAATACCCCTGTGTTTATGTGTTGGTCACAGGATCTGAACCGGACAGCTCCAAAAGAGAGAAAAGCTACGGTTTACGGATGGATGCCAGGATGAGGTTGCGTGCAGGTTATGAAGACCGGTACAGGGAATTTTCGAGCCTTCCGCACTTGGAACTGTCGAATATATATAAAATTACCGATGTCTCGCTCCTTCCGTCTTTGGCCGAGCCTCAGGGAATGGTTATGATCGAATCGATGGCAAGCGGCTGCATCACGGTTTCTTCAAATTTGGGAGGGATCAAGGAGTCGGTTTCCAATGGAACAACCGGGTTCCTTCTTGACGACCCGAATAATGCTGATGAGGGCGTGCAATTGATTGAAGAGATGGTGCTTCATAGTGAGAAGTATGAAAAAATTAAACATAGTGCAAGGGAATTTGCGGTGAACAATTTTGACTGGACGATCTCTGCCGGGAAATTGGAGAAATTATGTCTGGCAGTTATCAATGAAGCACAATGAGGCAAGTTGGGTATATAATAAACGCTGCTTCTTTGCACTGAATGAAAGGGAATATAATGTCTATGGCTATGTCCGGAGGTCAATAAATGCGTAATCGCCTTATAACAAATGCCGGATTCCTGCTTCTGGGTTTATTGTTCTTTATCTGGCCGGTCCCGGGTACTATTTCCATCAGGGATATCTCCATATTTTTGGTGTTCATTATATTCCTGTACAGCGCTTTCAGTACCAGACCGCTTTTCCCCAAAACAAAGGAACTCGCACTTCCTTTTGTAATATTGGCCTTACTTACAATATGGATCCTTTTAGAGGCGGTCTTCATCTCAAAAGAAACGGTATGGTCTCTCAGGGAGATAACAGGCCAGTGGCTAATGGCGCTTCTGGTTTTCGTTACCGCTGCCCTAGCCGCTGTCACAGTTCAAAAGGGGGCCTTTTTTAAGGGCTGGAATATTATGACAATGTTTTTTTTCATACTCCTGGCACATATACTGTATATTGATCTTTACGCGATATATATGTTTGCCAGGACATCTGTTTTACCCGCATTTGTAGCAGGGATGACAGGCGGAAAGGATAAAAGCAGCTACCTGTCACATTTCCTGCTCATGATACTTTGTGTCGAGATTTATTTCAGGACCCGGCAAAAGAAAGGATGCCTGGCCATCAATAACAGCATGCTATGTCTAGCATTGTTGCTGACGCTTATCAGCATTTATCTTGAAGGTGTAAGAAACGGTACTGTTTTAGCCGTGCTGCTTTTATTTGCGTTTATACTGTTATATTTCTTAAAAAGCGACCGCAGCCTGGGAAAGATGGCCCTTATTTCTTCTGCCGTTGTGCTTCTTCTTCTATATGGATATGCAAGTTCTATAAGTCCCCATTCAGAACAGCGGCGTCGATGGAAAACCTTTCTTGAAACAGTGCCGCTTGCCATGGACACCCAGAACAACAAGGCATGGCTAAACCCCAACAAATATCCATATCCAAAACTGAAAAGCGGTGAAGCTGTCCATGGGTCTAATTACGAGAGAATTGCCTGGATCAAGGAGGGAGTCGTATTGGTCATCGAAAACCCTCTCGGAGTGGGATTCGGGAGGAATGCCTTTGGACACGCGGTAAAGAGAAAATACCCTGCTGAAGACGTATTAGCGGCCCATAGCCATAGCGGAATCGTGGATTTTGCAGTCGGGACAGGTATACCCGGTCTTTTATTTTGGGTGCTGTTCATAGGATGCCTGATGCTGCGTTCCATAGAAAAGTTCCGCAGCCAGGAAAGTTATTATGGGCTTCTGCTTTTCTTTATTACAGCAGATTTCACCATGAGGTCGCTCGTTGACAGTGTACTTAGAGATCACATGCTGCAAATGTTCATGTTCTTTGCCGGTTTGCTTTATGTCCTTATGTTGAGGGCCAACGAGAAAGAGGAAGTGGTAATATAATCTATGGTTATGTCTGTAGAGAAGATTTTCAGGACCCGGGCCTCCGGCAGTTGGAAGGACGATATCGTCATTTTCTGGCTTTTGTCCAAACCCTATGTTACAAGACTGGCAGCAGCCATGGCGTGCAGTTTAATCCTTTCGGGTATAAACGGCGCCATTGCGTGGAGCACAAAGTCTGCGGTTAACGATATTTTAATCATGAAAAAAGCCTCATACCTTTACATCCTGCCGATAGGGGTCCTCGTACTGTTTGCGCTGAGAGGTCTCTTTTCATACTGCAACAACTACCTTATGGCGTCGATCGGAGCGAAGATCGTAAGGATAGTGAGACGTGAGGTCTATGACAAGATACTTTCACTGCCCATTGCCTTTCATGCGCGGACTTCCAGCGGAGTCATTGTTTCCAAAATCCTCAACGACATAGGCCTTCTGCAGGGCACTATGGGCACCATAAAAGATTTTTCTGTCGAGATATGCACCGTTGTTGTTCTTGCCGGCGTTGCTGTCTCCCGGAAATGGGACCTCGCCCTTCTATCTTTTATCGTAGTGCCCCTGATCGTATACAGCATAGGCAATCTAGGTTCAAGGATGAGAAGCACGACGATGACTTCCCGATTGATAATGGCCAGAATTACGACCATTCTCAACGAGAGCCTTCAGGGTATCAAGATCATCAAGGCCTTCACTATGGAGCGGGAGTTGAAGGCAAAGAACGATCAGGAGCTTGGAGATTTTTACCGCAACTCGATGAGGGAGACGCGCATTAATGAAGCATCCTACATCATTGCCGAGGCCTTGGGAGGACTTGGAATAGCTATCATTATGTACTACGGTTTCAGTCTGGTTCTTTCGAATAAGATCACTCCGGGAGACTTTGTCTCCTTTCTCGCTGCCATAGGGTTGATGTTTACCCCTCTCAAGCGGCTGAGCCGGGTCCATAACAACTTCCAGCAGGGCCGCACCGCTATCGAGAGGATCAGGGAGATCGTTTCTGCCGAACCTGAAAAACAGGGCGGTGAAGATATAGATGTAAAAGGCGAAATTGTTTTCGACAATGTTTCCTTCAGATATCCGTCGTCCAACAACGACGCGCTGCGCGGCCTTGATCTGCATGTAAGACCCGGCGAGATCGTTGCCCTCGTGGGGTACAGCGGCGCTGGAAAGAGCACGCTCGTAGACCTCGTCGCAGGTTTTTGGTATCCGACAGGAGGGAGGCTAAATATAGACGGCAGGGATATAAGGGGCCTCTCCCTCAAATCTCTCAGAAGCCATATAGGCTCCGTCACACAGGACATTGTCCTTTTTGACGATACAGTAAAGGCAAATATACTATTCGGACGGCCGGGTGCTGCTGATGAAGAAGTGATCGAGGCTGCCAAGGCAGCCTTTGCCCATGAATTCATTATGGAACTGCCCCATGGCTATGAAACCATGATAGGCGAGCGTGGAGTGAGATTATCCGGGGGCCAGAAGCAGAGGATCACCATTGCCCGGGCTATAATTAGAAACCCCTCGATCCTGATCCTGGATGAGGCCACCTCATCTCTCGATACCGAATCAGAGCATCAGGTGCAGAAAGCGCTGGAAAAGTTAATGTCAGGCAGAACAACAATTGTTATAGCACACCGGCTCTCGACAGTTCAGAAAGCGACACGGATCGCTGTGGTGAGCAGCGGCAGGATCATCCAGGAAGGCACTCACGCAGAACTGCTCGCACGGGGCGGTCTGTACCAGGAGCTTTACAGTATGCAGTTCATGAGCTTGGAATCGGCCTAAATGTGGAAGTTATTGCTGCAAGGCCGGGTAAAAAGAAACCTGCACAGAAATTCTCCCTTAACGCCGGATGATATAAAAAATTCCTCAACCATACTTTTCTCTGTCTTCTCCCGTTACGGAGACAGCATTATCGCTTTCAGGGCTATAAGCGAGTTCATGAACCTCAATGACGGGAAGTCCTTTATTCTGGTCACCTCTCCACAGATGGTCCCGTATGCCCGGAGAATCATTAATGGCAAAATGGAATTGTACGGAGTAAACAAGAGAAAAAATCCCATCAAGTTTCTGGCTATAGCCAACATGCTGCGCAGGCGGGATGTCGATATAGGTCTCAACCCCTGGAGCCATGGTGATGATTCAAAATTCTTTATAACGTTTGCTGATAAATTTTCGGTCTTCGGAGCCTTTATCACTCACTCAAAGGAACATAACCTATACGAAAGGGTACGGGAGTACCTTTTGCTGGAAGCTGAGGCGTTTGCCGTTGCAAAGCCTGATCTTCGTGCTGCCTCTAAGATACTTCTCTCACCATTCTCAACAGATGTCACAAAAAGCCTTAGCGGCAGCGATGTCGAGGCCCTCATCGGCCGAATCAGGCAGCGCTTCCCCGGCGCAAAAATAACCTTAGCCATGGAAGAGAAAGAGCGCGGCAGCTTTAGGGCTGATACTGATGTATTTATTTTCGGAAAAAGCCTGAAAAGGTCAGAAGCATTTCTCAGGCTACTGGAATCCTCTGACCTTTTCATAGGTGTTGACGCAGGCCCATTGCATCTTGCTGATGCCTTGGGGGTCAGTGCTGTCGGAATTTTTGGCCCAACGGCCCCGGAAACTATTTTGGACAGGAACAGCGCAATCCTTCCTGTCCGTCATTCATGCCTGGACGGCACATTCTGTTTTGTGAGACAATGTAAAAAGCCTCTTTGCATACAGGAGCTTTTCAGGGCCGATTTTTTACGACACATTAAGCAAACGGAATTCGACAGAAAAATCCGGCTTGAGACAGAAGTATGTACTTTCTTAGGGGCTGGAAATAAATGACCTGCGCGTTCAGATGTCAGCTGCCGGTAACAATATCCGAAAGCTTGTCCCTTTGCCTGGTGTGCTTTTCACAGTTATCTCTCCATCCATGATATCGACAAGTTCCTTTACAATGGCTAAACCAAGACCGAGGCCGTCAACACCAGTGTCCCCGGACCGGTAAAACCTGTCGAATACATGAGGCAAATCATTCTCTTGTATCCCCTTGCCGGAGTCCGATACTTCAACAAAAAATCTGCCGCCGTCTGTTCCATAATCGATGAAGACTCCACCCTTATCAGTGAATTTCAAGGCGTTGGAAAGAATGTTTCTCAGTATCCTTTCGAGCTTCTCAACGTCCGCGGACACTACAAGATCGCTTTTCTCCATAATGTTGATGACTAACCCCCGCTCTTGAAACAAGGGCCTCAGGCCGTTTGCGATACCGGAAAGAAATTCCTTCAAATTTATATCTACTTCTTCTCCTTTGGTAAAGAAGCTGGCCTCCGCAGCAGTTATATCTTCGATGCCCTTGACGAGAGTTATAAGTCGTTCGATTTCACTAGTTATATTGTCGAGCCCTTTCGATGTATCCGTCACTATGCCATCAGCCATAGCTTCAACGTGGGTCTTCATGATTGTCAGGGGCGTCCTCAGTTCATGGGCTATGTTCGACATGAGCCGCTTTCTCAGGGTCTCTTCTTTCTGGAGGGACGCCGCCATTTTATTAAAAGTCTTTGCAAGATCTCCGACTTCGTCGGTAGATTCTGCTGATATCCTGACACCAAAATCACCTGATGCAATCTTTTCGGATGCCTTTTTGAGCAGCCTGACAGGCTTTGATAGGTACTGAGTAAGCATGAGGCCTATAAAAAGAGACCCGGCTCCGGCTATGAGAAGATAAGTATACAGGAAATGCCTAACCCTGGTCTCGAATATAGCCTCTTTTTCCGCCAGTGTTTTTTTCTGAAACGAACGGGCGAGCAGAGTGCCTATCTTAGAGCCGTTTGAAATAATAGGAAACTCATCGTATTTGCGGGCAGTATCCATATCAACATGGAATAGTTCTTCCATGCGGCGCTTCATCGCCGGGGGAAGCGATTCCATAACGTGATGAGAGTGTATGATTTCCATGTTTTGCATGTCGAGGATTTTGATATCGAGGCCCATCATCATGGCCCAATGTACAGACTCGGAAAGTATTTGTTCATCCCACTTCCCGTCTTTGTAACCCCCCTCTACAGAAGCGATGATCCAGTATATCTGGTCTTCCTTCACACCATGTACGTAACTATCAAAATCCTTCAGGATTAAAAATGCGAAAACTATGGTTGAAACAAGGGTTGCAAATACTATAACGACAAAAGCGAGGAACAGCTTTGTTCTCATCAGTCAGGGTTCCCTATGAATTTGTATCCAACGCCGTATACAGTCTCTATAAACCTTGTTTTTCGCGGACCGCCTTCAACTTTACGCCTGATGTTCTTGATGTGGACATCAACAACCCTGTCGAAACCGTCGAAATCAATGCCCTGCACAATATTAATCAATTGCAGCCGGCT
Source organism: Nitrospirota bacterium (assembly GCA_963710375.1). GTDB lineage: Bacteria > Nitrospirota > Thermodesulfovibrionia > Thermodesulfovibrionales > Dissulfurispiraceae > JADFXI01. The sequence goes on from CAVPZX010000005.1 coordinate 27,004, forward strand.
GAATATGGAATTCGGCCTTTCGGCAAGGTTCAAAAGGATCCTGAACTCGGTGTTTGTCAGCGCAACTCTATGGCCGTTCTTCCTGACCTCTCGTGAAAGCGTATCTATAATCAACGAGCCATTGTTAAAGGAAAGGTCTTTTTTCTCGTCTTTTCTTGAGCGCCTTAAATGGGCCTTTACCCGCGCTACCAGTTCCCTGGCGCTAAAAGGTTTCACCACATAATCGTCCGCACCGATGCTTAGCCCCTTGACCCTGTCCTCTTCAGAACTCTTGGCAGTAAGCATAATGACAGGGATATCGGTGACATCCCTGATAGATTTGCAGACGTCTTCGCCGTCGATGTCCGGAAGCTTGAGGTCAAGAATGACAAGGTCAACCCCGCTACGTATCTCCCTAATGGCCGCCTCGCCGGTTTCGACGGCAGTCACCTCGAAGCCTTCGCGTTCAAGGTAGGACTTGACAATACCGGCTATTTTTTTTTCGTCCTCGACAATCAGTATCTTCCCGCTCTCCATGTGTTTATATTATATCAGTCGATGGATTATTTCCTGAAAGAGAGACTTCTTAATTATGATAAATGGCCGGCGAGCGGAAAGATTTCATTTTCTTCAAAAGTGATCCCCGTCGGTGAATCCTTACAGGTGTTCTATTGTATAATCAACCAATAGTTTTTTTTGCAAATATTCAGCGGTAAGCCTGCGGTGGCATTTTTCAGCTCTCTTTTCACTGCAGAGCAGAACCGTAGGACCTTTGAGATCTTCCTGACCTTTACTCTTTTTTACTTTCGGGCGTTGTTTCCGACGGGCAAATCCTTACAGGTTCGTTTGTGCAATAGGGATATTTCACAGTCTCGCATTCCCAGAAAACCGTGCTGGGGCATTTCTCCCGGCAGTAAAAGTAGTCAATCCGGTTAAAGAGCCGCGTTATAGATTCGGCCTTTGACCTGAACCAATGATCCTGTTCAAAGATACCCTTGATCCCGGACCTCTCCAGAACCTCGGCTACCGGGGTCCTGACATTGGCGAGATAGACTTCAACCCCTTTCTTTCTCAGATCCAGGACGAGCATTTTCAACTCGTCAACACCAGTTGTGTCGATCTTATTGACCATCTCCATATCAAGCAGGATGTACTTCAGATGCTCCTTGAACTGTTCGGCCTTTTTTAGTATGGCATGTCGAAAGAATTCTGCATTTGCGAAATAGATCGAAAAATCCGTCATTAGGTAGATGATTTGGGGACAGACCGGCAGATTCTTCAACTCTGCATTCACGAATATCTCGGATCGCGGGTCGCGGGTGAGCAGGATGATACGAGGACTCATGGATTCCCACAGGAACAGCAGGAGCGAGATGGTTATGCCAATGAATATTGCGTAGTCTGGTTTTGTGATTATGGCGAAAGAAAAGGTGATGAGGGCGATAATGCCGTCATTTTTATTAGCCTTGAGAAGCTTGACGAACTGGCTTTGGTGCACCAGGCCGATAACCGCCGATATAACTATGGCGGCGAGTGTCGCCTTGGGGAGATTATGGAAAGCCGAAGTAAAAAAGACCAGGGCGACGATTACGATACACCCTGCAATTACATTAGACAGTGATGTTCTGCCACCTGCCTGCAAATTCACGGCGCTACTCGAAAAAGAGCCGCTCACCGGGTAGGCGTTAAAAAAAGCGCCCGAAAGATTGGCTGCACCCTGGCCGATCAATTCCTGGTTGACATCCAAGGGCTGTTTTGTCTTTTCAGAAATCGTCTTTGTGATGGCCATTGCCTCCATGAAACCTATGACGGCTATGACAATACCGGGCCCGATGAGCTGGAAAATCGTGTCGAGATTTGTGGCTGCCGAGATCAATGAGTGTATGTCCGTCCGCCCTGGCGGAAGCATCGGCCGCATATAACGCAAAAACGGCACGTCGAAAGAGGGCAGACCCGAAGGCATATCTCCGACTGTCGCGACCCCATACTGATTAATATTCAAAAAAGAGCTCATAAGGGTCGTAACAACGATGGCTATCATCGTGACCGGCAGCTTACTGTTAACGCGCCTGCCTCCAAATATGATGACGAGCGAGAGAAGTCCTATGGCGAGAGTGAAGATGTTTGTGTGCGAGACATTCCTTGCAATATCTATGAAGATCGGGAATATAAACTCGCTGTCTCTGACATGTATTCCCAACAGGTGCCTGATCTGGGTCGTGGCGATTATGATTGCGCCTGCGTTGGTGAAGCCGATGATAACCGGGTGAGATACGAACCTCATTATGAAGCCGAGCCTGAGCACTCCCATCAAGAGCTGGAATGTCCCCACAATAGCCGACAAATTGATTGCGATGATTATAAATTCGGGCGAACCCCGCTGTGCAAAGGGCAGCACCGACGCAAATGTGAGCAAGCTCACAATGGCAACCGGCCCGGTTGCGAGCTGGCTTGAACGTCCCCACAGGGCTCCGACAATGGCCGGAATGCTCGCGCCATATAGCCCATATATCGGCGGCAGTCCCGCTATCATGGCATTGGACATGGACTGAGGTATGAGGACAGCGGCAACGGTAATCCCGCAAATGAAGTCCTGGGGAAGATCCTCCTTCCTGTACTGCCTGAGCCAAGTCAGAAAAGGGAAAAAATTATTAATCCGTCCCAAATAACAGGTTCCTTGAATGTTTTTCCATTGCTTCGTTCTCCGCGATTCTATAGAGAAAAAATTAGGTCTTCAGAGCTTAGTGCTCTGCGCTTGACGCCTGAAGCTTTTTGTAAATCGGCAATTCTATAGTAAAGGTGGTGCCGACACCTACCTTGCTTTCCACCCTGATCTCGCCGTTGTGGCTCTTGATAATTCCGTGGCTGACCGAAAGCCCGAGCCCTGTCCCCCCCTCTCCTTTGGTACAGAAGAACGGGTCGAATACGTAGGCAGGAATTCACGAGGGATGCCCTGTCCGGTGTCCATGACCTGGATCTCCACGGAATCCCCGCTTTTCCCAAGCCTTGTTGCCAAAAAGAGCGACTTGCCCGCCTGCATTGATTGTATCGCATTGGTAATAAGGTTCACCATGACCTGCATTATCTGGTCCTCATCGATCAAGACATGGGGGAGGTCCGGGACGAGGTTCAATTTAGTATCGATATTGGAGATGTCGAGCATGTTTTGCATCAGCTTGAGCGTCTTTTGCATTACTGTATTGATGTCGGTCTCTTTCAGGTGGGCCTCTTTTGGTTTTGAGAAGTCGATTAAGTTTTTTATAATTGCCATTATCCTTTCGGTCTCCTTCTCCACATTGTCCATGCATTCAATTATCTGAGCCTTGCCCAGATTATCATACATTTCAGTAAAGGTCTGCGCTATCATGGAAATGTTATTCAGGGGGTTTGTCAATTCATGTGCCACACCGGCAGTTAGTATCCCAAGGGATGCAAGCTTTTTGGACTGTACTAGAGCATCTTCACGGTTCATCAGTTCCTCGGACATTGAATTGATCGCCGCCATGACCGAGCCGAATTCATCATCCGGAATTGCACCCTCGATTCTCTTGAAATTGCCCTTGGATATCGATTTTGCAAGCTTCTCTATTTCCCGCAATGATAGCAGAATCTTCCGAGATATAAAATGGCTCATTGTAACAGCGCATATGAGTATCGCAAAGAATGAGTACAAAAGTATGAACTTCGAGCGTGATATAATGTCATTTACAGCATTCCTCTCAAGACTGGTAATGCTCTTGGAAAATTCACGCAGCATTTTACCTTCCGCACCTAATTTCGAGTTCAGATCGGTATCCCAGTGAGGATTTTGCCGGACTTTATTGACAATATCAGAATATTGTTTCAAATGCGATTTAAGTAATACATACTTGTTCTCACCAATAGAACGGATAATGTCTTTGCTGGCAATATCCAGCGATTGCTCAGCCTCCTGTATCTTATCTTGAATATCGATAAGAAGATCTCGATTTTGATTGATAAAATAGTTTTTCTCTGTAAGCCGCATTTCGAGAAAAGTAGCATTCAGATCATCAGCTATTTCAACAAATCTCAGCTTCGTTTGCATGAGATTGAGCTTCTCCAATGCAAAAAAGCCTATCAGCAATATCAGTCCTATATTGACTACATTGGAAAGTATAATTTTATTTTCTATCTTCATAATTTTAAAAAACAAATTATAGGTAATGTGCTATAGGTAATAGGTTCTTGATTTTTTTCTATCATCTGTCGGGTCGAAGTTGTCCTGTCCTTTCGTTGAGGCAGGCAGGTCCCTTTCTGCATAATTGTAAGCAGCAGCCTTTTTCTCTGTCAAGGATATTAAGAAAACTGTAGTCATTGCCGCACAGTTCTCAAACTGGGAATTTTAGAAGGACTCCGCTTTCATTTATGCTGTTTGAGTAAAAAACCGGTAATCAGCTGATTGACTATGTCAGGTTGTTCCTGATGAACAAAATGGCCAGCAGAAGGAATGATGTGTTTTTCAAAATCGCGTAGAAAAGCAGACTCCATTCCTTCAGTTGTCTCGACACCCATGCATCCATCATTGGCGCCATGCAGATACATTGTTGGAACGGGAATGGGATCACTCAAGCGTTTCCGTATATCGGCCAAGCCCGGATACTGAAGGGCCGGATTGAACAGGGAGCGATAATATCCCAATGCCGCTTTCAACACCTGAGGTTGGCGGAAAGCCTCCTTGATTTCGTTCATTACTGGTTTGGGGTAGAGCCAGCCGGGAGACCACTCTTGCCATAATCTGTCTATAAACTCAAAATCGTTATGGGCTATCGCCATCTCAGCGATTGGAAGCTGGAAGAAAAACATGTACCAGGAGCGACGCTGTTGCCTTGGATTGGATACCAGCGCTCGTCTAAAATTTCCTGCGGTTGGTACGGACATACAGACGATTTTCAAGATTTTATCCGGCGCAAGGATCGCTGCGCTACGAGCAACTATGGCGCCCCAATCGTGGCCTATCAGGATCGCGGGTCGTTCCGTAAGTTGTTCGATCAACGCCAATACGTCTTGGACAAGAACCGCTACTTCATAAGGACCATCGGGCTCGGCAAAGCCCGGAAAATACCCACGCATGTAAGGAGCTACCACTCGGTATCCGTTTACTGCAAGGACAGGAATTTGATGGCGATAGGAAATCGGGAGGTCGGGAAAGCCGTGCAATGCTATGATGAGCGGCCCCTTTCCCTCTTCGAGTGCATGGATAGTGGTACCATTCGCCTCAACAGTGATGCGGTTATAAGCGTGGTCAAGAACCATAAGTCCTCCTTGATTTCCTTGGTTTCCTCTCCTTCGGCTCAACACCGAACCGTGGGTCATTTATTTCAATAGCGCGGATTATTTCAGAAGCTGCCGATTCAAAATCCTCCGTATTCTCCGGCAAATATAACCACTTCTTGAGGACAGGGTGTTGAACTATATAGTTGAACTCATTCACTATGGATTTATGATGCTCACGATCAGTCGGTATCAGCAATCCATTCCACGGTTCTTCACCTTCGGACAAAAGCAAGACCATACGCCCGTGTAGATAGATCGCAAGACACCCGAACATGGATCTCTCTATGTAACTTGGCTCATCCATAATGGATTCAACTAGCCAAAGAAGGCGATGGTCTTTCCTTTTCTTTTTTGACGCCATATTAAATTATAACCCAAACCTTTACATGGCCTATTTCATTGTGTGGTGAGGCCAAGTTCTGCTTTACTGAAATCCCGTCCCTTCCAGAGAATATAGATGGCTGGATAGATAATGAGTTCGAGTATTGTCGAAGTGACAACTCCGCCAACCATTGGTGCTGCTATCCGTTTCATCACATCCGATCCGGCGCCGTGGCTGAACATTATAGGTATCAGTCCTGCAAGGATGACAGCAACGGTCATGATCTTGGGCCTTATCCTTTTCACCGCTCCGTACATGACCGCTTCTTTCAGCGCATCGGGGCCCGTGAGCTTCCCCTCCTTTTTCCATTTCTCGTATGCAAGCTCAAGGTAAAGGAGCATCACGACTCCTGTCTCGGCATCAAGCCCCGCAAGTGCAATAATGCCTACCCATACGGCAATACTCATGTTGTAGCCGAGCAGATAGAGAAGCCAGAACGAGCCCACAAGCGAGAAAGGCACGGCCATGAGCACAATCCCGGTCTTTATAAAAGACTTTGTGTTGAAATAGATGAGAATAAAGATAACGAACAGCGTGACCGGGATAACGATCTTCAGCCTTTCATGGGTTTTCACCAGGTATTCGTACTCTCCGCTCCACTGGAGACGGTATCCCGCAGGGATTTCAAGGGAGGCTACCCTCTTTTTGGCGTCATCAACATAGCCGCCCACATCCCTGCCTGCAAAGTCTATATAGACATAAGAGGTAAGCAACCCTTCCTCGCTCTTTATGGCGGTAGGTCCCCTGACTATTTTGATGTCTGCAAGTTCCCCAAGAGGGACCTGCATAATTCTCTGCTGTACCGGCATCCCCTGAGCGGCAGCAGGAGCCTGACCTTCCATTACAGGTACCAGCACACGCCTGATGTCTTCAACACTGCTCCTCATGTCCCTGAAATACCGCACGTTTACAGGATACCTCTCCCTTCCTTCAACAGTGGTTGTAAGGTTCATGCCCCCTACTGCAGACTCAATGATATCCTGTACATCCTTGACAGTTAGACCATATCTGGCAGCTGCTTCCCGATTCACATCGATATCAAAGAAATAGCCGGTAGTAACACGCTCGGCGTAGACGCTGCGCGTGCCTGGAACGTCCTGTATCCGCTTCTCGATTTCGAGGCCGATGCGTTCAATCTCTTCAAGGTTAGACCCCAGTATCTTGATGCCTACCGGAGTTCTGATGCCGGTGGAAAGCATATCGATCCTCGCCTTTATAGGCATCGTAAATGAATTCGCGACTCCCGGTATGGTAAGGGCATCGTTCATCTCGAACTTGAGCTTTTCCACGGTCATCCCCGGTCTCCACTGCGATTCAGGCTTCAGGTTTATAACAGTCTCGAACATTTCCAAAGGCGCAGGGTCCGTAGGGGTTTCGGCGCGTCCAGCCTTGCCGAATACCTGAGATACTTCCGGTATACGCATCAGGATACGGTCCTGGATTTGGATGAGTTTGGATACTTCAGATACAGAAGCAGCAGGCACTGTTACCGGCATATACATCAGCGAACCTTCATATAACGGAGGCATAAATTCAGAGCCGAGTTTGGTAAATGGGATTACAGTAACCGCCATAATGATCACTGCAATAAAAATCACGGTCTTTTTGTAGCTGAGAGCAATCTTGGCGACCGGCTCGTAAAACTTGTGGAGGATGCGGCTCACCGGGTGTTTCTCCTCCGGATAAATGGTGAAGAAATATTTAATGACAGGCAACTTGCCGAGCCTGCTTTCTCTGATAAAGAGCGACATCAGCACCGGCGTCAGCGTAACAGCGAGGAACGATGAGAACAGCATTGCAAATGTCTTCGTGTAAGCCAAAGGCTTGAACAATCTGCCGGCCTGTTCCTGTAATGTGAACACGGGAAGAAACCCAACCGTAATAACAAGGAGCGAGAAAAAAAGCGACGGCCCTACCTCTTTGGCAGCGTCGATTATTACATCAGTCCTGCTGCAATACAGCTCGCGGTCACATTCCCAGGCTTCCATTTTTTTATGAGCATTTTCGACCATGATGATCGAGGCGTTAACCATGGCCCCGATAGCAATAGCAATGCCGCTCAGGCTCATGATATTCGATGTAACGCCAATATAGTGCATACAGATGAACGAAATGATAATCGCCACAGGGAGAGTAAGGATTACGACAAGGGCGCTCGGCAGATGGAACAGGAATATAATGCAGACCGCGCTCACTGCAATGGAGAGCTTGAGAATTTCATCTTTAAGCGTTTCGATGGACCTGTGGATAAGGTCCGACCGGTCATAAGTGACTACAATCTTCACCCCTTTGGGAAGGCTCGGCTCAATATCGGTCTTTAACTTCTGCTTCACCCTATCGATTACATTAAGGACATTCTGCCCGAACCTGACGACAACTATCCCAGCCGCCGTTTCACCCTTACCGTCGAGTTCAGCGAGTCCCCGGCGAATTTCAGGACCCAGCTGCACGCGGGCGATGTCCTTCACAAAAACAGGGGTCCCGGAAATGCTGGCGCCGACAGGTATATCTTCGATGTCACCCAGGCTTTTGATGTACCCCTTTCCCCTGACCATATATTCTGTGCCGGAGAATTCCAGTACCCTGCCCTCCACATCCTGGTTGCTTTTCCCGACCGCATCGAGCACTTTCGGCAAAGGGATGTTATAAGCCAGAAGTTTGTTGGGATCAATCGTTATCTGGTACTGTTTCACAAAGCCGCCGACGCTCGCTACCTCCGATACGCCGGGTACGCTTTCAAGGGCGAGTTTAACATTATAGTCCTGAATGGAACGCAATTCCGCCAGGTTGTGGCCTCCTGTCTCGTCAACCAGGGCATATTCGAAGCCCCATCCGACGCCTGTACCATCGGGGCCGAGAACAGGGTTTACATCGGCGGGTATCTTGTTCTTTACTGCCTGGAGGTATTCCAGCACCCTGGTCCGCGCCCAGTAGATATCAGTGCCTTCCTTAAAGATGACATATATAAAGGAACTGCCCAGGAATGAGAAACCCCTAACAGCCTGTACCTCCGGGGCCGCAAGGAGAGTCGAGGATATCGGGTATGTAATCTGGTCCTCTACAAGATCGGGGCTCCTGCCGCTCCAGTCAGTGTAAACAATGACCTGGGTGTCGCTCAAGTCGGGAATGGCGTCTAGGGGAGTTTTTTTCAGCGCCCAGTAGCCCCAGACTATAAGGAATGCTACGAAAAGAAAAATGACAAACTTGTTCCTCGCGCTGAATTCAATTATTTTGGCGATCATTATTTAACGATGCCTTTCAGTTTAGCTTCGGAATCGATCAGGAAGTTCGCAGCTGACGCAACACGTTCGCCGGCCTTTAGACCCGACATAATCTCGACCATTCCATCGGCCCTGATGCCGATGGTCACTTCGCGCGGTTCGAAATTGCCTTCTCCCTTGTCAACATAGACCACCTGGCGCTTTCCCGCATCAAGAATTGCATCATCCGGAATAACCAGCTTCTTGCCCAGGTTGATCTTGACCTCGACGTCAGTATACATCTGCGGCTTCAGCTTGTTGCCGGGATTCGGGACAGTAAACCTTACCTTGGCGGAGCGGGTATCGCCGGCAATCGTGGGGTAAACATAGTCAATTGTTGATGAAAACTCCCTGCCGGGAAAATAGCTCAGGCTGATCAGGGCCTTCTCCCCGGTTTTTATGAGCGGAAGCTCGTATTCGAAGATATCGGACAATATCCACACCGTCGAAAGATCGGCAATGTCAAAAAGCTTCTCGCCAGGCATAGTCCGCATGCCCTGGAAAGCCATTTTCTGCACTACGTAGCCGCTAACCGGGCTGTAAATGGTAAGAGACCGCACCGGTTTTCCGGTTTGCTCGATCCTGTTTATCTGCTCTTCGGAAATGTCCATTAGACGCAATCGCTGCCGAGCCCCTTCGACAATAGCTCTCGAATCGTTTGCAAGCATTGAGCCTACAGCATCATTTTTGACCGCCTTGTTCTTCTTGTCCCATTGCAGCAGGTCGATAAACTCCTGCTGTGTCGCCAGAAGTTCCGGGCTGTAAATCTCGGCAAGCGGCTCTCCCTTACGTACGTACCTGCCCGTATAATCAACATGGAGCTTTTCTATCCATCCCTCGAATTTCGTATTCACCGTGGCAAGCCGCCGCTCGTCGTATTGCACCATCCCCACGGTCCTTATGATTTTCTGAAGCGGCTTTATCCCGGCAACAACGGTTTTTACGCCAATTAGCTGCTGTTTTTCCGGTGGGATTTCTACTGTCGGCGCTTCTTCTTGCTCCTGCTCCGCAGAAGCGGCCTGTTGCCCCGGCTGAACAGCAGCCAGCTGCTGGGACTGCTGTGCGGGCATGTTCATGCCTGGCATCGTTTTGCCCTGATCGGCTGCCGCCACTGGTGTCTGCACAGGAGCGGGTTTTTTCTTCGAGGAGACAAGACTATTTCCAAAGACATAGATTAAAGCCGCCAGAACAATAATAGTGCCTCCGGCGACGACAGTAATAAACCTTTTTTTCATTTTCGATTCCCCTTCCGGATATTGATAGCTGCGCCTGACAACCCGGTTGAAGCCTCGACCCGCGCTATTGCTTTTTCACGCTCTGCCCACTGCAACCAGTACGATATTTCGTAATCTATTATCGACTTCAGTCTCGTTATAACGGTCAGAGCGTCGTTAGAACCTGTCCGGTATCCGGACAGGGAAAGCTCGACATCCTGCAAGCTTTTAGGAATGAGGCCGTCTTTGTAAAGCTGCATCAGCTTGTCAGAGGCCTTGATCATAGCATAGTTGTCCCTGATTCCAGAGGCGATCATGAGTCTCGCCGATTCCCTTTCGCTCCGTGCCTCGTTGAGAGACGCTTCGGCTTCGTTCACCGCCTGCCGTTGCTTCGTCCGTTCAAAAATCGGTATGTTTATTGTCGTTGTAAGACTCCACATATCTTGAAAGTTATTTCCGCGCGGGAAATAACTGCCCGTAATCGTGAAATCAGGGTAGTAATCCTTTTTTGCAAGCGCAACCTTTATTTCAGCCGCATCGATCTTCTTGTCCAGGGACTTGATTTCGGGAGATTGCTCGTTCGCCATAGCGATCAGTTCATTGAGCGAATAGATCATGCCTGCCGGCGGCAGGTCAGCCGGCCTTCCGAGCTGCGCATCGGCCGGCCGGCCCACAGTTGTATTCATTATGGCATCGAGGGCCTCCACCTTCTGCCTCAGCATCGTCTGCTTTTCAAGCAGCATGTATTTCTCAGTCTGGGCCATCAGAACTTCCTGCTGAGACCCTTTCCCGGTAGAATAACGGGCAAGGGCGGCATCTTCCACCTGGGTAAAAAGGTTGGTCCTCTCATTAATAAGGTCAATATTTTTATATGTTCCATACAAATCGAAATATATCTCCTTCACCTTAGCTATTATTTTCAGGCGGAGGGCCTCAGATTCCGCACCTATGCTTGCTGATTCTTTCGAGGCCGCCTCTCCTCTTAAAGCGAGCTTACCGGGAAAGGGAAAAGTCTGCGCGACAGCGACTATCCCCTGGGTGTTGGGATTGTCCGGATTGCCGTAAGTGAATTTATTGAACCCTTCGTTCTGATAGCCGAAAGTGATCATAGGGTCCGGAAGGGTCTTTACCTGCGGTATGCGATATTCTGCCGCAGATGTTCTGTACCCGGAGGCATGCAGATCGGGACTGTTTTTGAGCGCTTCGTCGATAAGCTGCTGTAGGTTCAGGTCTTCGGCCTGAACCTGAGCTGCAGCAAGAAAGAAAATTGCAAAAGCTGCAAGCCAGGACAGGGCGATGGACAAGCGGCTGTGCGAGATAAACCTCCATATTGCCGATGTTGCGTATTCCATTACGCTATCCTCCTCTTTACTTTGTTCGTATGTTACTGGGAGTTAACATTGAACTTGACACTGGAAGTCTTGCCGCCTCTCGTTATTTTTACCGCTACATTCCAGGTACCTGACATAGGCAAATTCATATTGGCCGCATATGTTGCTCCTGTCAATACCGCATCGGTCTTATAGTTCATCGCAGGCATCGGGGGCATGGCAGGCATCGAATAACTGACCGTTACCTTTGCATCGGTCACATACTTGCCGGCAGCGTCTTTTACGGTAACAGTTACATTGTTGTTACCTACAACCGGCGGGTTCTTGTCTATCGTAACCAGCACATTATATTCCCCGGCCTTTTTTGTGACTTCATAATCCTTTGCATACACTACACCTGCCACCAAAATGACTGCCAGGATTAATACCAATAAGCGTTTCATAAGCACCTCCTGATGTTTATTTTTCAACTTTTTCAAAGCATAATATCCTTTATTCGGATTATATTACACTTTACGTGTGAAGAAAATATGAAGAGTATGTTTAATATTCACCTCATCCGCATTTTTTGGGTAGACAGATATGTTTCCGGCGGCAGTTCCTCAAGGACGCGTGAAGCTTCTGTTTATTTCGCCTCATCAACAATACTCAAAACTATCCTGTCAACTTCATCAGCAATGGATTGAATATCCGCTTTGGGCAGCTTTTGCCCATTACGCCGGTCTCTTTAATATATCGTTTATTACTGAGCGTCCACATTAAACTTGACGGAGGAAGTCTTGCCGCCCTTTGTTATTTTCACCGCTACATTCCACGAGCCTGACATCGAGGGATTCAGAGTAGCGGCATATTTTGTCCCCGTCAATAAAGCTATGGTTTTGTAATTGGCTGCAGGCATCCCCGGCATAGCCGGCATGGAATAATTGACCAATACCTTTGCATCGGTAACAGGCCTGCCGGAGGCGTCCGTAATCTCAATTTCCATGCTGTTATTACCGACAACAGGCGGGTTTTTGTCGAGCCTTACCTGGACATTATAATCGCCGGCCCTCTGTTTCATTTCAAGACCACTTGCATACGCAACCCCTGCTATCAACACAACTGCCAGCACCAATACCATTAACCGTTTCATAAGTACCTCCCGATATTTGTTTTTTAGCTTCTCAGTTTTAGACTATCATTTGTTTGTGAAGAAAATATGAAGACGCTATGTCGGATAATTTACACGTCTTCGTTCTACGTGTTACGATAAGAAATGGATAATATTTTCGGTATGACAGGGCGCCTGAACCACCAGGTGCAGTTAGATACTGTTCTTCATATGGCCAAAGATGACATGGATATACTTGCTGTGATTCTCTTTGGCAGCGCGGCAAGAGGCGAAGTCACCGCCGGGTCTGATACAGATGTCTGTATTGTTCTTGATCAACATTCCAACCCTTCAGTTTCTTCGGCTAAACGACTTCAATATCTCTCCGTAGCTGATCTTGATATTGTGATATTTCAGCAGCTTCCGATATACATCAGACATAGGGTCATAAAAGAAGGCAAGGTGCTTTTCTGCCGCGATGAAGATATGCTCTATGCTATCGCACTTAGAAACGCACGGGAATTTGAAGACTTCCGTCACATATACAAGGAATACCTTGGAGAGGTCTCACTTGCTCGATAGAGAAAGAATCCTGTCTAAAATTGATTCGCTGGAGGGATACCTAAGAGAGTTGCAAGCAATTGTGCCTGGAAGCTACAGTGAATATCTTTCATCGTCAGAAAAGCGGAGGGCATGCGAGAGGCTTTTGCAAATATCGGTAGAATGCGTTCTTGACATATGCAGTCTTTTTGTTGCAGGGCTCCGCCTGGGTCTTCCTGCGGAGGAATCAGACCTCATTGAACTGCTCTGCAACAACAAGGTCCTTTCTGCTGATACAGCCGCGATTGTTCGTTCTATGAAAGGCTTCAGAAATATCCTGGTTCAGGACTATGCCGGAACAGACACCGCTATTATTTATCAGATTGCCACAGAACGATTGATGGACTTTGAAAGATTTATCAAGGAGGTGCTGGGTGCGTTACGGCGAGAAGGCGATTAGCAAAGCCTGTCTGGAGGTCTGGGATAACCCCTCTCCAGAACGGGATTATGAGATTGCTATAGCGTTTCCTGAATTTACCTGTCTCTGCCCCAGGTCAGGATACCCGGATTTCGGGACAATAAAACTAAATTACATCCCTGCAAAAAAGATTGTCGAACTGAAATCATTTAAGCTGTACCTGAACGCTTTCAGGGACATCCATATATCGCACGAGGAAGTGACAAACAGGATTTATGCGGATCTGAAAAGCCTGCTCAGGCCGCGGTACATCGAAGTGATCGGAGATTTCAACCCAAGGGGGAATGTGAAGACCGTAATACGGGTTGCCTCGAAGCAGCCAACCGGTCCCAAATAAATCTAATGATTTTTTAGGATACCCTTTGCACGCTCGATAAAAAGTCTCATTTTCTTTAAGTCCTTCTTGCCTTTTTTCTCTTCAATTCCGCTGCTCACATCAACGGCATAGGGCCTTACCCGCTTGATTGCCTTCTCGATATTCTCCGTATTAAGTCCACCGGAAAGAATAATATTGCCGAACCGCTTTGCTTCAACAGCGATGTCCCAGTTAAATATCTGTCCGGTACCCCCGAATTTCCCCGGCGAATAGGTATCCAGGAGAAAGGCTGATACCCTGCTGCAGGCCTCAAGCGGTTTTAGGTCGGTAAAGTCTTTTACCCTTAATGCCCTGATGACCCTGTGCCATGCAGCACATACGGCAGGGGCCTCTTCGCCGTGCAGCTGAAGTACATTCATTCCCGAGTATTGCATGATCTCCTTGATTTTTTGCTCAGTCTCATTAACGAAGACGCCGACGGTGGTAACTAACGGAGGCATATAGGAGGTTATCTCCCGTGCCGTTTCAGGAGAAACATATCTGGGGCTTTCCGGGAAAAAAATGAACCCAAGCGCATCTGCGCCATAATCGACTGCTGCCAACGCATCTTCGATATTCGTTATGCCGCAAATCTTAACGCGTACCATTTTTCTAAGTATATCATAATTTTGAGTGTTCGCCCCAAGATAATTGGAAATTCAGCCTGTCCACGAGCGGGCATAGGCAATAACGTTTATTTTATCTGGTATTTATGTTATATTATTTAAAGTTTTCTACTTTTACCGGAGGAATTTATGGCTATTATTACAATATCGAGAGGTTCTTATACAAGGGGAAAAGAAATAGCGGAAAAAGTTGCCAAAAAACTTGGCTATGACTGTGTTGCAAGGGAAACGCTGCTGGAAGCATCAAAAGAATTCAATGTGCCCGAAATTAAACTTGTAAGGGCACTTCATGATGCCCCGTCTATTTTGGACAGGTTCTCCTACGGCAAAGAAAAATTCCTTGCATTTTACCAGGCCGCTTTTCTGAAACACCTTCTAAAAGACAACATTGTCTACCATGGACTGGCAGGACACTTCCTGCTCAAAGGGGTTCATCACGTACTGAAAGTGCGAATTATTTCCGATATGGAAGATCGCGTAAAATTCGAGATGGAACGTGAAAAGATATCGGAGAAACAAGCATACAGGCTTCTAAAAAATGACGATGAAGAAAGAAGCAAATGGAGTAAATACGTGCACGGCATAGACACGAATGACCCGTCGCTTTACGACCTTGTGATCAAGACGAGAAAAATAGCCGTTGATGACGCTGTCGATATTATTTGCTATGCTGCAAAACTTAAAGCTTTCGCCACCACGCCGGAATCTAAACAGGCATTTGACAATTTGCTTCTGGCTGCAAATGTCAAAGTAGCAATAATAGAAGTCGCGCCTGCTTCGGAAGTCCTTGCCAGAGATGGCGTTGTGAGCATTAAGACCACAAGCGCTTCCGACGAATACTCTGAGAAAGATATCACTGCTACTATTGTAGAGGCTGCACAGAAAATAGAAGGTGTCAAAAAGGTCGAAGTATACGTTATGCCTGTATTGCCCTTCAGCGCATAACAAATTTCATCCATTGCGGCATTAGGTTCGCGGAACTTCATTGTCTGCACCCCTGCCTTCTATACGCACAATCCTTATGAACTACGTAGTGAGATCAACCTGACGCACGCATCTGCAATTCAGACAGTGTAATGAAGGATGTGTCTCTGAAGCGAATCGCGGAGTCCTGGTAACAGTTCTCGGCGAAGTGAGCGTCTAACGGGCGCAATGTCTGAGCCCGAAGGGCGAGTTTTGCGACTGTAGCGAACAAGCCGTTAGAACTGTCAGGACGTAGCGCCTGAGCGTAAGAGACATATCCTTCATTACACTGTCTGAATTGCACTCGCACGTATCCATATGCTATATTGCGTCGCACTAATATATGATATAATATCGCATTCCGGAGGGTTTCCCTGCTCTGGTCAAAAAAGTTCCTGGAGGACTCAAATTAAGAGGCTGCCTGACAAAAGGGGATACTTTGGTTCCTATGGCGGAAGATTTGCCCCTGAAACGCTTATTCCAGCTCTTGAAGAACTTGAGAAGGCTTATAATAAAGCAAAAAGGGATGCGTTGTTTCAAAAAGAACTCCGGCAATTGCAGTCAACATATATAGGAAGGCCGACCCCCCTTTATTACGCAAAACGTCTCACGGAAAAGCTCGGCGGAGCTAAAATATATTTAAAGCGCGAAGATCTTGCTCACACAGGGGCGCACAAAATAAACAATGCCTTGGGACAGGCCCTCCTTGCAGAGAGAATGGGCAAAAGGAGACTCATTGCGGAAACCGGCGCAGGGCAGCATGGTGTGGCAACTGCCACAGGCGCCGCACTTGTTGGGCTGCAGTGCGATATCTACATGGGAACTGTCGATATGCAGAGGCAGGCATTGAACGTATTCAGAATGAAGCTGCTTGGCGCCACTGTCAAAGAGGTGGATATCGGCTCCAGGACGCTGAAAGATGCCATTAATGAATCACTCAGGGATTGGACTACCAACGTCCGTACGACACATTATGTGCTTGGGACCGCTTTTGGGCCTCATCCTTTTCCAATGCTGGTGAGAGACTTTCAATCAATCATCGGAAAAGAAGCGGCTGTGCAGATACGAAAAGCTGAAGGACGGCTGCCTGATTATTTGATTGCCTGTGTCGGCGGAGGAAGCAATGCAATTGGCTTATTCAATGAATTTCTTGATACAGACATCAGGATGATCGGTGTTGAGGCTGGGGGCAAGGGTATAGAGTCAGGGGAACATGCGGCACGGTTTGCCGATGGTTCAATTGGTATTTTACAGGGCTGCAAAACTTATCTGCTTCAGGACAACGACGGCAATGTGCTGGACACCCATTCTGTTTCCGCAGGACTTGACTACGCCTCTGTCGGTCCCGAGCACTCGCATCTTAAAGAATCGGGAAGAGTAGAGTATACCTTTGCAACTGACGATGAAGCTCTTGCGGCGTTTGAAACCCTCTCTCAGACCGAAGGCATCATCCCTGCACTTGAATCCGCCCATGCGATTGCAGAGGTAATCAAGCGTGCCCCGGCACTGCCTCGCAACAGTATAATAATTGTCAATCTTTCAGGCAGGGGAGATAAAGACGTACAACAGGTGGCAAAAATAAAGGGTATAAATCTTTGCGTGTGAACCCCGTGCAAAAGACCAGAATATCCACTGTGTTTGAGGCATTGCGAGCCCGGAATAAGAAGGCCTTTATCCCCTATCTTATGGCAGGCGACCCCGATGCCGCGAAAACACTGCAACAGGTTTTTCTTTTGGAGCGCTGCGGCGCTGATATCATTGAGCTGGGAGTGCCTTTCTCCGATCCTCTTGCGGATGGCCCTACCATACAAAAAGCCGCGGGACGGGCGCTGAAATCAGGGACTACGCTCAGGAAAGTGCTCACCTTGGTCAGGGACATCAGGCTCCATACAGATGTCCCCCTGATACTGATGACATATTACAATCCCGTATTTAAATATGGAGAGGAAGCATTTGTTCATGATGCAATACAGGCGGGTGTTGACGGCATTATCGTTCCCGACCTTCCCCCGGAAGAGGCAGGAGAGCTTATAAAGCTGTCGAGGCAAGGCTCAGGCGGAAGGCGGCTCGACACCATTTTCCTCGTTGCTCCTACCTCTACCCCAGTTCGAATAAAAAAGATAGCTGCTGCGAGCAGCGGTTTTGTATATTATGTCTCTATTACCGGCATTACCGGGGCGGCCCTGGAGCTCGATGAGGATTTCGGGAGGCATTTGGACCTTGTCAAACAGGCCACAGATAAGCCGGTAGCAGTGGGCTTTGGCATTTCGTCTCCAGATCAGGCGCGCATAGTCGCGCAGATGGCTGACGGTGTCATTGTGGGTAGCGCGCTGGTGAAGGCTTTTAACGAAACCCCCGAAAAGGCGGAAACCCTGATCAGGGGACTGAAGGAGGCGATTAGCAGTAGGCAGTAAGACGTAAGCAGTGCCTACTGCTCATTTAATATGACTTGGTTTAAAAAGACAAAGGAGATAAAATCAGAAAAAAAAGTAAAAATCCCCGAGGGGTTATGGATAAAATGTAACAGTTGCAAGGAGATAATCTATAAAAAGGAAATTGAGAAGAATCTCCAGGTCTGTCCAAAGTGCAACTACCATTTCAGGATCAGCTCCTCCGAACGCATCCAGTTCATTGCTGACGAGGGCAGCTTTGTCGAGACAGATAGCGAACTCGCTACCGCCGATCCGCTTGAATTTAGAGATTCCGTTACCTATAAAGAGAGACTTGAGGAAAATACTAAAAATAGCGGCTTGAAAGAAGCTGCGATATATGGTAGCGCCACGATCAACGGCAGACCCGTTGAATTGGCTATCATGGATTTCTCCTTTATGGGTGGAAGCATGGGATCGGTGGTCGGTGAAAAAATTGCCCGCGCTGCAGAGCGCGCCCTGGAACAGAAGATACCGCTTATAACTGTTTCATCTTCAGGGGGAGCACGTATGCAGGAGGGCATGTTCTCGCTTATGCAAATGGCAAAGGTATCTGCTGCTATCGGGAGGTTAAAGGAAACCGAGCTGCCCTATATCTCCATTATTGCGGACCCCACTTTCGGAGGGGTCACCGCAAGCTTTGCCATGTTAGGCGATATTATTATTGCTGAACCCAAGAGCCTTATCGGTTTTGCCGGCCCCAGGGTGATCGAGCAAACCATTAAACAGCAGCTTCCTGAAAACTTTCAGAGGGCTGAATTCCTGCTCGATCATGGCATGATAGACCTTGTCGTAGAGAGGAAAGAATTAAAAAATACTATATTCACTTTAATTGATCATTTGACCTACCCCCCCCAGGAATCATGAGTTATACCGGCGCTATCCAGTATCTGTTCGACCTGCAGAAATACAGCATAAAGCTTGGGCTTGAAAGGACGGAACAATTCCTCGCCGTTCTGGGCAATCCTCACCACCGTTTCCATTCAGTGCATGTTGCAGGCACAAACGGAAAAGGCTCAGTTGCTGCAATGGTCGCTTCAATGCTCACGTCCTGTGGTTTCAGGGTCGGGCTCTTTACCTCACCGCACATGGTCAGCTTCACAGAAAGAATTCGAATTAATGCCTCTCAAATATCTGAAACAGAAGTGGTAAAGCTAACAGGGGAAATCAAAGAAAAAATATCTGCCGTTGCTGCCGGTATAGGAGAGCCGACATTTTTTGAGTTTATAACTGTCATGGCTTTTCTCTATTTCGCCCGAAACAACGTTGACTGGTCGGTCATAGAGGTAGGCATGGGAGGCAGGCTGGATGCGACAAACCTGATACTGCCGGAGGTTTCTGTTATTACCGGCATCAGTTATGACCACAAAGAGTTCCTCGGGAATTCCCTAACCGATATTGCTTCGGAGAAGGCAGGAATTATAAAAAACGGTGTTCCGGTTGTTTGTTCAGCGCAGGAACCCGAAGTGGAGCTGATTCTGCGCAAAAAAACAGATGAGTCATCGTCCCCTTTTTTCATCTATGGAAAGGACTTCAGCGGCACTCTAAGGTCAACAGATATCACAGGGACCAGTTTCGACTACAACAGTGAGGGTCATACCTTTACCGAGCTGCATGTCCCACTGGCCGGAGAACACCAGGTAATCAACGCATGCGTTGCAATACAGGCATTTTTGTTGTGCAGTGAGCATGGCGCACAACGCTTAACGCCTGACGCTGTCAGGGAAGGCCTTGCTGCTGCCAGGTGGCAGGGAAGACTCGAACTTGTTGATGGTGACCCTGGTGAGACGCCGATCATACTTGATGGTGCTCATAATCCTCATGCCGCGTCTGCCCTTGCAGAATTTATAAGTAAACAGTTCATGACTTATCGTGTTATCCTCATCGCCGGTATAATGTCCGACAAAGATATTGCAGGCATCCTTGCACCACTTCTGCCTATTGCATCGGATATAATTTTTACCGCACCCAATTACGGAAGGTCAGCACCACCCGGACTTCTAGCCGAACACGCGGCATCGCTGGGCTTTCAGTCCACAGTTACCCTTTCCATAGGCGATGCAATTGCGACAGCCAAAAAAATCGCGTCTTCCCCTCCGTCAAATCTTTCTGCTCCGGCGGTTATTTTAATTACGGGTTCTTTTTTCACGATAGGGGAGGCAAAAGAGCTGCTTGGAGAAAGAGCTGTATTGAGGGACTTAAGGGAGAACTTTAACCGTGTATAAATTCCTATCATGTTCTGTTTTTTTTATGGCCTGCCTGTTCACGTGCGTCTCATCTCTCCATGCCGAGCCACCGACAACAATCACCTCAGACTATATGGAACACTTTGAGGATGACGATAAGTACGTTGCGGTTGGGAACGTTAAGTTTCAAAAAGAGAAAACTGTTGTTTATGCCGACAAGGCAGTCTTCTTTGCAAAAGCCGACCATGTGGAGGCAGAAGGTCATGTTATTTATGAGGACCAGGCTACTTTGATAAATGCACAACGCGCCGAACTTAATATGGATACGAACACCGGAAGAATGTTCAATGCGGTTATAGTCCTGAAAGACCAAAAGGGCCTGGAAAAAAAAGGAACAAGCAAGAAAATTGATTTCTGGATCAACAGTGCTAAAGTAGAAAAGATCAGTGAGAATCATTACTATACATCGGAAGCAACCTTTACCTCTTGCGAAACCATAGCTGAAACCGAAGGCCGTTACCAGAGTCCTTCTGATTTCAAAGTGTTTGGTCCCAACAACCCCGACTGGTGCTTTAAAGGCAGCAATGTCGACATTCTGATCGGCGACAGGATTGCCGGCAACGACATGGTGTATCGTGTTAAAGGCTTGCCGGTTATCTACTCCCCTTATTTCCGGGCGCCTGAGGGCACTGAGCGCGCAACCGGATTGTTATCCCCGGTTCTCGGCAACTCCAACGTAAAGGGCTTTCAATTCAGCCCTGGATTTTTTTGGGCCATAGATGAGAACAAGGATGCAACATTGACCCTTGATTATTTCAGCAAACGGGGCGTCGGAGAAGGGCTTGAATACAGGTACCTCGATTTTGACGACAAAGGGAAGTGGTATGTGTATCACCTCGATGATAAACAGGAGCACAAAACCGATTATGTAGTGAAAGGTATGCATAACCAGAATTTCGGCGACATAACGGTCTTTGCAGATATCAATTATGTGAATCAGTGGGATTATTACAATCAATTTTCCAGAAACCGAAACGAAAGGGTCGAACGGTACACTCAGTCCTCAGCAGAAATTTCAGCCCCCTTCGGTGATTCACGGCTTTACCTGCTTGGGCAATACTGGGTGGACCTGGAAGTACCGCCTCAGTTGCAGGTCCCGCCTCTGCAGGCGCAGACTGTCCCCCAGCGGCTGCCGGAGCTGGGATATGTTGTGAACCCAACGAGGATAGGGCCGATGATGTTTTCCATGAATTCCAGCATTACCGCTTTTACCAGATCGAATTCCAATATTGACGATTACACAAGAGTAAAGGATGTGAGCGGCCAGAGGCTGGATATCAATCCCAAGATCTCTTATACGTTTGGAGATTCAGTACGCTTATTCCAGTCACTATCAGGACGCGAAACCGCCTATAGCCTCACGAATTTTGCAACAGACCTTGGAACAGCCTCAGGTTCCGACATTCATCATGAATCCTACGACTATGAGGCAATCGCATTAACGCGGTTTTTTAAACAATATGAAACAGGCATACATGTCATTGAGCCGTCGCTTTCATTTTCCTATATGCCGGGTCACTCTCATCCCCTGCCGCTTTTTGATTCCGTTGACGTGCAAAGTAGTGCTAACTATTCGCAACCCTCAGCAACAACAGCATTGATCAATAAAACAGCTTTGGCGCAATTTTCTGTCCTGAATACGCTTGCATTAAAAGGCTTCTCTATAACAGCTCGACTCACTCAGCCTTATGCTTTCAATACAGTTGCCCCTGCAGTTGCCAATGACATTAGTCCAGTCCTTACCGCTCATTCCCTTCAGCCTACTGTGCTGCAAGGCAATATCACCAGAGGGCTCATCAGCCTGGGCCTGTCGATGTCGGAGGACTTGAATACCTTTAAAGAGCAGACCTCCAACGCGGTCCTTTCCGCAACGGTTGCAGAAGGTACGACAGTCTCCATTTCTCGGTATTATGCATTTGCTGTTCCGGTCAGTACACTGCAATACAATGCCGGCTTCTCCACTGTCCTGAGCAAAACCTGGACAGCTGTCGGGAATGTGTGGTACGCCCAGAATCAGGGGGGGATACAGGACTTTGCACTTCACGCAATTTATACCGCAAAATGCTGGGGGTTCGATGTATTATTCGAGAGGAAGCCGCCGGATACGATACATCCTCCGGAATACAGTTTGACTTTTCTTGTTCAATTAAAAGGCTTCGGAGGTTTGAAGCTCTATGGATTTAGTAGTTCAATTCAATAAAAGCGGTAACAGCACCTCGCATGATGCTGTTGCCGCCGTAAAAAAGCTGTTCAAAGTCCGAAAGGCAGGTCACGCAGGCACACTTGATCCGCTTGCCACCGGCATCCTTCTCATATGCCTTAACGAGGCGACGAAGATTACCGGTTACCTGTCTGATCTGGATAAGGAATACATAGTAACTGCAAGGCTTGGTGAGTCCACCGATACTTATGACACCGAAGGCACGATAACGCGTCAATCCTCAGCGGCGCTCGCGGTCACACGGAAAGAGGTGGAAACAACGTTGTCGGAATTTACCGGTGAGATAGAACAAACGCCGCCTATGTTTTCGGCAGTCAAGATGAACGGAAGGCCTCTGTATGAACTCGCAAGAAAGGGGATTGTTGTTGATAGAAAACCGAGGGTCGTAATGGTACGTTCGATAGAAATTATAGAATTTAAAATGCCATATCTCCGCCTGAGGGTTTCTTGTTCAAAAGGGACGTATATACGGTCGCTATGCAATGATATCGGAGACGCCCTCGGTGTAGGCGCACACGTTACCGAACTTGCGCGGACCAGGATCGGTGATTTCACTCTGGAGAATGCCGCCGCAATCGACGAATTGCCACAAAAGACAGAGGCCCTGCATACAATTGATGCTGCGTTAAAGCATCTGTGTGAAATACGTCTGAATGGCGACGAATACATGCGCGCAATAAATGGCAGCCCTGTCCCATTTGCTGAAGCGGAGGACCGGAGAACAGGAGGAATGGAGAGTCTGCGCTCAGCGTTTGTAAGGCTTAGGAATCCTGAGGGGAATATTTTTGGTATTGGAAAAGTTGCTGCAACCTCGATTAAGATAGAGAGGCTGTTTAAAATATAAAAAGACAGGCAATAGGCGATGGGCTATAGGCTATAGGAAAAGAATAGCGGTTTTTCTTTAACCCATTGCCCATCGCCTATTGCCAATAGCCTGTAATTAAGGAGAATGAGATGATAGCCCGTTACACACGTCCGGAAATGGGAAGAATATGGGACCTGGACAGCAAGTATCAAAAATGGCTTGAGGTTGAAATTGCGGTATGCGAGGCATGGGCCGAAATGGGGGGGATCCCTGCCGGGGCCTTAGAGATCATAAAAGATAAGGCAGGTTTCGATATCGGAAGGATTGATGAAATTGAAAAGACCGTAAAGCACGATGTTATCTCTTTCCTCACCTCTCTAGCTGAACATGTTGGTCCTGAATCCAGATTTATTCACAAAGGACTAACATCGTCCGATGTGGTCGATACCGCTCTTTCCCTACTCATTATGCAAGCGGCCGATATCATAATTGATGATCTCAAAGAACTGATGAGCGTTCTGAAAAAGCAGGCATTTGATTATAAGGACACCCCATGCATGGGAAGAAGCCATGGCATTCATGCCGAGCCAATGACATTCGGATTGAAGTTTTCTCTATGGTATGAGGACACAAAAAGAAATCTCCGGAGAATTGAGCAGGCAAAGAAGACCATGGCCACCGGCAAGATTTCAGGTGCTGTAGGCACCTTTTCAAATATTCCTCCGGAACTGGAAGGAAAGGTGTGCAAAAGACTCGGCCTGGAGCCCGAACCGGTTGCAACACAGGTCATTCAAAGGGACCGACACGCTGAGTTTATGACCTCGCTTGCGCTCATTGCGGCAGGCGTCGAGAAGATTGCCGTTGAAATTCGGCATCTGCAGAGGACAGAAGTACTTGAAGCAGAGGAGCCTTTTTCAGCAGGGCAGAAAGGTTCATCCGCCATGCCCCATAAGAGAAATCCGGTGGGATCTGAAAACCTCTCAGGGCTCGCCCGGCTGGTCCGCTCCAATGCCATTGCTGCAATGGAAGATATCGCCCTCTGGCATGAAAGGGACATATCCCACTCCTCGGTGGAAAGAATCATAATTCCCGACAGCACCATCCTAGTTGATTATATGCTCGACCGGCTGACCGTCATACTGAGAGACCTCCATATATATCCGCAAAAAATGCAGGAGAATATCGATAGGAGCTATGGGCTCTACAATTCCCAGCGTGTCTTGCTGGCCCTTGTAGAGAAGGGAGTTTCGCGCGAGGATGCGTATAGTTTGGTCCAGAGGAATGCGATGGAAAGCTGGAGCAGAGGGGTAAGCTTTATGAAACTGCTCCAGAAAGACAGTGACATCAGCAAATATCTGTCTCCAAGCGAAATAGAGGCGATATTCGATTTAAAATATTACCTGAGGCACATTGATTTCATTTTCAGGCGTGTCTTTAATGAAGGCTGACCCACATTATTCATAAATTTATACAAGAAGCAGTCAGGCCACAGTGCTTCACTCATTCTCGCAAGGCATCCAGCCTTGCTCCGAGGCTATGACAGCCTGTTTCACCATCCTTGGTGTCACTTAGGCTGTCAAAGTCCGCTCAGCACCATGTCCCGCCTGCTTCTCGTATAAATTTATGAATAATGTGGGTTAGCGTTTTTTTTGCACGGCTTTAGCCTTGGAATGAACATGGGGACGCTCTGAGTGTAGTTCACATATTCGGCGCCGAATTTCTCTTTAAGCCTTTTCTCTTCCGTAACGGCCCCATAAATAAAATAAGCATCGGCAAGAATCGCCACGGTCAGCCAGTTGCGGGTTATATTGGGTTCAAAGGTAAAAATAATAATGCCGGCCAGATAGAGCGGATGCCTCACAAGGCCATAAGTGCCCCAGGTTATAAGCCGGTCAACAGTAAGCCCTTCGATATTTCCTGATGGGGCCTCTCCTTTCACGTAACGCCATGCCTGTCTGAACCCGAGGAATTCCCGAAAATCGAGCACCCTGACTGTCAACATCGCCAGCAGCAGCCCTGAAAGTTGAACCATGTGCATAAGCCATCTGAATAATGCCGGTCCTTTGAATAGGACATGATCGTCTAGGGAGTAAATAAGCCCGAAAGCTGCACCCGTAGTAAGTGCACTGAAAATGGTATAAGAAAGGCGGTAAAAGGATTTTACAAACGCTTCGCCAACTGCCTTCCGAACAAATCCCTTTATGGAATCCTGCACGCAGAGACTGTGGATGAAAGCAAACGCAATGAAAATCACGGTGGTTGCCAGGACCGTTACCACTAAAATTTGTACCATATATAAACTGTTTTGTCTACAGAGGCTTATTTGTTATACTAATTGAAAGTTTGTCTGGAGGTGTAATCGATGGGCGCCAGGAAACGAGCTCCGGAAGCCTTTTCATTCCAGCCTTTTGAAAACCTGAAGGACATCATAGAGCACAAAAGAATTGCTTTCGCCGTAAAACCTGCCGCAGAAGAAAAGTTCGAACATTGCAGCGATGACGAGGTCTTTGCCGCTGCTATGAAAGAAGTGCGTGAAATTAAGGAGTTCAGGCAGATAGCCGTTCGCGCGAAAAATGATTCTCGCTGCTCAGGGCACAATACACCGAGGCGTGATGCACTGCAGATTCTTAAGGATGTTACCAATGGCACTATTGCTATCAATCTGCCTGATACTCAGGAATATGTCGAATGGTCCAACCCGGCTTATTGGCCTGTCCGCAACGGCAATATTGCTGGAAAGCTCCATAGGGGATTTTTTTCTGTCCAGGACTGCCTGGACCTCCACGGTTTTTTCGTTGATGAGGCTGAGGCAGCGACAGAACGGTTTTTGAGAGAGGCCTTGGTAAAAGGTCTCCGCTGCATCAAGATAATTCATGGCAGGGGGCTTCGCTCGCCGGACGGCCCAGTACTTAAGAGTGCTTTAATAGGATGGCTTACATATCGCTACAGAAAAAATGTCATTGCCTTTGCCTCTGCCCGACAGTGCGATGGGGGGCTCGGCGCGCTTTACGTCCTCTTGAAATAACAACAAATCGATTCTACTTGAAAACTATATGTTCCAGTTGGTATATTTAATGTTGTCGCCGAAGTGGTGGAACTGGTAGACACGCACGTTTGAGGGGCGTGTGGGGCAACCTATGCGGGTTCGAGTCCCGCCTTCGGCACTCCTTCTTCCCTTGAAATTTAAGTCTTTTTTGCCTTGACAACCTCCTAAAACCTTGTCAGTAAAGTTTCAGTAGCACCCCTTTACTGACGAATTTACTGGTGTATATCAGGGCGGCTTAAATCGTAGTATACTTGCATCATATGAAACGAACTAATCAACAAACGTCTTCCGCCGCTGTACTGGCTACCGGGGCCGAGCTTTCCCGAAGGGCTTACGATGTCACTTTCACGCTCGGCAACACTCCTAAAGTGGACATGATGTGTTCGGTTCCGGAGGGTCAAGCCTTCAAAATTCAGGTGAAGGGAATTTCTAATCCGAGAGATTTTTGGGTCAATAAATCTTTTTTCGATGGACCTACTCAACCAAACCTTTATTTGGTGGTTGTCCTTGTTTCAAAAGAAGCCCAGGACGACTTATCATTTCATTTTTTTATACTTTCCCATGAAGAAGCACAGAAGGAATTCAACAAACTGCCTATAACTAAAAAGGATGGTAGTCCCATTACACAGTTCGGACTCGGTTGGACTTCGGTTAAACGATATAAGAACAAATGGGATACATTCCCTCATAGTTCCGCAGCGTAAGATTGAACAAACCGTCTACACGGGAGGGACGAAATGACAAGACCGACACTCGAAAAGAAATATGAAAGTTTGACGAAACAAATTTGGAGAGATGACTTGGGACAGTCAGGCGAGTTGACTGTAAGCCGGGAAGAAACTATGTCCGGGGGAAAGTCATTTATGATAACAGCAGCGACCGGGACCAACTCCACTCAAATTCACAGGAGTTTCTTTGAGGATTATTTCAATGCAGTCGGCAGCGAACCTAAAAGGATAGTACGAGAAAAGATCAAAACAAGGCTGGAACAATTATTATGAGCAGAGAAGATATAGGGACATGATCATAAAATGGAGATGCATAATTGGTAGTTTGACAATCCTCTTCTTGACTTCATCTGTGTCTTTAGCTCAATTACAGCCATCATCACCACACACACTCGAAACCAGCCACGAAGAACAAAAAAAGCCTGAAGCAAAACAGGCTGACGGTAACAACAAACAGCGTGTCGCCGACAGTCTTCCTACCCCGACACATCCCCAATCGTCGGATGTCAAAGCTAGTGACCATGCAAAAACCATTGATGAAAAAGCCACGACAGAATGGTTGAAACTTGTTTTTGATTTCCTGCTTGTACTTTTCAATTGTTTATTGTGGAGATCAACTTACAAACTTTGGAAAGTCGCTCAAGAACAACGTGAAGATGTGAAGGCGTCGATTGCTGAAGCTGTTCGTTCCACCGCTGCCATGGAAAGCATCGCTAAGTCCATGGCCGAGAATGGGACAAGAATGGAACAAGTCTTCGAGAGACAAAAAAATATCGCTGAAATACAATTGAGAGCTTACCTTACCGTCAACCCAGGCACGTATTGGATACAAAACAGAGAATTGGGGCTGAAGTATGGGATCCAAATGTTAATAGCGAACACAGGTCATACTCCTGCAAGCGAAGTTTATTTTGCTATGCGCACAGTAGTCAATGACTTTCCTTTGCCGGATAGCTTTGATCTTTCCTTGCCTTCCCCTCGAACTCAAACAGGAACCGGAGCACAGATAGCCACTGGTCAGCAACGTTTTATGAGTGCCTTCCTTGATGACATCGTCTCTGATGAGGAACTCAAGGAATTTACCCAAGCTACCAATCGAAAACTGTACATATTCGGGACCGTTTGGTATAAAGATATCTTTGAAGAATCTCACTATACCAACTTTTGTCAGTGGGCCATGTGGGATACCGCCGGGAAATTTAGCACTATAAATGTTGATCGTCATAATGATGCAACATAGAAATGTAAAGCCATGTCGCCGTTACGATTGCCTGGTCTTGCGGTGCGGTCTATGACCCGGATCGTAGCTGTTGCGTAGAGGAGCGGGCATTGTCCGCGCCGTGGCTTCTGCGTTAGTGGGATACTCCGCCGTAGGTTGAGACACGGCCTTGTGTGGCTCATGAGAGTAGCCCCGGTCCCGTAACGGAGAGAAGGGAAACGCCGTGATCTGGTTGGTGTCGCCGTTAAATAGGCCGCTGTGTTCCTTCTTCCCTTCCGTTATATTCGATCCATATTTTCCATCGCCGTAGTCCCGTCTTGTCCCAACCGCCCATCATCTTCACGTGCCGCCCTAACTCGGCGAACAGGTGCCTTGCGACTCGTGCGTTGAATGCATTGCCCAACTGTTTTAACCGTTCCGACTCCGCCATCTTTACGACCTCGCCGTCCTCGTAGCATCCCCACTTCGTCCACTGATGCGGTAGCGACTGCAACCGCTCCGCCTCCGTTGGCGTGAGTTGCCGGCGTCCGTCCGGAGTGTCGTACAGCCCCGTCTTTCCTCCTTTGCCGCCTCCACTCGTCGTGACCGTGATACTTTTTCCATTCGGCGAATATATCCGCTGTCCCTGGCCGCCCCCGCCGTATTCTCCGATCTTCTTCCTGTCTCCCTCCCTGTCTTTCCACTCGACGGGTTCGGGCACGTCGAGGATGTCGCCGACGACGGCGCCCGGCCCGGTTCCGAGATACGCCGCAAGGCCGTCCCACCATTGGGTATCCGGTTGCCGGACCGGCCACGAACACCAGAAGTACCGCTCTCGCTGTTGGGCCGAGAACGCCGCCGCATTGATCAACACCGGCTCGACTCCGACGATCTCCGTCACTGCGTCACGCAACTTGCCGCCCATGCTCTCGACGTTCTCGAAGCAGAAATGGCGGGGCTTCTTCGTCTCGTACAGTTTCATCAAATTGTAGAACAGGCCCGACTTCTGCCCTTTCAGGCCCTTGCGTTTCCCGGCGCCGCTCATGTCCTGGCACGGAAATCCGCCGATCAAGAGGTCAAAGTCCGGCAGGCTTTTGTAGTCTATCTTTGTTATGTCGCCTTCGGCTTTGTGCCGTGGGAAGTGGTATCGATACACCGCCTGGGCATGCTCGTCTATCTCGCTGTATCCGACGCAACGCCACGGTAGCCCGTCCGGCCACTGCGTCGAATACCATAGGCCGAGCTCCGCCGCCCCGATCCCGCTGAACGCCGAGAAGTACGGATGGCCCGAGAGGTCTGGCTTGAAGAACTGCTTCGGGCCTTTCGGCGGCCTCCCGCCGTTAGCGCCGTTGACTGCCGACGTCCCTTGTTGCGCCGGGGTGTTCGACCTGCCATCACCCAAGCCGTGCCCTCGCTTGCCGATCTTGGAAAGGTATGCCGCGATTTCCGGTGGCACCGGGATTTTCTTCTTCGCCATGATGGGGCTCAGTATAACACAAGGTGCAACCGGAATTCGACCGGCTCAGGTATTCCGGTTGTACTCCAGACAGTTTTCCGGTTTTCCGGCAACCGGAAAGTATTATAGACAATTGTAAACAATTATGCTACTATTGTTATATAATTGTAATGGAGGTGGAAATTATGCCGAAAATACTGAGACTTGGCGGCCCGACGAAGCCGATAGCCGTGCGTGTGCCGATCACCCTTCTTGACCGCTTGGACAAGTTGAAGGCCCGGGCCAGCCGCCTGGGCCTCGTCGTTGATGTACCGGCGGCCGTCATAGAATGCCTCGACCGGTTGGCGGCGGAAGCCGAGGCCGAACTTGATGCACGGGAAGGCAAAACGCCTGCCCCGGCCAAACCCGCGCCGGTTCCGGCGAAGCCTGCGGCGATCGATAGGAAAACAACGGAGAACTCAGTGCCGGTCAAAAACTCCGGCAGTGTTGCTGACAACGCCCTCGAAGGTTGGCAGTAATAGCGGCGGGTCCCAAAGACCCGCCGGCGTGCTTCATTGTTCGGCTTCGTAGTGCATGGCCGCGGCCCTCAATACTCGCTCGCCGTCGATGTCCTCGGCTTTGCAGAGGTGCAAGATGTCGGCGACTAGGTCAGTGACAGCGTCCTCGCATATCTCCCCGTCCCGGTAGTCGGGATGGCTTTGCATGTACGCCCGCACTGCTCCTATTGCCCTTGCACGTCTCGTTTCGATGTCCATGTGGTGTGTCCTCCTTCGGGGACCGGCCTGGTAGCCGATCCCCTGGTGTTGTGGTTGTTAAGCTGTTTGCTTCGTCCGGGTGTATTCCCACACTGCGTCGTCATAGCCCGGCAGTGAGCTAATGGCGGCCTCCTTGATTGCCTGTGTCAGTTTATAGGCGTCAGTAGTGTAATAGTCGTCGGTCTCGCATGACTGATATTCCAGGCACTTGCACATTTTCAAAATGTCGATCATGTTTCTAACTTTCCGGTCTATGATGTCCCGCATCCTGACAACGATATAAGAGGGTTTTTCGATGAGCCCCGGCAGTTCGTCTATGTCGCCCTTGCAGTCGGGGTATCTTTCCCCTACGCTCCTGAGATTTTCAGAGTAGAGGACGCCCGCGTAAATAGTGGCTATCTCGTCGTCTGTCATGGAGTCGTTGAACTGCGCGGCCAGTGTTTCAGAAATATGGTATTTCAGATACCTGGGATCAACCCGCATGCTGCCGTGCTTCTTTGATACTGCGAAAGCCGCAAGTTCCCTGATGTGTTCCGGTGAAACTACAAATGCACTCATGGTCATATCCTCCGTTAATTGGTTAGTGTTTTTATTGCGTCTCTGAGGGCGGTTATCTCGTCCTCGTTGCCTGCGTATGGGCCGGATAGTTGTTGTAGCCTCTTGATGGCTTGGCCCATGGCTGTTATTGCTATGATTTTTTTGTCTCGTAAGCTCATGTTGTTTTTCTCCTTCTGTGACAGGGCTTTCTTTTGGGTGCCCGTCATGTCTCTTGTGTCTGTTGTTGGTTCTATAAACTTCCCCGGACCGGCGGGGCCTTCACTTCTGACAGGCCCCGTTGTCCTGGGGAATTGCCTCTGTCTTCTGCGGCAGGGAAATACAGGCATGAGCAATGCGAGGGCAGGGATATGATCAATCAATCGACGAACGGCGCGAGGCAACGGACATGACAGGGCTTTATCTGGCGTGGCTGTTGAACGAAGCTACAAGAGAGTTTCCATAGGCAGGATTTTCCGGGCGTGTCGTTAATCCTGAACGAGGGGTTAAGGGGCCTGTGGCCCTTTAAGGCTTCCTTGGGAAGGATGGAAAGGGAAAAATGGTTTGACTTTTTTCAAAAAGAGAAGATAGTATATTTTATACTTGTGGGCGAAGCCTGCCCAAAAATAAGTGGGAACCGAACAACGGACCCAGGATGTCTCATAAAGAGATCTCCTGGGTTTTTATTTTTTAATAAGGTTTGAAGTAACCGCGTGGCGGTCCGACTATAGTTGTTTATCAAAGGCAGGATTCCTGCTATCTCAAACATGTTACAAAAGGAGTCGATCATGGCAAACGAAATCACTATCAAAGGACAGAAGGCAAAAAAGGGCGAAAGAATGACAATGGGAAAAGGCTGGCGGCTCGCAATTGTAAAGGGAGATCACCGGGTTTTTACTGCCGCATTGCTTCACACTATAAATATCGCCGGTAAGCGGCTCGCGATATTCAGCGTACCGAAATAATTTTTTTGAATACGGGTCTTTGCAGGGCATTTAAAAGCGATGGGACTACTGTGATCCCATCGCGTCTTCTCTGTGGCGAGAGGCATGACAGGTTCCTGAAAGGGTTCTGGCGGGCATGTCGTGAAGGAGTAACCATAGGTGGTATTTTCCGGGCGTGCCGTTGACTTCGGCTTTAAAGTGGCGGAGTCCAGAGGCCCACGGCCTTTGCGAGTCTGTGGTCTTCGGGTGTGCGACTGTCGAGGTGCGAGGCCGAGACTGTCGAGGATGCCCTTGCGTGGATCTGTCTGCTGGGCTTCAACAGCAGTCTGATCCACGTCACCGTGGCCGTTGATGCGATATGGGGACACCCGCCGAATAGCCGAAACTCCGAAAGAGGTTCGGCAGTGGTGGCTCCGGCCCGACCAGCGGATGCGATCGCACAATTGCGTGCTCGACTAAAGCTGGATTGTTTGAGTAAAATTAGGCCATGTGGCAAAATTCTTTTTGGGCTCTTTTCTGTTGCAGCGTTGCATGTGCGCTGTCGCGACTTGCGATGATTTGGACGACTGGACACGAAGAATGGGGACCTCGGCTGGTGGCCGCCTCTCTTGTATTTTTCTTTCTCAGTATTGTTTGCCTTCTGTGTCCCTGGTTGAAAAAGAAGCTCGCAAGAGGCACGAACACTCCCGACATGCCGATATCTGACGCGATAAATTATCTGGTGAACGATTCCACCGCTAAGCTCAAGCAGCCGAAGTCCGCGGAGATCGAGCAGTTCGGAAGGGTCAAGGGTCTTCTGGTCAACTTTCCGGGGATCGCCCATGCCGACGCCCTGCGGCATATTCAGACCGCCCTCAACTGCGGAAGCCTGAAGGCGTGGGGTCGCAGGGAAATAGCGCCGAACAGCCTCGCATTCGAGCCGTCGTCGAGGCCGATTTTGCCGGAGTATTGGGGGTCGGCCTGGGTGAACGACTTCTTTTGCTTCCATGAGGGCGAACAGGCGCAGACAGCCCCGTTTCGGGGCAAGATGGCGGATAGATACGCCGCCCTCACGCTGAACAAAAACGAGGTGAAGGCGCTGTGGACGCCCGTGTCCTTTCCGAGAAGATTCCTCATGGACATGCGGATCATCCGGCGCAAGGACCGTTGCGGGCGGGCAATCGACAGAAAATACAAACTTACTAAGTCGGAAATCGAGAGATTCAACAGCCTGCCCCTCGCCGAATGCGAGTCGCCTCGTGCGAATTTCAATGCGGACTTCAACGAGGCGGCCAGGAGATTCAGGGAGGCTTTTCATCCCGTGCTTGCCAGGCTGGAAGCCCGCTCTTGCGACGACGGCTCGCCCGATGCCTACGAGTTGCTGGAAGACGCGTTTCAGCGGCTCGGCGAAGCGGTGATCGAATTCCGCAACTATGTGCCGAGCGATCAGCGCGCGGCTTTCGAGAAGGCATGGGAAGAACTGCGCAAGGACGAGTATAGTATCGCCTCCGGGCTTGAGGAGCGGAATTTCAAGCAGTACGCTGACGAGGCGACCGGCGTCCACGACGAACACCCGCGCGAGCCGCACAAGGCGGCGATAGATAGGATCGAGAAACTGTTGGATTTTGCCGCGCTGAGAGTCAGCGGCGCCGGCCTGTGATCAAGGAAACATGAACCGCGAAGAAGAATTCAACGAGCAATTGGCCCGCGAGGTGGCCCAGAACAAGGACGCCATCGCCGACATTCTCCGTAAAAGCGAAGTCGGTCAATGTGGCGGCAGGTGCAAGGGCTACCAGGAAAAATCAATCGAGGACCTGTGCGAACAATGTTTCAACGCCCTTGAGGATAACGCTGACGAAATCTTTTCTGCGTCGCCCATGTTGAAGCTGTTCGGCGACGCTATGAACAGCAGTCGGGATTAGAAAAACTGTATCAGTCTAATTGTCTTAGGATTGGCGTCGGCCCTATCAGTCAATTTCACGACTGTGCTTGTCGTACCATTCGATAATAGGCTTCCTATATATTGTGTCAAATTTCTGTCCTGACAACTCATTGAACAGCTTGGCGGCTTCTTCATTAACTTTCAAGCTGTGGTCTGTTCTTAAAACATCAACAAAGAAGTCGAGCTTTTGTTTCTTTGTTATGTCGGGTCTTTGCCTTATCAGGTAATGCATTAATGCGTCCCTATCTATAGGAAGCCCCGCTGATCGGAATTCGGTTCGCAATTCAGGCAGACTTAACCTTGACGGATCAACGCCGGTTTTAAACGGATAAGGGTATGAAGCAACAATGGCGTCCGTTCGTTCTTCAGAAATGATCGCCCTGACCGCTTGTTCGGCTTTAGCTCTCAGCGGATAGGACTTATCATTTGACCATGTCCACAACTGCTCGAATGCATCCCTATCATCGTTCTTTGCGGCAGTAACAACTGCAAGAAAAGTGGCAGTATTCTGCATATTTTGGAGTGTGTCCCGGGCAGCTGCTATCTCTCCTTTAACGGTCTGTATATTCTTATTAGCTTCGTCTATCTTGGGTTGAATCTGGTTTGTCATTATGTCATTTATGATCGGGATTGCAATTGTATCTATCCGTTCCGTGGCTTTTTCGGTGACGAGTTTGCTTATCTTTTCAGTCTTGAATTGTTCATCAATCTTTTTTTCTACCTTTTGACCAAGTACTCCAACTTTTCTTTCGACCTCTTGATTAAGAACGCCGACCTGTTGCGAAAGGTGCGACTGCATTTCTGAAAATAACGCCTGCTGTCTGTCTTGCATTTGCTTTTCTTGCCGTTCCATATCGGTCTTAATAAGTTCTTTTTGTTCCTTTATATCTTCGCGAGTATTCTTCCTGAAATCAGCAGCGTCCTTAAATGTTAAGATGCCTATCACCACGACCATAAGCGTAATACATCCAGCGGCAAGTTTGTAATACATGCCAACCCTGGAAACCTCTCTTTCAGCGTGTCCTGATATCTCCCTCACGAACTCTAAAAGGTTTTTTCCAGACAATCCTTCAGAATTGGACTGTGGCACTTTATCTTCTGACACAATGAGCCCTCCTTTCTGAAAATATCTATTCTATTAAAACATCCCTGGCTGATCGCCCTTATCTTCCTTTGCTCCGCGTCCTTGAAGGTGCTTTTTTAAAATAATTCCTTCTGGTCTTTCTTCTTTTCGAGGGCTGCTTTTTTGAATGTAAGACCACCAGCGCCCAAATCAGGATATACGGGCCTTTCCTTCCCGTCCAGGAGTCCTTGTATGGTAAGAATTTGAATTTTAGGAAAGCTCTTGCCAGTTATCTCCGACGTGTAAAAGCCTGCCTTGGCGGCTTCGACTTCCATAGGCTTAGTTACTTCTGACAACGTCACAAAAAGACCTATTTGAGCTTCGTCTCTCTGAACTACACCCACCAAATCCCTTACCATTGGAACGCTGACATTTTCGCCGCCCTTCACGGACACTATTATCTTTCCTGTTTTTTTCTGATCCTCATGAAAGAAAATTAGTCCGTCTATACCACTATCAGCGCCTTTCTTTTTTCCCTTATAAGGCTGTGCATCAACTAAAGAGCATGCCCACCACTGGAATTGGTATTTGTCTCGTGTAGCGAGGTCTTTAGCGCCCTCATAATCTTTCGGTGTGCCATGGACTTCATAGGAAACCTCCGGAAAGGCATCTTTTAGACGCTTTTCAATTAGGGAAATGGCAAGATGTGTAATATCTATGCCTATCCACTTACGATGGAGTTTCTCGGCTGCATGTACCGCCGTTCCGCATCCGCAAAACGGATCAAGCAAGATGTCGTCCTCACTTGAAGAAGCGGAGATAATTCTTTCAAGGAGGGCTAACGGCTTTTGAGTGGGATATCCCAGTCTCTCGGCAGCCTGTGCTCCGATGGGCATTATATCTGTAATCACTGATTTAATAGGAGTGCCTTTTTGCTCGTGCAAATATCTCTTGAGATAAGGACGCCCACTCTTACTCCATTCCAGCCGGGAAGCGGCATCCAGTGCTTCCAATTTCTCTCGCACAACTCGCCAACCCCATTCCGGCTTGTAGCCCTTGTATTCATAGGAAAGGTTGGGACGTGGTCCCATTGAGGCCGAACGTATGATATGATCAAGGCGATAAATACCTCTTTCATCGTTATAACGATAGAAATCCTCGACATATTTAGGATCATGAGCAGTGAATACTGGGTTCCAGACAAAATTATTGCTCTTGCTGTAAAAAAGAATGGTATCGTGAACACTTCCCCATTTCATCGAATCATTGTGACTACTCGTTCGTTGCCAGATTATTTCATTCCTAAAATTCTCTGCACTAAATACACTATCCAGAACAATCTTTAAATAATGGGATGCAGTAGGATCACAATGCAAGTAAAGACTCCCAGTCGGTTTTAGTACACGATGTAGTTCTGTTAGCCGGTTGGCCATCATAGTAAGATAAGCCATCATATCATTCTCACCAAGGAAGCGACGTAACGACTGCATCATCTCAGCGACGTCTGTATTTTTGCCATGTACCAACTGCGCAAATTCCGATTCAGCCTGCTGTCCCCAATGCCAGGTGTCTTCAAATGCTTCTATTTGTGCGTGGCTGCTGTGGCCCTTCGGAGATTTAAAAAGAACATTATATGTAGCCGAACTGTTGAAAGGCGGATCAAGATATATGAGATCAATGGTCTCATCCTTAATTTCGTCGCGTAGTACCTGAAGGTTATCGCCAAAATATAACTTGTTCACTCCGGTATTATAATCATTTCAATAATCGAAGTATATATTTGCCCCGCCGTGTCTCTGCCCCTTTTCTGCGGACAAAAAAACGGGACGACTGTTATATCGTCCCTTGTCAGTTTAAAGCCTGTATGACCTTCTCCTTGCGTCTGTCAGCGTCTAAAACCCCCTGAGACATCCATAACGCCGCCGTTTGCCCCTGAGTCGTCTGCAAGGACGAAGCCGCCGGCGTCCTTACGCTTCGCCCGATTGGCGTCTTGCTCCTTCTTTTCGGCTTCGAGCGTGACTTTTGCGGCCCTCGCCATCATGATATACTGTCGGAGATCCAAGGGCCTGCCCAGCGGCCCGTAACTCGGCGGTCTGTCAGTCTCCTGCAGATACGCAATGACCTGTATGTTGAGATCGAGCCGCACAAGTATGAATTCCGGCAGTATGTCGAGCGGCACGAGCGCGGATTCCTTGTACGATGTTACCGACCCATCAGGGTGTTTGCAGGCCCACACGTCTATAATACAGGCCCCGGAGCAACGGCCCCGCCAATTCTCACGCGCACGGAGACGATTGTCAAGGGCGGCGTTGACGATCTGCCGGTGTTCCCGCTGTGATGTCGTGTCGTGCAAACCGCCTTTAAGTCTGTGGTCCTCGGCGTCCTCTTTCTGTTTGAGCATGTCCGTATTCCTCCCTTTTTATCTGTGCAGGTCGGGCCGGATATCCGGGGTCCGGCCCGGCCCCACGACGCTATTTCCTTGCTGTATCTTGGCATCCACGGTTTCCAAAAGGGACATAAGTTCGTAGCCGTGAGCATGCGCCATCTCTTCCCGCATGGCCTCCCCGTTGTCCACCGGGGCGGCGAACAAAGACGCCCCGGACTGCAGGGCGTTCTCGACCGCCGCACGCTTTAACACTTGGAACAGTCCGCTCGGCCCTACGAACCCGATGACGGACTTGCTGATGTTCATGCGGATGCCGTCTTTCGCGAGTAGTTCTTTGAGTTGTTCGAGGGTCCTCGGCCTCGCCTGT
This sequence comes from Nitrospirota bacterium, assembly GCA_963710375.1. Lineage (GTDB taxonomy): Bacteria > Nitrospirota > Thermodesulfovibrionia > Thermodesulfovibrionales > Dissulfurispiraceae > JADFXI01. Next base: position 64,616 of record CAVPZX010000005.1, read on the forward strand.
TGCATCACTTCGTCAAGCCTCCCCTGCAACTTCTCGACAGTGTTCGTCAACTGGATGTTTCTATTCTTTAATGCCTCCGCTTTTTCGAGGGCTTCGGCGTTGGCCTTTTTGAGCTTGTCGGTTTCGTCCTGGGCGGCGTTAGGCTTTGGCCGATGCGTCTCCCCCCCGGCGTCGGCAACGACATATCCGTCGTCACCGCCCGCCTCGACGCCTTCCCGCCGTTCGTGGCCCGCACGTCTATCGTCGCCATGGCGCCTATCGCCGACATTAGCCGCCGTGTCGTCTATGGTCTCGACATGCTGGCCCGGCTCGGCGACTCCGCCGTGAGCCTGGAGATCCTCGGTGGCCGTCTTGGTCTTCTCGGCCTCGGCGGCCTTGATTATGTCCTCCTCGGTGATGCTCCCTTTCTCCCTCGCGAGCTTGAGCAATAGCGGCAACGCCACTGTCATCCCGATGTTTAAAGCGGTGCCTGCGACCACACCGGCCACGGCGACCACGTCCCTTTCCCCGGCCTGTACTATCGACGCCGCGCCCCTGACGGCGTGACCTCCGGCTTGCATCGCTGTGTTGCTGATCGCGTCAGTTTTCCTCTTCTGCTCTTTTTCTGCTTTCTCCATCTGTCTCACCCTCCGTTTTTGTAGATAGGTTATTACATCGTCCTTGCTTTTCAACCTCGGACGCCTAATCAAGCCCTTCGGCCCCCCGATCCTGCATCGTCTCCCCTTCTCGTTCTGTATCGACAGATATTCCTTTGTTTCCGTGTCCTCAGCTACAGAATAGCCCCGCCCTTCCAAGTGCCTTTTGAAGTCCTCATAGTCCGTAGCGTTTGCCAATGCGAAATTTACCGCCTGCCTGTACGGTTCCCGATAGCTCGGCCTCGCCGGTTTCCCATTCTTCGGGAAAAGCATGTTCTGCTCGGCCTGCGAGCGGTTCGGCACGATCTCAAGCTCGTCATACTCCTTCGGCGCGAACTTGATGCCGGCCGCCTGAAACCGCTCCGACAAAGCCTGCTTGAGTTCCTCCGTCTCCGCAATCGCATTTCGCATCGGATGGTTTTTGATGTCCCGAAATATCAAGGCATGGGCGTGGTCATGATCATGGTTCCTGTCCGGCCCATGCCGGACAAGCAAAAAGGCCCCGTACCTCCTTGCGCACTCCTGTTGCACCTCAACAAACACCGCATCCCTGTCCTCCTCCGTCTCTGCCATGAGGCTGAACACCCTGCGACACGAGCTATGCGTCGGATCGGAACACAGAGCGAAGCGTCGCCGTATCTCGTCGGCCATGTCCTCCCTGTCGATCTCCTCGCCCTGCTCGTTGTAGAGCTCCGCCGTCGGAGGCCTGCCGAGATAGGCACCGTGATCGAGGTCCTCTATAAGTCCCGTCCCCCACGACGTCACCTTTATGAACGGCCTGTAAGGTTCGGGCGCCTTGGCCTCGTCCACGTCTGTCGCCGTCACTGTCTCCGTTTCCATCAAAACGCCGCCCCAACGGTGGCCTGCAATATTTTTCTGATCTGTTCGAGGTACGCCTTCGCCTCGTCAGTGATAATCTGGATGTCCGGCCCCGCCCCGGACTTGTTGCCGATCCAAACCGCCTTGCACAATTGATTGAGCAACACGGCGTTGCTTTGAAGTTCCATTTTCAACAAGTGCAAAGCCTCCGTGTCCACCGGTCTGCCGAATACACTTTGCCTGAGCCATTCAGACGCGGACAACCCCGTTTGCTCCGCCTGCACCAACAACTGCGTGTGGCCTTCCGGCGTCATCTTGCATGTCACAGTATGCGAGTATTTTTTAGGTCTCGGTTTCCGTGGCATTAGTTAGCCCTCCTCTCCTCGTATGCCGACAACATCTCCGACATGCGATTGATACTGCCGCAAAACCCGTCGATTGTTTTGTCCATGGTATCCAACGCTCGATCGAGCGGCGATGTAGCATGCTCGGTGTCAGTCTCCCTCCGTTCAAGCTCGTCAAGGAGTTCCCCTGTCGACAATGCAGACAAGCATTGTTCGACGCTCTGTTCGACAGCCGCTTTAACACTTCCGTCGTGTTCGACATCTTGTTGAACGGCCTGTTCGACAAGCACGGACCTGCGGATAAATTCAGAGACCGAAAGGCCCTCGGCTTTTGCTTTGTTCGACAAGCCTTCAAATTCGTCGTCCGAAAAGCGTACTCCACGCGGTTTCGATGTGTTCGACATGTTCGACACCTCCATTTTTTGCGTGTTCGACACACTGTTTAACAGTTCCGCACGGTACTGCGGCTGCCTTTTTTGCCCCACTTGTGGGGAAGAGACCCAACGGGTCGAAGGGGAGTCAGGGAGGGTTACTTCGATAGAAGTAACTCCTCCCTTTATCTCCGCCTTGCTTTTGAAGACGGCCCTCCCTATCAAAGATAGCGGGGCTCCGTGACGCCGACGCCCTGGACATTGCTGGTCTCCTGTTTCCATCCGGAAACCAATCTATCAACATTTGCAGTAAGAGCCGTTTTGTCTACCGCGACCCTGTTCCTGCCTTCTGCTTTCGCGCGATAGAGCATTTTGTCTGCGTCGCCCAACATTTCAAGTCCTCGGCGTCCCGACTCCGACAAAGGCAACTGCAACAGCGAACTGCTGACGCCGATAGACGCCGTGAGTGAAAAGGGTTTACCGTCAGCTTCGAACCACATATTTTGTATGTCAGTCCGTATTTTATTTGCACCACTGATAAACACATCCGGCGTTTCGCGGGAGGTATTTTTTACCTCTACTAAGATCGCCACCTCCTCCCCGCCTACCCTAGCTGTGATCGTCTGAAGCCCCGGAAATGCTTCCCCTGTAGTGGTCTGGATTTGCTTTGCAACGCCCGCAAGAACGGCGTCACCCGTATTGTGTCCATATCTGTCGTTGACATGCTTGAAGTAATCGAGGTCCAGAATGGCGGTATAAAAACAGAAATCGTGAGCCTCATTGACCAGCTTTTGAAGCCCGGCACGATTGGCCAAGCCCGTCAATGCGTCGGTGAAAGCAATGTCCTCCAAGCCCTTAATTTTTGAATCTATCTCCGAGACAAACCTGGCAACCTCCGGGGCCTGCCGGAGATAGATCGGCAGTTCCAAGGTCGCCTTTTGATAAGACGCTTGCAACTGCTCCACCTGCGTTGTTAGCCTGCGAACCATGTCATCCCTTATCCGCAACTCACGCAACACCTCGGTCACGGAGTCGCTGACTGTCGTGATTGCGTTGGTCTGCGTGTCCAAGATCGGCTTGACCGCCTGCATAACCGCTGATGTCATCTTTTCTTTCAAGTCCACCTGCGCCATGGCCTTGGCCCATTCCTCGGACCGTGCGTTAGCGAGGTCCTGCCAAGCGTCCGCCTCGTTTGCTAACAAGTTCTCGAATTCGGCAGTGAGCCAGTCCCGCCACGCCGACAATGCCCTTACCGACTTCGGTTCGCGGCGCGCATAATTTGCGACATCTCGGTCGAACCACTCAATGACCTCGCCCGCTGACAGCCGACCTTCTTGGTCCGCGCCGAAATGCATGTTTTCTGCCTCAGAGTCGGCAAACCAATCAATAAGCCCCTCGGGGGCGCCGTGTTCCCGTAGCCAGTCCAGCGTGATCATCGTTTCGTTTTTTTCCATCCGTTTTTCCTCCGTGTTTTTATTTTTTACGACTTTAAAAGAACAGTTCCGCCCCGGCCTCAACCTCGACAGGTTCCGGGGCCTCCGGTTTTTTTGTTTGCATTTCCACCGGCATCTGCACGGGGAAAATCCACCGCTTGCACCCCCGGCACCACTCCACTGTCTCCTTCACCTTTTTGCCGCACAGCGGGCATAGAAAAAGGATCGGCTTCCCCTGTTTCATTTCCGACATCAGTTCCACCGGGCGGCGAGCCACGCCGCGACTGCCTCGGCCTCGGCGACGTACCCGGCTTTTATCAAGTGGCTGATGACGGGGTTAAGGGGCTTCTGCTTGGGTTTCTGCTGTTTCATCAGTTGCCTCCCTTGTCAGGTTCTTTGTCCGGCATCGCCCTAATCACTGCGGCCCAATTGGTTTTTGTCTTCTTCGGCTTCTCCTGGGCGGGTGCCGGTGGTGCAGGCTGATAGAACGGGCACTTGTTGTGCTCGTTTGGTTCCCTCTCGCATGTGCCCCGCTCCTCGCATGTCATGCATATGCTCTCATATCCTTTGGTGTTCATCGGCCCGCCTCCTGTGAGACCGGTGCGGAGTCCTCGGCGTCCTTTACCCATGGCTCGCACGTCTGCCACTTGTGCATCGCCTCGTACTGCATCCCGAAATTGCCCTGCCATGCGAGCCACGGGCTCACACGATACCAGCAATCATTGCCGTCCCTGCGTTGCTTCACTAAGCCCTTGGACGCCAAGGTCTTGGCGGCGTTTATGACGGACTTCCTGCTGACGTGGAGTTGCTTGGCGACCTTACTGTGCGATATGCAGACCTCGGCTCCCTGGTAGCCGACCGTCAGGACCAGGGCCATGAGCACCTTGAAGTTGACGTGGGACAGTTCCGCCATTGCGGCGTGCAGTCCGTTCCTGGCGACCATCACGTTGCCACCCGTCGCCTTGTTGTAGTCAGACATAAACTTCTCGCTCATGACTGCACCTCCTGTGCCTGCCAATTGCGGCCCCTGAGCACCTTTAACAAAGGTTTTAGCTTTCCCTTCCACGCGCATTGCGGATTCAGCCGGATATACATGGTGCCGCCCTTCTCGACCTTGCACAGATAGCCGCCGCCAACCATCTCGCCATCTACCTCTATACCGTCTATCAAGGTGTGGATATGAGTGTAGATGGTCTGCTGCGAACTGATGTTAAGTGCGGCAGCTATCTCGGTATTGCTTATGTGGATGTAGTTTTCAAAATCGAGGCGGGCCATGAGGTAGCAGAGAACCCGGCATGCGCCGGAAGGCAACTCCGTGGCTGCCTTAAGAAGCGTCGATTGAAATGCTATGATGTGGTCGCCGACAAATCCGTTAAGCTCCTTCTGCTCCTTACGGATGGCTGCGAAACGGGACTTAGATACAAGCAGCTGCACCGATTGCTCTGCGAGTATCTCGCCGGTTTCATCGTTGGTGATCGAAACGGTGTGATTTCTGGAGGGTTGCCTTGTTGCTGTTACTGTATTGGCCTTTGTGTTCACCTGTGCACTCCTATCCGTCTGGATTTTCGTGCACGGTGACTTGCTTGGTCGGCCACGACCATGGCGTCGGTGGGGCGGGATAGAGCCTTGCACTGCCCAGTTCCCGAAACTCTCCACGCTCAGTCTGGTGGAGATGCTCCCCGTTGCCGCTACTGCTTTTTGATCTGTTTAGTGTATCACAAAACTTCCTCGAACCCCTGAAAACCGCCCTTGTGAGCTAAACGATGCTGTTAAATGTTTGTTTTTTCGGCTTTCTATTCGGCCTCGGCTGTGATGCATTTTCACGGCAAGCCTTCGTCTTCCTTTCCGACTTCGCTTTGCCGCCGATCTTTCCGCCCTTGCTTGCCCAGCCGCGAACGAACACTGATGCCTCGGCGTCGCTGAACATGCCGTGATATTGCATAATGAGCACGGTGGCTTCGGGATCGTCGTCGTGGTCGTCGAATACGAAAGCCGCAGGCGGCTCCGGCAGGCCCAAGTATTTTGCCCGAGAAAAATAGAAGCCGCCGACTTCAAGAGCGACAACCCATGGCACCGGCTCGTCTGCTCTGTACGATTTTCCTCTGTGCTTGTATGTTTTCATCTGTCAAAGCTCCTCCGGTTCCTGTTCTATTTTAATTATAGCAGAACACGCTTCGATAATTCAAGTCCTTTCCCAAACTTTTTTCGCGGGTATTTGCCCTACATTTTCGTTTTCCAAAATATTGGAAGATTTTTCCAAAAATTTGGAAAGTCCTTGTTGATGCTGTAGGCTTCCGGGGTCATCTCTTAATGTATAATGTTTCAGTGCTGATTAAGGAGCCTTTTACAGCACTGGCCGACCATCGCCTTTGTCTTTATTACGCCGTCCCCGACTTCGCCGTGAGCGAATAGTTCGCGCCGAGTTCCGAAAACTCCCTGCGATGCTCGGCGACGATAAAGCCGTCGCCTGTGCTTCTCGCTCGCTTTCGGTCCTCGTCAGGACTTATAAATTTTTAAAAAGACCGCCTTGAACGAAGAGGGCCCCGGTTCCTTCCGGCGATTCTCGCCCGCCGTGCCTTCGCCTCTCAGAAAATCTTTAATATTCTGTCAGGGCGGTTCGGGACCCGACGACGAGGAGCGAGGCTCGGGAGCGATGAGGAGGAGCGGCCCGAATCCCCTGACGCGGGTCGCTCGTTCGGAGAACGAGTGACCTTCTTTCAGATAGCATCACTCCGTCCCTCTGCTATCTGGAGATCTTCCAGATACATTTACGGCGGCCTCTCCTGCGGGATCCCACCGATCCCGTGCCGGCCGTTGTCCAATGTCTTCACCTTTCCTTCCAAAGCCGGTCTTCAATCATTTTACTGTTTGACTATGTTGCGGCGGCTGCGGTGTGGGCCTGGGCCGCCGCCATCTCATAGCTCGCCTCACTAAGTTCCTTTGTACTGAGACAGCAGGCCGTGTATGTAGAGGTTCAAACTCATGCCGATTTTCCTGGCACGTCGTTCGAGGTCGGCCTTTTCTGTTTTAGTCACGGTCATCGTGTACGGGTGCATCACCATGCCCTCCGGTTCTTCTTCGGGGGATAGCAGCTTGCGCACATACGCCTCTTTCTCTACTCCCGCGGCCTGTGCGGCGTCGACGATGGCCCGGTCCTCGTCGGCGTCATGGCCGTGCAGCCAGAATGTGAGTTTGACCTGCTCAGCGGACTCCCCGACTGTCCTCTTCTGCTCGATGACCGCCTTCGCTGCCTCTCGGACTTCGGTCTTGTTTACGCCACTGGCTATCTCGTCCTGTTGGGCGGGAGGCAGTTCTGCGACCTTGGCCGCCGTGTTAGCAGACAACGTCTTTTCTTTGACCGCTTTCTGTAACGCCGGCGTGCCCTTGGCGATGACCGTCTTTAGTTGTCTGTATTTGTCCTCTCCGACTCCGGCTGTGGCGGCCAGTGACTTTGTGGTATCAACCGGCCTGATGTTTGAAACCTTGCCGGATTTCCGGGAAGGCTTCGACGTCTTCCCCGCCGCCGCTAGGTTCGCCTTGGCCTGTTGTTCAAGCATGGGCCGTAGCTTTTCGGCAAGCGCGATTTTGTCCAAGTCGGACAGGTTGCGCCGGCCGAACTGGTTCTTGATGATCCAGATTTTGACCTCGGTGTCGCTGGCGAACTGAATCTCATGCGTGCGGAACTGTATGCCGTGTTTGTGACATATCTCGTACCGGTTGTGTCCGTCCAAGATGACTCCGGTCCCCCCCCACTCGACGAGGGCGTCCCGGCATCCCTCAGCTACGATGCTCTGTTCGAGCCGTTCATACTCGTCGGCGGTCAGCTTGGGGATCAATGTCCTGAAGTCATCCCTGATCGTCATTTCCCTGAGTTCCCTGTGTCCTGCGTCCTGTGTTTTCTCCACTGCCGTTGCCATGTCAGTTCCCCCCTTTTGGCTTTAGCTTGACGAGACAAATGTCCGCCGGAAACATATCTGTGCTTGCAACAAAGTCGGCAAGGCACTCCGCACAAACCACATAGACAGCTTCGCCAGCCAATTCTCCGTTGATGTACATTGTAGCGACTTCTCCCAGTCCGCCGTCGCAACGCTGACAAACGCCCCTGTAAGTCGGGGCACCCTCAGGAAACCTTGCACCACTGTCAATGGCAGGCAACCTGCCTTGCTTATCCTCGCACAAATCCATTATGCCGAGACCGTACTTTCTTGTGTTCTTCCTCATATCTATTTCCCCCCCTTATTGTTTTTTTTACTCGTCCTGCTTGCTGTGATCGTGCCGTTGAATCCATTGCAGTACGCTCGCAGCATCTCGTCAGTGACTCCCCCGACGAACTTGAAATGCCAGTCGAGGTCTTTACGACTTTGCCGCGCGATGTCCGTGACGTCCATGTTTTTGGCGATCTTGTGAGTCGCCAACGTTTTTTGTGCGTAACGAACTCCCATGCCGTGCGCGACCTCTGCATAGGACTGTCCCGTGACGGGGTCGATGGTGGATTTTACTGTTGAAGGGTTTACTGCTGTTTTGTTGCTGCCGGTGTTGTAGTTGGGTTTCATGGCAAAATCTCCTTTGAAAACGACAGCAAACACAGTTGTGTCACTGTCATTCCCGGCGGAGATTTTGCCCTAGGCCCCCTTGAAGATCATCCCTGATCTCTTCGGCCCTCGATTATCATGGTGCCCGCCGTCAAGTCTCTCGCCGAAGGCGAGGATTAGCACCTATGATTCTACTCACCCGCTTCGCCGGACTTACGCTATGCTCGTGCTGCCGTTATTTCGGGCTTACTGCTCACTGCGAAACTTAGCTTAGCACATCGATGTCAAGGCATGCGTGAAAACGCCCCCACGGCCCGGCCCTGGCCGTTCTTTGATGTCCTCGCCGAGCCCCGAGGCGGCGCGGCCTAAGTACCGCCGATCAAGACATACCAGGATAAGGGCACCCCGCTTTTGATGCCCTTCCTGACCTTCTCCTCGCGTCCGCTTTCTTCTGATCTGGCCGTTTTCACGGGTTCCGGCCCCGATCTATGGTATTATGTTCTGCGACTGCGCTACTATACTGTCGCCGACATCGAACGAAAGGGGGGCTTGAGACGATGGGAAAGCTTACGCCAAAGGGTAGAGGCTATGAGAAAGACGAGACGATACTAATCGGCGAACAAGATCGCAACAAGCAACCTCGCACCGGCCTTCCTGGGCGGATATACATCGACGGACAGTATGTCGAGCGGTGTCCCTACGTCGGCGGCCACACGTGGGTCGTCAACGACGAAAACGCGAAGTGGATATGCAAGGAGTGCGGCTATGTCCCGCCCGCATATCTGATCGATGTCGTGGATCACAAGACAGTCGTTGACATCATGGACAAAAAGACCGGCAAGCCGGTCCTTAACAAGGACGGCTCGCCTAAAAGGCGTTTTGCTCGTGTCCGCATTTTCAACGACGCCCTCGGCGTCCGTCTCACTTCATATAGACAGGCCCTTTACACTTTGGAGCAAGTCCGACATGAGATAGCCGCCGAGACATTCACCCCGGCAATATACTCCAAACGAGCCGCCAAAGAGTTGTACTTCGAGACGCTTTGCGACGAGCTTTTCACGCTGAAAAAAGCTCTTAAACGGCTGGCGCCTTCATATGTCAAAGACTATCGGCGCTACTGCTCGTCGCATAAGACATATTTCAGGGGCCGTCGAGTCGGCGACATCACGACAGCCGACATATCGAGCTACGAGGCATATCTAAGGACGCCGCCCGCCGAATGGTCCGACATATATATCAAGCGGTATATGGACCACCTGAAAAGCGTCTTTCTCTGGCTGTACAGAGACAAGAAGGCGATAAAAGAAATGCCACGCTTCGAGAAGATCAAAGCCATGGCAGGAGCGGGCACCGGCACTTACATGCCCGCTCCTGCACAAGCCGCCGTCCTCGCCATGATCGACAACGAAGCGGACCGGCAGTTTGTCCGGTTCCTGATGCTCCATGGCCGTAGGCCCAGCGAAGCAAGGGCCATGAAGAAGAAAAGCATCGTGCCGCTTGCCAAGACGATAACTATCAGCGAGCATTTTTCCGGCAACACCATTGTCCCCGGCGTCAAAAGCCGCGTTGAACAGCAGGTCATACCGATGCACCCGGAGATGGCCGGATGGCTCATTGCCCGTTGGGACGGGCTTGACGATCCAGAGGCGTTTATATTCGTCAATCCTCACGCTAACGGCGGACGTGGCGGCCATATCGACGAAAACAGCCGTCGTCCGTACACTGCGGATGCGGCATACAAGCTGTGGCGACGAGTTCGCAAAGCCTGCAAGCTCCCTCAAAGTATGCGGATGTACGATGCCACCAGACACAGTGCGGGTACGCAGATGTCGCAAGCGGGGTTGAGTGCGAAGTCGATCTCAATGCTCCTCGGCAACACGCCCGCAACGGCCTCGAAGCACTATATACATGACGATCTCGAACACGCGCGCGAATGCCTCTCGGTGCTGACAACGGAAGCCCCGAAGAAGGCCCCGAAACTCACAGTTGTCAGTAAAGTGTCAGTAGGGGGTAAGGGTCGTCCGCAAAGCAAGGAATGACGCGGGTTCGCAAAAGGCAACGCGGGTTCGAGTCCCGCCTTCGGCATATTTTATTTTCCGGCTAATTGAAAACGCCTGCCGAAATTATCCCAATTCCGAAGAAAAAGAAGCACGCAGAGTCTGAGCAGACCTGACGTATTTATTATACTGTGCTAAAATTACATCAGACTGCCATAAATTTAAGGGGGGAATGACACATGTTAAGCACCGTTAAAATAAAAATTACACCAAAGGAACTGATAGACGCTGTAAAAGAGATGAAGAAAAAAGAAAGGGATGCCTTTCTGGAAGACCTTCTTGCTTCCACATCGCCGGAATATCTTCAGAGCATCAAAGAGGCTAGGGCCGATTATAAAGCCGGCAGAACGAAAACGCATACAGAGGTTTTCGGTAATTGAGCTATGAGTTCGTTTATACCCGCAGGGCTGATAGAGATATTCAAAAGCTCGATGAGTTAACAAAGAAGCGAATCGGTAAAACCCTCCTTAGATATGGCGAAGACCCTAAAAACAAAGTTCTTACTTAAACAATAAAGTTCTTACATATTGGCTGGGTCCGCACTGTTATCCGCAGACACGAAGGTCGTGTCAGACAAAATCCTATGCTTTTTTAGGCTATTTCCTACATAAATATCGGTCACAGACTGATTCCATAAGAGTTCCTGATGTTTTAGACTTGTAACGATTACATATGCAGAAGGCAGGCTGATATTGGTCTTTCAATCAATTAAGAATTTGAATTATTTAATAAGGAGGAGTGCCATGTTAATGAATTTAAAAACTGATGGAACTGTTAAATCCAGTATTAAGAAAAAAGCACCGGGTGCACAGATTAAAGTACTCGCAGAAGCAATATTATTACAGTCAATGGAAGATCTGTGGATCGATGAAGAAAGATCAAACTGCATAGACTTTTTTAGCGGAGAAGGGTTTCGAGTTTGTTCAGAAATCGCCGGGATGAATTCTGATGACAAGGTAAAAATACTGAATATGGTCGGAGATATTACTTTTCAAAATGCACGGAAAAACAAAAAACATAGAGTTATAAGAGCTGATCGGGGTGAGGTTTATGAACTTGTAGGATGAAATATAAAAACAGTTTGGAGGCATACGATGGCCTGTCCTTTTTAAAAGGAGTTTATGCAGGTCATTTCAGTGCATGTGATTTTCCTTATAGTCCGCGCATCACCCAAAAATAATTGAGGCCGAATTGAAATTGAATCTGGAACAGTTGCATGACCTGTGTATAAGACAGCAGCACTTGAGAGAGAAGGAGCGGGCGAACGTGGCCCGTCAAATACATGACGAACTGGGGCAGATAATGGCTGCGGTGAGAATGAATGTAGCGTGGATACAAATGGAGTGTCCCGACCACAAAGGGATTGTTGAGAAGTCATCTGAAATTTTAGAGCTTATCGACGGTACTATAAAATCTATCAGGAGGATATGCACGGAACTGCGGCCGGATGTGCTGGACCATCTGGGGCTCGGGGCTGCAATCGAGTGGGAGGCCGCAGAATTCGCTAAAAGGTCGGGAATTCCGTGCGAAGTTAGTGTGGAAGAGGGCTTTCAGATGGACGGCGACCGCTCCATTGCCCTGTTCAGGATATTTCAGGAGGCATTGACAAATATACTGCGCCATTCAAATTCAACAAAAGTAACGGCAAGCCTGGAAGAAGAAGATAATAAGATAATACTTGAAATCACAGATAACGGCAAAGGAATTACTGAAGAAGAGATTTCAAACCCTAACTCCTTCGGGCTTTTAGGCATGCGTGAACGTGTCTATCCATGGGGAGGAAGCGTCAATATTAGCAGCCCAAACAAAGGCACCAGAATCGAAGTAATCTTACCACAAGGATAAACCGGGCTATTCAAAGCTTTCCCTCCCGACCGCTACAAATCTCTTATTTGTCCATGATATACTCTTTAATGTTTTGGTAATGTCGCCCGTAAGTTGACGCCTGTAAACAGCTGCTATAATTTATGCACTTGTCACGATAGATTCCAGGATTGAGGAGATTGAGTGAAGGAAAGCAAACTGCTTTCAAAAAGAGATATTGAGAAGGTCAGCGGTTTTTTTGGCTTCGGAAAGAATGTCATTGTTGCCGGACTAGTCAGTTTCTTCATGGACATAAGCTCTGAGATGATCTACCCTATTGTTCCGCTTTTTCTTGCAAGCGTCCTAGGGGTTAACAAGTCGGTCATAGGTCTTATAGAGGGTATTGCAGAATCGACCGCAAGTCTGGTCAAGGTTGTCTCCGGCTGGTTCTCGGATAGGATGGGAAATCGCAAGTGGCTGATGGCTGCCGGATATGGAATATCAACATTAAGCAGGCCGATTGTTGCGCTTGCTACAGGTTGGCACCATGTTATGGGCTCTCGCTTTTTGGACAGATTCGGCAAGGGGGTCCGCACCGCTCCCCGAGACGCCATTATTGCAGAGTCTGCAGACAAATCATATCTCGGGAAAACATTCGGATTTCAGCGGTCGATGGATTCTATGGGCGCTGTAGTAGGGCCAGCGCTGGCCTTTTTTCTGCTGGGAATTCTTTCAAACGATTATAGAAAGATATTCTGGCTCTCAATGATACCGGGAGTCGTTGCTGTGCTGCTGATAATATTTTTCATCAGAGAAAAGAGGAAGTTTGTTACTGTTCATTCACCTAGGCCGAAACTGACACTCAGACAATTTGACGGGAAGTTCAAGTTTTTTGTTATTATCGCAGCCTTGTTTGCCGTCGGTAATTCGAGTGACATGTTTTTGATCCTCAGGGCCCAACAGGTTGGTGTTTCAACAGTGATGATCCCTATGGTCTATCTGTTGTTCAACCTGGTCTATTCACTTTCGTCTATTCCTGCCGGCATGGCAGCTGACCGGTTCGGCAAGGATCGGATCATCCTCCTGGGATTTATCTTGTTTGCACTCCTGTATTATGGATTTGCAGTAGCCCAGGACACAAAGACAATCTGGTTCCTTTTCTCACTATACGGACTTTTCATGGGCCTCACTGACGGCGTTCAGAGAGCCTTTCTTGCTACAATCATTCCCGTGGATTTTATGGCGACTGCCTTCGGATTCTACAATACTGTTGTGGGCCTTGCCATGCTCCCTGCAAGCTTCATCGGAGGATGGCTTTGGGACCGGGTCTCACCGTCTGCCACATTTTATTTCGGGGCAGCTACGGCAGCGGCGTCTGCTGTATTGTTTATAGTGCTCATAACAGTATTCAAAAGAAGGGATGCAACGCAGCCTTAGAGGAACAGCCCTTACTCTTTTCAATCTTTTATTTGACCCCGAAGTTTTAATCATTGTAAACTTCTTTGTTACGCAAATCGCACTTTTCACGGGGGAATCATTATGAAAAAAAAAGTATTTCTAACGGTCGCCATATTTTTGATGGGACTTGTCCTTGCAGGATGTCAAAAAGTAAACGATAACACTATCAAGGTCGGTTTGATAGCAGAATTGACAGGCGATATGCCGGCTGTTGGCGCATCATGCAAGAACGCGGCTCAAATGGCTGTCAAAGAAATTAATGACGCGGGAGGTATAGACCTCGCCGGCAAGAAATACAAAGTAGAACTCTTTATTGAGGACAGCGCCGGCAAGCCTGACCAGGCGGCGTCATCTGCGCAAAAGCTGATTACTGAGCAGGGGGTCTTGGCGATAGTCGGCCCGAATTCCAGCAGCAATGCCATTCCCGCGTCCGAAATTGCTGAAAGTTCAAAGGTAGTTCTTATAACCCCATGGTCTACGAACCCTAAGACTACCCTTGACGCAAAAACCGGAGCGCCTAAGAAATTCGTTTTCCGCGCTGCCTTTATTGACCCATTCCAGGGCCGTGTACTGGCGAAATTCGCCTTAGATACCATGAAGGCCAAGAAGGCGGCGGTTCTCTATGACGTTGCCTCTGACTACAACAAAGGCATCGCTGAATTCTTCAAAACAACATTTGAAGAAAACGGTGGAAAGGTCGTAGCCTTCGAATCTTACACTACAAATGACAAGGATTTTTCAGCGCAGTTGACCAAAATCAAGAACGCTTCACCGGACGTGATCTTCCTGCCGAACTATTATAATGAGGTGCCGTTGCAGGTCCAGCAGGCCCACAGGCTCGGAATGGAAATGCCTTTCCTCGGCAGCGATTCATGGGGCAGCCAGGACCTGGTCAAGCTCTGCGGCAAGGATTGCGAGGGATATTATTTCAGCACCCACTATTCAGCCGAATCCGCTGCGCCTGCCGCTAAAAAATTCATTCAGTCTTATGATGCGATTTATGGCAAGACACCTGATGACGTGGCTGCTTTGACATACGACTCCTTTGGGCTTCTTCGTCAGGCACTCAGCATTGCGGGCAAACTTGACCGCCAGGCGCTGCGCGATGCTCTTTCAAAAATTCCGGCCTACGATGGTGTCACAGGAAAGATGCAATTCAAGGAAGGTTCAGGAGACCCGATTAAAAGCGCTGTTATATTGCAGATAAAAGACGGGAAATTCGTCTGGTTCGCCAATGCCCAGCCATAGGGCTCGCGAATGAATAACTTGTGCATTCAGGCGCTCAGATTTGGGTCAGATTTGGCTGATCCGATTGAGCAAAACCGCAAGCGTAGCACAGCTACGTTCTGCCCCAAAAAATCTAGCGATTTTTCGGGGACCCCGAAAAGTCGGCAGACTTTTGGGGGTATCTATGTGATGCATCAATGTACAAGTTATTTATTCGAGAGCCCTGAGGGGTCAAACGCTTGATATACATTTTTCAGCAGGCTCTCAATGCCCTTCAACTCGGCAGCATATACGCCCTTATAGCCCTTGGCTACACAATGGTTTACGGAATACTGTCGATGATCAACTTTGCTCACGGCGATTTCTTTATGGTAGGGGCGTTTTTGTGTTTCATTGTAGCGACTTTTATGCAGCTCCCTTTTGTGCCCGCTCTTCTCATATCAATGGCAGGCGTGGCTTTGCTTGGGGTGATCGTCGAGCGTGTAGCATACAAACCGCTCCGTCAGGCGCCAAGAGTTTCCGCTATCATAACGGCGCTCGGGGTCGGGATTTTCCTCGAAAATTTTACTCTCGCACTCAGTCCCTATCCGAAACATATCCCGGTGATGATTGAGAACACCACGGTTTCACTCGGCGGCGTGACTATTTCATCCCTGCAGATAATAATTATTGTCCTGTCTGTAGTGCTGATGACGTTTCTGCACTTCATTGTGCAGCATACAAAAGTGGGGATGGCCATGCGCGCCATTGCATGGGACAAAAGCGTGGCGCCTCTTATGGGGGTGCCTGTAAACTACATAATTTCTATCACCTTTGCATTGGGCAGCGGTCTCGGCGGAGTGGCCGGTATGCTATACGGTATGGCATACCCTGTCATAGACCCATATATGGGGATAATCGTTGGATGGAAGGCATTCATTTCAGCAGTAATTGGGGGGATCGGGAATATCCGCGGGGCAATGGTCGGCGCGTATATCCTAGGTTCCGTGGAAGTGCTGGTTGCAGCTTTCTTACCATCCACTTATCGCGATTTCGTGGCATTCTCCCTCTTGCTTATCCTGCTGATCTTCAGGCCATACGGCATTTTCGGAAAACCGAGAACGCAAAAAGTATGAGGAAATAATGCCGCAGGGCGCAGCAATAAAGAGCAAAGTATCAGGACAACTGGTCGTGCCGGTATTTATTGCAACCGGGTTTGCCGCCTCTTTTGCCATTCCGTATTTCCACCTCCTGAACGAGTATGTTCAGCTCATCCTTATGTACATGGGCATTAATATCATACTTGCCCTGAGTCTCAATCTTGTCAACGGTTATATGGGCGAATTTTCCGTGGGGCATGCCGGATTCATGTCGGCAGGGGCATATATCGCTTCGGTTCTCACCGTTAAAGTCTTCCCTCCCGGTACAGAGGCATTGCTGTTCCCTTTGGCAGTCATTGCCGGCGGGACCGGGGCAGCGCTCCTGGGCCTGATCGTAGCAATTCCATCATTCAGAACACGTGGGGATTATCTTGCCATTGTAACACTCGCTTTTGTAATGATTGTAAAGTCGGCCCTTGAGAATATCGATGCTGTCGGCGGAGCCCGCGGTTTTCTTGGAATGAGCAAGATAACCACTTTGCCGTGGGTTTTCTTCTGGATGGTTTTGACAGTCTGGATTATCAGAAATTTTATTTACTCGAATTATGGCAGGGGGGTGCTTTCTATCCGTGAAGACGAGATAGCAAGCGGCCTTATGAGCGTTAACACACGGCAGGTCAAACTCCTTGCATTCACGGTTTCATCATTCTTCGCAGGTGTGGCAGGCGCGCTGTTCGCCCATGTCCTGCAGTTCATAAACCCCCGCATGTTCGATATAATCAAATCGACCGACATGCTCGTAATGGTATATCTGGGCGGCATAGGTTCCATTGCCGGCTCTATACTCGGGGCTTCTGCCTTTACTGTTCTTCTGGAAATATTGAGACCGCTTCAGGTATGGCGTATGGTGCTTATGCCCCTGATGCTCGTTCTTTTAATGATATTCCGTCCTCGTGGAATCATGGGATTGCGTGAGGTTCCATTGTTTGTTCCTTTATCTGACAGGTTAAACAGTACTGATAAAGAGAAGCCTGTATGACGCTGCTAAAGGCAAACAGTGTCACACATTATTTCGGCGGACTTTGCGCAGTATCGGATTTTAATTTAGAACTCAGGCGCGGTGAACTGCTTGGAATAATCGGCCCCAACGGAGCAGGCAAAACAACGGTGTTCAATATAATAACCGGCGTTTATCGTGCTGCCGAAGGGAGTATTTCTTTTGACGGTACGGAGATCATCGGCAAAACGCCCGACCGTATCGCCGCTCTGGGTATTGCACGGACTTTCCAGAACATCAGGCTTTTTAACGAGCTTCCCGTGCTTGATAACATACGTATTGCCCATTATGGGGGATCCGTCTACAGCCCTTTTGAGGCCTTGTTTCATACAGGGCGCTACAAAGCTGAGGAAAGACGCATAAGGGAACACTCAATGGAACTGCTGTCCCTTTTTAAAATGGACAGCCTCGCTGATACGACAGCTAAGAATTTGCCTTACGGGCAGCAAAGAAGACTTGAGATAGTCAGGGCCCTTGCTACAGGCCCGTTATTGCTGCTCCTCGACGAGCCTGCCGCTGGCATGAATCCCCGCGAGGTCGATCAATTGACAGACTTTATCCATTGGATACGGGACAAATTCAAACTCACCATTATCCTTATAGAGCACCAGATGCGCCTCGCCATGGGCATATGTGAGAGGCTCATGGTGCTGGATTTCGGGGCTGTCATAGCTGTGGGCCCACCGGCAATGATACAAAAAGATCCAGGGGTGCTGGAAGCCTATCTTGGAGAAAAGGTTCAGGAATGAGTACAAAAGAGGGGATGCTTGAGGTCAGGGATCTTGCGGTACAGTATGGCGCCATCAGCGCGGTAAAAGGGATTTCATTTGGAGTGCATGCTGGTGAAATAGTTACGCTTATCGGCGCAAACGGAGCAGGAAAGACATCGGCGCTGAATGCCATTTCAGGTACGGTATCTTACACCGGCACTATATTTTACAAGGGTCAAAACCTGAGGGGCGTCCCTCCCCATAGGATCGTTGCTATGGGGATTGCCCACGTGCCGGAAGGCCGCGGTATCTTCGGAAATCTTACGGTCATGGAAAACCTCAGGATTGCCACATGGCAGCGCAAAGACAAGGCCGGGGTCAGGAATGATTTCCAGCGGGTCTTTGAGTTCTTTCCGCGCCTAAAGGAACGCGTGAATCAACCTGGCGGTACTCTCTCCGGCGGAGAGCAGCAGATGCTGGCAGTTGCAAGGGCCCTGATGAGCAACGGAACTATGCTGGTCCTTGATGAACCATCAATGGGCCTGTCCCCATTGATGGTCCAGGAAATTATGAATATCCTTTCGAGGATAAATAAAGAAGGGACCACTATCCTGCTTGTTGAACAGAATGCAAATATGGCCCTGCATATTGCATCCCGCGGGTATGTGCTCGAGACCGGAATCATCACTCTCTCGGGCACCGGACAGGAATTGAGAGGGAACCCCCTTGTCAGAGAGGCTTATCTAGGTTAGGGCTGCATATCAAACTGTTTGGTAGTGGGCCAGTTTGCTTTTTGCTCTGTATCAATTAGCCGTTCAATTCAATCACTGGCCTGTATTGAGCATTACCTGTGGTCGCCACTTCTATATATGCGGGCTCGGCGTTACTCGCCCACTATTGATAACCCAGGTGATACAGAGCAAAAAGCAAACTGGCCCACTACCAACTGTTTTGTCAATAAGCCTCCTTATCACTCATAATCTCGTCGGCAGCAATGGGATGTCTGAAAATCCAGTATATCCAGACCTGATATGCGATCACCACAGGGACGAATATCAATGCCACAACTGTCATTATCTTCAGTGTGTATATGCTGGATGACGAGTTGAAGATGGTCAGGCTGTATTTCGGGTCCATGCTGGAAGGAATAAGATTTGGGTAAAGCCCTATCACGCCGGTAAATGTAACCATAACGATAGTGATGCATGATGCATAAAACGCCGCTAAATACTGCCCTCTGGCGCCGAACACCTTTATGCCCAGTAGGGCCAGCACAGCCAGGAGCGGGACTGCGAGCCAGATGATGTTGCCAAAAAAGTTCGCGTAAAGGTTGGTTGCAAAATAGGTAAAGATCAGAAATGACACAGCCACAACAAGCAGCGGAAACCACAGCTTGTTTGAAAGCTTTCCAGCCCTTTCACTGAGATTGTCCTTAGTCTTTACAGCAAGCCAGAGTGCGCCATGTTCAATAAAGAGAAGTACAAAAAACACCCCTGTAAGCAGTCCATAGGGGTTCAGCAGGGTGAAGAGCGTCCCATGGTATCCGCTGCCGTCCATAGGCAGGCCCTGAAAGATATTGCCAAAGGCGACTCCGAAAAGGAGAGCAGGCAGAAAGCTTCCAAGGAATATAGCCACATCCCATGAGTTTTCCCATGCCGGGCTGCCGCCCTTTCCCCTGAATTCAAAAGCCACGCCCCTGAATATCAGGGCGAAAAGTATTAACAGCAGTGCCGAATAGAGATAACTGAACATGAGCGCATAGGTAGTCGGGAAAGCTGCAAACGTTGCTCCCCCTGCCGTAATAAGCCACACCTCGTTGCCGTCCCATACAGGCCCTATGCTGTTTATGATTACCCGCTTTTCGGCATTGTCCCTTCCGAGAAAGCGCTGCAGCATTCCTGCTCCGAAATCAAAGCCGTCAAGCATAAAATAAACCGCCCAGAGCACTCCCCATAGAATAAACCATATTATCTGGAATTGCATCTCACACCCCCTGCGTTCTTGAAGACGCTATGAGTACCGACAAGTCATCGTCAGGACCTTTTTTTGCAAATTTGGCCAGCAAATATATGTCCACAACTGCCAGAAGGCCGTATAACAGTGTAAATCCGATAAGCGACGCCCAGACCTGGACAGGTGATACGGTCTTTGAAACCGCGTCCGATGTTTTCAATACGCCGTAAACAATCCAGGGCTGCCTGCCTACCTCTGCAACAATCCACCCCAATTGGCCCGCAACATAGGGCAGAAACATTGCAAAGAACATAAGTTTGAGGAAAGCGTGGCTGCTCTCTAATTTGTCCCGGCGCGCGGTAATCCAAGCAACTAACGAAAGGAGTATGAATAACATGCCGAGACCAGCCATTGCCTTGAAGCTTAAAAAAGTGGGCAGGATAGGCGGCCTGTCCTCTTTTTTAAATTCTTTGAGTCCCTTTATTTCGGCCCCGCTGTCATGGAAAGCGAGAAAACTGAGCAGACCAGGTATCCCTGCAGCTTCTATGCCGTTCTTTTCATTAGCAACATCAGGCAGCACAATAAGATTGAGTTGAGCAGTTTTTTGCGTGTTCCAGACTGATTCCATGGCAGCAAATTTAGCCGGTTGTGTTGCGGCAACATTCGCTGCATGGAAATCACCGACGACCAGGACCAGCAGGGAGCATGCCAGGCCGAAGGCGGCAGCCATTCTGAAAGAGGCCTTGAAAAACGGTACGCTGCTTTTTTTAAGTAAATGCCAGGATGATATCCCCATGACAAAAAATGCAGCAATAACATAGCCGGAAAATAGTGTGTGAAAAAACTTGATAATGCCGTAGCTATTGGTAAGCAGCGCCATAAAATCTACCATTTCAGCCCTGCCGTTTCTCAAAACATACCCGACCGGGTGCTGCATCCAGCCGTTGGCAAGGAGTATCCACAGCGCGGACATGTTCGTTGCAATAGCCACCAGCCATATTGAAAGGGCGTGGACTTTCTTCGAGACCCTGTTCCAGCCGAAAATCCATACCCCTATAAAAGAGGATTCCAGAAAGAATGCTACAGTAGCCTCTATGGCCAGGGGCGCGCCGAAAATATCTCCAACATATTTTGAATACTCCGCCCAGTTCATGCCGAACTGGAACTCCATCGTGATGCCGGTCACTACGCCGAGGGCAAAATTAATAAGAAAAAGTTTCCCCCAGAATTTCGTCATCTTAAGATACATTGCATCGTTTGTAATGACATACCGGCTTTCCATGAACGCCACCAAGATTGAAAGTCCAAGGGTGAGCGGCACAAAGATAAAATGAAACATCGCAGTCACCGCAAACTGCAGCCTGCTTAACGCCAGGGCATCCATAACCTCTCTCCTCCTTCCCAATAACCTGCCTGTTTTGGGTTATATTTTAAGGTTTAAACATCCTGCCTTGAGGCAAACCACGATATTCCTAATTGTACTGCAATAATCTCTCACTGACAATCTTGGTTCTCTAATTAGGTTCGAAGAGGGCGTCGTTTTCATACAGGATTAATATTATCCTGTTTTAAAAATAATGTCAAGGATTTTTTTCTGTCAGGGGAAATTCCTCTGATTTTTCAGAAGGGGAAAAGGCTAATTGCCCTTTTTTGCCGGATGGATGGCCAGGCAATCATACACGACTCTTTCACCTTGATAGTTGGTGCTGCCCCTGCGAACAATCCTCCATCCCTTCAGTTCGTGCCAGCTCTTATCGGCAATTGCAGGGGCCAATGTTTCATCGTCTTTTGTCAGGTCGGCCAGTTCCCGGCTCTGTGTCAGAACTACAGTCCTGATCCCTGTACCGGCGATAATCATCATGGGCTCAATCACCATGTTTTCGAGTTCGAGCATCATTGCAGGAGCTGCAACTGCGCGCGCTTTCAACTGGATCATCCGCGCGCGGGTATCGGTGCCAGACTCTTCCATGGCAAAATGCGCCATATCCAGCAGCCTCAGACGGACGGCATTCAAATCCTCTATCTGTTCAAGTCTTTTGCATTCCGGATGGCTCCCGATCACTTTGACGAGTGTCGAAATTTCTTTTAAATAAGGGGTCCGCTGGTTGTCCGGGACCAGGAACATAATGACCACACGCACAAGCGGCTCGCCCGGTTTCCCGTAATCCATGCCCTGAGGACACCATCCGATAGCACAAAGCAATTCGCCATCGAAAGCAACAGGCGCATGGGGGCAAGCCCATCCGGATCCCAGAGATGTGTTGGAGACGCTCTCACGGGCCATAACAGCTCCCACGATGTCGGTCCCTGCTGGGACAGAGGGGACTGCTTCCAGGAGGCTCGCCAGGACCTCAAGGGCATCTTTTTTGTTGTAGTCAGACAGTTCGATCAACCGGCCATCTTCCAGCGCCTGAAGGATAGTATTCAGCATTTCAATCACCTCCGAATCGTTTGTAGAACCACTGCTTTACGATATGCGTCAACACACTGTATGTCAGGAGAAACAACGCGATCCATCCCCAGTAAATCAGTGGCAGAGGGACAAAGCCGAAGGTCCTGGCAAAGGGAGAATAAGGCAACCAGGCTCCGATGGCCATAACGCAGAGGGTGGTTAGCGTCATAGGCATGGAAGCGCGGCTCTGGATAAAGGGTATGCGTTTGGTGCGGATGATGTGGACGATAAGTGTCTGCGTCAGCAGCGACTCAACAAACCACCCTGTCTGGAAGAGTGTCGCGTGCATCTCCCGGCTGGCAGCTGTCTGTGACATGTCAAGAAAGGCCCGGCAATTAAAAAAGAACCACATCAGCCCGAATGTCGCGTAGTCAAAAATCGAACTGATCGGTCCGATGAAGATCATGAACCATTTAATGTTCGTAATATCCCATTTGCGGGGCCGCACAATCAGTTCCTCGTCCACATTATCAGCCGGTATCCCGGTCTGGGAGAAGTCATAGAGGAGGTTGTTTAACAGAATCTGGATGGGCAGCATCGGCAGGAACGGAAGCAGGTAGCTGGCGCCCAGCACGCTGAACATGTTGCCGAAATTGGAGCTGGCGCCCATGCGTATGTACTTTATAATATTGGAGAAAACTTTTCGTCCCTCGAGAATGCCGTCCCCGAGAACGAGCAGGCTTTTTTCAAGGAGCACGATGTCGGCGGATTCCTTTGCCACATCTACCGCAGAGTCCACAGAAATACCAACGTCGGCTGCATGCAGGGCCGGCGCATCATTGATTCCGTCACCCATGTAGCCAACGACATGCCCGCTCTTGCGCAGCGACTCGATCACCCGCTCCTTTTGAAAAGGTGACAGCTTCACCAGCGCATTGGCCTCGAAAGCGGTCTGTGAAAACTCTTCAGGGCTCATGCGATCCAAATCTTCACCTGAAACAATGCGATGTATATCCAATCCAACATCGCGGCAGATTTTTCCGGTAACGAGAGCGTTGTCGCCTGTGAGAATCTTGATCTGCACCCCGGTATCCCTCAGCAGCGTGATCGCCTTGGCAGCAGAGTCCTTGGGAGGATCGAGGAAGGCTATGTACCCGAGGAGGATGAGACCGGATTCATCCTGGGTTGTGAACCGCGTCTGCTCTCTGGGGAACTCCCTATAGGCGATCGCGAGGCATCGGTAGCCCTGGTTGTTTAAAAGGGCGACTTCTTCAAAAAGATCATCCTTGATCATGTCGAGCAGGGGATAAATCTCATCATCCAGCCTGGTAGTGACTGCAGCAGGTATATACCTCTTCGACCGCTCCCTTGCAGATAAGGACATGGTCGCCTTCAAACTCGACTACTACGGACATGCGCCTGCGCTGAAAATCAAAGGGCAGTTCATCGACCAGGCGACAATCGTCCTCGACATCGAACTCCCGATGAGTTAGGACGGCCCTGTCCAGCAGGTTGCGGAGGCCTGTCTGGTAATAGCTGTTCAGGTAAGCGTAGCGCAGAACGCTTTCGCTCTTCTCCCCGGTGACATCCACGTGTTTTTCAAGTATTACGATATCCTGGGTCAGCGTACCTGTTTTGTCTGTGCAGAGTATATCGATAGCACCGAAATTCTGAATAGCGGAAAGCTGTTTGACGATGACTTTTTTCCGTGACATGGCAATAGCGCCCTTGGCCAGGTTCACAGTGACGATCATAGGCAGCATTTCCGGAGTCAGGCCCACTGCTACTGCGAGGCCGAAAAGGAGGGCTTCCAGCCAATTCCCCTTAGTTAATCCGACGATCAGGAAGACAATGGAAACCATTACCACCATAAACCTGATCATAAGCCATGTGAAGGAGCGCACTCCTTTGTCGAAACTGGTCTGTATGCCGGTGCCCGCAAGCCGTTCGGCTATGGCCCCGAAAAATGTCCGGTTCCCGGTGTTCACAACGAGCCCGCGAGCTGACCCGCTGCTCACGCTGCTGCCCTGAAAACACGCGTTCCCCATTTCGAGCAAGGGCCTCCCCCCGTTGGCTGAGGCTTCTGCGTTCTTTTCGACAGGCATGGACTCGCCGGTCAGGGCCGACTGGCTGACAAAGAAATCCCTGGCTGAAAGCAGGCGCAAATCGGCTGGTATGATTGACCCCGCATGAAGGACCACGATATCGCCGGGAACCAGGTCCTCCAAAGGAAGCTCAGTCTCTGTGCCGCCTCTCAAAACTGCGGCGCGTGATTCTACACGTCTGCCAAGAGCTTCGACCGCAAGGGTTGAACGCCGGTCAAGGACATACGACAACCCAACGCTCAACACGATCATGGCGCAGACAATAAGCGCTGAAATAGCATCTCCCGTCGCACCCGAGATGATCGCGATGACGAGAAGCTGGATAACAAGAGGGCTCCTGAACCGCCGCAGTATGTCCTGGAAAAAGTTCAGGCGCCTGGCATGGGATATCTCGTTGGGGCCATACTCCTCCAACCTCTAGAGGCTTCTTCCGCGCCGAGTCCCTGCTCGCTGCTGCTCATTATTTGCAAAGCCTGGACCGCCGGGGCTGTACAGACTTCCATCAGCCGGCTTTCCTCTATGGTACGGGCGTGAGGGGTGCTCGCTTCATTGCGGATGGAAGAGGGCATGAAGAAGTTGTAAAGGAATTTAAACATGATAGCCTACTGTTGCTGGAACAAAAACTTGGTTTTTCATGATTTACCTCCATAACAAAGCCGCAAATGTTAGGGCGGCCGGAGGCGAATCACTCAAAAATAGATCAGATGAGGGACTGGCTTAACACGGCAGCCGCATGAAAGGACCGATGCGGATCAGGTTCTTCCTGTTCATTTTGATTCATGGTTTTACTAATACACTGGCTACTACTGCCATCGGGGCTACCCATATTCCCTCCTGTTTTGTTTTTTTCCGGGCAGACAATCTTCACTAAAACTTTAAAAGTTTATACTATCCCTTCGGTTTTTGTAAAGGAACAAAGCCTAAATTTTAGGCAAGTAATGAAATGACACAAAAGCTATTTATTTTCCAATTACTTCAAAAGTTCCATTATATTTGCTTCTTCTACGCCCGCAACCATTTGCCCTTTGTCATTAATAAGTGTTGGCGTCCCATTTATGCCCATTTTATCTATAAGGGCAATACTCTTTTGGAGAGTATTCTCCGCTTCAGTTTTGTCTTTCCCCTTGCAAGTTTCTTCTTTATATTCATTATTAAGATATTGTTCGTAGGAAATCCTGTTGCAAATGGCGACTATTGTCTTTCCTTTGGCATTAGGGTGCATTGGCAAGGGGAACCAAACTACCCGGATCTCAAAGTTCAGCTTATCAGCAATTTTTTTCAGGTTCCCCTTTGCACGTTCGCAGAAAGGGCAGTCAGGATCCGTAACGAGGTACAAATACTTTGTTGCTTTTGCCGGAGAGTATCGTGTTATAACCACTCCCGGTAGTTCTTTAAGAATTGCCTGTACTTTTTCCTCATGTTTCTTTACTAATTCCGGAGCATATTTAGTTTCGAACTCCTTATACGGCTCCTCAACCGCCACTCCATTTTTAAACATGGGCCCAGGGAAGGCTATACCATTCTTATGGTAGAGCACTACGACCCTCCCGTGGGTGTCTACCCCCAGAATTTCACAGTACCCTTCAACACTCTTCTCTTGCAGCACCGTGATAGTTTTGCTAATCTTGTCGACAAGCGCCTGTCCGTTGTTGCATACAGTGTTTTGCTCAGCAGCAAAAACCATGTTGCTAAAAGCGATTAATGTTAATATCGATGCTATACATATGAAAGTTTTCAGCACGTTCTCTCCTTTGTATCGTTATTTTTTTATCATTTGACTCAATAACAACGTTTTCCGCAAAATCATCCTTAGAAAAGTCTATGCTTTGTAGTTCTTCCAAAAGGACTTCCAAATTGAATATTTTAGATTACCACAAAAAAACGGCTATGACAATTATTTCCTGAGATAATCCGCGAGAAGCCCTCTGCTATGCTCGTCATCATGGCAATAGATACAAAGATTCTCCCAGTTGGAGCCGTCGGCAGGGTTATTCCGGTGATTGCCGTCTTTGTGGTGCACTGTTAGGAGATGACGGCTCTTGGTATCGAACTCCCTGCCGCATTTGGCGCAGATGAGGCCATGGATTTTCAGGGATTGTTCCCTGTAATTTGAGGCTGAAACGCTACCTTCCTTCAACTCTCTGATAATTTCAGCAGCGCTCTTGACCTCCCCCGGCTTTTTAGGCTGAGGCTTTCTGAATTGTGTCCGTTGCCTGCCCCCCAAACTCATCTCCTGTATGATAGCGTTGTTTTATTATAACCGATATAGTAAGGTAAAATAAAAAGAAGGACGGAAACAATTTTATCCGGGGTTTTCATCGAGGTATCGCCTTATTTCATTGACAAAATCCTCGCCATAACGCTCGAGCTTTGTATCGCCTACCCCGCTTATTTTTCGCATATCCGATGCTGTTGAAGGGTAGCTTCTGCACATCTCCTGCAGTGTCTTGTCCGAAAATATGATATAGGGCGGAACCCGCTGCATGTCTGCCAGCCTCTTCCTGACAATGCGAAGCCTTGCGAATAGTGTTTCATTATATTCGCCGGGATCCCCTCTCTTTTCCTTTAGGGTCTTTGCTTTTACCTCTTGCTTTCTTAAAGCCCTGATCTTTTCTCTGCCGAACAGGATATCGGACCCCTTTTCCGTAATCTTGAGCACAGGGTAGGGATCGCCTTCCTGCATTACCGCCTCCTGGGCAATGAGTTCATCAACAACAGACCGCCAGTATCTTTTGTCCCTGCCTTTGCCTGCGCCGTATGTCTTGATATCGTTATGCTTGAGGTCCCGGATGCGCTTCGTGTCCGCGCCTGTCACTATATCGATAATATGGCCTGTGCCGAACCTCTGCCCTGTCCTTGACATGGCCGACATTACTATCTGGGCCTCCACCGTGACATCTATCTCTTCAACAGAACCCAAACAGATATCGCAGCCGCCGCAATTGTCTTGAGGATAGTCCTCACCAAAAAAACCGAGGAGCTGTTTTCTTCTGCATACGTTGTGAGACGCATATCCCACCATCTTGTTGAGCTTATCGATAGCAATAAATCGTTCTCCGTCATCCGGTATGCTATTGATAAAATAACGGATTTTGGGGATGTCGCCTCTTCCGAAAAAGAGAAGGCAGCGGGCCTCGCCTCCGTCCCGTCCTGCCCTGCCGGTCTCCTGGTAATAGCCTTCGATATTTTTGGCAAGGTCGGCATGGATGACAAAGCGGACATTCGATTTATCGATGCCCATGCCGAAGGCTATGGTTGCAACTATCACCTGAACCTCATCCCTGTTAAACGCCTCCTGGTTCTTCTCTCGCTCTTCAGCGGAAAGCCCTGCATGGTAAGGAAGAGCAGCGGTCCCCTTTGATCTCAGGAAATCTGCCATTTCAGTTACTGAATCACGTGTTGTCCTGTAGATTATGCCTGACTCGCCAGGGTGTTCCTTCAGGAACTCGAGTATCTGTACCTCCACCTTTGACTTCGCCTTGACCTCATAAAAGAGGTTTGGACGGTTAAAAGATGCCCGCACGATATGCGGTCTTCTCAGGCCGATCTTATTGATTATATCTTCCTGCACCTTTTGGGTAGCAGTAGCTGTAAAGGCAGCAACCGGCACATCAGGGAACATCTCAGGTATGAGGGAAAGGCCCATGTAGTCCGGACGGAAATCATGGCCCCATTCGGATATGCAATGCGCTTCGTCGATAGCAAAGAAGGATATTGCATAGGTTTTAAGTCTTTCAAGGAAATGACGCATGGCAAACCTCTCAGGCGCTATATAGAGAAGCTTAAGCTTGTTGTATTGCAACAGTCGGTAAACACCGGAAACCTCTTCGGCGCTTATAGAACTATTGATGAAGGCAGCTGAAATCCCGTTCTCAACAGCCGCATCCACCTGGTCCTTCATCAATGATATGAGAGGGCTGATGACAACCGCGGTCCCGTGCATTACCGTTGCAGGCAACTGGTAGCACAAAGATTTCCCACCGCCTGTCGGCATTACGGCAAAAACATCCCTGCCGTCAAGGATGTTTCTTATAATGGATTCCTGGTTCGGACGGAATGACTGAAAGCCGAAAATGGTCTTCAGTGTATCTGATATCGAAGATTCGCGGTATCTATTGCCATCAAGCATACGACTTTATTCTAACATGGTGAGTTTAAACATGCCTGTTTCCCGTCCCTGTTCGAGTCACAAAGTGTAGTAAACATTATTTTCCTTGGCACTTTCTGTAAACGCAAATACTGACCAGCAATCTCTGTCTTTAAAGACATCAAGTGGATGCTGAAATATCCTAAATGGTATTATTACGCATCGGAGGATTTTTATCGCTTTAAGTGCCGACTGAATGAACTAAATATGAGGAAAATACATTTTTATATTTTGGCCTTAATCCCACCCTTCTTTATCTTATACCTTGTTAATCGCTACACTATTAATGTCCCTGTTTGGGACCAATGGGAATTTGTACCGCTGCTCAAGAAAGCACTTGTACATGAACTGACTCTTTCAGATATATGGGCTCAGGACTCTGAACATCGCATTTTTTTCCCTCGGTTGATAATGCTGCCAACTGCGCTCCTTACTAATTGGAATATACTGTATGAAATCTCAATTAATATAGCCCTTGCAGGTGCAACATTCTTTTATATTGTATCACTGCTTCGCCGGAGTTTTGACGGAACTATCTACAAATGGCTATTGCTGTTGTCATCGCTTCTCATCTTTTCAACGGTGCAGTGGGAGAACTGGATGTGGGGCTGGCAGATAGCGATTTTTTTAAGCGTGCTGGGATGTGTAGTTGCGGTCTGGGCTGTAAGCAGATGGCCGGAGCAATGGCGAGGTGTAATAATAGCTATGGCATTTTCAATTATATCGAGTTTCTCTTTTAATAGTGGATTGCTTACATGGATTGTCGTAGCCGTTATGCTGATGATGCAGAAAGAGGGGAAGGTTAAACATTTAATATCATGGATAGCTGCTTCTATAATTGCCGTATTTCTGTATTATTATGGCTATGATAAGTCAGCTATTCAATCGCCCCTTCTGCTTCCTGTCGAACATCCTTATGAATATATGCGGTTTGTCCTGCTCTATCTTGGCTCGCCGCTCGGTTGGGGCAGAGAGAACATTTCAATTTTCATAGGGCTTGTATTATTGGTTACGACATGTGTCGGAACAATCCATATCAGAAAACGCTATAAAGAGGAATACGACAGGCTATTGCCATGGCTTGCCCTTGGCTTGTATGCTTTCCTCTGCGCAATAGTAACAGGGATTGGAAGGTTGGGTTTTGGTGCACACCAGGCATTGGCAAGCAGATATACCACTTTTTCCACTTTGTTTGTCCTATGTTCGATTGTTGTTACAGCGTCATGGATTAAATGCTCATTAAAAAATTACCAGTGCCTTCCAAACAAGACAATAGCTTTTATCTCATCACTGTCTATTTTATTTGTTCTTGCCTATGCAGTGAGTTTTTCCCATGGTATAAGGGAATTTAAAAATAGAAACAAAAGCCTTCAGGCAAACGTACAATGCTTGC
Organism: Nitrospirota bacterium; assembly: GCA_963710375.1. GTDB lineage: Bacteria > Nitrospirota > Thermodesulfovibrionia > Thermodesulfovibrionales > Dissulfurispiraceae > JADFXI01. Next base: position 94,131 of record CAVPZX010000005.1, read on the forward strand.
TCAGTATCCAGACGGCTTCTGATGAGTGTCTCAAAAAAGTTTACCCGATCGCAATTGTTGCCAGGGATAGGGCAAAAATGCTCCAGGAAATGCATATGTCCTTGTATGCAAATCAAAATACTTCTTTCTACCGCTGATGTTTTGGAAGCTAAAGAGGATGGAAGTGAATAAGGTTTTTTATAGACGTAGTGTTTTTTTCCCTGTACCCTAAATGCACGTCTTTATAGTAAAATAGCTGACTTTCGATTGGAAATATGCAAGACCTAATATTCTTAACCGGTCCAAATATGGATGGAACATAATTATGGAAAGAACTGTTGTCTCGAATCCCTTTGCAGGCACTTTGTCAAAGCCTCTTACAGGGATCCATGTAGCCGGGCTTGCCCTGCTCCTCACCCTAGTCATTCTCTTTGGAGCATTGGTCGAGTTTCGCGGAGCGTTTGCCCATAAACGCATGACCGATATCGGCACCTACCTGAGGGCGGCATGGGCGGTCCGTGCAGGTGGCGATATATACGCTATCACAGATGACCACGGGCGGCATTATGTTTATCCGCCTTTATTCGCCATTCTGATGACCCCATTGGCCGACCCTCCTCAGGGTATTGACAGAAACGGATATCTACCTTATGAAGTGAGCGTGGGGTTGTGGTACGTTCTGACGCTTATCATCGGAGTCGTCGGCGTCGGCACACTCTCAAAGGTCATAGAATATCCCCCGAGAAATCTTCTAGCGGGCATGGGCACACGTTTTTCGCGGCAATGGTGGGCCTTGCGAGTCATTCCCCTTGTCGTTCTTCTTCCTGCGATAGGGCGGTCTCAGATGCGCGGGCAGGTGGGGCTGCTTGTTGCATTTCTACTATGCTATATGGTCGCCTCGATCCTCAAGGGCGAGAGGTTCCGCGCGGGCCTCTGGCTTTCCGGCGCAATCTGTATTAAATTTATCCCGGTCCTTCTGCTCGTTTTCCCTTTATGGCGGAGGGATTGGCGCATGCTGTCAGGAAGTTTGCTGGGACTCGTCATGGGACTTATCATTGTACCTGCCGTCACCTTAGGCCCCCAGAGAGCAGTCGACTCTTACGGTTCATTTTACCATGGGATTCTTGTTACCGGGGTCAAAGGTGATATAGGCGGGCAAGTCGGTGGAGAGTTGACCTGCATTACAAGTACCGACAGCAACTCTCCTATGGTCGTGCTTCACAATATTATATATCCGGAGAGAAAGCATCGCCCGAAGGTGGCTCATGCAGGCGAACGTATGGCCCATTGGGTAACTGCGTTCGTCATGATGGCAATAACCTTGATTGCTTCGGGATGGAAAGGCAGGTGGTATACTGGAAAGGTCGATGCGACGGTCAAAGATGCGGCATTCATGGCGGCGTTCATACCGCTGATGCTCGTGACAAGCCCGGTGTTTCATCCTCATTATGTGTCAATGACAATACCCCTGGTGATTCTACTTGTCGTCATTATATGGGAACATTACCCATACGGGAATATACCTGCCGCATGGAAGGCCGTTTTTTGTTTTATAGCCATAAGCCATCTCCTAACATCGATTGACAGGGGAATATTCGTTTATCTCCGCGATTTCGGGCTCGTCCTATTAAGTACGATCACGCTTTGGGCGGCAAGCCTTGCAGCCCTGAGACAGACATCTGCGCGGCCGTCAATCGCGGCCATCCCTGAGACCCGGCCCTTTCACGTCGAAATCAATAAAGTGGCAGTTATTCTCCCTGCCTTTAATGAAAAGATGAGGATCAGGCAGACTGTTGAATCCGCTATCGAGTTCTCAAATAGAAATCCCAAATACCATTTTGTGTTCGTAGATGACGGTTCCCGTGACGGGACTGCCGAAATATTACAGGAGACTTTTTTGAAAAGACCTAATGCAGGGAATGTGTCTTTTTCCATGTGCGAAGAGAATAAGGGAAAAGGTAATGCGATAAGGACAGGTTTCCATATGATCGATGCCGATGCCTACTGCTTCACGGATGCCGACTTGGCTTACTCCCTCGACTATCTAAAGCTTATCGAAGAGAAATTGAAGACCTCGGATGTGATTATCGCTTCCCGGAGCCTCTTAACCCGTCTGTCCAGGGAGTCTGTGACTACGAGGCTTTTTCTCAGCACCTTATTCAATCATCTGACAAGGCTCATTCTCGGCCTGCCGTTCCGTGATACCCAGGCAGGTTTGAAGGGGTTTCGCAGGGACGCAGTGAAGCTGATCCTTCCCAAGAGCAAAATAAGCAGATTCAGCTTTGATGCGGAACTCCTGTTCCTTGCGCGAAAGTACGGCCTCAGAGTTGACGAGTTTCATGTCTCCGAGCACAAAGAGCATTCTTACAAAAAAGGAAAAAAACTGTTTATCATGTCACTGTCCATGTTCCGCGAGCTTATCCTCATTATGTGGAGAAACCTGATTGGCAGATACAATTAAGCGGTCCCTTTTGAGCCTTGATGTGGAGGAATTCGATATTCCTCGTGAATATGGACTGAGCATCACCCCGGCTGAAGAGATCGCGGTTACAAGCCATGGGTTGACTGCTGCGCTTGACCTCCTTGAACGCCTGGATATTGAAGTCACATGTTTCGTGACGGTCCGCTTTGCAAGGGAATGCCGGGACCTTACGGCAAGAATAGCATGCAGACATGAAATTGCCTCGCATGGGGTCAATCATTCCAATCTGCACGAAGGCGACTTGCTGAGCTCCCGCATTGAGCTTGAGAGGTTGACAGGAAAAAAGGTAAAGGGTTTTCGCAGCCCAAGATTGGGAACTGTACTCGGCAGCGAGATACTGGCAGCAGGATATTCATACAACTCTTCCGAGAACCCAATATGGATTCCGGGCCGGTATATGAACCTTTTAAAGCCGCGGTTGCCTTACTTTTCCGATGGTCTGCTAAACCTGCCTATATCCACCAGCCCGGTAATCCGATATCCCCTGTTCTGGCTGAGCTTTAAACGCACACCGCTGTGGCTTTTCAAAGCGATGTCAGCATGGGCATTGCATACTGACGGCTATTTGAACATTTATTTTCATCCATGGGAGTTCAGTGACCTGACGGTTTGGGATCTGCCGGCATGGCTTAAAAACCCTTGCGGCGAGAGGATGCTTAGGAAAATCGAGAAGTACCTGCTATGGCTCAAAGGCGAGGCGCGTTTTGTAACCTGCGGCGAGTTCGCGGAATCCCGATAAAAGATCTCGTTTAGTGAAAATGGTCATAAGACAAAAATAAAGGAGGCAGTTCCATTTAATTAGTTTCCATAAATTTTCAACAAGATTAAACATTTGTGCCCTGTAAGGTATTCGAGATACGGCTGCTATGGTTTTGTGCGCCTTCTTTTCTCGATCAAATCAAAATTGCCTGCATACTTATTGCACAGGCCCTCAATAAAAGCCTGCAGCTCATCAGGCTGAAGCATTGTATCAGGCGCAACATCAGGCAGGGTACAAGCCTTGACGATTTTTTTCACAAGGTTGATTACGCCGTAAGTGATCACCTCTTCAGGAAATGATGCAGTGGCATTTTCTATCAGCAAACGCTCTGAATACCATGCTCCACTTGTACGGGCTATGCCTGCGCAATCTCCGCTGATGGGCTTTATCGTTACTTCCCGTGATAGTGCCATCTCTCTGACCCCGATGTTAACCAATTGAAGCCCCCTCATGGCAGGGTTAGAATCCAGACCGTGACGCCCTTTTGTAATAGGAAGAAAACGAAATAAATCAGCCCCTGAGCAGTAGATGTATGAACCATCCCCCCTGCTTTGGTCAGGTTTTATCACAAAAAATAAAAAGTCATTTATATACTCGTACGATTTTCTGGAATCTTCAGAATTTGATCTGTTCATTTTTTTGTACCTTAAATAGCATATCCGATTGATATGCTCAACGGCAAGGTGATTTATAGGCTACCATGAAACATTAATTTAGTGTAGTATTTAGAAGATATACATGCGGCCACTTATTCTTGTTACTAACGATGACGGCGTACACGCCCCCGGCATCATTGCCCTGTTTAAGGCAATGAAAGAACTTGGCGAAGCCTATATTATTGCTCCTGACAGAGAGCGGAGTGCGGTTGGCCATTCGCTTACCCTGCACCGGCCGTTGAAGGTGGAGGAACTGCGCGAAAATGTTTTCAGCGTGAACGGCACGCCGACGGATTGTGTTGCGCTTGCTATCCATAAAATACTGCCAAGAAGGCCGCATCTTATCGCTTCAGGTATTAACAGCGGGGCGAATCTGGGTGACGACATTACCTATTCGGGTACAGTTTCCGCTGCCATGGAGGGGACTATTTTAGGTGTCCCCTCGTTTGCCGTTTCAGTAATCGGAGGGAGGCCGTTTCATTATGACGGTGCTGTTTCTTATGCTGTTGAAGTCGGAAGGTTTATACTGGACAAGTCTTTGCCTTACGACACGCTGCTCAACGTGAATGTGCCCAATGTGCCGAAGAGGGACATGATCAAAGGGATAAGGATCACCAAGCAGGGCAAGCGGGTTTATGACAATGCTATCCAGGAAGTCTTTTCGCCCTGGGGCGACAAGCATTACTGGATCGGAGGAGGAAACCCCTATTGGGAGCAGGGAGAGGACATGGACATGCAGGCAGTGCTTGACGGTTATGTGTCGGTGACGCCTGTTCATCTTGACCTGACTAACTATGCTGCTTTGGACTATCTGAGAAAAAGCTGGCGGACCTGAGTGCTTTGGAGTGGGTATGGACTATAACGTTATAATCGTGGGTGCAGGGCCCGCAGGGATTTTTTGTGCGCTCGAACTTGCGGCTAAAGCTCCGGCCCTTAAAATCCTGATAATCGAACAGGGTAAGGATATCGACCGCCGCCACTGTCCCATGGATGTCCGGGGGCAAGCATGCATATCATGCCCGGAATGCGAACTGGTAAGCGGTTGGGGCGGTGCAGGCGCTTACAGTGACGGAAAGCTTACCCTCTCTCCTGAGATAGGCGGATTTCTTGGCCGGTATATGGATGTGGATGCTCTTCAGCCACTTATAGATTATGTTGACGGTATCTATGTTGAATATGGCGCGCCAGCCGAACTTTACGGCAACGACAGCAGGGCTGTGAGCAGCATAAAGGACCTGGCAGCCAAAAACGACCTTATCTTTATCCCCTCGAAAATACGGCATATCGGCACTGACAGGTGCCGGGAAGTGTTGACGAAAATGAGAAAGGCAATTGATGGAAAAATTGACACTATTTTCGAGAAGGATGTGCAGACAATAGTTGTTGATAAAGATAAAGCTGTTGGCGTAAGGCTTGGGGACGGTCTCGAAATTCGCGCTGATTACATAATTCTGGCCCCCGGCAGGGCCTCTTCAAAATGGCTTGAGACAGAAGCAAAAAGGCTCGGACTTACCTTGCTCAAGAACCCTGTTGATATTGGTGTCCGAGTTGAGGTGCCAGCGCCTGTACTTGAACCTCTTACATTGGCTACTTATGAACCCAAAATGATTTTTTACTCAAAAAAATTCGATGATAAAGTAAGAACTTTTTGCGTGAATCCATATGGTGAAGTTGTGAAGGAGCATGTAAAGGGTATATGTACTGTAAACGGCCACAGCTATTCTGACAAAAAAACATGCAACACTAATTTTGCCATTCTTTCAAGCACGTTTTTCACTGAACCCTTTAATGAGCCGATATCCTACGGGATGTATATAGCACGGCTTGCCAATTTCCTTGGAGGTGGAGTCATTGTGCAGCGGCTGGGCGATCTTGTCAAAGGCAGGCGGTCCACACCTGAAAGGATCGCCAGGGGGATTGTCGTGCCCACGCTGAGCGATGCAACGCCGGGCGATTTGAGCTTTGTGCTGCCTTACCGTTATTTGTCCAATCTCCTGGAGATGCTCGAAGTTATTGACAGGATAGCTCCTGGTGTCAACTCCAGGCACACCCTCCTATATGGTGTGGAAGTGAAGTTTTATTCCATGCAGGTCAAGCTGACAAACAACCTTGAAACCGAGATACAGGACCTATTTGCCATTGGTGACGGGGCAGGTGTCAGCAGGGGACTGATACAGGCGTCGGTCTCCGGAGTCATAGCGGCGCGGGAAGTGATAAAAAGGCAACAGAAGGCTAAAGGCTAATGGCAAAGGGCAAAAGGCAAAAGGCAAAAGGTTAAAGACCAAAATATAGGTAGATTTTTAATTCTTATTTTTTGCTTTTATAAACCTTTTGCCTTTAGCCTATAGCCTTTTGCCGGTACTTTAGGGGGAAATCATGGATTATGACATGCTCAGAGAGATGATGGTGGCGACACAGCTTGCTGCACGCGGCATCAAGGACAGTCGTGTCCTGGATGCGATGAATAAAGTCCCGCGCCATCTTTTCATGCCCGAAGGCTTAAGGGAAAGGGCTTATGAAGACGCGGCACTCCCCATAGGTGAAGGACAGACGATATCCCAGCCTTATATGGTTGCCGTGATGACGGAACTCCTTGAGCTCAGAGGAGACGAAAAAGTGCTGGAGATTGGCACCGGCTCCGGATATCAGGCGGCCGTACTGTCTGAGCTTGCACGTGAGGTTTTCACTATAGAAAGAGTTCCAGTCCTTGCCGATGAGTCGCGAGCGCGCCTTGCGGGTCTCGGCTATAATAATGTAACTGTACTCACAGGGGACGGTTCCAAAGGACTGGAGGAAAAGTCGCCGTTTGATAGAATTATCATTACAGCTGCCGCACCCGAACTGCCTGAAATAATAGTGAAACAGCTGAAGGAGGGCGGGGTCATTGTTGCTCCTGTAGGAGAACGGTTCTCGCAGGTTGTGATCAGGGGACGCAAAAAAAAAGGAGTCCTTGCAGAGGAGTTACACACACCCTGTGTTTTTGTTCCGCTTATCGGTGAGTACGGATGGAACGGATGAGCCCTCAGTGACAGTTGTTAACTTTTTTATGGCTAATGTTATAAAATAACTGCCAGGGCGGCGTGCCCTGGAGGAAAATTTGACCGATGGTTGTTGAGCCTAAAGATTTAAATCATAGGGGCAGAAAAGTTAAAAATAAGCGCGAGTACTTTAGGCTGCACGAGCGCATAAAGATCAGTGTGCGGCAAATAGAGAAGCCTGATAGGCATCAACACATAGATGATTCGATCGTTAAGCGGGCAGGGAAAGTTTTTGAATTCTATACAGAGGATATCAGTGCGGGTGGTATACAGTTCTTCTCCGAAGTTTTCTTTAAAGAGAACTCCTATTTGGAGATAACTTTATATCTTAAAGAGACCGACCCGCCTTTTGAACCGGTTAAGGTAAATGCTGTTGTCCATCGGTCTGAACAAATTAAGAATTCCCGGTACCACAATACTTCTGTGATGTTTGCTGGGATAAGCCCAAAAGACAGGTCATGTATAGAACGTTATATATTTCTAAGACAAAGGGACATGATTGCGGAAAAAAGGATTGGTTACTTGTGAGGCGTGAGGAGGACGATGTTATGAAGTATCGGCCGATTATGTTGTTTAATGCAGCATGTTTAGTGTTGTTCATGGTTTTCCTGAATGGATGCGCATCCCAAATAGATGCTGATTTATACAGCAATGAATGGATAGCGAGACCGTTATCGGAGCTTAAGCAGGACATGCGTCGCCCTGATTCATATGCTTCAAAACAAGGGTGGAAAGAGACTACCTATTCACTTGCCAATGGCAATTATGTCTTTGTTGAACCGATTGCAGAGGATTGTTTCGTGGATTGGGAAATAAATTCAGGAGGGATAATTATCGGCTACCAGTCCAGAGGAAAAGGCTGTAAGCAAAAGGGGGTCTTTAAGGATCTTTCCGTAGATCAGGACCAGCCGGGGCGATGAATGATTTTGATCAATCCCTGAATCTAAAGTTTCTTTCGAAGATATTCAACGACCACGTAACCAATCAGCGCAGTGATGAGGGCAATTGCAAAATTAGTAACTGTAAAAATATCCTTAACGGCAAAAAAAAAGCTCTTTCCTTGTTCGTTGGTATGAGTAAATTCTCCCATCAAAAGATTTGAATAAAATAGAAAGATTATAAAACCGGTCTCAACTACCGCTCTCGAAACCGGGGCCAATTTTCGATGGTTTTTGGGTTGTGGGACCATGCAGTGATTATAACAGAAGTGATAAAGGTCTGCGCCTTCTATTATGCGGTATCCGTCAAAGAGAAGGGAACGCGTATGGTTGCAACCCCTGCCTTACCTTCAAAAGCCCTTTCTATTAATCTTGCTGTACAGTTGAAAAGGAAGCGATGCCACCATTTCGAAGTTGCAATCACCGGCAACACAACTGTTACGACACCTGCCTTATTTCTAAGACGCAAGTTGTCCACATATTCCCTGAGCGGCTCGATGATAGAGGTATTGGGCGATTCAAGGATGAAAAGTGGCACATCCATACCTTGCATGTTCCATTGGGACTCTATTTTATCCCTCTCCGAAGGATCAAGAAGTATGTGCACTGCAACAATGTTACCGGTAAGAAGTTTTGCATACTGAATCGCGTTAATAACCGCCTTGTCCACGCCGGGCACGGGAACAACTACGAAACGATTACCATTTTTCGTATTAAAATTCGCATTATCGCCGAACACGTGCCCTACAGCGGACAATTGATTCGCACCATGTACGCTGAAAAAGCTGTTCATATGCATGGATCTCTGTTTCATGATTCAATGTTCGATATAAGAGCATTTTCTGTGCCGTGTAAGAGGTTAAAATGAAGTAATTGAATTATAAGACATCATGTATTGACATTAAAAATACAAAAGGGCCCTGATTAAAAAATGTATGAATTGCCCTTAAAAATGAAATCTGAAAGGTCTTGCAAGGTTTGATTTACATGCACAGCGGCATTTTTAGCAAAAAAGTGGCGCCGCCTATTTATGGGATCCCGTCACCCTGAACCATAAGGCTACGAAGATTTGTTAGGCGTTTTCCCCTTGCAGCGGCAGGATTACTCTGAAACAGGATCCCGTCGGCTCAAGGGGTAAGTACTCAACCCTTCCCCCGTGGGCCTCTGTGACCTCTTTAACTATAGTTAAGCCCAGCCCCAGATAGCCCTGAGCATGTGCAGCTGCGCCGATTGCTTCGCCTGTCCCTTTAAAATAGGGGTCAAACATACGCCTGCGAATTTCTTCCGGTATCCTGGGGCCCTGGTTCGTGACCATGATTTCAGTGTTGCCCGCGCTATATGCAAGCAATATTTTAATTGTCGAGCCTACGGGGGAAACCCGGAGGGAATTGGTAAGCAGGTTTGAGATCACCCATGGGAATTTGGCCGGATCAATTTGGGCCCAGATATCTCCCTCACCTTCTTTCTCATAATGTAAAGTGACCTCTCGCTCCGCCGCAAGCAGTTGTATCGGTTTGAGCCATTCAGGGAGAAGTTCGCTCAGATTGGTCAACTCCGGGTGAATATGAATTGCCGCACCAGGAAGATGATCAACCTGTATGAACTGATTGGCAACGGAACGGAGCCTGACTATATCACTGAGCAGGGTCTCAATAAGGAATCGTGTGCGTTCATCATAGGACTCCTTCCTCTGTTCGAGAAGCTCTATGGCTGTGCCCAGAGATTGCAGAGGAGTCTTAAGTTCATGGGACAGAACGCCTATGAATTCTGTCTTAAGACGCTCTCTTTGACGGACCTCGGTAACATCATGGAGAAGAAAGATGGTCGAGATAAGTTCCCCGGTCGGAGAGAAGACATCTCTTATCCGGGCCTCAAAGCTCCTATGACCATCTCTTTCGGTCTGAAGTTCGAATACCAGAGCACCCTCTTTTACCTCTCTAAATACTTCACGAAGCTTAAAATAATTACCTGAAACAGAAGGGAGATCAGACCAGAGCATCCCAACTATACTATCCGTGCCAAGACCAATAAGCTGCGCTATTTTCAGGTTTACATGAGTGACCCGACCCTTGGTGTCAAGTGCTATTACTGCGTCCTCAACCGAAGACAGGAGGGTTTCCAACTGGTTTCTCTGACTGAGAATTCTGTCCAGATTAAGCTGGTCCGCTCGGCTTACCCTCTCCCATAGCAACGAGAATTCCTCATTGAGGATCCGGATTTCAAGGCTGGAAGGTTCGGGCAGCTTGAGTGTCTCTCCGGGTTTTATCCTTGACCTCAGCACTTCAGCGATATTTTTGAGCGGTTTCGCAAGGCGGACGGACAGGGAATCGACCATCAAGAGGGTAATAATAAATGTCACAAAATACAATAGCGCGGTCCCGATAACAATTGCACGGCGCACATGTCCCTCTTTTACGACAAGCGCGAACATCCCCTTTTCATTCAGTGTAGTCAGATGTTCGAGCTGACTGTTCATTTCGATAACCCTGTCATCGGACTGACCCCCCTGTTTCCATTGTTTCCAGAGTTGTTCGATGCTGCCGGCAATCACGTCTTCACCGGGTTCGGTAATATTGGACTGCTCAAAACGCAATGCCTCATCAAACTGTCTTATCCATACTTCATCAGGTAAATCCTGGTATGCCCCGCTGAAATGAAGCGCATTCCATGCCTGCTGCATTTTCCTTGCAGCCACAATAGAGTCATAGTTTGAATGAATCATTTTAGGGGTGGTACCCGCCATAATAAAAACAGAGGAGAGGATGAAAAAAAGACCCATGACGCCAAACATGGCGACTATGGCAAGATAACCATGGAGAATCCTTTTTCGCAACGGAGGGAGCACTGTCACTATTCGTCCTCTCGGCAGGGCGCAGCGGCTACAATGTGAACATGGATTTTGCTTACTCCGGCAACGTTATTTATACCTTCCGATTTCACTCAATATATTAACATATTAATATTGACAATCTTATCCATCATTAATTAGACTATCCGTCAAATAGCAGCCGAAATCCACTCTCAACTGTTGGGTTGACAGTGGGTGCGGGGGAACCACCGTATGGGGCGTATTTCTTGTCAGGAATAGGGCACTTCCAAGCCCGAGCCCGTCAGCTAACCTCGTAGGCACATGGAAGGGCAATAGGCAGATTACAAGACCGCTCCCGCCCAGGCGGGCGGCGGTTTTTTTGTGTTCTCCTGTGAGCGCCCTGGGAGGAATCTGTGTCAGTCAAGAGCTTTCTTATCGGCAATCCAATCGAAACAGTCAGGGAAAAACACGAGCGGCTTAACAAACTCATGGGTCTCGCCGTGTTCTCTTCAGATGCTCTGTCATCCGTTGCCTATGGTACGGAGGAAATTCTGTTCGCACTTATTCTCGGCGGCACCGCGATGCTCCATTACTCGCTGCCCGTTACCTTCAGCATAGTTGTGCTTGTCACAATTGTCGCTACCTCTTACTTCCAGACAATCCATGCATATCCTTCAGGCGGAGGAGCCTATATTGTTGCAAAAGATAACCTCGGCACATATCCCGGAATCATTGCGGGAGCAGCATTGCTTATCGACTATGTTTTGACCGTAACCGTCAGTATCTCTGCCGGTATCGAGGCGATCACCTCTGCGTTCCCGTCGCTGCACAGCCAGGCAGTCCTAATGTGTCTGCTTGCCATAGTGCTTATCATGGTAATTAATCTGAGGGGTGTGCGTGAGTCCGGGAAAGTCTTTTCGATACCTGTATACATTTTTCTCGGCAGTCTTTTCCTTCTTATAGCCATGAGTTATGTAAAATCATTTACTATTCTCCGTCCTGTGCCGGTGGAATATAAAGCTGCCGCTTCAAACGCAGTCCCTATTTTTATCATACTCAGGGCCTTCGCTTCCGGCTGTGCCACCCTCACCGGAATCGAAGCGGTATCCAACGGAGTAAAGGCTTTCAGGGCTCCCGAAGCAAAGAACGCCGGAATAACTCTTATGTGGATGGCTGGGTTGCTCGGAGTCCTTACTCTCGGCATTGCCTATTTCGCTGACTATTACAGAATTATGCCCAATGAGAACGAAACCGTGCTGTCGCAACTTGCAAGAACGGTATTCTCGAAAGGGTTCATCTATTACACTATTCAATTCGCTACGGCATTTATTCTCGTTCTCGCGGCCAATACTTCGTTTGCCGATTTCCCGAGACTCTCATCAATCATGGCTACCGACCGTTTTCTGCCAAGGCAGCTCAGCAATCGTGGGGACAGGCTTGTTTTCTCCAATGGCATCTTGCTGCTTGGGTTCTTTTCGGCCTTGCTGCTTGTAATCTTCGGCGGCGACACGCATGCATTGATACCTCTATACGCAGTAGGCGTTTTCACAGCCTTTACACTATCGCAGGCAGGCATGGTAAAGCACTGGATCAAATTCAAGGGAGAGGGGTGGAAAAAAAGCATAGTGATAAATGGAGTGGGGGCAATTGCCACCGGGATTGTACTTCTTATCATAGCAACTGAAAAATTCACGCACGGGGCATGGATAGTGCTTGTAGCGATACCCAGCCTGGTCATCCTGATGATGAAAATCCATAATCACTATGCTTCTGTTGCCGAGCAGCTCTCCGTAACTTCCTGCGAGGTCAATCAGCCCGAATTCAAGCACCACTCGGTCATAATTCCCATATCAGGCGTGCAGCAGGCTGTCATCAGTGCGGTAAAATACGCAAAAATTCTCTCCGATGACGTGGTTGCACTGTATGTGTGTCTCGACCCGGCAGCTACGAAATTGACAAGGGAGAAGTGGGACCAACAATGCATGGGTGTACGTCTTATTGTTCTTGACTCTCCCTTCCGTTCGATAAAAGAGCCGATTCTTGATTATATAGATGAGGTTCAGCAGCGCTACAAGGATGGTGTCATCACGGTGATACTTCCCGAGTTTGTGCCCTCAAAGTGGTGGCATAATCTGCTGCATAACCAGACAGCTTTCTTTATAAAAGGCACTTTACTGTTCAAAAAGGGAGTGGTTTCCACAAGCGTGCCCTTTCACCTGGTCAAGTGATAGAAAATACTAAGGTCTCGCTGGCAGCTTCAGCTTCGCCTACCTGCGGGTCTTCGTCAGGTTGAAGTCCGGGTATGCGGTAACATTAACTTCGTTCAGGTCGAGGCCATCGAATTCTACTTCAGCTGATACCCGCATCGGAATTATTTTATCCAGCAGCTTGAAGAACGCGAACATCACAACGAAGACAAAGGCGAAGTTTACGCAAACTCCTATAACCTCTGCCACGAACTGTGAAGTGCCGCCATAAAACAGACCTTTTACCGTGCCGGGGACGTTGTTCATTCCGTCACCATATGTGCCGTCAGCGAAAAGTCCCAGTGCGATAAGCCCCCAGGCCCCGCACGTGCCGTGAACAGATACCGCGCCCACAGGATCGTCAACTTTTAATGTCCTCTCCACAAAAAAGATGCTCATACAGCAGAGTACACCTGCAACAAGCCCTATAATGACTGCTCCGACCGGATTCACGAACGCGCAAGAAGCTGAGATAGCCACGAGTCCGGCAAGGAGCCCGTTTGCGGACAAGGACAGATCCGGCTTGCCGTAACATATCCACATGTATGCCATTGCCGAAAAAGCTGCTGCCACGGATGCCAGCAGGGTATTTACCGCTATGATCCCGATTCTCAAGTCATCACCGGCGAGGGTCCGGCCTGTAGTGAACCCGAACCAGCCAAAGAAAAGTATTAAGCACCCTATAATAGCCATTGGGATATGGTGTCCTGGTATTGCGCTGGGAGTTCCATCAGCCCTGAATTTTCCGATGCGCGGACCAAGAACTATGGCTCCCGAAAGGGCAGAAACGCCGCCGACCATATGGACAACTGAGGAACCTGCGAAGTCCAGTACCCCGTGGCCGAGGCCGAAATTTTTGCCGAGCTGTGACAGCCACCCGTGGCCCCATACCCAATTTGCATAAATAGGGTATGTAAACATTGCCATAAAGAACCCAAAGATCATGAATGATTTAAATGTCCAGCGTTCAGCCATGGCGCCTGTTGGAATTGTAGCAGCGACGTTCATAAAGACCACCTGGAAAAGAAAGAGCGTGACAATCGCGGCATCATAGCCAAAACCTGAGAGGAAGAATCCCCGTGTGCCGAAAATGCTGAACTCCTTTCCGAAGAGGTGCAGTATGAATTCACCGTTCAATAATCCTGTTCCGCCGGCAAGAGGACCAGCGCCGACACCGCCCATCTGGAACGCATAGCCGCAAATCCAATAACCGAGCACCCCGAAGACAAGCACCATGAAGTTCATCGCAATGGTATGGGCGGCATTTTTTGCCCTCGTAAAACCGGTCTCTACCATTGCAAAGCCTGCCTGCATGAAAAATACGAGATAAGCGCAGATCAATGTCCAAACAAAATTAATGGCGATCCTGTTATGGCCGACGACATCTGCCAGCTTTATGGCAAGCGGCTCGTTTTTTGCCAAATTTTTAATGTCGTCCGCGGTTGGGGCTTCGGATGTGGCGCCAATTACGTCCTTGCTCCCTCCTGTATTAACGCCTGATGGATCGGGTTTAAGCTCATGGGCCGGCGCAGTCTGAGCCTGTTCATCCGCAAGCGCCGGCAATGCCGGCAAAACAAACCCCATCAGCAATGCAATTAACAAGAAAAAGGCCAATATATTTTTCATGTACGCCCCCCTCGTAAAAAAATGTTAAATTATGAATTATGAATGTTGAATTATAGAATAATTTTTGATCCCTAATTCAAAATTTAAAATTAAGCATTCAACATTCTTTATAGCCTGCTCCCAAACTGAATTATCAATCCGCCGCAAATAATCACCAACAACCCAATCCAGGTAGAATTCGGTATATTTTCTCTGAACACGAACTGTCCAAAAAGTATACTTATAATCGCGAAGATTGCGACGTAGACTCCGAGTAATTTTGAAAAATCCCATTTCACTATGTTGACGACCACACCATAACAACCCAGTATTGCGCATCCTGTCAAAATAATAATCAAGCTGCTTCCTCGAAGTCCTTTACGAACAACCGCGTCTCCGCCAACCTCGAGGACTGCCGCACCGACGAAAATAAGCCATGCAAGATAAGTCATTTGTGAATCCTCCCTAGTGAAGATTAGCTAAAACTATGCCAGCTTGCAACTACCTGTTTTATAAATAAGTCTTAAGAAAAGTGTTACGACAAAATTGTATACTGCCACAACATTGTAGGGATAAGAGAAGTGCATTTAATGCGCGGTTCCGCGGTGGAGGATCAGAAACAATAGCAGAAGGAAGACAACGATAGGGACCGACACGGCAAGCGTAATCCAAAGTGCTTTTTTTGCACCGCGCTTCCATGCAGTCGGTGTCTGAAGCCGGTCACATCGCCCGGTCAATTGCACTGAAACGGGATTATCCAAATCGGCTTTCATGGCTGCAGCCGAAGGATAACGGTTGCCGGGCTCGCGCTCCATGGCATGGAGGATGATCTCTTCAACCTGAGGAGATAATTTCGGGTTGCGTTTCCGAGGCGCCACAGGGTCGCCGGTGACGCGGGCGTTCATGACCGCGAAAGGGTTGTCGCCATCGAACGGCACTACGCCGACAGCCATTTCGTACAGCATTGCGCCAAGGCTGTAAATGTCGGTCCGCGCATCCCCGCGCTTCCCTTTGACCTGTTCGGGGGCCATGTAATCGGGCGTGCCGACCGCTGGCGTAAAACCGGCAAATGTGATTCGTCTCCCCTCCGCGGCCCTGGCGATGCCGAAGTCCACGATCCGGATAGTGCCGTCGTAGCAGATCATGATGTTCTGCGGTTTGAGGTCACGGTGTATTACGCCGTTTTCGTGCATATGCGCCAACGCCTCGCATACATAACTTGCTATCTTGATCGCGTCCTTTTCCGGCATCGGGCGGACACTGTTCAGCAAGTGCGACAGCGTATAGCCGTGCAGATACTCTGTTACGATATACGGCCTGCTGCGGTGTTCCTCTTCCACGGGAATGAATTTCAGGATGTAGGGATGATTCAGCCGGTTCCCGATCTCTTCCTCGCGCTGGAAGCGTGAGTAGAAACCGGGATCGCTCTCAAACTCCATCAACGGCACCTTGACCGCCACGGTTTCTTTGGTATTCAGGTCAGTTGCCTTGAATATGGTGGCCATGCCGCTGCGACTGATGGTCTCAAGAATTAGAAAACGCTTATCGAGGGTGTACCCAGGCCGGAGTTCATAACGGCTCGTCAGGTCCTCACGCTCCTGATACATAGGAACGCCTCTATAATACGCCATTTTCTCTACGTCGTTGATTTGAAGGACCTGCACGGAAAGATTATCATCGGTTCCCCGCTGCTCTGCCAGGGCAATAAGCTGTCGGCAGGCCTGGGCCGGAGAAAAGCGCGATACGATGTCGGCGAGCTCGCTGTCCGCGACATGCGCATACAAGCCGTCGGAACAAAGCACGACCCGGTCGCCAATGAACACTGTGGTGCCCTCCACGTCGAGCCTTACCACCGGCTCATTTCCTACGCTGCGGGTCAGGACAGAACGTTTTTCGCTGGTCTTGGCGTCATGTTCGGTAATCAACCCGAATTTTTGTTGCATGCCGACATATGTATGATCTGTGGATAACTGTTTGATCTCTCCCTTGCGGACCAGATAGACCCGGGAATCTCCCACATTGCCCACTATGATTTCATCGTTCCGCAATATAACGATTGACAGGGTTGTCGCCATGCGGGACTTGCCGTGGTCCTCCATGCCTTTGTCGTATACGGCAACATTTGCGGCATTGAACATCTGAGTCAGCAACTGCTGAGGAGACTGGTCCTCTGGTGACTCGCGGAAGGTTTTCAAGGCTGTCTCCACCGAAAGCCGGCTGGCCACTTCACCACGGTGCATCCCGCCAACGCCATCGGCCAGCGCTGCCACAGCGCCGCGGCTGCGCTTTTCCTCAAGGGTTTCCGGCTGCCAGAAGCCTACGAAATCCTCATTGTTTTCGCGAGCAGGTCCAGGCGAAGAAAGTTCAGCGTATGTCAGTTCCATAGTTGAAACACCTTAACATTTTTTTTGCTAAATTGAAAGCTTCTATAAGAAAATGGGGGACTCGATTGAGTCCCCTTTTAATCACTGCTGAAACTCTATTCTAAATGTCGTAGTAAAGGAAGAACTCATAAGGATGGGGCCTCAATCTGAGGGCATCTACTTCTTTGGATCTCTTGTAGCTGATCCATGTTTCAAGGGCATCATCGGTGAATACGTTCCCTTTCATCAGGTACTCATGGTCTTCCTCAAGATGGTTGAGTGCCTCTTCCAGACTTGCCGGCATGGTCGGCACTGAGGCAAGTTCCTCCGGGCCGAGTTCATAGATGTCCTTGTCAAGCGGCTCGCCAGGATGTATCTTGTTCTCGATCCCGTCAAGACCTGCCATCAGCATCGCGGCAAAGGCCAGATAAGGATTGCACGATGGATCAGGGAACCGCACTTCCGCCCTCTTTGTCTTAGGGCTGGCTGAGTATGTGGGTATCCTTACACATGCCGAGCGGTTCCTGGCAGAATAGGCAAGGTTCACCGGAGCTTCAAACCCAGGTGTCAGTCTCTTGTATGAGTTAGTCGTCGGGTTGGTTAGGGCCGCCAGGGATTTCGCATGCTTCAGAACCCCGCCGATATAATAAATAGCGGTCTCGCTAAGCCCTGCGTAGCCGTTGCCGGCAAATACAGGCTTGCCGTTTTTCCATATGCTCTGATGGGTGTGCATCCCGGAACCGTTGTCCCCGAATATCGGCTTCGGCATGAAGGTCACTGTCTTGCCGTGCCTCTTGGCTACATTCTTGATTATATATTTAAAGAGCATCAGGTAGTCTGCCATCTTGACCAGGGACTCAAACCTCATGTCGATTTCAGCCTGTCCTGCTGTGGCGACTTCGTGGTGTTCCTTTTCTACATAGATGCCGCATTTCAGCATCTCAACCACCATCTCTGTCCTTAAATCCTCCTGGCTGTCCATCGGAGGCACTGGGAAATATCCCTCTTTGTGCCTCGGCTTGTAGCCCAGGTTGGGTTTCTCGTCGCGGCCTGAGTTCCAGATGCCCTCAACCGAATCAAGGAAATAATAACCGCTGTGAGAATTCTGGTCGAACATTATATCGTCAAAGATAAAAAATTCAGCCTCAGGGCCGAAATAAGCCGTGTCACCTATCCCTGTCGACTTGAGATACGCTTCCGCTTTCTGCGCAATGTACCTTGGGTCCCTTGTGTATGATTCTTTTGTGATAGGGTCTACAATGTTGCAGATCAGGCTCAGCATGGGACGCTCTGTAAAAGGGTCCATAATTGCGGTGGAGGGATCGGGAACGACGAGCATGTCAGAGGTGTGGATTGCCTGCCATCCCCTGATTGAAGAGCCGTCAAATCCAAGCCCCTCACTGAATACTTCCTCTTTTAACTCGCTGACCGGCGCTGCAAAGTGCTGCCAGAGACCTGGAAAATCAAGGAACTTGAAGTCCACCATCACTGCCTTGTTCTCCTCGGCCATCTTGATTACGTCTTTCGGTGTCATACATCCTCCTTTATTTTAAATAGACGGTCACCCATGAGGGTGACTGTCTATTTTGGAATTGTCGAGAAAAGATGATATTGCTTACGAAACCGGAGATACCGGTTTGCTGCTGAGCAAAATTTCCTTGCCTTTAGTCTTGCTGGACTTGAGGAAGTAGAAGGCCCCGTAAATGCCCCAGATGGCGACGAATCCCAGCGCGATATATGGTTCCTTCCAACTCATGCCGCTGACCGTGAACGGCCCGATCAGGTAGAAGAGCATAATAGATAAGTTTGCCAATAAGCCGAGAATAGGGATGACAACGTGCTTGATGCCGTTGAAGCTGTGGTGTTCCCTGAATGCCACCATCGCAATATAGCAGGTGAACATGTAGAGGAGGAACGTGCCGAAGTTGCTGACCAGCGTGACGATGAGCAGCGTGTTGGGCAGCTTCGTGTACATATCCGGCGAGAAGATGCCGAAGCTGTACCAGAAGTTGTGCTTGTCCAGTGCTGCGAGCGGTGTAGCTTGTCCCCCTAAATACACTGACACGGTGGCGATGCCGATGACCACTGAAATCACTGCCAGAGTCCAGATCGCCTTGTGCGGCGACAGGTTCTTTCCGTGCAGAAGACCGAAATGCGACGGCACTTCTTCGTCCCGCCCCATGGCGTAGGTTACGCGGGCGCCGGTGCTCAGGCATGAGAGAGTAGTGCCAATTAATGCCAGGAAGACTGTCAAGGCCTGTACCAGCATGAATGCCTTGCCTGCCGCGTAAGAGCCAAACAGCCATGTGCCTGTAATGACCATCAGGTCGCCTAGCGGGGCGCCGGAAGCGCCTGCATTCGGCATGGTGTATCCGTTATGAAGCATGTAATTGGCGGCAAAATACTCGATCAGGTAGCAGAAGGCGCCCTGAATGGCAAGTGACAGCAGCACTGCCCTTGGAATATCTTTTTTCGGCCTTTTGGCTTCCTCACCCATCGCGGTGACCGACTCGAAGCCGACCAGGATCAGAATTGCGATGGCTGCCTGAATGAAGATGAAATTAAACCCGTGAGGAGCCACGACAGATGCGGCGCTTTTATGATAGTTGAATGTGGGGTTCCCCTTGTCATCCTTAGTGATCGCTCCGTCGACATAATCGACCGTGAACGGCGCAGCGAGCTTTGGATCGGTTACAGCCTTGCCGTCCTTGTCAGCAGGCACAGGCATCCCCGACTTCTCATCAGTAGCGTCAATCATTGTGTAGACCGGCTTGTTGTCTTTGTCCAGAGTGGGTTTGCCGTTAGGGTCCAACACAGGCACCGGATTCCCTTTATCATCCTTCTGGACCACCTGGGCGACCTGATAGTTCACCGCGATGCCGTTTGACAGATGGTAACCTGTTGAGCCTTGCGGATGCTGGACGCGATAGCCTATGGCGATCACCGAGAACACCAGCAATGCTGATATCTGGATAATGTTAATCACTACGTTGACAGCCGTTGTACCGGTAACACCGCGATAAGCGATGTATGCAACGCCGAGCGCGAACACGATGCAGAAGATAAACATGAAGATCGGGCTGTTATAGGTGCCGCTGAAGGTGTCTGGCCAGAATTGATTTAAGAGATATCCGCCGAGAATGGCTGTAACACCGACCATGACCCCCGGATACACCCAGTAATAAAGGTGGCTTGCCCATCCGGTGATGAACTTGGCGAGCCGCGCGAACTTGTATGCGTGTGTCTTTGAAAGGAACGCCTGCTCCGCATACAGGTAGGACGAACCCGGGCCCGGATAGAGCTTAGACAGTTCAGCGTAGCTGATTGCTGTAGCGAAGCAGAGCAACAGGGCGAAGAGAATGCCGAACCACATGGATATGCCTGCCATCGGCGCTCCGTAAAGCGACTGCATTTGAAATGTTAACCACAGGAACGCGCCGGGCGCGATCAGCGCCATCGCGTTCATCGTCAGACCTGTTATGCCTAACGTTCCCCTAGTGACCGGTTGTTGTTCGTTTGCCATAGTGTTTCTCCTTTATTTACTGACATAAATTATTTAAAAACTAAATGTCAGGTTAACCCCGTATACAAAGATATCCTTAAGTTGACCGTTGGGGTTGAAAGCATGACCGTTTGTAATTTTGCTCGCATCGCTCGAAAGCGGAAACCAGTACTGGACAACAGGCTGAGCTGATAACATCTTTGTAACAGGTATGGTATAGCCGACTTTCACCATGCCATCGTGGAATGCACTGTATTTAGGGCCGTTGTAGAGCCCGGTGGAGCTGCTATATGTGTCCCAGAAATTTGAACTCCCATACTCATATCCGAATGATGCGCCCAGGTTGACGGTGGTCTCTTTGTACACCGGGATGGACTGGGAGAATGAGAGATTGAAGTATGTGCCGGGGTAGTGATTGACGTCACGGTAGATCGCAAGTGTAGGGTGTGCGATCATATCGTAAGTGCCGCTTACATAAACCTCTTCTGTTTCAGGCGCATATTGTGTACCGTAATAGATAAATCCGCCGGTGAGGGCCAGCTTGTCGATGTTGTAGGTATAGTTAAGAGTCAGGTCAGTCTCGTCGTAGTTATTGTGCCCTCTGGAAGTTGTAACAGGAGCAAAGTTTTGAGTTGCGTGCTCGCTGGTGTCGATGTTGCTCCATAAATTTGCTGAGAAGCCTGCGTAGTTAATCGTAAGTGTCGGTTGAAAGACAGCGCTATGCGAACTGAGTTCGTATCCTCTGAATATGTAGTGATTAAGAACAGACAGCGCTGCGCTGCCGGTGACTGCAGGAGCCGCAGGAGCCGCCGCAGGTGCTGCCTCAGCTGCCGGTGCAGCAGGAGCTGCAGGAGCTGCAGGAGCTGCCGCTGCTGGTTGATCTTCAGCATAAAGATTGGAAGATACTGTAAAAACTAATGCAAAGACAATAATAGCACCGATAAATTTTCTCATCCTTTTCACTATGTCCTCCCTATGGATGTTTTACAGGCTTAAGCCTGTTTTTCCGTTGTCTGCATTACAACAAGGTCTCTGCTCTTTTCCTGTTTTTCCTCACTCCTCCTTATTCCATATTTTTTAATCTTGTACCCGATCATCCTCTCGGTTATGCCGAGTTGCCGGGCTGCCTTAGCCATCACCCAACTGCATTCACTGAGGGCGTCGATTATTGCCTCTCTTTCCATCTCCTTCACTTTGTCTCTCAATGTATTCATTGCGCAATCACCTCTCTCAGGTACAAGCTAAAACTGTGCCAGCCTGCAACCTCTTGATTTCTATGCGAACCTTAATGAGGGGGTTACGACAAATTTGTATAATGGGACAACTTTGTAGGTCGTGGGGGTACATCTGAAGGTTATGGCAGCGGGTCAAAGAAAAAAGAACAAAGCTTAACTATGGCAGTGTCATTTGCCTTTTTGTATTGATCAGGGTTTCGACTTCCTTGTTTGCAGGATGGTTGAATATTTCAGAGGGGGTACCGGTTTGCGCGACCCTGCCGTTTGCATAGACAATGATGGTATCGGCCATTGTGTAAGCCTCAAAAATATCATGGGTGACAAGAACAACCGGTATATCGTACGCATTTCTCACGTCGTTCAAAAACTCGCCCATCTCAATGCGGAGGGGATTGTCGAGTGCGGAAAACGGTTCATCAAGGAGAAGCACATCCGGCTTCCGGATAAGCGCCCTCGCAAAGGCAACCCGCTGCTGCTGACCTCCGGAAAGTTTTGAAGGCAGACTGTCTGCAACTCCCTCAAGGCGAAAGGTCCCGATTATCTCCTCAACGATTCTTTTGCACTCGCTAGCAGCGGTCCCTGTAGCACCGTATCGTATATTTTCCCTGACTGTCATGTGAGGGAAGAGGGCAAGGTCCTGGAATACATAGCCGAAGGAGCGCTTTTGCGGGGGGAGGTCGATCCCTTTAAGGCTGTCAAACAGCACATTCTCCCCGGAGCGCACAACCCCCTCGTCAGGCCGCATGAGTCCGGCAATCATCTGAAGGGTTATGGATTTTCCTGCTCCGGAATACCCGAAGAGGACGACAAGCTCGTTATCTATTTCCCAGGAGACATCGAGGGAGAATACGCCCGCCTTTTTTTTAAGGGTGACTGAAAGTCCCATCAGATAATCCGCCTGCTGTATTTGTTCGCAAGATAGAGGAACCCCCCTGAGAGCATGGTCAGCAGCAGGACCATGGCATGCGCCCTTGACCATTCGCCGCTGCCGGCAAGTGAGTAAATTGCAAGCGGCATGGTGTCGGTCTTGCCGGGAAGGTTCCCGGCCAGCATAAGCGTAGCGCCGAACTCGCCCATGGCGCGGGCGAAGGAGAGCACAACTCCTGCAATGATACCTTTTTTTGCGAGCGG
Source organism: Nitrospirota bacterium (assembly GCA_963710375.1). Classification (GTDB taxonomy): domain Bacteria; phylum Nitrospirota; class Thermodesulfovibrionia; order Thermodesulfovibrionales; family Dissulfurispiraceae; genus JADFXI01. Next base: position 116,875 of record CAVPZX010000005.1, read on the forward strand.
GAGAATTATCCTGACAGCTGTCTGGAACTCTGTGCGCCCCAATGTATAGGAAGCATTGATCAGATTGGCATCGACCGACTCGATTGCCGCGCGCGCCGTTTTTATCATAAGCGGGAGCGCGACAACAAACGATGCGAGCACTGCTGCGTACCATGTGAACATAATGGTCCAGCCGGTCCAGTGATATATGATTTTGCCCACAATGCCGTTTCTTCCGAAAAGTACGATGAGATAATAGCCGGTAACTGTAGGTGGCAGGACCAGAGGGAGTGTAAAGAGAATATCGAGAAGTTCCTTGCCCCTAAAGTTTTTTCGAGCAAGAAAGTAAGCAACGGTTATGCCGGTTACGAAAACAAAAGCTGTGGCAACTGTCGCCACCTGAAGAGAGAGACGCATTGAAAAAAATACTGAACTGTCCATACGTCAATATCCGGCACTATCCCGGCCATGACCATGCCGTCTCATTATAATCCGCCGCATACATCGCAGTGTGGGTCTCTTCGGATAGTGAGCTTCCTGAAATCCATATCTATTGTGTTAAATGACAGCATCTGAGATATTAATGGCTTGCCGTATCCTGTGAGGAGCTTTATCGCCTCTATGCTCATGATGCAGCCGAGCATGCCTGACACAGCGCCCAGCACCGGGAAGCCCAGTTCCTCCCACCCGGGGTCATCCGAAGGGTAAAGGCAGTTGAGGCAAGGCGTGGTGCCGGCTACAATATTAAAAATATATCCTTCCATTCCATTCATTGCCGCTTCGACCAGAGGGACACCTTTTTTTACACATGCCTTGTTCAATACTCTTCGTTCGTGAAAAGTGGGGCGGGCAGAAAGCGCTATTTGAACTCCGCTAAGCAGCTTCTCAACATTCGCCTCCGAGGTCCGCTCGTCATGGATTTCAACTTCCACTTCCGGGTTTATATCCTCAATGCTCTTCATTCCCTGAACAACCCTGCTTTTTCCTACCCAGTCATCTCTCATCAATATCTGCCTGTTCATGTTGGAAAGGGTCAGGTTGCCGGAGTGGGCAAAGATCATTTTCCCGATCCCTGCGACTGCGAGATATAGTGCGGCAGTTCCGCCAAGCCCTCCAATTCCGGAGACAAGAGCAGTGGAGTTTTTAAGCTTTTGCTGATGGTCCGGGGTAAATCCCCCAAGCATCAATTGCCTGCGGTAACGTTCAAAAGACGTTGTCACAGTAATCCTCTCCGATTTTGGCATTAAGCATCTCAAGCTCCATATCTTTGTCCTCGCCGATAATTCCGCATGCGTCAGCCCTGCATTGTTTGCAGTGGGTCATCTGAGGTATGTGCTGCCTGCAGGTCTCGCGTATTTTGTAAATGGTCTCTCTTGAGGGCCTTTCCAGATGCCCGAAAGAAGCCTGAGGAATGAGCGGTAAAATATTCATGATGTCTGCGCCCAGTTCTCCCGCTAATTTTGCGATAAGAGGAATTTCCGTGTCATTTATTCCCGGAATAAAAACTGTATTAACCTTAACAATAAGTCCCGATTCTATGGCATTGCTGAGACCCTTCCACTGATTGCACAATAAGTATTCGGCAGCCTCCCCGTTATGATAACGCTTTCCGCCTTTATTTATCCACGCGTAAACCCTTTCAGCTGTTTCGGGAAATACTGCATTTATAGTTATGGTCAGGCTTCTTACCCCTGATTTTATAAGTTCTTCGAGACGCTCGGGAAGAAGGAGCCCGTTTGTTGAAACGCACAAAATAAGATCGGGGAATTCCCTGTGCAGTGCATGCATAACGTCAAAAGTGGCTCTGTTAGCGAGCGGGTCCCCGGGCCCCGCAATCCCTGCAACGCTCAGGTTTCCGCTTCGTTCCACGAGGGTGCGCACTCTTTCGACCGCTTCGTCTGCGGAGAGCACCTTGCTTGTTATTCCAGGCCTGGATTCATTGGCGCAATCGTATTTCCTTATGCAATAGTTGCACTGGATATTGCACGCCGGGGCCACGGGAAGATGTATGCGTCCGAATTTATGATGTGCGCTCTCCGAAAAACATGGATGCTGCTCCATTATGCTCCCTTTTTTATTCAGTGTAAGTGGTATCACCTGTATCCCTCCTGAGTGTTCAATCTCTTTATCTGTGACACTGCGCTATCTTATATACAGCAAGCAGTGTGCCACTGTATAACTTATTGATTATAAAAAGAACACTGTTTCTCAATTAGAACTTAAAATGTCGTAAATGCTACAAAATAGTAGTAACGATGATTTGAGGCATATGGTAACAGATTCCGGACATGCGGTATGACAGAAAAATCAGCCTCCAATCCCGGTGGCGGGATGGAGGCTCGCCATAAGATCGTTCAAAAAGACTTAGTATCTAGAGGCGTGTGTAGCTACATCGCGATATGAATGTGGCATTTTTTCGTACAGGTCCGATTGCATGCCTCGCAGCCGATGCAATTCTCGGGATGGGCAACGGACATCACTTTGTTGCCCATGTCATCGCCGTATTCATCCTCGCCCTCAAAGGGTTTTTCGATAAGCTCCAGCACATCCCTGCTGCAGACCTTGTAACAGCGCCCGCAGCCAATGCATTTTTCAACGTCAATCGATTCAATGAATTGCGGCGTCCATGTCTGTCCGCCCCTTGTGTATCCGACAACTGCCATGATCCCCTCCTAAAGAATCAGGTAAAGGTTTAGGTTAAGGTTAAGAAAAGAAAGACAACTTGCATTAGCCTCAACCTCTCCTTAATCTTCACCAGCTCGAAAAATTAAACATCAAATCTCAACCTCAGCCTTAACCTCAACCTTTTTATGAAATGGCCTCTCCGTCTTTTTCTCCTGTCCGTACTCTCTGCGCGCTTTCGACTGGAGAGATAAAAATTTTGCCGTCTCCTGTTTTACCTGTCCGGTTGACCTTGATGATCGATTTCACTATCTTGCTTACAACATCATCAGGCACAACTATGGTAAGCATCCTTTTCGGCACGAAAAGAGCTACCTTGGGAAGCGTATGCTCGACTGCGTATGTCGAAGGCGTCGGTTTTAATTTGACCGACATGCAATAGTTGTCGGGCAGTTCCGGATCAAGGTCGTTATCGCATACTGCACCCTTTTGCTTTCCCCTTCCGTCAACGCTCTGGATACTGACAGAAGGGTATCCCAGCTCGTCAAGGACATTCTTTGTCTCAGGGAGCTTGTCTCTCCTGATAATCGCAGTAATCTCTTTCATAGTACGGCCTCCCCCGTTCGTACGGTGTATACGCCGTCTACAGGGCTGGTGAATATCTTTCCATCCCCTATGAACCCTGTCCGCGCCTTATCATTAATGATGCCTATTACTTTTGCCACATCCTTGTCATCGACAACCATCATGATAAGTGTTTTCGGAAGTTCGTCATAATGTACCGGCCCAACCTGAAGCCCTTTCTGCTTCCCCCTTCCGAATACCGGCATTTTGGTGAGCGATGGGAATCCTGAGCCCTCAAGTGCCAGAACTACCTCCTGCTCTTTTTCAGGCCGTATAAATGCTCTTATCATCTTCATAGTGTTTTTCTCCTTTAAATTGTTATTGGCTCGTAAGCCTCAAGCCTGCCGGCTTGTATGCATCTTGTTATTGACGCGTGTCATTAAGCGCCTTCTTAAACCACGGCGGCGGAGATGTCTGCGCGGTAACAAGAAGTTTATCGAGTGACTCCTTTATGGAAACAATCTCTTTCACCTTTATCGGCATGATTCCCTTCTTTACCAGCCGTGCTGCAGAAGGCCCTCCGATTTCAGTAAGGTAAATGATCTTGCAGTCTGCAAGTCTATCTACCTTCTTCTCCACCTTGCTTTCATGTATTTGACCCATGTCCTTTGTCGCCTCTATTTCGGTGTCCCTGCCTTCCGCAAATTTCCTGATTTCAACGAACCGGTAGTCCTTATCGTTCAACTCATAAACTGCGAACTTTCCCGCCCTGCCGAAATGTTCATCAACATTAATGCCGTCTGTTGTTGCGAATGCTACTTTCATATGTGCACCTCCTCACATTCAGGTTAAGGTTAAGGTTGAGGTTGAGATAAACCAACGTCTTTACTCTATTTCTTTTTTTTGTCTTAACCTTAACCTGTTGCAAATATCGTTGCAATATCGTTTATAAGCGTAAGCGTTCCCCTGTACCCGATGGTTATCCTGGCGTTTCCTCCAAAAATCTTGTATAGAGGGAAACCCATTTGATAAAGCGTTATGCCGCAGCCACGGGCAGTATCCTCGCAGTGAGAATTGGAGATTATGAGATCACTTTCTCCAGAACCATATTTGCGGATAGTCCGGAGGTCCCCGATGATCAACTCGCGGGCCTCAATACTTTTTCCTGCTGCTGCAGCATGTGGAATCACTGAAAGCACTACCTCAGCGCCCATTTCAGACAGCCAGCGGGACGTCTGAACGGATAGGTCCGGCTCCAGGGCGGTAATCACTTTCTTTTTGCCGAACCAGCAATGAGCATCCCTCATTCCATCCATAAGGATGCGTCGCTGTCTGACATGCTTTGACGGTATGCTGTTACCGCTCAACAGAAACAGCGTTTCCATCAAAGCATCGGTATCCCGGAGACCTGTAATGCTCTCAAGCACCTTGTATTCTATGTCGAACCGTTCCTTTAATTTCCTGGCCGGGGACTCCATGCTCATTCCAATAGCAAGTGTGAATTCGGCATCACCCATGGTTTTAATTTCATCCAGGCTTGTTCCGCCTGCTGCGAGGGCGGAAAAGCCCTGTCTGCTGCCATCCAGTGCCGACAGGTCAGGGAGCATGACAGGGCGCAGCCCGAACGATTCTATGATTTCCCTCAGCTCAAGAAAGTCTGCAGGCGTCAGGTGGCAGCCGGCCAGAACATTGATCCGGCCTTTTGCTCTTTTTGCGCCCTGTTGATTACACCCGGCCATGCCGGTAAGCGCCTCTACAGCAGCGGCGTAGCCTGTTTCCAATCCTCCTTCGTAATCAGGAGTGGAGACGGAAAACACCTTTGCTTCCGAGTCTGAGGCACTAAAATGCTTTGCCACTGCTGATAAGTCATCACCCTTTACATCCGACAGTCCGGAGGAAAGGATGCCAACTATTGCAGGGTTCTGTTTTTCGATAAACCCCCCGACCGAGCTGATGATATCTTCCTCGCTTCCCATGATGATATCTTCGGCAAACTGCTTTGTTCCGGCAAGGGCGATGGGCTCCCTGAAATGCTTTGTCAGAAGCACCTTGGCAAGAAAAGTACAGCCCTGTGCACCATGGATGAGCGGCAGCGCCATATCTACCCCTTGCATAGCAATAGCAGCTCCTATGGTCTGGGAATGCTTTAAAGGGTCAATGATAATATCCCTGTCTTGTCTGTCATTACGAACATAGCGAGGCAATCCCTTATCGCCTGAGATAGGTTCGACCGCTTGAGCCTCGTAATGGTTATAAAATCTTATGGTGTTATCTATCTGTTCAGCAAGCGCGACCAGACCCTCATATCCAGCATATGCCGTATGCCGCTCCTGGTTAACATCCACAAAAGGGAAACCCTCTTTTATTGCAAGATACTGGTTTCTCCCTCCGGCTATAAGGATATCCGCCTTCCTTTCCGTCAGGAGCTTGAGAAGGTTTTTCGGAGCCACATCTTCCACCAGCGGCGCGTCCTGTCCCAGCAGCTGTCTCATCTTCTCCTCATCTTCAACAGTGCTCTTTTTCGTTCCCACAGCCACAACCTCAATCCCCAGGTCCATGAGGGCCGAGATAAAAGACCAACTCTTGACTCCTCCGGTATACAGTACCGCCTTTTTCCCCCTGAGATGCTGAAACCTCTTAAGTTTCTCTTCAATCTGCCTCTCCTCATGCGCGATGACAGCCTCAACTTTTTCATGCAAGCCCTGAACAAGAGTGCCCTCTGAGGTACGCAGTTTTTGTGCAATAGCACGCAAGGCCTTTGCCATCTCTGTTTTGCCGAAGAAGGAGACCTCCACATAAGGGATTCCGTATTTCGTTTCCATTGTCCGCGCAATATTGATCAAGGCACGGCTGCATACGACCACATTCAGTTTTGCCCTGTGTGCATGGGTAATCTCTTCAAAGGAGGCATTGCCTGTGATCCTGGACATTACCCTTATTCCGGCTGCGTTAAGCACAGGCTCGACAAGCCACAAATCTCCTGCAATGTTATATTCACCTATAAGGTTGATGTCGAAATCAGTGGTATAGTCAGGCTCGCCAGTACCTATTACGGAATCGAGCAGCACTTCACCTGCAATCCTGTTTCCCAGGTTCTTGGGTCCCACAAAACCTGGTGCATTTACCGGGATGACCCTGATGCCGAGCTCGTTTTCCGCTCTTTTGCAGACGGCCTCTATATCTTCACCAATGAGACCGCTTACGCAGGTAGCATAGACAAAAACGGCCTTTGGACTAACTGTCTCGCAGGTCTTCACAATGGCGCTGTATAGCTTTTCACCGGAACCGAACACTATATCGATCTCGTTCATATCAGTGGTAAATCCCATTTTATGAAGGTCTCCCTTTTCAGACAGTGTGCCTCTTCCTTCCCATGTATTACCGCAGCAGGCAATGGGGCCATGTACAATGTGTGCTGCGTCTGCAATGGGCTGGAGCACGATCATAGCGCCGTCAAAGGCGCATGATTCCCCGCCCCGGGACCGGCAGATCTTATCCTTCTTTTCAGCAGAACAGCCACTCTCTGTTAATTTGTCCATGTTCGCAAACATTGCAAGCCTCCCATTAGCGGGCTATCTTATTACGTCAAAGCTCGTAGTATTTATTGTTTTCCTGTCCAGCTCATCAAGCACGGTGTTTACTATCTGAGTGACCAGGTTGAGGACTCCCTGGTATCCGATAATGGGATACCGGTGGAGATGGTGCCTGTCGAACAAAGGGAACCCGATTCGTATGAGGGGGGTCCCTGTATCCCTCCACAGAAATTTTGCGTATGAATTGCCGATTAGCAGGTCAACCGGATCAGTGAACAGCAATGATCTCAGATGCCACATGTCCCTATTGATATATACCTTTCCCTCGGCGCCGAAGGTGCTTGTGCCTAATAGAGTGTTCATTTCCTCTTCGAACTTCTTGTCGCCGTTGGTGCAGACTATGTGCACAGGGATGCCCCCCATTTCCATGAGAAAACTTACCAGCCCGAGCAGGAGATCAGGATCTCCGGTTAAGGCAAATTTTTTTCCGTGGACATAGGGATGGGAGTCTACCATCGCGTCAACAGCCCTCCCCCGTTCATCCTCTATCTCCTTAGCAATTGGTTTCCCGGAAATCTTGCTTATTTCCTCAAAAAATGCATCTGTGTTCCTGATGCCGATGGGCGGCAGCATAGCTGTCTTCTGGCCCCATTCTTTCTCGATATACTCCATGGTCTTTGACGTCGAATACCTCTGGAGCGCAATAGTGGCCATTGCATTGATCGAATCTGCTGCGTCGGCCAGGGGAGTGCCTCCGGGATAAAGCTTATACTCGCCGGTATTCGGAGAGTCGAAGGTATCGCTGACATCGGCAAGGATCGTGTGTTTGACGCCCATGATGTCAAGCAGCCTCTTCATTTCCCGGTAGTTTCCGGTGTAGGTATCAAAGCCTGGTATTATATTTACCCTTCCGTTAGACTCCTTTTTCTTCCCCTGAGTGATCGTGGAAAGTATGCTCTTAAGCTCATTATCGTACCCGGTTATCTGAGAGCCGACAAAGCTCGGCGTATGTGCCTGGGGTACAGGAAGGTCCGGGGGGATGAGGCCTTTTTCCCGGGCAGTTTTTACATAAGCATTCAGATCATCGCCGATGACTTCAGCTATGCAGGTGGTTGAGACCGCCAGCATTTTGGGCTTGTAGAGCGAATACGCATTTTCGAGCCCTTCGAGCATATTGTTGAGCCCTCCGAAAACTGCTGCATCTTCGGTCATGGACGAGGAGATGGCAGCCATCGGCTCTTTGAAGTGCCTGTTAAGATGACTTCTGAAATAGGCGACACAGCCCTGGGCCCCCTGAACAAAAGGCATCGTGTCGGCAAAGCCGGATGCGCAGAAGATCGCTCCGAGGGGCTGGCATGCCTTTACAGGATTGATCTTTATGTTTTTCCGGGCAAAGTTCTTTTCCTTATATTCCTCTGTCTTTGTCCATTCAGCCACCTCTTTCACTTTTTCGGCAGGCCAGGGATCCTCAAATTCTTTTTTGTTTTCGAACTGTTCCTGGTACTCCCGGTCCTGAAAGAGTTCGTTATGGTCCAATATCTTCATAAGTTTCATTTTTTCCTCCGTATCAGTTTCCATGTCGGGCTATTCACAGTCATATCCATGTCCCGTGCGAAAACCGGGAAACCGTCAAAACCATGATAAGGTCCGGAATAATCCCATGAGTGCATCTGCCTGAAAGGCACTCCAAGTTTATGATAGGAGTATTTCTCCTTTATCCCGGAGCCGACCATGTCCGGTTTGAGCCTTCTGGTGAATTCCTCCAATTCATAGAGCGTGGCGTCATCCATTATGACAGCGCCCTCTTTCATTACGGGGTAGGTCCTCTTGTAATCATCACTGTGGCCGAATTCATATCCCGACGCAACGACTTCCATTCCTAGGTCTTCATAAGCCCCTATCGTGTGCCGGGGCCGCAAGCCACCCACATAGAGCATTACCTTTTTGCCTTCGAGGTTCGGTTTGAATCGCTCAATCACCCCATCCATAACCGGTTTGTATTTCTCGATCATCTTCTCCGCCTTTTCTTTGATGTTGTCATCAAAGTATGAGGCGATCTTTCTCAGACTCTCGTATATTTTTGTCGGCCCGAAGAAATTGAATTCAGCCCACGGGGTGCCGTACTCCTCTTCCATATGCCTGCATATATAGTTCATGGAACGGTAGCAATGGATGAGGTTCAGTTTAGACTTGTGTGCGATACCCATCTCATTGACAGATGCATCACCTGTCCATTGGGCGATTACCCTCAGCCCCATTTCTTCCAGCATCTTCCGCGAGGCCCAAGCGTCTCCGCCTATGTTGTAGTCGCCGATCAGCGCCACATCATAGGGTGTAGTTTTTTCGAGGCGGCCCTTGCCGAGTACATGGTCCCTTATCGTATCATTGGCAATATGGTGGCCCAGGGACTGGCTTACTCCCCTGAAGCCTTCACATCGAACAGGCACTATGGGTATTTTGAATTCCTTTTGTACTCTTTTTGCAACCGATTCGATATCGTCTCCGATAAGACCAACAGGGCATTCAGAGAGGATGCCGATCCCTTTTGCAAGGGGGAAAAGCTCTTTCAGCTCATGGAGCGCGGCATCGAGCCCTTTATCTCCTCCATACACAATATCTTTTTCCTGGAAGTCCGTGGTGATATGCATAGTGCCGAAGGTATCGATACCGGTCTGCCCATTATAATAGTTTCTCCTGCCCCCCCAGCTGTATTGTCCGCACCCGATTGGGCCGTGGCTGATGGTGATCTGGTCTTTTACCGGACCCCAGACCACACCTTTTGCCCCCGCAAAAGCACATCCCCTTACCGTCATGACGCCCGGCCTCGATTTTATGTTGGACTTGACCTGGCAGGTGCTGCATTGGCCCGAGGGATCATTGGCAGCCAGATGTTTAGCCCTGTCTTTTTTCGCTTTTTCCGGATAGGCCTCCAGAACTTCCTCTATCATTTTTTGTGTATCTTTAATTGCCGTGCTCATCGTTCCTCCTTATTTATTCAATGCCTCTTCGTTCTCCAGTATCCCGAAGTCCATGAGCAGCGCTTCCAGCTCATCCATGCTCACTGGAGTCGGAATAACAAGGTTCCTGTTTTCCGCTATCTTCTTGGCCAGTGCCCTGTACTCATCTGCCTGGGGATGCTCGGGGGAATATTCTATGACCGTCATCCTCCTCAGCTCAGCCCGCTGCACCTGGTTGTCCCTGGGTACAAAGTGGATCATCTGGGTATTAAGCCTCTTTGCAAGCTCGGAAATCAGTTCATATTCCTTATCGGTTTTTCTGCTGTTGCAGATTAGGCCGCCGAGCCTCACGCCGCCGCTCTGTGCATATTTAAGAATACCTCTCGAAATATTATTGGCTGCGTACATGGCCATCATCTCGCCTGAGGTAACGATGTAAATCTCCTTTGCCTTTCCCTCTCTCATGGGCATGGCAAAGCCTCCGCAGACCACGTCCCCGAGGACGTCGTAGAAGACGAAATCGGTGTCCGACCCATAGCCGCCGTTTTCCTCAAGAAAGTTGATTGCTGTAATAACGCCGCGGCCAGCACAACCGACGCCCGGCTCAGGTCCGCCTGACTCCGCACACCTGATACCTCTGAACCCGGTAAGCAGCACCTCGTCAATTTCGAGGTCCTCCACAGTGCCGCGTTCCCGTGCGAGGTCCATCACAGTTGTTTGGGCCTTTGCGTGAAGTATTAATCTTGTTGCATCCGCCTTCGGGTCGCAGCCTACTATCATGCATTTGTATCCCGCCTCTGAAAGGCCTGCAACGGTATTCTGTGTTGTTGTGGATTTACCGATGCCGCCCTTGCCGTACACTGCTATCTGTCTCATTATGTCCTCCTGTTTTTCTAATCCTCGTTATCTATTTACAGCGACTGTCATACCAGTTACAGCAACTGTCATGCCAGCAGCGCTGCTCTTTGATAATTAAGGAAAAACTAAAGAACGAGGATATGATGATTATTACAAAAATGAAGCAAATAATACAAAATAGTAACAAAAGGCTGCAAGCGCACTATTTGGCGCTGCATAATAATAAAGGTGGAAAGAAAATCTGGTATAATGCACAAATGCTGAAGAGCACTCAGCGCTGAAATAAGCGGGAACATTCTTTCATCGCTTGCCGCATAAGCTTTTTAAATTTTTAAGGAATGAAAATTAGATGCTCTCTGAAGTGATTACTGCTTCAAAATATTCTCTGAATTTGCACGCGCTTCCTCTTCTGGTGGTCGCAATAGGTATTATTATAACTGCAGCACGAGTTCATTTTGATGAGGGGATTAACAGGATCAGCACAACATTTCTCCTGCTTGATATTTCGCTATGTCTTTGGCTTCTTTCCAGGGTCGGTTTGTACAGCGCCAATGATGCAGCAGTTGCCTTATGGTGGGCCAAAGCAGGGTATTTTGGAATAGCCTTTATTCCGTCCACCCTCTATCTCATTTCATTTGCTGTTCTGAAAAGCGATGAAAAAAAGAGGTTCATCGTCTGGTCGATTTGGCTGTTTTCTCTGTTTTCATGCTTAATCATCGTAAGAACTGATTTTATTATCGAGGGAGTACGTCGATTTTTCTGGGGATATTACCCGCAGTATACGGCCTGGGGCGGGGTATATTTAATTATTTATTGTATCCTGCTAGGATTGCCTTTATACGACCTCATACGGGAATATCCCCTGTCGCCACCCGGCAGTACTCAGCGTCTTCGTAATAAATCTTTTCTTATTGCTTTTGGTGTGGGCAGCGCTGCCCTTGTTGATTTTGTTGCATGCTTCAATATCCCCGTATACCCATTTGGGTACATAGGGATATTTATAGCACTTTTAATCATGCTGGGGACTATCTCAAAGTACCGTCTCGTTGATATTACCCCGCGATTTGCAGCAGAAGGCGTCATTAATAGTATGAACGATGCACTTCTGGTCCTGGATTCAGAAGGAATTGTTCGTCTGATCAATCATTCATCTGTCATCCTCTTTGGGTTACCGGAAACAGATTTATTGGGAAAACATATCAAGGATATAATTTCTGATAATGATCTGCCTGATTTTAGCGTGCTTGTACGGAGGCATACTTTACCCAACCAGGAATTCTCTTATGTTCACCCTAAAAATGGAAACTTGGCGCTCAGTATGTCTGTTTCGACTATGAGCAATATTCAGGGGCAGTTGCTCGCCATCGTATGCATTGCAAGGGATATTACCGACCGCAAACTGGCCGAACAGCAGATAAAGCAATCTCTGAAAGAAAAAGAAGCGCTTCTCAGGGAAATCCATCACCGGGTAAAGAACAACTTGGCGATCGTTTCAAGCCTCCTTTCCTTGGAGGCCAGAAAAATAAAGGACGCCGGTGTGAAATCCCTCTTTGAAGAAAGCCAGCAGAGGGTCAGGTCTATGGCCCTTGTTCATGAAAAGCTCTATCAGACAAAAGATTTATCATCCATTAATTTTGAAAGCTATATCAAGTCAATGGTTTTAGATATCATCAGCATGTACCGGATAGATACGAGTGCAATCACCACGGAAATCAACATCAGGGATATCGAACTTGATCTGGAATCAGCCGTACCGTGCGGCCTGATAATCAACGAACTCCTCACAAATGCCTTCAAGCATGCTTTCCCTAAAAAAGGAAAGGGGGTATTAAGCATCAATTTTACAAAGACTGACGGCACTTACACACTGGCAATCAAAGACAATGGTATTGGTCTTCCGGAAGGTTTTGATTATAAAGAGGCAGGCACCCTCGGACTTCAGCTTGTCAACATTTTAACAGACCAGCTTGGGGGAACCCTCGAAATCAAGTCTGACAAAGGAACAGAAGCAGTCGTTATGTTTAAAACCGAAAGGGAATAACAATGGAAACGCACTAAGCCTCTGGAACGCCGCCTTCCATGGCAGTGACTATTATTTCTTCTGCTACGCCCAGCGCCTTTTCAGAAATGTGCTCAATAAGCTCATCGCTGGTTGTGGATTTAGCAAGATTGAAGAAGCCGTATTTTTCGAGGATGCCGATAAGTTGTTCGCAGTTTACTTTCTTTTCATCATACAGCAAAAGGGCGCTGCCGGTGGCAGTGTTGATCTTAAAGGATTGCATGCCATTTATTGTCCTCATACTTTTTGTAAACTGGTCGATATTTTGCGGCTTGTCACGCAAGAATGGCGTACGTATTCTTATCCTGCCAGGCACGTGGTGAATGTAATATTCCATAGGCAGTATCCTTTTTCCTAATTATAATCTAAACGATCAATAAAAGAGCGACATTATTCCTTAATGGGTAGTGGGCCGGTTTGTTTTTGCACTGTATCAATTAGCCGTTCAATTCAATCACCGGCCTGTATTGAGCATTATCTGTGGTCGCCACTTCTATATATGTGGGCTCGGCGTTACTCGCCCACTACTGATAACCCAGGTGATACAGAGCAAAAACAAACCGGCCCACTACCCATCAATGCAGAGTCCTCACACGCTCAGAACTGGAATCTGCACCGCGCAAATGATTGAGTAGCCGTGGGTCCGCAGGTGACCGCCATAAGGGTTACACCCGGTAACCAGCAAGTCCGCCTTGGTCTGCGCAGCAGCTTGCCTCAGCACCTTGGGCACGTCACCACTGCCGATAAATACGTCTGCCTTTATGCCAATGTCTCGCTGGAGTTCTGCGATATGCTCGGAAGCATAGCCGACAAGCACCTCTTTCCACTCTGGATTGACGGAGCTGCCACCAGGCCCCCAAATCTCGACCCCGGCAGTGACGTGAGCGAGCGTGAGACGGGCGCGAAATTCCGAGGCCAATTGCACGGCCCACGACACAGCTTTCTGATTATAGGGGCTGAAATCGACCGCGCACAGGATGTTACGGATCGCAAACCCCTGCACCGGCGATACTTCCACGTGTGCGTCGGTCCAAACCGGGCACTCGGTCCCATGTAGGACCTTCGCTGTCACAGAGCCCAGGAGAAACTGGCTGAACGTTTGTCCATAAGACGGCATCATGATCATGTGGGCTTTTTCCTCCTCAGCCGTCTCCACGATTGCCCGGGCAGCACTGCCTTTGACCAACATGCGCTGAATGGTAAGGCCATCGAGCTCCGGCCCGAGAGAACGGTCCAGCATATCCCAACCAGCGCTCCCGGGGCCGTACTCCCGCACACCGCCGGGATGGGTCAGCTCTGTCACGACATGCAGCATCACGATCTCGGAATGGAAATGGCGCGCCAAAGCCGCAGCCTGGTGAATCACACGCAGCGAGATATTCGGGAAATCAACCGGAAGAAGAATTTTCTTAATATTCAGCATCGCTCACCAGCCGGAGAGTCATACTCGACACATTAAGATTCCCTGCGGTCTTGCCGCAGGGAATCTTAAATAAAACTATGGCCAGATAGGACCGGTAATATATGTGCGGAACTGTGGTCCTGTTGCAGCTCCTTGCAAGAAAGTAACGGTGTTGCTGCCGTAATTGGCTACCCATATATTGTTTGACGCGTCAATGGCAATGGCAGATGGATTATTGCCGACTGTAAGGGTATGAATCAACGAACTATCTGTTGGGCTTAACTGCATAATGGTGGTACCTGGCGTGGCGGTGGTGCCGTAATTTGCTATCCACACACTCCCCGCCGTGTCTATTGCAACAGCGTCTGGAGCATTAATGCCGGTTGGTTGAAATACATTTACCACTGCCCCACCAGGGTTTAGCTGAGCAATGGTGTTACTCAACTGGTTAGTCACCCACAAAAAGTTCGATGGATCTATCGCAATGCTGGACGGCTCACTCTGATTGCTGCTGCCGGTTTTGTTGACTGCGAATTGGCCATATAAAGTCTCATTGGAGTTTATCCCTGTAATAGTGTTGCCGGGAGCGGCAGCGGTGCCCATGTTTGCAATCCATGTGACCCATACAAAGTTCACGCCGCCCACCGCAATGCCTTTTGGCGCGGTGATGTCAGTTACGTATGTTGTTATCAAGTTCCCGGTGGAGCTTAACTCTGTAACGGTGTTGCTGCCCTGGTTTGTCACCCACACAAAGCTTGTTGGGTCTATGACAATGCTGGATGGATTAGTGCCAACTCCATTTGTGAAATTGCCTATCAGTGTTCCGCTGGAGTTAAACTCTGTAACGCTGTTGCTTCCGAAATTTGGCACCCACACATTGCCCGTGGCGTCTATGGCAATACCGGATGGATTAGTTATAGTGCCGCCGGCCGTATATGTATTTATCACCGAGCCGGTGGACATGCCGGCTGGGCACTTCGCTGTATTGCTGCCGCATAACTCTGTAACGTTGTTGCTTCCGTAATTTGAAACCCATATGTTGCCATTAGAATCTATGGCAATGCCAGACGGATTAGTGCCGACGGGGTACGTGATGGGGCTAGGTACAGGTGACACTTGAAAGGCAGCTGACGCCGTGATGTTTGCTGATGAGGAGATGGTAATGGTAGTAGTGCCTGGTGCAAGGGTTGTAACAAGGCCGCTGCTGTTAACAGTTGCAACCGATGGATTGGATGAACTCCATGAAACCTGTGTGTTTTCATTAGCAACCACCCCGTTAGACTGTGAACCGGCGGCTTCAAACTGAATAGGAGTATTCACAAGCAAGTTTATATTATTTGGCGATAAGGTAAGGGACTCTATTGTAGTTTTTCCTCCACCACAACTCATGAATGCCGCAGCCATCATAAAACACAGACACAGTGCCAATACTGTTTTGAATCCCTTCCTAATTTTCATTTTGCCCCTCCTATCACGCTGTCAACTGAAAGTTCAGTATGCATTATTTAAGTCGCTAAAAAAGGTCACAAGGTTACAACTTTCTCATACCTTGAACTGGGCCACCAGATTCTTCAGGTTAGTTGCCAGTTGCGCAAGGTCGGAAGCCGATTCGGCTATCTCATGGGAATTTGAAGAAGTCTCGTTCGCTACTTTTGCTACTGTTTCAACATCGCTGCTTACTGCCTCAGAAACAGTGGACATCTGCTCTGTTGCAGAAGCTACCTGATGCACCATTGACTGCAGACCCTCAACGCTTTTTACAATTCTATGCAGGGCCTCTCCTGCTTTGGTAACATCATCAACACCTGAATCAACCTTGCCGGTCGCCTCACCCATGGAAGCCACAGCCTGACTTACTTCATTCTGGATCGCCCCTATCATTTCTCCTATTTCTGACGTGGCCTTCGCAGTCCTCTCCGCCAACTTCCTCACTTCGTCTGCAACAACGGCAAAGCCCCTGCCTTGCTCACCTGCGCGTGCTGCTTCAATAGCCGCATTGAGAGCAAGCAGATTAGTCTGGTCAGCTATATCTTTAATGACACTTATTATCTCCCCTATTTGCTTTGAGCGTTCGCCCAGGGATGTGATAAGGCTGGAAGATTCCGCTACAGTACTGGCTATTTCCTTTACTTCCTGCACTGATATGCTGACTATTTCCTCACCTTCTTTAGCTATCGAGGCGGTTTCTGTTGTCGAAGATGCTATATTGGAGGCGTTTTTAGCAACGTCCATGACTGTCTGCGACATCTCCGATGAGGAAGCAGCTATTTGTGAGGCCCTCCCCGACTGTTCAGCCATGCCCCTGGACATTTGACCGGATTTTGCACTTAGTTGGCTGCTTGCAGTGGCGACAGAATCTGCCGAGGTTTTCACGGCTGCAACAACATCATGCAGCTTTGCCGCCATCTTGCCCATTGCGGCAAGGAGTTGCCCTGTCTCATCCATGCTCTCAGATTCTACCTTTACGGTCAAATCGCCGTCTGCCAGTGCATTTGACATTTCTACAGTTTTTTTGAGGGGTTTTACTACGCCGCTGGTAAGGCAAACCGCTATTGCTACAGCAGATGCGATTGCGATGATCCCGAGTATCATCATGTATATGGTAGTCCTTTTGTACTGTTTCGTGGCTTCTTCAAAGCGATATTTATTGCGCTCATTCTGATGTTCGGTTAAATTATCTACAGCTACCAACCAACTATGAACTGCCGGTCTTGTTTCGCTATTCAGGAAGTCAATTGCCTCGTCACTTTTGTTTGACTTAAGAAGATCAATGGCTTTATCCCTTGCCGGAATTGCACTTTCCTGCGCTGATTTGACGTTTGCAATTAATCCTAACCCTTTGGTATCTGCACTGCTGGTTAGTGACTCAATTTCTTTCAGTTGTTGATTATATATGTCTTGCTGAGCGGAAATCGTTTCTTCCATTTTTTTCCATTCCCCACTATCTCTGGACAAAAAGGCGGTGCGTAGTGCGATGCCGATTTCTCTCAGTGCATTTCCCAATTTGCTGGAGGCAATAAGCCTCTGGTCGTTGATAGTTACAATACGGGCCATATCCTTGTGGATATTATTAGTGTTGACCATGCCGATCACCGAAATAACGATCATCAGGCCGAGCACAATTGCAAATCCAATCCCCAAACGCGCCCCTATTTTCATATCATGAGGTCTCATTTCAGCTCCCTTGGCTATAAGTACCCTTTTATTTTTTTTACTTTTATTGAAAGAAAGGTTGAATTTCTGGCCTATTATATCATATTCAGAGTTCAAATTAATTGGTGGCGCGTCAGGAATCCCGGGAGAAATACACCATGCAGAATCCCACCATGAATGCACAGTGAAAAGCAATTCCCTTGACTTGCCATTAATCTCTTGGATAAGATAATAAATTCGGTCAAACGCCTCAAAATATCAAGCGCAAATGTCTTTTGGTGGCTCATGGCCTGCAAATCTATGATCGTCCAGGGGCTATGACCGGAGCCGTGGAGGGCAGATGCTTATCGCAATTGGTTCAGATCACGCCGGGCTTGAAATGAAGAATGAAGTAATCGCTGTTCTGAAAGAGATGAGGCATGAGTATAAGGATTTTGGGACCGATACTGCGCAGTCTGTTGATTATCCTGACTTTGGAGAGATGGTGTCTCATGAAGTGTCACAGGGAAAAGCCGACCGCGGGATTCTGATATGCGGCACCGGAATCGGTATGTCCATTGTTGCAAATAAATTTCCCTATATCCGTGCAGCACTTTGCAATGAACTGTTTTCTGCTAGAATGAGCAGACTCCATAATGATGCAAACATCCTTGTGCTTGGAGGCAGAATAATAGGCAAAGACCTTGCAAAAGAAATAGTGAAAACATGGATGGTCACTCCTTTTGAAGGGGGAAGACACGAAAACAGGCTGAAAAAAATACAGCTTATTGAGAAAAAAACAATAATGAAAGGGGATTCTCAGAACTCCTGATTTTTCTGGGGATCAGATTAGGGGCCGTGCAATGAATTGCGAGCAGCTTAAAAAGAGTGATCCTGAAATATTTGATGCAATTTACAAGGAAAAAGCGCGGGAACAAAGCAAAATACTCCTGATCGCTTCCGAGAATTACGCCAGCTGTGCGGTAATGGAAGCGCAGGGTTCTGTTCTTACCAACAAGTATGCGGAAGGGTATCCCAATAAGAGGTATTACGGCGGCTGCGAATACGCTGATATTATTGAAAGGCTTGCTATCGAGCGGGCAAAGAAACTTTTCAACGCAGACCATGTAAATGTCCAGCCCCATTCAGGGACTCAGGCGAACATGGCAGTATTCTTCTCAGTCTTAAAGCCGGGAGATACCATCCTCGGAATGAGGCTGGACCACGGCGGACACCTGTCACACGGAGCATCGGTAAATTTTACCGGGATGCTCTATAATTCGTTCTCTTATGGGGTGAGCAGGGAAAGCGGATATATTGATATGGATAGTGTGCGGACACTTGCTCTGCAGCATAAACCTAAAATGATTATTGTAGGGGCGAGCGCCTATTCGCGCATCATCGATTTCAAGCAGTTCTCGGAGATAGCGAAACAAACAGGCGCATATTTCCTTGCCGATATAGCCCATATCGCAGGACTGGTAGCAGCCGGCGAGCACCCTTCTCCACTGCCGTATGCAGATTTTGTAACCACCACCACGCACAAGACACTCAGGGGCCCCAGGGGAGGGATGATCATGTGCAAGGCGGATTATGCAAAGGCCGTTGATAAAATGATTTTCCCGGGAATACAAGGCGGCCCGCTGGCCCACGTGATCGCTGCAAAAGCTGTAGCCTTTAAAGAAGCGCTGTCCGCCGAGTTTGGAGGTTATCAGAAAATGATGGTCGAAAACTCCCGCCGTCTTGCCGGAGGCCTTATCAAAAATGGGTTTAAAATCATATCCGGGGGTACCGACAACCACCTTATGCTGGTTGATCTGACCGATACAGGCGTTACAGGAAAAGAGGCTGAAGAAGCACTTGACAGGGCAGGAATTACTGTGAACAAAAATGCTATACCCTACGATATCAAACCACCTGCCATCACCAGCGGGATCAGGTTGGGAACTCCCTGCGTAACTACAAGGGGAATGAGGGCGGCAGAAATGGACGAGATAGCCGATATAATAGCCGGCGTTTTAAAAAATATACAGGAACCGGCTGTCGCTGGTGTTATGAATAAAAGGGTGCAAGCCCTATGTGCCAAGTTTCCGATTTATTCCTCATGAAATGTCCCTTCTGCGGAAGCATAGAGGACAAAGTGATCGATTCCCGGGCCGGCAAGGATGGAGAAGTAATCAGGAGGAGAAGGGAATGCCTTAAGTGCACGCAGCGGTTTACCTCTTATGAGCGCGTCGAGGACCCGCTCCCCATGGTAATAAAAAAAGACGGCAGCCGTGAGTTTTTTGATAGCCACAAGATTATAACCGGCTTGAAGAAGGCCTGTGAAAAACGCCCGATACCTATTATAAAGCTTGAGGAAACCGAGAAGAACATCGAGAAGAAACTTATAGGATTGGGTGCGAAAGAGATAAGCAGTTCCTGGATAGGAGAGGAGATTATGTCCTCGCTCAAGGAGCTTGACAAGGTTGCCTACGTAAGGTTTGCTTCTGTTTACCGCCAATTTAAAGACATTAGTGATCTGATGGAAGAAGTAAAAACATTATTTGACCATAAAGACAGCGGAAAACATTAGCATAAGGAAGACAGGAGAAGGGGAGCGCTTGTTTTTCGACGCGTTGAAAACGTGAAACGTGAATAGTGAATGGTGAAAAATAAATAGTAAAAGCGAACAAAAAGTGTTAGAGACTCATTGTTTTTTTATTTTACTTTTCATTTATTGCTTTATTTTTACGTCTCACTGTTTGTTCTTGTTTTTTTCTATTCACCCTTCACCTTTCACCATTCACCTTTTGCAGTGCCCCAGCCGATCCCTTCCATATGTGTGTTTTATTGAATTTGGTCTCCTGAAATGCTAATATAAACATTCGGCAGTTTTTTTAAATAAAACAGGTAATTAGTGAAAACAACGGGAAATGGCACATATTATTCCTTTTAAGGGTATACTCTACAATCCGGAAAAAGTTTCAGGCGATGACGTAACCGCGCCTCCTTACGATGTAATAACACCTGACTACAAGGAAACTCTTTACCGGAAGAGCCCCTATAATATCATCCGCATCGATTCAGGCAACACCATGGCCGGTGATACGGACACGAGCAACAAATATACACGGGCCAGGGATTTGCTGGAGCAATGGGTCAAGGAAGAGATTCTTGTCAGGGATGAGACTCCGGCGTTCTATGGATACGTAATTGATTATGTTTTTTCGGGAGAAAGAAAACAACTGAAGGGTATACTCGCCCTCGTTAAAATAGAGGAGCTTGGCAACGGAATATATCCACATGAGGAGACCCATTCAAAGCCTAAAGCAGACAGGCTGAACCTGATGAAAACATGTTTTGGCAACATTAGTCCGATTTATTCCCTTTACAACAGCCCTGATAAGATTGCCTCCAGGATTTTAAGGGACATTCATAATGCCCCTTTTATAAGCGGTACTGATGCGGATGGGGCAAGGCATTCAATTTTCAAGATCACCGGTAAGTCACAAATTGAATCTATAGTCATGGAGTTGAATGATAAGCCAATATTTATAGCTGACGGCCATCACCGTTACGAGGTGGCTCTCGAGTTCAAAAAAGAGATGGAGGCAAAAAAGGGGAAAGGGCAAACGAATGAGGGCCCATGGGATTATGTAATGATGTTTCTCGCCAATATGGCGGATGATGGCATTACCATACTGCCTGCACACCGGCTGGTAAGGGGCCTTAAAGAAAATGACATATTCCAAAAACTCGAATCTGACTTTACCATTTCGAGACTGCCTGAAACCTCCAATGTCCCCCGGACGCTTTCACTTGAAGGAAAAAATGTTTTCGGCCTTTATATGGACAAGGGACAGCATTGCTACATACTGAAATATAAAAGAGACGGCCTTAGCGACCTGCCTCAAGCCCTTAAAGATCTGGACGTCGTTGTACTCCATGAGCTAATCCTCAGGAGATATCTGGGCATAACCGACATTGACTATGAAATGGATATCAACGAGGCAGTGGGGAGGGTCCGCAAAGGAGATTTTGACGGTGTGTTTTTCCTGAATCCGACAGGGATTGGAGAGGTCGAAAGGGTGGCGCTGTCTAATTTAAGAATGCCGCCAAAGTCAACCTATTTCTACCCGAAGATACTAACCGGATTAGTTATTAATAGTTTTAAAAACAATTTCTGAGGAGGACTATCATGTCAATAAGAGTAGGAATCAATGGTTTTGGCAGGATTGGAAGAAATTTTTTCAGGACGAGCAGGGGGTACAGCGGTTTGGAAATCGTTGCTATTAACGATCTTACGGATGCAAAAACACTTGCCCACCTTCTGAAATATGATTCCGTACATGGAACTTTTGATGCTGACGTTAAGGCGGGCGAGGGCATCATTACAGTCGACGGCAAAGAGATAAAAGTATTAGCGGAGCGTGCACCCGAAACCCTTCCATGGAAAAGCCTGAATGTGGATATTGTAATAGAGTCCACCGGACTTTTCACTGACCGCCCAAAAGCCTCAAAACATATCGATGCAGGGGCAAAGTGGGTGATTATTTCCGCTCCTGCAAAAGAGCCTGATGTTACCGTCTGCCTGGGCGTCAACGAAGAGGTCCTTGATCCCGGGAAGCATAAAATAATATCCAATGCCTCATGCACCACGAACTGCCTTGCACCGGTGGCGAAAGTCCTTCACAAGGAATTCGGCATTATCAGAGGTCTCATGACAACTGTGCATTCTTACACCAACGACCAAAGAATCCTTGACCTCCCTCACAAGGATCTGAGAAGGGCCAGGGCTGCGGCGCTTTCAATGATTCCAACTACAACCGGCGCTGCCAAAGCAGTAGGGCTTGTGCTGCCTGAACTGAAGGGAAAGCTTGACGGATTTGCCATCCGCGTTACCACCCCGAATGTCTCCGCCGTTGACCTTGTGGCAGATCTGGACAAGGATGCTACTGCCGAAGAGGTAAATGCGGCTATGAAGAAGTGGGCGGATGGCCCTATGAAAGGGGTGCTGCAGTATGTGGATGAACCGCTCGTTTCCAAAGACTTCAACGGGAATCCACACTCCTCAATTTTCGATGCGGGCTTGACGAAAGTAATGGATAAACGCATGGTCAAGATTATTTCCTGGTATGATAATGAATGGGGCTATAGCTCACGTCTAAGGGACCTTGTCCTTTACATCAGCAAGAGGGGATAAGTATGGCGAGGAGAGATGATATTGCTGTAGGTATTAAAGATATACTCGGCAAGCTTACAATCGAAGATCTTCAGATAAAGGGGAAAAGGGTTTTCATCCGGGCGGATTTTAATGTGCCCCTTGATGACAATCTGGTTATTACTGATGACAGCAGAATACGCTCAACGCTTGCCACTATTAATTATGCTATTGATGAGGGGGCCAAGGTCATTCTTGCATCTCATCTGGGCAGGCCAAGGGGGAAGGTCGAGCCCCGTTTCAGCCTTGCACCTGTTGTTAAACGGCTGCACCGGCTATTGAATAAGGAAGTCGTGTTTGTTCCCGATTGCTTTGGCCCTCAGGCTGAAAATGCTGTATCGAAGATGAAAGAGGGGGATGTCATTCTCCTCGAGAACCTCCGGTTCCACCCTGAAGAAGAGAAAAATGATGAGGCCTTTGCAAAAAGCCTGGCGGGTCTTGCGGATTTTTTCGTAAACGATGCATTTGGCACTGCTCACCGCTCTCATGCTTCTACTGTGGGAATTACTAAGTTCCTCCCTTCCGCAGCCGGCTTCCTCATGAAAAAAGAGATTGAATACCTTAAAGGGGTAGTGGAGAACCCCGTGAGGCCGTTTGTTGCGATCTTGGGCGGAGCAAAGGTTTCGGGGAAGATAGGAGTGCTCGAAAATCTCGTCAGCAAGGTTGACAAGGTCATAGTCGGCGGCGGCATGGCCTATACTTTTATGGGGGCGATGGAATACGAGATCGGCGACTCACTTGTTGAGCCGGAGATGTTTGATCTCGCTAGAAGCATCATGGTAAATCTGAAGCACAATAATATTAAATTTTATCTGCCTGTTGACAGCGTAATTGCACAGACTATAGAGGCCGGCGCTGAAACTAAAATTGTCCCCACCCAGGAAATACCCAAAGGATGGCGCGCTCTCGACATCGGCCCGGCATCGGTGAAGCTTTTTTCAGAGGCGCTTCAGAATGCCAAGACTATCATCTGGAACGGCCCGATGGGGGTTTTCGAGATTGACGCGTTTTCGAGGGGAACATTTGCAATTGCCCATGCGGTAACTGATGCCTATGCGTTGACTATTGTCGGCGGCGGAGATACGGACTATGCTGTACATAAGGCTGGTGTCAGTGATTCTATTACCTTTATTTCAACGGGCGGCGGGGCTTCTCTGCAGCTGCTGGAAGGCAAAAACCTCCCCGGCATATCGGCGTTGACCGATAAAAAATAAGCCGGGCACTCAAGCCGCTATGAAAGCATTTTGAGTGCCCGGGGTTTTAAGCCAGCTGGAGTTCAATATCACATACCTTATGAGGAAACTTCTTGTTGGTGTGTGATAATATGCCCCGCTTCAATTCAACAATAGAAGGGTTTTTACTTTTAAAACGGCTGATCAGGTAATTTGCTGCGACTTCAGGCCTGATAATATCCCCGCACGTGAAGATATCTACTGCAGCATATGCATATTCGGGCCAGGTATGTATGGAAAGATGTGATTCGGCTATCACCACCATACCGCTGATGCCGAATGGATTAAACTCGTGGAAGGATACATCGATGATAGTTGCTTTCGCCTCCTTAGCAGCAGATACTAAGGCATTTTTGACCTTGCGCAGATCCTTCAGGATATCAGGATCACAGTCTCTCAATTCCACCAAAAGATGGGTACCTAAAGCATTCAATCCTCTCCCCCTTTGATTTAGAATCGAGGAAGCAAACCGCTCCTCAAGCTATAAATCATACATGAAAATTTCCATTCTTGTCAATGAATATAAGTACACTTTGTTAGCTGCCCCAGTCCTCGTATTGAGATCAATTTGTAATATAATATACAAATAACTGGAAGTTGTCTATAAAAAAATGTAATTAGCGCTCGCGGCTGCGAACATACGAATGGAAAATGGAATTCGAAGTGGTGGGCAGTGAGAGAATCGAACTCCCGACACGGGGCTTTTCAGGCCCCTGCTCTACCGACTGAGCTAACTGCCCATAATCCTAAACATTAAACTTTTATACTTCCAAAAGTCAAGAATTCAGAGGCCCGGGATGAAATTGATATTGTCTGGTTTGTTATAATAGCGCAATATTGCCGGGCATGATGGGTGGCTGGACGGGCGCCGGTAATGAATATGAAACTGAAGGGGCCAATTAATGCATTTCGGTCGATATCTTAAAATACTTCTGAAGAGCTTCGTTGATTTTTTTAAAGATGGCGGGCTTATGCTTGCCGGAGCAATGTCATATTTTTTCATGATGGCCATTATTCCTTTTTGCCTTTTTCTTGTTGCGCTCTTCGGACATTTTATAGGAGAAAATGAGGCATTCCTCAAATTTTTCTCGGCTAAACTGACTGGCCTCTTCCCTAGCATCACATATAAGATAACAGAGGAATTAAAGAAATTAATATCGTACCGCGGCCTTGGGACATTCACATTAATGCTATACGGTCTGCTGTCATTACAGCTTTTTTCTTCGCTGCAAACAGCGGTCAATACTGTCTTCAAGATACGGGTCGGCAGGCCTTTTCATGTTTCGCTGGTGCGCTCTTTGCTCATTGTTACTCTCATCTTCATTGTAGTCATCATGTCGTTTGGCGCAACATCTGCCATTTCGATCCTTAAGGCACTGAGGGAAATTTTCCCGGATCTGAGGGTAGGCAAGATAACGGGTTTCTTCATAGGCTATCTTGTCCCGTTTATGCTCACCTTTCTGGTCCTTGCCATTATGTACGTGTTTCTTCCGCTCACGAAGGTACGACTCCGCCATGCGCTTGCAGGCTCAATGTTTACTACTATCTTGCATGAAGCGGCAAAACACATCTTTACTTTTTATGTGATGAAGGTGACGCACTTAGGAACTATTTACGGCCCCCTTTCAGCCTTTGTAATATTTTTATTGTGGGTATTTTATTCATCGTGTATTTTTCTCATCGGCGCCGAGTTGGTGCACAACCTTCAGGGATCGGTAAAAGTGTTTCGGGGTCGCGAATAAATTTATACGAGGAGCAGGCAGGCCACAGTGCTTCGTCTCATTCTCGCAAGGCGTCCAGCCTTGCTCCGAGGCTATGACAGCCTGTGTCACCATCCTTGGTGTCACTTAGGCTGTCAAAGTCCGCTCAGCACCATGTCCTGCCTGCTCCTCGTATAAATTTATGAGTACAATGGGTATGTGTGCCGGATGTCATAATGTTATACTGTCTGGTAAGAGAATTAAGGTTTTAGGAGGGGTTGTAGAATGAAAAATAATTTAGGGGCAGTGGTTGTCGTATTCGCAGTCGCATTGCTATTAGGCTTGCATGGAATGCGTGCCGCGTCATATGCAGGATCCGGGTTGTCCGGAAAAGTAGCAGAAACCATGAACAGCGGGGGCTACACATACGTCCTCCTTGAAAAGGACGGTGATAAGATATGGATTGCAGTTCCCCAAATGAAAGTCACCAAAGGACAGGCCATGTCTTTTAAGCCGGGCGCCGAAATGGAAAACTTTAAGAGCAAAACGCTTAATCGCACCTTTAAGAGGATTGTCTTTTCAGAAGGGCCGGCCTACTGACAGGAGCTGCTTCAGTAGTTCCTGTCAGTCGATCAATGTTATTTCAGGGGTTCGGCAGGCGGATTACATACTGATACGGCGGCGTCATGTTTGCTATTAATGCCGGGTTCAGTTCTTTGATCGCGCGGATCGTCGTATTACACATTTCGGCGATTGCCCTCAGGCTGATTGACTTGTCTGTTATTACTTCACTGTATACCGGAGCGTCTTCCGTCATATCTTCATACGGAGCGAGCCCATAACTTTCAGGATCCTGGGCAACAGTAGCAGCAGCCATAAACTTTGCCAGGTAGTGGTTAACCATGCCCGGAAAGCGCACCTCCTTATGCTTATTGAGCAGGTGCTTGATTTTCCCGTCCCCTGCATTGTATGCAGCGAGTGCAACATCCCAGTCGCCGAACATTTCATACAAATCCCTGAGATAATTAGCTGCTGCATAAGTAGACTTTACAGGGTCTTTCCGCTCGTCCACATAACGGTCTATTCTGAGACCGTACCTTTTTGCCGTCCCCTTTACCAGTTGCCAGAGACCGACAGCACCACCCCGGCCCACAGAAAGAGGAGAAAACCCGCTTTCGATCAGAGGTAAATAAGCCAGATCGAGGGGCATATCTTTGTCAATAAAAATCCTGGTTGTCACATCAATGTACTTCTGAGATTCACTGAGCTTCTTTTCGAACGCCTCGGGTATTTTCTCCGTAAAAAATTGCAGCGCTCTTTCGTACATCTTACCGGTGACGGCATTCTCTTTGATTGAATCCAGTTCTTCCCCTGCAAAAACATGAGCAGGCAATGACATAAATAACAGCAGCGATATGAAAATAAACAACTGTCTCATTGTTTAACACCTCTGATCGAGTGATTTGGTTGAGAAGAAGAAAAGAGTTAAGACAAAATGTTATGTCAGTTTAGTTATTAAAAGTATAGCATGGGCCGGCAAATTGTCAAGCTTCTCCCCTGCGGTTCCAAATATAATTAACAGCAGGGACCCCCGAATTCAACCATTGCCTCACTGTAAACTTCATCCATACAGTGGGTGTATTTAGGCGAGAAATGTATGAGTTTAAGGCTGCCTGCCTGTGCTTCGCGCGCAATCCGGCCTGCCAATGCAGCGGTGAGGTGATTACGCTCAAGCGCGCGGTCCCTGTCCCTTTCAAGAAAGTATGCCTCGCAGAAAAGCTGGTCGGAGCCGCTGACAAATCTCACCACCCTCTCTATATTTTCATCGGCCGGCGCGATGTCCGTTACATATGATACCTTCTGTCCCCTGGTAATGTGAGCAATCGGCATCAGTTCAGCCATACTGTATTGTGTGCCCGACACCTCGAAAACCGTAGTATCGGGAGACCCTGCCCTGATCGCTTTTTTGAAGGAAGAAAGCCAGGCCCCTACAGGCAGGCCGCGCGCGTTCAGTGCAGCCTTGTCGATGTTTATGTGGAACGCCTCTTCAAGGGCATAGGCCATAACCGGTATATCATGGCAAAGCTCTATCCCTTTTATGGTAAAAAGCGGGTCTTTCATGACAGTGCCGTTAAATTCCCTTTCAGGATTATCTTCCCTCTGAAAGGAACGCGCAGCATGAAAACTCGCGTGCGACATGAAGGGGCCCTTTACTTCAAACACCTCTATTTCCAACGGGTAATTTGTTATCAGGTTCCATGTGTATCCTTTGAGCTTTCCCTCAACACAATCTATAATGTTGGCGGGGCCGAATATTTTGAGCGGTACATCCCTCCTTAGAACAGCCCTCAGCAGCGTATCGAAGCCTATAAAATGATCTATGTGAGTATGGGAGACAAACACATCGGTGATCTTGAGGAGACTACCCGGACCGAGCGCGCCGATGTCGCCGGCATCGAAAAGCATGGCCCGGTTCTCTCTGATTATTCTAATGTAAACGCAGGGGTCTTCAAACGGACCGTTGACAGCACTGGCATGAAAACTTGACTTCATAGTGCTATAATTATAACACTAAAAAAACCAGGTTAAGGTTGAGGTAAAGGAGCCTTAACCTTTACCTGTTTTTCAAGAGGAGGACATATGCCTGAACTAAGAAAAGACCCCATTTCCGGCAGATGGGTCATCATATCGATAGAACGAGGGAAAAGACCTTCGGACTTTATATCCCCATCTCAAAAAAGGAGGGCTGGGGGATTCTGTCCGTTTTGTCCCGGCAACGAACATACAACAACACCTGAGATCATATCATTCAGGCCTGCAAGCACCTCTCCCAATTCGCCGGGATGGACGCTCAGGGTTGTGCCCAACAAGTTCCCGGCATTGCAGATACACGGTGAACTGACTAAAAAAGGGGAAGGAGTCTTTGACCAGATGAACGGCATAGGGGCGCATGAAGTCATTATCGAGACGGCTGACCACCAACTTTCCCTTGCCACCATGCCGCTCAGAGCAGTTGAAGATGTGCTCTGGGCATACTCCTTCAGACTTATAGACCTGAGTAAAGACATGAGGCTCAAGTATGTCCTGATTTTTAAAAACGAAGGGGAAGTTGCAGGGTCCTCACTGGAACACACCCATAGCCAGTCTGATAGCCCTTCCGATTGTGCCCAAAAGCGTCAAAGAAGAAATAGAGTCGTCAAAAAAATATTATGACAACAAGGAGCGCTGCATTTTCTGCGATATAATTAACCAGGAATTAAGCGCCGACAAGCGGGTGATTTACGAGAACGACAAGTATGTCTCGTTGTCTCCTTTTGCCCCGCGGGAGCCTTTTGAGACATGGATATTGCCTAAGAAGCATGAGTCGAATTTTTCTCCACCTGACAAGAGCTTTTCCAGTCTCTCGGAAATCCTTCAGAGGACGCTGAAACAGCTCGACAGAGTTCTTGATACCCCCCCTTACAATTTTATTATTCACACATCCCCATTCAAAGAGGAAATCAACGATTACTACCACTGGCATATCGAGATTGTCCCCAAGCTCACCAAGACTGCAGGTTTTGAGTGGGGATCAGGCTTTTATATAAACCCCACACCGCCTGAAGAAGCGACCAAATATATGAAAGAAGCAAAACTATGAGAATCGCCATCGTGACTTCTGAGGCAGTCCCTTTTTCCAAAACAGGGGGACTCGCCGATGTGGCAGGAACGCTTTTCAAAGAGTACCTTGCCATGAAGCACGATGCTCTGCTGTTCGTACCCTTCTATAAGAGTACTGCCGAAAAGTTCAGCGGTATGATCAAGGACAGCGGCATTGAAATTGACATCGCGATGGGTAACGCGATTAGGACATGCAAAATATTTACGGGTATCATGAGCGCTCCAACTCCGAACATTTTCTTTATCGGCAATGAAGATTTCTTCTTCAGGGATGAACTATACGGAACGACTGCCGGCGATTACCCCGATAATGACCAGCGGTTTGTCTTCTTTTCAAAAAGTGTTCTGGAAATATGCAAAAAGCTGGAGTTGCAAATAGATATTATGCACTGCAACGACTGGCAGACAGGGCTCATTCCTCTCTACATGAAGACCTTATACAGGCAGGTCCCCAATTTAAAAAAGACCGCCTCTGTTTTTACCATCCACAATCTCGGCTATCAGGGACTGTTCCCGGCCCATACACTCGAAATTACCGGCTTGGACGCCTCGCTATTCAATCCGGAAGGTATCGAATTTTTCGGCAAGATAAATTTCCTTAAGGCTGGAATTATAGGGGCGGACCAAATAACAACTGTCAGCAAAACCTATGCAGAGGAAATACGTTCTCATGAATACGGTTTTGGGTTGGAGGGGATACTCACAAAAAGAAGCGCCGCTATCAGCGGGATACTTAACGGGATCGATTATACTCAATGGGACCCTTCAACCGATACATTCATTACCAAAAAATACGACCGTTCAGACCTGTCAGGCAAACAGGCCTGCAAGAAACGGTTAGTCACGGAAGCCTCATTAAAAAGCAAAGCGCCGGGCCCGCTCATGTGCTTTATCGGGAGGCTCTCATCCCAGAAGGGGGTTGATCTGCTGGCAGATGCTATTCCATATATTCAGAGCCAGGGAGCAAACATGATAGTTATCGGTAGAGGGGATGGCAGTTATCAGGCTATGTTGAAGGCAGCGAGCAAAGGTTTCAGTGATAGTTTTTTCTTCTATCGCGAATTTAATGAGCCTTTTGCCCATCTTGCCTATGCCGGCTCCGATGTATTTTTAATGCCCTCAAGGTACGAACCGTGCGGGCTTGGGCAAATGATAGCTATGCGTTACGGTACCCTTCCAGTGGCGCGCAAAACAGGGGGTCTCTCTGATACCATAGAGGATGACAAGACAGGCTTTCTTTTCGAAGAATACAGCGTGCCGGCATTCATTAATGCAGTAAGGCGGGCGGTAAAGGCCTTTGATGATAAAAAGGCCTGGCGGAAAATGATGGGCAATGCCATGAAAAAGGATTTCTCGTGGGGGAAATCGGTCCAGGCATATATTGCAATTTATCAAAACGCTTTAAAAATGGATGCTTTGCTGCATGCCTGACAAACGTTAACGAGAGCATAATGAACGATACGGAAAATACGAGCGGGCCATCACTGCTGAACGACTGCGGGGCAATGGTGCTCCAAGCCACAAAAGACCAGCTTCACAGGCTCTCGGTCATATTTGAACTTACTAAAGCAATCATATCAGCTCATGATTTCGCTGAGTTATTGGAAAAGATTTCGGAGGAGGCGGCAAAAATCTTCAATGCAAACGGATGCATGATACGTCTTATAGAAGACGGCATGCTGAAGATCAAGGCCCATTATGGCTTCCCGCCGGAAATGAGGGAGGCATTAACAGTTAGCCTGGGAGAAAGTTTTGTCGGCAAAGTGGCAGAAGAGGGGAAAACGATATTCGCGCAGAGCCCTGAAGATTTCGGCCATCTTGCACAACTCATAAATATGCAAACAGCTTTGTGCACTCCATTAAGAATCGGCGATCAAATAATAGGGACTTTTGGACTGTATAACAAAAAAAATGTAGATAAGGATGGAAACGAGACCATAGTACCGTTTACGACAGACGACCAGATAACGCTTGAAGGCTTTGCTTCAATTGCCGCTATTGTTATAGACAAATCCATTTTACACGAAAATACCCTCAGGAAAGAGAAAGAGGCATTAGAAGCCAAACAGAAGTTTGAGGACCTGTGGGACCATCTGCAGGGTTTTATAGAGAATTCCGCTGATGCGATTGTTACTACCGACGTGGAAGGGATTGTCACCTCTTGGAACATCGGCGCAGAGAAGATCTACGGCTATACACGCCACGAAGTCATCGGGAAGTTCATGCCTTTTGTCCCTGATTTTCTCAGAGAAGTCGAAAAGGGCTTCACCGAACGTGTCAAAAATGGAGAAACCATCAAAGATATCGAAACGGTCAGGAGGACCAAGGGTGGGACAATTCTGGACGTTAATCTCACCCTTTCGCCCATTAAGGACCGTTCCGGCGCTGTTATAGGCATCAGCGGCATCGCCCGCGACATAACAGAAAAAAAACGCATTGAAAAAGATCTGGTAAGCAAAAATGCGGTGTTATCAAAGCTGATGATGATAAGCTCTGCAATGAGGGGCACACTTGAACTGAACAAGCTCTTAAGGATGGTACTGACTGCCGTCACCATGGGAGACGGACTTGGGTTTAACCGTGCGATGCTCTTTCTGGTTGACGAGGAGAAAAACACTTTAAGAGGGGCAGTCGGCGTCGGGCCTTCCAGCCATGAGGAGGCATGGGAGATATGGTCGCGGCTGACCACTGAACAAAAGAGTCTTGCTTCCATTATAGAAGGTATTGAGAAAGGCCCTCTGAGAAAAGATTCCTTTATGGACAGGCTCTGCTGCGGTGTCGAGGTCTCCCTGGACAACGAAACAGTCCTCACAAAGGCAATAAAGGAAAAGATGGCCTTTAATGTGACTGATGTCCATGCCGAACCACTTTCCGATCCCATTCTCACACAGCAGCTTGGCACTCTTGCCTACGCCGTACTCCCGCTCATATCACGGAACAAAGTAATAGGGGTTTTGTGGGTCGATAACATCTACACCAGCAGGCCTATTAACGATCTGGACATGGAATTTCTTAAAGGGTTTTCCGACCAGATGGCTTCAGCCATAGAGAACGCGCGCCTTTTCGAACATGTGGCACAGGCAGAACAGGAGCTGGAAAACATCTTTGAATCGATATCCGACCTTGTGTATTTCACCAGCAGTGATTACACCATCAGAAATGCGAATAAGGCGGTGCTGTCCAGGCTCTGCAAACCACTTGGGTCGATAATAGGCAAAAAATGCTATGAAGTATTCCACGGTACCAGCGAACCGTGGAGAAAATGCCCGCATCATAAAACCATGCTCACTAACAAACCGTTTATAGAGGAGCTTGAAGACCCGCAATTGGGCGGCACGTTCCTGGTCTCTACCTCCCCGATCTTCGACAAGACAGGAGAGCTGATGGGCACAGTCCACATAGTCAGGGACATAAGCGAGCTAAAGAAGCTCCGTGAAAAGGTCGCCACGACCGATAGGATGGCAGCCCTTGGTGAATTGGCCGCTAAAGTCGCCCATGAGATAAGAAACCCTCTGCTGTCTATAGGAGGTTTTGCCCGAAGGCTTGAAAAACGGCTGGACGGGGATCTGAGAGAATATTCGAAAATCATGGTCGATGAGGTGGGCCGTCTCGAAGGGATACTCAACGACGCGCTCAGCTTCGTTAAGAGCGCCCCTGCCAATAAGACGGATTTTGACCTCGGCGAAATCGTTGACAGCGTTATCGCCCTCCTCGAACCGGCAGTTCTCGAAAGAGGAAATAGCCTGACCAGGGAGGTGGCGCCGCCGTTTAAGATACACGCCGATTATGACCGGATAAAGGAAGTCCTGATTAATCTTGTCACCAACGCCAACGAGGCAACGGACCACGGAAATATCATTATCAGGTCATACCGGCAGGTGATGCTGTCCGATCCTGACTTGCTGGGGCACCAGGCCCAAAGCTTCAATACTATTATTGAAATCGAAGACAGTGGATGCGGAATAAAAGAGGAGAATATAAATCGTGTTTTTGACCCATTCTTTACAACACGTCCGACCGGAACCGGCCTCGGCCTTTCTATAACCAAAAAGATCGTTGAAGAGCATGGCGGGAGAATTGAAGCGGAAAGCAACCGGGGATTGGGTGCAAAGTTCAAAATTTACATGCCGTTAGAGGAGGGATGATATGAAAATACTCGTTGTAGATGATGAAAAAAACATTCTTAAACTTTACCAGGTTGAGCTTGAGGACGAGGGATACACTGTAGTCACGGCCAATTCCGGCAAAGAGGGACTGGAGGTGTTTGAAAGGGAAAACCCCGATATCGTCACTCTGGATATACTTATGCCCGACCTGGACGGGATTCAGGTATTGAGGCTGATGAAGGAGAAAAGGCCAAATGTGCCGATCATAATGCTGACCGCTTATGACTACAGGGACGACTTTTCGGTGTGGGTATCCGATGCTTACGTGGTAAAATCATCTGATTTAACCAATCTGAAGGCCACAATAAAGCAGTTGATTAAAAAAATAACCACATAGCAAAAAGGCTAAAGAGGCCGTGAAAAGTGAATCGTGAACCGTAAAAACAGGAAAGAACTTTCTTAAAAGGCTTTTTCTTTTCGATTCACTTTTCACTATTCACTTTTCACGGCTTTTTTAACCTGTTTACTATGTGGGTTTGTGCTACAATTATGCAGCTTAGTGCTTCAAAGGTACAATAATTTTCTTGCAGAAAGGGGGGTGATAAGCCACGTAGAGTCTGGTATCTATACTGGTATTTCTGTACTAACACAAAACAGGAGGTTACCGTATGGAAGAAAAAAGAATGGATGAGGACAAATTAGCTGAAGGGCAGTGCTCCACCCCGAAAACATGCGCGGTGGAGAAAAAAGGGGTTAGCGAAGACTGGATGTCATTGTGGATCGGGCTTTTCCTTTTCATTCTTTCCCTGGGTGTTTTTATTGGAGCAGACCTTATGGGTTGGGGAGTGACTACCGCCGTTTGGACCGATTCATCAAAAGCACTTTCTCCTATATCGAAAAGTTTTCAGGGCATAAAGGGAGAGATTACAAAAATAGAAGGCCAAAAGCTCACCCTGAAAAAGGCAGACGGTAAAGAAGAGACGATCACAGTAAAAGAAGATATAACTCAGCTGAAAGTCGGCGGCACATACGAAAAGAAGGGCCTAGCAGGTTTTATCTCCCTTTTGCTGACCTATCTGTTCCTGCTGGTCGTCATGTCGATCGGCGCTGCAGCACTAAAGGCCGATATCGGAAGGTTTGTCATCGGTTTCACAATCGTGTTCTGGATAAGCTACATATGCTGGATTGTCGGCAGTTGGGCGCATATAGCCGTAACAACCCCTTCCGACATGAAAAAATTCGGTATCGAATGGTCCCTGAAATTAACTCCTGAAGCCGGATTCATAGTTGCCCTGGTCGCCGGCCTTATAGTGGGCAATTTCTTCCCTGGCATTGCCGGAGCCATGAAAGAGGCGGTAAGACCTGAATTGTATATCAAGACCGCCATTGTCATTCTCGGAGGATTTCTCGGCGTTGTTGCTGCAGAGAAACTTGGGCTGGCAACCGCGGTAATGTTCAGGGGACTCTGCGCTATTGTCGAGGCATATCTGATTTACTGGGCCCTTGTGTATTTTGTCGCACGGAAATATTTCAAATTCAGCAAGGAGTGGGCCGCTCCACTTGCATCAGGCATATCCATTTGCGGCGTCTCGGCGGCCATCGCCACAGGCGGCGCCATAAGGGCAAGGCCTATGATCCCAATCATGGTCTCATCTCTTGTTGTCATATTTGCCGTCGTCGAACTCCTTGTCCTTCCGTTTCTTGCTGAGAATTTCCTCTGGAAAGAACCCATGGTTGCAGGGGCCTGGATGGGACTTGCAGTAAAAACGGATGGGGCTGCAGTAGCGAGCGGCGCCGTCACCGAGTCGCTTATAAGAGCAAAGGCGTTGGCAATGGAAGGCGTTAATTACAAGGAAGGCTGGATATTAGGAGCTGCTGCAACGGTAAAAGTGTTTATCGATATTTTTATCGGTGTATGGGCGTTTGTACTGGCTATAATATGGTGTACGGTTATTGAATGCAAACCTGGCGAAAAGGTCCGTGTCGGTGAAATATGGGACAGATTTCCCAAATTTGTCATCGGCTATGTAATTACATTCGCGGTGATATTATATATGGGCCTTACCTTTCCCGGCCTTATGGGCAAGACAAAAGCAGCAATGGGCGAAGGGAATGTCTTCAGGGGGATATTCTTTACCATGACCTTTTTCTCCATTGGCGTTGTCTCCAACTTCAAAAAACTGTGGGAAGAAGGGATAGGCAAATTAGCGGCAGTCTATCTCTTATGCCTATTCGGCTTTATTATCTGGATAGGACTTTTCATTTCATGGCTATTCTTCCATGGAGTGAAACCGCCGGTGATAACAGGGTAAGCAAGGCAATTAATAAAGCAATTGGTCATAGGTGACGGGAAAAACCTATAACCCATAACCTGTATTATTTAGGAGGTATTATGGCTGAAACACCAAAGATAGCAGAAGAGATAAAAAAAATGGAATACGAACCCCTCTTGCCCGTGGAGAAAAAACTGATAGTCTGGAGTCTGGCCCTGGGGACCGGCCTGATTTTTATTCTATACTGGATTAGCGCAACATTCTTCCCGGGCGGACACTAAAAACCCGGCAGAGGTATAGGAAAAGGTAGTGACGAATTATACTGTTTATTAGCCGTCACTTTACCTCTACCTCTACCTTTGCCTTTCTTTTCTGTGCGAGATAGCTTTATCAATAACTTCCACTATGGCACTTGGAGTAAAGGGCTTCTCGATATAATCGAAAGCCCCCAGTTTTCTGATAGCCTGCGCCGCAGTGGTTATCGCAGTGGTTATCGTATGGTAGCCGGTAATCATTATTACCTCGATATCCGGCCACTGTTCTTTTATCTTTCTTAGCACCTCGATTCCATCGATATCGGGCATTTTAAGATCAGTAAGCACGATATCAATAGGCTCTTTTGCAAGGATGCTGAGCCCTTCTGCCGCACTTCCGGTGCTCTTGACCTCGTATCCCTCGGGAGAGAGGATACGCCGGCAACTTACACAAATAATCTCTTCATCATCTATAATAAGCACCCTGCCTTTGCTCATTTCAGCAATTTTCCCCTTTCCCGCCTCGCGGTTGACCCTGATAGTTCCGGAATGTCTTGCTATTATACCATGACTTACGGCGAGACCTCACCAATAACCGCAGATCCGGTAGTGGGCCGGTTTGTTTTTGCTCTGTATCACCTGGGTTATCAGTAGTGGGCGAGTAACGCCGAGCCCACATGTATATAAGTAGCGACCACAGATAATGCTCAATATAGGCCAGTGCTTGAATTTAACGGCTAATTGATACAGAGCAAAAACAAACCGGCCCACTACCGGATCTCCTCCTAAGTTGACTGCATAAGGGTGATAAGAGTTATTATTATCAATGTTTACCTTGCTGAGTAAAAAAGTAAATTCCCTTGCCTGGAAACTTATATTCGGCATTGGCGGCCTCATGGTGCTTGTGGGGTTCCTGTTTGCCATAACTTTCAATAAACAGTTCCCTGATGTGCCGCTCGAAAAGACCTTTTATTACGGCGGTCCTTTCGTGATCATCATAACGGTTATATTGTTCCTGATACTTTACAACTTCGTTATGAAGCCTCTTTCGTACCTGGTTGAAGGGATGAAACGCCTCTCAGCAGGCGACATGGACTATAGAATCAACATTGACAGTCATGATGAGATCGGGCACCTGGCTCGTTCCTTTAACGCCATGTCGGACGAGCTGAAAGAGTACAAGGAAAAGATGGAAAACTGGACCAAAAGCCTCGAAGAGGAAGTGGAGAAAAAGACTGCTGAAATATATAAAGCCCAGGAACACTTGATCAATACTGAGAAGCTTGCCTCACTGGGACGCATGGCTGCCGGTGTCGCCCATGAAATAAACAGTCCCCTCACCGGCATCGTAACCTTTGCACATCTGATGATTAAGCGCACCCCTGCTGAAAACAAGCAGGACATTGAAGACCTTAAAACTATTATTGACCAGGCGGAGCGGTGCTCGAAGATCATAAGTGGTCTCCTCGGATTCTCCAGAAAGAGCGCTTCAGAGAAAAGCATGGTTGATCTCAATACATTGATTTCAAACACGCTGGCAATGGTCAGGCATCAGTCGAGGTTCCTGAATATTCTTTTTGATCTGCAGCTTGACACCACAATTCCCAAAGTGAACGTTGATCCGAACCAGATCCAGCAGGTCTTCTTAAACTTGCTGATCAATGCAGCCGATGCGATGGAAAAAAAGGGAAAGGTAACCCTGGCTACCAGGCTGGTCGAAAATAACGCCGCCAAATTCGTAGAGTTCGAAATTGCCGACACGGGCTCGGGGATTCCCGAAGATATCCTCGGCAAGATATTCGAGCCGTTCTTTACCACTAAACCCGCAGGCAAGGGGACAGGTCTGGGGCTTGCTGTAAGTTACGGAATCATTAAAAAACACGAAGGCACTATATTTGCCAAAAGCACGCCGGGTAGTGGAGCGAGCTTTTACATTCATCTGCCTGTGCCGCGGGCGGCCTAAGAGGTACAATGCAACTGACGAAAATAATAGAAATGGTAAACGGCACCGTCGTTATCAACGGCGGCGTAGAAACGATGGACATTACCTCTGTCTGCAGCGCCGACCTTTTAAGCAATGTATTACGTTACGGCAAAAAAGGAGCTTTACTGGTCACTACCCTGAACCAGCCCCAGGTAATCAGAAGCGCAGAAATCTCGGATATTCCGGCGGTTCTGCTGGCTTTAGGAGGAATACCGGAAGAAGGGATGATCGCGCTTGCCAGAGAGAAAAACATTGTTCTCATAACAACACTCATGCCTATGTACACAACTTGCGGGATACTCTATACCTCCGGGCTGAGAAGCTGTGTCGATGATGCCTGAGTCCTGTTCACTCGAAGGAAGTTTCCATCTCATGGGCGGGGATTTCACTAATGCCGGTTCTGCTTCGAGCGAATTAAAGGCAATACTCGTCAAGTTCGGGGTGGCGCAGAATATAGTGAGAAGGGCTGCCATTGCGGCCTTTGAGGCCGAAATGAATGTTATTATACATGCGGTGGCCGGGACCCTGCACTATATGATCACTGCTGAAGTCCTGACGATTACAGTCACAGATATGGGGCCCGGCATAGAAGATGTCAATCTTGCCATGCAGAAGGGGTATTCCACTGCCCCTGACTGGGTCCGGGAGATGGGCTGGGGGGCCGGTATGGGCCTGCCCAATATCAGCAAACACTCCGACTCCTTTAAGCTTGATACTGTTGTAGGAGAAGGAACAACCCTCGAGATTTTTTTTAACTTAAGGCTCACGAATGCACAAGTTATTCATT
The DNA here is from genome assembly GCA_963710375.1 of Nitrospirota bacterium. GTDB lineage: Bacteria > Nitrospirota > Thermodesulfovibrionia > Thermodesulfovibrionales > Dissulfurispiraceae > JADFXI01. The sequence continues at coordinate 155,180 of CAVPZX010000005.1, forward strand.
CGTGAGCCCTTATAAGGAGAGAAATGCTGACAGTTAACAGTGTTGCCGAAAAACTTGGATTGAAAGTAGTGGTTCAGGGAGATTTATCCGAAATAGTTAGCGGTTGTTACATCAGCGATCTCCTTTCCGATGTGATGGCGCACAGTAATGACCATGAACTATGGATAACGCTGCAGACACACCCGAACATTGTGGCAGTTGCGGTCATCAAAGGGCTATCCGCCATTATTTTAACAAACGATAGAAATCCTGAACCTGCCACAATAAAAAAAGCCGAGGCTGAAAAAGTGACGATCATGATAAGCCCCCATACCACATTTGAGCTTTCGGGCCTCCTATATTCTATGATAAAAGACAGCCGGCCTCCTCAGGCAGGTACGTCCTAATCTGTTCGCCTAAAGTGAGATACTACAAAGCGGATCTTCATATCCATTCTTGCCTTTCACCATGCGCAGAAATCGACATGACCCCCCGGAGGATCATTAATTCGGCACTCGACAAAGGGCTGCATATAATTGCGGTATCGGACCATAATTCTGCCGAAAATACCGGGGTTGCAGTCAGGACAGGCCTGGATGAAGGGATTACTGTTCTGCCCGCTATGGAATTGACCTCCCAGGAGGAGGTACATGTGCTGGCTATTTTTAATTCAGAGGAGAACGTTGCCGCAATGCAGGGGATCGTCTATGATACACTGCAGAGCGGTGTCAATGACGAATTGGGCATAGGTTATCAACTGGTCGTAAACGAACTCGATGAAATCCTCGACTATAACAAGAGGCTCCTTATAGGGGCAACCAGCCTTTCTCTCAGCGAACTGGTAACAAATATTCATGCCTTTGGCGGGATAGCAGTTGCCAGCCATATTGACAGGCAGAGTTTCAGTGTCATGTCCCAGCTCGGATTTATTCCGGACGATGTAGCATTCGATGCCCTGGAAATTTCGTATGCCATGGATTTGCCGGATGCGATAGTACAATTCGGCAGCTATACCGGGATACCATGGGTTACCTCATCAGATGCCCACAATCTGGGTGATATAGGCAGGCGATTCACTACTTTTCTCCTGAAAGAACCTACATTTGATGAGATCGCACTTGCATTGAAAGGCGAGAGAACAATTGAATGGGGGAAAGAATAATTACGAATTAAGAATTAGGAATTAGGAATTAAAAAAAATGAACATAATATTTTTTCCACAATTCGTAATTCCTAATTCCTAATTCGTAATTAATAGAAATATGGAAGACTTATCGCTGCACATGCTTGATATAGCAGAAAACTCCATCGATGCCGGCGCGACTAATATCGATATAATCATAAAAGAGAGTTCTGCCGAAGACCTCCTTACTTTCAGCATCCGCGATAACGGCAGGGGGATGGATGCCGAAACTCTTGAGAAGGTCACCGACCCTTTCTTTACGACAAAAAAGGTAAGGAGATTCGGCCTTGGCATTCCCCTGCTCAAGCAGGCGGCTGAAGAATGCAACGGCGCGTTTGCCCTGGAATCCTCACCTGGCGCAGGAACTCTCATCACAGTTGTATTCCAGCGCAGCCATATCGACAGAAAGCCCATGGGAAATATAGGGTCAACGATGGTCGTCCTTATAAGCGGCCACCCCGAAATAGATTTTACGCTGACATATGTGCGAGACGATTTTTCCTATCAGTTTGACAGCTCTGCAGTGAAAAAAACGCTCGATGGGGTGCCAATTAATCTGCCCGATGTTTTAAAATTAATACAGGGCGACATAAACGAAGCAGTACAGGGAGATGAAGCATATGGCACATAAAGGGGCGTATAAGCATATTTATGCACTCATTGTCGTGAAAGATGGACAACATTGATTGTTTTTTGTGCAGGCATTTTTATATCACCTGGGACAGGCACTTCCCTTATGGATGCAAGGCCTTAGGTTTTAAAAGCAAAAGCATGCCTTCCGAGGAGGTGTTCAATGCCTCTGCTCAGGAATGCCTGAGATATGAGAAAAAGCTTAATCTCCCGAAGCAATTAAAAAAAACTTGAATGGTGAATGGGTGAATAGTGCCCGTGTTGACTTTACCCTGCTGGGAAATTTATAATTTGTGTTCAATATTTTGAGCGGAGGGTATTTATAATGGGAACATATACGACATTTCACCCGCATAACAGCAGAAGGAAAAAGACCCACGGCTTTCTTACCCGGATGAGCACCAGCGGGGGCAGAAAGGTGCTGAAGAACAGAAGGGCAAAGGGCAGGAAACGTTTGGCAGGCTGACGGGTTCGTAAAAAAACTCATATGCTGCGTTACGCTTCATGCCTCCTCACTGCGACGTACAAAAGGTACGTCTCATTCGTCGGCATTCGCGTGCCTTGCCTATGAGCTTTTTACGAACCCGTCAATATTAAACATATGAAGGGGAGGCATTCCTCGGTGAAGACGTTGCTAATTGCCTTTGTGAAACTATACCGGTACACGATTTCACCTGTATTGCCTTCCAATTGCAGATTCACGCCGTCATGTTCGGAGTATTCCATTGAGGCATTAAAGGAATACGGTGCGGTCAAGGGCGGCTATCTTACCATTAAAAGAATTTTAAAGTGCCATCCATTTCACCCGGGCGGATATGACCCGGTAAAATAAATGTAAAGGATTTTTGTTATGGAAAAAAGGACCTTTCTCGCGATCGCTATTTCTATTGCCATACTGCTTGTATACCAGTATTTTTTTGTGAAACCTGCAGCACCTCCGGTTACCGGCCGTGGCATTGTAAAGGAAGCCGCTAAAGAGGAAGCGAAACAGGCTTCTGCTACCCCCCCGGCCTTAATCCCAAACACCGAGGCGACCGAAACGGAAAGAGACGTGGTTGTGGACAGCGACCTGTATACTGCTACCTTAAGTTCCAAGGGTGGCACCATAAAAAGCATTCTTCTTAAGCAGTACAATGACGAAAGCGGAAAACCGATAGTGTTAAAGAGCGAAGATGTCCTTCCTCCGTTTTCGATCGGGGCGAATGAGGGGTTCCAATTTGCGCATGCTCCATTCCAGATTCTCGGCAGCAATGTAAAACTCACTCCTGAACTGAATTCCGCATCAATTGCCTTCGACTATTCCGACAATGGAATATCTATCCGCAGGACCTATACTTTTCATTATGGCGACTATGCATTTGACCTTAAAGATGAAGTGAACGGTCTTCCATCATATTGGATAACGCTTGGAAAAGATTTCGGCATTTATAATAAAGAGACTGCGCGCTCAGTACACTATGGGCCTGTCGTATTGAAGGATGCTGACAGGCTTGAATTTTCTGCGCCCAAATTGAAGGAGCCCAAAATCATTAAAGAGGGTGTTAAATGGATTGCACAGGAGGACAAGTATTTCTTTTCTTCCCTGATTCCCAAAGGGCCTGTTGATGAAGTAAGGGTATGGGATCAAAACGGTGAGGCGCAGGTGGCTGCGGAATTTAAGGGAGGGACAAATAACTATATGCTTTATGCCGGTCCTAAAGAAAACAACCGGCTCCTGCAATATCATGTAGGGCTCGAGTACGTGATAGATTTCGGTTTCTTCTCCATTATCGCTCGCCCTCTGTTCTGGGTTTTGAAGCTGTTCTACAAGGTTTTTCATAATTACGGGGTTGCCATCGTTATTCTTACCACCATAGTGAGGATTCCGTTTATTCCGCTGGTGAACAAAGGGCAGCAATCTATGAAGAAGCTTCAGGATATACAGCCGAGAATGGCTGAAATCAAGGAGAAATATAAAAATGACCCGCAGAGAATGCAGAAGGAGGTCATGGAGCTTTACAAAAAGCACAAGGTCAACCCGATGGGCGGCTGCCTTCCCATGGTGCTGCAGATACCGGTCTTTTTTGCTCTTTATAAAGTGCTCCTCATCTCAATTGAACTGAGGGGGGCGCCCTTCATTTTTTGGATCCATGATCTATCCTTAAAGGACCCTACGTATGTTCTGCCGGTAGTTATGGGAATTACCATGGTTATCCAGCAGAAGATGACGCCATCCTCCATGGAGCCGATGCAGCAGAAAATGATGATGATTATGCCGGTCGTGTTTACGTTCATGTTCCTGAGCTTTCCGTCAGGCCTTGTCCTGTACTGGCTGGTAAACAATGTGTTAAGCATCGGCCAACAATTCTATACTAACCGGAAGCTGGCAAAGCAAAAAACGTGAAAGGTGAATCGTGAAACGTGAACCGCAAAGACCTTCAAGTCTTTCTTTCACCTCGGTTCTAATCTTTCCACGTTTCACTCTTCACTTTTCACGCTTCACATTTTTATGAACGATACAATTGCGGCAATAGCCACCCCCATAGGCGAGGGAGGGATAGGAATTATCCGGCTTAGCGGCAAAGATGCCGTTGATATTGCCGGTCGAATTTTTTTGTCCCGCGGCGCTAAAACACTCAGGGATGCCCCATCCCATACTATCACATACGGGTTTATTGTCGATCCGTCCCAAGGGGGGAAAATAGATGAAGTGCTGGTCACAGTTATGCGTGCGCCGAGGACATACACAAGGGAGGATGTGGTTGAGATCAATTGTCACGGAGGAATGCTTCCGCTTAAAACAGTGCTTCAGCTGCTTCTCAGGGAAGGGGCAAGGATTGCTGAGCCAGGAGAATTTACCAGGAGGGCTTTTTTGAACGGCAGGATAGACCTTTCACAGGCAGAAGCGGTCATTGATATCATAAAGGCCAGATCAGACCAGGCAGAACGCCTGGCCCTTGCCCAGCTGGAAGGGAAGCTCTCCAGGACAATAACAGGGCTTCAGGACCGTATCACGACATTGTGCGCCTACATAGAAGCGCAGATTGATTTCCCTGAGGATGAACTTGAGACGGTAAGGAAAAATGAAGTTATTGATACAATGAGAACTATCGGTAAGGAATTATTAGACCTTTCTGCCGGTTATGAAGCAGGCAGATTTTTCAGAGATGGTGTCGCAACCGCTATTGTGGGGAAGCCTAACGTAGGCAAATCATCACTGTTGAACGCCCTTCTCGAAAAGGACCGGGCCATCGTTACTGAAATGCCCGGGACGACCAGGGACGTAATAGAGGACACGCTGAACATTGAGGGTCTGCCGTTGCGCATTATGGATACTGCCGGTATACGCGAGACACATAATCTTGCCGAAGCAGAGGGAGTAAAGAGGAGCCTGAAGGCTATAGAGGGTGCTGATATCGTTATTGCAGTGCTGGACAGCAGCATGCCCCTTGATAAGGCTGATGAAGAACTGCTTAAGGCGGTTGCTTACAAAAGGACGATTGTCCTCATTAATAAATGTGATATCCGGTCGCCTGATTTCGCTGTTCCCGACAGCGCAACGAATGTTGTTGAGGCATCGGCATTGACTGGAGAGGGTATCAGTGAATTGAAAGATATGATTTATAGCGTGTGTATTTCTTCCGGAGTTCACGGGGAGACTGAAGTCCCTCTCATTACCAACATCAGACACAAGCATTCACTGGACAGGGCCTCGCAGGCGCTTGCCGAGGCAGTAAACGTACTCGAAAACGACATTCCACTTGAGATCGTTGCCATGTATGTGCGGGAGGCGCTTGATTGGGTGGGAACAATAATCGGCATTTTTACTACAGAGGATATACTCAATAAAATATTCAGCGAGTTCTGTGTAGGCAAGTAAGCAGTAAGCAGCAAAAACGGAAAAGAAAAACAGGCTATGTAAAAAAGAATGGATTCCCACCTACGAGGGAATCCATTCTTTTTTAAGTCTTTGCTGCCTACTGCCTATTTTTTTTACTTTTTCGGGGCCGGTGCAGGTTGCGGCGTAGGCTCCGGGCTTGGGGCCGGCACCATCTTAGGGGCGGCAGACAGTTTTGCAAGTTCATCCTTGTTTATGTCGGCCTTGTAATTCTTTTTGAGGCCGTCTATGTATTTATCAAAGTTGCTTTTCTGTTTTTCGGCTGTCAAACGCTGCATGATCATTCCCTTTACTTTGTCATAATCGACAATCGTTCCTTTGACATCGGTCACCTTGAAAATGTGAATGCCGTCCTTTAATTTTACAGGCATTCCAACTTCACCCTTCCTTAATTTGAAGACAACATCCTCGATTTCGGGGGCAAGTTCACCCTTCTTGAAGAAACCCATGCTACCGCCGGACTTTGCAGATTTTTTGTCCGTCGAAACTTCGGCAGCTACTTTTGCGAAATCCTCGCCGTTCTTGAGCTTTTCAAGAGCTTTTTTCGCATCGCCTTCATTCAGCACGACTATCTGGCTCAGCTTGATCTGATTGCGCAGCATAAAATCGTCCTTATGGCTGTTGTAATAGTCTGCGGCATCCTTCTCGCTGACTTGTGATGTTGCCTCTATCTCTTTTTGAAGCAGCTCGTTTATCAGAGTAATCTTTTTGAAGTCCTCAACCTTTCTCTCGAAATCCTTATTCTTGTCCAATCCCATTTTCTTGGCTTCAAGATACAGCATTTCTTTTTTGACCAGTTCGTCCACAAACCGTGAGGTGCCTTCAGGCCCCTGGAAGAATTGTTTTGCCATTTCCGGCAGCGCATTCATTTCTTCCTGCACATCCTCTTTGGTGAGGGTGTCGCCATCAATTTTTACTACGTAACTGCCTTGCATCCCTCCGCCTTTTGAACAGGAGGCAACAAAAATAAAGGCCACAAACAATAACAATATTTTTCTCATTATCAGGAATCTCCTTTTAAAATAGTAGTCTGAAACTCTAACATAATTTAGCCGTAAAAGTAAAAAATAGCGCTAAATGTGCTGCAATTCAGACAGAACAGGGTAATTTTTCTTTGCAAGCGATTAGTCCACTGTGCCAGTGCTGCTGTCTATACGGAAAATCGGCCTGGTTCCAGATATATATCTGTGGGCTCGGCGTTACTCGCCCACTGCAGATAACCCAGGCGCTCGACTGCAGAAAAACAACCCTATTCTGTCTGAATAGCAGATAAATGGGTAATGCGTTATGAATAACAATAAATCTATAGCCTGTAACTATAACCTGATGATCTCTGTATAATAAATATCGGAGTACGGTTATCAATGAAAAAAGTAGTGGTCGGCATGAGCGGCGGGGTGGATTCATCCGTTACGGCGTATCTCCTGAAAGAGCAGGGATATGAGGTTGAGGGGGTGAGTTTTGTTCTTTATGAGGCGCGCCTAAAAACCCTCTTTTCCGGTTGCTGTTCTCTTGAATCTATCGACGATGCCCGAAGGACCGCAGGACATATCGGTTTAAAACACACGGTAATTGATCTGAGAGAGGAATTCCTGGAGCAGGTAATAGAGCCGTTTATTGATGCCTATAAGAAGGGAATTACTCCAAATCCATGTATTCTCTGCAACAAGCATATAAAATTCCCCCATCTCCTGAAGATCGCGACCCAGAAGGATGCTGCGTATATTGCAACAGGTCATTATGCGAGAGTTATTGATAAAGAACTAAAGAAGGGAATCGACGTGCGAAAGGACCAGTCTTATGTGCTATATGTCTTGAGGCAGGAGGAATTGTCCAGACTTGTACTGCCCCTCGGAGTCAAGACAAAGCAGGAGGTGCGTGAGATAGCAAAAATGCTGAATCTCCCCGCTGCCAAAAGGCCTGAGAGTCAGGAAATTTGCTTTATTGGCGATAAGAGCTACTGTGCCTTCATGGAGGGTCTGGCCGAGAAAATGGAAGGGCGGATTATAGATGTTGAAACAGGCAAAACATTGGGCAGTCACAAGGGAATCCACCTCTATACAATTGGTCAGAGGAAAAGAATGGGGATTGCCGTCGGCAAGCCGCTCTACGTGGCAGGAATAGATCCAGCGCAGAATGCTATTTACATAGGACCGAGAGAAGCTGCGATGAGGAGGGCCTTTGAAGTTAAAGAAATTAACTGGCTGGCGCCGGCTCCTGCCGGACCCTTCAGGGCAACGGTGAAAATAAGGTCTACAATGAGAGATGAGCCCGCCACTATAACGGCTGTTGGAGATGACCTTGCCGAAGTTGTATATGTTGAGCCTCAGTGGGCGCCTGCGCCGGGGCAGAGCGCTGTGTTCTATAACGGCGATACAGTTTTTGGGGGGGGGATTATCCGGTCCGTGCATGAAAGGTGAAACTCTTGTAATTGTCACACAATTTTTTCTTTTTTATTCGATAAGTGTTATGTATTTTTTTGTTGCATGTAATACGTTGCAGTAATAATTTAAAAGGAGGCAGGCTTTGTTCGACTTGCGAAGGCTGATTCGTCAATATTGGTTTTTCGCCGCTGTTATCATACTGACAATCGCCAAACTACTATTGATTAGTGGACAAGAGCTGCGTCCGAACTTGAGCGGCTATGATGACCTTCATTTCCTATCTGTTGCAGAAAAACTTAAGACATCTTGTTGGCTGGGAAGCTATGATCAGCAGACTCTTGTCGAACGGGATGTTCTTCCCTCTATGGATTGCTGTTACCAGTTCAGCAGGCATGCCTCTCCTTTTCTCCCAACATGTTCTTTATGTAATCGCCTGTGCAGTAATGGTTACCGCCCTGCGTCCTTCACTGCAGACATCAGGAACGAGGCTGTTTCTGTATGCCTTTCTGCTGTTCAACCCCATTAGCTATGCCGTTCCCTATACTACACAGGTCACGAGGGAGAGCGTTTATTGTTCCCTTACACTTCTTGTTGTTGCATGTGCTGCAGGTCTTATGCTTAGGATAGAATGGCCGGTTAAAAAAATATGCCAATGGTCGATAGCTCTGGGGTTATTACTGTCTTCTTTCTGGCTTACCCGCGAAGAGGGCGTGTGGATCACCCCGCTGTTGGTTATAATGCTCGGCTCTGCAATGGTTTTTCTATGGAGAAAGAAACCGGTTCAGTGGTCCAAGATGTTGATTCTAGGAGCGTTACCCATCATTATTTTGGTTGTCTGTGTGGGAACTGTAGCAGGCATTAATAAGATTCGTTATGGCATTTTTGCCACTGTTGAATTAAAAAATTCCAACTTCATTGATGCATATGGAGCGCTGTCGCGTGTTAAATCGTCCAGCTGGAAACAATATTATCCGGTGCCAAAGGATGTTAGAGAAAAAATTTATGCTGTTAGTCCGGCTTTCAGGGAAATCGAGCCGTTTCTGGATGGTTCGCTCGGGGAAAGATGGATGGCTTATGGTTGCAATCAAGCCGGTCTTTGTGATGACATAGGAGGCGGGTGGTTTCTGTCAGCATTCCGTGAGTCCGTCACCGCAGCCGGCCATCATAGTTCAGGAACTGCCGCCATGGCATATTATCGCCGCCTAGCTTCAGAAATCAATGCGGCTTGTGACAGCCATTTGTTGGATTGCCTTCCCCCTCGTTCTACTATGATGCCGGTATGGCACAGTGAGTATAACAAACAATTCCTCGATACGATACTGTTGGCGGCAAGCAACATAACAGGATTATCCGGCTTCACTGTTCAGCCGGAGCCTAGGATAATGCCGACGGATAAGCTCGATTATTTCAGGGCGATGACAAGGGAACGGATTTCTTCTCCAAGTACAGGGTTGTCTATTTCAGGATGGGTGGTCGATCTACAGGGATTGGCCTTAAGATTTTCCATAATCAATAAAAATGGTGCTAAAGCAGATTCCGCGGTTGAACGTGAATTTTCTCCCGGGCTCTACGAATTTTTTCTGAAGCGGGGTCAGGATATCCCTTCAGCCAGAAGAGCCGGCTTTAACATCATCACGTCCTGTTCTTCGGATTGTTCCCTGCTTATCGAGTCTGATAAAGGTATATCAAAAAACATTCCCCTTGATGGAACCATTGAAAACAGTCTGGACAACTCGCTGGCCCTTCATCTGAATTTCGTAAAAGCTGTCCCGATTTATCCAACAATCTCTACGTCAGTTGAGAGGACGAAACTTCTTTTATTGGATAAAGTCGGCAAATTCTACCAGCGTATAATGCCGGCCTTGGCCATTCTCTCACTTGCCGGATATTTTCTGGTCACCTACTTTGTTCTGCAAAGGCGGCTCGCTCCGGAGCGATGGCTGATTGCGACATCTCTGTTTATATCGATCGCAGGAAGGATTGTGCTCTTATCAATTATAAACGTTTCGTTATATCCGAGCATACATATTCGGTATCTCTCGCCGGTGTATCCCTTGCTGCTGCTTTTTGAATTCTTAGCGGTAACTGACTGTCTTGTCCTGGTTCGCACACGTTTTATTTCAACAAGTTATAAGGACAGTTTTTTAAAATAAATATTAAAAGCCCAACCGCACCGAATCAGAAATACCCGGCAATGACTTCCGATATCCATTTTTACTCCTCTAGGTCTGTTCCACTGCGATGAATTTTACGGTGTTGATGCTTTCTTGTTCTGCTTTAAGAGAGTCTTTTTGAAATAAAAAAGGTTTAATAAATATAAAATAATTATAAGCAATATCCCAAACACAACATTGTCGAGCAACGACAAGATGACGGCCTTTTCTTTTTCGATGCCAACGCGTGACAAGAAGAACATAAAAGTCCCCTCTCTTATGCCCAGACCTGAAATCGAAATCGGGACCAAGGCCAGCACAGCTGCGATTGCGACAACGCTTGACAGATATGTAAAGCTGACAACTATCCCCAGTGATCTTGCCAAAACGTAAAACTGCAGGAAGTACAAGGCATAGATCACCACATTAAGAAGCATCATTTTAATTTCGATCGAAGCATCAATGGACATATCTACAGACATATTGAATAACCGGCGCACCAAATTGATCAGACGGTTTTTGAAAATAAAGGTCATAAAAACCAGACCGAGGACCAGATAGAGCAGCGAGGGAAAATGATAGTTAATTACAAAAAAAATCCCGATAACCGCCAAAAGACACATGCAAAAAAGGTCTTGAAATCTGTCATGGAGATAAATGACAATTCCCTTTTTGGCCTCGATATCAAAATACTCTTTCATCAGGATAACTTTCACGACATCCCCGAATCTTCCTGGTGTAAAAAATCCAAGATAATACGACTCGATATTGAGACTAACGTTATTAGCGTAACTGATAGTTTTGCCGAGATGGTTATGGAGGATATGCCAACGGTACACTTTGACAAAATAAAAAAGAAAGAAAAAGAGAAAATAGAGACCAACTAATCTAATATCTATACGGCGCAAAACCTGAATGACATGGGGAATATCCAATGAATAAATGATATATGCCAGTATGCCCAGCCCCAGCAATCTAAGGTATTTAATAATATTCTTTACTGAAAGCATGTTTTCTCCGCGATTATTATCTGCCTAATTTTTTTCTAATTGCAGGGCCGATCAATGAAGCGAGTCGCTTAGGCATATATTTTGACCAAAGCCTATTGGGCAACCCCGGTCTTACAAATGCAGGTGTGCTTGAATACCGTTTATTTAAAGGATAAAAGTAATGAGAATAATCATAAAATGAAGTGCCCCATTTTTCTTTATATTTCCTTTGCCCCTCGTACCGTGCAACACTAAAATCGAAGAATTGACAACCCTTTGAATATGCCGCTTTGATCATTTCCCAGTGAACGAAATCATTTGGACGGTAAGCCAAATACTTTTTTTCGGAAAGAATAAAAATTATGTTCAGACAAGATTTTGTTTTCACTCCCCACAAGAGCGCCGCAATGTCTCCGTTGAATTTAGCCGTAAAGAGCTGCACTCTATCTTTCATTAGGCGCACCATATTCAAAAAAAAGATCAAAGGGTGCGGCGCGGTGCCGAATTCCTTCATTTTTTCGAGATACATGGGATAAAAGATATTTTCAATGATCTGTTCACTGTATTCATTCTCACACGAAAGCGCATTTTCTTCTGCGCGTTTCAGATTTTTTTTTATGCTGTGGTCCAGGGCCTTATACATGCCGGCAGGCTCCGAGAGCTTTAGTATTGCATTTTCACAATCCGGCTGTTTAAAAAATATATTGTCGGGCACTTCACCGCCGGAGCATTTCACCCCCTTCAATTCAATATGGGAGGCGCCGCTTCCTTTTAGCAGCATGTCAAGCGCAGCCGCAAGGACATCCCTTTCAAGAACAATTCCGTTATTGAGCACGATGCCCCCGTAATCAGCAAAAGGCATAGAAACAAGTTTCTTGCTTTGTGCAAACGGTTTCACCAATATGCTCGGCAAAATGCCGCAAAGCTTGCCGTTTTCATAAAATCCGAGCGTGTACCCCTTTAAACCGTATGTTTCTTCCACAAAAGTTGTATACGAGCCCAATTGGCTATATCTGCCCTGCGGGTGGTTATCCACAAAATCGTCCCACTCAATCAAATCACTGTTAGTAAGCAATCGATATTCCATTAAAATATTATCTCCGGTTTTCAGGCTGCCTTGCTCAACTTGGCAAAGTAAACCTGATGAAGAGGAACTGTATATTTTTCCCATATCACCTTTGCGCCAGCTGATTCAAAAAGGCGATGGTACTCCTCCAGCGTCAGGTAATACTTGCCGCCATCCGTTATTTTCCAATATACTCGTTTTATGGCCTTCAGAAAAAGATTTGAAGACTGAAGTGGTTCATAGAGGAGAACCATTCCCCCTACCCTCACCGCTTCCATTACAAGCTCCCGAAGCGTGTCCATATCGTTAAGATGGTGCAGAACTCCACAGATTATCACTACGTCAAATGAATCGTTCTTAAGAGGATACGGGAGCTGGGTCAGGTGCAGCCATTGGCACTCAGGGTACTTCGAACGGCAGTAATCCACCATTTTTTCGCTGATATCGCTGCCCGTGAAGGAACCGAGAGACAACCCATGGGACTTGAATAATGAGTAAACGTAGCCTTCGCCGGAACCGATTTCAAAAACCAGACTGGAGGGCGGAGTATTCTGGATAAACTCATCTGCAACGTTTACTGGATAGCGGTAGACGATGGGGCGGAGGCATTTCGCAAATGCGGTAACGAAATCTATTTTCAATCGATAGAGCCGGGGCAAGTCGAATAGCTTTTCCGCCAAGCTGTCTTTACGGGTTTTGCGATGCTGACGATTATAAAATGAAGTCATATCATTGGCCCCTTTCTCTTTTTTATTGGTGGAGTTGCCGCATTACAAGACCATCGGGCTGAAAAGAATACATATGCGACTGATGCATGCTAAGATTTTCAGCCATCCTTTATAAATATTACTGCCTCCCTATGCAGGTCTAATAAACAATGAAATCCTTTATTCTCTAACACATCTCTAAAAACCGGGTTGATATATAAAATGTATATGCTTCGCCTGTGTAATCTCAAAGATTCTTCAATGTTGTCTATGACTTTGATGAATACTTCCTCTCCGAACGGGTTGTAGAAAAAGAATATATCCGCATCATCCGGTATCGGGTATTTGGCTGCATCAATATTCGAGATTTCAACTTTGGTGGCGTCGTATTTCTTTTTATTCCTCCGGTAAATGCGCAAATTGTCTTCGCAAATAGCACATAAGGCTTGTGAGATTTCCACGCCGATAAGGCGTTTGAATCCGTATTCAAGTGCTACCAGAAGCACGCGGCCTTTTCCAGAGCCGAAGTCAATTAATACACTGTCGCCGAAGTCCATTTTTAATGTGGTGAGAAGTTTTTGGAGAATGTAATAATTAGCAGCCTGATATTTATATGCATTCTTCCTATCGGTAGCCCCAATATTCAGATCATCAACTTCAACGACACCTGTGGTATTAGTCCCGTACCGCAGATCAAAATAGAACTCGAAAAAAATAAATACTAACGTGCCGAAAAAGCCTCTTTTTCTGATTGAGCCCACAAGTAGTGTTCTATAGAATTCCCGCACGATTATCCTCATCCTTTTGTAGAATATCACAGAATTGGGAGCATGTTATGAATGTAAAGCCCTTTTCGACAGATGTAGAAATCAGAGCGTTGAAAAAGTCTCTTGCCCTCGTTGAACCGCAGAGATTAAAATAAATCATATTGCGTATTGCCCGGGGCGGGGTTATTGCCCTATGAGAACTTTGGACCAAATCAAAGCAATGGCAGTAGAACATTACAATAACAGAGTCGGCCAAATATCTGGAAATAACTCTCTTAATAGAAGAACCCAATAACATGAAATAGGGGCTTCCAAATGGAATTTTCATTACCCCGATACTGCTGACAGGAATTCTGATAAAATTGTTCTCCTGGACCTGGGCCTCGTTAAGTCGTTTGTATCTGCCTGCTCTAACTATGAAGTCCACCTGGGAAGAATCATAACGGAACCATTGCCGAATACAGGCAAGTGCATAATCACTAATTTTAAAAGCCGGAGCCCTGAAGCCCTCAACTTTAAAACCCTTCCCGGCAATTTTATTGTAAGACCGCGCTACTTCTTCTTCTACTTCCTTATCCGAAAGGCTGTCCAAAAACTTAAAAGTACGCTCGGCAACTGGGTGGGAGTATCCGTGCGATGCCACTTCATGGCCATGGCCGATAATGTCTTTAACAAGATCAGGATAATCATTAACAATTTGGCAGGTAACAAAAAATGTCCCCTTAATTTTATATGCATCCAGTAGTTCAAGAAAACTATTAACACCTTTTTCGGTATGCGGACCAAAATATTCGACATCGCAGGTAAACATGAAATACTTATTTTTCACAACTGCCGCCATATATTGCTTGAGTGATAACTCATACCGTCCGGATAAACCGGGCCGGAGTATGTCGTGCCTATTTCCGAAGCCATGTCTTGAGAACAGTCTTTGAAAAGTTGAGCCCGTAAGACCAATTCTGCCCCTTTTTGCTATCTCCGGATAATCTCCGCAGCACTGTGACAGGCGCATCTGAAATCCGTATCCCCTTCCTTGCGGCATCGATGATCAACTCCGCCGTATGAAACTGGTCCTGCAAGAGAAGGAGTTTCTGTAATGAGGAGACGCGGAAAGCCCGGAATCCGTTAGAACAATCGGTTATATGCGTTCCCGCCAATATGTTAATAACGAAAGTGAAGACGTGGATGCCGACCCACCGAAACGCGCTGTCCTTTTCTCTTCTCCCCAGTACCCTGGAGCCGATCACGATATCCGCCTTGTCCGCAAGAATCGGTCCAACAAGAAGAGCGATCTCTTCCGGCAGGTGCTGTCCATCACCGTCCATCGTGACAACAACCGAGGCCCCCCCCATAGCCGCTATATCATAGCCCAGGCGGAGCGCCGCCCCTCCGCCGCGGTTAATGGGATTAGAAACAACTGGATAGCCGTGGCTTTTGACAACCTCGACGGTGTTGTCAGTGCTCCCGTCATCCACTACGAGAACGCCCAGTTCTCGCCCCGCGACAGCCCGTGGCATTTTAGGGAGGACTATATCCAGATTCTCAGCTTCATTCAAGGCCGGAATGATTACAGTAATCTCCTTTATCCCATTTAGCCCTCCTCGGCTCTGCGCAAAGCTCTTGAGAGCCAACTTCCTCACGAGGAGATCGAATTGGAAAGATTTTTGCGTGTCCTTGGACCTAAGACCGAAAATGAGGACCCACAGCAGCAGGTTTGAAAAGACGAGCAGCATGATGAGCCGGCCTAACGCCTTGTCTTCAAGTGACAGCATACCGGCAACGATATTGATGCTGTTTGGCACAGCAGCGACAGTAATCAGCGCTACACCAAACAGGGACATAAGAAAGAATTCGCGCCGCCGTATAAAGTGAGTCCTGAACCGCCCAAACGACCAAAGCATGAGGATCGCTCCGGACAATACCCCTAACAACCGCAGAAACACTAACTGGTTTTCCATAGGCCCTCTGTCCGTTGCAATTCTATGAAAGAGGAGGTGATTATTTCCACTTTACGCCACGGAAAATCGCGTCCCTGTTTATGCTGTCTTTATGCGCTTCGATAACCTTCAGCATATTGTCGAGGACGGCATCGGTTAGGAAGTGAGGCTCAAGGCCCAATTCAAGCAGACCTGAATATTTGGGGTTGTAATAATGTTCTTCCTTTTCAATTCTAGGATTTTCAATATGCTTGACTTTAATATGGTAACCCATTCGTTTGCCGGCGTCCCGCACTCTTTCGGCGAGTTGATTGACACTGAACATTTCTGTAACTTGATTAAATATCCTGAGTTCGCCGGCAGGCTGCAGGGTGCATAGCTGACAAATAGACGCACTGCATGGAATCCCTGATATTCAAATAACCCCGTGTCTGCCCGCCCTTTCCGTACACCGTAAGCGGATGGCCGGAAACAGCCTGCACTAAAAACCGGTTTAAAACAGTCCCGAAAATCTCATCATAGTGGAAATTAGGCATTAAACGTTCATCCATGTCAACCTCTTCAGTGGAGATACCATATACCGGTCCCTGCATGAGGTCTGTAACGCGTAACTTCCAGTTTCTGACGTAGAACCACAAAAGGTCTGTATCCTGTATCTTAGTTGTATGGTATAGGGACCCAGCTTGCCTGGGAAACAGGAATTTATCGCGTTTGCCCTTATGATCAATTTCGAGCCAACCTTCTTCTATGTCTATGTTGGGGGTTCCGTATTCGCCCATCGTTCCCAGTTTCACGATGTGGCACTCCGGAGCAAACTCTTTTACTGCATAAACCACATTAAGAGTTCCTGAAAGATTATTTTGCAGCGTGAAAGCCGCGGTATCCCTGCTTATCATTGAATAAGGCGCAGATGGCTGTTCGGCATAATGGATTACAGCATCAGGATGATATTCATTAAAGATCTTTGACAGAAATGCGTATTCGGTAATATCGCCAATACATATCTTGATTTTTTTTCCTGTAAGACCCCGCCATAAATCTGCTCTCAGCTTTAGATTGGGGCAGTGAATTAACGGTTCACAATCGAGTTCCATAGCGGCCTTTCGTTTAAAATAATTGTCTACAATAATGACCTTATGTCCCCTATTTGAGAAATACATTGCTGTGGGCCACCCGAGATAGCCATCGCCGCCTAATATCAGAACTCTCATGAATTATGCCGTCCCGGTAATTTAATGTAGACGTTTTCCGGTAACACATTCGGGAGCATGAGAAATGATACGATCTCGTTTTTTTTCATAGGAAGAATGTTTGCTGAATTATAGGTCTGGAGAACCGGAGTGAGTGAAATATCCCTATAGGTATAATCGATATCCATATATATATTCTTGAAGGCCGGTAAAACGACAAGGAATTGTTCGGAATCGAAAGCCCTCCTGGTTTCTTCATCATTCATAAGTTCTTCGTAAAATTTTTCTCCCGGCCGCGCACCGACTTCAACAATTGCCATTTTTTCAGGATGATGGTTATATAATGGGGCTAAAAGGGATATCATCGCTTCTGCCAAGTCTTTTATATTTAATACCGGCATCTTTGTAATAAACACTTCACCGCCTTTAGCCAGGAACATACTTGTTATAATGAGACATACAGCATCCTCAAGAGTCATTACAAAGCGTGTCATTGTCCGGTCTGTCAGAGTTATCGGACCGCCTTTCATTATCTGCCTGCAAAAAATAGGTATCACCGATCCGCTTGAGCCGGCAACATTTCCAAACCGTGTTGACGCAAATGTAGGCGGCTTGTCTTTCTGGCGCAAGGCATTAGCGGCTGTTATAAGGCGTTCTCCCATTAGTTTAGATGTCCCCATTACATTCGTTGGATTAACTGCCTTATCGGAACTTGTGAATAAAACCTTGCGGACCCTGTTTGCAAGTGCGGATTTGATAACATTCTGCACACCGATTATGTTTGTCTGTACCGCATCAAAAGGGGACCGCTCACACAGAGAAACGTGTTTATAAGCTGCAGCATGAAAGACGAAATCGAGGCCCTCAAACATGTGCATCATCTTTTCATCATCTCTTACATCAGCCAGAAAAGCCTGAAACCCGGGTTCGTCCCTATATGATTCTTCAAGGGAAAAAAGTGCGCTTTCATTATTGTCCAGGGCTCTAACTTCTTTAGGGGAATATTGCAGCAGTTGCCGCACTAACTCCTGACCGATTGTCCCAGCGGCACCCGTAACAGCTATGCTGCAATTTTTAAAAAAGGCATCCAACGTCAACATCGTCACGATTTATTTACACCTAATTCTCTTCCCTTAAAAGGGGGAGCATTGACGTTATTCGCTATCATTGACTCTTTTCACTCAGCGACAACTTTCCAGCCACTCAACTGTTTGTAATATAATATCACTTTTGCCCAAAATAATTTGAAAAAAACTAACACTCTTTTATAACGCTTCTGCCGATCCACGGAGGGACAACTATAATTGCATTTTGCAGCATATTCAACTGCTTCCTGCAACTGTTTCCCGGAAAAGTTAAAACATCCGCACGTTCGGGGGAAAATGAAGCAATGAATGAAATACTCGACCTTTTTAAAATGAGCATGCGATATGTTATTTTAAATGTACTCAAAGTAAGGAGGCGGACGTCATGCAGGGAAGCATAGTTTCCATAAATGTCAGCGATAAAAAGGGCGTAAGAAAAAAGCCTGTCGATGAAGTTACAATCGGCGAAAACTTCGGAATCGAGGGTGATGCCCATGCTTCATCGGAATGGCACAGGCAGGTAAGCCTGCTCGCTCTTGAGAGCATACAAAAAATGCAGGCAATGGGACTCAAGGTCCAGCCTGGTGATTTTGCCGAGAACATTACTACGGAGGGGCTCGATCTCCCCGCTCTTCCAATCGGCACAAGGATTCGCCTTGGCAGTGACGTTATCGGCGAGGTAAGCCAAATCGGCAAGGAATGCCATACGCGGTGCGCTATTTACTACGAGGCTGGTGATTGTGTAATGCCGAAAGAAGGTATTTTTATATGGATACTAAAGGGCGGCGTGGTCAGAAAAGGAGATAAAATAGACGTTAGCATGCGTGACACTTTATGATCACCGTTGCTGTGCTTACATTGAGTGATAAAGGCTCCAGGGGGGAGCGGGCGGACCAGAGCGGACCCTTGATCGCAGATATCATTAAAGGTATAGGCAGAATCGACTATTATGATACGCTGCCCGATGAGCGGGAGTTGATAAAAAAGAGACTCCTGGAATATGCCGGCAAGGTAGACCTTGTCCTTACTACCGGCGGCACCGGTCTTTCTCCAAGGGATGTGACTCCGGAGGCAACGCTTGATGTGATCGAACGGCAGGTGCCGGGCATTGCAGAGGCCATGAGGATGGAGGGGATGAAAAAGACCGGCAGGTCAATGCTGTCAAGAGCTGTTGCTGGTGTGAAAGGACAAACGTTGATCATAAACCTGCCAGGGAGCCCCAAAGCGGTCAAGGAAAATCTTGAGACGATTCTTGAGGTCCTTCCCCACGCTGTTGAGAAAATAAAAGGCGACACCAAGGATTGCGCGCGATGAAAGACGTCTCTTTTACCCTGTCTTTTTTTGCAGGAGTCCTTTCGTTTCTTTCCCCCTGTGTTTTGCCGCTCGTCCCTGCATATCTTTCGTTTGTGACAGGGCTTTCCCTGGCAGAGCTTAAATCATCTCCACGCCTGTCAAAGGCCATGGGCAACACGTTTGCCTTCATAATGGGATTTTCGACGATTTTTGTTGCGCTCGGCGCCTCTTCATCTTTCATTGGCAGCCTGTTCCTGAGGTATCAGGACTATCTCAGGATAGTGGGGGGCATCCTGACTATCGTATTCGGTTTCTTTATTGCCGGTTTTTTGAAACTTGATTTTCTTATGAGGGAAAAGAGATTCCATATGGATAAGGGGCCGGCGGGTTATGTTGGAGCATATTTAGTCGGTATGAGCTTTGCTGCCGGATGGACACCCTGTATTGGCCCTATTCTCGGCACTATCTTGATTTATGCAAGTTCAAAGGCATCGGCAACGTACGGCTTGAAACTCCTTTCCGTTTACTCACTGGGGCTTGCCATTCCGTTTATACTTTCGACACTTGCCATCAATGCGTTTCTAAGCCATGCAAAAAAGATTTATAAATTCATGAATGTAATAATGATTTTCAGTGGTCTGATATTGATAGCATTCGGCATTATGCTTTTGACCAACAGGGTCAGTATGCTGTCAGCCATGCTTCCCGATTTGGGAATTAAGTTTTGAGGACGAAAGATGGAAGGTGAGAGCGTGAGAAGTTGTGAAGGTGAGAGTAAAACAGAAGTTGAGAAGTTGAGAAGTTGTGAGGTTGGGATTTTGCTCATCTTCGCACCTTCGCACCTTCTCACGCTCTCAACTTCCATCTTTTGTTTCTGCTGCATTCTTTGTTCCGGCTGCGGGTATACCATTCAAACGAGGGCCAACCTTCCCTTTGAGACCATTTCTATCGGCACGATAGAGAATAAAACATCTGAGCCCAAACTTCAGGACAGGTGTCACGTGGCATTGGCAGAGACCTTTTCCCAACACGGTTACGAGGTAAGCTCCATTGCCCGCTACAGGCTCCAGGGTGAGATATACCGGTTCGAGTTGATCCCTACAACCGAAGTGAACCTCGCTGCGACACAATATCAGATCGTGATGAAGGGGAGCTTTAAACTTGTTGATACGGAAAGCGGCAAATCGATTCCACTTGGGGCGGACAGCCCGTTTATCACTTATTTCAACGCTAACACCACTGACCCGCTCGAGGAAATTATGACACAAAAAGAGCTCGCGGAGGCCAGCGCTATGGCAAATCTGGCGCAGACGTTAGTCAGCCTTGTTACTTACAATACTCCCAAAAATTTTGCGAGCCTGCTGTTTAAGCCTGACGATATAAAAAATGTGGAGGGCCTTATCGTCAAGCTGAGGGATGCAAAAGACCCGCTCTCGGAATATTTACGGGACCAATTTACTCCGGACCTTCAACGCAAAATAGATGCCTATAACCAGTTCGATTATTCGGCAAAGGAGCTCAAGACTGCACTGGCCAATGCGTTAAACAGTATAATCCAGAACAAGGACATTTTTGATGAAAAGCGTTTTGCCCATGTCATGCTCAGCGATGAGACCATGCAGCTTATCAGACAGAATGCGCAAGGCGGTAATCGGGTGAAACTCAACCGGATACTTCTTGAGGAGGCGTATCCGGACGAACTGCAAAAACCGGCAGGCAATAGGTAATGGAAAATATGAAGGTGAGAAGATGGGAAGTTGCGAAGTTGAGCAAACCGGCCTTCGTAAGTCACACCTTCACACGTTCTCAACTTCTCATCTTCGGATATTGAATGAGCATAAAGCAATTTCATCAGGAACTTTCCAAGGGGATGCCCTCCCCGGTGTATCTCTTATACTCATCAGAAGATTTTCTGCTCTATGAGGCTATCTCCGGAATAAAAGAGCAGTGTAGGGATACAGTTGGATTTAATTTTGACGTGTACGACATTAAGTCGCCTGACGATACGATTCCGGTAGAACAGATTGTGGATATCGTGAACACGATGCCGTTTATATCCGCGCGAAGGATAGTTGTTATCAACAACATACAGAAACTTGCCAAAAAGGATGTGCAAAAGATCGAGGCTTACCTGCTTAATCCTGCTGATACTGCGCTTTTGGTAATGCTCCATACAGGTGCATCGCCAAAGCTTTTTAGTGCAGCGGCATCAGGAAGCATTAAGACAATTGCTCTTACAGTCCAGGAAAAGGACCTTCACCTGTGGATAAAGGAGCAGGCCAAACAGAAGAAGGTGCGCCTTACCGACAGCGCGGTCGAATATCTTATTACTATGGCCGGGACTGACCTTGGCATGCTCTCTGCAGAAATAGAAAAGCTTGCATGTTTTATCAGCGACCGTGTCATTGACGTTGCCGACCTGAAGAGCATCATCTATTCTGGAGTTGAGTATACCGCCTTTGACCTTCTTGATGCGCTTAAGAGAAAAGATGCGAAGGAGGTATTCAGGATATTTGAGAACGTCACTAAAAATCAGGAACCTCAAATGCTGCTCGGCGCTCTGAATTATTATTATGGACGGCAAGGGTACGCTTACCAGAAAAAAGATGCATCCGGGCCGGTCCAGACAGTCCGGCTCTTGCATGAGGCGGACTTTGCGATAAAGTCATCGCACAAGTATGTTATCGAAGATCTGCTTGTTAAGCTGCTTAAAACTCCGAAGATGAGAAGTTGAGAAGATGTGAAGGTGTGATCTCAATTTCCCAACCTCCCAACTTCTCACCTTCAATCTTTTTTCTGCGCTGCGTTTGCTTTTTTTGCGAGCTTTGAGATCTTTCTGGATGCGGTATTCTTATGAATTATACCCTTAGACGCAGCAGTGCTGATAGTGCTGACAGCCTCTTTCAAAGCCTTTCCTATCTCTTCTTTGTTTTTTCCGGATAGCACGGACTCTGCTTTTTTGGTTTGGGTCTTTATGCTTGCCCGCACCGACTGACCGCGCAGTCTTCTTTTTTCATCCTGGCGGGCTTTCTTTATAGCCGAGAGATTTTTTTTAGGTGCTGACTTAGCTGCCACTATATATCCTCCTCGTGACGGTCTCGTAAAAAGCTCATATACTACGTTCCACCCCAGCAAGTCTGTGACTTGCCAGGGACCCCGGGCGTTGCACTGCGTACTCAGTCACTGCGGCGTACCCAACAGTACGCCTCATTCCTAAGTACTTGCGCGCCTTGCCTATGAACTTTTTACGAGACCGTCTGTGCTTAATTTTGTTTGCTACGAAGTTATATTAATATCATAAATCTTAACAGAAAATCAATGTTTATGCTAAAATCTGTCATATGAAATATACTCCGGCTGACCCCAGCGGTCTAAAAACTTATTCCATTACAGACCGCCACAGCAAAGTGTCCATAGATAAGGCGGCCCTCCCGCACACTAAGGGCGGTTCGCTCAAAGATTTCGCAGGCAGCCTCCCTGACTTCCTTGCCGCAAGTGACATAAAAGCCGTAGTGCGGGCAGTGGTGCAGGCGTACAGAAACGGCAGGCCGGTGGTCCTGGGCATGGGAGCCCATGCAATAAAGGTGGGTCTCTCGCCATTGATCATTGATTTAATGCAGCGCGGAATTATTACCGCTGTCGCAGCAAACGGAGCCTGTATCATACACGATTTTGAGATTGCCTTTATCGGGCGTACCTCGGAGGATGTGGCGCAGGAGCTTTGCACCGGCTCCTTTGGCATGGGCAGGGAAACCGGCAGTATGCTGAACAAGGCCATCTCTGAAGGCGTAAAAAAGGGTGATGGGATAGGCCGCTCAGTGGGTTCATATATAGATGCTTCATCTTTTCCCTTTAAAGAGAAGAGCATTTTCGGCTGGGGCTTCAGGCTTGATATTCCCATGACCGTCCATGTTGCGCTGGGCGCAGATATTATTCATATGCATCCGGAGGCTGATGGTGCAAGTATTGGTAAGGGGAGCCTCAGGGATTTCAGGCTTTTTACCTCGGTTGCGGCCGATCTCGAAGGCGGAGTTTATATCAACCTCGGTTCAGCTGTTCTTCTGCCCGAGGTATTCCTTAAGGCCCTGAACAGTGCGCGGAATCTTGGAAACAGGGTTGAAGCGTTTACCACTGTAAACATGGATTTTGTCCAGCACTACCGCCCCCGCGAAAATGTACTGCACAGGCCGACAATGACGAAAGGGCAATGTTTTGCGCTCACAGGGCATCATGAGATAATGGTGCCGCTGCTGGCGGCGATGATAATCGAAGAATTATAAAAAAACAAAAAAGAAACCACAGAGACACGGAGACACAGAGAAATCAAATGATGGCTAATTAAAGAAAAGACTTTTTCTTTCTCTACTTGGAGCATATCTCTGTGCCTCTGTGTCTCTGTGGTTGATTTTGGTTTGGAAGGATTTTAGAGGAACCATGACTGTTATAGTTGATGAAGAAAAGTGCATCGGCTGCGGCAATTGCGAGGAGATTTGTCCCGCTGTGTTCCACCTCAGCGAGATAACCGCTAAATCGGAAGTTATCGACGAAGAGGCATGCGAGTTCGTGGGCTGCTGCGAAGCTGCTGAAGAAAATTGCCCGGTTGAAGCGATAACCATTGAAGAATGACCGCTGAAGAGCTCTCCGCAGCGTGGCCTCTCTTAACAAAGCAGGTAAAAAGTCTCAGTACTCCATGGCTAGAAAATTATGCCGGCAGTGACAGGAACCCTTTTAAAGTGCTTATTTCATGCCTTCTGAGCCTAAGGACACAGGACAAGACAACCGGCGAAGCGTCTGAAAGGCTGTTTGCCCTGGCATCGGTCCCTGAAGTGCTGGCCGGCCTACCGGTGAAGACAATAGAAAAAGCGATCTACCCGGTGGGGTTTTACCGCGTGAAGGCGCAGAGGATCAAGGCAATAAGCAGGGAAATAATTAAGCGGTATGGAGGAAAAGTGCCCGATACTATAGAAGAACTCCTCACCCTTAACGGCGTGGGCAGAAAGACCGCTAACCTTGTGGTTGTCCTGGGCTACGATAAACCCGGCATTTGCGTGGATACTCACGTGCATAGGATTACAAATAGATGGGGATACGTTAAAACCAAGAGTCCTGACGAGACAGAGGTTGCTTTAAGAGAGAAGCTTCCCCGTAAATACTGGAAAGTCATTAACAGGCTTCTTGTGGCTTTTGGACAGAATATTTGCAAACCCATCTCGCCTTTATGCAGCATCTGCGGTCTTAACCAGTACTGTCAAAAAGTCAATGTTACGAGTCACCGCTAATCTTAGCTGCATTAGTCAGTACAAACTCGCATCGT
Source organism: Nitrospirota bacterium (assembly GCA_963710375.1). GTDB lineage: Bacteria > Nitrospirota > Thermodesulfovibrionia > Thermodesulfovibrionales > Dissulfurispiraceae > JADFXI01. The sequence continues at coordinate 179,734 of CAVPZX010000005.1, forward strand.
GAGCATTTCTGAAAAGTAAGTGGGGGCTTAGGGCAAATATAAGGATTCGGCGGCACCGGCGGAAGTATCGCCGGAGGGGGGAATGGCGATAACAACGGCGGAAACGGCAAAGCGATAAATTATGGGTAAACTCAAAAAAACTCGTTGAGGCCGGTGAAAAAATAGATTAACGAAAGAGGATAAATGTGCATATTTCAGAGGCATCGGAATGCAAAATTTGCAGTTCGGGTATAGGGCGATATGACGGGAATGATGTGGAGTAATTTTTGGAGAGTGGGCACTATAAAAGGGACGACGATAAATTTTGTTGATACTCCTGCAATAGGAGCGACTTCATTCCTCATCCCCCTGTATATTTTTCTTGTTCTTGTTGCTATAAGTATATTTACTTTTCAGAAGCTGCATCGCAATGAAACCAATAGGCATGCTATTACAAAGTCCGTGCTTTCAGCTTTTGTCGTGGGGATTTTGTTGTTTACATTGAGAATGGATTATGGATGGTACAACATATGGCAGCTTAACATGAAAGGTCCTCTGGAAAGCCTAGACCCGGACGCCGCTGCGGATATGCGGGGCCTACATTTGCTTGCCCAGGAAATTAAACAAAAGGTGCCTTTGACCCAAACAATAAAAATCTTATCAGACTATTCTTACTATGACAGGATGTTGCTCAGATACTACCTGCAGCCGATAAAAATCTCTGATAACCCAAATTATATTATTTTGTTTAACCATAAGGACATGGTATTCGATTCGGTACAACATGTCTTGTTTGGGAAAGATAGAAACATCGTGGAGAATAATCTTGACTTCGTTACTTCTTACGGAGACACCTTTTTTTTGTTTAAAAAGAAAAACACCCACGCTAAACAGTGAGGAATGAGTGGAAATAATAATGCTTGCATATGCATTATTTCTGCCGGCCGTGACAGGCTTCCTGCTTGTCTGCTATTTTTCACGTTGCGATACCGGCCAAAGTTTTTTTGAGAGGTTTTCTCTGGGGTTTGGTCTCGGCATGGGAATACTAACTTTTGAAATGTTCATTACTGCATTGCTGAAGATTAAGTTTTCCCTGTTGATCTTATCCTTAATACAGATATTGACGGCAGTTCTATGTACATGGCAGCTCTTAAAGGCCAACTACTCTATTAAGGACATACTGAATATCTCGCTGTTTAACGAGGAAGAAGTTTCCTTCTTTAAGTCATCCAAAGTTCGGTCTTTTTTTATTTTGATTATTGCCGGCTGGATTCTTCTCAAGCTCCTGTTTGTAATTTATGAAGGTGCAGTGTTACCGGTAAATGCATGGGACAGCCTCGATATCTGGAGTTCGGGCGCTAAGTTTTTTTTCTATGAGAAAGGCTTAGCGCTTGATCCAGGGAATGAGCACTTCTTCAGCAAAGGATATAGGACTTTCCCGAATTACCCCTTAAATGTCCCCTTGATGCAAGTATGGATTTCGATTTGTCTTGGGGATATACATGAAGTTTATATGAAATATTGGGATATCGTTTATTTCGTAGGGGTTGTTGTTCTGCTCTTTTTTTCTGTCAAAAGAGAATCTAATTTACTTATCGGGATTATGGCAGCTTTTTCCGTCTCAACTGTTCCTCTTCTTACGCGCCATGCCCTTGATGCTTATGCGGAACTGACTCTTGCTTATTATGCACTTTCTGCAGCTATTTGCTTTCAGAGATATATGAAAAAGTCTGAGCAGCAAATAGATAATAATTATGGGTTCCTTCTGCTTATAGGGATGTTTGCGGCTTTATGTCTATGGACCAAGATGGAAGGCCTTTTTTTCACGTTGGCATTAAGCGCAACTCTATTTCTGTATGCTTTCCTGAAGAAAAACCCGATAAGAACTTTTCTCACTAATATTTGTGTCTATCTTATCCCGATAATCGTTATTGGGACATCCTGGTATGTTTTTTTGCTCTTTTTCAGCATAGGAGGCCGCGGCGTGTTGATCTCTCCGGTAGTTCATTGCGAAGTTATAAGGGTGATATTGGATCAGATATTTCTTTCGGCCAACTTCAATATTGTTTTCTCGTTCTTCCTAGCAATTGTGTCACTGGGTATCGGATCTATTTTCAATTCTGAATTGAAATACCTTCTGCTCCCATTATTGATGGTAATGGGTATGTACCTTTCACTTTACCTCGCTACAAGCGAGTTCGTATTTGCTCTGAATTTGGAGGCAGTGGACCGTAATATCCTGACCTTTATTCCGCTGATGTATTATATCAGCGCATTAATTACGGCAAAGTTACTCTCTGGATATAACGCTGCCCATCAAAAGGCGCAGCAATGTCAATAGCTGAAATGCGTTATATTTAAGCGGCGTGAGCGTAAGTCGGTAATGTCTAAGAAAATAAAGTGCCGGTGGAGAGACTTGAACTCTCATGAGCCGAAGCTCAACGGATTTTGAGTCCGTCGCGTCTGCCATTCCACCACACCGGCTGGTGCTTGCCCCGTTTATCTGCCGTGCATCCTGAAGAAATTTTCGAGAGAACGGTCATAGGTGCGCTCGAACTTCGCATTGAAAAAGCACGCGGGCAGTTCCCCGTTTTTCCTGTGATAACGAAGACATTCGCAGCATTTATTCTTCCGCTCACAGGAACTGTAGGTGCAATTGCAATATTTCTCATTGCTCGCTGATATGCATTCCATAGGCGTTAGTATATCATAATTTTTCCCTATCCTGAAATATACCTTCCCACTGTTTTTTAAAAGCGCCGAATGTTTTATTGCGTATTGCCTCCCGCATTTCTTTGAAAAAGTTGAGATAGAAATGAAGGTTGTGCAGGGTATTGAGGCGCATAGAGAGAATTTCTTTGGCAAGAAAGAGATGTCTTAAATATGCCCGCGAGTAATTCCGGCAGGTGTTGCAGCAGCAGAATGGATCAAGGGGTCCAGCGTCGTCTTTGAATTCGGTTCTTTTAATGCTGATCCTGCCCCCGCTGGTGAAGAGCGTCCCGTTGCGGGCATTTCTCGTGGGCATGACGCAATCGAACATGTCAAAGCCGTTTTCGACCGCTATTAGCACATCGAGCAGATCGCCTACTCCCATAAGGTATCTGGGACTGCCCGGCGGTATGAGCGGGGCAATGAATTGAATGATTTCATACATCTCCTCTTTAGGTTCTCCGACACTTAATCCTCCCACAGCGTACCCGTCGAACCCTATGCCTGACAGCTCCTCGAGGCTTCTTGTACGCAGGTCTTTATACATACCGCCCTGTATGATACCGAATAAAGACGGAAGTTGTGAAGGTGAGAAGGTGAGAAGATGCGAAGAGTTCATTTCTCTCAGGTATTCTTTACATCGACGTGCCCAACTGGTGGTTAATTCGAGTGATTTGACAGCATAGGGATATTCCGCCGGATAGGGGGTGCATTCATCGAACGCCATAGCAATATCTGACCCTAGCGCTAACTGTACTTCCATTGCCTTTTCCGGCCCGAGGAAGTGAAGAGAGCCGTCTATGTGCGACCTGAATTCAACGCCGTCTTCCCGTATCTTGCTTAAGGAAGAGAGACTGAAAACCTGGAACCCGCCGCTATCGGTCAGGATAGGCCTGTCCCAGTTCATAAATTTATGGAGTCCTCCTACCGTCCTGATGATTTCGTGGCCGGGCCTCAGGTATAGGTGGTACGTATTGGAGAGGATTATTTCCGCGCCTATGGATTTCAGCTCCTCTGGAGAAAGAGCCTTGACCGTTCCCTGTGTGCCCACGGGCATAAAAGCAGGAGTGCTGATTGATCCGCGCATGGTTTCAAGTGTACCGGCGCGGGCGTTTCCGTCATTGTCATTTACACAGAACTTCATCAGATTATAATAACATCAAAGTCTGTGAAACGTGAAAAGTGAAAGGTGAAAAGTCATAATACTGGCATCTTTATTCGCGACTCACCATTTCCCCTTCCTTTCACCTTTCACGATTCACCTTTCACGTCCTTTATGTCCCCGATGTTTATTAACAAACCATTAACACGCATTTCACAGTAAAACAAGTTTTAAATCAGGAGATTGCAAAAATAGCAATTTTTTCCTTGACTCCTACAAGATATTGTGGTTTAATGTTTAGAACTATACAATATAGCGGTTTTATTAAAATTTGTCTTAATCAGGATGGAGATGACTCTATGGAACAAAAACAGGGGGACTTTATGGGAAGAGCATCCAGGGTTTTAAGTCTGTCGGCTAATGCAGTGACGGTTCTTGAAAAGCGTTATTTAAAAAGAAATGAGGAAGGCAAGGTCATTGAAACCCCAGAGGAACTCTTCCGGAGGGTTGCCCGTCATGTCGCTGCAGCTGATACCTTATATGGGAAATCAGAAGCGGATGTAAAATATGTTGAAGAGGAATTTTACGACCTTATCACTTATCTTGATTTTTTCCCTAATAGCCCGACGCTGATGAATGCCGGCAGGAGATTGGGCCAGCTTTCTGCCTGCTTTGTGCTCCCGGTGGATGATTCCATGGAATCCATATTCGATGCTGTAAAATATGCCGCTATCATTCATAAATCAGGTGGAGGCACCGGCTTCAGTTTTTCTAAACTCAGGCCGAAAGGAGATGTAGTCGGCTCGACCAAGGGCATATCCTCGGGGCCCATATCGTTCATGACAGTATTCGATAACGCCACAGAAGCGGTGAAACAGGGTGGTACGAGAAGGGGCGCTAATATGGGTATTCTGCGAATTGACCACCCCGATATTCTCGAATTTGTGACCTGCAAAGACTCCAACAAGCGGCTTAACAATTTCAATATCTCTGTGGGGCTGACCGAGCCCTTCATGAAAGCGGTTGAAGAAGACAAGGAGTATGAACTCCAGAACCCGAGGAGCAGAAAGACCATTGCCAGCCTAAAGGCAAGGTCGGTATTTGAGACCATCATCAAACAGGCCTGGAAAAACGGCGAGCCAGGAATTGTTTTCCTGGACAGGATTAACTCATCAAACCCGACTCCTGAGCTGGGAGAGATTGAGTCAACCAACCCATGCGGCGAGCAGCCTTTGATGCCTTATGAATCCTGCAATCTTGGCTCTATAAACCTTTCGAGAATGGTGAAAATTAATGATGAAGGACGGTGTGTTGCCGACTGGTCCCGCTTAAAAGATGTTACCTGGAAGGCTGTGCACTTCCTCGACAACGTTATTGATGTCAACAAGTACCCGCTCCGCATGATTGAGGAAATGACAAAAGCAAATAGAAAAATCGGCCTAGGGATCATGGGATGGGCTGATATGCTTATCCAGATGAGAATACCCTACAATTCAGAAGCTGCTATAGGTCTGGCAGAAGAGGTGATGGGATTCATCCAGACTGAAGGGAGGCTGGCTTCCTGTGCCCTTGCTGAAGAGCGCGGCGTATTTACAAACCATAAACACAGTATCTACCGGGATGAGATGCCTGTAAGGAATGCAACTGTCACTACGATTGCGCCAACGGGCAGCCTTTCGATTCTCGCATGCTGCACCTCGGGCATAGAGCCGCTCTTTGCGGTATCGTTTGTAAGAAATGTGATGGAAGGCACTAAACTTATAGAGGTGAACCCTTTCTTTGAGAAAGAAGCCAAAGAGAAAGGATTATGGAGCAGGGAACTCATAGAAAAGATTGCCGCGACAGGCTCTATCGCAAATTTCAAAGAATTCCCTCAGGAGATGCGCGAGGTATTTGTCACGGCCCACGACATAACTCCTATGGACCATATAAAGATGCAGGCAGCGTTCCAGAAATATGTGGACAATGCTGTATCAAAAACGGTGAACTTTCCTCATTCGGCCACTTCAAAAGACGTGGAAGATGTCTACATGCTGGCATATAAGAAGGGATGCAAAGGCGTAACGGTATACCGTGACGGTTCCAGGGAAGAGCAGGTACTCTCTACAGGAAAAGGCGAAGAGAAGACAGAGCAAAAGCAGCAGGTCCCGGCGAAAATCACTCCAAAAAAACGGCCCCATGTCATTAAAGGCTGCACACGGCTGCTTAAGACAGGGTGCGGCAACCTTTATGTAACGATTAACGAGGATGAGAACGGCAAACCTTTTGAGGTGTTCACCAATATCGGCAAGGCAGGCGGCTGCGCCTCAAGCCAGGCAGAAGCAATCGGAAGACTCATCTCGCTTTCCCTGAGATCGAATGTCGAGCCGGAAGAGATTGTGCAGCAGTTAAAAGGCATCTCGTGCCACCAACCCTCATGGAACGAGGGCGGCAAAGTGCTTTCATGTTCCGACGCAATTGCCAAGGCCCTTGAGAAGTACTATCATACAGCAACAAGCGGCGATAAGGGCAACGGCAAGTCGACGGAACACGATATCATGCTGATCGGCGCTTGCCCTGAATGCGGCGGCGCTGTTGAGCATGAAGGCGGCTGCGCAATATGCCGCAACTGCGGATTTACGAAGTGTTAACCAGTGGGTGGGTTGATCTTACCCGGTGGTAAAACTGCATTCTTTCATATTCACGTTTTCAAGCCTGACCCCGAGGGACGGGCTTTACTCATTGCTTGGTTAAATGCAACAGGTTCAGAAAATTTAAAGAGCTATCCCCGAGGGAGAAAGCCCAAACATTGCCTGATAACCTTCACAGTGAAACCTTTATTAGCAATTGCTGAGCCCTTTGGTCGTCCGGCTTTATCTTTAATCCTGCAATTAATTCCCTGCGCGCCTTTTCCATTTGTCCTGTTTTATAATAGGCCAGTCCAAGATTAAAATGTATCTCCGCGATATCCGGTCTCAGGTTTACAGCAATCAGAAACTGCTCCAAAGCCTTGTCAGGTATATTGCTATCTTCATAGGCGCCGCCAAGATTATTATGCACTGCTACATCACCGGGAGATTTCTTAGCAGTGTCTTCCCATAGTCTGATTTTGTCTCCCCACAACTCGTTGCGCCGATATGTGGCAATTGCCAAAACTCCTGCTACTAGGACAAGCATCACCAGTATGCCCTTTCCTGCCTTGAGTGAATGCACCCTTGTCTTTATCAGAAATGCCCCTGTAACCACAGCAATACTTATCCCCACTGAAGGCAAATACACTCTATACTCATCTATAAGCCTGGTAAGCGGGATAAGGCTTGATTCGACGGAAAGGGTGATAAAAAACCACAGAATCCCGAAGCTGATAAGGCGAAACTCAGTACTGAGGGCAGAGGATTCAGCACTGAGAGACAAGGACTGAATGCCGTGGACCGCCGGCTGAGTATTCAGTCCTTTCCACTTAATCCATGTTTTTTTCTCAGTCCTCAGCACTAAATATATACCCAGTCCAAAGAGCGTGAAGAGCAACAGAAAGGACAGCAACACTTGAGGGTCGAAGGCAGACTTAAACACCGGATAGTCGTAATCAATGTTCTGATTCACCGGCATAAACAGTAGTCTCAAGTATGTGACAATAACCCTGAACTCGGTCAGCACATACTCTGGCCGAGAGAACACGACGGAGACATAGCCCGGAAGAGGGTCTATCCCTGCGCCGGCAGTTCCTTTCAGGTATATAAGTGTCTGCGGAATTATGCTCATGGTGAGAAGCATGAGGGCAAGGGGAATCATTCTACTTTTCAGAGCGGCTCTAAAGAAAAGGAACTCGTACAAAGTAATTACCAATGGCAGCGTAAAGGCATTCTCCTTCGTCTTCATCGCCAGCACCGCTGAAATGAAGGATATGCTGTAATAAAAGAGTCTCTGTTGCTTGCCCACAGATAGCCGAGATGATATATAGGCGGTCAGGGAGAGTAGATAGAAAAACGCTGCAAGAGAGGCAACCCGCTGAAATACATAGGTCACTGCCATTGTTTGAAGAGGATGAACTGCAAACAGCATTGATGAGAAAAAAGCAATATACAGGGAGTTCTGTTTCATTGACGATTTGGCAAAAAATGGCGTTCTGAATGTCAATAAAACAAGCAAATAAACCAGAATAGAGTTTGCAACATGGATAGCTATATTGACAATATGGTAGCCAGTCACAGAGAAGCCGTGCATCTTGTAATTAAGTGCAAAGGTGAGAAAGCCGATATATCGGAGCACGAGGAAATTGTAATATTCAAACCCTCGTGCATCCGACGGGTTTACGAAATAATGAAGGTCCCTTACAATTGGATTTCTGACAAGAAACAAATCCTCATCCCATTGAAACGGAGCATTGAGGGTATTGGAATAGATGATGAGAATTATAAAGACTATGCAGGCAATATGCACAAGGGTGTTATTTGGCGATGACCGTGGGCTGAAAGACTCTTGCGATATAGGCATGGGGCGTTTTTCTGTATTGCTTGTCTTGTTTGTTTTTTTATTTTTCTTTTTCATGATATGCTAAAAAATTCCTACTATAGCCCCGCCGATTACTATAACATTTTGTTCTCTTCAATTGAGACGGCGGACTCGATGTTTGGCGCTATGCCCATATCGGAACTTATGCAATGGTCGGGCGTCTGTGCCTCTGAGAATTTTTTGGGGATGGTGCATGCGCCTTGTTAACAGCTTGGGTCTTTTCCCTTGCCACCCCCTGACAACCTCTCGCCTGAATAAGTGGCAGGAATAGATCGGAATTAGCGGCAGATTGACCTGAACAGGTGGCAAGTTTGCATCGGAATAGGTCAAAAATGTGTAGGAATCTTCATATATTTGGTATCATAGATTGTGACATCTAACATTACGGGAGGATCAACGATACTATGACTAAACTAACTAAAGACCAGTACTATTTAAACATTGCTAAAACGGTTGCTGAAAAAAGCACGTGCCTGAATGTTGAAATAGGCTGCGTTATAGAAAAGGCAGATCAAATAATTGCAACGGGATATGTGGGCGCACCTCGTAAAACTAAAGACTGCGTAGACTTAGGTTTCTGCATAAGACGTAAGAACAACATTGAGTCCGGGCGTGGTTACGAGATGTGTCGCAGTGTACATGCAGAAATGAACGCTCTAATTAACGCAGCAAGGGCTGGGGTTTCAGTATTGGATGGGAATATGTATGTGTATGCTGGGAAGAGAACCGATAGTGAGCTCGATGCTGTCAAAGCCTATCCATGTCTATTATGCAAAAAGATGATTATCAATGCCGGCATCTGCAGGTTTGCAGGCAACAATCCTGATAATAGCTTGACTGTCTATTCTGTATCCGATTGGGTGAAAGATTGGCAGGAACTGGACGATCTGACGCAGGATAAAGAACTATATAAAGTTGAATATGACAAATCTAAATAAGGAGATTCTTTACACTACTATGTTTACATATAATAAATATATTAGTATCAAATAATATTATTTATCTGATAGTTATACCATCTTTACATAGTACTTATAAAGCTTTTAAGGATTTCCTGGAGATTGCAAAGGTGGTTGCATCCCGCTCCACCTGTTTGCGGAGACGATATGGAGCTGTAATCGCCAAGGACAATGTTATTGTGAGCACCGGCTATAATGGCGCACCGCGCGGCTCCGTAAACTGTATTGACAAGGGGACCTGCCGCAGAAAGGAACTCAATATCCCTTCGGGTAAGCTATATGAGTTGTGCGAGGCTGTGCATGCGGAGCAGAACGCAATTGTAAATGGCTCTCCTGAGAGGATGAAGGACGCAATTATTTATATTGCCGGTTTTGAAGAAGACGACACATTTGCCGAGGGCAAGCCGTGTCTCTCATGCAGAAGAATGATACAGAACGCTATGATAAAACATGTAGTTTATCTCAAAAAGGGCGGCAATATCGTGATAGTCAAGGATGTGCGGGCGTTGGACGAAATCCCTCTGCCCGCGGTCCCCTGACACTTCATCCACCCAGCTGTATCTATCCTTGGTGAGGATTTAACCCCTCTGTATACCCCGTAGTAACGGTCGAAGTGAAAGAGGTTTGTGGTAACCCCCTGGCAATTAGGTTCATTGACAATACTTATAAAAGTGCATATCATAAATACATATAGGAGGCGCATATGAGATCAACATTGAACATCCCCGATGAACTGGTTGAACAGGTGCAGAAAGAATCCGGCAGCAAAACAAAGACCGAGGCTATTACGACGGCCATGCAGGAATACCTGCGGCTGCAGAAGCGGAAGAAACTCATAGCGCTTCTCGATAAAAAGTCTTTTGCCTTTGATTGGGAGAAGCAGGAAGAGGAAGAACTTAAGGCCGAAAAGAAGAGGCAGCAAATCCTTGGGAAATAATCGGCAGGTCCTTATTGATACAAGTGCATGGGTTGCATCATTTCGCAAGAACGAAGAGACTCGTAAAAAGATCAAAAGACTCATTGAAGAAGACCGCGCCGCAATCTGTGGAGTCGTTGTTTATGAACTCCTCCAGGGTATCAGGGACAATGATGAAGCTTCTGTGATTGAAAAAGCACTTCAGGGGTTACACTTTTATGAAACGTCACAGGAAGTGTGGCATTCCGCCGGCCTAAGCTCCTGTTTGCTCAGGCGCAATGGCGTTACGATTCCGATGTCGGATGTTGTGATAGCTGCCGTAGCCCGCATGTATGATCTTGAAGTGTTGACCACCGACGCTCATTTTAAGCAAATCGACAACTTGAAATTTTATTGATCCCAACTCCGGCCGCTAAAATCTTAGTAGTGATAATATTGAAAATGTTTTTTTTGCTCTATATAATACGTTGTGCAATAAAGAATCGAGGGGAAAAAATAGATGAAAGTCCTTGTAACAGGCGGGGCTGGATACATCGGAAGCCATGTGGTGAAGGCCCTGGGAGAAGAGGGCCATACAGTGGCAGTCTTCGACAACCTCTCCTCAGGCAACAGGGAGGCTGTCCTGCACGGAGAACTGACTGTTGCTGACCTCCTGGACGGGGCTGCCTTGCGGAATGCCCTAGTTGATTTTAAACCTGATGCGGTGATGCACTTTGCCGCCTTTATCATTGTGCCGGAGAGCGTCCGGTCCCCTCTTAAATATTACCGTAACAACGTGGGGGCGACCATCGAACTGCTCAGCGCCATGCGGGAGGCGGATGTTGGACTCTTTGTCTTTTCCTCCTCTGCCGCAGTATACGGCAATGCGGAAATCATACCTGTCCCGGAGACCGCACCGTTGCTGCCGATCAATCCATACGGTACCACGAAGATGATAAGTGAATTTATGCTGAGGGACATGTCTTTTGCCGACAACGGATTCCGCTATGTCTCTCTAAGGTATTTCAACGTTGCCGGTGCAGACGGACAGCGCAGGATAGGGCAGTCATACAAACAAGCGACGCATCTGATTACGCGGGCCTTGAAGACTGCCAGGGGAGAGTTCCCGAAATTGGAGATATTCGGCGTGGATTACCCGACACCTGATGGCACGTGCATCAGGGACTACATTCATGTGGATGACCTTGCAGCTGCCCATCTGGATGCCCTCCGCTATCTCAAGGAAGGCGGGCACAGCGATGTATTCAACTGTGGGTACGGGCACGGGTATTCAGTGCGGGAAGTAGTGGCTGCTGCGAAGAAGATCACTTGCATTGATTTCCCAACCGTGGAGACCGGCAGGAGGGAAGGCGACCCTGCCGTCCTCGTAGCGGACAGTGCAAAAATCAGAGGGACCATTGGATGGAAGCCCCGCTTCGATGATCTGGATTATATATTGAAAACTGCATGGGAGTGGGAGAGGCATAAAATTTGAGGCCCTTTGATTTCTTGCCTGGAGTAGTGACATAATACCTTTTATATAACGGGCGATAGGTCATAGGTAACAGGTGGCAGGAAAACTTATAACAGTTTATTCAATAACCAAATAACCAATGAACAATGACCTATAAGCAGTATTGTATAGGGGTGAGACGATGAAAAAAAGAAGATATGATGCCCAGGGTTTTACACTTATTGAGATACTGATTGTGGTCATGATTATCGGCCTGATAGCCTCTCTTGTGGCGCCCAATCTTATGGGCAAATTCGAGAGGTCCAAGGAGGAAATTACCAAGGCTCAGGTCGAGATGCTTTCCTCCAGTGTCCAGTCTTTTATGCTTGATGAGGGCAGGTGCCCTAACGACCTATCAGAACTGGTCAAACCCAGCGACACAAACGATACAAAATGGAGAGGACCGTACCTTTCAAAACAGGAACTCCCCAAGGACGGATGGAGCAGGGATTACCAGTATAAATGTCCGGGTGATCATGGACCATTTGACCTCTATTCCCTCGGCCCCAACGGAAAGATCGATGAGAAGATCTTGAAGAACTGGTAGCATGCTTCTTGGCGAGATTCTTATATCACGGTTCAGCGTAAAACAAGAAGATGTAGAGAGGGCCCTGACGGTCCAGAAGCAGGTCGGCGGCTACCTCGGACAGATCCTCATCCAGCAGGGCATAATTACTGAAACACATCTTGTGGAGGCATTGTCGGAGCAGTTGGCCATCCCTGTTTTCGACTGGGAAAACTACGAGACGGACCGCGAAGGCGTAATTATCCCTCTGTCCCAGGAAGTGGACCTCGATTTCATTGTGAGGAACCATTTTGTCCCTGTGCAGTTCGACAGGAACAAAGGCGTTATCACATTTGTCACTGACGATCCCCTGAATAATTCCGTTGAAGAGTATTTAACCAAAAGCACCCCTTATTCAGTCGTTACTCTCCTTGCCGCCGAACGGGCTGTCAGGGAATTATCCAAAACATATATAGGGGACAAGGACGATAATTTTGTTTCCCTTCATGTGGATGACACGCCTGAGCGCCTGAAGGAGCTGGCGTTCGAAGCCCCTGTTATCAAATATCTGAACAACCTTGTGAGCAGGGCGGTGGAATTGCGGGCTACGGATATCCATATAGAGCCGGTAGGGGACAAGTACCGGGTGCGGTTCAGGATCGACGGAATACTCCATGATATCGACTCGCTGGAAGATGCCTTTTACCTTGCTGTTGTATCGAGGATAAAGCTCCTTTCCGCCCTGGACATAGCAGAGAAGAGATTGCCCCAGGACGGCAAGTTCAGCACCAAAATCGCATCCATTTTCCTCGACATCAGGGTGTCCACCATCCCAATGGTGAAAAGCGAGAGCGTTGTGATGAGGCTGCTCTACAGGGAACGGCTTACTTTCGATATCATGCAGCTTGGCATGGAATCGGACCATGCGAAGACAATCATTGATCTTATAGCAAAGCCATACGGCATTCTCCTGGTGACAGGCCCCACCGGTTCAGGCAAGACCACCTCGCTTTATTCAATGCTTACGCGCCTGAACAACACTGACAGGAAAATCATAACTGTGGAAGACCCGGTGGAGTACCAGATCGATGGAATAAACCAGATTCAGGTTAAAACCGAGATCGGTTTGACCTTTGCCTCAGCCCTCCGTTCTATTCTCAGACACGATCCCGATGTCATTATGGTGGGTGAAATCAGGGACAGGGAGACGGCGGAAATTTCCATTCATTCTGCGCTTACAGGACATCTCGTTCTTTCTACTCTTCACACCAACGATTCTCCAGGCAGTCTTTTCAGGCTGATGGAAATGGGACTGGAAGATTATTTGTTGAACGCCTCTGTTATAGGGGTTATAGCACAGCGCATTATAAGAAAGAATTGTCCGAAATGCACTGATATCTGCCATGTGCCCGATGAGGTATTGACGGAGTTTGACCTCCATTCTCTATATGGAAGGTTCAAGCACCTGCTGGGCGGCGAAATGGTTTTCAAAAGGGGTAAGGGCTGCCCCGCCTGCGCCGGGACCGGGTACAAGGGCAGGATGTCCATCTTCGAGTGCTTTGATTATACCGATGATCTTAAGGATACATTCCTCAGAGGCCGTTCTCTCGAAACGCTGCGGGCTGCTCTCAGGGAAAGACACTCCTTCCGGTCGCTCCGTGAGGATGGCTTACTGAAGGTGATGAAGGGACTTACTACCATAGAAGAGATATTGAGGGTGAGCTGATGGATTTCAAATACAGGTGTCTCGACCCTGCCGGCAGAGTTATCGCGGGAAGTATAACAGCCGGAGGTTCTGCGGAGGCACTCTATCTCCTTAAACAGCGGGACTTGACCGTAGTAGAAATAAATGAGGTGGCTGCGAGGGCCGCAAAAATGCGCGGTTTCAGGAAAAAGGCGAGGGACGCAGACCTTTATAACGTGTTCCGTGAAATGAGCATACTCCTCAAATCCGGAATAAAGATAGACAGGGCGCTTGAAATCATCGTCAATTCCAGTTCGTCTTTACAAATCAGGGAAACCCTCTCGACTATCCTGAAGGATATCAAGGCCGGCAAGACTATATCGCGGGCCTTTTCCGACACGGGGAAGTTCACCCTGCTCAGCACCACGATGATCCATGCCGGAGAAAGTGTGGGTGATGTGAGGTCGGCCTTTGAGAACATCGCTGAATACCAGCGGTTCCAAATGCAGTTAAAGGGAGAAATAAAGAACGCCCTCGCATATCCTTCTTTTCTGATAGGCGCCAGTATGCTTGTCATTTTTGTTATATTCAAGTTCATCATACCGCGATTTTTCAGCATTTTCGGCAAAAATGATGCAACCCTTCCCGTTACGGCAAAGATCCTCTATTCCATAGGCAATTTTCTCAGCATCACAAATTTTTATTTTATCTCATTTGCTGTTGCGCTGGTTTTCGTAATGCTGAAGGTAGTGAATACAAAAAAGGTCCTTTCAAAGGCCTATTCATACTTAATTTATATTCCTCTCTTCGGCAGCCTGATTCTCTATCTCGAATTGTCCAGGTTTTCCTATTCTATGTACTCTATGCTCAACAGCGGCATCGCGTTCATCGATGCCCTGCGTTTGTCCACGGGGGTTATTATGGACAAAAAAGTACGTGCATCCATTGAGCCGACTATTGACCAGATCAAGGAGGGAAAAGGCATCGCCGATGTTTTTTCCCATGTGCATATCCTGCCGGAGATAGTGCCGAACATGATCCGGGTGGGAGAAGAGAGCGGCAATCTCAGGGACATTTTTTTTGAGATTCACCGTATTTTCGACGAACGTTTCAGAAACACGACCAAAAGAGTACTTGCGCTCGTGGAGCCGGTGGTCATCACCGTCACCGGCATCATTGTGGGATTTATTGTTATCTCCCTGATCATGACAGTGATGAGCGCAAGCGACATAAAATTATGAAGAGGGCAAAGGGCGAAGGGCAAAGGGCAAAGGGTTTTACGCTCATAGAATTACTCATGGTTATCACCATTATCGGGATGATGTTCTCCGTGAGCGTTCCGATTTCCTATTCCATTTACCAGCGCTATCAGGCATCCCTCAAAGCGGAAAAGGTCTTGACCTTTGTCAGCTCCCTGAAGTTGGAGGCCTTTTTGTACGGACGGGATAGGCTTATCGAGTCAAAGGAGGGCAGGATGCTCATTGACGGGACTGATCCGGGAGGGTTTAATGATATGTTTATCCAGGTAGACAACCCCATCACGTTTTACAGGACGGGTACTACTTCCGGGGGTCAGATCAAGGTGTATGCTGATAGCAATACCTTTCTTATAGTAATACAGGCCCCTTTCGGAGGACTCGTGATGAAATCGGCATAATATGGCAAAGGGCAAAGGGCAAAGGGCAAAGGGTAACGAGAGAGGTTTTCTGATCCTTGAGGTCATGATCGCGAGCCTGATTCTGACCGCCGGTGTCGCAGCGACCATGTATCTTTTCAGGCTCGGATTTCAGTATCTGGAACGGGCGAATGATTCCAACCTGATCTCGTCCAAACTGCCTCAGGTCATCAACTTCCTGAAGGTGCTCGATATGGAAGCACAGAGCGGGACCGAAGATATGGGTGATGATGTTATAATGCATTGGGACGCCAAGCTAATCGAGACGGTGCGGCCTGTACATGATACACCTGATGGCAAGGAGTCCCATCCCTTTAATCTGTACCTTTATAAGGTGAACATACGCCTCGATTATAAAAATCTGAACAGGGACTACAAAATAAATATATTCAGGAGTTCCAGGCTTAATGAGACTCATTTGCCGCGGGAATTTTAGAGGATACACATTTATCGAGGTGCTGGTGGCCATGGCAATTTTCAGCGCCATGGTAACGCTTGCCACCATGGCGCTGGATCAGGGACTGAAGCAGTATCGCGGCCTAATGGAAAAAGGAGTCAATTTCTGGGACAAGGCCAGGTACATCTGGGTCAACGGCAGCTTCGGTTCCGCGGTCGATTACTATGTGCATAGAGATGGTATGGGCTTTGTACCGTATTTCCTCGGTGATGGCGAAAGGATTTCCTATGTGTCTCTGTCTCCTGTCATGGGAGATCTGCCGGTCGTTGTCTGGATCGTGAAGGAGAAAAAAGATAATGGACTTTATGCTGTGGTATATTATGAACTGCCTGTTTATACGAAAGATTACAACGAATTGGACAGGGAGTATGTCACAGGCGATTACAAAAAAGGATATTCCGTGCCGCTGCTGGATGGGGTTACAGATATTAATATGGAATTCTTCGGGTTTGATTTCATGACACGGAAGGCCGTGTGGTCCCCTGACTTTGACGGAAGCAAAAACAGATCGCTGCCCTCTGCGGTGAAGCTTACTTATGTTTCTGAGAACAAAAAACAGATAATGCTGTTTTGCATCAACACAAACTCCATGAGAAAGTCAAGTTATAATGAATAATTATAAGAGGGCCGGGGGTTCCGCCAGCATCCTTGCGTTATTGATAACAGGGGTTATTATTACCGTGGGAATCGGGTTCAACTGGCTCGTGAAAGAACACCTGAAGGCTGCCGAGGGAATGAAACGCAAGACCGAAGCGATGCTGACGGCTGTCTCCACTTACAACACCCTCGTATACAGCATACTTGCAGGTGTAACGGCTCCTGATCAGGTTGTTTTTATGAACGGGGGGAACCTTCTTGGCGTGAAAAGCATTCCCCTGAATAACGAAGGAGTCAGTGTTGGCGCTGATATAGAGATAAAGATCCAGGACAGTAACGGCATGATTTCTCTTGCCGGTCCCGACCTTTTGGCCCTGCAAAGGTTGTTGCGCAACGCAAATCCTGACCAGGATCAGAGCGCAACAATCATAGACAGCTACCTTGATTGGATTAGCAGGGGCAACATGGTGCACATCAATGGTGCCAAGGAGGCTTATTACAGGGCCCAGGGTAAACCGTACACTGCCCGGAATTACCCGATGCAGTACAAAGAGGAGTTCGCATTTGTGAGAGGAATGGACCAGGAGCTCTACAAAAAAATATCTCCTTTTGTGACCTTGCTTCCCAATTCAGGCTTTAATCCCAACACAGCCCCTGATCCGGTTCTGGCAGCTTTTCTGGGTATCGACGAGGAAGCAGTGCAGAACCTTAAGGCATATATGAAGACGGCGCCGCTCACTTCCAACTCTACACTCTTTAATATTGTGCGAAGGACCATAGCCGGGGAAGGATTCGATTTCAACCCTTCACGGTTCTGGGATATAACAATAAATGTTGGCAAGCCCGAACCTGTGTATTCTCTCAGGGCTGGAATCGACATAAGATGGAACGAAACATATCCATACTCCGTCATTTATTGGGGAAAGGACTGATGGAGGGTTGGATGTTTAGGAGATTGGAAGGTTGGAAGCTCGGCAATTTGGCAGCTCGAAAGCTCGGTGGTTTGGCTAACCCTCTAACCCGCAAGTTCTCCAATCTTCTAATTGGTTACTGGCATAAAGGGGGGGTGGAAATTTACCGGCTTTCCGCCCCAAAAAGTCAAAGGCTTTCCGGGGGCGCCGGGCCCGCGGAAAGCAAGATCACTCTGTTTGCATCCGGAGGTCTCGACACACTTAAACCTGTCAAAGCATTCGGCAAAATAGTATTGATTGTGGGGAGAGACCTTTTTCTCCACACAAGGAAAAAGTTTCCCCCGGCATCGTTAGATGATTTGAAGAAAGCTGTAAACCTTGAAATCGGCGAGTTGTTCCCACTGAAGAGTCCCTCCTTTTTCCTCAATGTTTTTGAGAGGACCGAAGCTTACACCCTGGCTGATATATGGGCGTGGGACAGTTCTGGATATGACAACCTGAAGCGTGTGCTCCCCTTTACCTATGTATTGCCGGAAGACATGGCCTTTATATCAGGGGAACCCGAAATCAGTGTTTTGAGCGGCTCTGCCGGCGACGCCGGTGTCTCCCATTTGCTGGCTCATTCAAAAGAAGGATTTCTCGGCATGTCGTCATTCAGAGGCCGGGTCAGCCGGAGCCACATAGAGAAGCTTCTCAAGGCGATCAGCAGTCATGCGGAAGAGGTTAAGAGGGTGAACCTTTACGGGGGAGCAGAAGCTGTTACCGCTATTAATGACCTTGGATTCCCGGTCGTGAAAAAGGAGACCAGGGGGTATCCCGCCTGCCTTGAAAATTTGAGCAGGCTCGATCTTAAACAGTTCAGTGTCCGGACAGAACCGGCTTTTATGGAATACATTGATGTCGGCATCAGGTCCGTAATATACCTTTTTGTTGCGTATGGCATATCCCTTATTGTTGCAGGCAGGCATTATGATGCTGCAATCAGTGAAGTGAAGATAAAGACTGCAAGGCTGACTACGAGCATGTCTGCCGTAATCGTGGGGCAGAAGAAAGATTACGAGGAGGCTGCGGACGAGATGAAGGAAAAGCTGAAGGGTTGGCGTCCGCCGTTGCCTGTAATGGAGGCGTTGGCCAAAAATCTGCCTGACAAGAGCTATGTGACAAGAATGGTACTTAATGAGACCACACTGGAGTTGACACTTGCATCGAATGACCCCCTGGCGGTTGTGAAAGCCGTGGGGAGAACTGACGGAGTAAAAACAGTGAAATTGAAGGGCTCGCCTTCGAAAAATGATAAAGGGCTTTATACCTTCTATCTTACGGTGGAACTGAAATGAAGACAGAAGTTGAGAAGTTGCGAAGGTGAGAAGATGAGAGAAAGGATACTGCGTGAAAATGTGGGTTTGGGGTCTCAACTTCACAACTTCACAATTTCTCAACTTCTATGTTTACAGCGGCGCTGAAATGATGAGCAGGGATAGATTAAAAATATTAGGGGCTTATGTGTTGGCGGCGCTGATAATAGCTCGGGTTGTTATAACGCCTCTTCAGCACTCGCTGCAGGAGAAAAAGGCCCTTCTGAATGAATATCAGGACACCTATAAGGTGCGCATGCTTTCCTTCGAAAAATATAAGGAGCAGGCAAAGGGGAAAAACAAAGAGAGCTCGTCGGTTAACGAAGGCTTCCTGAAATCGCTTTATAGCAGGGACATTCTTTACAGCGAATTGCAGTCGGATGTCGTTGAGAAGATTTTGGGCCTGGCCGGTAAAGAGGGGCTTACCCTGGGGAGTTATGATTTTGCAGAACCGACTTACCTGAAAGCCATCAGCGAAGTCCCTGTTGTAATCAGGCTGAACGGCGAACAGAAAGGAATCGTTGCCATGCTAAGGGAATTGGATACGAATGACAAGAAACTGGTGGTAAGGCGGTTCGATATTACTAAAAACGGACCTTACTCCGCCCAGTGCCTCATGACCATATCCGCCTTCAGGCTCGAGAAATGAAAAAGATTCAGACAGAAAAAATCGAGCTTTTCGCAAGGAAATATATTTTTGACATAGGCATTGCAGCCATATTCTTTTTTTTCGCGCTTGTCCTTGCAGAAAGGCCGAAGGTGGACCTTCGCCTGAGAAATGCTTTGCCGGCATTGTCCGGGAAAGTCAGCGTTAAGCAGATACCGGTGACTGCTGCTCCTGCCGGCGCCCAGCAAAGTCTCGGTCTTTCCAGGGACCAGGTTCCGGCAAAAGACGGTAATATAAATCCGGACATTTCAGATTTTTATGCGGATGAATTCAGGATCCAGGGAAAAGATGTTCGTAAGCTCTGTGAAGCAATCAGGAGTGACGGTTATAAAATCGGGGCAATAAATGCTTCCGCGGGCACTATTGAACGGCTCAATGCAGGAAATCTTATTGAACGGCTCAATGCCGGAAATCTTATCGAGTGGCTGAATAGCTTGCTCAGGGTCGGCGATTTGTTCGATAAAATTACCTATATGAAACCGGACCTTGTCCTGACAGATGAGATAAAAGAACTCAGGGACCAAACTGAAGAGAAACGCGGGAAGCCATTTAACGGCCTCAAAGATGACGAGAAGAAGGCAATAAAAAGGCTGAACAGATTGATGTTAGAGCTGGCTTATCCAAAGGAAACCCCGAAGAACAGGAATCTTGTGGTAAGGAATATATTCGATCCGGAAGGCAACTACGAACAGCCCAAAGAGTTGATAATCATTCCTGAAAAACCATATAATCTCATTGCTGTCCTGGAAGGAAAGGAAAAGAGGGCGATATTAAGGGATTATACCGGCAATATGGTTTCTCTCAAGACAGGTGATAAGATGATCGACGGAGCTGTTGTTATCAAAATCGACAAGCTGAGCGTTACAGCAAAAAAAGGCGTGAAGAAAATGGAATACAGGATTTTCGATGTTAAACCGAAAAAGAAAAAATAAAAGGTTAATTTTTGATGACAAAGAGATGAAGGGAGAACAAGGGAGAATTATGAGCAGGATATTTCAATGTATCGTGACGGTAATAATTTCTTTAGTGGTCTTTGGATGCGCTTCAACCAAAGAGGTGAAGCCTTCTGCGTCCGGGCAGGACAATCAACCGGCTGCGGCGTCTGTGACGCAAGGAGACAAAGTCCAGGAAACAAAAAATATTGAATCACTTCAGCCTGCTGAGGAACCGAGCCAGAAGAGGCCGGACGAAGACATATTAATGCCGCAAATTAAGAAATCTCTTTATCAGAAATCGCTTCCCGCCAAAGCTGAGCGTATGCCGATAGATCCGAAGCGTATTGTGCATGTTTCGGGGAACGTTATTCTTAATGCTGAATCCATGCCCCTTTCGGACTTTATCGTATATGCCCTTGGCGATACCCTGAGGATAACTTTTTTCGTGGACGAGCCGGTAATGGCCATGAAAAATCCTATTACCCTCAGAATGACACAGGAAATGCCTGCGGAAAAGGTCGTTGAAGTCGTCATAGGCTTTCTCGAGAAAAATGGTTTGGTCGTGGAGGAAAAGGGCGGGGCCCTGTATATCATGAAGCCGAAACCGCCGGCTGTCCAGTCCCCTCCGGTGGATTTCAGGATAGGCAGGAATACCGAGGACAGCCCTGCAAACGTATTTCAGTTCGTGCCTTTCAGGCATTTGCATGGAGCGCAAGTAATGCAACTGCTTGGGGATTTGTTTAAGGATGTCAGGATACAATGGTATAACAAAGAAAACGCCCTTATGCTCAGCGGACCGGCTTCATCCATGAAAGAGATGATCGATTTTATTGATTTTATCGATGTCCCCACGTTGAGTGATAAAAAACTCTTTTTGTTCCAGCTTACGTACTGGCAGCCTGATGATTTCATAAGACAGATTAGTGCGATATTGGAGGGAGTCGGCTATTCTATTGCAAAAGGTCCTGCCGATCCCGGTATTGAATTTATCCCAATCAAGTATCTCAATAGCATACTTATCGTGTCTCCTGATGACGCCACGCTGAAATTCGCCCTTGACTGGAAAAGAAGACTCGATACCGCTGAGTCGGCCGGAACAGAGGAAAAGGTATTCACTTTTACCCCGCAGTATTCCAAGGCGTCGGATCTTGTGGACTCCATAAAAAAGCTGTATGGTGTGATGCCGGCGATCGCGCCGGCAAGAGGACCTCAGGGAGTGCAGGCTGCTCCTGTTGGCGCTGCTGCCCCGACTGCCACGGCTGCTGCCGCAGTCCCACTTCCGACTACTGCTTCCGTGTCTCCTGCGTCTCCTGTGTCTTCTGTGTCTTCTGCCTCAATCCCGGGGCTGAAGATTTCAGGCGACGACAGGAGAAATATTGTCGTCATCATTTCAACCCCCTCCATATTCAAGTCTGTTCTCGCTATCCTACAGGAGCTGGATAAGCCGCCTAAACAGGTGCTCATAGAGGCCATGATAGCCGAGCTGACCCTTACAGACGATCTGTCCTACGGGCTCGAATGGTACCTGCAGACCAGGAATAAGACATCGGGCACATCGAACTCGCTTACCACCCTCGGTCAGCTAGGGCTAAACACATCCTCCGGCCTTGTATATAACTTTTTGTCTGACTCGCAGAGATTACAGGCCGTTGTGAATGCTTTTGCGCAGCAGAACAAGGTGAATATTCTTTCGACTCCTAGGATAATGGTCCTCGATAATCAGACCGCAACATTGAATGTAGGATCTCAAGTGCCCATTTTAGGGGGCCAGACAACAACTTCCACTGTTGAAGGGTCTACTGTAAATGCCCAGGTTGTTTCATACGTCACTACAGGAATTACCGTGAGTGTAACACCGACAATCAACACCGAAGGACTGCTTACCCTTCAAATATCTGTTACGGACAGTCAGGCGGTGCCGAATTCAACTTCTTCAATAAACAGCCCTTTGATAACCAACGACTCGCTGTCCACCAGCATTGTTGCCACGACATCGGAAACTATATTATTGGGAGGGATGATGTCGGACAGTGTGACCGACAGTGAGTCGAAAGTTCCCCTTCTCGGTGATATACCGTTGCTAGGGAACCTTTTCAAGACAAGGTCAAAGGACAAAACAAAGACTGAATTAATAATAATGTTGACGCCCAAGATTCTGACAAGCGGCGACGAGGCAGCAAGAATCACCAATGAAATTAGAAAGAGTATTAAATGGTTGCAGTGAAGAAGGGGCAATAGGCTATGGGTGATAGGAAATAAAAAAACGAACCACAGAGGCACTGAGACACAGAGAAAGCAAATGATAGCGAAAAAGGAAAAGACGTTTTCTTTCTGTATTATGGAGCATACCTCTGTGCCTCTGTGTCTCTGTGGTATGTTTTTGCAATTGGCAAATTTGGCATCAAAATTGCTCTCTATATAAATAAAATTCAAGGGTAATAATTTTTTTAGACTCAGTGAAAAAAGGGTTGTTCTTTTTGAATGGATATGGTATATATATCATACTTTGTGTTTTCTATTATATATTTGATCGGGTTGCAACGGTACTTTAAACATCACGTCCGCGGGAGAGGATTGAGGCGTGGGGTAATAGGGCTGTATTAATCACTTGACAAGAAGATATAATTTAATTATTATTAGTGCATCTTTAAAGCTTTAGGCAGAGGCGGTAAATGTTTAAAATGAAATTAATCATCGGTTGTTATTTAGGGTTAGAGTAAATGAAATTCAGTAATCAAGGAGGTGATGAGAAAAGCCGATCCTTGGGAGAGTAAGGAAGCAGGAAGTGCGAACACTTTGCGGTTATCATCATTATTATTTATTATTTATCAAAAAAAGGAGGATTGAAAATGACTAAGTTTTTAAAGGTTTCTTTTTTAGCAATGTTGATTGTTGCCGTAATGGCATTGCCGGCCTTTGCAGGCACCATTACATTTTGGGGTTCACCTGGCGGTACAAGTGGTGCAGCTAATGTCAAATATTCAGTTGCCTTGGAGGCAATGAATGCTGCGAGAAATTTCACTATAACCAGTTCATCCGGGACAACCGGCTCCGGATACGCTAATGCGCCATTAAAAATCACCCCCGGCCAGCAATTGGCCAGCGGCTCATTGTTGACTATCACATTGGCAAATGCCGCGTTTAATGCCGGAGCTACCGGAAGCGTACTTTTGTGCGCTGCTACCAGCGATACCGCGTCAGTAGACGTCCCTGTTGCGGCCCAGCAGCCTGCAGCAAACAGCGCAAGCTTGTCGTGGGTATTAGGTACTACAGTATCCACCGGCCAATTTCTCTTTGTGACAACGTCTGGGACAACATCTTGCAGTAACAGTAATGCAAGCTTGAGTGTTCAGTTCCAGCCTGTCTCATCAGCAGCCTTGGCCTCGGTTTCTTATACTGTTTCCCTGAACTCAACCACGTATGACCAAAAATCGGCTGTCAATTTCGCTAACTTTGCTAGGGAGTTCACAACAGCTTACGCAAATTTACCTTCTACAATTGATTATACGACGAACAGCGCTTCAAACGGAGCCCATTTTGTTGTAGGTACAGGAGCTAATGCTGCCAACGCGGGTACGGCGAATATTGCTCGCGGCACGGTAGATTTTAGTGCTGAGGCCGTCGGCGCCACCGGTGCCAGCCTTTCAGTAGCAGGTATATTGTCCCTTCAGGATTCAGCATCCTGGCAGGGTGTGAAGGATGCTTATGTGCTTGGTAGTGCTGGTGGTGGTAATAATTGTGCCGCCGCTGGGCCTGGAGCTAATAACGCGATAGTACAAGGCGCTGCAAATCTTGGCACTGGAACAGTGAACCTGGCTGTATCTTCAGCCGCATTTAATGGTGCGGCGTCCTATGCTGCGGTTGCGTGCGTTGATGTGCTGGGCAATACTGTTCTTCAGTCCAGGTCGATCAAGGGATTCTACACTGTCAACGGTGGAGTCGCTGATGTTGATTCCGCGACACTCCTTATGACCTGGTCACCTAACGGTTATCAGGCAATAATTCCGTATATTAACGGATCCTCGACATTCGACACGATATGCACCATCAGTAACCAGGGCGCAACTGCTGCACCTGCGACTGCTACTTTACTTTCAGCAGAGAGCATAGGCGCGGCTGGAGGATCTATTCCAACAGGTGCACAGGGTATTAGCCTGGGTACAGTGCCGGCTAATGGACTAATACGTGTAGACTTTACTTCATCAATTACGCCTTACACGTATAGCGGTGGTGTTGAGACCGCAGGCACGGCAGTTGCGATTCCTGGCGTCCAGGGTAATGACAGGATGTCTGTCATACTGAATGTCGGAGCAGGTGTAACTGCGATTCAGACAAATTGCATTCAAACGGATACCCTTGCTGGTGTCAAGAGAAATGTGCCGGTGCTGACGCAAACCAGTGGCACAGTTCCATGGCAGCAGTAAAAATGTAGTAATAGGTCTTTCAGAGAAGAGGCGGACTTTTGTCCGCCTCTTTTTTGTATAAAAATTAACCACAGAGACATAGAGTCAGAGGGGATGAAAGAGGGAGGTATAAAATTGGGCTCTAAAAAGTCATTAATATGCATTTTTTTGTTTTCTGCCGTGGTACTTTTCTTAACGGATGCGCGCTCTGAAGAAAATCATTGGAAGTTTATGGGCAAGACAAAGGACACCCATTATCTTATATATTACGATACAGCGAACGTTGACTACATAAGAAAAGACTATGTGCGTGTGAGACTTAAAAAGGAACTCTCGGAAGAGGGATTAGTGCAGTTCAGGAAGGATTTCTATTCTTCTGTTAAAACCGCCGAGGAACAGTCAGGAGGCAAAGTGGAAAACCCGGAGCCCCTTTTGAAAGCGTTGGCAAAACACGAGACAAAGGAGTATCCAATCGATATTGACTGCTCCAGCAATGAGTTGAAAGTGCAGCCTGACAAGATGTCGGCAATCAATATTGTTGTTGTCGATGAAATACAGGCAGGTACGGCATTTGAGAAAATAAGAGACGAGGTTTGCCCGAAAAAATGAGGAGCCTGTCGGCTTGCTTTTTTGTTATTCTCTGTTTTATTATTCAACTCCATGTCTAAATCAAAAGAAAAATCAAAAGAAAACCACTCGACAGTAATGCGAAAGGAGATGGCCTCAGAGGGGACCGCAGACAGTATTGTCGTCCATGAATATCCTTCCGTCGTAGAGTGGTTTAAGACCGTTGCAACCAACATAACCAACAACTGGTTCATTATCGGACTGGCGATATTCGCGGTATTTGTTGCTTTCATGTTTTATTATCCATCGGTGGGTGGCGACGAAGACATTTGGTTTCATATCAGATATGGATATCACTTTGTCCATAACATGACATGGAAGATAAACCACGCACAGTTCAACTGGATCCCTTTTGAACCTAATTTCAAGTATGTGACCTGGATAGGAAGCTCCATACTTTATATATTCTATGCTCTGATGTCGCATTACGGGCTCTATCTGCTCCAATACATAGTCATAGGCTCTATTGTGGGCTGCTTCCTTTATTTCCTTAAAAAAACAGCATACCGCTTCGATATTACAAGTCTGCTGGCAATGCTGGCTGTCCTTCTGGTTTTGAACCTCAAATACCTCTATATCAAGCCGGATATGTTCAGCGGATTGTTGTTTACCGTTGCCTGCATGCTTTACTATAAGGTCAAGGAAACCGGAAACTGGAGACTGTTTTATGTCTATCCGCCGATGTTCCTCCTCTGGGTTAATACTCATGGCGGCTTCATAGTGGGACTATTCTTTATAAGCGCCGCACTCGGATGCGAATTCGTTAATTCCTTCATATTCAGGAATGCGAGACTCGACAACAAAAGCCTTCTGCATTTTGCGTTAAACGTTGTCCTTAGCTATGCCGTTATCGGTATAAACCCTGAAGGCTATGGCTACTTTACAGGCATAATCAGCGATTTTTTCTCTCCGGGGATGAAAACGACAGAGGCAATCATAGCTGAATATGGCAGCATGTGGGGCACTCTTTTGCTTAAACCTGCAGGTTTCAGGTTTAAATTTGCAGCATTTTCAATGCTCGCTATGCTTGTAGTGTTTATCGGAATATGCATTTATCTTATCAAGAAGAAGAAATTCTTTGATATGCCGTCCGTCTTTCTTGTTGTCTTTTTCTATATCTTTGCAATGTCCATTGTTCGCGCATCCCAATATTATCCCCTTATCTGGTTCTTTGCCTTTTTTTACGTTTATAAGCGGTTCGATGCCGTAAAGATCAAAGGCGTCTTCAACTTTATATCCCTGTTAATAATATTCATGTTGTGCTTTAGAATAGTCAATTTGGCGCTTGTTGATTATGACTCGATTGCATGGTTTGGCACCAACTGGGAGGAAAGCTACCCTGTCAAGGAAGTGCAATACATAAAGAAGGCGAACCCTCCGGGCAATTTGTGGAATGATTACTTGACGGGAGGCTATCTCTTATGGGCACTGTATCCCAAATACAAGGTCTTCGTCGATCCGCGCTACGGCGGATACATGGCAAACTTTATGCCCACGGCCGAGGAGTATAAAGATGCTAAAGGACTGGAGGCGTATACAAAGAGGTTCCCCTTCAAGGTGGCCATCGTGGCTTATCATGAAACTCAGATTATCGAATGGCTTCTGAAAGCGGATTGGAGGATTGCCTTCCTGGACAAGAACGCCCTGGTAATTGTCAATAAGTCGGTGATCCCCGAGCTGTCGAAAGCTGCCCTGGAAGAGGACGTCAGCACCAATAGATTTTTGAATGTCGATAACCCCAACATTCTCAGGACATTGTTTAATTTCTATGTAAACCTTGGTCCAAGTTTCGGAAGGGAGATTATAGAAATATACCAGAGGAACGTCAGAACAATCTACAGGAACAGGGATTCCGATCTGAACAACATGCGGAATTTTCTTGAACAGAAAGAGGCCGAGATAGCTGCGCAGAAAGGCAAAGGCAAGACTGGACAAACAAAATGAAGGTTGTTATTTTAGCAGGGGGGCTTGGCACACGTCTGAGCGAAGAGACTGATATAAAACCCAAGCCGATGGTCGAGATAGGCGGAAAGCCTATCCTCTGGCATATCATGAAGATTTATTCTCACTATGGTTTCAATGATTTCATCATCTGCCTCGGCTATAAAGGCTATGTCATAAAGGAATACTTCGCCAACTATTTCCTTCATCAGTCCGATGTTACTATAGATTTGAGCGTCAACAAGCTGGAGGTCCATAACTGTAAGGCAGAGCCCTGGAGGATTACCCTTATAGAGACAGGATTGAACACGAATACAGGAGGCAGGATAAAGAGAATAAAAGATTATGTCGGCGAAGAGACCTTTATGCTTACCTACGGAGATGGCGTTGCTGATGTAGATATAGGTGGACTCCTGGAGTTTCACAAATCTCACGACAAGGCAGCTACAATCACCTCAGTTCAGCCTACTGGCAGATACGGTGCATTGGAACTTGATGAAAAGAGTAGAGTGACAAATTTTCAGGAAAAACCGCAAGGCGATGGGGCGTGGGTAAACGGCGGCTTTTTTGTATTGGAGCCTGAGGTATTTGATTATATATCCGGGGATGAAATCATATGGGAAAGGGAACCGCTCGAATATTTAGCGAGTCACGGTCAGCTCGATGCATATAAACACCAGGGATTCTGGAAATGTATGGATACCCTTCGCGACAAGACAGAGTTGGAAACCCTCTGGAGTTCCCGAAACGCACCCTGGAAGAAATGGAACGACTAAATATGAAGTTGAGAAATTGAGAAGATGTGAAGATGAGAAAAAGAAATGTAAGCCTGATTTGTTGTCGCGCACCTTCTCACCTTCTCAGCTTCCCATCTTCGGATCGCCGAAGGTGTGATGGTGGGCAATAGTCAGAAAATAAAAAGTGTTAGGGATTTGGATGTTTATAAGATGGCTTTCAATGCGGCAATGGACATTTGGCAGATAACAAACGGTTTTCCCAAAGAAGAAAAATATTCTCTTGTAGATCAAATAAGGCGTTCTTCAAGATCTGTATGTTCAAATCTTGCAGAAGCGTGGCGAAAGAGGCGATATAAAGCCGTGTTCAAGAATAAGTTGACTGATGCTATGCAAGAGGCTTCTGAAACGCAGACATGGCTGGAGTTCAGTGTTGCTTGTAAATATGTTGATCAAAATAAATTTGATGACTTTGATCAAAAATATGAACATATATTAGCTATGTTGAATAATATGGACTTGAAAGCTGAATCCTTCTGCTTCTCAACTTCTGATAAATAATGTTTAGGGACGTATATAGAGGTAAGCAAGTATTAATCACTGGTCACACGGGATTCAAAGGCTCTTGGCTTGCCCTGTGGCTCAGAGAGTTAGGAGCGAATATAATCGGTTATTCCCTTGATCCACCTACAAACCCCAATCATTTTGATTTGCTAGCCTCTTCTCAGGTTCTCACCTTCTCATCTTCTCAACTTCCCAACTTCATCTCTATTTTCGGAGATATACGGGATGTAAAGAAGCTGAATCAGACCTTTCAGAACTATAAGCCTGATATAGTCTTCCACCTCGCTGCACAACCTCTCGTCAGGTATTCATATAAACATCCGCTCGATACATTTGAGACAAATGTGATAGGGACAATAAATGTTCTTGAAGCTTGCAGACAGACTGAATCAGTCAGGGCAGTAGTAAATATAACGAGC
The DNA here is from genome assembly GCA_963710375.1 of Nitrospirota bacterium. GTDB lineage: Bacteria > Nitrospirota > Thermodesulfovibrionia > Thermodesulfovibrionales > Dissulfurispiraceae > JADFXI01. The sequence continues at coordinate 208,856 of CAVPZX010000005.1, forward strand.
GACAAGTGCTATGAAAACAAAGAATGGGTATGGGGCTATCGTGAGAGTGACCCGTTTGGCGGTTACGACCCCTACAGCGCATCAAAAAGTTGCGCAGAGCTTGTGACTAACTGTTACAGGCGCTCTTTCTTTATAACTGAAACTGAGAAGTTGAGAAGGTGTGAAGGTGAGAGTAAAGCCGAAGGACTCACAACTTCTCAACTTCTCAACTTCACAACTTCAGTCCTTTTAGCCAGCGCAAGAGCGGGCAATGTCATAGGCGGCGGAGATTGGGCAGCGGACAGATTGATTCCCGACATTATGAGGGCGGTCAGCCGGAATAAGAAGGTTGTTATCAGAAATCCCAAGTCAACCCGTCCCTGGCAGCATGTGCTGGAGCCGTTGTCAGGTTATCTGGCGCTTGGGCAGAAGCTCTTGGAAGGGAAATCGGAATTTGCCGATGGGTGGAATTTTGGGCCTGATGATGAAAGCAACATATGTGTTGAAGAAGTTGCAGAAAAGATGACCAGCTTCTGGCATAAAATTGGTTACCAACGCAAACCATTTAAACATCCAAGCCTCCGGCCATCCGACCCTCATGAGGCTGGTCTGTTAAAACTTGACTGCTCGAAAGCCCATTCAAGGCTTGAGTGGAAACCTGTCTGGGATATTAAGAAAACGCTTGTAATGACCGCTCAATGGTATAAAGAGTTTTACGAACGTGATGGAATAATGAGTCAGAAGGATTTGGATGAGTATATTCTGAATGCGAAGGAAAAAGGTTTGCGTTGGGCAGTTGATTGAGCAGGTTTGTCGGAAGACTCCTACATGGAAAGAAGAGAACAACTAAAACAGGAAATATTTGAGAGAATAAGGGCATTTTATCAGCTTGTGCATGAGACATCCCACAATGCAGAGTTTGTTGCAGGCAAAAGTCGCATAAACTATGCAGGCCGGGTATTTGATGAAGAAGAGATGATTAATCTTGTCGATAGTTCCCTTGATTTCTGGCTTACAACAGGCAAATATGCCGAAAGGTTTGAAAAAGAATTTGCAGATTTCCTTGGAGTGAAATATTGCTCTCTTGTCAATTCAGGGTCTTCAGCTAATCTCCTCGCGTTTATGGCGTTAACATCTCCGAAGCTCGGTGATAGAAGCATTCAGAGGGGCAATGAGGTCATAACAGTAGCAGCAGGTTTCCCAACCACAGTCGCTCCCATCATTCAGTATGGCGCTGTGCCGGTATTTGTTGATGTTACGCTGCCGGCATACAACATAGATTGTTCGCAGCTCGAAAATGCACTATCAGATAAAACAAAGGCTGTAATGGTCGCGCATACCCTCGGCAATCCCTTCGATATCCGGACGGTAAAAACGTTCTGCGATAAACATAATCTCTGGCTCATCGAGGATAACTGCGACGCTCTTGGCAGTAAATACCGAAGGTGGGAAGTTGAGAAGGTGAGAAGTTGTGAACGTGAGAAGGCAGGCCCAACTTCACAACTTCACAACTTCCCACCTTCGGAGCTTTACGGCTACACCGGGACTTTCGGGCATATTGGAACGTCGAGTTTTTATCCGCCCCATCATATGACTATGGGAGAAGGCGGCGCTGTTTATACGAACGATATTCAGCTCAAAGGGATAATAGATTCTTTCCGTGACTGGGGCAGGGACTGCTGGTGTGTGTCGGGTAAAGACGATACATGCAAAAAACGCTTTAAATGGCAGCTCGGAGAACTTCCTTACGGATATGATCACAAATATATCTATTCCCATTTCGGGTATAACTTAAAGGTTACCGACATGCAGGCGGCTATAGGCTGTGCGCAACTCGAAAAGCTGCCCTTTTTTATTGAAGCAAGAAAGAAAAACTGGAGTCTTCTGAGGGACGGGCTGCATGACCTTTCAGATAAGTTTATCCTGCCTGAGCCTACTGCGAATTCAGAGCCATCCTGGTTTGGGTTCCTGTTGACTGTGAAGGAGAGCGCGGGTTTTACGAGGGATGAGATAGTGAATTATCTTGAATCAAATAACATCCAGACACGTATGCTCTTTGCAGGAAATATACTGAAGCATCCCTGCTTCGATGAAATGAGAAAAACCGGCCACGGTTTCCGTGTCATTAGGGACTTACCGGTAACTGACCGCATAATGCGCGACAGTTTTTGGGTTGGGGTCTATCCGGGGATGAAAGAAGAGGCGATCGAATATGTCATGCAAAAGATAAAAGAGTATGCAAGACATGAACAATCGATTCCCGGTTTAGGGTAATATTTCATTCAGCAATTGCCGGGTTTTTTGGTCATCCGGCTTTATCTTTAACCTTGTCATCAATTGAATGCGCGCATTTTCTATAATATCCGGTCTCAGGCGCAGGGCAGTTTCGAATTCATTTTTGGCCTTGTCAAGTCTGTCGCTGTCGTAATAAACAAGGCCAAGATTAAAATGTGCTTCTGCGTAATCGGGCGCAAGTTTAATGGCAATCAGATACTGCTCAATAGATTTGTCAGGCATGTTGATGGCATGATAGGCAATGCCGAGATTATTATGTGCCTCAGCATAATCAGGCTTGAGTTTAATGGCAATGATATATTGCTCAATAGCATTGTCAAGCATGTTGCGACTTTTATAAAAATTACCAAGTCTGGCATGTGCATTTGCGTAACGGGGGAATCTTTTAACTGTATCTTCCCACATTTTTTTGCTGTCTCCATATAGATTGTTCTGCAAATGAGCTGCGACTGACAGAATGCTTATAATAAGGGCGAGCGTCACTAGTATCACATTGCCGGCTTTCTGTGAACGAATTTTTTCTTTCAGCAGAAATACCCCCGTAACTGTGCAAATGATTACCCCGACCGAGGGCAGATACATTCGATACGTTTCAATAAGCCTCGGCGTAGGTATAATGCTCGATTCAACTGAAAGGGTGATAAAGAACCACAATATACCGAAACCCATCAAACGAAAAGCAGGACTAAGGGCAGAGGACTGAGAGGCGAGGACTGAGGACTGAGGACTGAGAGACGAGGACTGAGAGGCGAGGACTGAGGACTGAGGACTGAGAGACGAGGACTGAGAGGCGAGGACTGAGTTTTCGTCTTCGCGCTTTGCCCTCAGTCCTTTGCCCTTAGTCCTCAGTCCTGGACCCTCTTCCTTTGGCCCTTTCCACTCAGTCCTCAGTCCTTCGCCCTCAGTCCTCAGTCCTCGCCTCTCTTTTTTCTGCACTAAATAAATCCCCAGTCCAAATAGCGCTGAGAGAAACACAAATGAAACGGATACCTGCGGTTGAAAAAAAGACTTAAACACAGGGTACTCATAATTGAGTTCCAGGTTTGCCGGGAAAAACAGCATTCGCAGGTAAGTGACAATGACCCTGAACTGGGTGAAAAAATACTCTCCCCGCGAGTAGTCCCAGGTGAATCCGGCCATATATGAGCCCGGGTCAATAAGGCTGGGATTAATCAGTTGTGTGCCGCGTACTTCGGTCACTGTCGGCATGCTCATAATAGTCAGAGGTATGATGCAAAGTGAAAGCAATAATGGAGCAAGAACGAGCATCCTCTTCTTAATGCCGCCATTAAAAAAACAAAACTCGTACAACGTTATCACAAAGGGCAGAGTAAACGCATTCTCCTTTGTTTTCATTGCCAGGACCGCTGAAAGAAGGGATATGGCGTACATAGTCCGGCGCCGGGCTTTATGATGGTCAGGAGCCTCCAATCTGAACTTAATATATGCTGTGAGGGAAAGGAGATAGAAAAAAGCGGCGAGAGAGGCATAACGTTGCATGACATACGTAACCGCCGCTGTCTGCAGCGGGTGGACGGCAAACAGAGCGGCGGAGAAGAAGGCAATCACTGCCGGATTGCCTGAACTTGAGAAATTGAGAACTTGTGAAGGTGTGCCCTTTGCCCTATGCCCTATGCCTTTCATGTAAGGTGTTCTGAATGTCAATAGAACAAGCAAATAAACCAGGATTGTATTGGCGATATGAATGGCAATATTGACAATATGGTAGCCGGTCACCGATAAACCGTTTATACGGTAGTTGAGCGCAAAGGTGAGATGCGAGATGTAGCGGGATATGAAAAAACGGTAATTCTCAAACCCTTGAGCTGTTGAGGGGTGAAGGAAATAATTAAGGTCCTTGATAATAGGCTCGTTAACAATATGCATCTCTTCATCCCACTGAAATGGGACATTCAAGGCATTGGAGTAAATGATCAGAATAAGCAGAGACAGACAAGCGATATGCACAAAGGAGTTATATGTCAATGACAGCGGACTGAACGATGCATGTGCAGGGGGAAGGTCATTGTGACGGATCAGCTTATTTGTTTTCTTACCCTTGTTTTTCATAAAAGATCCCTGACCGTTTCAGCGTGAGATTGCATTCAATAACTGACGGGCTATCTGGTCATCAGGCTTTATCTTTAATCTCGCTATCAACTCTCTGCGCGCATTTTCCAGTTGTCCCATATTATAGTAGAGGACTCCGAGATTAAAATGAGCTGTTTCATTATCCGGTTGGAGGCGTATGACAGTTTGTAATTCATTCACGGCCTTGTCAGGCATGTTGAGGGACTGATAAAGAATAGCGAGATTATTGTGCGCTTCCACATAGTTGGGCTTCTCCTGTATTGCGGCCAGATAGTGTTCAGTTGCCTTGCCAGACATGCCCTGATCTTTATAGACATTGGCTAGATTATAATGCGCCTCAGGGTAATCAGGCTTCAGATTAATGGCAGTCTGAAACTCTTTTATAGCCTTGTCAGGCATGTTGAGGGCCTGATAAACAGCTCCCAGATTATTATACGCTTCTATAAAATCGGGTTTTAGATTAATGGCAGTCAGAAACTCTTTTATAGCCTTGTCAGGCATTTTGAGGGCCTGATCATAGAGGACGCCAAGATTGTAATGCGCCTTCCAGTGCCCAGGGGCAAGACTTATTGCAGTCAGATATTCCTTTAAAGCAGCATCGGGCATACCGAGGTCTTGATAGCTGTTGCCGAGACCGAGATGCGCTTCAGTGGAATCAGGATTAATTTTCAAGGCAAGCTGAAACTGTTCCGCAGCCTTGTCCGACATGCGATGGTGTCGGTAGGCCAACCCAAGATTATAATGCACTCTTTCTTTTGCAGGGAATTTTAACGCGTCTTCTTTCCATAACTTGACTTCGTCTCTCCACATATCATTGCGCATATATGTAGCAACTGACAGTACGCCTGCAGCAAGTGCAAGAATGGTTACTATCACCCTACCGGCTTTTGGGGAACGCAGATTTTCTTTCAGCAGAAATGCACCGGTAACAACGCAAACAAATATCCCCATTGAAGGCAGATACACGCGGTGTTCAAAAATCACATCGGCGATGGGTATGATGCTCGACTCCACTGAGAGAGTGATGAAAAACCACAATATCCCGAAACCCATCAACTTAAAGGCAGGACTGAGGGCAGAGGACTGAGAGGCGAGGACTGAGGACTGAGGACTGAGTGCCAAGGACTGAGAGACGAGGGCAGAGGACTGAGGACTGAGAGACAAGGACTGAGAGGCGAGGACTGAGGACTGAGTGTCAAGGACTGAGGACTGAGCAGAGAGGACTGAGTTTTGGTCTTCGATCTTTGCACTCAATCCTCTGCCCTCAGTCCTCAGTCCTGGATCCTCTTTCCTTTGGCCCTTTCCACTCAGTCCTCAGTCCTCTGTCCTCAGTCCTTGTTTTTTTCTCGCTCCACAGCACTAAATAAATGCCCAGCCCGAAAAGCGCGGCAAGAAACATAAACGAAAAGATCACCTGGGGGTAAAAGAAAGATCTATAAATAGGATAGTCATAGTCGACATTCTGTCCTGCGGGGAAAAACAGCAGCCGCATATATCTCACAATTACTGAGAACTCCGTCATCAGGTATTGCCATGGCGTCGTCCTTGTCTGCACTGTTATCTTGCTCGCATCCGACAATACTTTCCCCAACGGCTGGCTCACATTCAGCAAGCTCAAAGGAATGATGACCACTGTTGCCAGCAGCGGCAAGGCCCATAGAGCCCTCCTGAGCAGATTGCCTCTGCCGAAGAACACCAGTTCGTACAACACAACAATAAACGGCAGTGTAAAGGCTATCTCCTTTGTCATCATCGCAAGCACAGCCGAAACAATAGAAATCCCATAATAAAAATATGGCATGTATTTTCGTTTTTCCCGGCTACCGGCCACCGGCCCCTGGCCACTGTCTTTTGCTTCTTGCCCTCCGCCCTCAGTCCTCAGTCCTTGGTCCTCTGCCCTCAGTCCTCGCCTCTCAGTCCTCAGTCCTTGGTCCTCTGCCCTCAGTCCTCTGCTCTCAGTCCTCAGTCCTTGGTCCTCCGCCCTCAGTCCTCGCCTCTCAGTCCTCAGTCCTTGGTCCTCTGCCCTCAGTCCTCGCCTCTCAGTCCTCAGTCCTCTGCCCTCAGTCCTTGTTTTATTACCCTCAGTCCTTGACTTTATATATGTCACTAATGAAAGGAGATAAAAAAATGAAGCGAGGGACGCAAGCCTCTGCACTATATAAGTGACCGCCTGAGTTTGGATAGGATGCACCGCAAACAAGACAGCAGAGAAGAAGGCGATCAGCCCGGAATCGCTGAGTACTAAAGACTGAGGACTTAGGACTGAGGGCATAGGACTGAGGACTGAGGACTGAGGACTCATGGCCGGTGTTCTGAATGTAAATAGCACAAATAAATAAACCAGCATGGAGTTAGCAATATGAATTGCAAGATTGACTATATGGTAGCCGGTCACATTTGAACCACCCAAGCTGTAGTTCAGGGAAAATGTCAGATACCCGATGAATCGTCTAGAAAAATGTTCATACCCTGTGGAACTGAACAGAAAATTTCCGATATGACGCACTATACTGTTATCAATTATGTTGAATTCATCGTCAAATACAAACGGCGCATGAAAAGTATTAGAATAACAAATCAGGCATAATAGAGCTATAATGCCGGCATGTAAGAGCTGGGAATTATGATTTTGATTTGGAAATTTCATTCAGCAACTGTCGGACATTTTGGTCGTTAGGTTTTATCCTTAATATCGTTGTCAATTCCCTGCGTGCCTTTTCTTTCTGTCCCCTCTCATAATAGAGTTCTCCAAGATTGGAATGCGCCTCTATATAATCGGGCTTCAGTTTAATGGCAATCAGATAATATTCTATGGCCTTGTCGGGCATTTTCTGGTCTTCATAGATTACGCCAAGATTATTATACGCCTCTGCGCAGTCAGGCTTTAGTTTAACAGCAATCAGATACTCTTTTAAAGCCCTTCCACGCATGCTGCGGGACTGATAAAACACGCCACCCAGATCAAGATGGGCCTCCACATAATCAGGCCTCAGTTCTACGGCAGTCATAAACTCTTTTATAGCTTTCTCGGGCATTTTACGATCTTTATATATATTGCCAAGGTTATAATGTGCCTCAGGTAAGTCCGGATTAAGCTTGGAAGCAATCATAAACTGCTCAATCGCCTTGTCAGGCATATTACGGTCTCGGTAGATAACCCCGAGGTTATTGTATTCCTCTGCAGAATCAGGTTTCAGCCCAATGGCAATCCGGTACTGCTCTATGGCTTCATCGAACTTTTTTTGAGACTGATAGAGGCGACCAAGATTATAATGCGCCCTTTCCTTGGCAGGTGATTTTGCCACGACGTCTTTCCACAGTCTTATACTGTCTCCCCACACTTCGTTCCGCAGATACGTAGCGACCGACAAAACTCCTATAGCAAGGGCCAGCATCAAGATTATTACCCTGCCGTACCTGGGCGAACGCACCTTTTCTATTAACAAAAAGGCCCCTGTAACTGTACAAATAATCATTCCTATTGAAGGCAGATAAGCACGGTGCTCGTAAATTACATCAGTGATAGGTATTATGCTTGACTCGACCGAAAGAGTGATAAAAAACCACAATATACCAAAACCCATCAAACGAAAAGCAGGACTGAGAGGCGAGGACTGAGAGGCGAGGACTGAGGACTGAGCAGTTAGGACTGAGTTTTGGTCTTCGCGCTTTGCACTCAGTCCTTTGACCTCAGTCCTCAGTCCTGGACCCTCTTCCTTTGGCCCTTTCCACTCAGTCCTCAGTCCTCTGTCCTCAGTCCTTGCTTTATTACCCTCAGTCCTCAGTCCTTGGTCCTTCGTCTTCAGCACTAAATAAATGCCCAGCCCGAAAAGCGTCACCAGAAACAGAAGCGACAGCATCACCTGGGGATAGAAGAAAGATCTATACACCGGATAGTCATAATCGAGGTTCTGCCCTGCAGGGAAAAACAGCAGCCGCACATACGTCACGATCACAGTGAACTCTGTTATCAGATACTGCCACCGCGTCATGCTTGTTCCCGCCGCAGTCACCTGATTCACATCCGACAACACCTTCCCCAACTGTTGGCCCACATTCAGCATGCTCAGTGGAATGATGACCACTGTTGCCAGCAGCGGTAAGGCCCATAGCGTCCTCTTAATCAGATTGCCTCTGCCGAAAAACACCAACTCGTAAATCACAATGATAAACGGCAGCGTAAAGGCTATCTCCTTTGTCTTCATCGCCAGCACCGCAGAGATAATAGAGATGCTGTAGAAGAAGAGATACCGGAAGTTGCCCTTTGCCCCGCCTGAGGCGGGCCCTCTGCCCTCTGCTATTAGCCTGAACCGAACATAAAAGTACAACGAGGCAACATAAAACAAAGCTGCCAAAGACGCAAGCCGCTGCACTATGTATGTCACTGCCTCGGTTTGGATAGGATGCACCACAAATAACGCGGCAGAAAAAAAGGCAATCAGATTAGAATTTCTGAGGACCGAGGACTGAGGACTGAGAGGCAAGGACTGAGGACTGAGAGACGAGGACTGAGGGTTCATTAACGGAGTCCTGAATGTAAGCACCACCAATCCATAAACCAGAAGCGCACAGGCCAGATGTATGGCAAGATTTACTACATGGTAGCCGGTCACATCAAGGCCGCCCAAGCGGTAGTTCAGGGCGAATGTCAGAAACCCTATAAAACGGCGGGGATTATTTTCATATCCTTTGGAGCTGAAGATAAAATTGCCGATATCATGGACTACCCTGTTATCCCTTATAGAGTATTCGTCGTCAAATATAAACGGCACATGGAAACTGTTGGAATAGACGATTATTCCTGCCAAAATTATCAGGAAGGGATAAAAAAAATGATGGGCCGTTGCTGAATTCTTTGCCTTCCGAAACATATCCCCTGACAGCTATCTTCCTGTTTTGGAGGGCGTTGTCCTGTCCTCTGTCCCTATCTTTTTTTCCAGGGTCTTAAGTTTTGTTTGCAGCAAACCCAACTCCTGGGCAAGACGGTTGTTTTTTACGTCCAGCAGGGATATTATTGTCGAGAAATGCAGGAGCAGCACCAGCAGAAATACAATTGCAAGGAGGAACAGGAACGACGGCGGGTAATAGATGCCTATCATATTTGATATCAGACTAAGCAGGTTCCTCGATACAGAAAAGCTTATTAAAACTATCGAAGCGGCAAGCCATATGAGGCTGTAGCGCTCCTTAAGGTGGCTGCGCCTTATGAGTTCTATGACTGCGAAAAATATTGAGACACTGACAGTAATAGCAACAACCTGGACGATATCCATAACACCTTTCTTATATTAATCGATTTTCTTCATCAAATCAATAAATACTGCCAGAAGCACCTTGACCATATAATAAACTGCTCTTGAGATTGTTATCGACGATCTGCCGCTGGTGCGGGGACCTATTTCTGACGGCACTTCTACAATCTTCAACCTCTTTTTATGGGCAAGGATAAGGGCCTCCACCTCAGGATAGTCTTCAGAATAGATCGAACAGAAAAATTCGAGCGTTTTTTTTCCGTAAACCCGGAAGCCGGATGTGGTGTCTGTTATCCTTTGTCCTGTGATAGAGGAAACTACAAAGGATAGTATCTTGGCGCCTATCCTCCTTTGCACCGACGATGTGAACCCGCCGTCTGAGAGAAATCTTGAGCCTACAACGAGGTCAGCGCCTTGAGAGACCCATGGCGCCAGTATCTTTTCGATCTGGTCTGCGTGGTGCTGCCCGTCTCCATCGAATTGTATGGCCGCGTCATATCCCTCCTGCAGAGCAAAGAGGAACCCTGCCTGCATGGCTCCGCCGATCCCAAGATTATATGGCAGATTTACGACCCTTGCACCCATATCCTCAGCTATGACCGGCGTCTTGTCCCGCGAGCCGTCGTTAATGACAACTATATCTCCAACAGGGAAGTTGTCCCTTAGGTCCTGGATTACCCTGTTAATGCATCCTTCTTCATTATACGCCGGTATGATTACAAGTATACGCACTTAGTCCCTCAGCACAAGTTCAGCCGCTGTAATAATGTTCATATTCAAAAGATCTTTATATTTTTCTATAGATAGCCGCTTTGAACCCCAAATCCTTTTCCTTTTTTTCAACGCTGCAGGCAGTCCGGCGATAGCGCCATACCATGCCTTGAGGACAACACCAATAAGATTTAAACTTCCGCCGCCCTGGGCAAACCTTGCCACGCTGCCTTTGTCTGATAAGAGCCCGTAAAACTGAACAACGTATCTCCATATGGTATAAAACGGGAACAATAATATAAACGATGCCGGAAGGTCCTTCATAAGCACCCAGAAGCGGTTCCTTTCGATGTGATAGGCCTTAAACCCTGAATATGGTCCGCCTGTCTGTGAATACAAATGCCTGACAGTTGCCTGAGGAGCCAACACCGCCTTCCAACCCGCCAGCCTCGCCCTTAAACCGAGGTCAGCGTCCTCGCAGTAGCAAAAGAAATCTTCGTCGAAACCGCCGATGTCCTTCAGCATATCACCCCTGTAAAGGGCGGCGCAAGCGCTCGGGAAAAGCACCTCTCCGATGTTGTCGAATTGTCCGCTATCTATCTCGCCCCTTCCCCTCTGACGGGACATTCCGTCGGGGTATATAAGCATTCCCGCAGAATCCAACTCTCTTCCCTCTCGTCCAAGGAATATCTTAGAGGCCACCATGCCCACTAAGGGGTCCGATTCGGCAGCCTCGTACAATGCTTTGAGCCACCCGCTGTTTGCTATAGTGTCGTTATTCAGAGTAACTATATACCGGGCAGAAGAAGTTGCAAAGCCTGTATTGTTCCCCTCTGCAAAACCTGTGTTTTTTGCGAGACCGATGACCCTCACCCAGGGGAAATCATTCCTTATGAGATCAAGTGAGCTGTCTGTCGAGCCGTTGTCAACCACGATAACCTCGAAATCACTGAAGGTCTGGCAAGCAAGCGATACAATACAGTCGCGCAGATACCTTTCACCGTTCAGATTGACTATTATAACCGATATAACTGGAGATGGCATATCCCTGTATTAATCCCAAAAAAGATCCCCATATTTTGTTATATCATTATAACACTTCCTATTTGCCCTCGATTGTTACCGCAACAAGATAAAAGCCCTCATTATTATAATAATGAGGGTATGAGGTGATGGCGTGGTGAGTTCTAGGAGTGGTATCTTATGTGGTATGATAACAAAAACCAGATCATTAGACACTAATGATCTGTCATGCTTGAAAAGAGATACAAAAGCACAAATGACTTCACACTTATATAAACAAAAACAATCGTTGGAATTTTATGAAGATAGGTATGAAAAAGGATACATGGATGAATGGCCTGCTGAAAAAAAAAGAATTGTAAATGAAGTAATTCAGGAGATTAATCTGCCGGCTAAAGGTGAGGCATTGGATTTTGGATGTGGGAATGGGGTCCTTACGGAAATTATTCAGCAAGTACTTCCTTCTTGGAAAATATTCGGCACTGATTTAAGCAAGAAAGCTATTGATAATGCAAGGATACGCTATCCAAACTGTACTTTTTTTGAAGTAAACAGCCCGGATTTTACACGAAAGAAGTTTGATTTTGTCTTTACACACCACGTTTTTGAACATGTATATAATTTAAGTGACGTGTTTGATCAGATGAACGAATATCTAAAACCAGAATCTGCAATGCTTCACTTTTTACCTTGTGGAAATGAAGGAAGCTATGAATATAATATTTGCAAATTGCGAAAAGATGGGATTAATGCTGAACTTGAAAACCGGTTCTTTTTTGAAGATGAAAGTCATGTTCGAAGATTAACCACAGATGATTTCTGTAACCTCTGTCGAACTAAAGGTTTTCACTTAAATAAATCTTTTTATTTAAGTCAATACTATGGCGCAATAAATTGGATTACAAATTCTCATCCCAGGTTTGTACTGATGTTTTCTGATAGTTCTCAGGCTGTTGATAAAAAGGCTGAACAAAAGTTAAAGAAAACCAGGATGTACTTGATTGTTATAACCTTACTACGGCTGCCTGCAAAGATTGTTGCAAAACTTTTGCCAAAAAAGAATAAACAATTCAAACACTATTTATTATTGCTAATGGGATTACCTTTTTTCGTGTTTTCAAACCATATTGATAAGTATTGGAAAAGAAAAGCCAGAGATGAATGGGAAACAAAGAAGTTTGAGCGTAATGGCAGTGAAATGTGTTTGTACTTTAAGAGAAGTTTGAGATAAGGATTAACAATACATTGTTTTGGGATGAGGCGCCTTATAAATGAAGCTGTCTAATTTTACTAAAGGCAGAGACAACAATTTCAATCTAATCCGGATTCTCGCAGCACTTTCTGTACTTATATACCACAGACTGCTTGCTGACAGCTACCCAGGATCCGGTGCTAGGGAGACTTGGCCTTACCCTGGGTTCAATTGGAGTTGATATTTTTTTCATTATTAGCGGCTTTCTTGTCACCGCCAGTATATTAAATAGACAAAGCGTTATTGAATTTTTTTGGGCCAGAGTCCTTCGAATATTTCCGGCGCTGCTGATAATGCTGCTCTTGACCGTCTTCGTGCTTGGCAGTTTCTTTACCTCATTGCCTAAGATAACTTACCTGACCCAACCCATGACAATTAACTATTTTTTGAAAGGCGCAACCCTAATCACCGGAGTTGACTACATTTTACCGGGAGTTTTTACCGGCAACCGATACGCGTACTATTTCAACGGGTCTCTTTGGTCGTTGCCCCTTGAAATAAGATTGTACTTAGCGTTGGCTGTTATATGGGTTGTGGTTCGAGCAATAAAGAGGAGTAGTTTAAGACTATTTCAAATAGCGATTGTTATTAATTTCGTTGCAGCTTTTGTTGTAGTTGCTCTTAATAACTTCGAAATGCATCATATTTTTCCCCAAAGGGCCCACTTAATGTTCTTTTACGGTGCAGCCTTTTATATTCTGAAAGAACATATAACGCTATCTCGCTGGTGCTTCTGGTTGCTTTGTTTTGCTCTTCTGGCAGCAGCTATTACCAGTAAATATGTGTTCGTTATCACGTACGTGCTGATCGTTCCCTATATTGTATTCTACCTTGCATATATACCTTCCGGATTCATCAGAAAATACAATCAAGTAGGGGATTACTCTTACGGCGTCTACATATATGCTTTTCCTATACAGCAATCAGTCGAAGCATTGGTTCCCGGACTTTCAGCTTTGTCTATGCTATGGATCTCAGCTTCCATTACTATCTTTGTGGCAGCACTTTCCTGGCATCTCTTAGAGCAACGTGCTCTCGGTTTAAAAGTACTTTACGTGGGTCACACCAAAAATACTCTCTCACGTTTCTTCCCTTATCACGTAAAATAAGATTCCCACGGCAGTATCCATGACCTCTGTCCGGCAAAAAGTCTTGAATTTGCTTAGTTCCCTATGTTATTGTTCATATCATGAACAATGTTCCAGACTCGGAGAAGCGCGGTTCACTGCACATACTTACCGAACTTTCTGACAATGACTCTCTGACCCAGAGGGACCTCAGCAGCAGCCTTGGCATAGCATTGGGCCTGGTGAACTCTTACATCAAGAACCTTATGGCAAAGGGCTTCATCACTGTCAAGGCCATACCACGCAGACGATACGCATATTATCTGACCCCAAAGGGTTTTGCCGAAAAGACCCGCCTTGCTTATGATCTTTTGCACGATTATACGAGGATTTATCAGGAAGCGAGGTCAAATCTCAAGCGGCTGTTCGCCGAACTCAGTTCTGACGGCGTAAAGAGGGTAGTCTTTGCGGGCGCTGATGAGGTGGCAGAGATTGCGTACCTTACGCTGCTGGAGACGAACGTCGAGCTTACCGGCGTTGTTGATGAAGAAATGGCAGGAAAGAAGTTTTTTGGCAGGGATATAAAACCTTGTGCCGCAGTTGACAGCACGGCATATGATTGCATAATCGTTACTTCGTATCTTAAGAGGGAAACGATATATAAAAAGCTTATCAGCAGCAAAGTGAGGAAGGAAGACATAAAAGTCATCTTCCCTTTTTGAAACGCCTGCCGGTTTAAGGTTTTTTACCGGCAGGCATTAGAGCGCCCTGAATGACGGTACGGGCAACAGATAACTTATACGAACAGGCCACAAAAAGACCTGAATGGCGGCAGCCTGTTCGCTTTTTGGTTTGCTCATGGCAAAGCACCCGGATTCCACTATCACGTCGGGGAATGACGTTAAGTATTCTTTATGGGATTAAAGAATAAAAAAGTTTTAGTCACCGGGGCAGATGGCTTTATAGGCAGTCACCTTGTTGAGAAACTGCTCTCGGAAGGATGTCGTGTTAAGGCATTTGTTTATTACAATTCATTTAATTCCTGGGGATGGCTGGATAGCCTTTCTAAGGAGAAACTGGAATGCCTTGAAATCTTCGCCGGCGATGTGAGAGACCCTAATGGAGTCAGGAAAGCCGTAAAAGGGGCTGATATAGTTTTTCATTTGGCCGCATTAATTGGAATCCCGTTTTCATATCATTCACCTGATTCCTATATTGACACGAACATCAAAGGTACTCTGAATGTGCTCCAGGCTTGCAGGGATTTTGATGTAGGGCGGACTGTCATCACATCCACCTCTGAGGTATATGGGACAGCCAGGTATGTGCCTATAGATGAAAAGCATCCGCTTCAGGGGCAATCCCCTTACTCTGCTTCGAAAATAGGAGCTGATAAGATTGCAGAATCATTCTATCGTTCTTTTAACACCCCTGTTGTCATAGCGCGACCTTTTAATACCTATGGCCCCCGCCAATCTGCAAGAGCCATTGTCCCAACTATTATTACACAGTTGTTGAATGGCGCGGACGAAATGTATCTGGGATCACTCCACCCTACAAGAGATTTGAATTATGTTTCAGACATCTGCAGGGGCTTTATCTCCCTTGCCTGTTGCGATGAGGCGGTTGGCAGAGAGGTCAATATCGGTTCCGGACAGGAGATTTCCATAGGCGATCTTGCAGAATTGATAATCTCACTTTTCAATTCGAATGCCAAAGTTGTTACTGAGGAAACTAGAAGAAGGCCTGAAAAAAGCGAGGTCGAACGTCTGCTTTGCGACAATGGATTGATAAAACAGCTTACCGGATGGCAACCCGAATTCTCTTTAAAAAAAGGACTTGAGCAAACAATCGAATGGTTTAGAGATACAAACAACCTCAGTAAATATAAAGGGAATATTTATAATGTCTGATAGTAATACAAGAAATGTAATTCCATTGTCCGAGCCTGAGATATCAGGTAACGAATGGAAGTATATAAAGGATTGTCTCGATACCGGATGGGTTTCCTCCGCAGGGGAATATGTCAATCGCTTTGAAAAAATGGTGGCCGATTATGTCGATAGCAAGTATGCGGTTGCAACAGTTAATGGAACTTCTGCGCTTCATATAAGTCTTTTGCTGTGCGGCGTTGAGCCGGGCGATGAAGTTATTGTGCCGGCACTCACGTTCGTCGCACCCGTCAACACAGTGAGGTATTGCGGAGCACATCCAGTTTTTATGGATTGCGACCGTTCAACACTTTGCATGGATTTTGGAAAAATGAATGACTTCCTGTCCTATGAATGCGAACAGCGTAAAAATGGGCATACCTATAATAAAAAAACAGGCAGAAGGATACGAGCGGTCATTCCTGTGCATGTATTCGGACACCCTGCTGACATGGATCAAATATCGGCTATTTGCGCGGCAAATAATATCGAAATAATTGAGGACGCTACAGAGAGTCTCGGCTCTAAATACAAAGGTAAACAGACAGGCACGTTCGGCAAGATTGGCTGCCTCTCATTCAACGGGAATAAAATTATAACTACCGGAGGAGGCGGCATGGTTATCACCGACGACAATACGATTGCGGAGAGGGCAAGGCATTTAACAACTCAGGCCAGGAGCGATTCATTTGAATATGACCATGACGAAATAGGGTATAATTATCGTCTTTCCAGTGTACAGGCTGCCATTGGTGTCGCGCAGATGGAGAGGCTTGATCATTTCGTGACCGCAAAAAGAAAAAAAGCACTTTTATATAGAGAAATGCTCTCGAATATCGAACAGGTTGAATTTTTATGGGAGAAAGAACAGGTAAGAAGTAATTTCTGGTTTTATACCATAAGAGTACCGAAGGGCCACAAGAGAGCATTAATGGAGCACCTGATTTCAAACAATATTCAAGTTAGGCCGATATGGAAATTGATACATACACTTCCTATGTATAACGACTGCCAATCGTACAGGATCGAAAAGGCTCTCGAAGCTTATGACAAATCTATAAATATTCCGTGCAGTGTCAATTTGACTACCGGAGATATTGAAACGGTCGCAGAAAATATTAAAAGTTATTTTCTTATGAGCTGACAAATGAAGGTGTTATTCTTAGCGAAACAAAGGCCTTTTTCGGATGATGCAGCCGGAATCATTAAGTCCAATTTTTCCTCTTCGTCCAGGATAATATTTGGAAGCGGAGATGAGCCATTTCCGGCTCAATTGCTGACCGACAATTTTGATTACATCATCTCGTACATATCTCCCTGGATAGTTCCTGGACAGGTACTCGGGAACGCCAAGATAGCGGCAATAAATCTTCATCCTGGGCCGCCCGAGTATCCTGGAATAGGTTGTACTAATTTTGCGCTGTATAATAACGAGAAGGACTTCGGCATTACGGTTCATCATATGAATGAGAAGGTCGATACAGGAAGAATCATCATGGTTAAGAGGTTCCCTATTTTCAATAACGATACGGTTTATTCTCTTACGCAGCGATGTTACTCCTATGTATATGTTGCCTTTATTGAGATGATTTCCTTTATCCTTGAAGGCAAATCCTTACCAGCATCTGACGAGCAGTGGAAAAGGGAACCTTTTACGAGAAAAGAACTAAACGCTCTCTGCGAGGTTTCGGCAGATATGTCCGATTACGAAATCAAAAGGCGCATAAAGGCAACTACTTATCCCGGTATGCCGGGGGCTTTTGTCAGGCTGTCTGGAAACAGGTTTCTGGCCGATAATTCATCCAAATAAAGATTTCTAAGGACAGAAGATGAGGACCTTTATTATCGCAGAAGCAGGCGTTAACCATAATGGAAACATTGAAACAGCGAAGAGAATGATAGACTCTGCTGTCGATGCCGGCGCTGACGCTATAAAATTTCAAACATTCAGAGCGGAGAACCTTGTAAGCAAAAATGCTCCAAAGGCTGAATATCAAAAAAGAAATACGGA
This sequence comes from Nitrospirota bacterium, assembly GCA_963710375.1. Lineage (GTDB taxonomy): Bacteria > Nitrospirota > Thermodesulfovibrionia > Thermodesulfovibrionales > Dissulfurispiraceae > JADFXI01. The sequence goes on from CAVPZX010000005.1 coordinate 226,468, forward strand.
TACCGCAGAGTCCCAATTAGATATGCTCAAGAGGCTTGAATTAAACAGGGAGGCTCATGTAGAGCTTCTAGACTACTGCGGCAATAAAAAGATACAGTTTCTTTCAACGCCGTTCGACACTGAGGGCGTTGACTTGCTTTATTCTCTCGGGCTCGGGATATTCAAGATACCGTCAGGTGAGATAACGAATCTTCCTTATCTCAGGAAGATCGGAAGTCTGAAGAAGAGAGTTATACTTTCCACGGGGATGTCGGATTGCGGCGAAATTGAAGACGCTCTCAATATATTGATTTCTGCGGGTACAGACAAAGACCATATAACAATACTTCATTGCAATACAGAATATCCCACACCGTATGAGGATGTAAATCTGCTCGCAATGGTGACAATCAGGGATGTTTTTAAAGTTAAGGTTGGATATTCTGATCATACTTTAGGCATTGAGGTGTCTGTTGCTGCTGTGGCATTGGGTGCAACAGTTATTGAAAAACACTTTACTTTGGATAAGAACATGCCTGGCCCTGACCATAAAGCGTCTCTGGAACCGGATGAATTTAAGGGCATGGTCCTGGCGATCCGCAATATCGAAAAGTCACTGGGGACCGGCCTTAAGCAGGCGTCACCCTCGGAGTTGAAAAACAGGCACACTGCTCGCAAAAGTATTGTGGCCTCTCGGGACATCATGGCAGGAGAACTCTTCAGCGAAGGCAATATCACCGGCAAACGCCCGGACACGGGCATCAGTCTAATGGAGTGGGATAAAGTCGTCGGCAGGAAAGCATTAAAAAATTTTAAAAAAGATGATTTCATAATAATCTGATATCTCAGAATGATAGTTGCAATTCATCAACCCAGCTATTTTCCCTGGCTCGGCCTTTTGCACAAGATATATAAGAGTGATTATTTTATTTTGATGGATGAAGTCCAGTTGGCAGACAGGGCTTATCAGCACAGAAATCTTTTTCTAAGCATACAAGGGAAAGCTCACTATTTAACTATTCCTTTCCATAAGACAGGCTATAGGGACAAGAAAATCAAGGATCTGCTTGTTTATGGAAACGGATGGCAAAAAAGTCATGAGAAATTTATCCGTTATAACTACAAACATTCAGCATATTTCGACGAGATATATGGTAAGCTTGAAGCCTTTTATTCTAAAGAATACCATTTCTTGCTTGATGCCTTAAAAGAGTCGATGAGGATAAGTATGGACTTTTTTAATATAAAGACCAAGCTGGTCCAACAGAGTGAACTCAACTATAATACCGATAGTAAAAAAAGCGATTTGATTCTTGCGCTGGTAAAATCGGTGGGAGGGAATATATATCTGTCAGGTACAGGGGCCAAAGACTATTTGAAGGATGAAGACTTTGAGACAGCACAGATCAGTTTGATCTTTAATACATTTAGTCATCCGGTTTATCAGCAGATCAACTCGAAAGAATTTATTCCAGGATTGGCATGCCTTGATGTTTTATTTAGTCTGGGCATAGAAAAATCAAGAACGCTGTTGGGCCTGATCTGAATTGGATATAATTTCATGAAGGGTATGAAGGACATAGTATTATTTGCTAATTGGGGCCTTGGAGCCTCCGTGTTAAACAGTCTTCTAAAAAATGGGTTTTCTGTCCGAGCAGTGGTCACACAGTATGATGCCTCAAAAAACAACGACCCTTTCTTTAATGGTGTTTACAATGCGGCAAAGAAATATGGCCTGAAGGTTTTTACAAGTCATAAAGGCCTGCTTTGCAGCAGCTTGAGACTCAACGATGCAATCGGGATCTCAGTAACGTATAACAAAATCCTGGATGCTGAAATACTTGCCAAACTCAAGATTGTTATAAATTTTCACCCTTCCAGACTCCCCGAGTACAGGGGGCCCTCGCCAATAGCGTGGCAACTAATGCATCTTCAAAAAAAACTCGCTTTTACTGCTCACTTTGTTAGTTCACTCATAGATGGAGGAGATATTTTAGCGCAGGAAAACTATCCTATTGACTATAGGCTTCGATACGATGCGTTTATTGAAAACGTCAATGCTGTTTTTGCCTCTTTTATCATAAAAACGGTCCGTTGCTATTGTTCAGGACGTCTCAAAGCTACGCCAGTTGCTCATCTATGCAGTGAGGCCAACTATTATCCGCATTTGCGGATCCCGAATGCTGTCAAGCACGCTACCCTCAAAGAGGTGTCGGCATTCCTAAACAGGCCGAGGCTGATATTTTTTACGGGGAATAGGGCTGAGTTCGGAATATTATTCCCGCTTATCATAGAACTTTCGAAAAAATATTTTATTGATATTGTAGTATCAGGCGCTCATATGCTGAAGCCATGGTTCACTATCAGAGAAATCGAAGAAAAATTAAAGACCTTTCAGGTGCCTGCTGCAATTGCAACGATACAACTTGACGGATTAAAAGACGTCTACTCCGAATCCCTGTCAAAAATATACAAAGAAACAATCACTCTTCTGAACGACAAAAATCGGTATCAATTTGCTATTGTCCTTGGTGACAGAATTGAAACATTCGGTTTTACTTTGGCCTGCTTTTATAAAAAAATACCCATCATTCACGTAAACGGCGGCGATATAGCAAATGTGCCGTATTTTGATACAAACGTCAGACACAGTATAACAAAGCTGGCGCATGTTCACCTGACAACAAACGCTCTCAGTTGCCAAGTGGTAAAACAACTGGGTGAAGAACAGTGGCGGATTCATGACATAGGAAATCTGAGTTACGATTATGACCGGCTCCGCATGCTTAGTTCAGCCGGAGCAATTGAGAAAGATTTAAATGTGAACAGGAATGAACTTATCATAATTTACACCTACCATCCGTCCCACAACAAAAGCTGTGACCAGAACTATTCTGATTTTAAAATGATTTTAGGAGTATTAAAAGGAACGGGGAAAAAAGTGATTGTTACCTATCCGAATAACGATCCCGGTGGTGAAAAAATAATTGACCGCCTGGAAACGATGAGTAATAATGACCCAGCTTTTATTGTTGTTCAAAATCTCGGGACACTAAGACTGCTGTCACTATTAAAATATTTTAGGGCCATTGTAGTCGGCAATTCAAGCAGTGTTCTCACCGAAACCGCGTTCTATCGTGTTCCTGGAGTCAATATCGGCGAACGACAAACAGACCGCTTCAGGGGCACTAATGTTTTTGACTGCGCATTAAAGAAAGAAGATATTATGCGCATAATTATCAAAATAATTAAGAATTATAATCAGCTGCGTGACGGCTTCAACTCGTCGCAATATTTTTTTGGGGATGGTAAAGCAGCACTCAAAGCTGTTAAAATTGTAAATAAGCTTATTGCAATACCTAAAGAAGAGCTTTTGTTTAAGAAATTTAGAACCAGTTTTTCATAAAGCAACGTTATTCAGAGGGAACGACTATGAGAGAATCCATTGCAACTAAGACAAAATTATCTGACGCTGAACACATGGTACAGAACGAATTGCTGAATCTTTTTAAAAGCTGTCCCATGCCTGAGAATGAAACCATAGTTAACCTTGGCTTGTTTTTAAGACGTCAGGAGTTATCAAGAATTCTGTTCATGCACGAGTTATATCAGCACATACTCAATACTAACGGCATCATCCTGGAGTTTGGCGTACGATGGGGGCAGAATCTTGCATTGTTCCAGGCATTGCGCGGGATGTATGAGCCATACAATTATCTCAGAAAAATTGTTGGGTTCGATAGCTTTGCGGGCTTTCAATCAGTTGATGATAAAGATGGCAATACTGATTTCACATCACAAGGAGCTTATTCTGTGACACAAGGATACGAGGAATACCTGCAAAAAATTCTTGACTGTCATGAGCAGGAAAGTCCTTTGAACCATATAAAGAAACATGCTCTCATCAAAGGAGATGCAACTGTAACTATTAGTCAGTTTCTGAAAGAAAATCCTGAAACAATCATCGCTCTGGCTTATTTTGATTTTGACATTTATAAGCCTACCCTCAAATGCCTTGAAGCAATAAAAGGGCACCTTACGAAAGGAAGCGTCATCGGCTTTGACGAGTTAAATACCCACGAGTTCCCGGGTGAAACCATTGCGCTTAAGGAGGTCTTCGGACTTGATAAGTATAAAATTCGCCGGTCGCTTTACAATCCGGCGCCTTCCTACATTATAATTGATTGATGACGATAAGTTGTAACTAGGTAAAAGAATACCGGCATTAGAACTCTCCCTTAATTGATATGCAGATGGGAAAAGGTCTTTTTCCACGGATTAAAAAGAACTGATGAAAGCCACGAAACAGCGGTGCAGAATATTTTTAGGCGATTTAACCTATTATAACAACTACACACTTGCCAGAATACCCATTCCCCTTAATGTCGGCTATATTACGAGCTATCTGAAATATTTGTACGGTAACGAATGTGATGTGATAATTTTCAAAAATCCGGAGCAACTGCTTAGTGCAGCAAGAACCAAGCCGCCGGACATTTTAGGATTGTCCTGCTATCTTTGGAATCAAAATCTCGATATCCTTGTGGCCAAACGCATTAAAGAACTTATACCGGACTGCCTCACTGTTATAGGGGGCCCTAATGTCGATACAGATCCTGAGGAACAGTACAAACTCTATTCAGCGTTTAATGGAGCCGCAGATATTCTGGTAGTCAACGATGGTGAGCTTGGATTCTCAAATATAGTAGGTCGCTTGTTGTCTGTTGGAAAAGATAAATTATATGATGCTCCTATTGATGGTTGCGTCTTCTTTGCCGATGCAATAAATCGAGTCTCAGGCAAGGATATCGGGTTGTCCCTGGATTTAAATACGGTACCCTCTCCCATTTTGGAGGGCATTCTGGATGATTTTTTAGTTTCCTCTTTTTCTCCTATGCTCCACACATCGAGAGGATGCCCCTATAACTGTACATATTGTGCTCATGGAAAGTTAAAAGAAAAAATAAGAACTTTTCCGGTAGATATCGTCAAAGAAGAAATTCTGTATCTGGCTAAGAAATATCGTGACTTTCCCCACAAAACGCTTATCATAACGGACGATAATTTCGGCATAAAAGACCGGGATATCGAGATAGCAAAATGCCTCGTTGAAACTAAAGATCAAATAGGCTATCCACAACAAATCCATACTTATTTTGATAAAAATTTCTCCTCAACCGTCAGGGAAACCGCCTATCTTCTCGCCGATATAAACTTTGGAGGGCTACAGGTTGGTTTCCAGTCGTTCAACCCGTCAACGTTGAATGCCATAAACAGGAAGCCTGTGACTGAAGATAAACTGAATACCTTTATTACATGGGCCCGAGAAAACAATTTCGAAATAAGCTGTGATCTCATTTACGGGCTTCCTTTTGAAACAAAAGAATCGTTTCTCACAAACCTGGAATATGTTATCTGCAAAAGCATCGATCAAATTGTAGTTATGAATCTTCAACTTATGCCTGGAACTATTATGAACAAAAAAAGCGAACGAGAGGCTTTTGGGTTTGTCACTAAGTACAGACCATTATTTTCAAATGATTTTGGTATTATTGACGGGTGTTTCGTGACCGAAAGTCAAGAAGTGGTCGTGTCGTCGTTTCACGCATCTTTTCAAGATTACCTCGATACCAGAAAAATCATGTTATTGGTATATGTTGTTTGGGCCATGGGATATTTCAGAAAGGTCTTTGATTATTTAATCAGCAAAGATTACAAGATCATTCCCATTCTTGAAAAAATAATGAATCCTTCTCTGCATCTGCGGGCTGATGCCTTTGAGGAATTAGACGCTCAGGATTGCCAGACCTTTGTTAATGATTATGTGTCTGCTGCACAAGCAGAACTTTATGATAGTGAAAGCATGCTATATGAAGACCTGAAGAAAAAATATGAAGCAAACATCGGAGCAATAAGCGAGCCGACACGTCTTAACGTCTATTATGGATCACGACTGATATATTCAGAAAGAAAATGGTTTGGCAAAATACTGTTGAAAATCATAGAGGATGAACCTGCAAACAATCATGACATGACGATCATTAAAGACCTCATAAGCGTTGCAGAAGAAGAGTGGCTGAATGTTTTGGCCCCTGAGGAAGGAAAAACTCTTTTAGTCAAAAGTGAGACACTGCAATATTTAGGTCTTACACCGACGAATGGTTGCTGCAATGAGCACTCCATAAAAATGAGCGCGTCAGAGTCGCAGATCAAGAAAATACAATCCTATGTAAAACAGTTCCGGGCAAAAACAGACGATATCTCTTTCTATTACAATATTATGGATAACATTACGCCTCGACGCTGTTTGCGATATGAGCTTATGCGCATCGTCTGAATGCTTGCAAGCGGGACACTTCCGTAAAAGGAGAACAGAGTGTATTACTACTTTAACCTTCAGTCACTAATTGATGACGGACTATCTGAAATGAATTTTTCAGATGAGGATCCCGCCTGTATTCTCGTCGATAATGATTTGCGAGTCATAGGCAATAAAAAAGCATATGTCGAGGCATTATCATCTAATGCACGCTATATTAAAGGGAAACGGCTCAATCTTAATAGTGAAAATCCTCCCTTTCCCCAATCTGTTGGAATTGAAATATCAAGCCAATGCAACTATCAGTGCAAAATGTGTCCGAGGAGAAAACTTACGCGACCCTCAATAAATATGGATCCGGGGATATTTTATAAAGTGGTGGATGAGATAAGGCATTATGATATAAAAATGCTTGGATTATACAGACTTGGAGAATCCTTAAAACATCCGCAATTTTTTGACTTTTTGAATTATATAGGCCGGTTTGATTCCCTGCGGAACACTTTTCTAAGTACCAACGGTGGTCTTCTTACTGAGAAAGTTATAGGAAAGCTTTTATCCAGTAGCCTCAAATTTCTTAACATTTCTATGAATGCCCTTGATCGGGAAACGTATCAGTTAATAACAGGCAGAGATCATTTTGACAAAGTTTTGACTATTTCACGGTCGATTAAAAAACTTAAGATTAAGCGCACACCTTTTATTTCATTCCAGTTTTTAGAGCAAGATGTAACCTTTGGACAAGTTGAGAAATTTGTCGAAGAGTATATAGAGTATGCTGACTTTGTGGAAAATTCCGTATTGGAAGACTTCGGAGGGCAATTGACAGACAATGCGAAATTTCTTGAATCTTCAAGGTATGCAAACATTGACAGTGGACCCCGCCCCTGTCCACGATCCAAATCGGGACATGCGCTCATTTACTCAAACGGCGATGTCGTGCCGTGCATTTGCGATATTAATGCGCAATATATCAAGGTCGGCAATATAAATACGTCTTCCCTTAAGGACATGTATGAAGGTGAAGCCTGGACGTCTTTTCGAAAAATGCATGAGGAAAGGGCCTTTGCGGATCATCCGCTTTGCGGCAAATGCAGGGATCGTCTTATTTTTGATTTATCAAAAACAAGAGACAAAAAACTCACCTCCGCGAAATCATAACGATGAAAAAACGGGTCTTAGTAGTGGCGCCTCATCCGGACGATGAAACACTTGGATGCGGTGGTACGCTTCTTAAACATAACGCTATGGGCGATAAAATATTTTGCCTGTTTGTCACCAACATTTCTATAGATCAGCGCTATGGGTCTCGAAGAATTGCCCAGAGACAGCGAGAAATTGATTCCGTAGCAAAAGAATATGGCATGGAGAAGATATTAAAACTCGATTATCCCGCAGCAGAGCTGGATACCATACCATTAGGACACCTCGTAGAAAAGATCCAACAAGCGCTTGTGGAACTGACGCCATCTGTCGTTTATATACCCAACCGCGGCGATATTCATTCGGACCACACTATAACGTTTACAGCCGCCATAAGCGCTATAAAAACATTTCGCTGCCCGTTTGTCCAAAGAGTCATGATGTATGAAACTGTTTCTGAAAGCGAATTTGCTCCACCACTGTTTGAAGCGGCTTTTCTGCCCAACAGTTTTTCGGATATATCGGATTTTCTCGCAAAAAAAATAGAAATTATGCAAATTTATAAAAGCGAACTTGGGGCGCATCCTTTCCCTCGAAGCATAGAAAACATTACGGCGCTTGCTACGCTCAGAGGGGCCACGGCAGGGTTCAAATATGCCGAAGCGTTCATGATGATAAAGGAACGCTGGTAATATCATGGAAAACGCAAAACTCAATTCACTCTTGATCCCTCCTGATACCACCATAAAACGGGCGATGCAACTTTTGAATAAGACGGCTGAAAAAATACTTTTTATTACCGATGAAAAGAAGAAGCTTATGGGCACACTGACTGATGGAGACATCAGGCGAGCACTTATAAATGGCATGCAATTTAGTGCCCCCGTTGATGCAGTGATGTTTACCTTGTTTGTTTTCATCAGCAGTGATGAAACGAACAAAAAAGAGAAAGCAAAAAAGATAATGCTGGAAAAAGGCATAGAACAATTGCCGGTTGTGACAAGAGAAAAATGTATTGTTGACGTACTGGTCTGGACAGATATTTTTGACGACACTATACTCAGCACAGAAAAGCATTGCTTCGAAAATTCAATAGTAATAATGGCGGGAGGTAAAGGGACGAGACTTGATCCCTTTACCAGAATATTGCCTAAGCCGTTAATTCCGGTAGGAGACAAAACTGTTATAGAATTGATAATGGAAAATTTTTCCAAAAGAGGTTTTTATAATTTTATTTTCACACTCAATTACAAAAAAGATTACATCAAAATGTTCCTGAAAGAGAGCGACTTTTCCTATAACATCAGTTTGGTGGAGGAGGAGGCCTACTTGGGAACATCGGGAAGCTTGTCCCTTTTAAAAAACATGATAACCGATACTTTCATAGTTACGAATTGTGATATTCTTCTTGATGCTAATTATGCTGATATTGTTAAGTGGCACAAGGAAAACAATAATATCATTACAATTGTCGGTTGTCACAAAGAGATAAATATTCCTTATGGGATACTGGAAATGGATAAGGGCGTACTCTCAAGTTTTCATGAAAAGCCCAAATATGATGTTCTTATCAATACCGGTCTTTATGTGATCGAACCTGAAGTTATTTCGCTTATCGCGGAAAACCGTTACATGGACATGAATATCCTTATTGAATCTGCGTCCCATAAGGGAAAGGTGTCGGTTTACCCGGTGCACGAAGGTTTTTTTGACATCGGGCAGTGGGAAGAGTACAGAAAAACTGTAGAGCAATTTTCAAAATAGCAAACATGAAACCTTTCAAAGCAGGAGTTATAGGACTCGGTAACATAGGCTTCCGCTTCAACCTCGACCCAAAACGTAAAGAAACGTGGAGCCACGTCTCCGCATATGAGAGGTGTCAGGATACTGAACTCGCAGCAGCGGTCGAAATAAACCGTGAAACCATCGACCTCTTCAGTCAGCAATACGGTAACGTACCTGTGTTTGATTCAGTGGGACGTATGATGGAGCATCTGGACATAGACATCGCATCTATCTGTACTCCTACGGAAAGCCATGCCGCTATCCTTGAGGAACTGGCAGCATATCCGGTCAAGGCCATCTTCTGCGAAAAGCCCTTTGCTGCCTCGATTGACGAAGGGGCACGGATGGTCCGGTTGTGCGAGGGGAACGGCATAGTCCTTGCGGTCAACCACACGAGGCGGTGGGATGCAGGATATATCACTGTCCGGGACATGATACGCGACGGGAAGATTGGAAATGTTACCGCTATTAACGCACTCTACCCGGGACAGGTGTTCAACATAGGTACCCATCTTATTGACACCGTGCGGATGTTCATAGAAAAAGATGTGCGTGCAGTAAGCGGCATCTCCTTCAATATCGATAACCGGGACCCTAACATATCAGGTTGGATTGATTTCGGAGGTTGTATTCCTTTTACAATGTTAGCCACTGGAAAACGCGAAGACTTGATCTTCGAAATAGACGTGGTAGGCACTGAAGGAAGGATTCGTAGCTTGGAAAACGGTGACAAAGTGGAATGGTACGCCTTTGATGAAAGTCAACGATATTCCGGCTATCGGGAACTTGTGCCGATGCCGGTAAAGCCTGTATCCAAAAATGACAGGCTTGTTGAAGCTGTAAAGGACATCACTGCGGTGTTAAAAGGGGAGAAGAAGACTGTAAATTGTGCCGGAATTGACGGTTTATTGGCAGTATCTATTGCTCTCTCTCTGGAGGAATCTGGAAAAAACAACGGCAGACCGGTTTCTCTTGTCAGAACCGTTTCTTAAGCAATCCTGATTAATTATAAAAAGAGGTGCAGAGTGTTAGAACTATCATTATTCGGCGGCGATCCAGTAAGAAAAAAGCCCTTTCAGAGCTCGGTAGTGGTGGACGAAAAAGAATGGGACTACATTAGCCAGGTACTCCGGAACAAGGAGTTTTCCCGTTTTATGGGAAGCCCCTCCAAAGATATCGGCACGCTTTTGACTATGCCGTCCGACGACGCTGAGGACTTGGAAGGGCAGTATTTCAGCTTTCTGGGCGGTAGGATGGTCCGTAAATTCGAGGCCGAGTTCGCCGGGAAGTTTGGCGTACCCTACGCAATATCTCTCAACTCTGCAACTTCCGGCCTTTCTACAGCGTTGGGCGCCGCAGGCGTAGGTCCCGGTGATGAAGTGATTACCACCTGTATGTCCTTCAACGCCACGGCCCTCAGCATCCTGCTGTTTAATTCCATCCCCGTTTTCGTCGATGTCGATCCAGGGACCTTCTGTCTTGATCCCATGGAAGTCGAGAAAGCAATTACCCCTAAAACTCGGGCAATTATGGTTGTGCACCTTTTCGGCAATGCAGCAGACATGGATGTCATTATGAAGATAGCGGAACGTCACAATCTTGTGGTTATAGAGGATTGCGCCCAAGCTCCAGGTACAAAATATAAGGGGAAATACGTTGGAACAATCGGCCACATGGGCGTATTCAGTTTTCAGGAAACAAAGAACATGATGACCGGTGAAGGAGGTATGATCATCACCGCAAACCCTGAATTCGCCCAAAAAGCCCGGCTCATTCGCAATCACGGCGAGTCGGTCCCCGATGATACGTGGTATGATGACTCTTTAGTGAACCTGATTGGAATGAACTTCAGGATGACGGAGTTGACTGCAGCCCTGGGCATTGCGCAATTGGCAAAACTTGATGAAAACAACCGGATCAGGACGAACAACGCGCGGTACCTATCTGAAGAGCTTTCCGGTCTGCCCGGACTCACTATACCTGTCGTGATGCACGATGCTGTTCCTCATAGTTTCCCTATGCTTTATGATGAGAAAGAGACGGGAGTGGAGCGGCATAAAGTGCTCATGGCGTTGAGGAGCGAAGGTATACCTGTCGGCTCCGGCTATCTGCGCCTCATGTATGAAAATCCAATTTTCCTGAGGAAAATAGCTTACGGCAAGCATCATTGTCCGTGGTCCTGCCATCTCTACAATGCTGACCGTGAGTACAAACAAGGGGATTGTCCAACCGGAGAAAGGCTCCTCAGAGAGCAATTTATCTGGTTTTATCATATTAACAGGCCAAACACTATTGACGACATGAAGGATGTGGTAAGGGCTTTCAACAAAGTGTTTGACAGGCTCGGCGATCTTAGAAATGCTGAGATCGACGGCACTTTGAGCTATAAATGGTGAGAGCAATGGAGAACGCCCTTAACATCGTCGGGATCATTCATGCAAGGGGAGGGTCCAAACGGATTCCACTGAAAAACATAAAACCCCTCGGCGGCAAACCGCTTATTCATTACATGGTAAAGGCGGCCCTGGGCAGCAAGTATCTGAGAAGAGTAATCGTTTCTACCGACCATGAAGGGATAAAAAGGGCTTCAATCGAAGCCGGAGCAGAGGCGCCTTTTGTCAGACCTGCGCATCTTTCAGAGGATTGCCCATCAGAGTGGGTCACCATGCATGCCGTGGAGTTTGTGGAAAACGATGAGAATAACAAAGTCGATATTGTGGTAAGTATGCAGCCAACGACCCCTTTCTGTTTGAGTACTGATATAGACGCATGCATTGAACTTCTTATAAAGGAGGAGCGGTTTGATTCAACTTTCTCCTGTAAAATAATTCATGAACGGCCCGAATGGATGTTTACTGTTCAGGATAATAACAGCGCGGAACTGTTTCTTGGAGGAGAAATCAAGGGCGAGCGCGGCGTTTTTCAATCGCTTCAGCGCATGGTTATGCCCAACGGAGCGGTCTACGCCACACGGAGGGATACCCTGTTCAAGGAGGGAGTGATTATCTCTAAAAAAACAGGCGTGCACATTATGCCGCCTGAACGGTCGGTTGACATCGACGAACCTATAGACTTTCTGTTTTCGGAATTTCTAATTGAAAAAATGAGGTGATATGATGAGTAAATTTTTAAAGGGGAACTACCAGGTTAACAACAACGGCTCTGCGCCATCCGCTCCGGAAGAGAAAAGTCTTGCGGAGATTTTTGAAGCAGAAGCACTGACGCAGCTTGGAGGGAGTATCGCTTTCGTTATGAAATCGAATACCTTCATATGGGATGATGATGAAAATCCCAAGTGAAAAAGAGCTGCACATGCTTTCAGAGGCAACTTTTAGGAAAACTGCGGATGTTGGATTAAAAAACGCTGAAGCCAACCAGCCATACATTGGTAAGACGATAAAAGACCTCAAACGTGAAATGTCTGAAAAGCCTCCCAAACCGGCAATTGTTATTTCGGCGGGTCCGAGTCTCCATCGGAAGCGTTCTATCGAAACAATCAAGAAAGCTAATGGCAACTGCCATATCATTGCTGTTGATGGAGCTCTGGGACACTGCCTGCGCAACGGCGTCATACCCGATTTCGTTATTACCGTTGATCCTGATGAGCACCGCATTATCAGATGGTTTGGAGACCCACGGCTCGATGAACGACCGGAAGACGACTATTTCAGGCGGCAAGATCTTGACCCCGCACTTAACACGAACGAACTGGCCCGTAACAGAGAGCTCATTCAACTCGTCAACAGTTACGGTCCAGGGATAACGACCATCATATCCACTAGTGTAACACCGGAAATAACGCTCAGATGCAGAGATGCGGGAATGCGGTTGTACTGGTGGAATCCCCTGTATGACGATTATGAGAAAAGTGACAGTGTGTCACGGAAAATCTATCAAATGAATCATGTCACCTGCATGGTTACCGGAGGGAATGTCGGGTCCTCTGCATGGGTCTTCGCTCATTCCATCCTGAACAGCCCTGACGTAGTCCTTGTCGGCATGGATTTTTCCTATCCCCCGGGTACGAATGTTTTGAATACACAGTATTACACAATTCTAAAAGAACTTTTTCCAGACCAGCCGTCTCACGGATTGATAGAAATACATAACCCCTACCTTAATGAGACTTGGTTGACGGATCCCGGCTACTATTGGTACAGCCAATGTTTTCTGCAAATGGCCCCTCATGCATCGTGTAAGACATATAATTGTACTGAAGGCGGCATTTTGTTCGGAGAAGGGATTGTGTTTTCCGGTTTGGCCGACACGCTTCAGGACCTTTTAACCAAAAAAGAGCATAGCCATGGCTAGAGTGCTCTTTATAAATCCGGTGATCAGACAAAACCAGAAGCCGGCGCATGTCCCTTTTGGCCTGGCTCAACTGGTCGCCATTTCAGTTAACGAGGGGCATATGGTGCAGGTGTTTGACGCCAATGCCTGGAGACCGACAGACCAGGATATCTGCGATGTTCTCTCGGCTGACAAGTGGGATGTTATAGCCACCGGGGGACTTGTGACAACGTATGGGTTTATAAAAAAGACCGTCCGGTTTGCCAAACAAATATGCCCTGAGGCGACGATTGTCGTAGGAGGAGGGATCATTACTCCCATCCCTTACGATATAATGGAACTTTTGCCCGAAATTGATATAGGAGTAATCGGCGAGGGATATGATACATTTCCGGAACTGCTGAAACGGGTTGATACTAACAATTCTGACTGGCAATCCGTCAAAGGCATAATATTCAGGACGCGTGACGGGGCGGCACAACTGAACGAACACCGCGCTCTTAAAGAAGATATAGACTCTCTTCCGTTCCCTGCCTGGGATTTTTTCCCGCTTGATATATATTTCAAAAACAGCAGCCTTCTGCTCAGCGAAGAGGCAATGCTTGCCAGAAGACATATCAGTGTCATTGCGAGCTACGGGTGCCCTTTTAAATGTAAATACTGTTTCCATCTTGGCTTGAGTGGTGAATTGGAATCCAGGGATTGCAATGGACGAAGGGATGTCGTTATAACTCAGCAAAGAAAAGTCCGCCACCATAGTCCGGAGTATTTGGTAGATTTGATAGAGTATGCAAGGCGCAGGTATGACGTCGATTTTGTTTCATTTCTCGACGAAAATTTCTCTGTGCTCGCCAGGAAAGGCGCATGGCTCGATGCGTTTTCCAATCTGTGGGTGAAAAAAGGATTGCAACCTTCCTGTAATCGTGAAAATAAAGCTCATGATCAACGCACCTGTACGGGGGTCCACTGGGGCACATCAGCGCATGCAGTCTGTTGTCACACAAGAGATGCTGGTACGCTTTAAAGAGCTGGGTTGTTCTCATTTAGACTTTGGGTTCGAATCATTTTCAGATGATATCTTGCAGTCCATTGGAAAGGGTGCAACAGTAAAGCAAAACGAAGCTGCTGTCATAATGTCAATGAAGGCCGGCATCCGGCCCATCCCCAACCAGATCATCGGGTTCCCGGAAGAGACATTAGATAGTATTTTAGCCAATATCAAAGCATGGGAGAAACTGGGGATCATGAGTTATCCTTTCCTGGCCACGCCGTATCCAGGGTCAGAGTGGTATTTTTCTTACAAGGACAGGATACTGGAGCAATACGGGGGCGATTTGGAAAAATTCCTTTTAGACCTTGGCGACGCAACAAAAATTAGTGCTGTGATATCCAAAAACTTTAATGCTGTGGAACTGCTCGGTCTCAGGGAACTGATGGTAAACAGGGACGTGAAGAGAATCAGGGAATACGAATCCCTCAAGAAGAACTGCATCTGCTAATGGGCGGGAAAGTCATATGGGTCGAAAGACTCGGTGTTTTTGAAATATTTTATTTAGCTGCAAGGTCTCTTTTTTCCCTCATCGTTGTGCGTTACGACGGCCATAATGTCTCCGGATCCGGAAAGATCGCGCTTCGCCTTTTAAAGGGTTCCGGGTTATGCGACAACTTTTCACCTTTCAATCTGTCGCTCGAAAAAAGGAGACCTGACGGAGAAACGCTGCGGTACCTTCCAGACGAGATAATACGCTCCTGTATGGAGCAATTTTTTCTGGAACATGACGGCGAGTGGCCGGAAAGTTTCAGGAACATGATGAGCTGTTATATTGCCGGCCAGTTGCTCAGCAGGGTCGCCTTTGCGGCAGCAGCCGAAGCTGAGGCGGGCTGTGGAAGTGCTGAGAAGAACATGCTGCAGCACGAGCTTTATTTCAGGAGGCACCCCTTAAACAGGCTGCTTGTTTCTTTTTACAGGGAACGGCGATTTTTGGTCAGGGAGTCCGTCTGCAATAGAGAGCACCTCAAGTTTTTTGCCCGTCCCCTTCTATACCTGACGGCTGCTCTGTTATCCAAAATCCTTTCTCTTCGGACAAAGAGCAATATCTCCAGTATCAGACCTTCGGTTTGGGTCGAATATGCCCATAATGATGTGTGCGATTTTATGTTCTGGCGGAATGTCGTAAAAGCTGAAGATTTTGACATGGCGTATTATCTTGATCGAGCTGACACGCCGCTTATGGGCGGTATAACTGACACGATTGAGGCTATGGGATTGAAATGGGTGGATGCGCATTTTATTCCCATGTGCAAATACTTCGACTTCAGCGCGGCAGTAATCGGGGATTTATTACGGACACTGTTCCCGATGGATCGCAGGCATCCGGCGTGGTACAGGTTATTTGAGTTTGAACGTGTCTTCTGGTTTTCTTTTTTCCGTTCTGTTTATGAGAGGTTTATGGTCAGGGTCCTTATTCAGCATCAGGATACTTCATGGCGTCAGGAAGTTCAGGCAAGGGCGGTTGAATCTGCTGGAGGTGTTATGGTCGGATTTCACTGGTCGAATTACCCCTCGGTCGTGACGCCGACGCTGGTTTTCCCATTTCATGTTTTTTTCGTTTGGGGTGTTTTGATAAGCGATTTTGTGAGGGAGGGCGGCAATACATGCAGCTACATTCTTCCTTCCGGTTACTCAATGCAGGGGGAAGATCATAAAATAGAACAAACCGTTGCCCTTTCTGAACACCTGGATTTTGTTCTTGCTGTCTTTGACTCATCTGCAGCCTATAATATTCACCAGACGCCTGAGACGCTTTCACAGTTTTACGTAAAACTGTTAGACCTCCTAGAAGGCAATACAAAATGGGGGGCGATCATAAAGAGCAAAAACTGGGACGTTGACGGCTTTTATTCACTTCCGTCCGGAGGAGAGATCGTGAGCAGGTTAAAACTGCTTATCGATGATAAAAGAGCGGTTGTTCTCGACACTGCAATTTCTCCTGCTGCAGCCGCTGCGCGCGCGGATTTGTCAGTATGTTATGCGTTGAACAGCGCAGGAATTATCGCAGGGATTCACGGCAGCAGGGCAATACACTGGGATTGTGCGGGCTGGGTGCGCCATCCCTTCTACAAAGACCCTGACCAACGATTTGTTTTCCGAAGCCTGGATGAGCTGGAACAAGCGATTACCATGGCAGCAAAAGGGGACTCCGCAATAGGGGACTTTTCAGGCTGGCAGCAGAAATTAAATTATTTTAATGACTTCAAAGCGCCACAAAGGGTGGGTCGCTTTATTCAGACTCTTATGGATGAGATAATAAAGACCGGCGACAATAGACAGTCGCTGGCTATTGCAGTGCGAAAATACATACGGGACAACAATCTCGGTGATGACTTTTTTGCCCCGGGGCACTTGTGGGAGCAGACAGACATCCAGTACCCCATTACAAATAATGGATAAAAGAACGCAAAAAATCAGGCACTTTCTTTCTGTTGCGCGGCTTTATCTGGGTAAAACACCTCAAGTGCGTCTTATCCTTTTCATGATATTTGCCTCTGGCATAGGCCAGGTTGTCTCGTCTACAATTGTTGTGCCCATTGTGAGCGTTTTTACAAAAGAATCATCTCTCAGTGATTCTGCCCAGATAAGCGGATATGTAAAACAGGCGCTTAACCTGGTGGGTATGAAAATGTCCATCCCCAACCTGTTGTTTGCCATGATAGCGCTCGAGGTGTTTTCATATCTTCTGGTATATGTTCAGGACCGTCTCGTGAATCATTCCTGCGCTGTTTTTGTTCTTAATGTGAGAAGAGATTTACTGAACGACTTGCTCAACGCGAAATGGAAGTGCCTTGTGAACCATTCATCGGGGGAGACCACCAGCCGGTTGACTGTTGAAACACAGAGAGCAAGCGCATCAGCTTTTGCACTATTGGACGCTATTGTTGCAGCCGGCTATATTTTGGTTTTTCTATCGGCTTTTCTTTTTTTATATTGGCAGCTGGCAGCCCTGTTGTGTTTTATAACAGGTTTGTCTTTTTATCTCACAAGGGGATTGCAGTATAAGACACAGCGATTGGGGAACGATCAGACAGAGGAAAACAATAGTTTTATCAATCAGATTATTGAGTTTTTGAGAGGTATAAAACTTATAAAGGTCTCGGCACTCGAAGACTATGCAAATAATACTCTTAACACCTCCAGTCAACGCAATCAGAAGAATATAAAGGACATGTCAGATTACCAGGCAAAGATGAGTTTTTATGTTTCTTCTTTCAGGTCTCTTACTACGGCTGCAATAATATTTCTTGCCCTCGTAGTGTTCAGGATTCAGATATCAATGCTTGTCTTGTTCTTCTATTTGTACCTGAAAATAATGCCTAAGATAAACCTTCTCCAGATCCGCATTCTCTCCTATTTTTCAACTTGCAATTCGCTTGAGGGCATCGAGGAGTTCCGCAGCCGGTTGTCATTTGAAGAAAGCATGGGAAAAGGCAAAAAGATTTTTGAAAGGTTAGGAGAGGGAATTGTGTTCAAGAATGTCTCTTTTAGTTACGGGGAACACAGGATTCTCGAAAACATAAATATAAAGATACTGCCTAAAATGAGTGTGGGAATTGCCGGTCCCTCAGGGGCAGGAAAATCGACCCTGGTGGATTTGCTTGTCGGTCTCCATAAGCATCAAAGCGGTGATATCACTTTAGATTCGACCGGCCTGTTTGATTATAAAATTCGGACATGGAGAGAAAAGGTCGGGTATGTGACACAGGATGATATCATGTTCAATGACACCATCTGGAATAATCTGGTGTTTGGCCTTAAATCTGTTGATAAGGAATGGGTAGACCACTGCGTAAGGCTGGCGAATATGCACCAGTTTATCGGAGAAGCGCCTGACGGGTATGACACTGTTATAGGGGAGAGCGGTATAAGGCTTTCAGGCGGTCAGAGGCAGAGGCTCTCTCTTGCACGGGCATTAATCAGGAAGCCTGAACTGCTTATACTCGATGAAGCCACAAGTTCGCTCGACACAGAATCCGAGAGGATAATCCAGAGTTCAATAAGAGATATATCACACAAGATGACAATTTTAATGATTGCGCACAGATTATCAACACTGGCCGACGCAGATATCATCTATGTCCTTGACAATGGAATATGTATCGAAGAAGGGACATACGCTGAACTTGTGCAGAAAGGCGGTTACTTTTCAAGAATGTACAACCTGCAAACAACCGGCGTAGAATAATATGTTTGATAATAAAGTAAGCAAATAAAGAATTAAGTTCTAAATAATCGGACACCATATAAGAAACCGGTATAGATAATGAGAGACAGGAGAACCAAATGAAATTCACGATTGGCTTCGAAAAGGAGGATGCAAAAAAGTTGCACTCCTATTGGGATGAAATCATAGATTCACAGCAATGGACCGAATGGAAATTTAGCAGGATGTTCGAGGAGAAATGGACCGACCACAATTCACTGTACTCAGTCTCTTTCGGCTCATGGTCGGGCGCCGCGCTGGCTGCCCTCGAGTTCTTTAATGTGCGCAACAAGACTGTGCTCTGCCCATCGAACACATTTATGGCAACTCCGCTGAGCGTTATAAAGGCCGGTGCAAACGTAGAGTTCGTAGATTGCAATCGCGATGACCTTTGCATGTCATTTGAGGATTTAAAAATCAAAATCGAAAAGTTCAAGCCGGCTGCTGTATGGGTGGTGCATATCGGAGGACATATAGCTTTCGAGATCGAAAGAATAGCTGCGTTGTGCAAAGACAAAGGAATCGTCCTGCTCGAAGACTGCGCCCACGCCCATGGCGCTTCATGGAACAGCAAAAGACCGGGGGCATGGGGAGATGCAGGCGTATACTCTTTTTACGCGACAAAAACAGTGTCGACGGGCGAAGGGGGGATGCTGGTAACGGCCAATAGGGACCTTGAGAATTTTGCAAAACAGTACAGGAATTACGGAAAGCCGGATTATAAGGTCGAAGGGCTGAATTTCAGGATGAGCGAGTTCACAGCGGCAATCGGCTGCGTGCAGGTTGACAGGCTTGGAGACATTGTTGCATGGAAGACAGAGTATGCGAAGAAGCACCTGGACCCCGCGTATAAACACAGGGTCCTGTTCCCGGAAGGAATGCAATCCGGATATTACAAATATATTGTTTTCGATCC
Organism: Nitrospirota bacterium; assembly: GCA_963710375.1. Taxonomy (GTDB): domain Bacteria; phylum Nitrospirota; class Thermodesulfovibrionia; order Thermodesulfovibrionales; family Dissulfurispiraceae; genus JADFXI01. Next base: position 246,158 of record CAVPZX010000005.1, read on the forward strand.
CATAGAGAAATCGACGGGCAAGGTGTACGACACACCCTGCCACTGCATAATGAAACGTGAAGACAACTTTCCTAACACAGACTGGATAGCGCAAAACCACTGGTGCGTGCCTCTGTATTACAAGGGCGATGAGCCCTAGGTCGAACATACTTTTTGTGGCGACCCAGTTCGGTTCTTTCAATATGTTATATCCCATTCTCATGAAGTGTATGGCAAATTACGGGGTGGGCTATATGGGCATAAGCGCTATAACCGGCGACGGCCTGATACTGAATCGGACAATAGGCGAGAATGATCATATACCTTCATGGGTCCTTGAGCGCTACAACCTGGTGGTTACAGGCACGTCTCATTTAAGCGAAGTGGAGTATGATGTTTGGCGCGAGGCGGCCAAAAGGAATATAGGAAGCGTATGTGTCCTGGATTCATCGAAGGGATGCGGGGACCGTTTCATCAAGAACGGCAGCGCTGTCTACCCTGACGTTATATGTGTTGTAGACGAAAAGGCCGTGGAGGCGCTGATCGACCTTGGCGCCCCCAAGGAGCGTATAGTGGTCACGGGGTCGCCATACCTGGAGGCCGTCAACGCCTTCAGGCTTTCCGTGGAGGAAAGGGAGCAGGAGAAAAAAGTGGCCTCCCCTGAAGGTAAAAAAATAGTGACCTTTTGTACGGAATACTTAGCCAAGAGCGGCGAGGCAGGAAGATACGGTTACGACGAGCTGACTATTCTTCGGGATCTGCTCCTGTATATTGATCAAAGAGGGCCGGGGCGTTTCAAGCTGCTCATCAAGCTGCACCCCAATGATTCCGCAGGCATCTACAATGATTTCATGCAAGGGGCGTCGTCTGCGGTTGACTGGCAGGTAGTCTATGCAGATACAGAAAAGAAGTTTCTCCAGATTTCGGATGTGGTTGTAGGCATGACATCGGTTATACTCACAGAGGCCTTGATGCTTGACCTTCCTGTCGTCAGTTACCAGCCTGTTACCGATGCGGGAATGGTCCACTACGCCGTGGGATTGCAGCCTGAGTTTTGTGTTACATCGAGAGATGCTTTCTTCACCTTGCTGGACAATAAGCTTAGCCCCGGAAACAGGATGTCGGATGTGTGTGTTGAAGCGCCGCGCCATGGCTCTCTGAACGCCTTGATGAAGGTGATTGACAGGGCACTGCCTGAACAGGGGGACGCAGCGCGTTGAGATACGGGATGAAGGCGGCGGCGCTTTTCCGCGCACAGATCTCCGACAGGGTTGCGGCTCTCGGCTCTCTCGGTTTGAAGCCGGTTGTAGAACTGCATCTGTTCGGTCTTGACGACGTGTTCGGCCCGCGCTGTGGAGAAGTGGTCGAAAATTGCCGCTCGTTTCAGGAAACTGTGTTTATAGTCCATTACCCTATATACGATACCTCCACCGGTTATATTTACGACCCGTTCAACGGAGAGGCGGAGGGTTTTGAAAAAACGCTCCGCTTTGCAAAGGACATAGGTTCGAATGTCATGGTAATGCATCGCTGCTTCGGTTTTGACAGGGGCCTCGGAAAGGAAGAGGCCGGGGCGCGTTTTTTCGAAAACGTGGCGCAGTGGGACTGTCTCGCAAAAGAGTCCGGTGTGAAAATACTTTATGAGAACTACGGTTTTGTATGGCTTCAGAAAGGTCTGGGCAAAGATTATGTGACAAGCCCGCTTGACCATTTTTTCCCCTGGGACATGCGGGAGTTTGCTCTCAAGGCGGAAAGGATGGGTCTTGAGAATACGGGCGTCCTTCTGGATTTTGCTCATGCCGCGCTTTCGGCCAATATGTTCAACATGCTAAAGGTCCAATCTCATCTTAGGTCCGATGCAAGGTTTGCAAACATTTATCCGGAAGACCTCGAAAGGGCCGAACAGTTGACTGTGGCGGATTTCGTGCTCGATTTTATAGACTATTTCCATGTTTCAGACGCCCTCGTCTGGGAAAGCTCCTACGGGCTTGACCGAATCGACAGGTTTTTATGCACTGAGAATCTTCCGATAGGGCGGGGGAACATAGACTACAGGGGGATCTTAAGCAGAGTCATGGGGGACAAGACACTTATAATGGAGATTGACCCTGAAGAGGGCGACCATACCCATAACGTATCTCAGCTCCGTGGCGTTGAGTGGTTCAAAAAAAATATTGAGGAGATATCGCTATGTGCCTGATTATCGCGGAAGCCGGTGAAAACCATCTTGGCGACATGGAAATAGCCAAAAAGCTGATAGATCTGTCCAGGAATGCCGGAGCTGATTATGTGAAGTTTCAGTATTATGACGCTGCAACCTGCGCTGCCGATGACCCTGAAAAAGAGTGGTTTGAAAAGGTGCAGTTGGACATTGAAAAGATAAAATATCTCTATGACTACTGCGGCAGGAGCGGTATACCATTTATGTGCACGCCCTGGGACGCCAAAAAAGCCGAGGACCTGTTCTCCCTCGGCGTAAGGGATATGAAGATTGCCTCGTTTCATATAACAGACACTGAAATGCTTCGAACTGTCGCGAAAAAAGCCGGGAGGGTCTTTCTTTCGACAGGCATGAGCTCGGTTGATGAAATAGACGCTGCTGCGGCCCTTTTAAAGGGTACCGAGCTTTATCTGCTCCACTGCGTATCAGAGTATCCGCTGGCCGAAGAACGTGTAAATTTGCTGTGTATGGACTTCCTGCGTGAGCGCTACGGATGCAGGGTGGGATACTCGGACCATACTCTCGGCATTCTGGCGCCGCTTGCCGCCGTGGCCCGGGGGGCGGATGTAATCGAAAAACACATTACGCTCTCAAAGACCTTTTTCGGCACGGATCATATCCTTTCCGCTGATCCTGCGGAGCTTAAGCTGCTTGTGGAATACGCCGGAAGAATAGGCAAAATGCTCGGCAGCAAGGAGAAAACCATTACGGATACAGAGCTCGGCGTCCCAGGCGTTTCTGAGAAACCGCTTCAACCACGAGAATAAATAGGGGACCGGCAGGGTATTACTATGAAACTACACGATAAAAAAACGGTCATTATCGATCTATGGGAAACACTTATCTTCGGCACCGAAGACTCCGCTATTTCTATATTTTATAAGAAAATTACCGGTGAAGACATATCTCCCGAGCAGATAAGAAACTGCCTGCTCATAGGAGAGTCCGAACCACGGGCATTTCTTCAAAAGTTTCTCGAATTGGTGACGCCGTCAAACCTGCCGTCAATGCTTCTGGCTGTAAAGAACCCCAAGTCCCCTATGCACGCTAAAATACTGAAACAGTTCAACGAACACGTCGCAGATACGTTTAGGGGTATACGTTGGGCGCCGGGTGCAATAGAGCTGCTTGAGTTGCTGCGTAGTAAAAACTACCGAATCATCATTGTCTCTAACGTCTGGGCCTACCAGAAGGATTTTTTCGTCAATGAACTACGCCTTGGAGAGTATGTTGACCTGTGGCTTTTCTCATGCGATATGGGAATCAACAAGGACCGGATACTCCAAAAGCTCCCTGAAGTAGCGGGCGTCAAGCCGGGAGATGCGATCTATGTAGGGAAGTCTTATGAATACGATATAATACCCGCGGTCAATGCAAACCTGAGCGCTTTGCGGGTTGCGGATGAAAACAACATAATCGACCCTGAAAAACTCAGTCTCCTGATAAAGGAGGAGCTAGACGGCAAGGCAGCAAACGCTGCGGCGAAATTTCCGCTGTCTTCCGACGCTAAAGACGTTTTGATAGTGGTGCCACCCTTTTACAAGCTCCTCGGGAGCCACAACAACAGGCTGAACCTTTCAGCGGCCTCTCTGTCTTCATACCTGTCCCATCTGGGATATGACAGCACCATATATCATGCAGATTCGAGGAATCATGAAAACTATATCACGCGCTACCAGATGGTTTTCAATTCGATAGAATTTTACGAGGCCCTTGAAAAAGAGGAGGCCTACGACGAATTCGAGGATTATTACGCTGCTAATAAAGCGGACACAGTGTTTGTAACTTGCGGCGACCTCCTGAACCCATCCTTCGACAGCGGAAACTGGGATTCCACCAATAAAATAGCGAAGATAGTCCGCAGAATAAATCCAAAGGCATATGTTATCGCTATAGGACCGGAGATAGGAAGGCAGTCCAAAGACTTCGACCTTGTTGTTGAGGGAGAAATAGAGAACACGCTGCAGTCAATCATGGAGAAGCGTATTCGTGGTCGCGTGTCAGGCACGCTTCTGGCTGAAGGCAAATTTAAGGACGTGCCGCTGTTCGATATGAAGAAGATAGTGACTCCGGTTTCGCCGGTCTCACTGGACACCATAATATGGCGCAGAGGATGCGCCGGGACCTGTAGCTTTTGCAGGGTAGCTCAAATAAACAGGGGCCTGATACGCTACCGCACGATGGATTCAGTGTTCGAGGACATCGCGGTGCGCTATAACGGCCTGGGGATACGCAACTTTTACATCGTCAACGCCAATTTCACGTCACACAAAGAGCTTGTCATGGATTTCTGCAAGCGGCTATCCTCTGAATTTCCCGGGATAAGGTGGAGGACAGAGAGCAGGTTCGACACGCTCGACGAGGAGCTGCTCGGCGTGATGAAGGACTCAGGCTGCACACACCTCAAGCTTGGACTCGAGAACGCCCTGAGCGAGAGACATCAGGTCAAGACAAAAAAGGTGAACCTCCAGCTCGCATCGCAATGGATAAAGACAATCCAGGGGACCGGCATAAAGTGTGTTATTTATCTAATGCTCGGCGGAAAATGGTTTACACACAGCCAGTATGAACAAATGTACGAAAACGCCAGGTCGCTGAACGCGGACGGCTATACAGTAAGTCTTTACAACCCGTACCCCGACACGCCTGCGGGTATAACTCATGAGGAGTGGTCGAGAAGAAAGTTCATAGGCAGTCATCTCGACATAAGGTTGATCGATTTCTGGAAGATACCAATAGATGTTTTCGACGCATTTTTTTCCATAGAAATGGCAAATGGACGTGAAGACAAAGACGTGAGGAAGTTCATATAGTGACTCTTGACTGCTGCGGATGAAGAAGTTGAGAGCAGGCATAATCGGCCTCGGGCGAATCGCCTCCCTTTACGAGAAGGACGGGCGGGCAAAAAAATACTACCCGTTTCTGACGCATGCCGGTGCTTATTTCAAGCACCCCTCGATCGAGGTCGTCTGCGGCGCCGACATAGACACTAAGCGCCTGCAGGCGTTCCGCAAAATGTGGGGCACAGAGAGACTTTATAGGGATTATGAGGAAATGCTCGAAGAGAACATGCTCGATATCCTCAGCATATGCACTCACCCGGAGCTGCATTACCCCATCATTCAATCCGCTGCCGGACGAGCAGGTGTGATCTTTTGTGAAAAGCCCTTCGCGTTAAACAGCCGGGAGATACGGTCTATAATACGATTGTGCGGAAAGACCGGAACTAAAATTACCGTCAATCTTTACCGCGAGTACGACAGGTCCCACGGGGCTGTCAGGACGCTTCTTAAACAGCGCTGTTACGGGGAGCTGCAGAGGATAAACTGCTTTTACGGCAAAGGACTGAGGAACATGGGTTCCCACATGCTCGGATACCTGATAGGGACGCTGGGGATGCCCGGAAAAATAACTGTGCTCGGCAGACGGCGTTACTCCGGGATTGAGGAAGACACCTATGATGTATACCTTGAGTTCAGGGGCGGCATTCCCGCAATGCTCCAGGCATGCGATTTCAATAATTACCGGTTGTTTGAAATGGATTTTGTGTGTCAAAGCGGCAGGATACAGATTGCGGACGAGGGGCTTACGTTCCGGTTCTTTGAGTCACGTCCGAACCGCGCTGAAAGCGGCGCCCGCGAATTGTTAGAAACGAGGAGGGGCGTGAAAAGCACGATAGGCAATGCGCTGTTTTATGCGGTTGATCACCTTGCCGCGCTGAGCCGGAAGGCCGGGACTAAACCGATAGTGTCTCCCGAGGCTTATTTAGGGATTCAGAAGGTAATAGAAGAAATTGAACAACAGGGGGGTAAGATGCCGTGTATCCAAAGTTAGCTTTGTTAGGCGGCTCCCCTGTCAGGACGAGAAAATATCCCCCTCATATTACAACAGGAGAGGAAGAGAAAAGGGCCGCAATGAGCGTGCTTGAAAAAGGAGTGTTGTCTGAGTTTGAAGGTACTAATAATGAATACTTTTCAGGTGGTGAACAGGTAAGGTTTTTGGAGCAGGAATGGGCTGAAAAGTTCTCTGTCAGATACGCAATAAGTTTCAATTCCGCGACTTCCGCTCTGTACGCCGCAGTCGGAGCTTGCGAGGTTGGACCCGGGGACGAAGTCGTTGTCACGCCTTTTACAATGAGTGCTACCGCCACGGCGATTCTCGCTTATAACGCCATCCCCGTTTTCTCGGATGTCGAACTTGAGCATTACAACCTTGATCCGTCGGCGCTGGAAGGCAAAATAACTCCCATGACAAAGGCTGTATTCGTAGTTCACATCTTTGGTCACCCGGCTGACATGGACGCAATTTTGGCAATAGCAAAGAAACACAATCTGAGGGTGCTTGAAGACGCTGCCCAATCTCCCGGCGCCATGTATAACGGGAAGCTGTCAGGGACGATAGGCGATATCGGCGTATATAGCCTTAATTGCAATAAGGTGATCCAGTGCGGGGAAGGCGGAATAGCTGTGACGAATGACGCTGACCTGGCGGAAAAGCTCAGGCTTATTCGCAACCATGCCGAGGCTGTGATAGCCTCCGGCCGCAAGGTCAAGGGCCTTGTCAACATGATAGGCTGGAACTACAGGATGACCGAGATCGAGGCAGCCATTGCCAGGGAACAGTTGAAGAAGCTCAACGCTCTGAATGCTGCACGGCTTGAGCTTGTTATGTATTTGAATGATAAGTTGAAGGACGTGCAGGGAATGAGCATACCGCCGGTGAGAAAAAATTCCACCCATGTTTATTACCGGTATGCTCTTAAGATCGACCCGGACATAATTCCCATTAACGCGCCGATTTTTGTGAAGGCATTAAACGCGGAGGGAATGGACTTCTACGTCAGTTATATGAAGCCGCTGTACCTTCAGCCGCTTTATCAAAACCTGATCGGTTACGGGGACAAGGGTTGCCCGTTTACATGTCCATACTATGAAGGACGGGTGAATTACTCAAAGGGCATATGTCCGAATGCCGAGAAGTTGGAGGATGTGGTCATTTCCACTGAGATTGTGCGGCCGCCGCAGACCAGGGATGACATGGATGAGATAGCGGAGGCCGTGGAAAAGGTGCTTCACAATATGGACGACCTGAAGAAATATTCATAACACTGATGTCGAGCAGTCAGGCCACAGTGCTTCAGCTCATTCTCGCAAGGCATCCAGCCTTGCTCCGAGGCTATTGCAGCCTGTTCAACCATCCGTGGTTTCTCTTAGGCTGCAAAAGTCCGCTTCAGCACCATGCCCTGCCTGCTCTTCGATTTTAATTATGAATAGTGTGAGATAGGAGAGAGACGTGTCCAGGAAAAAGGTAAATGCGATTGTGGAAGCGAGGATGGGCTCTACAAGGCTCCCCGGCAAAACGCTTATGCCGATTGCGGGACAACCCGCTATTAAGCTCCTTCTGGAAAGGCTTCGCCGGGCACATGGGATTGACACTATAGTGCTTGCCACCACTACTAACCCGGAAGACGATGTTCTTGAGGAGTTCTGCCGAGACAATCAAGTTGTCTGTTTCAGAGGCTCATCAGAGGACGTCCTTGGGCGGGTACATGCTGCTGCGAAAAAATACGCTACCGACGTCGTCGTGGAGGTGACGGGCGACTGTCCCCTGTTGGACCCCGTGCTCATCGATGAGTGCATAGATATCTTTCTTAAGTCCGACTATGATTATCTGAGCAATTTTCTTGTTCAATCGTATCCGCCTGGAATAGACGTGCAGATATTCACGTTCGATGCCCTGGAGAAGATGCATTTGTCGGCAAAAAACCCGAAGTTCAGAGAGCATGTCACTTTGTATATAGTTAAACACCCGGAAGAGTTTAAGATGCATAACATTACGGCGCCGCCGGAACTTCACTTTCCGGATTGGCACCTTGAACTGGATGAGCCTAAAGATTATGAGCTTATAAAGAAGATATACGAAGCGTTATACCCGGACGACCCTTCTTTCACCACCCAGGCTATCGTAAACTTGCTGAAAGCACACCCCGAGTGGCTTGCGATCAACAGGGACGTGGAGCGGCAGTGGGAAAAGGTAAGGGAAGAAAATCTGTAGGGGGAACAATGAATAAAGTTTTTTCGAGACAGGACAGGTCCAAAACAACAGAGCAATTCAGCTACAAGAAAGACATAATGGAAATCCTCGCCAAAAATCTCGGCAAGCCGTTTATAGAGTATAGGCAACGGTTTGAGAGGGCGGCTAATTTTGAGGAAGAGCCTCAGTTCCCGATTCATATAGACTTCGAGACAGTCTTCGGCTGTAATCTCCGTTGCATCATGTGTACTCACTCCTACCGGGAGCTCTTCCCCTCACGCAAGCAGTTTATTGATTTTGAACTGTTTCGGAAGGTTATTGATGAAGGGGTGCCTTATGGCCTGTCTGCCATAGGACTGGACCAGGAAGGCGACCCTCTATTGGTAAAAAAATTGCGGGAATTTATAGAGTATGCAAGGGCGAAGGGTATCGTGGATGTAATTTTAAACACCAATGCGCTCTTGCTCGACCGGGAAAGGACTGAGGAGTTGCTTCATTCCGGGCTCACCAGGATACACTTCTCCCTGGACGCCGTAAAGGAAGAGACATACGACAAAATACGTAGAGGTTCAGACTTCAAGAAGGTCATGGAAAATATTCTCTATTTTTGTAAAAGAAAGCATGAACTGAAAAAGAGCTGCCTATTACCAGAGTCAGCTTTGTGCGGATGGTCCATAACGAGAAAGAGATAGAATCTTTTGTAGAATTCTGGACGCCACATGTCGATGCAATCGGGCTGCAGGAATACAATAACCCCTTCCCGGCTATCCCGGAACTGAACCTTTTGTATGCTGCCAACAGGATAAAGAACCCCGACTTTAAATGTACGCAGCCGTGGTTCAGAATGGTAATACTGACAGATGGAACAGCATTGCCCTGCTGCCTGCTCGGCATGTCTTTAAAGATGGCTGTGGGCAACGCGAGCAACGAATCTGTCTACAACATTTGGAACTCGGAGAAAATGAAATACTTGAGAAAACTGCACAAGGACGGCAGATACGGTGAACATGAAACATGCCGGATTTGTGCTCAGAACTTTGTATAAGCATTAGTTTAATACGCGGAATTTGAATGAAGATGCAGATGATGATTGAGCTTTCGAGCAAAAATGTTAAAACTGATTAAAGCAAAGGTAAGAAACCTTATATTCCGACAACTTCCCGGATTTTACTGGTTTTATCGCGGACGTAGCTACTATAAGAACAGAGACGAGTCTGTATGTGAAAAACTGCTTCATGATGAGATATGTAAAACCGTATTATCATTTCAACCTGCGCGGGTATTGGAATATGGGGTGGGCAACGGTTCGGTGTTGAACAAGCTTCTGTTAAAGAAACCGGACCTTGCCGGATATGGAATAGACATTTCAAGAAGTCAGATAGGTATAGCACGAAAAAATGCACCAAATGCAGTATTCCTCGTCAGACTCTTTGCAACAAATTGATTATCCTGACGATTTTTTCGATGTCATCTATGGATTAGGCGTCCTGATGTATCTTAAACCTGAGACAAGAGGGAAGTCTTTTCATGAACTGTATCGTGTTTGTGGAAATTATCTTGTGGCAGTCGAATATGTCACTGATTATTTCTCTGAAGATTTATTATCCAGGTTCCGCAATGCAGGTGACTACAGGTATGAATATGACATTAAAGAAGCATTGCAGGCTGCAGGGTTTGAGATTGTACTGTCGGAGAAAATAGCTGCGACGTGGGACCCGAAGATTAATTTGCTGGGAGAAATGCCGTGGGGAATAATAGTCTGTAGAAAACGACCAAATAAATTTAACTCTGCGTGAAATCCGCCAGTACCGTGAGAATCAATTAAACAAAGGAGTAGAATATGTCTAACGCAACTGAAGCAGCATTGATAAAGAAACTTACAAAACCGGGACAGTCGCCGGATGAATACCTTTCCGGCATTTTAGGCTCCGGTTATGACGAGTACCGAACGCTGTGGGCAAATGCCGGCAAGGGTGATATCGGTGATTTTCCGCTGCAACTGGATTTTCAATTGAATAACAGGTGTAACTATCGTTGTCCTATATGTTATTGGAGCAACCCGGAACAGTTACAGGACTCGCTTGAGCCGCCGACAGAATTCCCGTTTGCGGAATTCTGTAGGATCGTCACTCAGGGTATGCAAAGTGGATATCTAAAGGTTATAAATTTTGAAGGTTTGAATGAGCCTCTGCTTAAAAAAGACTTGCCGGATTATATATCGTTCGCTAAAAAAGCTGGAGTTATCGATTTGACGCTCCACACGAATGGATTGCTTTTAGATGATGAATGGTCCAAAAGGCTGATACAATCAGGGTTGACACGCTTGATGGTTTCTATTGACGCCTTCAGCCAGGAAACCTATTATAAGGTCCGTGGTTCAAGAAAATATACAGCTGTTTTGAAAAATATACTCAATTTTTTGAAGCTGCGCAAAGAGATGAACGCTGTGCTGCCGATATTGAGGGTAAGTTTTGTTTTTCAACCCGTGAATAAGCATGAGGTGGACGATTTCAGGGAATATTGGGAACAATATGCCGATTATATTCTCATACAACCATTAATTGATATGACCAGCCTTGTCCATGACGATGACTATAAAAATGTTGAAGGCGAGTTCTGTTCTCAGCCATTTTACAGGATGTCAATAAAAGCGAACGGCGATGTCTTCCCCTGCTGCTGCTCGATCGGGCATGTTCAACTGTCAGACGGCGGAAATGTTTTCAGAGAGGACATTTCACAACTATGGAGGCGGGAATCATTCGAAAGAATTCGCCGCTTAATGAAGGCCGGACGTTATTATGAAATACCTGCTTGCAAAATCTGCCTGGACCACGTCTTCTTCTATTAAGCGCTTGTCCGAAATGAAATGCCGCAATTTTTGATCATTGCGGAAAAATAATTTATGAGCAGTAATCCACTTGTAATATTTTCCGATCCGGCCCATGCGCGGACTATTGCCTCCAGTTACCGGCCTGAAGAGGCGCTTTACATGGCATTTTCAGTGCAGGCCAAAATGGAGCTTGAGCGAATGGGGTATCCCTGTCTCTTTCCCGACGATCTTGTAGAGCTTCCGGATTTCAACCTGATGGGCCATGAAAATGAAGAGAGGGTGAGAAAGATATGCTCTTCCCTTGATGAGATATTGAGAGAGAGGATTCCTTTTCTCGGGCAAAATTCGATAAACATAATATCAGCGGTCTTTTATTACGTAAAGGTCTTTTTCGATGGCGCGTTGTCATCCTATTATGTGATGAAGCGTGTGTTGGACCATCTTGATGACAGGCCTGTAGTGGTATTTAAGACCTTTGCCGGGACCAGCAGAATGGTTTCAGGCAGGTCTGATATAGCGCTCACGCTGATCGAACAGGTTTTTGCTCCCGAATACAAAAACATCGCTGTCATCACATCAGGCAAGTCCGGACATTTAAAAGAAGCTGCGGGCCGCCTGAAGGAATTGGCCAGGGATGTCCGTACCCTTGCCTGCGCTCTTGCTGCAAACGGTCAGGCTGAAAAGCCTTCATGCATTGTCCTTTATGATAGTTACGACGTCAGGGACATCATAGATGTTATGGATGGCATTAATTTTCACACATTCCACACGCTTGACTTTAAAGCGTTCAGGGTATTTATCGCACCGCAGAACAAAGGCAAGGTCCGGTTGAGAATTCTGCATAGCGATGGGTATGAATACAAAGCGGCTGTAGGCGAGGCTTTCAGGAAAGCGGCTGAGAGTCAATCGTATCGACTGCTTTTGGGCGATAACGACAAGCTTTGCAGTTTCGTGAATATGTGCCTGGAGTCTTTTTTTGTCGAAAAGCTGGGTGAGTACCTCATGCTTGGTGACTATATAAAGGAGACTATACGGGAGCTTGGTCCGAAAATGGTGCTATCTTCTTCATGCAGATTGACATTCGAGTGGGCATTTGTCCTTGAGATCGCACGTTCCCTATGCATCCCGGTGGTGGCCTACCAGGAAGGCGGCGGAGCGGGCTATGAGGATTGGCCGGTTGTCGGCACTGACACAAGGTTGGCCGATTACTTCCTCGTTTACGGCAACGGCGTTAAGGAAAGCCCCTTTATTGAGAAAAACTGCGCCCAGGTGGTGCCGATAGGTTCCCTGCACCTTGAGCGAACAAAATCCAGGCTGAAGCATTTGACGCCGCCTAAAGCATCAATATACGTAATTGTGGACAATATAAGTACCGGCATACACCAGCATTATCCGTACAATGGCGGTTTTTTTTGTCAGGCATTCAGGCGACAGCGAATGATTTTGGATATCTTGAAACAATTTAAGGACATGTCTTTTGTGATAAAGACGATAAGGGGCCGTGAATGGCTTTACGCCGGATACGCGGACGGCAAAAGGGTGCGAGTGGACACCAGACCTCTTTCCTCTATTCTGGACGAAGCGAGCGCTTTTGTCCTGCAACGTACTTCAACGGTACTGCTGGAGTGTCTATTGACAGACAGGCCGATCGCCCTGCTTTATGACGGTGAGGACGTTAAATTTGCGCCTGATGCACACGAACTGTTGAGTCGAAGAGTACGTATGAGTTCAAATCCCGGGGAGTTCCCTGAAACGATCCGGGCTTTGACAAACGATATCAAATATGGCTCCTCAATGACCGAACATACTGAGTTTAGGGACGCATATTGTCTTGTTGAAAACACGGCCGATAGGCTGAAAAACTTTTTCGACGGGCTTATAAGTAAGGGATCTGTCTTCCCCGGACCGGCATACGGATGACGGGCATCAAGAAACCCTTCCAAAACAATATAGAAACACCATAACGAGGTTAAAAGACCGGAAAGTGCTGGAGGAAATGTGAAAAAGAAGTCACTTAAAAGCAGGTTGTCTGCCGGTGAGTTAACGGTAGGGTCATGGATAACCCTGGGCCACTCTTCCATAGCGGAAATAATGGCTAAAACAGGCTTTGACTGGCTTACAGTTGATATGGAGCATTCAGCCATTACGATGCATGAGGCTCAACAGTTGATTCAGGTGATCGACTTATGCGGCGTCGTTCCTCTTGTCCGTGTGGGAGAAAACAATCCTACTCTTATAAAACGAGCTATGGATGCAGGCGCTCACGGTGTTATTGTCCCCATGGTCAATTCAAAAGATGATGCAATCAAGGCAGTGAAATCTGTAAAGTATCCTCCCATAGGCACACGGGGTGTCGGCCTTGGGCGTGCGCAGGGCTATGGCTTCGAATTCGAAAGATACAGAGACTGGGTCAATACGCATAGTATTGTCGTAGTCCAAATTGAACACATCGAAGCAGTTAATAATCTTGAGGATATCCTTAATGTTGAGGGTGTAGATGCTTCAATAGTCGGTCCTTATGACCTTTCGGGCTCGATGGGAAGACCGGGCGAATTTGACCATCCGGATGTTGAGGCTGCAATAAAGCGTTACGAAGCAGTTTGCAGGAAAATGAAAAAGGCGATGGGTTTCCATATTGTGAAGCCGGATATAGAAAAATCGCTTATATACAGAGACAGAGGATATGTTTTTTTAGCGGTTGGGCTCGATACATTATACCTCGGTGAGAATTGTTTAAAAATTGTGGAATCACTTAAGAAGTAAAGGAGTTTATGGATGAACGTTATTGGTATTATTCCAGCCCGTATGGCCTCAAGCAGGTTTCCAGGCAAGCCCCTGAAAAAAATTCAAGGGATACCAATGGTAGGGCATGTTTATTACAGGAGCAAAATGTGCGAGGCTTTAGGCGAGGTTTACGTTGCAACTTGTGATGACGAGATTGCAGAGTATGTCAGGTCAATTGGAGGACGGGCTGTGATGACGGCTGATACTCACGAAAGAGCATCTGACAGGGCGGCAGAAGCAATGTTAAAAGTAGAGGGTGAAACAGGGCAAAGGGCCGATATTGTAGTGATGATTCAGGGCGATGAACCGATGCTCTATCCCGAGATGATAGAAGAGGCTGTTAAACCGATGATGGAAGATGAGGGTCTGCAGATTGTGAATCTTATGTCATCCCTTAAATCAAGACAGGAGCATGATGACCCCAATGAGGTTAAAGTGGTTGTTGATTTGAACAATTTTGCACTCTACTTCTCAAGAGAGCCGATTCCATCCTGGAAAAAAGGCGCAGATAATGTGCCTATGCTGAAGCAGGTATGCATAATGCCGTTCAGACGTGATTTCCTGCTGAAATTCAATCAGCTGGCGCCTACTCCGCTCGAAATTATTGAATCTGTAGATATGTTAAGAGTGCTTGAGCATGGATACAAAGTGAAAATGGTTATCACGGGCAGGGAGACATACAGCGTGGATACGATAGCGGACCTGCAGCGGGTAGAGGGGCTTATGGCAAGCGATAAGCTGATTGCACAATACAAATAAAGGATATCCGATAGAATACATGAAACGTGCGCTGGTGACTGGTGGAGCGGGTTTTATCGGCTCTCATCTGGCAGTAAGGCTTCTGGAAGGAGGATGGCAGGTCCGTGTTGTGGATAACCTGTCTACCGGTTTCAAGAGCAATATCCCGTCAGGCGCTGAATTTACTCTTGTAGACCTTTCCAAAGATGATTTTGTAAAGGGTCTTCCTCATGGAAAATTTGATGCAGTTTTTCATCTTGCGGCACAGTCGTCAGGTGAAATATCCTTTGATGATCCCGCATATGATCTGAAGACAAATTGCTTAAGTACCCTTTTGCTGCTGGACTGGTGCTATAAGGAAGGCATAAGCCGGTTTGTGTACACGAGTTCCATGTCCGTTTATGGTGACCAGGAGATACAGCCGGTGAAAGAGAATGCGCTTCCTGTTCCGAAGTCCTTTTACGGCACTGGAAAGCTCGCTTCCGAGTGTTATGTGAATATCTATTCTCAAATGGGACTAAATACCACCTCACTTAGACTGTTTAATGTATATGGCCCGGGACAAAATATGGGTAATCTCAGGCAGGGGATGGTGAGTATATATATGGCATATATATTAAAGGGTGAGGAACTCATTGTTAAAGGTTCCCCGGACCGTTACAGGGATTTTGTTTATATAGACGATGTAATTGATGCTTACATGAATTGCATTGAGGACCACAGGACTTTCGGGAATACTTATAACATTGCTACAGGCGTGAAGACATGTGTTAAAGAACTTGTTGATGGAGAGCTGGAGGTGTTCGGATATGATCCATTAAAGTATCCTGTAAAATACAGCGGATCAACTCCCGGGGATACTTTTGGGATATATGCTGATGTTTCCTCTATCAACAGAGATATGGGATGGGGCTCAAGGGTCCCTCTGTCAGAAGGGTTGAAGAAGATGGCCGCCTGGGCGCGAGCCGGCCTCGGAAAGTCTATATGAGTATACGTAAAAAAGTGTTCGACGGCATTGTTGATGCGGTGATAAGACTCTGCCGTTTTGACAAGGCAAACGTGGTGTCGTGTGGTATTTCAGAAAAGATCGAGCCGATTTTTTGTGTCACTCACCGGAACATTAAATATTTTCTGAGCTGTCCTAATAATTTGACCAGGTGGAGAGCGGAGACTTATTTTACAAAAGAGCCGGAGACGATCGAATGGATAGATACTTTTCAGAGAGGGGATGTCCTGTTTGATATCGGCGCCAATATAGGGCTGTATTCGATCTATGCTGCGAAGAAAAACGTAAAGGTGATTGCCTTCGAACCGGAATCCCAGAACTATGCATTGATCAATAAAAACGTCTACCTGAACAATTGTGAGGACCAGGTAATGGTCATTAACATCGCATTATCGGATACGGATTGCCTCGACTATCTTAATATCCCCAGTTTCCAGGCTGGAAGCGCAATAAATTGTTTTAAAGATACAATCGATTGGAACAGTGAAAGCTTCATTCCCAGCTTCAAGCAGGGGATTCTTTCTTTCTCACTAGATTCTTTTTTACTGAAGTATCCGGTAGATTTCCCCACGCATATAAAGATTGACGTTGATGGAATTGAACCAAAGATCATAAGGGGGGCGCAATCCACATTGAGCAACAAGAAACTGAAGTCGCTGTCGATAGAAATTAATGAGGCATTGCCGGAGCACCTTGAAATTCTGGACAACATCAAATCTCATGGGTTTGGGCTTATCAGTAAGAGACACGCAGATATGTTCGAGGGTGGGCGATATGCAAAATGCTTTAATTATCTGTTTGTCAGGGATAAGTAAAAAATATCCTAATAAATCTTTGAAACTCAGAGCGAAAGAAATATAATGAGAGTTCTGCTTTTTTATCCGAATCTTTACGGCATGAATACGTTGCCGCCTGCTATGGGACTGTTTACCGCTCTGCTGAAGGACGAGCGGCATGAGGTGAGGCTTTTTGATACCACCGTATATGAGGGTCTCTATGGGTCTATTGATACAGATAAGCAGAAATCGGAGAATTTAAATGCCCGGCCCTACGATGACTCAATCCTGAAGCGGCATGCGAGAAATAGTTCTGCGGAGGAGGATTTCAAGAGGATGATAGGGCAATTTAAACCTGATCTAATAGCAATGTCGGCCACTGAGGATATGTATCCAAATGGAATAAATCTGCTCACATCATTGGATGAAGATCGTCCCCTCGTAGTTGCCGGAGGTGTATTCCCTACTTTTGCTCCGGAGCTGGCGTTCAAATACTCAAACGGAACAGTAGACATGGTTTTAAGGGGAGAGGGGGAAGAGACGCTGCCTGAATTATGCAGAAGACTTGAGTCCGGAGGGGATATTTCTAACGTCAACGGCATTTGCTTGCAAAAGGAGGGGACCCTGATAAAGAACAGACTCCCTCGTCCTGTAGAGATTAATGATCATCCTTTGCCTGATTATAGCCTTTTTGAAGAAAGCCGTTTTTACAGGCCTATGCAGGGCAAGCTGCGCAGAATGCTGCCTGTATTGACAATTAGAGGGTGTCCCTTTTCATGCGGGTACTGCAATTCCCCTGCACAGAAGGAAATATACAAAAGAGAGGGCCATAGCTTTTTAAGAAAGAAAAGAATTGCCATGATTCATAAAGAGCTGAAACATTGCCTTGAAGTTTATAAGGCAGACTCGTTTTATTTTTGGGCAGATACTTTTCTGGCCTGGACTGATACGGAATTTAACGAATTCTGCGAGATGTATTCTGATTTCCGACTCCCATTTTGGATACAGACGAGACCTGAGACAGTTACGGAATACCGATTTCAGAGGCTCAAAGAGATAGGGCTTTTAAGGGTTGCATTTGGGATAGAACATGGTAATGAGGAATTCAGAAAAAAAGTTTTATCCAGAAAGGTCTCAAATGATATGATTATTCGGAATCTAAAGATAGTAACAGATATGGGAATACCTGTCAGTGTAAATAACATAATGGGTTTTCCCACAGAAACCAGGGAACTGGTATTCGATACGATAGAGTTGAACAGGCAGATAAAATCAGACGGTATAAATGCATATGCGTATACCCCATTCCATGGCACTCCTTTAAGAAAGATGTCTGAGGCTTTAGGTTATGTTGAGAAAGGATCGCTGGCCCGATGCATAAGCAATCCGACGATGATTTCAATGCCGCATTTTCCAAAAGAGGCAATAGAAGGGATAAGGCGCTGTTTTGTTTTATATGCGAAAATGCCTAAGCGTAGATGGAAGGACATCGGGAAGGCAGAAAAACTTACCCCGGAGGGTGATACTATCTGGCGTGAGTTAAAAGATGAATGCTTGCAGAAATACATGAATTACGGCGATTATGAAAAGAATGATGATGTAGACAAAATCGACAATGAAAAGAAATAATAGAAATGCATGCGAAATATATAGTTCCCCTTGGCCCTAACTGAATATGGATAATTCAATTGGATATTGTGCCGTTATATCTGACAAAGCCAGGGTGGTCCGCTCTATATTGAAAGATTACTCGAGGGTTAAAGATTTTGCAGAGGTGATAGATTGTGAACTTGGGGAATACAGTTATGTAGCACAATATTCTATGACAAACAAAAGCATTATTGGAAAGTTCTGTTCAATTGCACACGGAACGTACGTCGGATTATGGGAGCACAATACTAATGTATCAACTCATTCGTTCTACCTTTACGAGACGAGCGGTAATTTTGTTAAAGGGTATAAGAACTACGATAAAGACTCTATTCTGACTACTATAGAGAATGACGTATGGATAGGAGCAAACTCCGTGGTTTTAAAGGGCGTGACAGTTCATAGCGGAGCAATAATCGGTGCGGGCTCTGTAGTGACAAAGGATATTCCTGCGTATGCAATAGCTGCTGGAAATCCTGCAAAGGTCATAAAATATCGATTTGAAAAGGATGATATAGACTTTCTTTTGAAACTAAAATGGTGGAATCTGCCAAGACCTGAGCTTCAGGAGCTTGTAGATGAAGAGCTTTTTTATTCTTTTGATAAATTCAAGAGATATTTCGAGGGGAGGCAGCATTGAAAGTTGTAGTTTTTGGAGGTTCCGGCTTTCTCGGAAGTCATGTTGCGGACGCGCTTTCTGAAGCCGGGCACGATGTTACTATATATGACTTGATACCATCACCATACTTAAGGGAGTCGCAGACTATGGTTGTTGGTAGTATCCTGGATGATCAGAAAGTAAGTGAAGCTCTCGAAGGCTGTGATGCAGCATATAATTTTGCAGGTATTGCCGACCTTAATGAAGCAATCCGAAGGCCCCTGGATTGCGTGAAAGCTAATATACTTGGGAATGCAATTATATTAGAGGCCTCACGCATGGCTGGAATCAAACGTTTTGTCTTTGCAAGCTCCCTTTACGTTTACAGCAAAGCAGGCTCTTTTTACAGAAGCACAAAGCAGGCATGTGAGCTGATCATTGAGAACTATAATGAAATTTTTAATATACCTTATACAATACTGCGATATGGATCTCTCTATGGGCCGAGGGCAGATGAGAAGAACTTTATTTATAGAATACTTCGACAGGCTTTCAAAGATGGTAAGATCATAAGAGAGGGAGATGGAGAGGAAATACGGGAATATATCCATGTCCTTGATGCAGCCAGAAACAGTGTAGCAGTGCTTTCAGAGGAGTTCAAGAATCAGTATGTAATCATAACCGGCAATCAGCAGATGAAGATGAAGGACCTGCTGATTATGGTAAATGAAATGCTCGATAATAAAATAACGATAGAATATACTCCACCAAAGGAGCATAACCTGCATTATGAGATCACGCCGTATACTTTTGCTCCTAAATTAGCTAAGAGAATCGTCAGTAATACGTATCTTGATCTTGGACAGGGCATTCTTGAATGCATCCATAATACTTACAGAGAGATTAATCATCCTACTACATGCGACGACCTTGTCGTAAAACAAAAACTTTCTGAATAAGAGGTTTATAACCAGCCTCCCAAAGATTTATGTCCAGTGTGATCGCCCTCCATTGCGGCGTTTGCTGACGAAGGGAAAATCTTAAAAGCTCATGAAGATCCTCCTTGTTTTTGACGCCTCTATAAAAGTTGAATTGTCATACAATTTCAACAAGGAATCTGTTATTGAGGGAATAGACCTCTTCCCTCTTACCGGGAATCCGGCAATAATAGATAAGGTAAAAAATACTCTCTCATCTAATGCATGCCCTGTAGAGTCCCTTAACACTGCCGATATGGTCGAGAAGCAAATTGATTATCTGAAGGGGAGGATATGCAGATGGTCAGCTGATATTGGTGAATACAGGATCAGGGAGAAAAAAATTAAGGAGTGGTTTCTCTTAAAAGGCGAGAATGTCAGTACATGGTGGTTTAGCCTGCTTTCTGAAAAGAATACGGGCAAAACAGATGCTTTTTTAAAAATGGCTCAAGTACATGCCATAGATGATATTTTAAGAAGTAAATGCTATCCCTTATGCGCCATTGCGATTTCAGATAAGGAGTTAAGAAAATCTGTTCTAAATGTTGCCCATAAATTCGGGTCAAAAATAAGAATATTGCCGACAATCCCTCCCAAAGCCCTGAAGCTTAAAATGCAAGCTATGTTAAAGCAAATGGGGATAGCAGGTGAGCTCCTTTTGGGGATTTACATCTGGCTTCGATTTTTAAACAGAAGACATCTGGCCCTTAAGCGGTTAGGGGTTAACTGCAAACGTCTTCCAAGTCCAGACTCTCTATTATTGGTAAGCTATTTCCCGGCTGTAGAAAAAAAACCTGCACAGAGGGGAATATTTATAAATAAATATGCTTCTGCTTTGCAAGATAAACTAAAGGAGCTTAAAATCCCGATAGTATGGGTGCTTATGTACGTTCCAATTGATGGATATAAATATAGTGATGCAGTTAATTTAACTCTTGGCTTCGCTGAGAATGGTGAAAAGGCTTTTATAGCAGAAGAATTTTTATCAACAAAAGACGCCATTAGGGGATTATTGCTTTGGCTTAAACAAATGGTCATTAGTTTTTTTTTATTGGGTGTTGCAAAAGAACGTTTACTGTCCGGGGTGATTGGACCTGAATGCGAACCTATTATAAAGTCATTATGGAGAGTATCTTTTTGCGGGGTTATTAATCTTGAAGCGATACTTTACTATTTTATCTTTAAATCCGGCTTTGATCAAATTCCCGGTATAAAGGATTGTCTGTATTGGTGTGAAATGCATGCATGGGAAAAAGCCTTAAATGCTGCAAAAAATCAGAAGCATTCTTATATCCGTACGATTGGTTTTCAGCATGCTCACATTTCAAAAAACCATTTCGCCTATTTTTATGACCCGTTAGAGTTGCGGGGAGGGCGAGGAGCTGTTGATATGCCGATGCCTGATCTGGTGGCATGCAATGGAGAATATATGTGCTCTATCCTCTCAAAGTCAGGCTATCCCTGCCTTGCCAGAGTGGAAGCCCTGAGATATCTTTATATGAATAAAATTCTACTATCCGCTCAACGGGCCAAAGGAGAAAATATCCTGTTAGTAGCAGGCTCTATCATGAAAGATGAATCCGCCACCTTGCTTTCATTTGTTCATAGCGCCTTCCCCAAGGCAAGGGAATTTGGTATATGGTTTAAAGGGCATCCTCTGTTGCCTTTTGAGCAATTGTTTGAGGAACTCGGAATTGATCTATCCGAAACAGGATATCAAATCAGGCATGATCTTATCTCAGATTTGCTTGGTGAAGCTAGGACTGTTATAGTTGGTTCAAGCGGGATTGCGATGGAGGCACTAATCTTTGGATGCGAAGTGATTGTTCCAGTCTTCCCGGATTCAATAAATATGAATCCACTTGTTGACTTTGAAAAATATTACCATAGAGTAACCTGCATAGAAGATCTTCAATTGGTAATGGAAGAGATCTCAAAAGGTGTTCGACGGAATGACATTGACGAGACCAGGGGGCTCATTAAGCACTATTGGGAAATGGACGATGCATTGCATAACTGGGAGCGACTTTTATTGTCGAACAAGAAGGACTGAGGACTGAGTGGAACAGCAAGGCAAGGACTGAGAGCAAAAGGAAGGACTGAGGACTGAGTGCAAAGGCAAGGAAAGGACTGAGGGCAAAAGCAAGGACTGAGGACTGAGTGGAACAGCAAGGAAAGGACTGAGGGCAAAAGGAAGGACTGAGGACTGAGTGGAACGGCAAGGCAAGGACTGAGAGCAAAAGGAAGGACTGAGGACTGAGGGCAAAGGCAAGGCAAGGACTGAGGGCAGAAAAAGGCTTGTTAGTATGCCGCAAAATAAACTATAGTCACAATTGTTGACACATTCAGTCCAGGATGGGTATGCTGATTTCAGGAGAACATGATGAAGATAGCAACAGTAAAAGAGTTTAGGGACAAGGCAACAGCCTATTTCAAGGATGAAGAACCTGTCCTTGTTACAAGACATGGAAAGGTGACAGGCCTATACCTGCCGATAGAACATCCGGAGAGCTTTCCTGAAGAACTAAGGAAAGATCTGCTTATCCGTATAGGGGAATTAGTAAGCCGGTCACTGGAAAGAAAGGTCTTGACCGAGGAAAAGATCCTTGCAGACTTCGACTCCTATAAGAAAGCTCGCCGCAGACGCTAATGTAATTCTGTCCGATTGAATTACTCGCTCTTGCCATGAAATTGAATGTCCCTGTCTGGACCAATGACAATGATTTTAAGCATTCCGGTATCGAAGTATTTACCACTGCAAGATTATTAAAAGCCCTTAAGTTATAAAAAGACAGAGGAATAAAAGACCAGGACCAAGGAATATTCGAATTGAGAAGAGTCTTTATATCTACTACGTCTTTCGGCAAGGAAGAGGGCAGTCCACTTGAATTGCTTAGGAATGCAGGGCTGGAGATCCATTTGAACCCGTATGGAAGAAAATTGACCGAAGATGAAGCGATGGAGCTTCTATCTGATATGGATTATCTCATAGCAGGCACAGAACCCCTAACTGCCAGGGTGCTGAATTCCGCAAAAAAACTTAAGGTGATTTCGCGCTGCGGCGTCGGGATGGATAACGTTGATATGGAAGCTGCTTCTCTGTTAGGCATAAAGGTATTCAATACTCCTTATGGCCCCACGCAGTCTGTTGCCGAACTGACTGTTGGGTTGATGCTTGACTTACTTCGCAGAGTTACGGCCATGGACCGTGACGTGAGGAGAGGGACATGGAAAAAACGTATGGGCAATTTGCTGAATGGCAAGAGAGTCGGAATCATCGGTTTCGGGAAAATAGGACAAAAAGTTGCGGGGCTGCTCATGCCTTTCGGGGTCGAACTGTCTTATTGCGATATATGCGCCTGCGACTGCTCGCTGCCTGCCTCAGCGATGGCGATGGATGAGCTGCTTCCATGGGCTGACATTGTTACGCTCCACTGTTCCGCTCCTCAATCATGTGGGGCTTTAATTAGGGCTGAGGAGTTGTCCAAGATGAAAAAAGGATCGTGGTTGGTGAATGCCTCCAGGGGGGGCTTGATTGATGAACAGGCCTTGTATAATGCTTTGAAAGATGGACATCTTGCAGGAGCAGCCCTCGATGTTTTTGACAAGGAGCCATACAGCGGACCACTTGCCGGGTTGGACAATGTCATTCTTACGCCGCATATCGGGTCGTATGCAAAAGAAGGGCGTATCGAAATGGAAATTCAGGCAGCGGAGAACCTCTTAAAAGGACTGAGTGAGAAAACAAGGACTGAGGGTAAAACAAGGACTGAGTTAAAAGACAAGGACCAGGACTGAGGACTGAGTGGAAAGGTAAAACAAGGACTGAGTTAAAAGACAAGGACCAGGACTGAGGACTGAGTGGAAAGGCAAGGACTGAGGGATGAGTAAAATTGAAAGGTTTGAGGATTTGATTGCCTGGCAGAAGGCAAGGGTTTTGGTAAAAGAAATATACCGGATTACAAAGAACCAGTATTTTTCGAAGGATTTTGCTCTTTCTGGACAGATTCAACGTGCTGCAGTATCTGTTATGTCAAACATAGCAGAGGGTTTTGAGAGGGGTGGGCGAGCAGAGTTTCACCAATTTTTAGTTATAGCTAAGGCCTCTTGTGCTGAAGTTCGTTCGCTTTTGTATGTCGCTTTAGATATCAGATATATTACAGAAGATGAATTTAACACATTCAATAATTTAGTCGTGGAGACCGGTAGAATTATTGGAGGCATACGTGTTGCAGTGCAGAAACAAAAAGATGGAGCTAAAACAAGGACTGAAGGTAAAGGCAAGGACTGAGGGTAAAACAAGGACTGAGGACTGAGGTAAAGGCAAGGACTGAGTGGAACAACAAGGACTGAGGACTGAGCGAAAAGAGCGAAAGAATCAGGACTGAGTGAAAAGACAAGGACTGAGGACTGAGGTAAAGGCAAGGACTGAGGGTAAAACAAGGACTGAGGACTGAGTGGAAAGGACTGAGAGACAAGGATTACAGCGCATGTTTATTGTTACTTTGACTTTATTCTTGTTTTTTAAACTCAGTTCTCAGTCCTGGTCTTGTCCTTTAACTCAGTCCTATATTTTAAGAGTTTTTACGCTCAGTCCTCAGTCCTGGTCTTGTCTTTTAACTCAGTCCTATTTTTTAAGAGTTTTTAAACTCAGTTCTCAGTCCTGGTCTTGTCTTTTAACTCAGTCCTATTTTTTAAGAGTTTTTTACTCAGTCCTCAGTCCTCAGTCCTTGTTTTTATTAGTTTTAACTCAGTCCTTGGTTTTTTATGATTAAAGCGACTATATTCGACTTTGACGGCGTGATTCTCGAATCTGCGGGTATCAAAACGAAGGCCTTTGAAAGGCTTTTTGCCGGTGATTATCCTGATAAGGCAGAAGAAATCCTGGCTTACCATATTCGCAATGCCGGCATATCCAGGTATGTCAAATTCGATTATATATATGAGCATATCCTTAAACAACCGCTTATGCCTGAAGAAAAAGAAGAACTTGGGAAGAAATTCTCCGATATAGTATTTGACGAAATCCTGCATACGCCTTTCGTAGCCGGTGCGGTGGAGCTGTTAGAGGGAAGCAGGAACGACTTGCTGTTCTTCATCGCTTCCGGCACTCCTGAAGAAGAGCTTCACCGCATACTAAGCCTTCGGCGCATTGCTCATCTGTTTCGCGAGGCGCACGGTTCGCCTAAAAAAAAGCACGAGATCATACTCGATATAATGCATAGGTACGCGCTGCAGAAAGAGGAAGTTGTGTTCGTGGGCGATGCCGAAAGTGACATGAAAGCCTCAGAGCAGGCCGGTGTTGCCTTTATTGCACGGATGACTGCCGAGAATCTGGAGCAGATACAGCATTGTCGGTGGAAAATCCCGGACCTCTCCGCACTGGAAACCGTTCTGCACGATATCGGGCGACTCAGGTGAAAAAATAAATAGGCTAAAGAGCTTGTATGGATAAGATAAAGATTGACGGCATTCTTCTTACTCCTTTAAAAATCATACCGCATCCCCAAGGCGACATTTTTCACATGATGAAAAAAAGCGACGCAGGATTTTGCGGATTTGGTGAGGCATATTTTACTACCGTAAAATTTGGGGAGATCAAAGCATGGAGGAAACATTCGAGGATGACCCTTAACCTGGCAGTGCCTGCCGGAGAAGTTAAGTTTGTGATGTTTGACGACAGAAAGGGGAGTAAAACAAAGGGGTCGTTTTTTGAAGTGATATTGTCTCCCCTGAATTATAAAAGACTGACCATTCCTCCCGGCATCTGGACCGGGTTCAAAGGTTTGAGTGACGGGCTGAACCTTGTCCTGGATGTCGCCGACCTGGAACATGACCCTTCAGAAACAGAAAGAGCGGACATTGGCAAGTTTGCTTATGGGTGGTAGTCAAGTTTGAAAATTCTGATAACAGGCGGGTTGGGTTATCTGGGATCATGGCTAACCGATTTCTTTTGCAGGCATGACCATGAAGTTCATGTTTTATCAAGTTCGGACAATAAGCACATCAAGGATATAAACTACCATTTTATTAATGCTGACATAACTGCTGCGAACGAATTGGCTGCGAAATTAAGAACGAATTTTGATTGCTGCATACACGCGGCAAGCCTCAATGATTCTTTTGTGAAAGATTATCCTCAAAGGGCACTAAATGTAAATGCTTTGGGTACAAGAAATGTTCTGGCGGTTCTTGCTGATAAGGGCATAGGAAAATTTGTATATTTAAGCACATTTCATGTATATGGGAAGGACAATAGTAACATTAATGAGAACTCTCCTTTAAATCCGTCTAATGATTATGGATCAACGCATTTGTTCGGCGAGTATTATGTCAAACAGTTCTGGAACACGCATCGCGTTCCTTTTACGATATTAAGGCCTACAAACGGCTATGGCGCCCCCAGGCAACCAGATTCTACTAAGTGGTACCTGGTAATAAACGACCTCGCAAGGTCCGCATACGAAAGAGGCGAGATAATATTAAGTTCCAACGGCCAGGCAAGCAGGGACTTTATCTGGCTTGGAGACGTTTGCAATATTATAAATAATATTTTACAGACGGATAAGACATGCGGGGAAGTGTTCAATGTTTCCTCCGGGAAAATTTACAGGATTATGGATATTGCCAATATAGTGAAAAATGTTTATGAAAGGAGATATGGCAGGGCTATTGAGATACGTGTCAGAAAAGACGACAAGACTGTGTATGGAGCCGATCTGCATATCAGCAACACTAAGCTCAGGTCTTATATAGATTTCGAAATACACGAAAGAATTCCTGAAGAAGTGGAAAATATTTTTACCCTTCTGGAGGAGTCTGCTTTAAAATTATGAGGCCTCTTGTTTCAATCGTTACTCCCATGTTCAATGCCGAACCTTTCATAGCGGAAACCATCGAATCTGTATTGGCCCAGACTTATGAGAATTGGGAAATGCTTGTTGTCGATAATTGTTCAACCGACAGAAGCAGGGAAGTTGTCCTCGATTATGCGAACAGGGATACACGGATCAGGCTGGTCGAACTCGATTTCAATTCAGGTGGGCCTGCCCGGCCAAGGAATATCGGCATACGGCACGCACTTGGCGACTATCTTGCCTTTTTGGATGCCGATGATATCTGGAAGCCGGAAAAACTTGAACGCCAGGTGCGCCATATGCTCGGGCATCCTGAGGTCGGGCTTTTATATTCGCCATGTCTCCCCACGCTGGGAGGAAAAATTAAGAAACAAAGTCCCAGGCGCTGGGCAATGAAAGCCGGCCATATTTTTGAGGCGCTCTTTCTGTCAGATAATTTTATTGTATGTTCAAGTGTTCTGCTAAGGAAAGGATCCGCTATACCGCTCGAATTTGATGAGGATAGCCGAATGGTCACAGTTGAGGACTTCGACCTTTGGCTGCGAATCTCCCAGGTTGCGGTCATCGATTTCATTGCCGAACCTCTGGTTATCTACCGGTTGCATGAGCGAAATCTCAGTTACGGAGTGACGCAGTATGGTCGCCGGATTCTGTATATGGTTGGAAAGTGGAGAGTTCGCACTTATCCGGCACTCATTTTTGCAAAGTATGGGCGGCTGATTGTAACGGTCTCCGTGATGTGCCTTATCTTTTTGATGGAAAAGGTAAGGGGGTTGATCCATAGTCGGCGTGCCTATTGACCTCCGGTTCAGAATATGAAACATGACGCTAAAGAGCTAAAGCCCAGAGTGTGCGTAGTATCGCCCCTTTATCATCCATCTCTGGGAGGCCTGGGAAGGCAAGGGCAACGTCTAACCGAAGAACTGGCGGAAGATGGCGTGAGTATTTTCGTGATAGCGCGAAGGATGAAAGGCATGCCACGCGCTGAATTCAGCCCGAAAGTGAAAGTCTACCGGGCGTGGTCCCTTAAGCCTTATCTCCACACCTTTGAGGACATCACGCTTACGAACGTTCTTGTTTCCCTCTCCTTTTGCATAAGCTGCGCAATATTGCTCATCCGCAAAAGGAAAGAGTATGATATCGTTCATTTCCACGGCGCAAGTCTCCCGCTTGTTTTTAATGTGCCGCTTCTGAAGTGTATCGGCAAAAAAATCATCGCTCTGGTAGTCAGCAGCGGCTTTGGCACAGAAGCGGGGTCTCTTCGAGGGAAACATTTCGGGCTGGGCAACCTGCTAATCAAAATACTCAGGGCTGTGGACATCTTTGTTGCTATGACCACGGAAATCGAGAACGGCCTGTTATCAGATGGGTTTTCTGGAGCCAGGATCGTAAGAATCCCCAACTTTATCGATTTTAATGCTTTTTCGCCTGTCAGTCCGGAGATAAAAAGAAAAATGCGTACAGCAGCGAATATGGAGAGTGCAATTATAGTGGTATTTACCGGCAGGCTTATCAAGTGCAAGGGAGTGGATGTGCTTCTCGAAGCCTGGACTGATGTTGCAAAACGCCATAGCGATGTGCGCTTGTTTATAGTTGGAGATGGTCTCATGAAGACGGAGTTGAGTGAGCTGGCAGCACAATACGGCATACTGCAGTCAGTTGTATTTGTCGGCTTTTCCACCGCGGTCAAAGATTTTCTTAATATGGCTGATATCTTTGTGTTTCCCTCTCTGCACGAGGGCATGCCCAACTCGCTTCTGGAAGCAATGGCATGCAGGCTCCCGGTTGTGGCGACGAACATAGGCGGTGTCACTGATTTTGTAAAAGATGGAGAGAACGGCTTGCTTGCAGAGCCTGGAGATTCTGTCGGCCTTGCCAGGGGGATAGACAGACTTATTGAAAATCAAGAACTTTCGGAACATATTGCAAATAATGGATACGAGACGATAAGAAAAAGCTACAGCCTCGACTGCATTGCTCAGCGATATGCCGATTTATACAATAGTATGGCCATATGAATTTTAGTTCTAAACCCATGAACGTTAAATTCCCGCTTACCCCAATTATGACTGACAGGCGTTTCTTATTGCTCGTTCTCTGTGCTGCGGGCTTTCTTGTGTTGTTCTGGTCCCAGACGCTTAACGTCCCTTACTGGCAAGACGATTATAACTTCCTGCTCGATGCCCGTGAGGCCCGACTGGCGCACAAACCCTGGTATTCGTCTTTCTTCCCGGAAACAAAAGTCGGGTTCTGGCGGCCCTTAGGCTTTGGGACCTACTGGCGTTTTGTCGAAACTGTTCTGGGAGGCAACGCGCAAGCGGCTCATGTCACCAATATAGTGCTGCTTATTTTCTCTGCTGCTGCTGTCGGATGGTTTGTCAGCACCCTGCTTGACCGGCTGTATCCCGGGAAGGACAGCGTAACTGCCGGGTTAGGAGTCGCATTTCTCTACGGCATTCACTCTTCGCATTTTCTTCCGGTAGCATGGGCTGCGGCGGCAAACGATTCCATTTGTGTGCTATTTTCAGCACTGACACTGCGATTCTGGATTGTGGTTTCAGCGTGCAAACAGCCGAAGAGATGTGCTTGCTGCGCCGCTCGTTGTCATATTTTTTGTTATGGCGCTGCTAAGCAGGGACATTGCCTTTGTTTTGCCTGCTCTTGGTCTGCTGATA
Source organism: Nitrospirota bacterium (assembly GCA_963710375.1). GTDB lineage: Bacteria > Nitrospirota > Thermodesulfovibrionia > Thermodesulfovibrionales > Dissulfurispiraceae > JADFXI01. The sequence continues at coordinate 275,282 of CAVPZX010000005.1, forward strand.
TCGCTCTGGCTGACATCGCAGTACAAGCCTAAGGTAACTGCATGGGTAGTGGGGCTGTTGTGTATCGTAATCGCGCTGGTCTGGCTGCAACTCCGGAATTATTTCACGTCAACTGTTTCTGAAGCCTATATCTTCCGGTTTGGAGTCAACATAATCAGGAACACCTTCTGTATGGTTCTTTTTTTCTTTAATACGCCCTTTGAAGCCCTTCGTTATTTCTTTTATGTCAAGGCATCTTTTGGTACGGCATTATGGGGATGCTCATGCTTTGTGCTGCAAGTTGGGGCATTCGGAATGATGCTGCGCGGTGCTCGTGAACAATTGGGCAAGAAAGGTATTATCATACTTGGTGCTTTCTTTGTTATTGGTTGTGCCCCCTTTTTTTTATTGAACGTCAATTGTTATCCCTATTACATATCCATAGGATTATTTGTATATGCAATTATTGCAGGGCTGGCCGCATTACGGGGAAGATTGGTTCCGGCAGTCTTATTTTTTGCGGTACTTTCTTCAACAATTTCTACACTCGGGAACTACTTTCTCGATTCTACGTCCCACATCGGACGGGCAGTCTGGGCCGAAAGACAGCTGGTGAGACTAGAAGCTATGCGGGATGTGCAGCCCCGGCTTTTTTCAAGGCCGATTCCCGTACTTGTTGAAGATGATCACAAGTTCCAGGGTTTTACGTCTGCCGGTCTTGCTTACCGGCTGGGCTTGGAGGTCGATTCAATTAAAGTGCTCACCCAGGGCAGTCAGGAAGAAGGCAAAGGGGCCGTACTCGTGGTGCCGAAACAAGGGGATGTTTATTTCCGGAAAACAGGTGAGTAATTGTTATCGCATGAAAAAATGGGCAGAATGAGGGGATTATTATGGGAACGTTTTGGAATGTGAGCAGTATAAAAGGGACTACCATAAATTTTATCGACACTCCTGTCATTGGAACAGCTTCATTTCTGATTCCTCTATATATCTTCCTGTTTGCTATCGCAGCAGTTATGTTCTTGATGATGAGTCGGAACCACCTGCAAGTTAAAAGGCATGCAGTTGTGAGAGCTTTGCTTTTGGCCTTTGTCACAGCAGCCGTGTTGTTTGCGGCAAGAATGGATTATGGGTGGTATAAGATGTGGCAGCTTGACAGTAAGAATCCGCAGGGAAGCCTTGATGAAAGTATTGCTATGGATCTGCGGACAGTAAACTCATTTGTAGAGGCATTCAAGAAAGCAGTGCCTTTGTCCGAAAAAGTCGCAATTATTACAGACGATTCTTACGACAGGATGGTGCTGAAATACTACCTGCTGCCGATAAGAATTTCGGAGGATGCAAATGATATTATTGTTTTCAGCAACAGGCATGTGGTTTTTGATACAGGACGTAATGCGCTTCTCGAAGATGGAAATGTCGTAGAGAATAACGTCAGCCTTGTTGCATCTTATGAAGGAAAGTTTTTTATATTCAGGAAAAAGGACAAGGACAAAAACAGGACTGAGGACTGAGTGGGAAGGACTGAGGAATAAAAACGAGGACTGAGGACTGAGTGAAAATCCTGATGCTTATTTATGCTTTTTTCTTGCCGACCGCGACGGGCTTCCTGTTTGTCAGCTATTTTTCCCGTTGCGATAATAAAGAAAGTTTTTTTGAAAGACTATTTTTGGGGTTCGGTCTGGGTATGGGTATGCTCACTTTTGAGATGTTCATTACCGCCCTCTTGAAAATTAATTTTTCTCTGTTCGTCATATCACTAATGCAAATATTGACTGCGGCTTTATTTGCATGGCTGCTCTTCAGGTCCAAATATTCCCTGAAGGAAGTTCTCAATGTGTCGCCATTCCGCGATAAAATAACGTCAATTTTTAAAGTGTCCGGAGTGCAGTCTTTTTTCGTTTTGTTAGTAACGATCTGGATTATGCTCAAGTTCTTCTTTGTTCTTTATGAGAGCGCGACCTGGCCGGCATTCGGATGGGACAGCCTGGAAAATTGGAGTTCAGGGGCCAAATATTTCTATTACGTGAAAGGCTTGATGCTCGATCATGGAAGCGAGCACTTTTTCGGCAAAGGATACAGGACCTTTTTGAATTATCCCCTGCATATACCATTAATGCAGGTTTGGGTTTCAGTATGTCTTGGAAACATCAATGAAGCATATATGAAATACTGGAACGTGGTTTATTTCATCAGCGTTGTCGCTTTGGTTTATTTTGCAGTGAGAAGAGAAGCTTCTCAGGTTATCGCCATCCTGGCAGCTTTTTTCCTTTCCTCAGTGCCGCTGCTTACATACCATGCAATCGATGCGTATGCGGATTTGCCTCTGAGTTATTACGCGCTCGCCACCGCCATTTGCTTTCGGAGATACATGGAAAAGTCTGAGAAACAAAGAGATGAAAATTATGGATTCCTGGTCCTCATTGGGGTATTTTCAGCTTTATGCATGTGGACGAAATTAGAAGGCATTCTGTTCGCTCTCGCTTTCAGTGCGACCCTGTTACTGTATCTTCTGCTGAAAAGGAGTTCATACAGGAATTTTATAAAAAGCCTTTTTTTCTATTCTTTACCGATTGGCATAATAGGAATATCGTGGTTCACTTTTTTGACTTTAAACGGTGTAAAAGGCCGCAGTATACTCGCCTTTGGTCTTCATTTTGAGGTTATTCCTGTGATCCTGAAACAGATATTTTTCTCGGCAAATTTTAATATTATTTTCCTGTTTTCCCCGCTAATTATTCTATTGGGCATCAGAACAATTTTGCATTCTGACTTAAAATATCTGCTTGCCCACCTATTAATGGTGATGTTGATGTTCCTTTTCATTTATATCGCAACGAATAATTATATATTTGCAATGAATTTGACAGCGGTAAATCGCAGCGTACTGACTTTTATCCCCGCGATGTATTATATTAGCGCCCTGATAGCAGCACATATGCTGGGAAAAGAAAAGGACTGAGAAGGAAAGGCAAGGACTGAGCAAGAGACAAAGGGACTGAGGACTGAGAAGGAAAGGCAAGGACTGAGGACTGAGCAAAAAAGACAAGGACTGAGGACTGAGTGAGTAAAATTGAAAGGTTTGAAGATTTGATTGCGTGGCAAAAATCAAGACTTTTGGTAAACCTATGAGGACTGAGAGGAAAGAAGACGTCAAAATGACTCAGTCCTCAGCACTCGGCCCTCAGTCCTTGTCTCTCAGTCCTCAATCCTCGGCCCTCAGCCCTTGTTTTAAGAAGTTGTCCATTGTAATGCCTGTTTATAATGAAGGCACCTACGTCCATCAAATACTGAATAAGATTAAGCAGGTTACACTTGACAATGAGATCGAAAAAGAAATCATTATCGTCAATGACGCCTCAACTGACGACACTGCGGACGCAATTAAGGCATATATCAATAACAACCCCGAACTCAATATCCGGTATTTTAAACATGAAACGAACCAGGGAAAAGGCGCGGCATTGCATACCGGGATAAAGGAAGCAACCGGTGATTTTTTGATAATACAGGATGCTGATCTGGAATACGATCCTTTTGAGTACAATAAGCTGTTGGAGCCTGTTTTAAAAGGTCATGCCGATGTAGTATATGGCTCACGTTTTATCGGCGGACACCCTCACAGAATTCTTTTTTTCTGGCATACGGTGGGTAACAGATTTCTTACATTTCTTTCGAATGCGTTTAATAATCTTAACCTTACCGATATGGAAACCTGCTATAAGCTCTTTAAGACCGACATTATCAAAAAGATCGAGTTAAAGGAAAAGCGCTTTGGTTTTGAGCCGGAAGTTACGGCTAAGATAGCGAAGATACCGGGCATCAGAATTTACGAGGTTGGAATATCTTATTACGGAAGGACTTATGCTGAAGGCAAAAAGATCAACTGGAAAGACGGGCTGAAAGCGCTTCATTGCATTTTTAAATATGGTTTGTGGCCATAAAATGCACGGAACGGGCTTAGTGCTTCAATTCATAAATACGGTTGCACATTTTGAACAAATTCAGGTTTAATAAAAATAAAGGATTTATTGATTAGTCCCTCGCAATGTCCGCAAAGAAACACTCAGAGACAGTTAAAATACATTTGCCGCTGCAGATTGCATGCGCATGGTAATAAGAGGAGGTTTTAATGGTTATGGGCAACTCAATATTTAATAAGTTATTTGTTTTTGAAATGGCCAACAATCACATGGGCGATGTTGAGCATGGTGTAAGAATAATAAGGATGTTTCGTGAAGCATGCAAAGATTTTGATTTTAGATTTGCTTTCAAATTCCAATATAGAAATCTCGATACATTTATTCATCCGGACTTCAGGAACAGGTCTGATATCAAGTATGTAAAGCGCTTCATGGAGACCAATATAACCAATGATCAAAAGAAATATCTGAAGGAGGAGGCTAAAAAGGCAGGCTTTCTTGCTATATGTACGCCATTTGACGAAAAATCGGTCGACCTGATCGAAGAGCACGGCTATGATGTGGTTAAGATAGCAAGCTGCTCTTTTACCGACTGGCCATTGCTTGAGAGGATAGCGCGAACGGATAAGCCCATTATCGCTTCGACCGCAGGGGCTTCACTGGACGATATCGACAAGGTGGTATCTTACTTTGAGCATAGAGAAAAAAAGTTATGTCTGATGCATTGTGTGGGCGAGTATCCGACAAAAAAAGAAAACTTGCAGTTAAACCAAATCGATTTGTTGAGGATGAGATATAGCGAAATCCCTATAGGATATTCAACGCATGAGTCGCCGGACAACACTGACGCTATCGGAATTGCTGTCGGCAAGGGTGCGAAGGTATTTGAGAGGCACGTGGGCGTTAAAACTGAAAAATACGACTTAAATGCATACTCTTCCTCACCGGACCAAATTTCCGCATGGCTTAAATCTGCTGAAGACGCCTTCAAGATGTGCGGGATTCATGGAGAAAGATTCGGGGGAACGGACAAGGAAAGATCGGATTTGAGAGGCCTGCAGAGGGGCGTTTTCGCCAAATCTCCCGTCAAGAAGGGGGAAAAAGTCGGTTTTGGAAATACATTTTATGCGATACCCAATATTGAGAAGCAGATTGTCGCAAATGAAATGTCAAAATATATAGAATATACCGCCAACAGGGATATTGATACCAATGAGCCGGTTTTAGAGGCGGATGTGACAACAACAAACTTGAGAGACAAAGTATTAAAAATTGTAAACCAGGTCAAGAATATCCTGGTTGAGAGCAGGGTGGCCTTGCCGAATAAAATGGAGATGGAAATATCGCACCATTACGGGCTCGACAAGTTTGAAGAGTGGGGGGCGACTATCATTAATTGCATTAACAGGGAGTACTGCAAGAAGCTGATAATACTGCTCCCGGGACAAAACCATCCCGTACATTATCACAGTAAGAAAGAAGAGACATTTCATGTTTTATTCGGAGATGTGGGCGTCCATCTTGACGGGGAAGACAAAAAGTGCAAGGCCGGGGATATGGTAATAGTTGAGAGAGGCAAAAAGCACAGTTTCAGCTCGCAGAAAGGCGGCATCTTTGAGGAAATATCGACCACGCATTACAAAGATGATTCTTTCTACGATGACACTAATGTTATAAATAACAAGAACAGGAAGACGGCCCTGACATTCTGGGCAGACTGGCTTCTGAAACCCATAGCGTAAGAACATATAGGCGCAAAGAGCATAGCGCATAGGGCAAAGGGCGAAACAAAGAAAAAAAGACCGCAAAGAGCATAGCGCATAGGGCAAAGGCAAAGAGGGTGAAATTCAGGTTTCAGGATTTAGAGATATGGCGAATGGCAATAGAGATTGCTAATGAGCTTTTTGATATTGCTGACAAACTTGAGGCAAAACGGTTATATCGTTTTGCTGAACAATTGCGCGGTGCAGGGATGAGTATGTCTAACAATATTGCTGAAGGTTCAGGGAGCGGCTCAAAGACTGAATTTAGGAATTTCTTGAATATAGCAAAGCGCAGCACTTTTGAAAATGTAAATATTATGATTCTCCTGAACATGAGGAGGCTGATAGATGATAATATGCTGGAGAAGATGCTTGAACGACTTGATATGCTTTGTCGTAAGATAACAAACTTTCAGAAAACATTGATCGCAAAGAGCAAAGGGCAAAGTGCATAGAACGAAAAACAACAAACAGAGGACAAAAAAATGCAGCCATCTGTCTTGTTTGCATTTGACGCCTTCGGCTGTTACCCTATGCTCCTTGCTCTTTGCCCTATGCGCTTTGTCTTTTGCGCTTTGCCCTATGCCCTATGCCCTTTGCGCTTAAGACTATTGCGTGGGATGTGGATGATGTTTTGAATGATTTGATGCAGTCGTGGTTTGAGCTGAAATGGCTGAAAGACCATCCTGAATGCAAAATCAAATACGAAGAACTTGCAGAAAATCCGCCCCACAGGATATTAGGGGTTGATGTCCATTCATATCTCGAATCCCTCGATGAGTTCAGATTGTCGCCTTTGTATCTGGAAATGAGACCTGTAGAAGAAGTGATGGAGTGGTTTAATAAAAATGGGAATAGTTTTCGCCATGTGGCGTTGACTGCTGTTCCGCTCATTGCGGCTCCAGTATCTGCGCACTGGGTATTTAAGCACTTTGGGCCATGGATAAGGACATTTCATTTCATACCTTCCAGGAGGAAGGGGCAATGCATTCAGGAATACGATAGTGATAAGGGAGCATTCTTGAAATGGATAGAAAAGGCCGATGTTTTCCTGGATGACAATCCTGCAAATATACAGGCTGCAGAAAGCTCCGGCGTTATGGGCATTATAATACCTCGCCCCTGGAATAAGGCAACGGCGCAGAGAGCAAAGAGCATAGGGCAAAGAGCAGAGAGCAAAGGGCAGAGAGCAGAGGGCAAAGGGCAAAGGGCAGGGGGCAAAGGGCAAAGGGCAAAGTCAATTACCGAAGCTCTAAAAAATTTAAATGGTTTATAGGTCGGATTTATCTATTTTTTTGCCTTATGCCTTTAACACTATGCTCTATGCTCTTTGCGCTTTGCTCATTAAGGAGGTGTTGAGGTGATCAAATTATCTGATTACGTAATTAAATTCGTTTCTGATATCGGCGTAAAGCATATTTTTATGCTGCCGGGCGGCGGTTGTATGCATCTTGTGGACTCAGTGGGCAAAAACAAAAAAATCGAATTTGTGGGATGCCTGCATGAACAAGCGGCAGTGATTGCCGCAGACGGGTATGCACAATACAACGGTAATGCCGGAGTTGCACTCGTAACCACAGGGCCGGGAAGCACCAATGCAATAACAGGTGTTGCCGGGGCGTGGATCGATTCAACGCCGGTCATGATTTTATCAGGCCAGGCCAAGCGGAAAGACCTTCTTGCCGGAAAAGGCGTTCGCCAGATGGGCGTTCAGGAAGTGGATATCGTCTCTCTGGTTAAACCAATAACAAAGTATGCCGTCACTGTGCTTGAGCCTGAAAGCATTCGATATCATCTCGAAAAAGCTTATCATACGGCCTGTCATGGCCGCCCTGGTCCTGTGTGGCTGGATATCCCCCTTGACGTACAGGGGTCCGTAATCGATGAAACAAAGCTGCGCGGGTTTAATCCTTCAGATGATGAATTCGCCCTATGCCCTATGCCCCATGCCCTTTGCCCTTCTACATTGCCGGAGTTGGTCGATAAGGTTGTTTCCATGCTGAACAATGCTGAACGTCCGGTGATTCTGGCCGGCCGGGGCATACGCCTTTCAAAGGCAATGGCGGAGTTCTGCAGTGTGATAGAATCGTTGAAGATCCCTGTTTTGACGACCTGGAGACTGGCGGATTCATTGCCTGAAGACAGTGAAGTTTTCTTTGGCAGGCCCGGCTCCATCACTTCCAGGGGGGCTAATTTTGTTCAACAGAATGCCGATTTTATTCTGGTTATCGGGGCACGACTCGATCTGCCGCAGGTCGGACACAGTTACGCGAATTTTGCGCGCGCCGCCAGGAAGGTTGTAGTTGATATTGATGGAAATGAAATTAAAAAGATTGACACTAAAATCGATCTGCCAATAGTAAGCGGCGCAGGAGAGTTCCTTAAAGAGCTTATCAATAAATTAAATAAGGTAAAACTCAGGGACATATCAGCTTGGACATCAAGATGCAAAGCGTGGAAGGAAAAATATCCGGTTATACTGCCGGAATACCTTGAACCTGCGGGCTATGTCAATACTTATGCCCTGATAGACGTGCTTTCAGAAGTTTTGACCAGTGATGACATTATCGTTCCGGGAAGCTCGGGCAGTTGCGCTGAAATTACTCCTCAAGCCTTCAGGGTCAAAAAGGGACAGAGAATTATAAATTCACCTGGGTTGGGGTCAATGGGATATGGCCTTCCGCAGAGTATCGGGGTCTGTCTGTCCGGGGGCAGTAAGAGGACTGTATGTATCATAGGCGATGGTGGACTTCAGCATAACATTCAGGAACTCGAAACCTTAAAAAGACTCAATATCCCCGTTAAGCTTTTCGTCCTCAACAACAACGGTTATGCAGCTATCAGGGGCACACACAAGCGCTTTTTTGAGGGGCGACTGGTCTGCTGTGATCCATCGAGCGGACTCACACTGCCTGATGCATGCAAGATCGCCTCTGCATATGGCCTGAAAACGGTCAGGATATCTGATCAGAGGAACTTAAGAGAAGAAGTCGTTAATGTCCTTAACATGGAAGGCCCGGTTGTATGCGATGTGATGGTTGATCCTGACTTGCAGATGGCCCCAAAGCTTTCATCAATGGCAAGACCGGACGGGTCGATGGTTTCCAAGCCGCTTGAAGACCTCTGGCCTTTTCTAGACAGGGAAGAATTCAGGGCGAACATGATAATTCCTCCACTGGAGGATTAAAGTGCCTCAGTTCATAATTGACAGCGAGTGACATTTGTGTACATAATAAAGTCACAGATGGAGGATAAAGCTATGAAATTTTTAAGTGTTCGGGATTTGAGAAGCAAGTCGGCGCAAGTCTGGAAAGAACTTCCCGGAGAAAGAGAGATGGTTGTCACCAGCAACGGACGTCCTGTAGCCATCCTTGCAGCAATAACGGAGGAAAATCTTGAAGAATCCCTTGTGGCATTCCGTCAGGCGCGCGCGGTTGAAGCAGTAGCTTTTCTTCAACGCCGTTCCGTCGAACAGAGGACAGACGGAATTTCAATGAAAGAGATCAATGCAGAGATAAAAGCCGTCCGTAAAAAACGCACACGATGAACGTTGTGATTGATACTAATGTTATTGTTGCGGGTCTTTTATCTCCGTTTGGGACTTGCGGCGAAATCGTGCGCATGATTTCATCCGGAGAGTTGATGCTTTGCTTTGATGCCCGCATCCTTTCTCAATATAATGAAGTCCTGCTCCGTCCGAAGTTTAAGTTTGAGGAAACAAAGGTTGCTGCCCTTCTTGACTATATTGTCCATAGTGGACGGACAGTAGCATCTTCACCTTTAACAAGTTCACTGCCCGATGCTGATGACGAGCCGTTTCTCGAAATTGCGATTGCAGGCCGGGCTGTATGTATCGTTACCGGTAATCAAAACCATTTCCCGTCGAAACTGTGTCAGGGGATTAAGGTATTTTCTCCAGTGGAGTTTATAAATTTTTATAAAAAACAAAAAAGACGCACTCCTGGGCGCTGACCGGAAATATGAGATTGCTTTGGCTGTGCCGCCTAAGAAACTTATTGTGTTGGCTAATGAACTCAGGTTTGTCCCATTAAAGCGGAGTGCAAGTTATGAAAATTCTCTCATGTAGAGTATGCGGGCATAAGTTTTTCGAGGAACCCTTGCTGCGATACGGGAATATGCCAAAGGCAGCTCAATTTCTGCCGGACGCTGAGTCGCTTGAACGAGATAAAGGAGTTGATCTGGAAGTTTGCCAGTGTTCAGGTTGCGGTTTGGTGCAGTTAAGCAATGAGCCGGTCCCTTATTACAAGGAGGTTATACGCGCCGCAGCTTTTTCAGAGGAAATGAAGGATTTCCGGATGAAGCAATTCGGCAGCTTTGTGCAAAAGTATTCCCTCAAAGGAAAGAAAATCATTGAGATCGGCTGCGGGCGTGGAGAATATCTGTCTCTTATGTGTCAATTCGGCGCAGACGCATATGGGTTGGAGCATTCGGAAGAATCGGTGAAACAGTGTGTTAAAAACGGGTTGAAGGTTTCGAAGGGATTTATAGAAAGCAATACATATAAGCTGGACGATGCCCCATTTGATGCCTTTTTTATATTAAATTTTCTTGAACACCTGCCCGACCTGAATTCAACTTTAACCGGAATATATAATAATTTGTCGGATGATGCCATAGGCCTTGTCGAGGTGCCGAATTTTGACATGATTTTGCGAAACAACCTTTTCTCTGAATTCATACCCGACCATCTGTTTTATTTCACTGGGGAAACTCTAAATACAACATTGCGGCTCAACGGTTTTGAAGTTATCGATTGTAAAGAGGTTTGGCATGATTACATAATTTCTGCTATAGTAAAAAAACGGCAAAAGACAGACATATCTCTTTTTTATGAATACCAGGCACAACTTAAAAATGAAATCGAAGAATATATCTGTCGTTTTAAGGACAAAAAGGTGGCAATATGGGGTGCCGGACATCAGGCACTTGCAGTTATTTCTTTGATAAATTTGGCCGATAAAATTAGGTATGTTGTTGATTCAGCTCCATTTAAACAGGACAAATATACACCGGCCACACACCTTCCCATAGTTTCACCTGACGCCCTTGATTCGGATCCGGTAGAGGCAGTTATTGTTATGGCGGCCAGTTACTCGGATGAAGTTGCAAGGATTATACGACAGAAGTTTACTGGAAATCTAAATGTTGCTATATTGAGAGATTTTGGGTTGGAAGTCGTTTAAGTATCGCACTGTACGGGGGCTTCAATAATGGATAAAATTTTGTTTATAGTTCCGCCGCATATTCAATTTGATGATTTCATCAATCCTTCTTACAATGCAAGAACAGTAATAAAGAAATACGGTAACTATGGAAGCGTGCTTACAGACATGCCTTTAGGAGTAATGGCTTTGAGTGCGTATGTGAAAAAGCATTCTGCGGCAGAAATTAAGCTTGTAGATTTTAACATTGTCTTGAATAAATTGGAGGGTTTTGAATTCAGTTCTTTTGCGGAGTTTTTCCGTGACTTTCTTTCAGCGCCTGAGTTGGTGGTGGATTATGCCCCAAGTATAATAAGCATATCCACATTATTTACGCCGTCTTATAAGAATATGCTGGATATCGCTCAGTGCTGCCGCGGCATATTCCCCAATGCTGTTATAGTTGCGGGCGGAGGTGTTCCGACAAATATGTATAACGAAATATTCAGAGACAGACTCATGTTTTGACGCTCTCTGCTATGGAGAGGGAGAAAAGCCATTGTTAGGCCTTGTGGAAGCCGATGATAAATTTCGCTACCTTGAAGAAAACCCTTCATGGATTACGAGGAAAAAAATTGAAAGCGGGCAGTCATTCCAGCACGATTTTATTGAAAACCTTGATGAGATACCTTCTTATGATTATGGCATTTGCGAAACAGATGAATATGGATTAAACCCGGCTATAACGGCTTACGCGGCTATCGACGAGAAAAAGCAGAACTTCCATGTAATGACGTCCAGAGGTTGTACCCACCATTGTTGTTTTTGTGCATCACATACGGTCCACGGAAGAAAAATGCGCTATTACAGCATCAGCCGTGTCAGAGAAGATTTTAAACGCCTCAGAGATCAGTACGGGGCAAAAACGATTGTTGTCCAAGACGATCATTTCATGGCGGACAAACAAAGAGCCCTGGAAATCATTCAGATAATAAAGGAATTACAATTAATCGCCGTTTTTCAAAATTCACTGGCTTTATATGCTCTTGACAGAAAGGTGCTTGAGGCTTTGAAAAACGCCGGGGTCAATCAACTACTTTTATCTGTAGAGTCGGGAAGCAACAGAGTTTTAAAGGAAATAATGCACAAGCCTCTCAATCTTTCCATAGTAAAACGCGTAGCCGACGATTGCCGTGATCTTGGAATATATACGAATGTGAACATATTAATCGGACTGCCCGGTGAAACTAAGCAGGATATTGAGGACACGAGATCTTTTTTAAAAACCATTAACGGAAACTGGTTCTTGATTTTTTGCGCCAATCCTCTTGTCGGCAGTGAAATGTTCGATATATGCCGCAAGAAGAATTATCTTAAAGGTAGTTATGTCGGCAGCGATTATAAAAAAGCAGTTGTCGAAACTGAGGATTTTACCGCTGAATACATACAGGAAATGGCATACATCTTAAATCTGGAGCTTAATTTTGTTGAGAACAGTGATTTCCGTTTGGGCGATTACAAAACGGCGCTGAAAGGTTTTGAGAATGCAATAAGAGCTAAAAGTGACCATGCCCTGGCATATTACTATGCCTCAAAAAGCTACGAAAAACTCGGTGATATGGAAAAAGCGCGGCAATACATGGATAAGGCAAAGATAGCGGCAGAAACGCCTTTCTGGCGTAAGTATGTGGATATGTTTAATGTCCCCATTTACCAAGGAGATAAATAGTATGTTAACGCAGCAAGGTCAATTATCATCAAGCGAAACTGAAAAGAGGAACACTCTTAAAAAAGAGAAGCCTTATGTTTACGAAAAAATCATGAAATATGATGAAAAAGTAAAAAGGGGAGAGAGCATAGCCATCCTTCAATTTCAATATGATTATACCTGTAATTTCCGCTGCGAACATTGCTGTATAACAAAATTGCGGAGGAAAAAAGGGGAGAGGTGTTTTACGATTGTCGATGTCAAGGAGCTTTCACGCCAGGCCGATGAAATGGGGCTCGCGCATATCGTAATCACTGGAGGCGAACCGCTCGTATTCCCGGATTTCGATGATATAGTCAAGGCCATCGACCCGCAGAAATTCTACATTACCTCTGATACAAACGGATGGTTTTTGGATGCTGAAAGGGCAAAACATTTAAAAAACATAGGTATTGATAAGATCCAGTTGAGCCTCGACAGTCTTTCGGCAGCTGAACATAATGAATTCAGACACAAAAAAGGTTCGCATGAGAGAGCTGTAAGAGCTATTGATGCGTCGCTGGATGCAGGATTGAATATTATATTAGCGACTGTGGTTACCAGGCAGAGAGTCAGATCGGAAGAATTTATTGAATTCCTGGAATTTGCTAAAAAGAAAGGGGTGGCCGTATTTGTTACGTACGCCAAACCTGTCGGGGACTGGGAAGGGAATTTTGATGTCCTTGTAACTAGAGACGACATGGACTATATGAGAGAGTTGGAGAAAAAATACAACGTGTTTACCCATTTAACGCCTTCCTACGGCATAGAAATGGGGTGTATAGCCGTCAAGCGGATGGTCTCGATCACAAAATACGGGGATGTCATGCCCTGTCCTTACATCCATACCTCGCTGGGAAATTTTTTCAAGGAACCCCTGAAAGATATAATTGAGCGCGGGCTGAATATAAAATTCTTCGGCAAATTCTTCGATTCCTGCCTTATAGCAGAGGACCGGACATTTATCAACAATTACGATGTGAAGAAAATCTATGGTAAGCTGCTTCCTGTGCCGTATTCGGAAGTATTCACAAAAGAGGACATTATTGATAAAAGTCAGCGGAAGTTGTATAAGTCCTGAGCCGGTAGTGCGGCGGGATGTCTGCGCAAAAAGTGGAGCGTTATTTGCGGGATAACCCTCTCGCGGGTGACTTAGATCACGTCCTGACCCATACTGAAGGCCTTTGGGAAGACCTCAGGGGGAAACGCCTGTTTATTACGGGCGGCACAGGTTTTTTTGGTTCCTGGCTTCTGGAGAGTTTTGCCTGGGCGAATGAAAAGCTCGATCTTAAAGCGTCAGCCCTTGTTCTTACAAGGGATTACAATTCATTCAAACAGAACCTTCCGCATCTAGCCGCCAATCCGGCTATCCGGTTTCATACAGGAGATGTCAGGAATTTCAACTTTCCCGAAGGGGAATTCTCTCACATAATTCACGCCGCAGCCACATCGGCTGTTGCCACATACAACAACGAAGACCCACTGGTGAAGTTCGATACCGTTGCAGGGGGAACAAGGCATACCCTCGATTTTGCTGTTCTATGTCATGCCGGGAAGTTCCTTCTGACCAGTTCCGGGGCTGTCTACGGCAAGCAGCCATTCGACCTGACTCACATTCCAGAAGATTATTGCGGCGCACCCGATCCAGCGGACGCAAGCTCGGCGTGGGGAGAGGGCAAACGGGCGGCAGAATTCCTCTGTGCGTATTATTCGAAAAAATATGGCATCGAAACAAAGATTGCCCGTTGTTTTTCTTTTGTAGGCCCCTACCTGCCATTGGATATCCATTACGCCATTGGAAACTTCATAAGGGACGCATTGAATGGCGGACCTATCCGGGTCAACGGCGATGGAACGCCTTATCGGTCCTATCTCTATGCTGCTGATTTGACCGTATGGCTATGGACGATCCTTTTTAAGGGCGAATCATGCCGGGCTTATAATGTCGGCTCGGAAGAAGAAATTACTATAGCGGAGTTGGCCAATACAGTGGCACGGAGCTTTCAGAAGCCTGTTGATGTGAAAATAGCTGAATTACCAGCCCCCAATAGGCCCCCCGAACGATACGTGCCTTCTACAAAACGGGCGCAAATGGACTTGGGAGTTAGACAGATCATTGATCTGGGAACAGCCATTGAGCGAACAGCGGCATTTGTCAACATGATAAGCAAAAAAAGACTGAACCACAGAGGCACAGAGACATAGAGAAACAAATGAAATTTTTAAAAGAAAGCAGCAAATCTTTGACTAAAGTAGTACTCTGTGCCTCTGTGTTCTCTGTGATTATTTTTTGACGATGACAACCTTTATGGGAAACGGGGTGGATATTAAACAGGCTATCAGTGCTCTTGACTCCCTGATTGGGGACCCGTCGAACGGCCTGCCCGAAGATGTCTTTTTGTTTGCCAGCAGGATCACACCCATGGTTAATGTGGACCTCCTTATCAGGAACGAGATGAACCAGACGCTGCTGACCTGGCGTGATGATGGATATTGGAAGGCGGGGTGGCATGTTCCTGGAGGTATCATTCGATACAAAGAAACGATTGCTCAAAGGATCAAGGCTGTCGCAAAGACAGAGCTTGGTGCGGAGGCGGAGTTTCATCCAACCCCCCTGGCAATCAATGAAATAATTTTTCCGGACAGAAGAAATCGAGGGCACTTTATGTCATTACTTTATCATTGCTCTCTTATTACAGTTCCTGATGAAGGGCTGAAGTACAAGTCAGGTGTGCCTCTACCGGGTCAGTGGTTGTGGCATGATACATGTCCTGAAAACATTATTGCAGTGCATGAAATCTACAGGGGTTATATTGATAAAACAGGCAATAGGTGATAGGCGACAGGTGCTGGGTTATATTGATAATAAATTTATCAGGTTTCTGATTGTCGGCGGCATAAATACGGCTTTTGGATACGGGATATTTGCGCTCTTAATATTTCTAAAGGTCCACTATGCCATTGCAGCGTTGCTCGCTACATTTCTCGGTGTCCTGTTCAACTTCAAGACAACGGGCAGGCTGGTTTTCGACAGTAAAGACAACAGGCTCATTTTTAAATTCGTTGGCGTATATGCAATAATATATGCCATTAACACTGCCTCTTTGGGGGTATTTAATTTTTTTAAAGTCGATATGTATCTGGCAGGGGCTGTGATGATCCTGCCCATGGCCATGGTAGCATTTGTGCTCAACAAACGCCTTGTCTTTAAGGGGTAAAAATGAAACTTGTCAGTGTTGTCACACCGTGTTACAACGAAGAAGGAAATGTTGACGAGGTTTACAGGCAGGTGAAAGAGGTCTTTGCCGGATTGCCCGGCTACAGTTACGAACACATATTCATAGACAATGCGTCAAGGGACAAAACGGTATCCATATTAAAAGAGATCGCAAAAAAAGACAAGAATGTAAAGATAATTGTGAATGCGAAAAACTTCGGGCATATACGCTCAGGATATTACGCATTGCTTCAGGCTCAGGGAGATGCTGTAATAACATTAGTCGCTGACTTGCAGGACCCGCCTTTAATGATCCTGGATTTCATAAAGAAATGGGAAGAAGGATACCAGATAGTCATCGGGATTAAGAAGAAGAGCAGGGAAAATCCTTTCATGTTTATGATCAGAAAACTTTATTATAACCTGATAGACAGGATTGCCGAAACAGAGCATATCAAGAGTTTCACCGGTTTCGGGCTTTACGATAAATCGTTTATGGATATTTTAAGGAAGCTTGACGAGCCATACCCTTATTTCAGGGGACTTGTCGCCGAGCTGGGACAAGAGAGATTCGAAATCGAATACGAGCAGCCCGAAAGGAAAAGGGGCAAAACGAACAATAATTTTTATACTTTATACGATATGGCTATGCTCGGGTTTGTAAATCACTCAAAGGTCCCCCTTCGTCTGGCGAGTTTCGTCGGGTTTGTCAGCGCATTTCTGAGTTTGATGGTTGCAATCGGTTATTTTATATACAAGCTTATTTTTTGGAGCGAGTTTCAACTTGGCATAGCCCCTTTGGTGGTGGGTTTCTTCTTTTTCATGTCTGTTCAATTGTTCTTTATCGGTATGCTCGGCGAATACATCGGCGCCATTTACACACAGGCTAAAAAGAGGCCGCTGGTAATAGAAAAGGAAAGAGTAAATTTCGACTGAGCAGAATGTCCCTCCTCGTGTAAATATATTAATAATATGTGATAGGTTAGTACTCTTGAGAATGGATATATGTATTCAAAAATAATCAATTTATTGCGAATCCGGCAGTACCTCAAGAACCTGTTTATTTTTGCGCCTCTTTTTTTTGGCGGCGAATTATTCAATATGAATATGCTGATCAGGACAGTCATTGTATTTTTCGCTTTCTCAATGACAGCAAGTTCGGTTTATATCTTCAATGACTATCACGATATTGAAGAAGACCGAATACACCCTATCAAAAGGAATCGCCCCCTGGCATCCGGCGACGTCTCAAAGAAAAAAGCACTGGGCGTGATGGTAATCTGCTTGACCATGGGTTTTGTTATTACCGGATTGCTCGACACTTCTTTGCTTAAATGGTTCCTTATCTATCTCATTCTGAACGTCTTATACACCCTTCGACTGAAGCACGTCAGCATCCTGGACGTATTCACAATAGCCATATGTTTTGTTATCAGGTTGTTTGTTGGGTCTGGTGTCACAGGCATTGGGCTTTCCATGTGGATTGTCCTGATGACCTTTCTCCTCGCGCTGTTCATCGCATTAGCCAAAAGACGGGATGACATTTTTATTTATCTCGAAAGCGGAGAGAAATCAAGAAGAATAGTTGATGGGTATAATTTGGAAATGCTTAACACGCTGATGGCTATCATGGCCTCTATCACCCTTGTCTCTTATATCATGTATACCACGTCTCCCGAAGTGCTGGGAAAGTTTCACAGCGATAAACTTTATTTGACGGTTGTTTTCGTATTGCTCGGGATCATGCGATTTTTTCAGATATCCCTGGTCGAAAAAAGAAGCGGTTCCCCTACCGAGTTGCTGATAAAGGATAAATTCATCCAGTTTTCAGTCGCGGGATGGATATTTGCCTTCGGGGCAGTGATTTACAAGTGAGGCATCGGTGAACTGCACAATTTCAGGTTGGGGAAACTTTCCGGTAATCAAATCTGTTTTGTGCATCCCCGGATCTGCTAATGATCTGCGGGAATATGTGAAAAATGCGGAAACTCTTATTCCGAGAGGATTGGGACGGAGCTACGGAGATTCCTCACTGAACAACTTCGTTATTTCGATGCTCAAGCTCAACAGGATTCTGGGATTCGATGAAAAAACCGGAGTATTGGAATGCGAGTCAGGGGTCAGCTTAAGTGAGATTCTTGATGTATTTGTCCCGCGTGGATGGTTTTTGCCCGTAACGCCTGGAACAAAATACGTTACAGTGGGAGGCGCTATTGCGTCTGATGTACATGGCAAAAACCATCACAAGGAAGGATCTTTTTCCGACCATGTGGTGTCGATGACAGTTTTGCTTCCGGATGGAGAGACCATTGTCTGCTCGAAGGATAGTAATCCAGCATTGTTTACGATCATCTGCGGAGGTATGGGACTGACGGGCATTATAATAACCGCAAAATTCAGGCTAATAAGAGTGCCTTCGGCATATATAAAACAGAAAACCGTAATAGCACGCAACCTTGATGATATTATGGATCTTTTCGAGAACTACAGCGACTCGACCTATTCGGTGGCATGGATCGACTGTCTGGCAAAAGGCGACAACCTGGGAAGGAGCATCCTGATGGTTGGAGAGCATGCCGGCAGGGATGACATAAAGGGTTGGGATAACTCCCGTGATCTGCTTACATTAAGGAAAAGGAAAAAACTTAATGTACCGGCTGTCTTCCCCAACTTTGTGCTCAACAACGCGATGATTAAATGTTTCAATTTTATTTATTTCCATAAACACCCTGGCGGTATTCAGGAGTCTATTGTGGATTATGAGACTTTTTTTTACCCTCTCGACGGCGTTGCAAACTGGAACAGAATTTACGGTGTACGGGGATTTACACAGTACCAGTTCGTAATCCCTAAGGCTGCCGGCAAGACAGGTCTCAAGCAAATAATGCAGCACATATCCGATAGCGGTATGGGGTCGTTTCTAGCTGTTTTGAAGCTTTTCGGGAAAGGAAATGATAATATAATGTCCTTTCCTATGGAAGGTTACACGCTTGCCCTTGATTTCCCGATGAGTCTGAAACTATTAACATTCCTGGATGAACTGGACAGAATGGTACTCGACTTTGGAGGACGGCTATATCTTACCAAGGATGCGCGAATGAGCTGCTTCATGGCAAAAAAAAGTTATGCGGGATTTATGGAATTTGCCGAGCGGAAGAACCGGCTCGACAATGAGGGTAAATTTCAATCCATTCAATCAAGGAGATTGGGGTTATAACATGGCGTGGTTATTAGTGGCGGGGGCGAAATCCGATGTGGCGAGGGCTGTGGCTGCAAAATTTGCGCAGAATGGTTTTAATATTTACCTGGCCGCAAGGAATTATGATCAAGGCGTTCATGACGGTAATGATCTCGAAATAAGGTACGGAGTGAAGACGGCAGTGGTAGAATTCAACGCGCTGGATTATGCGGCCCATCAGGCAATATATGATGTCTTTCCTGAGAAACCTCTGGGAGTCGTTTGCGCGGTGGGTTATCTCGGAGATCAGAAAAAAGCTGAAACAGATTTCGGCGAGACCAGGAAAATCATAGAGAGCAATTTTATGGGATGTGTTTCACTCCTGAATATTGTTGCCCGGGATTTCGAACAGAGGAAAGAAGGGTTTATTATCGGCATCAGCTCTGTAGCCGGGGACCGGGGCAGACAGAGCAACTATACGTATGGAAGCGCTAAAGCTGCTTTTTCCGTTTATCTGTCGGGGCTCAGAAACAGGTTGTCGCATTACAATGTGCGCGTCATTACTGTGAAGCCCGGGTTTATCAATACAAAAATGACAGAGGGTATGCAGTTGCCGCGTCTCCTAACTGCTGAACCGGCAGACGTAGCTCAGGACATTTTTAGAGCATATAAAAGCGGCAAGGATATTGTTTACACCAAATGGTTCTGGAAGTGGATTATGCTCGCTATACGCGCAATCCCCGAACGTATTTTCAAGAAAATGAATCTTTAAAGAAAGTATGAAATTGGCCCTTTTCGACTTTGACGGCACTATAACCCGGAAGGACAGCTTTGCAGATTTCTTTCTTCATACAGTGGGTGGTATACGTTTCTCGCTGGGATTCCTTGTCATGAGTCCGGTTATCGCTCTTTACAAGCTTGGTGTTATTGCAAATGATAAAGCCAAAGAAATGGTCTTGTCTCATTTCTTTAAAGGATGGAACATAAACGAATTTAAAGAGACCGCCCAGCATTATTCCAACGAAAGACTGCCCGGGCTGGTCAGGAAAGAGGCCATGGAAAGGCTCTTGTGGCATAAGGAACAAGGTCATGTTGTAGTCGTTATTTCAGCCTCTATTGAATGTTGGTTGGAAGGTTGGTGTTCTATGTATGGGGTCGATCTTATCGCAACAAAATTGGAATGCAAGGATGGAAAATTGACAGGCAGATTTTCGACGGAGAACTGTTACGGGGGCGAAAAAGTTCGGAGGCTTAGGGAAAAATATGTTCCGGAAGCTTTTGACTATATTTATGCATACGGTGACAGTCAGGGCGACAGGGAAATGTTACAGTTGGCAGATGAACCGTACTACCAAACATTCGAAGCTACAAGATGAAACTGAATATTGGTTGTGGAGCAGACTATCGAGAAGGATTTATTAATATAGATGGAAGGGATGATCTTGGGAAAGTGGACAAGGTCATCAATCTTAGTGAAGAATCCCTGCTGGATTACTTCAAAGAAAGGGAAGTGGACTATATACTTGCCCATGATTTTATTGAGCATCACTTCCATTGGCAAGCGGTGGAGTTGCTGAAGTGCTTTCATGCCCTCCTAAAGCCGGGAGGAGTGCTTGAGATGCGCCTCCCCGATTTTGAGTTTATTATTTCTTCTCCGGAGATGGCGTCTGAGCCTAAAATCACCCTCCTCTTCGGTGGGCAGGATATGCCGCAGGGCGAGGCAGACCCGACTTCCAGGAAGCGGTTCCCTGAATTTTTCTGCCACAAGTACTCATATACAAAAGCAACTATGAAACGAGAGCTTGAAAAAGCCGGATTTCTTGTAACGAGGATTGAGCAGGAAGGCACTAATTTTGTGATAAAGTCAGCTAAGCAGCCCGCCACCATAAAAGAAACATCTTCAATGATGCTCCCGGAAATGAATAGCTTACCACATATGATCAATAAGTCTGTTTCTGGTAAAATCAATACCATGAATATCCTGGTTTCTTCAACAAGGCAGTGGAATCCGGGCGACGAATTTATTCTTATGGGTGTCCGCAATCTTTTCGAAGAGGCGCTTGGACCAGTGGGAATAAATTGGGTATTGTATGACAGGAACCCGGATCTGTTTGTTGACGGATTCTCCACTCATCAGCGAAAAGAGACAATTTGGGGGAATTCATATCACCACGATTCGCCCGAATGCTTTAATTTGGCCCTGGTGGCTGGGACTCCTGAGTGGATGGGCAGGCCCCTGGAGGGTTTCTATAGCACGGTCAGGAGGGGGCGCCTGCCTCTTTATATTATTGGGGCGGGATATATAGATGCCCCCATAGTTTTTTCAGAAGATGAAATGTACTGCCTTAAGAACACACTTAAGTTAGCGATTACGAGGGATGAATATGCCTCTCGTGCCCTGAATGAAATTGGTGTGCAACATGAAATACTGCCATGCCCGGCCCTGTTTGCTTCAACATGGGAGAGCGTCCCTCACGTCGTTAAAAAAATAGGCTTCATTATCCAAACCAACAAGACCGTTAATCAAAAAGTAACTGAGGAGCTATCGTATGCGTGCGCTCATACGGTCAACCAATTAAGGAAGAAGGGGTTTGAGGTCGATGTCGTTTGTCATTATATAGATGAGTTCGTGGAATTTACAAAGGTTCTTTCACCTGTCAGATATTCATACGATTCACTCGACTATATCGATATGATAGGCAGTTATGACCTCGTGCTCTCAACGCGCCTGCACGGCGCAATATTGGCCAATTCCATGGGCAAACCGGCAATAATGCTCAACAATGATGATTCAAGGTGCACGGGCGCAGCAATGCTCTTCCCTTTTATTTATGTTTCAACCCCTGAGAATATAATCAACGATGTCATTGCCTTTGATCCGAAGAATGCCGAGCAGCTTGTCCAATGGAAGGCCGGTATAAAAGACAGGTATCTATCTTTATTAAGGGAAGCCATTTCGCACGGTATCGAGTAATGAAAATAAGATTGCCTGAGTTTTGACGAGAGTATAACTAATCGTCATACTATAAATATGAAAAAAAGCTATATCCATTCCAGACAAGGTTTTTAAGGAAGTCGAAGACGTCTCCAAAAAAAACAAATTTTCCAGGAGCGAACTGATAACCTTTGCAGTGAGAGAATATCTTGAGAGAATAAAAAACCGGCAGCTTTTGGAAGACCTTAACTGGTCCTATTCAGAAGAGGAAACGGAAAAAGAAATATCGGTGGAACTGCGAAAGAAGAAATACTATACCCACAGGATTTTAAGGGCCTGCAACTCTAAATAACTGCCTTGAACAATCCTAACAATTTCTTTTGAAAGCAAAACAGTGCGCTAACTATTTTGCTTTCACGCAAATTTGTTGTATAAAACTCGAGTGCTGAAAGATCGGTATCTCACCCAGTATATTGTAGAAGACCTGAAGGACAAAATGGTCTTTGTCGGAGGGCCCCGACAGGTAGGAAAGACGACCCTCTGCCGGAACTTTGTTGCGGCCTCTTTCAGGAGCCACGCTTACTTCAATTGGGACAACAGGGCTGACAGAAAGGCGATTATGGCAGCCTCGTGGCCGGGTAACGCCGAACTTCTTATCTTTGATGAAATCCACAAATACCGGCACTGGAAGGGGCTCATAAAGGGCGAATACGACAAGCTTAAGGATAGGTTCAAGTTTATCGTTACCGGCAATGCCAGGCTTGACCTCTATAGAAGGGGCGGCGATTCCCTGCAGGGGAGGTATCATTACTACAGGCTTCACCCCTTTTCATTGGCTGAGATAGAAGGCATCCCTTACAGGGCCTCGGTGTTCCGCGAAATACCTTTGGGGCAGGAATTTTATCAGGATGCCCTGGTTATGCTGGACGGCTTCGGAGGCTTTCCCGAGCCTGTCACCGGGCAGAGCAAACGGCAGCTCAGGCGCTGGCACAATGAGAAGATAGAAAGGATGTTTCGGGAAGACATACTGGATGTCCAGGCAATCCGGGATATCGGCAACATGAAACTACTGAGCGACATCCTGCCCTCAAAGGTCGGCTCCCTCCTGTCGCTCAACGCCATACGGGAAGACCTTGAGGTCAGCCATCGCGCGGTGACGCACTGGATGGATATCCTTGAAGCATTCTACTACCACTTTCGTATCTATCCTTACGCTGCAAAGAATATACGATCTCTCAAAAAAGAGCCTAAATTATACTTATGGGACTGGTCCGAGATTGAGGATGAGGCTGCACGCTTCGAGAATCTTGTCGCATCCCATCTTCTCAAATTCGTACATTTCATAGTAGATCATGAAGGTCATAAGGCGGAACTTTACTACCTGAGAGATGTGGACAAACGGGAAGCGGACTTTCTTGTGACCATAAACAAAAAACCCTGGTTCGCTGTCGAGGTGAAGCTCAATGATACTTCCCTCTCTCCGGGTCTGCTATATTTCAGGGAAAGGCTTGCTATCCCTTACGTGTATCAAGTGGTGAAAAAAGAAAGGACTGACATGCTTGAGAAAGGGGCAAGGACCATTTCTGCCGGGAAATTCCTTGCGGGACTTTTATGAATACTTGACCGGATAAAAGGAAGAAAAGAGCATTTCTTCCCTTTAGAACTTCTCGAAAACCAGTTCAAGGCGTTGGAAGCGCCTCAAAATGCTATTACTGCGCAGATTCGCAAGGCGCCTGAAGAGATATGCTCGGAACTTATCGGTCAACTTGTAAGCAAAGGATTTGTTTTTATGCCCTCCTGAAGCCGGGAGGAGTGTTTTAGATGCGCCTCCCTGATTTTGAGTTTATTATATCTTCTCCGGAGATGCCGTCTGAGCTGACTTAATGGATGCTTATGGGAAAAAATGAATACGGCCTTAACATTTTACATTAAAGGGTATCCCAATCTCGATCCCAAAGATGTCAAAGAGGCATTGAGATACGTTTCCTAGCTCGCGAAGAAGAACTTCAATCCGTTCCCGGCCACAGTAGACTTAAGGATATCCGGTCTGATAAATTAATAATACGTCTTCTTTTTGAATTATGGCACCTTCAATATGAAAATATCTATTGATTTCAAAATATTATGGGATAGCTTCGATGAGTGTCCGGACTCAGATGTTGACCGCACAGAGCCTTTAAAATCATGCATTCATAGCGGCAATGCCGGAGATATTATTTATTCCCTGCCGACGGTAAAAGAGTTGGGCGCCAGCCATTATGTGATAAATCTATATTCTCAACCAGAAGGCGGGTGGCGAAAAATGGATTATTCCACTGCCAGGTCATTGGCCTCCCTTTTATTGGTACAGTGTTATATCAAGAGAGTAACGATTGTGTCCAGCAATCTCCCCCTTGAATCCGTTCAACCTAAAAATTGAGAACATAGACTTTAATCTTGACAAGTTCCGCCTGCAGGATTGGCGCAAGCATCATTTGGCAATATGCCATTCTATGGCGTTTGGGCTTTACGTGAATTTGTATAAAAAATGGATCGACTTAGGTGAGGATTTGCCGACCGGGGATTATGTTGTTGTTTCGTTTTCTCCCCGCTATCGTTCATTAACGAGGGAGTTCTGGATTGATGTCTTGTCCGGGCTTGACAAAGTCGTTGCAATTGGAGTCCCCCAGGAATTTTATTGTATGCAAGGCATTACCGCTGACTTTGTCACATGTTCAAACATGCTCGAAATGGCACGCATTATCGGTGGAAGCCGTCTGTTTATCGGCAATCCAGGCTTGACGTATGCCATTGCCGAAGGGCTAAAAGTGCCAAGAATTGTTGAAATGTCTGCAGAATTTCCTAATGCCTACCCCATAGGGCGGTCCGGATATCTGGCTCCGAATTCTGTTACAGAGGCAAGGAATTTAATCCAGAATCTATTATCTGATTCATCAAGGGACAACCTCCTTTACCGTAATGAAACCCTTGTACGCAATGTCCTGAAACTTGAAGAGGAACTAGGCAACAAGAATGACCGTATCAGCGATCTTGAAGCTCAAATTGGCAATCTCGACGTAAACTCTTCTAACCTGGCAAGAGAACTTCGCCAAAATGATGAGACACTGCAAGCCATCTACACATCCCATGGATGGAAACTCCTCTCGCTTTACTACCGGATACGGGATCGCGTACTCCCCGCAAACAGCATGAGGAGGAACGCAGTGAAATTCCTCTGGAATCTCCCTAAACATGACAGCAAATCGGCAAAAGACAAGGGAAGAAGTGAATAGGGCTGACTTGAAAGCTATCGCGTTTTATCTGCCCCAATTCCATCCCATTCCCGAAAACGACCAATGGTGGGGCGAGGGTTTTACAGAGTGGATCAATGTTAAAAAAGCAAAGCCGCTCTTTGAAGGCCATTGGCAGCCCCGTATTCCCGCTGACCTTGGATATTACGACCTCCGTGATCCCCAGGTGCGGCGTGAGCAGGCCAGGCTCGCTAAGACGTACGGTCTTCACGGGTTTTGCTATTACTATTATTGGTTCAACGGCAAAAAACTCCTCGACTTTCCATTGCAAAAAGTCCTGGAAAGCGGAGAGCCTGATTTCCCATTTTGCATGTGCTATGCGAATGAAAACTGGACCAGGGCATGGGATGGACTGGAACAGGATATATTAATAAAGCAGGAGCACAGTCCTGAGAATGATCTGCGTTTTATTCATGACATCATCCCTATCCTGAGGGACCCGCGGTATATTAAGGTAAATAATAAACCTTTGTTACTGGTTTACAGGGCCCACCTTTTCCCGGACCCGCGAAAAACTGCAGAGTTATGGCGTGCAGCAGTAAAAAGTGCGGGGCTGGACGACCTGTATCTCTGCAAGTGTGAAGCTTTTGGAGATTATGTGCCTCCTGAGGAAATTGGGTTTGACGCGAATGTGGAATTCCCTCCGCTTGGCGTAAGGGAGATTCCGAGGCTGAGCGAATATGAGGAGCGTATAAGGACATCGCAGCCTCTTGTCAGCGGTTACGTCTATGATTATGAAACTGCTGCGCACGTGATTATGAGCCGGAAGTGGCCCGATTACAGGCTGTTTAGGGGTATTATGCTCGGATGGGATAACACGGCACGGCGGCGCGAGGGACCAACTATTTACCATCATTTCTCACCCGAGGTTTATGAAGAATGGCTTGCCTTTATTTCCAAACAGTCGGTGCAACAACATCTGCAAGAAGAGAGGATCGTCTTTATCAATGCGTGGAACGAATGGGCTGAGGGGACCTACCTCGAACCTGATCAGAAATACGGATTGCGTTGTCTAGAAGCAACGAAGAGGGCAATAGAATCGGCAGAGATGATACAGCATAGGGGCGCCCGTATCGGGGATCTGAAAACGTACGGCGGTAAACTGGCAGAGGTCCTGTGGTATAGAGACGCCCGTATCGGGGATCTGGAGACGCACACCAATAACATGGCCGCTCATATTACTAATCTTGAGGCTGTGATAACGGACAAAGATATGCATATTACTCATCTTGAGGCTGCGATAACGGACAAAGATATGCATATAGGGAATCTTGAGGCTGCGATAACGGACAAAGATATGCATATAGGGAATCTTGAGGCTGCGATAACGGACAAAGATTTGCATATAGGGCAACTTGCTGCATCTTTAGGCGAAAAAGAGGCTTATATAGAGCTTATCCATTCGGGGCACGGCTGGAAACTTCTAAACAAGTATTTCCGGATGCGCGATAAACTTTTGCCTGTCGGCTCTAAAAGAAGAACTGCGGCAAAGGTGCTTTTTAGGTTGCCATGGTTGATTTCGAAAGAGAATGCCGATAAAGCCATACAGTATGTCAAAAAATATGGTCTTAAAGCCTTTCTATTAAAGTCCAAGGAAAGAGTAATTATAGACGTTGATAATCCCTATCAACAATGGATGGATAAGAATGAACCTAATCCGATTGAACTGAAAAAGCAGAGAGAAGTAAAATTTTCTTATGAACCAAAAATAAGTATAATTGTGCCGACCTACAATACACCGGAGAATCTTTTGAAAGATATGATCGAGTCGGTTCTGGATCAATCCTATTCTAATTGGGAGTTCTGTATTGCAGATGGGAGTATGCATGATTCACTCACAAAAGAGGTTTTAAAAGAATATTCGAGGAAAGATTCAAGAATAAAAGTGTCGTTTCTTTCTGAAAATAAAGGCATAGCAGGAAATTCTAATGAGGCTTTGTCTTTAGCAAGCGGTGATTATATTGCCTTCCTGGACCACGATGATGAACTGAGTCCCGATGCCTTGTACGAAGTGGTTTCGCTCCTTAACGAGAAGCCTGAAACTGAATTCATTTACTCGGATGAGGACAAGATGAATGAAAAGGGAGAAAGATATGAGCCCCACTTCAAACCTGATTGGTCGCCGGACACATTCCGGAGCTATAACTATATTTGTCACTTCACAGTAATCAGGAAAGCGCTGGTGGATAAAGGTGGAGGTTTTCGTCCGGGGTTCGATGGCTCGCAGGATTATGATCTGTTCCTCAGGGCTACGGAAAGAACAAAGCATATAGAACATATACCAAAAATTCTGTATCACTGGCGAAGTGTAGGGGGTTCGGCAGCAGGCGATGTTACAGCGAAGACCTATGCTTTTGAAAGCGCGAAAAAGGCCCTGAGGGAGCACTTGGAGAGGGTGGGTCTGCACGGAGAAGTGCAGGACGGGCCTTTCCTGAGGTCCTACCGGACGACATACAGAATCGAGGGGAGTCCGTTGGTATCCATTATCATTCCGACCCGCGACAAAGTGGATCTGCTGAAGACATGCCTTGAATCCGTTGCGCAGCTTACATCTTACCCGTCATACGAAATAGTAGTGATTGACAACCAGAGCGAGAGTCATGAGACGTTCCGCTATTACGATGAGTTGAAGGAAGCTGGACGAGTGCGGCTGCTGCAGTACAGCGAGCCGTTCAATTTTGCGGCGATCAACAACTATGCTGTAAAAGAAGCGAAAGGCGACCATCTGCTCTTCTTGAACAACGATACCGAGGTTATCACTCCTGACTGGATTGAACAAATGCTTATGTACTCACTCAGGAAAGATATCGGGGCCGTTGGTGCTAAACTGTATTATCCCGATGGCTCAATCCAGCATGCAGGCGTAATTGTTGGTCTTGGCGGGGTAGCGGGACATTCACATAAGTATTTTAGCAGAGCATCCGCAGGTTATTTCAGCAGGCTGGAGATTGTACAAAACCTGAGTGCAGTGACGGCGGCGTGCATTATGGTCCGCCGGGATGTATTTGATGAAGCAGGCGGATTCGATGAAAGCTTTTCCCATGCCTTTAACGATGTTGATTTATGCTTGAAAATCAGACAAAAGGGGTATCTGATAGTTTTCACGCCCTATGCGGAGCTTTATCACCACGAATCAAAAACAAGAGGGTATGAGGATTCGGCTGAAAAGCAGGAACGCTTTAAAGGGGAGATCGCACTTTTCAGACAGAAGTGGAGACATTTTCTGGAACAGGGCGACCCATACTACAATCCTAACCTGACCCTCGATAAAGAAGATTTCTCGATAAAGCTATAAGCGCATGCAGGCATGATGATGACCAGGACAAAGCTGCAGCGGTGCATTGCTATTACCGGCGTGGTTTTTCTTGTTCTCCTTGCCCTTATCCATACACTGCCGGGATTTTTCCTCCGAACGAACCTGTATATTGAAGTGCAATCTCGGCAAGCGGATACATACCAGGTTTTTTATGATACCGCTAAAGGTTACAACGAAGCGGAATCTGTGGTATCTTCGCTCCGGGGCAGTGGAGTTTTTGAAACAATTAGATTTAGGCTTCCGGGGAAAAAAATCAACAAAATTCGGATTGATCCGGGCACGAAGCCGGTGAATATGCTTATCCGGAAAATATGCATAAATAGCCTTTTGAGGCAGCGCTGCTGGACAGGACAGGATTTGTTACAGTACACGCCGATGCACGACATCTCAAAATTCGAGGTGACGGATGGTCTCCTGTCAATTACATCAACTGGCGGAGATCCCTATTTTGAATTCAAAGGGGATTTCTCGCGCGACCAGAGCGTTATATCTTCGTACTATCTGTATCCCGTCGCTCTACTTCTTTCTCTGGTGCTGTTCTCCTTTCTGTACTGGGAGGATAGTATTATTCGAGTTATAGACGCAGGGCTTCCCGTTCTCAAGAAAGTGATTCGTTACAGGTATGTCATTGCGCTGGCCCTGTTTATTATTCTGGTTGCGGCAAAACTCCACGGGTCGTCATTGCCTATGTGGGACCTTTTCATCAAGGAGAAGATTGATCCGTCTGAAAAGTCGCTTCTCCTTGGGAAGCCGAGGGGAGTCCGCTCCGATGATTGGGTGGTGCAGACCCCTATGTATCTTTCCCAGACGCAAAGCAAGGGGTTCTTCCCTGTGATCAATCCAAACATCCGTTCAGACGGTGAGAATATGCTCGTCAGTTATTACGCGCCTGTTTTTGATATCACCCTCATCGGAAAACCTTTCAATTGGGGTTTTCTTTTGCTGGGGAAAGAATACGGTCTTTCCTGGTATTGGTGGTCGAAGCTGTTGCTTCTGCTCCTCATCTCCTATGAGGTATGTCTTTTACTCACGCGAGGAAATGAACTTCTTTCGGCTCTTGGTGCTTTCTGGATTGCTTTCTCCCCTTTTGTCCAGTGGTGGTTCACCACGCCACTTGTGGACCTTATAATCTATTCCCAAGCCCTCATTGTGGCTGCATGCAGTTATCTAACAGCCGCAAACAGGCGAACGAGGCTTTTCCTCGCCGTTGCTCTGGCCAGCTGCGCTACCGGTTTCATCCTCTCGTTCTATCCGCCATTTCAGGTTTCGCTGGGCTATCTTGTGCTGCTCTTTGTTTCAGTTTACGCCTATGTGAACAAAGCGGATATAAGACTGGGGAAGCATGATCTTGCACTTTTATCCATCTCTCTCATTGCAGTTATAGCTATCATTGTATCTTTTGCCGCTCAATCCATGGATGCTATCAAACTGATGTATGGGACAGTATACCCAGGCAAAAGGTTTGTTACGGGAGGCGGCTACGATGCAAACTTTTTGCAGTTTTACCTGATCAACT
This sequence comes from Nitrospirota bacterium, assembly GCA_963710375.1. Taxonomy (GTDB): domain Bacteria; phylum Nitrospirota; class Thermodesulfovibrionia; order Thermodesulfovibrionales; family Dissulfurispiraceae; genus JADFXI01. The sequence goes on from CAVPZX010000005.1 coordinate 305,308, forward strand.
GGCTGACCCCTTTCAAAGAGGTCCGTTTTTTGAACCGCTGCGAGGTGGCCACTTTCCTGAACTTTATTCCTGCCGGACTCTTAGTATTTTATAGGGTGTACCGAAAGGACTCTATGTCACGGACTTTGGGTTTCGCCCTTTTATGCTATATTTTGTTTCAGTTCTCCTGGCTTTTTTTTCATTACCCTGACTGGTTTGCCCGGTGGTCTTTCTATTTTGCTGTCCCTCAGTACAGGCTGCAGGAAGTGGTAAGCCTCGCGGCTGTCTACCCGAGCATCTGGATGTTCTCCCTCCTGGCGGAGCACAAGCCATTGAAGCTGTCCGAGGTCTTCGTAATTTCCCTGTTCTCTGAGCTTTTATATGTCTATTCCTTGAAGCATACTTTTATGTTTGAGTATCTTGGCCCTCTTAATGCAGCCCTGACGCTGGTTATTTTCTTCATGGGGAATTGTTTTTTCCTCCTGGGTAAAAAAAGGCTTTTCAGTCTCTTTGTCCTGCTTTTTGTTGTTGTGGCAGGCGTAACAGTAAATCCTCTTTCGAGGGGTGTCGGCCCCATTTACAACAAAGTTATTGCACGGAAGACACTCGAAATCAACAGTGCTCACCCGGGGCAGAAATGGGCGGCTGTAAACAGTCCGGTTTTAGGGAATTTCCTGATAGCACTTGGGGTGAAGTCTCTGAACAGCGTCCAATATTATCCTGACCTGAAGGCATGGAAGATACTAGACCCTGGTGGTAAATACGAGCAGTCTTATAACCGGTATGCTCACGTCTGGGTACAGGTTGCGACAGGGGAAACCCATTTTGAGGTCAAGCAGGATGATGCTTTCATTCTTTATATTACTCCCGAAGATTTGAGAAAAGTGGGAGTCAGATATGTGCTTTCCAATGGAGTTTTGCCGGTACAGAGCCCGATAATGAAGGAAATAGATAAAGTGGAAGGCGACAATCTATATATTTACGAGGTGCAGGCGTGAGTCACGGATGGCTGAGGCTCATGTTGATTCTACCCGCAGGATGCTCAGAAAGAAACCGGAAAAAATGATCTGAATGCCGGCTGATAATAACGTCAGTGAAGGAATAGTGAGACGCATCATAAAAGTCGGGACAAGCGGCCCGAAAGATGACTCACTCCAAAAGACAAAGGCATAAACTGATCCGGCTATTCCTATTAACGATAATAGTCCTCCTATGATAAGACTTCGTTCAAGGGTCAATACTGATAAGAATGATGCAGTGCGTTTATCAATGGGCAAAAATTTGACTCTGGCCGCGAACACGTTTGTGTAGAGGGCGAAGAAAACTGTCTGAAGACCCAAAATAATTGCAACAGCAGCATACAGCATTGTATGAATATCAAAAGTTACGTGACTGATAGTTTTGGGCCCGGTAACAAGTGCGCACATCGCTGCCAGCCCAAGGGATATCAGGGCCACACCAGGATACAGGAAAAGCCAGCGCGGACTGTAAATGAGGAGAAATCTCAAATGCCTCCATCCGTCCCTCCAGGGCTTAAGGTGTGGAGGACGGCTTCGTCCATCGGGGGAAAGAGTTGTAGGAACTTCAGCGATCCGCAGTTTGTTCAGGGTTGCTTTAACTATCATTTCAGTGGCAAACTCCATCCCGCTTGTTTGCAGATCCAGCTTGATTATAGCGTCCCTACGAAATCCCCGCATTCCACAATGGAAGTCTCCCACAGGACTGCTAAAAAATAACTTTCCTATTCCTGTAAGTACAGGGTTGCCCAGATACCGGTTCAGAAAGGGCATAGCTCCACTCTTTATCCCCCCGCTGAAGCGGTTGCCCATAACGAGGTCATAACCTTCGTGAAGTTTATTTAAAAAAGGGGTCAATTCTGCAAGGTCATAACTGTCATCCGCGTCTGCCATGACAATGTATTCCCCCTCAGCTGCTTTGATGCCACCCATCAATGCAGCGCCATAGCCGCGCACCGGAACGTCTACAACGCGCGCCCCATGCTCTACAGCGATGTACTGGGAGCCATCATTACTTCCATTGTCTGCGATAATAATTTCTCCCGAGATATTATTTCTTGACAGAAAGGACGCGGCTTTATCAATGCAAATAGCGAGCGTTTCCGCCTCATTAAGGCATGGCAAAACTATTGAGAGTTCACACTGATGGGCTTCTGTTCCGGTATTATTCATGGAAACTTTGTTATGTTACTCGGATAGCCGTCGCGATGTCAACGTTTTGCGATATCTTCGTGATACGAAGTCCTTTTTTAGATTGGTGAACTCAGAGCAATTCATTTTTTCGTTGCAAACACATAATATTGCGCCCCTAACGGCACCTGCCGGAGATATCTTTCAAAGGGCCTCAGAACTTTTAGAAAATTCGGAAAGAAAAAGTAATAATCAGGAGGATTGGCGTCGTAACCTGTCTTCTCCATCAGTCCAAACAGCCTTTTTGGCTTGACAGGTACAGCATCTTTATCAAACGGGAGTATCCTCATGTTTCTCATCATCAAAGGATTATAGGGGTTATTTTCAAAAATAAATACCTTCCCGTTCTTTTTGAGAACTCTGCTCAGCTCCATTAAAATTGCCGCATGTCTTACATGCGGGATATGATGGAATGTGCCGTTAGAGTATATAAGGTCAAATCTTTCATTTTCATAGTGAAGACTAACGCCATCCAGGGCTGAGAATTCAACTCCTTCAAGCCCAAGCTTTTGAGCCGCCACGATAGATTCCTTTGAAGTGTCAGCGGCGCATATCACGGAATTAGGGAAGTGTTGTCTCAGATGCACTTCCGTTGCCCCTATGCCGCATCCGAAATCGAGGATAGTGTGGTTGCCGTCGGTAAACGTCTTGCCGAGCTTTTCCTTCATAAGACGGATCCTTAAATCAATAAAAAATTCGAACTCTTCTCCAATTAATTTAGTAACTTTGTTTATAGCATCCCTGTAGTCCGATGCATATCTATCAAAATCAGACATCGATCACCCTCTCAGTTACCGTCTCCTAGCCATGAGTTTTTGCAGCAGATAACTTTTTTAGCCTGATTCTCGATTGCAGCGCTTTGTCATGCATGTCTTTTTTTACTGAAGGTTATTTTTCCTTCGTTGAATTTGTGAATAAGCATAGAAATCAGGGATTGATATGGTATCCCCTCTTCAATTGCTTTAGCACGAATTTTCTTTAAATCCCGCTCAGTCATTCGAATATTAATCCGCATTTGTTTGTTTAGGCTATAGCGGGCATATGCTTCATATCTCTTTTTTTCTTTCTTGTTAAGGTCGGAGGTCCATTCATTTTTTTCAAGCGATTCAGCTAATTCTCTTTCGTCTGTATCCAAATAAACTGTTCTCTTCATTTTTTGCCTCCCAAATATTTCTTTGTTGCCTTGCTGTTAGGTATTATTGTTTTCAAAAATATGCTTTCGTCATCCTCAATATACTGTACAGAATAGACATAATCTTCAATCAGTACCAGAAAAACCTTTTGATTCGGATATTTCGCCTGGTTGGTATGTTTAACCCGGTCAAGTAAATCGCCTGATGCGATTGCCAGTTCCACCTGCTCAAATGATACATTCCGCTCTTTTTTGAGTAAATCATTTTTCTCATTATTCCAATCGAAATATTTCATAAGCGTATGCCTATTGTATTCAATGTTTATGATATCAACTGGTCCTTGTTTCTGTCAAATTGTTGCATTTGAAATTAGCATCGAATGTTTGGCAGGGACGGTTAGGCTTACTTACTTATGGACATTTCCTCTTTTGCCTTTTTTGAAAATCGATGACCTTCTCAGCCTCAGTTTCTAAATACGCCCTGTCTCATTGAGTAAATATTTTCCTTTCTTGAGTCTAATGTTTGCTTTGTGTAATAATATGTGTAAGATATTGTGTAAAAGGAGGGGTTTATGCCAACAAATCTGGCGATAGATAATGACCTTTTAAACGAGGCGCAGAAGATAGGCAAGCACAAAACTAAAAAGAATGCGGTCAATGAAGCACTGCGAGAGTATATTGAAAAAAGAAAGCGGAAAGAAATTATCTCCCTGTTCGGCAATGTGGATATCGATCCTGCCTATGATTACAAAAAAGAGCGGCTGCGTAGGTGAGGATACTCGTAGATACCTCTGTATGGTCTCTTGCCTTGAGAAGGCAATCCTCAGTGGTACATGCGGAAGCGGTACTTTTGAGGACGCTTATCGAACAGGGAGAAGATATCTCCATTATTGGTGTCATACTCCAGGAGATACTCCAGGGAGTAAGGAATCTCAAAGACTTCAATCAACTGAAAGAATATTTCGCTGCTTTCCCAATCATCGAGTTAACACGGGAAGATTATATAAAAGCAGCGGAACTAAAAAATCACCTTATGAAGAATAGGAAACAAGTAGGCACGATAGACGCTCTTATCGCATCTGCGGCAATATCTCGCGAATGCTCCCTTTTTACGGCAGATCAGGATTTCACCTATATAGCAATGCACTCGAAATTGAAGCTTCTGAATAAAAAGTAAGCTGTATCTCATGAGGGAGTCTGAACACCGGATCCTTTTTTGATAGTAAAAACAAACAGACCTGCTGCCGCTTTTTTCACATGTCAACTCATATGTGGTAAAATATGACGTTATTTAGGCAATGTGGAGAAAAATGAGGAGTTTCGAGAATTACAGGGACCTGATCGCGGTACTCACGCATAAAGAGATGAAGGTTAAGTACAAGAGCAGTGTGTTCGGTTACTGCTGGTCTGTCGCTCATCCCCTTGCCTTCGCTTTTGTCTATTTCATAGCCTTCAAGGTGGTTATGAGAATACAGATGGAGGATTACTCCCTCTTCCTAATTGCAGGGCTTTTTCCGTGGCAGTGGTTTAGCAACTCGGTAAGCGCAGCGCCCACGATATTCCTGGCGAATGTATCTATCATCAAAAAGGTGAACTTTCCCAGGAATATCATCCCTCTCACCACTGTGCTCCAGGACATGATCCATTTTATCCTTTCGATGCCTGTAATAGTTGTCTTCCTTTTTATATATCACCGCTCCCCCTCGCTGTCGTGGCTCTATGGGGTTCCACTGCTGCTGGTTATCCAACTCATTATGACCTATGGGGCCGCCCTTTTTATCTCGTCGATCAATCTTTTTTTCAGGGATTTCGAGAGACTCACCAGCATATTCATCACCCTTTTGTTTTATTTCACTCCGATTATCTATCCCGAGACCATGGTGCCCGAGCGATTCAGGTCGCTGGTTTACTTCAATCCCCTTGCGCCTCTTATGGTGAGCTGGCGGAACCTTTTCCTTCACGGCAAACTTGACCCTGCTGCTCTCGCAGTCAGTTTCGCCTATTCTATTGTCTTCTTTGCAGTGGGATATTTCGTCTACGGAAAACTCTCATGGAAGTTCGCTGAAGTCCTGTGAGCGAACCGGTCATCATATTCGATTCCGTCAGCAAGAGCTATCCCCTGTATCACCACATTACAGGGGGAATCAAGAACTTCCTCTTTCACTTTCCGCGCGCGGTCAACCAGTTAAAGAACCATCGCTATGAAGCCCTGCAGGGAATATCCTTCCAGGTCAACAGGGGAGAGAGTTTCGGGATAATAGGGAAGAACGGGGCGGGCAAGAGCACTACCCTCGGTCTGATCGCCGGGGTGATCAAGCCCTCAGGAGGGACGATTGTGGTGAAGGGTAGGGTCTCACCGCTGCTTGAATTGGGCTCGGGATTCAACAGTGAGCTGACGGGCAGGGAGAATATAATGCTGAACGGCGTGCTCATGGGCCTTACCAGGGCTGAAGTGCTGCGCAAAATGGAAGAGATTATTGAGTTCTCGGGCCTGGGTGATTTCATAGACCAGCCGCTGCGCACCTATTCCTCGGGCATGATTATGCGCCTCGGCTTTTCTGTTGTGGCGAGCCTCGACCCAGAGATACTGCTCATCGACGAGGTGCTTGCAGTAGGGGACATGGAGTTCCAGAAAAAGTGCGTGGACAAGATGAAAGGCTTCAAAGAGAATGGAGTGACTATTGTCTTTGTCTCCCATGGCCTGAATGACGTACTGGCTATATGCGACAGGGTGGTTTGGATCGAGAACCATCAGGTGCGGATGATCGGGAGCGCACAAGAAGTGGTGAACAGCTATGCTAACCCAAAATAAAAACAGGCAGAGGGATAGGCAGAGGTAAAGTGAGAAAAAACTCGTTGATAATACATTAGGTCCTGTGATATAACTTTGTGGGGCTGAAACCCGCCTGGAATGAACGTCGATGAAATCAAGTAAGGACTCTCTCAATATGAAACGTCGAAGAGTGCTGTTTATGTTTTTTGCCGTGTCTGTATTGCTCTTTTGCTATTGTGGGCTGTCTTATGCCGCCACTAGAGATGTAGGAAGCGCAGGAACGTATACAACGATTCAAAATGGCTATAACGCTGCCGGGAACGGGGATACTATCCAGGTTCAGGCAGGCACATATACGGAAAATGATAATTTCGGCACTAATAAATCAGTTGCCCTTTTAGGTGGGTATAGTAGTAGCTTTTCACCCGATAGCTCATATTCAATAATTGCGGGGACACTAACAATCAGCAATGGGACAGTGACTGTCGAGAACATAATAATTAATTCTGCAACGCTTGCGTCCATTGCGGTTACTCCGGTAAACCCCAGCATTACCCTTGGGACAACCCAACAGTTCACGGCAACAGAAACTTTTTCGGAAAACTCCACGCCGGATATGACTACATTAGTCACGTGGAGTTCATCGAAACCGTTCGTCGCTACCATCAGCAATGCAACCGGCTCTAATGGACTGGCTTCATCCGTAGCTGCCGGCAATACACTGATAACGGCCAGATCCGGGAGCATCACAGGCTCCACTACACTTACAGTTAGTCCTCCGACACTTGTATCTATTACGGTTACTCCGGCAAACTCCAGCATTACCCTTGGGAATACTGAACAGTTTACGGCCACAGGGACTTATTCGGACGGTACTACTCCGAATATTACTTCATCAGTAACCTGGAGTTCATCAAATGTGTCCGTCGCCACTATCAGTAATGCGGCTGGCTCTAATGGAAAGGCTTCATCAGTATCAGACGGTGCAACAACCATCACAGCCACTTCAGGGAGTATAGCTGGTTCTACCGGACTAACGGTGACAGGTACAGGACTGACAACGTGCTTTCTTTCACTGTTAACGGTTCAACATGCAACTCATCCTCGTCCCCCTTCACCCCATATACAAACGAACCATGCGTAAGCGTCACGGTTTGCAGCCCTACTAACACATCAAACTGTGTGACAATTAATGGCATTTTACTGGATACGGGAAGTTTCGGACTCAGGATTTTTAAAACGGCCCTGGGCAGCGTTTCCGGTTCTCTTACGCAAGTGACTTCCGGTTCCGGCTTTCTTGCAGAATGCGTCCATTTCGGAGACGGCTCGTCGGACTGGGGGCCGGTCCAGATGGCGAACGTTACACTGGGGAACGAGCCTGCTGTGACGGTTCCAGTCCAGGTTATCGATTCCGCTTTTGGCACTGTCCCGCGCTCGTGCGGAACTCCGGATCAACGGCCCAAAGACGCAGGATTCAACGGAATACTCGGAGTTGGCCCTCTTGTTCAGGACTGCGGTTCTACATGTGAAACTTCTATCATTGGGGATTATTACACATGCAGCGGGTCGCAGTGCAGCGGAACTACAGTTGCAGTCTCTAATCAGGTTTCGAACCCTGTCTTCTCTCTTCCCATTGATAACAACGGGTTGATAGTGCAGCTTCCCACCGTCGCTGCAAGTGGTGCGACCTCGGTGACCGGCTCCCTTGTGTTCGGGATTGGCACGCAATCGAACAATTCGCCTTCACCAAGCGTTTCTGCGTATACATTCACCGCAGAGGATGAATTGGACAACCTTGATGAATTTAACACAACCTTTAGCAGCGCCTCTTACAACAGTTTTTTCGACACCGGTTCGAACTTCCTTTTTTTCCCTCAACCTACATCAGGCACTTACAAAGGCGATCTGCCACTCTGCAGCGGTAATTCAGGCTTTTTCTGCCCCACTACAACAAACTCGAACCCTGACGGCATTACAAACCTTTCCGCCACTATTACGGGACTCTCCGGCTCTCCGAGCAATCCGATCTCGTTCCAGATAGGCAACTTTACCGCCCTTACAAGTTCGCCGTCCATCATGGTGTTCAGCGATATCGGCGCCAGTAGTCCTGATTTCGACTGGGGGCTTCCGTTCTATTTTGGACGAAACGTTTTTGTCGGGGTTGAGGGCACGACTTCCAGCCTTGGCACGGGTCCATACTTTGCGTACTGAGCCAGCTCCCTATCGACTACCAAACATTTGACAGCTGACGTATAATTAATTATAATATATACGTATAAGGGAGGTGCAAATTGCATACTAAACTTACACTTCGTCTTGACGACGGATTAATAGAAAAAACCAAAAAAATTGCAAAGGCACGTAATTCAAGCCTTTCAGAAATGGTTGCTGAATTCTTTAAGTCTGTCACAGGCAGCTACGCCGGGGAGGTGAACAAATCGCCTGTTTTGACCGAGGTAACAGGAATTTTAGGCGGTAAATATAGCCCGAAGGCCCTGCGCAGCAGTTACAGGCGCCATATTGAGGAAAAATACCGTTGAAATCAGTTCTTTGCGATGTCAACTTCTTTCTTGATATATTCATGAAACGGAGGCCTTTTTATCTCCCCGCATCTGAGCTTTTTGTTAAAATTGAGAATGAGGAAGTAGAAGGATATATCTGCTCGTTGACCTTTCCAATTCTATTTTATCTGCTCTCAAAAGAGATTGGACGTGCGCAGGCAGCTAAGATCCTTGAAAAGATTAGAATAGTGTTTAAGGTCGCTGCTGTTGATGAAAAGGTCATCGACTTATCACTCGCTTCTAACTTCGAGGACTTCGAAGATGCGGTGCAATACTATTCCGCAATGAAAACAGGTGTGACCTGCCTTATCTCGCGCGATAAAAATGACTTCGCAGATAAAAAAATCCCTGTGCTGACCCCTGAAGAGTTTGTCGCTATTAAGGGCTGACCTTTTCCCGACAATGTGCAATTCAGACAGTAGATGAATCTCTGAAGCATTAGCGGAGTTTTGGAAACAGTTCTTGGCGAGTGAGCGTTAAACAGGAGCGAAACTGACCGAAGGGAATTTTGCGACTGTAGCGAGACGAGTCATAGAACTGTCAAAACGGAGCGTAGCGAAAGAGAGTCATCTACTGTCTGAATTGCAGTTCCCATAATACGTTATATTTGAAAAAGTGTTAAAATTATTAAAGTGTTTATACTATGGCTTTTCTGCAGTGTGTGAGATTATTCCATGCCTAAAGTGAGCATTATCATTGTCAATTATAACGGAGAGCGGGTACTTGGGGATTGTCTCAGGGCTGTTGAGGGACAGACCTTCAGGGATTTCGAAATTGTTCTCGTAGACAACGCCTCCACTGATGGTTCACAGTCACTGGCCGGACATCTTAACTTTATCTCTTTGCCGGAGAACCGGGGTTTCACAGGAGGAAATATAGAGGGACTGCGGCATTGCGCCGGGGATTATATCGTCCTTCTTAACAATGACACGGAGCCGGAAAGGGGATGGCTTCAGGCCCTTGTGGATGCTGCAGATGCCCATCCGGAAGTCGGCATCTGCGCTTCGAAGCTGATCAAACACGGCACTAATCGTATTGACAGCGCAGGAGACCTCTTTTCCAAAGCCTTGAAAGGGTTTAAGCGCGGCGAGGGTGATGTTGACAATGGTTTTAACCGGGAGGAGTACATTTTCGGCGCCTGCGCAGGAGCGGCGCTGTACAGGCGTTCAATGCTGGATGAAATAGGCTTCCTGGATGAGGACTTTTTTTTGATTCACGAAGATACTGATTTGAACTGGAGGGCGCAGCTTGCAGGCTGGAAGGTATTGTATGTCCCATCTGCTGCGGTATATCATAAAGTAAGGTCAACTATAGGTCAGATGAGCGATCTTGCTGTTTACTATACACTGAGAAATGCCGTATTTGTAAGGATAAAAAATATCCCCTTCCGTGTATTCCTGCGCTGCCTGCCTTCTTTTCTTGCCGGAATGCTGACGGAGTTTTTTTTGTTCGGCATAAGACACAGGCGTCCGGGGCTGTATATCAAGGCGAAAAGTGATGCTCTGCGACTGCTCCCGCGGATGTTAAAAAAAAGAACTGACATTATGAAGAAACGTAAAGTGTCTGATGCGTATATACTTTCGTTAATGACCTCTGTATGGGAGAAGAAATTCCTGCGGGCCAAATTCAAGAGATTGCTCTATGGTTAGCGTTATTATTCTCACTCTCAACGCGGGTGAAAGATTGCGTTCCCTCCTGGAGGCCCTGCTGCCGCAAACGGTGCCGTTGGAGCTAATGGTGGTCGATTCCTCTTCAACAGACAGTACACTTTCTATTGCTAGAGCTTACGGGGCAAAAGTCGCAACAGTGCAGAGGAGTGATTTCGATCATGGCGCTACCCGAAATTTCGGTATCCTCCAGACTTCCGGAGACATTGTGGTATTCCTAACGCAGGATGTGGTTCCTGTGGGTAGAGATACGATGGAGAGGCTTATCGCGCCTTTTTATGCCGATGAACTGGTAGGATGTGTTTATGGAAGGCAGCTGCCTTCCCCCGAAGCCACGGTTTTTGCCGCACACTCACGGATTTTCAATTATGGCCCTACTTCACTGGTAAAGTCCCGGGAGAACGGCGAAAGGGGAATAAAGGTCCCTTTTCTCTCTAATTCCTTTGCCGCATACAGGAGAAAAGCACTTGAAGAAATTGGTCTTTTTAAAGAAGGCCTTATCTCAACAGAGGACACATACGCAGGAGCCAGGATGCTCATGGCCGGTTACAGGATCGCCTACGCATCGGACGCTGCGGTATACCATTCACACAACTATACTCTCATGGAAGAATTCCGGCGGTACTTCGATATAGGGGTCTTTCACCGGAGGGAAAAATGGATTATTGAAACCTTTGGAAGGGCGGAGGACGAGGGGAGCAGATTTCTACTGTCTGAGTTGCGGTATATAGCCAGGGAGGCTAAATATGGTCTTCTGCCCGAATTTTTGGCCCGGAATAGTTTAAAATACCTTGGCTTCTCCCTTGGACGGCAGTATGAAAAACTGCCTTTGAAAATAATTAATAAAATTGAGCAAGAACAAAAATTATTGGGAAAAAAAACAGGTTAAGGTTGAGGTTGAGGTTAAGACTGGCGGTTCTTAGTTTTTCTTAACCTTAACCTTAGCCTTAACCTATATGTGGATATGCGTATCAATAATGGATATAAAGAAACTGCCGGTATAGCGGGCGCTTGCCTCGCTGGACATTGCATCCTTTTATCTGTCCCTGTTTCTTGCTTATTACGCGCGCAAATTTCTAAATACTGTTTTCCCGGGTCTCATACCTCTGGAATTCGGCCTGCGCCACTTTGTCCTTTTCTGGTGGATGCCGGTCATCTTCATCCTCGTCATCGCATACGAAGGGCAATTCACAAAGAGGATGCCTTTCTGGGACGAAGTAAGAGAATTGATAAAGGCAATTACCGTGGCCGTCGTTGTTATCTTTGCGGTCACTAGTCTCGGAAAGTTCACCTACAAAATATCCAGGCTTACTTTCATCCTGCTATACATGTGCAGCATAGTTGTCTTTCCTTTTATGCGGCTTATGGGGAAGAAGATGCTATACCGGATGAATATCTGGAGGGAAAACCTTATTATCATCGGCGCGGGAAGGGCTGGAAAGGAAATTGCCAGGGGCATCGATAGCGAAAGTCATATGGGGTACAATATCATCGGATTCCTCGACGACGATCCGGACAAGATAGGCCGGACAATAGAGATCAATAACAAGGAACTCAAGGTCTTCGGCAAGGTAAAGAATTTCAGGAAATTCCTCTCGCTGATGGATGTTCCAACGGTGATTATTGCAATTCCCTCCCTCATTGTGGAGGAGCTCACGAAGCTGACTGAGGATGTTCAGAAATATACCAGGCGCGTCCTTCTCGTGCCCGACCTGAAAGGCATTGCCCTGGTAAACACCGAACTCGAGAACCTGTCCGGGCAGCAACTGTTTATGCTGAAGATCAACAACAACCTGAAGTCGGACTTCAATAAATTTGTCAAGAAGTGCTTCGACGTTGTTTTCTCCATTCTCTTGTTGCCTTTCCTTTTCGTTATGGTGGTCATCTTTGGGATTTTGATACGCGCGGATTCCAGGGGAACTGTTTTCCTAATGCAGGACAGGATCGGCAAGGGGGGGAAGCTTTTCAAATGCATAAAGTTCAGGACCATGTTCTCGAACGCTGACGAAATATTGGACAACTATCTTGAAAAGAACGAAGAGGTCAGGGCTGAGTGGAGCCGGTACAAAAAACTTCGTGATTATGATCCGCGCGTAACACGGGTGGGCAGGTTTCTGAGAAGGACCTCCCTGGACGAACTGCCCCAGATTTTCAATGTGCTTGCCGGCGATATGAGTTTCGTGGGCCCGCGCCCCTATCTGCCTGAGGAAGAGGAGGAGATACGGGGATATTCCGATCTGATCTTAGTCGCCAGCCCCGGGATCACCGGGCTCTGGCAGGTCTCGGGCAGAAACATACTGGATTTCGATGAAAGGGTGAGGCTCGCCGTATGGTACGTCCTGAACTGGTCCCTCTGGCTCGACATAGTCATCCTTTTCAAGACTATCAGGGTAGTCCTAAACAAGGAGGGAGCGTATTAAAACAGGTTAAGGCTAAGGTTAAGGCTGAGAAAACAGAAGGGCTTATTAAGTCAGGTTAAAGGCTAAGGCTACGAAAAACTAAGGACTGTCAGTCTTAACCTCAACCTCAACCTCAACCTTAGCCTGCCTTTTTAAGGTTAAGAAAACAAAAAATACACATATGTATAAAACTTTTAAAGAGATGCCAGTGTGGCAAAAGGCAATTGATGCTGCTGAAATAGTGCATGAGCTTACGATAAAATTACCTAGAAAAGAAGATTACGGATTTACTTCACAAATAAGAAGGTCTGCTCTAAGTATATCGGCGAATATAGCAGAAGCATTTGGAAGAAATCATACTATGGACAAAATAAATTTTTATTATATGGCGAGAGGCTCTTTAACTGAGACTCAAAGCCATTTAGAATACGGTAAAAGAGTTGGCTATATTAATTCCCAAAAAGCTGATGAACTCGAAAAAGTTTTTTGCGATATTCACAACGCTATAAATAAAGTAATTTTAACCTTGCGAGGACCAAACAAATGACTGGTCGGCTTTCCCCCTTAACCTTAACCTTAACCTTAACCTTAACCTATTCTTTAGGGGTGTCTGAATGACAGTTCTTTTTTACATTTTAATCTTAACCTTAACCTTAGCCTATTCTTTAGGGGTGTTTAAATGACAGTTCTCTTTTACAATTTAATCTTAACCTTAACCTTAACCTTAACCTTAACCTATTCTTTAGGGGTGTCTGAATGACAGTTCTTTTTTACATTTTAATCTTAACCTTAACCTTAGCCTTAACCTATTCTTTGGCGAGACTCGCCAAGTTAGAAGGAATGGCGAAGAGTGCTGAGGCAATTGTGGGGGAACTCAGGCAACAGATCCAGCAGAAGGAACAGGTTGCAAGTCAATTAAGGGACGTGCTTGATAGCGAGCGGCATCAGAGGATAGAGACGGTGACGCGTCTTGAGGAATCGCAGAAGCGGTTGGAAGATTCCTATAGGAGCCTTGAGCAGCAGAAAGAGCTTATCGAGGTAATGAAAAAAGAGATAACCGATACCTTCAGCGTGCTTTCCGGTGCTGCGTTGAAAAGCAGCAGTGAGGATTTTCTGAGACTCGCCTCGGAGAACCTGGAGAAGATCGTTGCCGATACAAAAGGGAAGCTCGGTGAGCACCAGGCCGCTATGGACGGTACGATCAAACCCCTTCATGAAATGCTGAAAAGATACGAGCAGCAACTCAGGGACATAGAGGAGAACAGACACAAAAGCTTCGGCAGTCTTACAGAGCAGCTCAGGTCACTTGCCGGGATGCACGAGCAGTTGCAGCGCGAGACAAACAGCCTTGTTACAGCGCTGAGAAGGCCCAAGATCAGCGGCTCATGGGGCGAACTGGGGCTCAGGAGAGTTGTGGAACTTGCTGGCATGACGGCTTATTGCGATTTCTACGAGCAGGAATCGGTTTCGACTGATTCGGGACGTCTGAGGCCGGACATGATTGTGCGGCTTCCAAACGGGAGGGAGATCGTGATTGATGCCAAAGCCCCTGTCGACGCTTTTATGGGCATGGTCTCAGCTGCTACGGAAGAAGAGAGGAAGAAGGCCATAGCGAATTACATCGGCAGTGTGAGGAACCATATGAATATGCTCAGTTCGAAGGCATACTGGGACCAGTTTGACCGGTCCCCCGAAATAGTGGTCATGTATCTGCCGGGCGAGTCCTTTTTCAGCGCAGCTATTGAGTATGATCACAAGCTGATCGAGGACGGCAGTGCAAAGAAGGTCATTCTTGCCACCCCTACCACCTGTATCGCATTGCTGAAAGCCATTGCTTACGGCTGGCAGCAGGAACAGGCAGCCAAGAGCGCTCAGGAGATCGGCAAACTGGGCAAGGAATTGTACGAGCGCTTTTCCGTCATGCTTGAGCATTACGCTAAGACAGGCCTCGCTATCCGCAAGGCGGTGGAATCCTACAACGATGGCGCCAGGTCGGTGGAATCGCGTCTCATGCCTTCATTAAAAAAGTTTAAAGAACTCGGTGTTTCAAGTTCCAGAGACATAGCTCCCCCAGCTGAAATAGACCAGACAGCAAAAACCATAGAGCACCTTGCCCTTGAGTTTCAGGAAGAAGCTTCTGAAGATGAGAAGTTGTGAAGATGAGAAGTTGCGAATGTGGGTCTTGGGAAGTGCCTGCTCAACTTCACAACTTCACATCTTCTCATCTTCTCTACCATGTCTTATAAAGAGTTTGTGACCTTTATGATTTCCGCGAGTTTTTTTGCGGCTTTTCCGCTGCGGATGGATTCTTCGGCAATTTCCTTTGCGGCAACAAAATCGTCTGTGTGACCCGACACAACTATTGCAGCTGCAGCGTTCAGTATTACAATATCGCGCTTGGGACTGTCCACGTTATTGAGGATGGAGTGAATGATGACGGCATTTTCTTTTTTGTCGCCGCCGGCCAGATCGGTAATGTCAGCCAGTTTGAATCCGTAATCTTCCGGCATTATATAGAAATTCTCGACAGTCTTATCTCTATACCTCGACACCTTTGTAGCGCTGCAGGTAGTGATTTCATCCATGCCGTCTTCTCCGTGAACTACCATAGCATCCACGGCGCCCAAATTGCCGAGTACCGACGCCAAAAGCTCGGTCAGCCTGCTGCTGAATACCCCAACGACCTGACGCTTTGCATCCGCAGGATTCGTAATGGGACCTAATATATTAAATATGGTCCTTATGCTGATTTCTCGCCGAGGCCCTATTGCGAATTTCATGGCTGGGTGGAAAAGAGGCGCAAAGAGAAAGCCGAAATTTGTCTCGAAGAGACATTTTTCCACCCGGTCCGGGGTCAATTCAACCTTCACTCCCAACGCCTCAAGAAGGTCGGCACTACCTGATTGGCTCGAAACGGAGCGGTTGCCGTGTTTTGCAACGGGAATGCCCGATGACGCCACCACTATTGCCGCTGTGGTGGAGATATTGAAGGTGTTGGACAAGTCCCCGCCAGTGCCGCAGGTATCGATAATGCCTTCCGGAGCTAGTATTTTTGTCGCCTTTTCACGCATGATCCGTGCTGCGCCGGTAATCTCATCGATGGTTTCACCCTTGATCCTCAGGGCGGTGAGAAATGCGCCGATCTGGGCATCGGTGGCTCTGCCCTCCATTATTTCGGTCATGCATTCCGCCATCTCGGCCTCGGAGAGGCTGATATTCTGAATTACAAGGTTTATCGCTTCCTTTATCACTGTTTTATCCTCGCCTTATTGACAAAAACCTAACCACAGAGACACAGAGTTACAAACTAATTTTTTGAAATACTCTATGCGAATTTTTTCTCAGTGCCTCCGTGTCTCTGTGGTATTATGTTTTACTTTCTTTTTTATTAAGTTGTATGAAATTCCTGAGCAGGTCCTTGCCTGCTGTGGTAAGTATCGACTCGGGATGGAACTGTACACCTTCGACAAGAAATTCCTTGTGCCTGACCCCCATGATTATTTCGTCTTTTGTCCATGCGGAGATTTCCAGGCAGTCAGGAAGTGTTTCTCTCTTTATTACAAGGGAATGATAACGGGTAGCTTCGAAGGGATTGGGAAGGCCTGAGAATAATGTTTTTCCGTCATGATGGATAATAGAGGTCTTCCCATGCATGAGCAGAGGCGCCCTTATGATGTCGCCCCCGTAAGCAGCGCCTATCGACTGATGGCCGAGACAGACGCCGAGTATCGGGATTTTTCCGGCGAAGTGCCTGATGACCTCTATGGAGACTCCCGCCTCGTTGGGCGTACAGGGCCCGGGAGATATGACGATCCTCTCAGGTTGTTTTTTCTCGATCTCACCTATGGTTATCCGGTCATTTCTAAAGACCTCGATTGTTTCACCCAACTCACCCAGGTATTGAACAAGGTTGTATGTGAATGAATCGTAATTGTCGATCATTAAAAGCATATTTTAGCCTCGAAAAGCAAAGCGCAAAGTGCAAAGGGCATAGCGTAAAAGGCAGCGGCTTTCTTTTTTACCCTATGCTCTTTGCTCTATGCCCTATGCTTATTTTTCTCCTTCAAAAAAATCTACAGTCTTCATCATCGCCATCGCCTTGTTGACTGTCTCGTAATATTCGTTCTCCGGAACAGAGTCGGCTACAAGGCCGGCTCCGGCCTGTACAAATATTGTATCATTTTTTATGATGAGCGTTCTTATGGTAATGCACATGTCCATGTTGCCCGAATAGCTTATATATCCGACTGAACCGGCATAGGGACCCCGCTTTGTGGGCTCCAGTTCTTCTATGATTTCCATGGCCCTGACCTTTGCAGCACCGCTGACGGTGCCGGCAGGAAAGCAGGCTTTAAAAACATCAAAGGCATCGAGTCCTTTTCTTAGAATGCCCTCAACGTTTGATACAAGGTGCATTACATGGCTGTAGCGTTCCACGTTCATTACTTCAGTCACTTTGACCGAGCCGATTTGTGCGACTCTGCCGACATCGTTCCTTCCCAGATCTACAAGCATTATATGCTCTGCTATTTCTTTGGGATCTTTTTTCAGGTCTTCCTCAAGCGCTCTGTCGGCATCTTCGGTCTCTCCCCTTTTACGGGTCCCGGCAATGGGCCTAAGCGTTATTTTGTCGCCTTCCAGCCTGACCAGTATTTCAGGTGAAGAGCCGACAAGCTGAACATCGCCGGTGTCGAGGTAGTACATGTACGGCGAGGGGTTTATAACCCTGAGGGCACGGTATAGATTAATGGGGTGTATGGGGGCATGTGTCTCAAACCGCTGCGAAAGGACCACCTGCAGTATATCGCCTGACAGTATGTATTCTTTGGCCTTTACTACAGCGTCCATAAAGCCTTCTTTTGTGAAATTGGAAGAGAAGTTATCAGAAAAGGCTAAAGGCGAATGGCTAAAGGCTAAAGGGGAAAGTGCCTGCCGCCTTTTGCCCTTTGCCCTTTGCCTTTAGCCCAAGTTTTTTTATGATTTTATCTATCCGTTTGCCGGCATCCTCGTAGGTCTTTTCGATATTCTTGTTATCTACGTGTACGTTCGATACGATCTTTATAGTTTGCCTGAGGTTATCAAATATAAGGATCGTATCAGTGAGCATCAGAAAAATATCGGGTATGTCCAGCGCCGGTTTAGGGGAATCAGGCACCCGCTCAAAGAACTTGACCACATCATAACCTATATAGCCTACAAACCCGCCCGAGAACCGGGGAATCCCTGCTACTTCGACAGGGGTAAACCGCGATAATATATCTTTTATAACAGAAAGCGGATCAGCTGTTTCCAAGTGGGAGGTTTTTCTGCGCTCCCGGACCGTTACTTGTCGGCCCGAACAGCTAAAGGTCATGGCCGGATCTATGCCGAGGAAGGAGTAGCGGGCCCACTTCTCGCCGCCGGTAACGCTCTCCAAAAGAAAGGACGGCTTCTTGCCGAGCTTGAGAAATGCGCTTACCGGAGTCTCTACGTCGCCCAGTATTTCCTTGTAAACAGGAATAAGATTGCCCTGCTGTGCTAATGACTTGAATTCATTGAGGTCCGGGAATAACATTTTTTAGAATAGCATAATTTCCCATAACAAAGCATGCCAACAGCCAAAACGTGAAACGTGAAAGGTGAATAGTGAATAGTGAACGGCTCAAGGCAAAAAACAAACCAAAAAATCTTTAGCTTTTAACTATTCACCATTCACGTTTCACGTTTTTAACCATTCACCATTCACCTTTCACTATTTCCTGTTTTCCTTACTACAAACAACGATGGTATGTGATAAAATAGAGCACAGGAATGTATGACTCTTGATCCGATAAAGTGGTATGTGATTTATACTAAGCCTAAGCAGGAGGACAAGGTTGAAGAAAGCCTTGCCCGTGCCTCGGTAGAAGTGTTTAATCCGAAACTGCGAAGGAAAAGGCTCATCCGTAGTAAGTTTGAGCACGTCAGACGGCCTTTGTTCCCTAACTACATATTTGCAAAATTCGATCCGTCACTGCAGTACCATATGATTAAATATACTCGCGGTGTAAGCGGCATTGTAGGGAATCCGGGATCGCCGTGGCCTGTCAGCGAAGATATAATCGACATTATTAAATCGCGAATGAATGAAGAAGGGCTTATTGTTATTAACCCTGATATCAAAGTCGGCGACAAGGTTGAGATAACCGAGGGACCGTTCAGAGGGCTCATAGGCATATTTGAGCGTGAGATGAAAGACAGTGAGCGCATTATTGTGTTACTTAATACAATTGAGTACCAGGCAAGTATCGATATTCAAAAAGAACTCCTCAGGAAAAAGTGACACTTGGATAGGGAACCGGCAGCTGTGGTAATATGTAAGGCTATGGAGTGGTTAACTTAATATGGAAAAAATTCTGGTAACAGGGACTGCCGGGTTTATCGGCTGGAGGACTTCTCAAAAATTGCTTGAAGAGGGCAGGCAGGTAATAGGCATCGATAATATGAACGACTATTACGACGTAAAGCTGAAAACCGACAGGCTTGAAAGGCTGAAAAAGAACAAAGGCTTTACCTTTTACCAGCTTGACATTGAAAACCTGGCTGCAATGGATCCTATTTTCAGGGAAAACACAGTAGGTGCAGTTATCAATCTTGCCGCCCGTGCCGGCGTGAGGTACAGCATAGAGAATCCTCACGTGTATATGAGCACCAACGCCCAGGGAGTTTTAAACCTCCTCGAACTGATGCGCAAATATGACGTAAGGAAATTGGTGCATGCCTCAACATCTTCCTTGTATGCCGGGCAAAAGATGCCCTTTACCGAAGACCTGCCGGTGAACACCCCTATTTCACCCTATGCTGCAACCAAAAAAGCAGCAGAAGCAATGGCGTATTCCTATCATTATCTGTTCGGTCTTGATATATCCGTGCTGCGGTATTTTACTGTTTACGGCCCTTCCGGTAGACCGGATATGAGCATATTCAGGTTTATTAAATGGATAGATGAAGGAAAGCCCCTGGAGCTTTTCGGCGACGGCTCCCAGAGCAGGGATTTTACTTATATTGATGATATAGCGGCCGGCACTATCAAAGCGCTCAAAAAGGTCGGGTATGAAATCATAAACCTGGGCGGCGGAAAAAGTCCGCATACATTGAACTATGTTATTGCCAGGCTTGAAGAGTTGTTAGGAAAAAAGGCTTCCATAGAGTACAGGCCCTTTCTGAAAACAGACATGACCGAAACGGGCGCTGATATCACAAAGGCTTTAAGACTTCTCGATTGGAAACCGGAAACCGACCTCGATGAAGGGCTGAAAAAGACTGTTGACTGGTATCTGGACAATCGAAGCTGGCTCAAAGACGTAAAACTGTGATACCATCTGCGATCTTCAGGGAGTATGATATAAGGGGTGTGGCAGGTAAAGACCTTGCCGGAGATACCGCGGTCCTTATCGGAAAGGCGTTCAGCTCACTTGTAAAATCTTTTATTCCCAAAGCAAAACAGGTGAGCGTAGGAAGAGATGTAAGGCTGAGTTCTGAAGAGCTTGCTGCCGGGCTTATCAAAGGAATCGTGTCTTCCGGCATCGATGTATATGACATCGGGGTCTGCCCTACACCGGTCCAGTATTTCTCACTCCATCATCTGGATCTGGATGGCGGTATAATGGTTACCGGCAGCCATAATCCGCCGGAATATAACGGCTTCAAGATCAGTATAGGGAAAGATGCCATTTATGGCGGAAACATTCAAAAGCTGGAAGAGATAATTAAAAGGCAGGATTGGACAATTTCGGAAGAAGACGGCAGAGTTAAGCACTGTAATATAATTGACCCATATAAAGAATATATGCTGAAACAGTTTTCATATCTTAATAATGCACGGTTCAGGAGGGTCAGGGTAGTCATAGATGCCGGAAACGGCACTGCAGGCGCTATTGTGCCCGAAATCCTGGCCGGAATGGGCTGTGAGGTTGTACCGCTTTATTGTGAACCTGACGGAAGGTTCCCCAACCATCACCCTGATCCTACGGTGGTTGAATACATGCAGGACTTGATTATGGAAACGAGGAGGTCAGGAGCGGATATCGGCGTTGGTTATGATGGTGATGCCGACAGGATTGGAGTAGTTGACAGAGAAGGGACTATTATATGGGGAGATCAGATATTGATCATCCTGAGCAAGGAAGTGTTGAAGGAAAACCCGGGGGCCAAGGTTATCGGCGATGTAAAGTGCTCGCAGGCGATGTTTGATGAGGTGAAGAAACACGGCGGCATTCCCATTATGTGGAAGACCGGGCACTCTTTAATAAAACAAAAGATGAAGGAAGAGGGGGCCCTTATCGCAGGAGAATTCAGCGGACATATTTTTATTGCTCATAACTATTTCGGCTACGATGACGCACTCTACACCACCTTCAGGATTATAGAGATCATGAAGAAAACAGGAAAGGACATAAAAGGGCTTGTTTCTGATGTAGCCAGGATGTCATACACTCCTGAAATCAGGCGCGAATGCCCGGAAGACATGAAAAAAGAGGTTGTGGGCAATGTGGTGTCCCGCCTCCTTGCCTATTCAAAAGACGGTAATGCTCCTTATAGGATTATAGACGTCAATACGCTTGACGGGATCAGGATTTTATTTGAAAAAGGGTGGGGATTGATACGGACCAGCAACACGCAGCCTGTAATCGTCATGAGAGCCGAGGCAGATGATGAGGAACATTTAAACCAGTACACAAGTTTTTTGGAAAATGTATTAGAGCAGGCAAAGGTAGAGGTAGAGGTAAAGGTAAAAGGCTAGCAATGTATAAAATAATAATTATGTTATCAACCTTGATCTTAACCTTAGCCTTAACCTGCAGTTGGAGTGTTTTATGAAAGCGCTTATTTTAGCAGGAGGAGGCGGGACCAGGCTTTGGCCTTTGTCCAGGAGGAACTACCCCAAGCAGTTTCTAAAGATAAACAGTGATAAATCGCTCCTTCAACAGACCGCTGAAAGACTTCTTAAAGTGATGACCCTGGATGACCTTGTTGTTGTGACGAACGCCAAATATAAGTTTTATGTGAAATCCGACCTCCCTGACATAAAACATTTGATATTTGAGCCTGCGGGCAGAAATACGGCTCCTGCCACGGCTCTCAGCATTAAATACTTCCTGGAAAAGCTCGGATGCCACGAGGATGAAGTCATATTAATGTGCCCTTCGGACCATGTGATACGGCCCGATGAAAAATTTGCAGAATACATTGAACTCGCCGAAACAATAGCCAGAAAAGGCTATATAGTAACATTCGGCGTAAAGCCTGACAGGCCTGAACCGGGTTACGGCTATATAAAAGCAGGCAAAGGCCAAAGCGCAAAGAGCAAAGGCAAACACATAACTTTCTTTGAAGTGGAGAAATTTGTAGAGAAACCTGACATGGAAACAGCCCGGAGATATGTGAATGACGGCTCCTATTATTGGAATTCGGGGATGTTTGCCTTCAGCATCAAAACGATGCTCGATGAAATGGGCAGGCACTCGCCTGAAATGAAAGGACTGCATACTCAGGGATTCGATGATATGCTGTCCGGCTTTGAGCGTATGCCCGACATCTCTATAGATTATGCGGTCATGGAGAAATCAGACAGGGTGGTTATTGTGCCCCTTGACCTATATTGGAATGACATAGGCTCCTGGGATTCGCTTTACGACGTGCTTGATAAAGATGAAGAGAGGAACGTAACGCAGGGCGATGTCCTTGTAATAGATACAAAGGGAACTCTTGTTTTGGGGAATAAGCGTCAGATTACCACCATAGGGCTTAATGATTGTCTTATTGTTGAAACAGATGACGCAATACTAGTGGCGAAAAAAGGATCGGCGGAGAAAGTAAAAGAGGCGGTAAGCAGGCTGCATAAGGCGTCGAGGAGCGAAGTGGAAGACCACGTTACAACCTACAGGCCATGGGGCAGCTATACTGTCCTTGAGGATGGCCTGCGGTACAAGATAAAAAGGATAGTAGTGAATCCGAATGAAAAATTAAGCCTACAGTTGCACTACCACCGGTCTGAGCATTGGGTTGTGGTTAAAGGCACTGCCAAAGTATTGGTCGGAGACAAGGAGATGCATATCCATGAAAATGAATCGGCATATGTCCCGAAATCGACCATGCACAGGCTTGAAAATCCCGGCAAAGTCCCTCTCGAAATTATAGAGGTCCAGAACGGTGAATATGTGGGAGAAGATGATATTATAAGGATGGAAGACAAGTACGACAGATAAAGGACAAAAACCGAAGGTGCGAAGATGTGAAGATGCGAAGATGAGCAAAATCCCTCCCAACTTCTCAACTTCTCAACTTCGGTTTTTGCGGAGGGTGAATGAAAATATCTATTATCGGCACCGGTTATGTGGGTTTAGTCACTGGCGCCTGTATGGCACAAATGGGGAATAACGTAATCTGTGTTGACGTGAATGAGGAAAAAATAGAGAACCTGAAAAAAGGCGCTATCCCCATATATGAACGGGGACTGGCATCAATGGTGCTGGAGAACTTCAGGCTGGGCACGCTGCATTTTACGACTTACTTAAAAGAGGCGTTGGACAACAGCGAGATATGCTGCATTGCTGTCGGCACCCCTATGGGAGGGGACGGCAATGCCGATATGCAGTATGTGTTGCAGGTGGCGCGGGATATAGGGAAAAACATGTCTCATTATATGATTGTGGTGGACAAGTCCACCGTGCCCGTTGGCACTGCAGATAAGGTCAGAGAGATTATTCAGGAAGAATTGCGGGGTAGGGGATCACAAATTACATTTGATGTGGTCTCCAATCCGGAATTTCTGAAGGAAGGCTCGGCGATTGAGGATTTCATGCGGCCTGACAGGGTCGTGGTAGGCGCGGACAATCTACACGCCCTTGAGAAGATAAAAGAACTTTACGGGCCGTTTACCAAGAACCACGAGCGGCTGATTGCGATGGACATCAGAAGCGCCGAGATGACCAAATATGCGGCCAATGCCATGCTGGCGACAAAGATATCATTTATGAACGAGATCGCCAATATCTGCGAAAAAGTAGGCGCCGATGTCAATAAAGTGAGGATCGGCATAGGCAGTGACAGCAGGATCGGCTACAGCTTCATTTATCCCGGGTGCGGTTTTGGAGGAAGTTGTTTTCCCAAGGACGTAAGGGCACTGGAAAAACTGGCACTCGAAAACGGCCATGCTCCGGAAATACTCAAGGCAGTGCAGACGGTAAATGAAAGGCAGAAAAAGGTGCTGGCGGAAAAGGTGATAAAGAAGTTCGGCAAAGACTTAAGCTCTTGCACCTTTGCTGTATGGGGTCTTTCTTTTAAACCCGAAACCGATGATACGAGAGATGCATCAAGCATAACAATTATAAACGAACTCACTAGACAGGGGGCCGGAATAAAAGCCTATGACCCAAAGGCAATCGAAGTGGCAAGCAAATTTTATCTCAAAGGTAATAAGAATATTGAATATGTGAGCTCAAAATATGATGCGCTCTCCGGTGCGGATGCCTTGCTGCTCATAACGGAATGGAAAGAGTTCAGAAGCCCTGATTTCGATGAAATGGCAAAACGCCTCAAGAACAAGATTATTTTTGACGGCAGAAACCAATACAACAAAGAGAAAATGCATGAACTGGGATTTGAATACCACCAGATAGGAGTGGCAAGTTAGTGAAAGGAGATACTATCTGATGAGCAAACGAATATTGGTTACCGGAGGCGCAGGGTTCCTCGGGTCACATCTTTGCGAGAAACTTGTGAACGAAGGAAACGAAGTCCTTTGCGCAGACAACTTTTATACAGGGCGCAGGGCGAATATCAGGCACCTTTTAAATAATCCCTATTTTGAAGTCATGCGGCATGACGTCTGTTTCCCTCTGTATGTAGAAGTCGATGAAATATACAATCTTGCCTGTCCTGCCTCTCCGGTACACTACCAGTTCGATCCGGTACAGACAACTAAGACATCGGTCCATGGTGCGATAAACATGCTGGGATTGGCAAAGAGGGTCAAGGCAAAAATACTCCAGGCATCGACGAGTGAGGTCTATGGAGATCCGAACATTCACCCTCAGTGCGAGACGTACTGGGGTAACGTCAATCCAGTAGGGATTCGTTCATGTTACGATGAAGGGAAGCGCTGCGCCGAAACACTCTTTTTTGATTATTACCGCCAACATAAGCTCAGAATAAAAGTGGCGCGGATCTTCAATACATACGGTCCCAGGATGTACCCGGACGACGGCCGGGTGGTGAGCAATTTTATCATCCAGGCGTTGAAAGGAGAGGATATCACAGTATATGGCGACGGGAGCCAGACCAGAAGTTTTTGTTATGTTGACGACCTGATTGATGGGCTTGTCAAACTAATGGACAGCCCTGATGATCTCACGGGGCCGGTGAATCTTGGGAACCCGGTAGAATTCACTATTCTTGAACTGGCGGAGAAGGTGATCGCAATGACAGGCTCCAGGTCAAAGGTGGTTTATAAACCTTTGCCCCAGGATGATCCGATGCAAAGACAGCCTGACATAACATTGGCAAAAAAGGAACTGGGCTGGCATCCGGTGATACAGTTCGAAGAAGGTCTGAGAAGGACAATCAATTACTTTGAGACAATATTGAAATCCAATTATTAGCCCACTTTATGGAAAAATTTTATACAAGGAGCAGTCAGGCCACAGTGCTTCACTCAACTGCCACCCCAAAGGTCTGCGACCTTTCGGGGACCCTATATTCTCGCAAGGCATCCAGCCTTGCTCCGAGGCTATGACAGCCTGTGTCACCATCCTTGGTGTCACTTAGGCTGTCAAAGTCCGCTCAGCACCATGTCCAGCCTGCTCCTTGTATAAAATTTATGAATAATATGGGCTGGATACGGCAATATGAAGATAATATCTGCTGACAGATTTGGCAGTAATTTCCCTAAGGTTATTAAGAACACAAGCGCCACCATATTTATAAGGGGCTGTTTTGGGATCGCAAGGATACTCTTGCTATTGCTTATAGCAAGAAAATTTGGCCCAAATGACTTTGGCGCACTGTCGCTCGCTCTTTCCTTTGTCGAGATTTTCAAGGTTGTAGCTGACTTTGGCGTCGATACTGTTATCCTCAGGCGATTTGTTCTCAATAAGTTGCTTTCGGAAAGGCTTCTTGGGAATGCGTTGACGCTTAAAATATTAAGCGCTACTGTCGCTTACATTATTGCAAATGTATTATGCTGGTTGATTTATAAAAATGTCGCGGCCTTTCAACTTCTTTTGATCATCGCTGCATCGCTTTATACCACCCTGTTCGTTAATGCGTTTGTGAGCTATTTCCAGGCAAACCTCAACGCTGCCAGGATTATTGCGCCTAATGTTATAAGTATGCTGATCTACGTTGGTCTGACTCTTTTCGGGTTTTATGCTGACTGGTCACTGGTTGTCCTTGTGCTCATTATTCCCTTAAGTGAGCTTATAAATCTCCTTGCTACGTCAAAAGTATACTCATCGCTGTCTCCCATAAGGCTATGTCTCGATAAGAAGATTATATGGAGTATTGTCCGGGACAGTCTTCCGGTCGGCATAGCGGGTATTATTGTTATCCTTTACTCCAGGATGGATATTCTTATGATCGGATGGTTTATGGGCCAGCAGAAATTGGGGGAGTATTCGTTTGCATACCGTATGACGGAGCCTTTTTTGCTTATATTCTCTTCGCTTTCCATATCAGTTTATGCTTTTTTTTCCGGCTTGAGCAAACCTGCTGATTTGTTAAAGGTAAGGCAAAAGATAATACAGGTGATGACACCTGTTGTGATTGTCAGCGCCGCCTGCGCTCTTTCCCTCTCCTTTTCTGCAAAGTGGGTGACGAAGCTGATCTCCAATCAATATGTAGAATCAGCCGGAGTTTTGCCTGTATTAGCGTGGGCCATAGTATTTAAGGCTGTAAATGCACAGCTTACTGCCTTTATAAACTCCAAGGGAAAATATAGGTTCATTACAGTTATAGCGATGAACAATTTAATAATTAACGTTATTCTTAATTTGCTCCTTATTCCAAGATTCGGCCTTGTAGGCGCTGCGCTCGCAGTAGTATTGACCGAGGCAATTAATACCGTAATTCAGAGCGGATGTATAGCATATCTGTTCTCTTTTTCGTTGAGGGGGGCTAAGGAAAGTGGATAATGGATCGTTTTCGAGTATAAGCCTTTTTTCTGAATTAACTAGCGAGGAGTTAACTGAAGTTCATCAGAAACAGTATGTTCGTTACTTTAAGGATGCTCCGGGCGCTGTTTTGGAAATAGGCTGTGGCAGGGGAGTTATGCTCCGCATGTTACAGGAGGCGGGGATACAGGCATATGGAATCGATTCCTCTGAAGAATCCGTTAATTTATGCGAAGGGAAAGGCGTAAAGGTGTTGCAGGATGATGCTGCTCATCATTTAGCAGATCTCCCCGATGCATCTTTAGGCGGAATTTTCTGCGCCCACATGATAGAGCACATGCAACCTGAGTATGTCATTAAATTGATTAAGGAGAGCCACAGAGTACTTAGGCCAGGTGCTGTGTTTATTATTATTACTCCGAATGCAAAAGACCTCAGGACAACAGAACGGTTCTGGATGGACATTTCTCATGTCAGGCTTTATCCTGAAAAGTTATTAACGGCAATCCTGAAAAAGGCAGGTTTCAACGAAATAAAGATAACAGAGGGAAAAGAGCCGGGCAGGAATTTTTTAGTGACGATCGCAAAAAAAATATTGAAAATATGGTTTATGGGTTTCATGTTCAGAGGAGACCTGGTTGTTACCGTGAGACGATGAGAGTATTGATGATCTCAAAGGCGCTGGTTGTCGGCGCATACCATAAAAAGCTTGAGGAGATTGCAAAGCTCGGAGTGGACTTGCACCTTGTGGTCCCACAATCCTGGGGACATCAAAAATTAGAAATAAGAAAAGGGAACGGGTATACCATATCCCCCCTGAGATTGTTTTTTAACGGCAAAAACCATTTCCATTTTTATATTGACCTTGGCAATACCATTAAAAAAATTAAGCCCGACATAGTTCATATAGATGAAGAGCATTATAGTATAGTTACCTTCCAGGCAATGAGACTGGCAAAACAGGCAAATGCCTAGAGTGCTTTTTTTCACATGGCAGAACATATATAAAAGATATCCTTTCCCGTTTTCATCTATTCAGAAATACGTTTTTAAAAATGCGGATAGCGCCATAGCCGGAAATGAGGAGGCTAAAGATACTTTGAAAAGAAAAGGATTCGATAAGAATATAACTGTAATTCCACAATTTGGCGTGGATCCTGATATTTTCAAAAAAATCACCTTCAGCGATACGAGAAGCGACATAGGGCTGGTGGCGGATAAATTTATAGTGGGGTTTATGGGGAGACTGGTTGAGGAGAAGGGGGTCCTAGATCTCATACGGGCAGTTGCACGTGTAAAAGGGAGAGAAAACTTGTTGCTTTTACTCATAGGGAGCGGTCCTTTGGGAAAAAAGATAATCGATCTTGCCGCACGTGAAGAACTGGGGCAGAACATTAAACTTATTGATCAAGTGCCTTCAATGGATGTCCCTTTATACATGAATTGTTTTGATTGCCTTGTCTTGCCGTCACGGACCAGGCCGAACTGGAAGGAGCAATTCGGCAGGGTATTAATAGAAGCTATGGCATGTGAGATTCCTGTAATAGGCTCCAGTTCAGGAGAAATCCCAAACGTTATCGCAGATGCCGGTATGGTATTCCAGGAGGGGGACATAGATGATCTCGCGAAGAGGATCGAATTGCTTTTAGATGATAAAGAGCTGAGAGCATCTCTGGGTAAAAAAGGGCGTGAAAGGGTTTTGGACTGGTATACTCAGAAGAAGATAGCAGTAGATACATACAGAATTTATGAGGATTTGATGTCAAAACAGGCTTCAGTATGAGTATCTATGTTAATGCAAGATTCTTAACGCAAAGGATAACGGGAGTTCAGCGATATGCGATTGAGATATCTAGGCAGTTGAAAATTTTGGGCCCGGATATAAAGTTTGTCGCCCCGGGGAATATTATCCACGAAGATTTGGCAGAGGAGTTAAATTTTGTTGCACATGGTAAAATGTCAGGGCATTTGTGGGAGCAATTGGAGCTTCCTCGATTCTTAAAGAAAAGGGGCAATCCTTTGCTGATTAATCTTGGAAACACATCCCCCTTATATTACAAAAATAAAATTGTCGCAATTTATGATGTGTCTTTTTTGAGAAACCCGAAGTGGTTTTCAAAAAAGTTTTATTACTATTATAAATTTGTAGTTGCGAGAGCTGCCAGGGAAGCCATAAAAATCATTACTGTTAGTGAGTTCTCAAAAAAGGAGATACGCGAACTGCTCGATATCCCTGAAGATAAGATAGAGATTGTTTACGGTGCTGCTCCAGAGGAAACAGGGGCTGAAATCGGCAAAGACATGTCCCGGCGCGGGAGATACATTCTCGCAGTATCATCTCTGGACCCGAGGAAGAACCTTAAAAATCTGATAACCGCTTTTATCGGCAGCGGGATAAAAGGTATGAAGCTTGTTATCGTGGGATCCCGTAACACCATTTTCAGACATAAAGAATTCAGGGAAGCGATTGGCTCGAATCCTGACATAATCTTTACCGGATATGTTTCTGATCATGACCTGATGGGCCTTTATAGTGGAGCGGAGCTTTTTGTTTACCCTTCCATTTATGAGGGCTTTGGGATTCCTCCGTTGGAAGCTATGGCATGCGGGTGTCCTGTTATTGTTTCCAGGGCAGCAAGTCTCCCGGAGGTTTGCGGGGATGCCGCTTTATATGTGAACCCTCATGATATTGATGACATAAAGAGGGCCATGTCTGAAATTTTGGGCAACGGAGAGCTGCGGCAGGAGCTGATATTAAAGGGGAGGGAAAGGGTAAAACTCTTCAGCTGGAACGATTCGGCAAAAAGGCTTCTGAAAATAATTCAGGGAGTTGTGAACAATTGAAAATAGCTGTAGTCCATGACTGGCTGGTAAATTATGCTGGATCGGAAAGGGCTTTAGAGCAGATAATACAGCTTTATCCATCCGCCGATTTATTCAGCCTGGTCGATTTTTTACCAGAGGGAGAAAGGACTTTTATTTTAGATAAAACTGTCCGCACATCGTTTATACAGAAAATCCCTTTTGCAAAAAAGAGATACCGGAGTTATCTGCCTTTGATGCCTTTTGCTGTGGAGCAGTTTGATCTTTCCAAATATGATCTGATTATTTCTTCCTGTCATGCAGTGTCAAAGGGTGTATTGACAAAGAGCTACCAGCTTCATATTTGCTATTGTTATACGCCGATACGCTACGCGTGGGACCTTTATCATCAATATTTAAAAGAGTCCGGATTGAACGCAGGCGTTAAAGGTTTTTTTGCTAAACTGTCCCTTCACTATATACGATTGTGGGATTATGCGGCGGCCGCCAGGGTGAATTACTTCGTTGCCATCTCTGATTTTACAGCTGAAAGGATCAAAAGGATTTATGGAAGGGATGCCGCTGTTATTTATCCTCCGGTCGATATTGATGCTTTTCACATCTCCCCGCTAAAAAAGGAGGACTTTTATTTTACTGCCTCAAGGATGGTCCCGTACAAAAAGATCGATCTTATTGTAGAGGCATTTTCAAAAATGCCGGGGAAAAAACTTATTGTCGCAGGCGATGGCCCTGATTTCAGAAAGATAAAATCGAAGGCGGCCAGAAATGTGGAATTTTTGGGTTATCAAACTGCTGATATGCTCCGTAGTTACATGCAACGTGCCAAAGCCTTTGTTTTCGCGGCTGAAGAGGATTTCGGCATCATCCCTGTTGAAGCTCAGGCCTGCGGGACCCCTGTTATAGCATACGGTAGGGGAGGGGCGCGTGAAACCGTTATCGAGAACAAAACAGGAGTTTTCTTTGGGGAGCAGAATGT
Organism: Nitrospirota bacterium; assembly: GCA_963710375.1. Lineage (GTDB taxonomy): Bacteria > Nitrospirota > Thermodesulfovibrionia > Thermodesulfovibrionales > Dissulfurispiraceae > JADFXI01. Next base: position 335,954 of record CAVPZX010000005.1, read on the forward strand.
TGAAAGCTTAATCAGCGCAGTAAATAACTTTGAGAAAAATCAGGATTCCTTTAGCATGGCTGAGGCAAGGAAGAATGCCGAGAGATTCGGCAGAGAAAGGTTTAAAACAGAATTCAAGGCGTTTGTAGAAGAAAAAGTGATAGAATACAGGTCAGGGGCGTAAGATATGAAAGGTATCATTCTGGCAGGCGGAAGCGGCACGAGACTTTACCCGGTGACTTTGTCGGTGTGCAAGCAGCTTCTGCCTGTTTACGACAAGCCTCTGATTTACTATCCGCTTTCGGTGCTTATGCTTGCAGGCATAAGGGAAATACTGATCATCTCAACACCCCAGGATCTGCCGAGATTCAGGGAAATATTTAATACCGGCTCACAATTGGGATTGAGTTTTTCATATAAGGAGCAGTCCCGGCCGAATGGCATTGCCGAGGCTTTTTTGCTGGGAGAAGAGTTTATCGGCAGCGATGACGTATGCCTTATATTGGGAGATAATATCTTTCATGGCCACGGTTTTACCGATTTGCTGAATAAGGCAGTGAGTGATATAACGGCCCGGAGGGGTGCGACCGTATTTGGTTATTATGTCAACGATCCCGAGCGGTACGGAGTAATCGAATGTGACAAAAAAAACAAGGTCCTTTCAATTGAAGAAAAGCCCAAAATGCCCAAATCTAATTATGCTGTAACAGGGCTCTATTTTTATGATAACAATGTTACTGAGATTTCGAGGAAGATTAAGCCTTCCCGGCGGGGAGAACTGGAGATAACAGATGTTAACAAGGAGTATCTGAAAGAAGGAAACCTGAGGGTCGAGTTCCTCGGAAGGGGTTACGCTTGGCTTGATACAGGCACCCACGAAAGCCTTCTTGAAGCAGGCGAATTTATCTCCACCATAGAAAAACGTCAGGGATTGAAGATAGCCTGTATAGAGGAAATTGCTTACCAGTTGGGCTATATAGATGGCGATCAGCTTTTAAAGCTCGCTAAACCTCTTAAAAAGAACGGATACGGGCAGTATCTTTTAAAAATATTGAAAGAAGAGAGGCTATAGGCAATGGGCTATAGGCAATGGGCAAAAACTAAAAAAACTTCGTCCCTATTGCCTATAGCCTATTGCCCATAGCCTGTATTTATCATGCCATTCACTTTCAAAACACTTTCTCTGCCAGGAGTTGTTCTTATTACTTCTCAAGCTTTTGCTGATGCGCGGGGGGTTTTTGGCGAGATATATAAGCATTCTGAATTTTCCAGTGCAGGCGTGCGGGAATTTTTTGTGCAGGACAACTATTCCAAGTCTTCGCAACACGTGTTAAGAGGACTGCATTACCAAAAGGAACCTATGGCACAGGGGAAACTGGTGCGGTGTATAAAAGGCATGGTTTTTGATGTGGCAGTCGATATACGAAAAGGATCGCATACATATGGGAAATGGGTCGGCGTTGAGTTGTCCGAAGAAAATAATCAGATGCTCTATATACCCCCCGCCTTTGCTCATGGTTTTATAGTGCTGAGCGAAGTTGCGGAAATCATCTATAAATGTACAGAGGAATACTCGCCTGAACACGAGAGGGGGATAATATGGAATGATCCTGTTATAGATATTGACTGGCCGGTAAGAGACCCGGTGCTCTCCGAGAAAGACAAAGCGCTGCCTTTGCTGAAAGATGCGGATATATGAATGTATTGATTACAGGTGCGAATGGACAGCTTGCTGTTGAGTTCCGGCGATATTTCGAACGCACCGGAACGCACCGGTTAACTGCATTAAGCAAAAAAGAACTCGATATTTCCAATTTCGAATCGGTTTCCGAGGCCTTATCAGTTAATGACCCTTCAGTCGTCATAAATTGTGCAGCTTACAACCTTGTGGACAGAGCCGAGGACGACAGGGATGCAGCTTTTCGCGTGAATGCCGCAGGGGTGAAAAATCTTGCAGCTTTGTGCAGGAAGAACAAGGCACTATTAATCCACTATAGCACCGATTATGTTTTTGACGGATCAAAAGAAAATTATTATACCGAGGCAGACAGCACCTATCCATTGAATGTGTATGGAGAAAGCAAGTTGTCAGGAGAGCGGCTGCTGGCAGAAGAAAATGATGATTTTCTGCTATTCCGGGTAAGTTGGGTATTCGGTCAGGGGATTTCGAACTTTCTTTATAAACTGTCTGAATGGGCAAAAGACAGAGATGTTCTGAAAATAGTATGCAATCAGGTCTCTGTCCCGACCTATACAAATGATATTGTAAAGTATACAATGACTGCTTATGATAAGGGTTTGAGAGGTATTTACCATTTAACAAACGGCGGTTATGCCTCCCGGTATGAGCTTGCACGTTATTTCATCGAAAGGCTTGGACTCAAGAGGACAGTATTGCCCACTGACTCGCATTTTTTTAACGAGCGTGCCAGACGGCCGTATTTCTCCGCGATGTCGAATCGAAAACTGTCAAGAGACCTGGGCATGGAGATACCTGAGTGGACTGATGCCGTCGATAGATTTATAGAAAGGCAGAATAAAACATAAGCAGAAGTTGAGAAGTTGAGAAGTTGAGAAGTTGTGCTATTTTTTTCGCACCTTCTCAATTTCGCAGCTTCTCACCTTCGTGCTCTCAGGGGGTAGTTCATGAAGAGGCTTTTGGTTACTGGAGGAGCGGGGTTTATCGGGAGTGAATTTGTAAGGCAGGCAGTAGGGAGGGGATATGCTGTCAGTGTTGTTGATGCCCTCAGCTATGCCGGTGATATGTCACGAATAGAAAAAGTTGAAAAGAAGCTCACTTTTTACAAGGCAGACATAGGGAATCTGGACTTTATGCGGTATATTTTTGAGACCGAAAGACCTGATGCCGTTATCCACTGGGCAGCGGAAAGTCATGTGGACAGGAGCATCCAGGATGCAACGCCATTCCTGGGAACGAATATAAAGGGTACCCATAGTTTGCTCGAGGCGTCACGGTATTGCAATGTTAAACGTTTCATAAATATATCGACGGATGAGGTGTACGGAGAGCTTGCAGCAGAGGGCCATTTTTATGAAACATCTCCGCTGAACCCAAACTCGCCTTATTCCGTGAGCAAGGCTTCCGCCGATATGCTGGGAAGGGCATATTTCAGAACATATGGCTTACCGGTAATAACGGTCAGGCCTTCAAATAATTACGGCCCGTGGCAATATCCTGAAAAACTTATTCCTGTGGTCATACTGAAAGCGATGCGCAATGAGAAAATCCCTGTTTATGGTAAGGGAGAGAATATAAGGGAATGGCTGTTTGTTTCTGACTGCGCCGGTGCAGTCTTTTCTGTTTTGGAGCATGGTAAGCCAGGTGATATTTATAATGTTGGAAGCGGTGAGGAAAAGAGGAATATAGATGTAGTCAGGGAAATCCTGCATTTGATGGGGAGACCGGAAAAGATGATTGAATTTGTAGAAGACAGGCCGGGCCATGACTACCGCTATTCTCTGGATTCGACAAAGATCTGGAAGCAGCCTGGATTGAAGAAGCTGGTCTCTTTTGAAAAGGGACTCAAGGCAACAGTGAAGTGGTATAAAGACAACATTTCCTGGGTGGAACAAAAATCAGGCAATAGGCAATAGGCTCTAGGCTATGGGTAAAAGAAAGAGAATTTTTTGTTTTTTCCTATTTCCTATTGCCTATCTTGTGACATATGCGGTTAGGCAATAGAAATAAGAAATTAGCATGCGTTGTTGCACTTATCACCATTGATATTCTGGCATTCTATGGGGCGCTTTCTTCAGCTTTTTTTACCAGGAAACTGCTTAATATATTTTTTGCCGGATTAATAACTTTTAAGTTCTCATTGGGTTACTATTTCCGGTTCTGGTGGATGCCGCTGATATTTATTGTTGCTATTGCATATGAAAAACTGTATATAAAAAGGCTCTCCCTCTGGGATGAAACGAGAGCAATGATAAAGGCAGTTACCGCCTCGGTAATTGTAATTTTTGCGATTGTATCTCTGGGAAAGTTGAGCGATCTCATTTCCCGTCTCGTCATAGTTTTTTTATTGCTTTATGGCCTGGTCATGTTCCCTACTTTCAGATTATTGGGTAAGAAAATCCTGTCAGCGATCGGTCTCTGGCGGGAATACGTCATAATCATAGGTGCGGGCAAAGCAGGTATCGAAACTGCACAGGGAATAGTGCGGGAAGCCCATCTAGGCTATAAGATTATCGGATTCCTGGATGATGCTGATGAAAAAAAGGACATGGAGATACGCATTGATAATACGACATATAAAGTTTTTGGGAAGGCCAGGCATTTCAGGAAATTTGTGAATTTATTGCATATATCGACCGTTATTATTGCAATCCCTTCGCTTTCTCTTCAGAAGATGTCTGAGCTTACCAGTGCTGTCCAGAGATACACAAAAAGCGTTCTTCTTGTCCCCAACCTTAAAGGCATAGCTCTGCTTAATACCGAGTTATATCATCTTTTCATGCAACAGCTCTTTCTGTTGAAGACAAACAACAACTTAAAATCATTATTTAACAGGTTTGTAAAGAGGAGTTTTGATCTTGCAGTGGCAGTGCTTTTTTCCCCAATCCTTTTTCTGCTGGTGGGGGTTATCGGAATCCTGGTTAAAATTGACTCTCGAGGCCCTGTATTCTATTCGCATCTCCGTCTCGGTCAGAAGGGTAAGCTCATAAGGGTTTATAAAATAAGGACTATGTACCTGGACGCCACGGAAAAGCTGAAGGAATTTCTGGAAAAGGACCAATCAGCAAAAGAAGAGTGGGGGACTTTTTTTAAATTGAAGAATGATCCGAGGGTGACCAGGATTGGAAAATGGTTGAGGGAGACCTCTCTCGACGAACTGCCCCAGTTCATGAATATAATTAAGGGTGACATGAGCCTGGTAGGCCCGCGGCCTGTACTACAGGAAGAAATAGATTATTACTATAAGGAGTATGCCGACTATTATTTTATGGTCAAGCCCGGGATGACCGGTCTATGGCAGACAAGCGGAAGGAATATCATAAACTATGATTATAGAGTCAAGCTCGATACGTGGTATGTATTGAACTGGTCATTATGGTTTGATATCGTCATATTAGTTAAAACAATCAGGGTTGTACTCAACAAAGAAGGTGCTTATTAATATCTCCAATTCAAACAGCAGATGACTCTCTTTCGCTACGCTCCGTTTTGACAGTTCTATGACTCGTCTCGCTACAGTCGCAAAATTCCCTTCGGTCAGTTTCGCTCCTGTTTTACGCTCACTCGCCAAGAACTGTTTCCAAAACTCCGCTAATGCTTTAGAGATTCATCTACTGTCTGAATTGCAGATATTTTCTGTGCAGCATAATTGACAGAAATGTTAAAATTATGATAGATTTTTGGATACATTTTTTCTATCAATGAATTGCGGGTGTAGCTCAGCTGGTAGAGCACAACCTTGCCAAGGTTGGGGTCGCGGGTCCGAATCCCGTCGCCCGCTCCAAAAAAAACAGGTTAAGGCTGAGGTTAAGGTTAAGCCAAAGCCAAAGAAAATATTCCTTTAAGACGTTTCTTAACCTTAACCTGTCTTTATTACGGCGACGTACCCAAGTGGCAAGGGAGAGGTCTGCAAAACCTTTATCCAGCGGTTCGAATCCGCTCGTCGCCTTAATTTATCCTTACAATTCAGACAGTACAGGGTTGTTTTTCTGCAGTCGAGCGCCTGGGTTATCTGCAGTGGGCGAGTAACGCCGAGCCCACATATTCAACTGGAACAAGATTGATGTTCTGTATATACAGCAGGGCTGGCACAGTGGGCTAATCGCTCGCAAAGAAAAATTACCCTGTACTGTCTGAATTGTAATTAACCATTTGGTCTTGACTTTTCTATTTAATATATGCGATTATTTATTTGAGATAACAGAAGGTTTTGCAAGCTTTCTGCCACAAAGACTTTTTGTTTTGTGGCATTTTTCGTTTCACCGATAGTTTATAACCGGTGTTATTTTGTGGTTGAGTTTTGACCACACGTATATGTAAGGAGGAAAAATTGTATGGCTCAGGGCACAGTAAAATGGTTCAATGAATCCAAAGGGTTCGGTTTTGTCACCAGCGAGGACGGCAGTGATGTTTTTGTTCATTATTCATCTATTCAGGGCGATGGCTTTAAAACTCTTGCCGAGGGTGACAGAGTGAGTTTTGATATCGAGAAAGGCCCCAAAGGTCCAAAAGCGATCAATGTAGTTAAGATATAAACGGCAACAGAACGCGATTTCTTGTCGTTTCAACAGGGGGCTCATTCATAAGAGATGATGGCGAATAAACAGCATCATTCAGTTAAGGCTGAATTGATCAAGCAAAATAAGTTGGCTGCAGGCCTGGTAGCGGAACGCTTTCCTAAAGTCAATAGTATTGTTATAAATATGACCTATTACCAGAAGGGTGTTAATCCAGTCCTGATGGTACGTACGATAAATGTTCTGCCCACGACTTATGCATATTTTCATATGGAGTGTATGATAAGGGATTGTGTCGGCGGCGGGTTTGATTTGACGCCGATTATAAGGAGGATGGTAAAGACCCTGAAAAGGACCGTGAAGGGAAAACTGGCCTGCAAAGGAAGGAGTGACGGTCTTGAAGCTGACCATGCGAGTATAGAATACGAAATTAATATACGATACAATAATAAAAGGGTCTGAGTCTGATTTCTAATACTTTATTATTTCAAGGTAATCCCTCGTGTCTGTCTCGTCCTCTCCTTTTGACGTCAGCAGATTTTGTTTCATCTCCGTTATGAATTTTGCTTTATCGCTGTTAAAAGACGGGTCTATTTCGATTGCCCGCTCAATCATAGCGGCCGCGTCCCCATATCTGCCGGTCTTATTGTACGCAAGGGAGAGCCCGTAATAAGCCTGCGGAGTTGATGGTGAGCGCTTTATCGAGTCTTTAAAGGCGTCGATGGCATTATCGAACAGTCCCATCCTGTAATAGGCCATGCCAAGGTAGTAAAATCCCTTCCCGGGACTTTTATACAGAACATTTGACAGGGCCTTTTTGAGCGGCTCTATCGCCTCATTCCACTGGCGCATTTTGATATAGGTAATGCCGAGATAAGTGTAGGCATCTGCAAATTGAGGATCGATCGAAACCGCCCTGAGAAAGAGTCCTTTTGCCTTTTCATACTCCTCGAACTGCAAATATACATATCCCAGGTTTACAAGGGCATCCTTGTTGTTGGGATTAAGCTGCAAAGTTTTCTGAAATTCGACAAAGGCTGGTTGAATATTCCCCTCGCTCAGATAGGCAATGCCCATTTTATAGTGTGAATCAGCTTCCTTCTCCTCGTTCTGAACGGGCACAGTTTTGCAACTGATCAGGGCAAGGAACAGCATGAAAAATACGCCTTTTAGTATAATACTTCGCACCCGTTCAGTTTAAATCATTCAGCGGATTATAGGCAACAAGTGGCAAGCCTAGGCAGGTAAGGGTACAGTCATCATTTCTGCTATTCTTTGCAGCGTCTCTTCAACTTTTTCAATAGCTTCATGCTGAGTCATATTGCGTGCGTCCAGTTCAAATCCGTCCGGCAGAAACCTGATAGTCGTGCCGGAAGAAAGTGAAAAAAGGGCTTTCATGAGCCTGTCAAAGAAATCTTCCGGAATCTTATAGGTATTGTCACTATCGAGCAGAAAGAAAAAACGATACCTTCCATCAATCTCAGTGACCTTTATTATATAGAGCTGTTTCGAAAGCAGCTTTATTTTTATCACGTGAAGCAGGTTTATTGCCTCTTCCGGCAGTGCCCCGAACCGGTCTGAGAGTTCATCCCTGAGGTCCCAAAGAGCGTCCAGGGATTTCAGCGACGATATGCGCCTATAAATGCTGAGCCTGAGAGTAATATCGGATATGTAATTATCGGGAATAAACGCCGTGAGCCGCAGCTGTATGGCAGGTTCAATCTCTTCCACTACCTCATGCCCTTTCAACTCAGCAACGGTTTTCTCGAGCATTTCCATATACATATCAAACCCTACTCCATTAATACAGCCTGATTGCTCCGCGCCAAGGAGATTGCCTGCGCCACGTATGTCAAGGTCTTTCAGGGCAAGCCTGAATCCTGCCCCAAGATAGCTCATTTCCTGTATTGCCTGTAATCGTTTTTTCGCCTCATCAGTGAGCCTGTCTTCGCCCGGGATAAGGAAATACGCATAGGCCTGGACGTTGCCTCTCCCCACCCTTCCTCTGAGCTGATAGAGATCTGCGAGTCCGAAAGTATCTGCCCTGTCTACCATAATGGTATTGGCGGTTGGGATGTCTAGGCCTGATCCGATAATTGCAGTACACACAAGCATATTGATATCCCCGTTCAGGAAGCGGAGCATTACTTTTTCGAGCCCGGCCTCCGGCATCTGTCCATGCCCTATGGCGAGTCGGGCATCGGGCACCAGTTTTCGTATATGATCAGCTGTTTTTTCTATGTCCCCTATCCTGTTATGGACGAAGAATATCTGACCGCCCCTTCTCAGTTCTCTCTCTACAGCCTCCTTTATCGTTTTGCCGGCAAAGGGGGTTACGATACTTCTGACTGCAAGCCGTTCCTCAGGAGCGGTTTCAATAGTAGCTATCTCCCGTATGCCCGATAGCGACATATGCAGTGTCCGGGGAATAGGCGTTGCCGTAAGGGTAAGAATATCGACACCCTTTTTAAGATCTTTAAGCCGCTCCTTCTGGGCCACACCAAAACGGTGCTCTTCGTCGATGACCAGCAGCCCGAGGTCGTGAAAACCGATGTTCTTGTTCAGAAGCATATGCGTGCCGATAATTATATCCGTTTCACCCACAGCCAGTGCTTTGACCGACTGCTTGACCTGTTCTTTGTTTTTAAACCTGCTGAGGTAATCGATTCTTACCGGAAATCCTGAAAAGCGCATTTTAAATGTCCTGAAATGCTGTTCGGCAAGCAGTGTCGTCGGCACGAGGACAGCCACCTGTTTACCGTCAAATACAGCCCTGAAAGCAGCCTTTATCGCGACCTCTGTCTTGCCGTAACCTACATCGCCGCAAAGCAGCATATCCATGGGTGTTTCCGAATGCATATGTTTTTGTATCTCCTCAAAGGTCTTTATCTGGTCCGGAGTCTCGTCATAAGGGAAAAAGTCATCGAATTCCCTGTGCATTGGGGTGTCCTCACTGAAGACAAATCCACGGGAAACACTTCTTTCGGCATACAGCTTGATGAGCTTGTCAGCCATTTCCCTGATTTTTTCTTTGACCCGCTGTTTTGTCTTTTGCCATTTTTTGCTCCCCAACTGGTCAATAGGCGAAGTGTGCCCTTCACCGGCGCTATATTTCTGCAGTTTATCTATGCTGTAAAAAGGGATATACAGCCTGTCTCCGTGGGCATACTCCAGGGTTATTAAATCCTCTTCGCAACTGTCGGTCCTTTGGCGCTGAAGTCCTGTGAATCTTCCTATTCCGTGATCCTTATGCACCACGAGATCACCGGTCTTCAGATCATCAATAGTAAACAGGAGCCTGGAAGCCTTTGATCGCTTCAGTGGCCTGTAAGCAGGCCTTTCGCCAAAAAGTTCCCTATCGGTCAGGACCAGTACATTGTTGACCAGCATGCCGGATGACAGTGTGCCAGTCACTATGCAGATAGTGCCAGCAAATGATTCCAGGTCTTTGCATTTTATCACCGGAGCTATTACTCCCCCATCGAACAGGATATCCTTCAGACGCTCTGCCTGGGCTTCTGAAGGAAGGACTATCAGGGTATCATAGCCGGCTTTTTTAAGCGCATAAGGGATATCACCGAGTTCCTTGCGTTCTTCAGGCACAATGCCCATGCCTTTGATAGAATGTTCCATAGCATCAATCCCCTCACCGGTAAAAGGCAGGTGAGATACCGAATAAAAAGGAGTCTTTCTCTCCTGGAATTCCGGTAACGAAACAGCTGCGTCTTCAACGACGAACACCGCCGGATTTATACTGTGTGCCAGCTCGTCAATTATGGCGCCGCTCAGAAGGTCCTCTCTCGCAGGGAAAATCGTCAGTTCGTCAACCTCTCTTATTGAGCGCTGTGTTTCTATATCGAAACAGCGCATAACTTCTACCTCATCCCCGAAAAATTCCACTCGCAGAGGGAAATTTTCGGTGGTAGGGTAAATATCGAAAATCCATTCTCTCTGGCTGTATTCCCCTTTTTCCACCACGACACTTACTATCTTATATCCGAGTCCGGAGAGCATTTCATCCAATGTTGCCCGCTCAATGGAAAGCCCCCTTCTGATGGTGATGACAGCATCCTTTATAATGGGCAAAGAGAATCCTGTCCTGCAGGCCTCGGGTGAGGTGACGATCCCGATGTTACTTTGTGAGCTTGCCGCCAGTAGCACCGATGCCCTCTTTCCTATAAGTTCAGGACTTGAGGAAGGTGGGAAGTAGCTGATTGTCCTTCCATTTACAGGTAGAATCTTTCTGAAAAACAGCAGGTCATTGTAAAGCGCTTCAGCAGATTCGACCGAATCCTCGATTACAATAAAGGGATTGGTCTCTAATAAAAGCAATAATGCAAAATGAGGTATGGAGAGGTTATAAATCCTCGCGCCTGGTCCGGTTTTTACCTGCTCAATTAGTTTCGTGATATGATTTGTTAAATGCTGGTACAGGATTGGCATGTTCTGAATGATTTAAATCATACCCCTTTTTAATCTATTAATTATACTATATCAGTAATGCCGGTCGTGTGACTTTAATTACGAAAAAGCGGCAGGGAGGAGCATCACAGTGAAATATGTCAGGCTCGGGATAGTGTTTGCTTTTATTTTTCTCATTGGCAGCGCGGCATCTGCCAGGACGCAAAGGACCGATTGTGTTGAGTGCCACCGGAAGGTAACCCCCGGTATTGTGCAACAGCACCTTCAGGGCAAGATGGCAAAGGCAGGAGTTGATTGCTCTGCTTGCCACGGCTCAGGGCACAAAAAAATGGATGATGCAAAACTTGCCCAAATGCCAACCCCCGATACCTGCACAGGATGCCACAAGAAACAGGCTGACCAGTTTAAGGACAGCAAACATAATCTCGCCTGGGTTGCCTCGGTCGCTTTGCCAATGATAACGCACCAGCCTACTGCCCGCCCCGCCTTGGCGGGCGGGACAGACGGAGGATACAAGGGATGTTCAAACTGCCACGGGATTGGGGTAAAATCAGATGCCGAGCGGGCGCAATTCCGTTATGGGAATGCCCAGTGCGATTACTGCCATACCAGGCATTCATTTAATAAATCGGAAGCGCAGGACCCCAGGGCCTGCAAGACATGTCATATGGGATTTGACCACCCCCAGTGGGAAATGTGGTCTGGCACCAAACACGGTACGATCTGGCAGATTGAAGGCAAGTGGAGCAAAAGGGCGCCTACCTGTCAAACCTGCCATATGCAGGACGGAACCCACAATGTTACGACCTCATGGGGCTTTCTGGCATTGCGGCTGCCTGAGGACGACAAAGAATGGATGAAAGACAGGATGACTATTCTTCAGTCTCTCGGAGTCCTGGATGATAAGGGCAATCCTGCTGCCAGGTTCGACATAGTGAAAGCATGCAGAGTGATGCGGCTTACCAAAGAGGAGTTTAACGAACAAATAGTCAAAATGACCGCTGTCTGCGCAAAATGCCATGGCGCCACTTACGCTAAACGCCAGCTCGAAGCAGCGGACAAGGTAATAAAGGATGCCGACAGGATCATGTCAGAAGCTATCAGCGTGGTACAAGGTTTATACAAAGACGGCATACTGGAGAAGCCGGCAGGCTGGACCTTCACCCCTGATCTGCTTCAATCCTATGAAGCAAAGAACGCGGTGGAGCAGGACCTTTATGACATGTTCTTTGAATACAGGGTGAGGGCTTTCCAGGGTGCATTTCATATGAATCCCGACTATATGTACTGGTACGGTTGGGCGCCCATGAAAGAGACCTTGCAGAAGATTAAGGATGAAGCGGCAGAGTTGAGGGCGCGCGAATGAATAACTTGTGCGTTCAGGCGCTCAAATTCAGGTCAGATTTGGCTGATCTGACTGAGCAAAAACCGCAGGCGTAGCATAGCTACGTTGAGGATTTTGCGACTGAGGATCGGGCAAAGATGGCCTAAATCTGAGATGCATCAATGTGCAAGTTATTCATTCGCGTGCCCTATTGCGCGCTGAACAACTCAACCTCTCCGCTCTCAATGTGGTATATGCCGGCAACAACCTTAAGGTCTCCTGACTCCATAAGTTTTTTAACTACAGGGCTTTTCCTAAGCAGGTATTTCTGCTGAAGCAGCACATTTTCCCTGATAGCATTATTAAGAATATCCTCTTTAGTGCCTCCTCTCACGCTCGCTTTTTTTACAGCAGGCAGTATTTTCCTGAGTATCATAGCGATATTATCTCCGGTTTTCTCTTTTGCCTCGATAGCAGCTGATACTGCACCGCATTTATCGTGTCCCAGCAGAATGAGAAGGGGCGCATGTAAGTGTTCCGCAGCATATTCGATGCTGCCCACTAAAATTGGATCAAGCACATTGCCTGCGGACCGGACAACAAACAAAGCACCCAAGCCCTGGTCAAAAATAATTTCAGGGGGTACCCGTGAGTCTGAACAGGTAACGACTATTGCAGAAGGATGCTGTGCCTTTGAGAGTTCTTTCCTTCTTGTATCACTGGTGTCTTTTGTCGCCAGGCTCCCTGAAATGAACCGCTTGTTACCTTCCAGGAGTTTACTTAAGGCTTCATCCCCTTTTTTAGAGCCCGTTTCAGGACCCGCAAAGGAAAGACTGAAAGGAGACAGCAGGCAGTAAGAAGTAAGAAGTAAGCAGCAAAAAATCGAAAACAGAACGTTTTTTCTCAAAATAGTATCAACTCCACACTTCATCGTTTGTCCTCCTCACTGCCTACTGTTTACTGCTTACTTCTCACTGCTGCTTAGTATCTTATTAATGATTGCGCTGGTAGATACCCCTGGCAAATATGGGAGACTGTGTGTTTCAGCCACGATATCCGAGCCGACAATATCCTCTTTCTTCCAGTCGCCGCCCTTTACGAGCACATCGGGCCTGATGGATTTTATAAGTTCATACGGAGTATCTTCGGGGAAAAGGGTGACAAAATCCACCATTTCGAGCGATGCGATCACTTCGGCCCTCTGCGATTCCTCATTGATAGGCCTTTGGGGCTTCAATCGCCTCACTGAAGCATCGGAGTTCAGTCCGACTATGAGAATATCTCCCAGTTTTTTGGCCTCTGTTAAATATCGGATGTGCCCAATGTGCAGCAGGTCAAAGCAGCCATTGGTAAAGACAATTTTTTTCCCTTCGGATCTGAGCTTTGCAGCAATTTCTTTAATTTCATTCCGTAATCGAACTTTGGACATAATTCTCCAGCAGCTCAGCGGCTTTATGAAGTACTTCCCGGTCGCTTTTGTAAGAGAGTTTTTTCATGGCATCATTAATGGGGAACCATTGTGCCTCGTCAACCTCCGGGCATTCATTGTCGATGGCTCCGCTGACATATTCCACCAGGAAGTATATGACGGTTTTCCTGCACTTTGTGTTCTCATTTTTCAGGTAAAACCAGTACGACTTTGTATCGAGCGGACTCACGATTTTACCAGTAAGTCCGGTCTCCTCACGTATTTCCCTTATGGCTGCGTCCTCGGGTTGTTCCCCCTTGTCGATTATGCCCTTGGGTAGTGTCCATACGGCTTTCCCCTTTGTTGCGATCAGGGCCGCCTCAAAACCCGAGGCTGCTTTCCTGAAGATGACTCCTCCTGCCGAGTTCAGATATTTCATTGTTGCCGGTCTCATATCTTGCCGCCTTTCATGGCAGTGGTTTCCCGCTGATGATCCTGAAGATATCATTATACATTGCGAAGATCATAAGCATAAGCAGAAAGGCGAGCCCGATACGTTGCGCAATAATAAGGGCCTGCTCGCTCAAGGGCTTTTTCCGTATCGCTTCAAGACCGACAAGGAATATGTGCCCCCCGTCAAGAACAGGAATAGGAAGCAGGTTTAAGATGCCGAGATTAATGCTTATCACCGCGGCAAAAAAGAAATAGTTTAAGTAGCCTGCGGCTGCTTGTTTTTCAGCTAATTGAAATATAAGAATAGGGCCGCCGATGCTTTCAGCAGGAACTATTCTCTGTATAAGTTTTATTATGCTGACTACGGTGATAGCCGATATGTCCCACGTCTTCAGGAAAGCATTTTTAAAAGCGTCCGGGATGTTTTCCTTTTCCGTAAATGTCTCTCCCGAGGGTTTGACTCCTATAAGGCCCACCTTCCGCTCTTCTCCGAACACATCTTTCATCTTTTTGCTTTCGGGGGTTATCGAGATGGGAAGGAGCGCAGCTTTTCTCTGCACCGTCAGAATCAGGGGCTTTCCGGCGCTGCCTTGAATGATGTCGGTCATCTCAGCCCACTGCTTTACAGGACTGCCGTTGATCGCCACAATTTTATCGCCATTCTGCAGCATGGCTTTGGCAGCAGGTGTATCGGGCATCACCTCTCCAATGGTGGGGGACAGTATCGGGACCCCTGCAATAAAAACAAGAAAGAAGATAACGACAGCGGTCATAAGGTTGAACACCGGTCCGGCAAGGATAATCAGTACCCGCTTATATGCAGGTTTGTAACGGAATGAACGGTCCTTCTCCGCAGCCTCTTTATCACCTTCAACTTCTCCGATGTCCTCCTGACCGAGCATTTTTACATAGCCGCCAAGAGGGACAGCCGAGATCACATATTCAGTCTCCCCAATCTGTTTCCCGATGACCCTGGGCCCGAAACCGAGCGAGAACTTTAGCACCTTGACGCCGCTTAGCTTTGCCAGCAGAAAATGTCCCATTTCATGTATAAATATGATAGAACCGAATAACAAAATGGCTGAAAGGATGCTCAATTAATTCCTCCGGAACACTATAACCCTATTGCCATTTTGCTTTCTTCCCTCGCCCATCTGTCGGCTTCAAGGATAACGGCAATATCATCGGCAGGCTGTATTTTATGGGATTCCATCACTCTTTTTATTATAGCAGGAATTTTGTTAAAGCCTATCATACCGTCCAGGAATGCCCTAACAGCGATCTCGTTGGAGGCATTCAGCACTGCCGGCAACGTGCCGCCTTCCTGCAGGGCTGCATAGGCAAATGAAAGACAGGCAAACGTCGCAGTATCCGGTTTTTGGAAGGTGAGACCGGGCAGTCTCTCCCACGCGAGGGGTTGCAGGACCGAGCCCAGCCTTTCCGGATAGGAAAGGGCATAGGCAATCGGTCCTCTCATGTCCGGCTGAGAAAGTTGGGCCATGTAGCTGCCGTCAGCAAACTCAACAATGGAATGTATGATACTTTGGGGATGGATAAGCACATCTATTTTATCGAGGGGCAGACCGAAGAGATAAAAGGCCTCGATCACTTCAAGCCCCTTGTTCATGAGGGTGGCTGAATCTATGGATATTTTCTGACCCATACTCCAGTTCGGATGTTTCAGCGCGCTGTCAGGTGAAGCAGTTTCTAGCTCCTCTCTCGTCTTGCCGATAAACGGCCCCCCGGATGCGGTGAGTATTATTTTTTTGACAGAGCTTTTTTCATATCCCTGCATGCACTGGAAGATAGCGCTGTGCTCGCTGTCAACCGGCAGGAGAGTTGTCCCGTGGACGCGGACCTCTGAAAGCGCAAGGTCGCCGGCCATCACGAGGGTCTCTTTGTTTGCCAGCGCCACTGTCTTTCCCGATCTTATCGCGGCTAGAGTGGGCAGGAGGCCTGCGGCTCCCACAATAGCGGATATCACAATGTCCGCCTCCGGCATTGAGGCCGTGCTGCTTATACCGTCAATTCCGAAGCGTATCTCGGGAGCACTATGCCGCCCCAACGACTCACGGAGATCCCAATAGGTCTTCTCATCAGAGACCGCAACTATTTCGGGATGAAACAGATGGATTTGTTCCATGAGCAGCGCAGCGTTCCTGCCGGCGGTCAAGCCTATAACACTGAAACGGTCGGGAAACTTCGCGATGATATCGAGCGAGTTTTTCCCTATTGAGCCTGTTGAACCGAGGATAACTATTTTTTTCATAAAAGGAGCGTCATCCAGTATAGGACAGGTCCTGCAAAGAGTGCCCCATCTATTTTGTCAAGTAATCCCCCGTGACCCGGGATGATCGAGCCGGAATCTTTAATGTTTGCATCCCGCTTGAACATGGATTCGACGAGGTCTCCGGCAATGGTCACCGTCCCGATCACCCCCCCCATTACAAAAAGCTGAAACATTCCCTTATGGTCTAACAGCAGGGCTCCTAGAATGAGCGATGCAATGACGCCTCCGGCAACGGAACCGACAGCCCCGGCTATGGTCTTGTTCGGGCTGACCGCACTATAAAGTTTTCTTTCCCCTATGCCCTTGCCCACATAGTAAGCCATGCTATCGGAAGCATAAACGCACCCGTACAAAAATAAAATCCATTCGTACCCCTCTAACCTCAAATACCACTGGGCCATTAAAAGGTTGGGAATATAAAAGATGCCGACGACAGCCGGCGCAATGTCTTTTAACGATGACAGAGGACCGCTTTTCGTAAAGAGCCTTACCAGCGCAATGAGCATAAATGTCAGTATAAAGGCACATGTCTGTGAGCTCATGTGAGAGTACGCCACTCCTGGAAAGTTCACCGGAATCAAGGGTGCGCATAGCGTTAAAATGCCGCCAAGCATTCCGCTCAGAGAGAGCAATCTGTTTGTTTTGTACATGGAATAAAATTCGGCCTGAGCAATGACGCTTACCAGGACCAGGAGGAAAAGGAAGTAAGTCGTGGAGAGTTTTGTAATATAAAAGTAGAACAGGGGCAGCGCAATGAGTGCAACAATGACTCTTTTCAGGTGCATAGTGTCAAACATCCCACGTGCCGGGCATTCCTGGAAATCTTTCAGCAAAGAGATTCCTCGAGTTCTCCACCTTGCCAAAGCGTCTGCTCCTTGTCCGGTATTCATGAATTGCATCGAGCAGTTCCTCCCTTGTGAAGTCAGGCCACAATGTATCGGTGAAATAGAATTCCGAATACGCCGACTGCCAAAGGAGAAAGTTGCTTAAGCGCTGTTCCCCGCTGGTCCTGATGATGAGGTCCGGGTCAGGGATTCCGGCTGTATCCAGCAGTCCGGCAATATAGTCTTCGGTGATTTCGTCCTGCCTGGCGCCCATTGCGACAGCTTTTTTTACGGCCCTTATGATTTCATCTCTTCCGCCGTAGCTTAGGGCGCACTGCAGAATAAGATTGCTGTTGTTTCTGGTCTCTTGTTCCACTACCTCGACAAAAGCCCTGATAGTCTCGGGGAGTTTGTCACGGTTACCGACAATCCTGAGACGCACGCCCTCTTTCATGAAACTTTCGAATTCTTTTTTCAGTGTGGATTCAAGGAGTTGCATGATGACAGCGACCTCTTCCTCCGGCCGCATCCAGTTCTCTATGGAAAAGGCATATAGAGAGAGGACCTCCACTCCAACTTCTTTTACCGCCTCCACTATTTCGTGCACCCTTTCGACGCCCCGCTTGTGGCCTTCAGACCGCGGCAGTCCTCTCAGCTCCGCCCATCTGCCGTTACCGTCCATGATGATGCCTATGTGTTTAGGCATTTCTTTTCCCTCCAAATACGCCTCTCCAGCCCCACATCAGGAACTCAGCGCCCCTTGAGCGAATATATATATAGTGAGGAACCGAAGGGATTTTCTCCCTTGAATACCTTCATTACTCCGCTGCTGATGGTAGACCCTGACAGAACTATCAGCCGGTCTCCTACTACGTCATAATCAAGCAAGTCTCCGCCTGCATTTTCAAGAAAATTCCTCTCCTCAATCGTAGAGCCGTTCCACCATAAGCCCTTTATCGAAGATCCCCAATATCCGAGTCCTCTTGCCATACCAAAGAGCGGTTGGCGTTTCGGCGCAAGAAGTTCATTGTTGGAGATCAGCAGCCTGTCTTTTACAGACCATTTCCCCCTATCGACAACCATATCCGTACCCGCTTTGTCAAAGGTTGTCGAGAAGCCACCGAAATCCTCTTTTCCCACCCATAGACGGATGCCATCGCTATTATATATGTGTAAAAAGCCCTTTTCGTCCCATGCAGCAACTGACTGCTTCCCCTCGGGTGACTTGAAAAGCTGGAAGTCGTAAATATTGACGCCGTCAGGAAGCTTGAGAATCTTTCCCTTTTGAAAGGTGTTGCCTTTAAGGTTAAAAAAGTAAACAGGCCCATCGTAACCGTCGCCTTTACTGAAGTCCTGTGCGATTGCCTGGTTGCCGATCTTCCTTAAAAACTTGTCTTTTATTTTAAACAACGGCACATAAGATGAATCCTTAAATTCATAAATAAATGAAACTACCTCGTCTCCGCGCAAGGCGGTAATGAGTATCTCGTCTTTGCCGTCTTTATTAATATCCAGAGTGTCCATCCAGATAATCTCGTTGGCGGGAACACTAAATTCTTCTAGAGCTTTAAGATCCACTCCTTGCCTGTAAATTCGTATCTCGTTGCCGTAAGCGAGCGCTATCTCCATGTCGCCATTGCCTGCCAGATCGCCTGTCGCCAAGCGGTCTGCCTTAAATGGCAAATGAAAAGAGACCAGTATTTCTCCCTCCCTGGGTATGAAAAGGCCTGACCTGAGTCTCAGGTCTTTAACGCTGCTTACGTCTGCTTTAACCTCTTTTGCCGCAAACTCCTTGCTGTCCGCAACCCAAAAAAGCTTCTGTTTGAATGTCACCTCACCTGCCGAGGTTTCAGAGGTCAATACCAATGCTGCATCAGCGCCTTTGGTTTTTGCATCGGCCAATATTTTGGCAATATCAGTAGTCTCATTATCCGTATCAATTAGTTCAAAACGATGCGATTCTTTAAGCATCTGGTAGTAAGCGTCGCCAAAAGACCAATCTATATCACCCTGGTAAAACAGCATTCTGACTTTGGTAGCCGGAATCTTGAGTCTTGCGTCTGCAAAATGCGCAGGGTCGCCCTTAAGAATAACTGCTGAAGCACCGCGTTCCGTAACCGAGGTGACTTCAACGGCTCCTAACGGGAGTTCTATTTTTCCGAGCGGCTCTTTGGTTACCGGGTGAATAAATGTCGCGCCTTCTTTGAAAGCGGCAAACCGCATGCCCTTTTTCACGGATTCCTGGGACCCGGGTTCGATTTTCACCACGTTACCTTTAACAGAGACAACCTTTCCTGCAACAGGGTTGAAGTAAGAGATAGTCTGGTCCATCAATAGTTTCAGCGCGGCATCCGCTTCGTTCTGAACAGCGTCTTGCCCGCTAAAGCCGGGTTGTGCAAAAAGAAGCAAAAGAGATAATGATAAGAGCACGGTCGCCCCTATTTTTTGGACCATTAAATTAATCCTCCGGATTTTAGATGGATTGCAGTACGGGATGCCATTTTTTTATCGCACATTCAGTATAAAACAGTTTAAAATATAGGCTATTGAGAAGTCAAAGCCACTACCACAAAGTGAAAGGTGAATGGTGAATAGTGAATAGTGAACGGCTCAAGGCAAAACACAAAAAAATCTTTAGCTTTTAACCATTCACTATTCACTATTCACCTTTCACCTTCCATAATCTTGACTAATAAGGGCGGCAAAGGGTTAAATATAAGATATGGTAAAAATCAAGACGTTAGCTTTTTTTATACTTATCATTGTTCTCACTGCGGCGGTTAGCGGGTGTGGCGGGAAGCAAGTTACGAAAGATGAAGACTTCAATTCGGAGAAATTTCTGGCCAAGGCAAATACACTTATTGATAAAGGTGAGTATGATGAGGCACGAAAGTTATTGCTTGAGGTAAAGAACAGGGACATAACAAAACAGTATGCTCCACTCGCGCAGTTGAGGATTGCCGATTCATATATAAGGGACAGCGACCCGGACCACGGGATCGAGGAATACAGAAAATTTCTTGATCTCTATCCCGATAACCAGCGGGCATCATTTGCCCAGTACCAGATTGCCATGGCTTACTTCTCACAGATTGAAGGCGCTGACAGGGGGCTCAGCGCTGCACAGAAGGCCCTGCATGAATTTATCCGCTTAAAAGAAGTGTATCCGCGGAATCCTTACAGGGATATTATAGAACTTAGGGTCCAGAAGTGCAGGAAGGTCATAGCGGAAGGCGAGTTTATTGTCGGAGAATTCTACTATAAAAAGGAATCATATAAACCGGCAATAGACAGGTTTGAGCATCTGCTCAAGCAATTCCCCGATTATGACGGGACCGATAAAACACTTCTTTTTTTAGGTAAATCATACAAGGCCATTAAAATGGTAGACAAGGCACGGGAGGAATTTAAAACACTCATCGAAAAGTATCCATCGAGCAGGTTTGTTAAAGAAGCCAGGAAGGGCCTCCAGGGTTAGCAGCACGGTGGATCATCATTACTATCCTGCCTTTATAGATCTGAGAGGGAAACATTGTATTGTTGTCGGTGGCGGAAAAGTAGCTGAAAGAAAGGTTGCCGCTCTGCTTCGTTCAGGGGCCAAGGTCACCGTGATAAGCCCTATTGTAACCGGTGTGCTTGCAGATCATTGCGAGAGTAAGCGCATAAAACATATAAAAAGGAAGTACCGGAAGGGTGACCTTGAAGATGCTTTTATTGTTATTGCCGCTGCATCCGACAGGAGGGTAAACCAGGAGGTTTCCCTTGATGCGCCGTTCCTTTTGAACGTAGTCGATGCTCCTGAGCTGGCCAACTTTATTGTGCCTTCAGTTGTAAAAAGGGGACCACTGGCCCTCGCTGTGTCTACATCCGGCTCCAGCCCTGCGCTCGCAAAAAGTATCAGAAAGGAGCTGGAAGTGTTCTACGGTAAACAGTTTGGTCTATTCGTAGATTTCCTGGGGAAGCAGCGGAAAAAGACACTCATTAATATTGCGGACGATGGTATAAGAGAACGTCTTATGAAACAAATCGCCACGCCTGAGATGCTCGGGCTGCTCAGAAAAGAGGGGTTTAAGACTACGAGGAACCTAATCTTGAAAATAATAAAAGGGCAAAGGTCGAATACTGCAAAATGCTCAAGGTAGGAGTAATAGGAGTAGGGTACCTGGGACAGCACCATGCCCGTATTTTTGCAGAACTCGAGGATGTCAGGATGGTTGCCGTTGCCGACACGGACGGAGAGCGGGCCGGTGAGGTTGCGGTAAAGTACGGGTGCAAAGCATATACCGATTATCGGAAACTACTTGACGAAGTGGATGCTGTGAGCATTGTCACTCCTACTACACTTCATTATGCGGTGGCAATGGATTGTATAATGGCCGGCAAGGATGTCCTCATCGAAAAGCCTATTACTGCCACGATAGAGGAAGCAGACCGGCTCATTGCAGCATCCGACAAGACAGGAATGCTTATCCAGGTGGGTCATCTGGAGCGGTTTAATCCGGTTGTGCCAGCGCTGTACCCCTTACTGGATTCTCCGTCATTTATCGAAGCGGAGCGCTTGTCTCCATTTCAGGGGAGAGGGATTGATGTGGATATTACTCTTGACCTTATGATCCATGATATTGACGTGGTGCTTTCAATAATGGGCGAAAGCGTTGTGAAAGATGTGAAAGCTGCGGGCGCAAAGTTTATTACTGATACAATCGACATGGCAAAGGTCTGGCTTGAGTTTTCTAACGGCGCCCATGCACTGCTTGCGGCAAGCAGGATGGCATCCGACAAATCGAGGAAGCTCACTGTTTTTCAAAAGGATTCATATCTTGTAATGGACTACCAGCAAATGGAGATAAAAAAATTTTTCAGGCGGGGAGATGAGATTGTGAGCGATTCCATTTCGATTGAGAAGAGGGAGCCGCTCAAAGAGGAGCTGAAAGATTTTGTGAAATGTGTCGGCAACAGGAGCAGGCCGGCTGTATGCGCCATAAAAGGGCGCAATGCCTTAAAGATTGCTCTTGAGGCAGGGGCACAGATAAAACAGGGGTGGCAACGTTAATGAAACCTATGATTGATTTAAAAAAACAGTACCTGGGGGTCAAAGATGAAATCCTCCATACGGTAAATGAAATACTCGAGAGCTCACAATACATACTGGGCAAAAAAGTTTCTGAGCTTGAGACTGAGGTCAGGAGCTACCACGGGGTGAAGGAGGCTATCGGCGTTGCTTCCGGCACAGATGCCCTCCACCTTTCATTGAAGTCTCTTGGAGTGGGGCCCGGAGATGAGGTCATCACAAGTCCCTTTACTTTTTTTGCCACTGTTGAGGCGATTTTATACACCGGCGCAAAGCCGGTTTTCGCCGATATCGAGGCAGATACATACAATATTAATCCGTCGCTCATAGAGAAAAAAATAACGAAACATACGAAGGCAATTCTACCGGTCCATATCTTCGGACATCCTGCCGGTATGGAAGAAATTATGGAGATTGCTGAAGGCAGCGGACTGAAGGTGGTGGAAGATTGCGCCCAGTCTTTCGGCGCTTCATTGAACGGCAGAAGAACAGGAAGCTTTGGTGATGCCGGATGTTTCAGCTTCTATCCGAGCAAAAATCTTGGCGCCTTCGGAGACGGAGGGATGATTGTCCTGAACAACGCGGAAGCCGCCGGTACAATAAGGATTTTGAGGAACCACGGCTCCAAGGGCGGCTACCGGCATGAGTGTCTCGGCTACAATAGCAGGCTTGACGAAATACAGGCAGGAATTCTTCTTATCAAGTTGAGGAAGATCGACGAGTACAACAGCAGGAGGCGCGAGAACGCTTATCTCTATAACCGGTTGCTTGCCGGCAGCGTTGTCTGCCCTGTAGAGCGGCCAGGCGCATTACATGTATACCACCAGTATACGATCAGGAGTGGGCGGCGGGACCATATCCAGCAGCGGTTGAAGGAGCAGGGGACCGCATCTGTCGTCTATTACCCCATACCTCTACATATGCAGAAGGCCCTGGAATTTTTGGGCCACGGTGAAGGAAGTTTTCCTGTGGCAGAGCAGGTTTCAAAGGAAGTACTCTCGCTGCCCATGTATCCGGAGCTTGATGCCGCGGATATACACCATGCCGCAGACATAATCCTCGCATGCTTGAAAGAATAATGATAATCGCAGGCGAAAGCTCCGGAGAATTATACGGGGCCCTGCTTGCGAAGATGCTCCTGTCTCGCAATCCGGGGCTGCGCATCTCAGGTGTCGGCGGAGAGAGAATGGAGTCCGCAGGTGTGGAACTCATATCGGTAATATCGAGTTCTTTCGGCCTTATTGAAGCGATCAGGACATTCGGTAAAATTAAAAAGACGTTTAAGAAGATAGTTGCCGCATTAACATCTTTTGCCCCTCAGGTGGTTGTGCTGATAGATTATCCGGATTTCAACATTCCTGTTGCCCGTGAAGCCAAAAGACGGGGGATAAAAGTACTTTATTATGTGAGCCCCCAAGTCTGGGCATGGAGAATCGGGAGGGTTGCGACCATCGGCAAACTTGTTGATGCAATGGCGGTAATACTCCCTTTCGAGGCGGAGCTGTACCGGAGTACAGGTATCCCATGCGAATTCGTGGGACACCCGGTAATGGATGAGATTGCCGGGGTGGCAGGAAATTCAGATTCAATAAAGGCGGAACTTGGGCTGCAGCCTGACCGGCCGGTTATGGCATTGATGCCTGGGAGCAGGCCGCACGAGGTGCAAAAACTGCTGCCGTTAATGGCAGCCGCCGCCGCTGCAATGAAAGAGCGTTCCCCCGAATATCAGTTCGTGATGCCGGTTGCGCCGAATCTGGGCACTGAAGCCTTATCTGTGATGACCAATGAATTAAAGGAATTTGATCCTCACTCATTAGTCATCACTGACCAGGCGGTTAAAGCACTCCTTTCCGCTGACATCGCCCTCATTGCATCCGGCACAGCTACATTGCAGGCAGCGCTTTTGGGCGTACCCATGGTGGTCCTGTACAAGTTGTCTGCCTTTACATACTTTGTGGGTAAGCTTGTCGTCAAAGTGAATTATGTTTCCCTGGCAAATATTCTTCTCGATAAATCGGTCCGGGATGACTCAGGGCTGAGGATCAGGGAATTATTGCAGGGAGCGGCAAATAAAAAAAATATTATGGAGGAGCTTGTACATCTGTCGGATAGTCAGGAATATAGAAATGCCATGATTTCACAAATGGAAAAGGTGAGGGCGTTTTTCCTTAACAGAAATGCGTCGCTGAGAGTTGCCGAAATGGTTGAACAGTTATCCAATGTTTAATTCTTTATATAGCGCTTTCTATGCTGCGGCACTGGCCTTCCTGCTCCCACTGGAATATTTAAAGCGATCATCTGAATTTCGGAAGCGATGGCTGAGGGAACGCTTCGGCCTTTATAAGGGGAATAGGTTTAACGGCCGGCCTATCTGGATCCACGCAGTTTCAGTTGGAGAAGTCATTGCAACCGTCCCGCTTATCGAAAAGATTAAACAGAGACATCCTTCACTTGAAATTCTCATTTCAACGGTTACCGACACCGGGCAGCAGGTTGCCCTGGAGCGGGCAGGGGCTTATGCTCGAATTATTTATGTGCCTTTTGACCTGCCTTTCGCTATTAAGAATGCCCTGCATCATATCCGGCCGTCTGCCTTTATCATAATGGAGACAGAGTTGTGGCCCAATGTTATCAGGATTATGAAAGATAGCGATGTTCCTGTGATACTGATGAACGGCAGATTGTCCGAACGTTCATATAATGGTTATAAAAAACTCGATTTCTTTATCGGAAAAGTTCTCCTGAACATCAGTCTTCTCTGCGTGCAGGATGATATCTACGCCGGGCGATTCGGGAATCTTGGCGCGTTACCTGAGCGGATAAAGATCATCGGCAGTTTCAAGTTTGATACACGGCCCTCTTCAGATATTCCGGAATGGACTGAAGCACTCCGCGGTCCTGTTATAATTGCAGGAAGCACGCACGAGACCGAAGAGGAACTGGTGCTCGATGCCTATATACGGTTAAAAGCTTACGAGCCCGGCCTTAATCTTATTATTGCTCCAAGACATCCCGGGCGTTTCAGGACTGTGGAGGAACTGGTAAAGAAAAAGGGCCTGCAATATGTGAAGCGATCGGAGTTCGCAAATAGTCAGGACTCTCAGGCTTCCGGGCTCGTCGTCATCCTCGACGTTATCGGGGAGTTGTCTGCCCTGTATGGCGCTGCCGATATTGCGGTCATGGGGGGGAGTTTTATCGAACACGGGGGTCAGAATCCTCTGGAGCCGGCGTTCTGGGGAAAAGCTATTGTATGCGGCCCCCATATGGAAAACTTTCCTTTTATGGAGGAGTTTTATTCGTGTAGAGGAGCGGTCAGGGCAGAAGGCCCCCGACTTTATAATGTCCTGAAAGAGCTGCTCGATTCACCCGAACAAATGCGGAGTATGGGAAGCATTGCAAAGAAACTCTACGAGAAGAACTCAGGCGCTACAGAAAGGGCAATGGAACTAATAGAAAAATATATAGGCAATGGGCAATAGGCAATAGGTAAAGGCTATGAATACAGAAAATAAAAAACAATTTTTTATCTTTTGCCTATCGCCTATTGCCTATCGCCTATCGCCGGGTTTCATTCGATGACACCGCTGGAGTTTTTATATTTCATCGGCTATATACTTAAAAAACGGCGCAGTTTAAGTCTCCAGAGAAGCCTTCCGAATGCTGTAATCAGCATAGGCAACATTACTGTCGGCGGGACTGGAAAGACGCCTGCGACCATAGCAGTTGCCCAGGAGTCTATAAAGAGGGGCTTTAGTCCTGTAATCCTGACGAGAGGATACAGGGGAAGGGTTAAAGGACCGTGTGTTGTCTCCAGTGATAAGCTGCCTGCCGGTAGTTTCATGGGAAATCCGCTTTCGGTTATACATACTGTTAAAGACGGCGGTGATGAGCCGGTGCTTATGGCGGAACGACTCAAGGGTGTGCCTGTTATAAAATCGGCAAGCAGATACGAAGGGGGGATTTTTGCCCTTCAATCTTTTTTATCCAATCCGGCAGAGCCTTTTATATTTATTCTTGACGATGGTTTCCAGCACTGGGGCCTTCACCGTGATATCAATATTGTTCTTGTCAACGGTCTTAATCCTTTCGGCAACAGGAAGATGCTCCCGCTCGGGATATTGAGGGAGCCGCTGGGAGAATTGAAGCGTGCCGACATTTTTGTAATAACCAGATGCCGTGATGAGCGGCTGGCTGATGAACTCAGGGATGCTTGGCCGGGAAAGCCTGTCTATTTTTCGGAATACAGGGTTGTCAGGGCCATTAACAAGGCGGCAGCCGAATTGCCGCTGGAAGCGCTCAGGAATAAACGTGTGTTTGCTTTTTGCGGTATAGCGCATCCGGAATCTTTCAGGCAGACACTTGCGTCTCTGTCATTGCTCCCTGCCGGATTCAAGGCGTATAGAGACCATTATTTTTATACACCTAAGGACTTGCATAATCTGCAGCGGCAAAGCAAGGGGCTTCAGTGCGATGTGCTGCTGACAACCGAAAAGGATATGATCAAGCTCAAAGAATTGAAAATTCCGGATACTGTTTTCAGTCTGGAGATGGAGTGGAACACAGACCCTGCCTTTTATGATGAGGTGTTCAGCAGAATCGAAAAGGAAAGAGAGAAAGGTAAAGGTATAGGTTAAGAGATTATTTGCTTTACCTCTGCCTATGCCTTTACCTTTCTCATTTGCATATCTGAGAAGACAATTTATCTCTGCCGTATGGCGAGAGTATCCGCAGTTCTTTTATGATGGGAGGGAGCACCTCGATAACTTTATCGATTTCCGCTTCGTTATTGTAACGGCTGAGCGAGAACCTGACTGATCCGTGCAATGCGGTAAACGCTACACCCATTGCCCGCAGGACATGACTGGGCTCAAGAGACTCCTGATGTGCAGGCAGATCCCGATGATGCACAAATGCCATATTCATCGAGCCTGAGAAGAATCGCCTCTCCTTCAACATATTCGAAGCTGATATTTGTTGTATTCGGCAGGCGGTTGCCCCTGTCACCGTTGACCCTGGCATCGGGACAGTTTGCAAGAAGCGAGTTTTCGAGCTTGTCCCTCAGAATGCTCAGATAGCCATATTCTGTTCCAAGTGCTTCCATCGAGAGCTTGCAAGCCTCGCCCAGTCCAATAATCGAGGCTACATTTTCTGTCCCGGCCCTCCTGCTGTGCTCCTGATGACCTCCAATGATATATGGATAAAAACGGGTGCCTTTCCGTATATAAAGCGCCCCGATGCCTTTAGGAGCGTGCAGCTTGTGTCCTGAAAGTGAGAGCATGTCAACAGGGAGCGTTTTCATGTCCAGGGGTATCTTCCCAACTGCCTGCACGGCATCGGTGTGAAAAAGAATCCTCCGCTCTCTAAGGACTGTCCCGATCTCCTCTATTGGGAAGATCACGCCTGTCTCATTGTTGGCGTACATGATCGACACAATTGCAGTCTCATCGTCAAGCGCCTTGTAGAAGGCATCCATAGAGAGCCTGCCCATGTTGTCTACAGGAAGAAAGGTAACACGGTACCCCTTGCGCGCAAGGTGCTTGCAGAAATTGTATACTGCGGGATGTTCAACCCTTGTCGTGATTATATGCTTCTTTTGAGGGTGTACTTCAAGAGCGCTCATGATAGCTGTATTGTCGCTTTCAGAGCCGCAGCTTGTGAAAATAATTTCACCCGGCTCCGCACTGATAAGTTCAGCGACTTTCGCCCGGGCTGCCCGTAAGTGGGGACCGAGCTGTCCGCCAAACGTATGCATGCTTGACGCGTTACCGTACAGCTCTTTAAGGTAAGGGAGCATGGCTTCCAACACTTCAGGGGCAACGGATGTGGTTGCATTATTGTCCATGTAAATAGGGCTTGTCATTCTGTCTTGGCCTCCACTACTATATCGCTGCTGACGAGTTCCCTTAACTTTTCCTCTATCCCCTTTATGGTAACACCGCCCATGGGGCATCCTACGCACATTGCCCGCAGGGCAACTATCACATGTGGGCCCTCGACATCTATAAGCTCTATGTCCCCGTTGTCGGCCTGCAGCCGGGGCCGTATTTCCCGTTCTATAACATCTTGTATCAGCGCAATCTTCTGGAGATTGGTAAGTCTCCCGGGTGTTTTAGGCTTCTCAGGCAGAGGCTTTAATGCCCAGATGCCTTTAAGGATTGCTTCGATATCCGGTATGCAAGTGCCGCACCCGCCTCCTGCTTTTGTGTAATTGGTCACCTCTTCAACAGTGGTAAGACGGTTCTCGATTATTACTTTCCGGATCTTCTCCTCGGTCACCTCAAAACACTTGCAGATGAGAGGCTCTCCCGGTTCCGCGACAGGGGCTTTGCCCCTGTAGTTGGCAATGGCGGCGTCGAGTGCTTCCTGACCCATTACGGAACAATGCATCTTTTCATCAGGTAAGCCGCCTAAAAAATCAGCTATGTCCTTATTGGAGAGCTTGAGCGCCTCGTCTAGCGTCATGCCTTTGATCATTTCGGTAAGCGCTGAGGAGCTGGCTATAGCGGAGGCGCAGCCAAAGGTCTGGAATTTCGCATCGACAATCCTGCCGGTGTCTTTGTCGATTTTAAGAAAGAGTTTGAGGGCATCGCCGCAGATTATACTGCCGACTTCTCCCACTGCATCAGGGTGTTCTATCTCGCCGACATTCTTCGGATGAAGGAAAAGATCTCTAACCTTCTTTGTATATTCCCACATATATCTTTTTAACACACATCAGAAGTCTTGTCAATTTTTGGGTAGTGGGCCAGTTTTTTTTTGCTCTGTATCACCTGGGTTATCAATAGTGGGCGAGTAACGCCGAGCCCACATATATAGAAGTGGCGACCACAGATAATGCTCAATATAGACCAGTGATTGAATTGAACGGCTAATTGATACAGAGCAAAAAAAAACTGGCCCACTACCCAATTTTTGCCTTCTTAACAATTTTATGCTATAGTTTTCTCTGTATGAGAAAGCTCAATGTGCTTGTTGTCGATGATGTCGCATCCATGCGCAAATTCCTGAAGTACGGGCTGGATAAGAGCTTTCCCGAAATCTTTGTGGACGAGGCTGCCAACGGGAAAGAGGCCCAGGCAAAATTAGAAAAAGAGGAGTATGACCTTGTGCTCTGCGACTGGGAAATGCCGTACGTAAACGGCGAAGAACTCCTGACCTGGGTGCGGAACCACCCGACACTCTCCAAGATGCCCTTTATAATGGTGACGTCAAGAAGTGATAAGCCGAGCGTATTAAAGGCTATGCATGGGGGAGTGGACTCGTACATGATAAAGCCCTTTACTGCTGACGGCCTTGCACAGAAGGTCATGATGCTTGTCGATAAGGCCGACAGGAGAGAATCGGAGCGCTTT
Source organism: Nitrospirota bacterium (assembly GCA_963710375.1). Taxonomy (GTDB): domain Bacteria; phylum Nitrospirota; class Thermodesulfovibrionia; order Thermodesulfovibrionales; family Dissulfurispiraceae; genus JADFXI01. The sequence goes on from CAVPZX010000005.1 coordinate 365,293, forward strand.
GAAGCGCACGGTGATATAAAATTGCATTTCAGGGACCAGGTATCCAGAGGAAATATTGTTGATCTCAGCATGGGAGGACTCTTCTGTTTGATTAGCAGGAAGAATCCACTGCCGTCGATTTTTGAAGAGGTGCGGGTAGATGTAACACTTGAGGAAACGCAGAAGAAGGCGGAAGGGCTTCAGGGGTTCATTATCAGGATACAGGCTGCAGAAGCGTTTATCGATGCCGAAAACGTTAAGATCGCCGTGAAATTCCTCGAACAATCCAGCGAATCAACTAATCAAATTCAGCAGCTCATTGAATCATTGAAGACCTGAGGCTCAGAAGCTTTTATTTATTGTATCCCGCACGATCTCTGTTGTCCCCCTAAAATCAATTTTTCCGCTTCCCATTTTCGGGAGTTCTTCTATCACTACAAACTGGCTCGGGAGGGCGATATTGGGAAGATGCTTCGACATATCCTTTAGCATCTTTTTTTCATCCAGTTGCCGGGTGACAGCCGCCACTATCTTTGCCCCTTTTATTGTATCCGGGATCTCGACCACGCAACAGGAAACATCTTGAGGAAGGAATCGTTCAAGTGTGTTTTCCACCCTTACCAATGAAACCATTTCTCCCCCGATTTTAACAAATCTCTTTAATCTTCCTGAGTGCCACAGGTACCCATCTTCATCAAAAAAGCCCATATCGCCTGTATCATACCATCCGTGCCGGATGCGCATGGATGTCTCTTCAAGGTCATCAAAGTAACCCTTCATTACAATATCTCCCTTGACCAGGACCCGCCCAACCTCACCAAACCGGCAATCAGCTCCGGTCTCATAATTCTCTATCCGGACCTGCACGCCCGGCAATATCTTGCCGACGCTTCCCGGCCTGCTGTTGCCAGGAGTGTTTGCGGAGATTACCGGCGATGTCTCAGTGGTCCCATAACCTTCATAGAGAGTGATTCCATGTTTTTTTTGAAATTCCTCCTGCAGTGTTTCAGGACATTTGTCAGCGCCGCAGATGACATAACGCAAGCTCCCGAAATCTCCTGATTCGGATTTCCGGAGATAGCCCCATAAAAAACTGGGGGTCCCGACCATTATTGTCGGTTTATGATCTCTAACAATGTTGCAGATTATCTTGTAGTCGAGGGGGTTTGCATATGAAATGATTGTCATACCAAAGTAGAATGGCACCCAAAGATTGACTGTAAGGCCAAAGACATGGAAAAAAGGAAGGTTCGCAAGCATGCGGTCCTTATCATTAAGATCGATGATTTTAGAGACGCTTTCAATGTTGGATGCTATGTTACGATGGGTCAGTTGCACTGCTTTGGGATCTTTTTCGCTGCCGCTCGTGAACAATATAACAAGATTGTCGTCCTCATCACCCGCATGAATATATCTTCTTATACATAACTCAGCCGGCAGTGATGCCTTTATCGTCGCTTTCAGTTTGTCGGAGACTGAAACCCTTTCCATGATATCTTCTATAAAGACCATCCCATCAACAGGTTCACATTTAATCTTTTCCAGAAGGGCTTTGGATGTAATAACAGTCTTAACATTGCATTTCCTCTGCGCATTACGAACATTATCTGAAGCGCCAGTAGAATAATTGATAATTACGGGGGTCTTTCCGCTCATCAATGTGCCAAGGATTGACAGGGCAGCTCCTGCAGACGTTGGAAGCATTATGCCCAGGAATCCTTCTTCATACTTCCTGAATTTATCAGCAAGGATCAGAGAGGCGATTAGTGCCTTGGAATAGGTAACTCTTTTGTCGGTAGTGCAATCAATGAAGGCAAGTTTTTTGCCATACTTTTTAGCTGTCTGAACAAAATGATGATGCAAAAGCATAATTAGTATCTGTCCATAAATCAAGATTTAAGTAAAGGGATTCCATTCTTTTTAACATGTTCTGGATTGTCCGGTCAAGCCTCGTCCGGTCAATCCGCCTAGGCGGAGGGCAATCACAGTTTTTCCCATCCGCCTCCCAGTGCTTTGATCAGCCGCACGCTGGCGCCGAAGCGCTGTCCTTCTATCCGGGCCTTCTGAAGTTCGTATTGAAGCTTATTCCGTTCGGCATCCAGCAGTTCAAAGCGACTGATTGCGCCGGCTTCGTAGCGGGCTTTTGCCAGTATATTTACCCGTTCCGCTGAGGCTAGGGCTTCGTCCTGGGCAGCGGCCTGTTCATTGGTGAAGACAATTTGCGCGAGAGAATCTTCAACTTCTTTAAAGGCTGTGAGCACGGTTTGTCGATAGTCGGCCAGACCTTCATCGTAAGATGCCTTTGCCTGGTCAACGTCAGCAGCAGTCCGCCCTCCGGTAAACAACGGGAGGCTGACGCCAGGACCAAATGACCAGATGCGGTTGCCATACAAAAATAGATTGTCCACACTGTCGCTGAGATACCCGGCCTGGCCGGTCAGGTGGAGAACAGGGAAGTAAGCTGCGCGGGCAACACCGATTTGGGCGTTTTTTGCCGCGAGGTTTCTTTCCGCTCTCGCAATGTCGGGCCGGCGTTCGAGGAGCGATGAGGGCAGACCTGCCGGGATAACAGGAGGCTCAGCGGTCAGGGGGCATTTATGGATCTCAAATGAACTGGCGGGTCTGCCGCAGAGTAGTGCGATGGCATTTTGGGTTTCGGCGCGCTGACGTGCAGTATCGGCCAACCCGGCTTTGGCACTAGCCAGTTCAGTTTTTGCCTGGGCGAGATCGCTTTCCGGAACGGTGCCGGTTGTAAAACGGTCGCTCAAGATGCGGACTGTCTCATCGCGCAGTTCCACTGTCCGACGTAATACGGCAATTTCAGCATCCAGAGACCTGACCCTGAAATAGTCTGCTGCAACATCGGCAGTGAGCGCGAGGAGCACATTATGATAATCCGCGACGCTGGCCTGGGCCTGGGCCTTGGCGGATTCCAAAGAGCGTCGGACCCGGCCCCAGAGGTCCACTTCATAACTCAAATCCAGTGGAACGCTGAAAGAATTCAGCTGCATGGAGACCTCTTTGAACTGGGAGGGGAGCGGGATTGGAATCGGCTGGTGGGCCGAAGTCCGCTGCCTGCTGAACGACGGATCGAGGGACAGTTCCGGGAATAACCGGCCTCTGCTGAGCCTTGCGGCAGCAAGGTATTCATCTATGCGGGCCACGGCGGCACGGAGATTTTGATTGTTTGAGACAGCGCCGTCTTCCAGTTCATCAAGTGCCGGGTCTTTGAAAAGTTTCCACCACTCGCCTTTCGGGATCGTATCCTTAGGCTCTGCAATTTTCCAGCGCCAGTCAGTAGGAGTGATGTTTGTCACATCGGGCCTCTTGTAGTCAGGGCCTACTGCGCATGAACAGAGCACCGCAAGCACCGCACATTGCCAAAGCAGCTTCTTCATAATTAATCCAGTGTCCTCCGGTAACGCTTTACTCCGATTGTCACGGCAAAAAAAGCAAAAAGCGCGATTTGCCAAAGTTGCAGCATGACGTCTGCAAAACCGTTGCCTTTTAACACAATCCCGCGGACGATCCTCAGGTAATGGGTGAGCGGGAACCATTCCCCGAGCGCCTGTGCCCAGTGAGGCATGCCGCGGAAAGGGAACATGAACCCTGAAAGCAGTACCGAGGGCAGGAAGAAGAAATATGACATTTGAAGGGCCTGGCGCTGATTCTTGGCTATTGTGGAAACGCTGATGCCCAGCGCCAGATTTGCGGTGATAAACACAAATGAGGCCGCGAGCAGCAGGAATATGTTTCCAACCATAGGGACATGAAAAAGAAAACGGGCTGCTGCAAGGATGAGGAACAGCTGAATGTAACCTACTAGTATATAAGGAACGATCTTGCCCACCAGCACCTCGACCGGGCGTGTAGGCATGGAAAGGAGATTTTCCATGGTGCCGCTCTCGAGTTCCCGGGTAATTGCAAGGGCTGTTATAACGATCGTGGTCATAGTAAGGATGACGCCCATAAGGCCCGGCACTATGTTGAATTGCGTATTGACTTCGGGGTTATACAGGGCGTGTGTGCGCAGATCGATGGGGCCGTTAACGCCGGACAGATAAGAGAGCGGGCCCTTCAGATCGTTTTGCAACACGCTGTCGAACAGAAAGCGCAAAGAGCCGAGAGCATTACTGGTAGCTGCAGGATCGGTTGCATCCGCTTCGATAAGAACGGGTGGCCTGTCGCCGCGCAGGAGGTCCCGCGTGAAATTCTGCGGGATATTAATTACGAACTGTACCTCACCGCGTTCAAGCGCTTTGCGTCCTTCGGCTTCGGTCTTGATCTCCCTGACGAAATCGAAATAACTGCTGTTCCGAAGTGAGTAAAGAACAGTCCTGCCCATAGGGCCGTTATCGTTAACCAGCATCGCGGCAGGAAGGTGCTTGGGATCAGAATTGATTGCGTAGCCGAAAAGGGTGATCATAATGAGAGGCATGATTATCATGAGCGCGAAGGTGACCCGGTCCCTGCGCATCTGGATAAATTCCTTGACCACCATAGCCCAGAACCGCGCCGGCGAAATCCTGATTTTTATCATGACGACAGTCCATCCTTTGGCTGATTCATAAGATGGATGAAAACATCTTCCAGGCTCGAATCGACACGGCGCCAGTTATACCGTCCGGTGCGATACGGGACGATAGCTTTATCAAGAGCGGCAGGATCATCGCCGCTGACGCGGAGCGTATTGCCGAAAGGCACTGCCTGCTCCACGCCGGGTGCGTCCCGGAGCTGTCCGGCCAATTCGAGCAAGTCCGGTCCGCTGACCGACCACGTTGTGAGGTGGGCCCGATCGATGACTCCTCTGACTGTGCCGCGGGTGAGCAGAATGCTGTTGGAGATGAAGGCAATCCGATGGCAGCGTTCGGCTTCATCCATATAATGCGTGGCAACAAGGAATGTAAGCCCCTGTCCGGCAAGCTGATGGATCTCCTCCCAGAATTCCCTGCGCGCTTGCGGGTCAACGCCGGCAGTCGGTTCGTCCAGCAGCAGGAGCTTCGGCTGGTGAAGCATGCACGCCGCCAATGCGAGGCGCTGTTTCCAGCCGCCCGAAAGCTCGCCTGCAAGCTGGTTCCTGCGCTCCGTCAGTCCTAGTTTTTCGATGCTCTCCCGGACAACATCCCTGCGGTTGCTCAGGGAATACATGCGCGCTACGAAATCAAGGTTCTCGGAAACACTCAAGTCCTCATAAAAACTGAACCGCTGGGTCATATACCCTACCCGCCGCTTTATATCTTCGCTCTCTGTGATCACGTTATGGCCAAGGCATGTACCGCTGCCGGAATCAGCCCTTAGAAGACCGCACAGCATGCGAATAAATGTGGTTTTGCCGCTGCCGTTCGGACCGAGAAATCCACATATTTCGCCGGTAGCGACCTGGAGGTCAACACTACTTACAGCGGTATGCCCGCCAAACCGCTTGGTCATTCCATGCACATCTATGGCGAGTTCGGCGGCCATGGATCAAGGACCTAACTGTACATCCACGGGCTGGCCTGGATGCAGCCTCGCCGCAGTTTCGGCATCGAATTCAACTTCAATCATGAAGACCAGTTTGCCGCGGTTTTCCCTGTTATAGATTACAGGCGGCGTGTATTCGGCCTTTGGCGAAATGAAACTTACCTTTCCCATAAATGGAGCAGGCACGCTGTCCACTATGACCCTTACTGTTTCGCCGTAATGAATTGAGCTGACGCGGGCTTCCGGCACAAACGCGCGAACTTTGATGTTGCGGGGCGGCAGCAGCACAACGACGGGATGGCCTGCTGCGACCCATTCACCCTCGCGATAGAGCGTGTCATAAATCAATCCGGCTTCGGGCGCGGCCTGGCGTTTTTGAGAAAGGTCCCATCCCGCCCTGGCCAGCGTTGCTGTCAGCGCCCTCACATTGGCTTCTGCAGCTGCAATCTGGTCACTCCTGGAGCCCAGATGAGCTGTTGCCAGGTCGGCTTCCAATTGGGCCACCCGTTGGCGGTCCTGGTCCCTCGCTGAACGCGCTCGGTCAACGTCCTGGACAGAAGACGCCGATGTCCGCAGGAGTTTTTCCTGTCGCGCGAGTTCTTTTTCCGAAAGTACCAGGGCTGCCTGGGCCTGACGCAACTGGGCTTCGGCGGACTCTATTTCTGTGGGCCGTCTGCCTTTCCTGGCGTCTTCCAAACTCGAGTGGGCCTGGACCAGCCTCCGTTCTGCCTCGTCCCTGGCAGATTTTTCAGGCTCATTATCCAATGTGAAGAGCAGTTTGTCGGTCTTCACCTGATCTCCCCGCTGCACGTCCAAAGACTTTAACTCTCCGGCAAACGGTGAAGCGATATAAACGAATTCTCCCTCCGCATAACCCTGCACACTATTGTCAGCAGGGCGGCTGCAGCCGGCCAGAATGCACAACGCCGCCAGAATGCACAAGTTATTTATTCTCGAGCCCTTATGCGGAGCCCCTGCGCAGATCATATTTTCAACCTTCCTTTCTCGGTGATCAAACCCTCGAGAATCACCGTAATGATAGAGGCATAGGCCGCCTTTATCGTGATACCCAGCTCTTCTAACCTCGAAGGGTTTATAATGGCCTGCACCGAGCTTAGGATAATGTCCGTCACCACTTTGGCCGGAATGTCCTTGCGTATGATCCCGGCCCTGCGTCCCGCGCCAAGTAGCCTCCCGAAATAGCGCTGAATAATATCGCGGCGCCGACCCTCTATCAGTTTGAAGATTTCTGGCGCCTCACGGCGAAGGTCACGGATAAAGGGGGGATGAATCTCCCCTATATGGCCTTGTATGCAGGTAAGCACATTTTGGAGGACTCGGGGAAAATCGGCCAACGGTCCGGAACTTATTTGCTGCAGCTCAGACTCGACGTCCTGAAATTTATCGAGGATTACGACCTCTACAAGAGCCATCTTGCTCGGGAAGTGAGCGTAAAGGGTTTTTTTGCTCATCCCTAGTTCTTTTGCAATGTCATCCATTGTGACACCGCGAAAGCCGTTAGCGAAAAAATGCTGCCGGGCAGCGGCAACGATCCTCAGCCATTGGGAATTCACTGCAGGCGATTCTTTCAAATCCGCTTTGGTGCGTTGCATGGATAATAACACTCCTTCAGGGCAAGGACCTGTAACCGTGCTTAAATACTCTGTAAACTATCGAAGTATATAAAGTTTCCTTGACCGTGTCAAGGCCGGGTAGGTAAAGGTAGAGGTAGAGGTAGAGCAAAAGCAATAACCAGGGCAGGCTTAATCGAGTATTTTCTATACCTCTACCTATACCTCTGTTTGGCATCGCGATACGGTTGCTAAAACAACCCCAAAAAGGGTAGATTATTACAATTCAAATACATTAGACAATAAGCACCGGCATGGCAGTCTCAGTAACTACGTGTTTTAAGAGTGTAAAGGGCGATTAGCTCAGTGGTAGAGCGCTTCCTTCACACGGAAGAGGTCGAGGGTTCGATACCCCCATCGCCTACCATTAACGGCAAAGGTTAAGGTTGAGGTTGAGACAGATAATGTATAAGGGATTTAACTAAAGTCTTTTTTTCTTAACCTTAACCTTAACCTTGACCTGTTTTCTCCGGGGTGAAGTGTGAGCAAAAAAGAAAAGTGTGATCATCTAATCTCTCATTACAGTAAGCTTATCGAATCAAACCCGAATGATTACAGGGCATACAACAATCGCGGCAACGCATACCAGAAGTGTGGGGAATATGATCTCGCTCTTGCCGATTACGATGGGGCCCTCGAGCTGAACCCGTCATTCGACCTTTGCTACATCAACAGGGGCAACACGTACCAAAAGACAGGCGATTACGAACGTGCAATCGCAGACTATGACAGAGCGATCGCGCTGAATCCGGAAAACAGCATGGCCTATAACAACAGGGGCTTTGTGTACATGTTAATGCAAAAAAACAAGGAAGCGGAGAGGGACATTAATAAATCAATAGAAATCAATCCGAACAATATATATGCCCTGAACAGTATGGCTGAATTTTGTGCTGCCCAACAAAATGCACAGGAGGCGTGCAAATGGCTGAAGAAGGCCATTGACAAGGGATATAACAACTGGGGATACATCAAATCCTCCCAAACCTACGACAACATACGCTCCGCCGCCTGTTTCAAAGAAATACTGAAGGCAATAGGCAATAGGCTATAGGCGATGGGAAAAAATGGTTTCAAGGATTTGATTGTTTGGCAAAAAGCTAAAGCTCTTGCAGTTTATATTTACAAAATATCTGAAGAAGGATCTATAGGTCGAGATTTTGGTTTGAAAGATCAGATTCGGCGAAGCGTTGTAAGTATAGCGAGCAATTTGGCAGAAGGAGATGAACGCGATACAGATAAAGAATCTGTGCGTTTTTTTTATATTGCAAAAGGATCACTTGCCGAACTGCAAACTCAGATCCAAATTGCTAATGAGGTAGGTTATTTGGAAAAGAACATTTATGAACAATGTGAGAAATGTTGTAAAGAATTGGGGAAAATGATAGGCAGTCTCATCAAAGCGAGAACGAAATCCAATAACCTATAGCCCATCGCCTATAGCCTATTGCCTGTCTTTTTGTGTTTTTTTTCACATTTATGTAGTATTATTGCTACATTCTCTTCCAGGTACTGTTTTATTATTACTGCATATCCAAGTAGTTATGCTCGGCATATTTTTTGCTCTTTATCTTCTTGGGATTATTGCGTTCTTTGAAACCTCGCTGGTCGTAATTTTCTTGACTATTTGCTATGAAGCGGTTAAACTATGCCAGTTTTCATAAAACCTTTTACTTTTTTATAAGGCTTGTTTCCGTTGGCGGAAACAAAATCCACGGAAGAAAGGGGGGGTGATATAAGAAGATAAAAAACGGATAATGTAGAAGTCAGAGGATTTAAAATCCGCCTTTGGCGGACAAACTGAACTAACCTCAGGAGGTTAGGAAGTGAAAAAGTACTTATCAATTCTTTTAGCTATGTTGTGTGTCTTCGGCTTTGCAGCCAGCGCTTTTGCTATGCATGCCGACATCCCTTCAGAAACAACGGCGGCCATAGCCCAAGGCAGTACCCAGATAACAATAAGCGGTCAAATCAGGGCTAGATACAATTGGCAGCACACGGGTTTTAACAGTAACGATAACCAAGTCGAGTCAGCTTATATGGATGAGCGCATAAGACTCGGCGTCCTGGCCGTATTGAGTCCGAACACAACCGGTTTTATTGAGCTTTCGAGCGAGGCCGATCCAGCTTCATCCGGCACAGCTTCGTATGATAATATGTATGGCGGTTCGGGAGGCACAGGCGTTGGAGGATCCGGCAAGTCTGATTCTTACGGCCTGGCTGGTGGAGTGGGCAATGAGTTGAAGGGAACCGTTGCCATTCGTAACATGTGGATACTGTACAAAGGCACAGGCCTGCTCGGCGTGGAGTCTGGAATTAAGGTCGGTCATATGCCGATGAGCCTTGGCAGCGGTCTGTTCTTTGACCACACCTATTTTGGCGACGACGGTATTATTGCATACGTGTTCCCTGTCAAAGAGCTTGAGGTTGCCGGAGTGGTAAACATTGCAGAAGTGGATGGTATAAACAATCCTCCATTGGGTTCTGCATTAAACACATCCTTAAGCAATAAGGCCACCGGATATGTCTTATTGGCAAATTATAAACCAAGCAAAACCACGTCTATCAGTGGCGACGTAACTTTCTTTAATGTACAGAATGCCGGCGAGACGACCACCACTACTAACGATTTCGGCAGTATTCACCTTTGGAACTTTGCTCTAAGAGGCAACACCGAGGTTTCAGGCGTGAGACTTAAGATCGATGGTGAACTCCAGGCAGGAGACTTTTTAACTTCGTTTACTCCAAGCACGACCCACACCACCGTGCCTGCCACTACTTTGCACGGCTATGCAGTGCAAGGAGGCATAGGCTATACAGTTGATCCTGTAATGCTCGACCTTGAGGTTGGGTATGGCAGCGGTGACAGCGGCAAGAATTCGACCAAAGCTAACTCCTTCTATACTGCGGAGGGTCCGGAGTCGACCTTTGGCGATCCTTACAGGTACAGCCATGGAGTACAAGGCCCTTATGTGTATAATTACCGTACCGTCAATGCCGCAGGCATCCAGTACGGCGGTCTTTCAAACACCATGTATGTTAGAGTCGGCGGCAATGCTGATCTAACAAAGGGCCTGAATTTTGATGCCGCATTTTTCTACCTTTCGGCTGCTAATGCAATCACATCATCAAATGTTGGTTTATACGGCTTTTCAGCCTCTAACGTAGCGGCCGCGGGATATAAGGCCAGCCATGACATAGGTGAAGAAATTGACGCAAAACTCACCTACAAACTCGACAAAGGACTTCAGACCTGGGTCGAAGGTGGCTACCTTTGGGCAGGAGACTTCTGGAAAGCAGTTTCAACAGTTACACCCGGACAGAGTCCGAGCAATTGCTACACAGCAAGGACCGGTATACAGTTAGACTTCTAAAAACAGTGATCGGTTATGCGTAACGCGTAATGTGTGAACGCAGTATCCAAGGCGGGTCGAAAGACCCGCCTTTCTTTTTTTATTTATGGCATTTGCCGCAGTCTGTTACTGATGTCGCAATTGTACCGTTATGGCAGGCTCCGCACTGTTTACCCTTGTTCATCGCATCCATGGTCATTTTGCCCTGAGTTTTTTTCATGGTAAATATTTTCGGATGGCACTTAGCGCAGGAGAATACGCCGGTATGAAAAGTATGGCTGAATGTGACCGGTCCCATGTCTTTCACCTTGTAAACCAGCGGGGCTTTCGGCGCGGGCGTCTTTGCATGGCATTTCGTACAATCAGTGGAAGCAAAAGCCGTCTTACCGTTATGGCATGCGCCGCAGTATTTGCCCTTATAAAGGTCTCCCATGGTGATCTTATCCTGTCCTTTTTTCAGGGCAAAGAGCTTTGCGTGGCAATCCGCGCATTTAAAAGTTGTCGTGTGTACCGCATGCTCAAAATTGACTGCTGAATCACCGGCCCCCAGTACAATTGCCTTCTTTGGAGCCTGAAATGACCAGGCAACAGGTTTGGCTTTTGCCGCAGCCGCAGCCTCTTTCAGGCCGCCATGACAGCGGGCGCACTCTGTGTTTGAAGCAAAGGCTGTCTTTCCGTTATGGCATGCGCCGCAGTACTTGCCCTTATAAAGCGCATCCATGGTAAAATCCTCTTTACTCTGCGCTGCCAGCGCCTTCATTTCAAAAAGTTTCATATGACACATATCGCAGCCTAGTTTTTTGTCTTCCACATGCAGCTTGTGGCTGAAAAGCACCGACTTAACAGGTTTCGTATACAGGATGTCCCCTCCGTAGGAAACAGCTTCCCCGGCAAGAGCCCTTCCAGAAGGCAGAAGGAAAAGCGCTATCACAATAATGAGCAAGTGGACAATTGGTATTTTTATCATATGTGACCCCTATTAAATATATTATCCCTTTGTGTAAAAGACATTGGGTAGTGCTCCAACATCAGGGCGTAAAACCCATACCACTTTATCCAGTTGGTGCACCATTTTGTAGACCTCGCTGGCGGGGTCTGATAAATCTCCGAAATTCCTCGTCTTGGTCGGACATGCCGCAGCACAGGCAGTCAGTTTTTCACCCTTGGAGAGGCGGGTGTCATAACAGAAATTGCACTTGTCAATGGCATGCCTCTCTTCATTAAAATACCGTGCATTGTACGGGCAAGCCAGCATGCAGGTCTTGCAGCCGATGCATTTATAGCTTATCATTAGGACAATCCCTGTTTTCTCGTCCTTGAAGGTCGCCCTCGTCGGGCAGGCCCTGACGCATGGGGGATTATTGCATTGGTTGCAAAGTACTGGAATAAATTCCCTCGTCCTGCCTATGGCATCCGGGACATCTTTTTCGAGTATCCTCGTCCGGTAACCATACGAGGGCACTTCGTTTGTTATGCGGCAGGCCTCGAGACATCGCCCGCAGTCAATGCACCTGTCCTGCCTCAGCACCATCCCATAATGCGGCTTGTACGGATACTTTTCAGCCGCCTCCTCAGGGGATGCGAAAACTTTGTTCAGATTCGACATCACAGAGAATACCGTGCCTCCCGCGAACACTCCTGTAATTATCAGTCCCACCCTCAGGAATTCCCTGCGCTCCATAGGCGAGACAGAGTCCATACTCTCCTTTTTTAGTTTCTCGAAATCTATTTTCCCGTTCTTCATTGTCTAACCTCCGTTTTCTGCAGTTTAATGTATCTCGCTCTTGTGCCCGCGGAAGACCTTCTCTCCCATCATGAATGTCGTGGCTGTCAATCCCATGCCGGCCAGGACAATAAGTATCTCATGGAAAGAAGGGGTATATGACAACAACCCGGGATATTCCTTGACACCAAGATCATGATAGACAGGTACAAGCTCTCCGATTACCAGGAGATCGTACCTCATAAAGAAGATTGCGAAAATCATCATGGCGGAAGCGAGGAATGCTATATTGATATTCTTACCTTTGGAGGTCAGCAAGATCACGAACGGGATAATCAATCCCATAAGTATCTCTATAACCCAGAAATTGAAAGCATAGGAGCCGCTCATCATAGCCGTGAGGGCCTCGATTTTATCGGGTCCACCTACCAGGCCGGTGAGGATCTTCCAGGCGACAAGAAATAGAGTCACCACGATCATAAGCATTAAGAGTTTTGAGATGGCCTCCATGGAGCGGAGCATAGGCCTGTCCATCTTCTCGTTTGTGATCTTGTACCCCAGCCACGTAAAGAAGATGATTGTGGCGCACCCCGACATGATCGCCGAAGCGATGAAATAAACGGGCAGGAACGGTCCGTACCAGTATTCACGCGCGTGCAGCATACCAAAGATAGCGCCCAGGTTGCTGTGTGCACTGACACCGGAGATCAACCCTGCCAGCCCGAAATAGGTGGCGAATTTGTGGTTATCCAACAAAAGGAAGATGAACTCGACAATCATGAAAAACATATATGCGCCGTAAAGGGTGCCCATCCACCAGATATTGGAGGTCAGCCCCGGTGAGATCACATTGTAAAGGGCCATTCTAAAGGGGTTCTCTATCTCGAATAAAATCACGGTGAACCCCGCTACGATGGTGACGATCGAGAGGAAGACCGCCCGCTTTGCGATGGGCATAAAGTTCTTGACGCCGAAAACATGCCCGATGGATGAAACTATACAAAGACCGGTGGATGTTACCACAAAGAAGATGTAGGTTGAAATCAGTATGCCCCAGGGTACCTCCCTGCTTACTCCATATGCATTCAGGTACCCTATACGGACCGCATCCAAAGCTCCGAGGGAACCGGCGTATACGATGATAACACCTATGCCTAACAGAACATAAAAGGACTTGCTGCCTGAAAGGAACCCGGTCATAGTGGAATACCATTCCACCAGGAACGAGGACTTCAAAGACTTTGTCAGGCTATCCATTATTTCCGAGGTTTTCACAGGTGGTTTTGACTCATTTTCCATAACTCCTCCTTAAGGGCTCGCGAATAAATACCTTGTACATTGATGCATCTCGGATTTAGGCCATCTTTGCCCGATCCTCAGTCACAAAATCCTCAACGTAGCTATGCTACGCCTGCGGTTTTGCTCAGTCGGATCAGCCAAATCTGACCCAAATCCGAGCGCCTGAATGCACAAGGTATTTATTCGCGAGCCCGTATCTTTTTAAAAGCTTGCTGTGTGCTCAAAACCTTTTTGCTAATCCCACAGCTGGCTGCGGGATTGATAAACCGAGACACTTTTAGTCTATCATTAAAAACCGCCGGTGCGCTCCGGCGGTTTTTAATGATACAGGCGTCTTATTCCGCAAACTGCCCCTTCCACTCTTTTGTGCAGACAAGTGGAAATCCATCTTCCGTTATATTATATCTTTTCCGCTACCCTATGGGTCTCAGGTATCGCCACTTTACTGGCCTTCACAGCGTCTGCGATGAAACCCGCTGCCCATCCCAGCACACCAAGGCCGACAACAAAGACGACAGCGGTCATCAGTACTCCCGCTATCATGGAAAAGGCGACAATCAGCCGCGGCATTATAGCCCCTGCCACTATAGGCCCAAACATGCCCTCCGCAATCTTCAATCCGACATACCCTCCGACAAATGAGCCTGGAAGCACTCCTACCAGTACCAACAGAACCAGTCCCATACCTGTCCCAATATACAATCCTTTCTTTGCCATATCATTCGTTGCCATTTTTACTCCCCTCCTTATTTATATTTGCTACCTTTTTTTGCCCTGAATTATTATTTCCTTCTTCACCTCTTTATACGGTGAACTGTAGGAAATGATAATATCGCCGTATTTGCTCTGGAAGTCCAATAATTCATCGAGACTGTTGATCTCGACTACCCATTGTTTTGTTTTAGCCTTTTTATCGCATACGATCATTCCGTTTTCTTCCCTGTGATTTTCGCCTTCAGCGATCCAATCCTTATACCAGATTTTTCCCTTTGCCTCATCTAGCGTTTTTACATCTCTGTAATCCAAAGGGGTCAGCTCATATTCTTTTGCCTCACTGCAGGGACTTTTGCTCTCTGTCAGTGACACCCTCGTTCCGCTGATAACAAACAACATAATTATTTATCTTCCTCCTCTATTTTTCTATATTATTATTTAACTACGGATGTAACTTCTCTTTCAATTCTCTTGCCATGCCTTATCGTATCCACAGCATGCCCGACCAACCAGCCCAACAAAGAGAAGCCCACCACAAAGACCACCCCTGCTAGCATCACCCCAAGCACCATGGATACACTCACAATGATCCTGGGCAGCACAGATGCAGTCAACGGCAGTCCGAAGATGCGGCCCGCGATGTTAAGTCCGACCACTCCTCCGATAAAGGAGCCTGGAAGCAACCCTGTAAGTGCGAATAAAACGAGACCAGCCCCTATTCCAGTATATAATCCCTTTTTTGCCATCTCTCCTAAACCATTACCGTTTGCCATCTTTATGTACCTCCTTACTTATTTGTGGTCGGTGTATCTGTCTTAAATAAAGCACTTCTCATGCCAGCCGTGTATGCATTGATTTTAAAAGGTTTTTACCTTGAAATCTTTCGCATGTTTGCAAAACAAGTTGTTTGTATTTGCGCAATTGCTAAAAATCAGATGATTGGATAGGCTATTGTTAATCGCTAAACAGAAAGGGATTTTTAGGCTTGTGACACTTGCCGCAAAGTATTTTGGCCCTGCTTTTTCCCACAAGCCAGGTATGTGGTTTGTGGCAGTACATACAATCGATCCCTTGCCGAAAGTGCAACGCATGTTGGCCTGAAGAGGTCTTATTGTGGTGGCACTTGTTCACGCAGGTTGCTGCAGCAGGCTCAACAGCGCTATGCGGTTTGTGGCACGCGTGGCAGAGAAGTCCTGACATCGGACCAGTTTTATGGACTTGAGTGTGGCACCTGTTGCACCGGTCGTTGGGAATCATCTTAGGTGTTTTTTCGGAGAAAGCATGGCAGCTGAGGCATGAGGACGTATCCATGCCGACCCCGTGAACGCTCTTGTCCTTATGGCAGTTCTGACACGCTGTTTCAGAGGGTCGGAAATTATGAAATGTTCTCTCATGGCATACCCGGCATGTCAGTTTCTGGAAGAAGACATGCCGGGCATGTCCGTACGACTCGGTAGTCGTAACAGAGCCCTGCTCAATACTTTCCATATGGCAACCCTTGCATGCTAACCAGGGTTTTTCACGGCCGTGGGTCTGGGCAAGTGGCTGAGTGCCTTTTACAACATACGCGATAAGGAGCCGGTTTTTCTCCAGGATGCTCAACTGGTGGCACTTCTGGCAGACCACGTCCCTGTGCTTGCCTTTTTCCCATTCGATAAAAGCATCTTTCATCAGGTGGCAGGTGGCACAGAACTGCGGGTCGTCCTCCGTATAGCGATTGTACCGGTAGCCGACCAGCAGACTGAGGATTGCAACAGTTACGAATGCGGCCAGAATAAATCCTTTGACATGCTCCAGCACCTTTTCAAGCAACTCGTCAATTTTGCTCTGTCTTTTCATATGAGCTATTTTATGAATGCTCCGCTTGAATCATTTCCCTCTCGCAGATATATCTTCCAGCACCCTTAATTTAGGGACCTCTCCCAGGGCAATCAACGTATCACCGGCTTCAATAATATTTTGTGAGGTGGGATTGAACTTCATCTCCCCCGAACTTTTTCTGATTGCGACAATGATAATCCCGAGGTCCCGCCCTATGCCGCCTTCGTCCAGTGTTACCCCGACTAGTCTGGAGCCCTCCGAAATAGAGACCTCTTCCATTTGAAGATCGATATTACCGCTTTGTGTAGCGAATTCTATAAAATCCACTACAGCCGGCTTGAGTATAGTATGAGCGATATGGAGACCGCCTATATGATATGGCGATGTTACCCTGTCTGCACCGGCCCGGAGCAGTTTCCGTCCCGAACCCTCCTCCCCTGCACGGGCGACTATTAAAAGTTGGGGGTTGAGGCCGCGGGCACTCAGGACAACAAAAAGATTTTCCGCATCGGTCGGCAGTACCGTTATCAGTCCCTTTGCCTTTTCGATACCTGCATCTATCAGCACCGCATCTTGTGTTGCATCACCCTCTACAATAAGGATATTGTCTTTCTCATGCAGCTTATTGGGGTTCTTTTCAATAACAATGAACTTTTCCCCCTTTGCATTTAACTCTCTGCATATGATTCTACCCATCCGGCCATACCCGCAAATAATATAGTGGTCATGCAGATCTCTTATTTTCTTTTCCAATCTATTCCTCCCGAACATGTCTTGAAGTTCTCCTTCCAGCACCACCTTGGCCCCCGTGCTAAGCGCGTAGAAAACCGTGCCCACACCCCCAATGATAAGGAAAATATTAAATATCCTTCCTTCCGACGATAGATTATGGACTTCCGCATAGCCGACAGTGGTAAGGGTTATAATGGTCATATAAAGGGCATCAAGAAAATTCCATCGTTCTATGATGATAAAGCCTGCTGTGCCGATAGCGACTATCAGGAATATCAGCAGGCCGGAGAGTATCAGTCTTTTTCTGAGTGTTTCCAATTGTCTAATATTTTTTCCAACTGGGAATCAATGGATTTTTTATGCGAACCACACCAATAAACTTTACCACATTCCTTGCAAGTAAGAATAGACGTTGCGTTCAGAAAGACATATTCCGGGATCCGGTCGGCAACAGCTTCCCTATCTGTTGCAGCAAGTTCTCCGTTGCATAAAGTACACCGGGGAACACCTGAAAGGGGGAAAGAGGGACCATCTGAAAGGGGGAACCGGAGAATCGGAGAATCGGGGAAAAGTCTGTAGAGAACCTCTTTCAACTGTTCAAGAGTCGAGTTGGAGTGTATGAGAATGACATCAGGCCCAACTTTGCTCCGATTCGCCGATTCCCCGGTTCCCCCTTTCAGCTTTATTGAGGGACGCCGCGCGATACCTGTGTCTCTTGTTAAAAGGGTCCTCTCTTGCTGACGGGCTATCTTTATAAGTTCATTATCATCGATGGCCCTGAAATAGATTGTATCGAAACCCAGTATCCTGAGCCATCTGGCAAGGCTTCCGAGCATAACATCAGCAATAAAACGAGGCATAGGAAGGTTAAGGTCAAGGTTAAGGTTGAGAAAGGTTTTGACTTAACCTTAACCTCAACCTTATCCTGACTTTTGTTACTCTACTTCAGCTTCTTCATGCTCAAGCTGCATGGAATAAAAGTCGCCTTTGATGAAGGTGTCCCTATATATCTTCATGCCGGATCCAGCAGGTATTACCCTTCCCATAATAACGTTTTCTTTCAGTCCTCTGAGTTCGTCAACAAGCCCGCTCAACGCCGCTTCGGTCAAGACCCTCGTGGTTTCCTGGAATGAGGCAGCTGAGACCCAGCTTTCCGTTGACAATGAGGCTTTCGTGATACCGAGCAGTAACGGCCTGCCCTGGGCAGGTCTCTCGCCTTCACCTCTTACACGCTCATTCTCTTCGGCAAATACCATCCTGTCGACTTCATCACCCATAAGAAATATCGTGTCGCCAGGGTCCTCAATCCGTATTTTCCGCATCATCTGCCGCACGATGACCTCGATATGCTTATCATTGATAGAGACGCCCTGCAGCCGATAGACCTTCTGCACCTCGTCAACAAGATAGCTCTGCAATTCCTTTGGGCCGAGGATGTCGAGTATGCTGTGGGGATTTACCGCTCCATCCATCAGCGGTTCTCCTGCCTTGACCCAGTCGCCTTCATGCACGGTAACGTGCTTGCCCTTAGGAATCAGGTATTCTCTCGACTCGCTGCCGCCTTTAACTACGACAACTCTCATCCCTTTATGCGCGCCCCTGAACTCGACAATGCCGTCGATTTCACTGACAATTGTCTGCTCCTTGGGCTTCCTGGCCTCAAAAAGCTCAGCGACCCTCGGGAGACCCCCGGTGATGTCCTTTGTTTTTGTAGTTTCCCTCGGTATCTTGGCAAGAATATCGCCTGGCGCCAGCAGATCTCCTCTTTCAACAAGCATATGAGCGCCCGCAGGCAGCAGATATCTGGCAGGGTTATTTGTGCCAGGGCTCTTAACGGTCTTGCCGTGTTCATCCTTTATCGAAATCCTGGGTCTCATATGAGCAGGATAGTCTATGACGACCTTATGCGCTAGACCGGTGGTTTCGTCAACCTCTTCTTTAAAGGTTACGCCTTCGACAAGGTCGCCGAGCGCTATCCTGCCTCCGATTTCAGTCAGGATCGGAGTAGAGTAAGGGTCCCACTCGACCAGACGCTGGGCGGCATCCACCTTTTGCCCGTCTTCCACAAATATCCTTGCCCCATAGACAAGACTGTATTTTTCTTTTTCGCGGCCTGTCTTATCGACAATGGCGAGCATGGCGTTCCGGTTGAGCACTATCAGAACGTCCTCCTTGTTTTTGACCGCGCTTACGTCAATGAATTTTACAAACCCGGAATTCTTCGGCGCCAACGTAGCCTGCTCAATGATCTTTGTAGCAGCTCCACCGATATGGAAGGTCCTCATGGTGAGCTGCGTGCCGGGCTCTCCTATAGACTGGGCAGCGATAATGCCTATCGACTCTCCGATCTCGATCTTGCCGCCCCTCGCAAGGTCTCTGCCATAGCATTTGCCGCATACGCCGATCTTTGAGTGGCAGGTTAGCACAGAGCGTATCTTCACCCTATCAATGCCCGCATCCACGACCTTCCTTGCCAATTCGTCGTCAATTTCGACGTTTCTGTTTGCAATGATCTCATTGGTCACGGGATCTTTGAGAGTTTCGGCAAGCGTCCTGCCGAATATGCGCTCCTCAAGGGACTGAATAATTTCTCCCCCCTCTATGAGCGGGATTACCGTAATCCCTTCCCTTGTGCCGCAGTCTTCTTCTATGAGGATAACGTCCTGGGCAACATCGACAAGTCTCCTGGTAAGGTATCCCGCGTTGGCGGTTTTCAATGCGGTATCGGCAAGGCCCTTACGCGCACCGTGCGTTGAAATAAAGTACTGGAGCGGAGTAAGTCCTTCCCTGAAATTGGCGGTAATAGGCGTCTCTATGATCTCCCCCGAAGGCTTGGCCATCAGTCCCCTCATACCCGCAAGCTGGCGTATCTGGGCTGCGCTGCCTCTTGCTCCGGAGTCAGCCATCATAAATATGCTGTTAAAGGAACGGCTCTCTTTAATTTCTTCTTCGGAGAGCGACTTGCCCTCCTCAGCGCCCAGTTCCTTCATCATCTCATCGGCGACCTTCTCTGTAACGTTGGCCCAGATATCGATGACCTTGTTGTACCGCTCACCCTGGGTAATCAGACCGTCGGCATACTGCCGCTGGACCTCCATTACTTCCTGTTCAGCCTCTTTGATCAGCTCAGCCTTTTTAGACGGCACGTGCATATCATCGATGCAGATAGAAATGCCGGAGTTGGTAGCGTATTTGAATCCCAGCCGTTCGAGCTCATTCAGAAACACAACAGTATCCCGTTTCCCCGATACTTTATGTATATACTCGATCAGCTTTCCCAATTCCTTCTTAGTCAGTTCTCTGTTGGCCGCTTCAAAGGGTATATTCTTGGGCAGTATCTCGCTGAATATAATCCTTCCCACAGTTGTTTCGACAAAACCGCCGTTCATTCTTACCTTGACGGCAGCGTGCTCATCAATAACCCCGGAGTCATAAGCAATACGCACATCATCGGTATCAGCGAACAGCTTCCCTTCACCCCTCGCCCCTTTCCTCTGCTTTGTCAGATAGTAGAGGCCGAGGACCATGTCCTGCGTAGGTACAACTACAGGCTTTCCGTTGGCCGGCGAAAGGAGGTTGTTTACCGAGAGCATCAATACCCGCGCCTCTATTTGTGCTTCAACCGACAAGGGGACATGCACTGCCATCTGATCACCGTCAAAGTCGGCATTGAACGCCGTACAGACAAGCGGGTGCAGCTTTATGGCTTTCCCTTCCACCAGGACAGGGTCAAAAGCCTGTATTCCCAGGCGGTGCAGTGTCGGGGCACGGTTCAACAGCACGGGGTGCTCACTTATGACGTCCTCGAGGGCATCCCATACTTCAGGCTGTTCATGCTCGACGAGCCTTTTTGCCTGCTTTATTGTCGTAGCGTAACCTTTCTCCTCAAGCTTGTTGAATACAAATGGTTTGAAAAGCTCAAGCGCCATGCGCTTGGGAAGGCCGCACTGGTTCATCTTGAGTTCGGGACCGACCACAACAACGGAACGGCCGGAATAGTCCACTCTCTTGCCGAGCAGGTTTTGCCTGAAACGTCCCTGTTTGCCTTTTATCATATCGCTGAGGGATTTAAGGGCGCGCTTGCCGCCTGCTTTCAACACTTTTGCCCGCTTGCTGTTATCGAAGAGTGCATCCACTGCTTCCTGGAGCATTCTTTTTTCATTCTTTATAATGACGCTTGGGGCCTTCAGTTCCATGAGCCGTTTAAGCCTGTTGTTCCTGTTGATTACTCGCCTGTACAGATCATTCAGGTCCGAGGTGGCGAAGCGGCCGCCGTCGAGAGGGACGAGGGGTCTCAGATCAGGGGGCAGCACAGGCACTATGTCAAGGATCATCCAGTCAGGCTTGTTCTCCGATCTCAGAAATGCTTCCACTGTTTTAATCCTTTTGGAGAGTTTCCTTTTTACGCCGATAGACGAGACAGAGTCGATTTTTTCCTTTAAATCGGCTGCCAGAGACTTAAGGTCTACCTTCCTCAAAAGCTCGCGTATGGCATCGGCCCCCATTCCCGCCTTGAACCTGTTGCCGAATTCGGCAATCTTCTTCTTGTGTTCATCCTCGGTCAGCAGTTCCTTTTCTTTCAACGGAGTATCGCCGGCATCGATGACAATGTATTCTTCAAAATAAAGCACCTTTTCAAGCTGCCGTATGGTCATGTCGAGAAGAGTGCCTATCCTGCTCGGCACTCCACGGAGGAGCCACACATGTGCGACAGGTGTCGCCAACTCTATGTGCCCCATGCGCTCCCGTCTGACCTTTGACTGGATGACTTCAACGCCGCATTTGTCGCAGATCACACCCCGATGTTTCATCCTTTTGTACTTTCCGCAGAGACATTCCCAGTCTTTTACAGGGCCGAATATTTTGGCGCAGAAAAGCCCGTCGCGTTCAGGCTTAAAAGTGCGGTAGTTAATGGTCTCCGGCTTTTTTACTTCTCCGTGGGACCATTCTCTGATCTTCTCAGGCGAAGCAAGTTTTATCCTTATTGCATCAAAGTCTTTAGGATTCTTCGGTTTTTGAAAAAGGGCATAAATATCTTCTATCAAGCTAATTCCTCCCTCTTTTTCTTTTTCTCCAGGAGTTCAACATCAAGACCGAGACTCTGGAGTTCTTTTATTAATACATGGAAAGACTCGGGTACTCCGGGTTCCAGTATTGGATCACCTTTTACAATAGCCTCGTACATACGCGATCTTCCGCTGATGTCGTCGCTCTTCACCGTCAGGAATTCCTGCAGTGTATGAGCAGCGCCATATGCTTCCAATGCCCACACTTCCATTTCACCAAGCCGCTGGCCGCCAAACTGGGCCTTGCCGCCAAGAGGCTGCTGTGTTACAAGAGAGTATGGTCCGATAGAGCGGGCATGTATCTTGTCGGCAACAAGGTGATGTAATTTCAGCATATACATGCATCCAACCGTAACCGGTCTCTGGAACGGCTCACCTGTCTTCCCGTCGTGCAGCGTGATCTGTCCGCTGGTAGGCAGGTCGGCTTTTTTTAGAAGGTCCTTGATCTCGCTTTCTTTGGCCCCTTCAAAAACAGGTGTCGATACGTAGAGGCCGAGTGTCCTGGCTGCCCAGCCCAGATGAATTTCGAGTATCTGTCCAACGTTCATTCGAGAAGGTACACCGAGTGGATTCAGGACAAAATCAACTGGCGTGCCGTCGGGAAGATAAGGCATGTCTTCTTCCGGCAGCACCATTGACACGACGCCCTTGTTACCATGGCGTCCTGCCATTTTATCGCCTACCTGTATTTTCCGCTTCATTGCAATAAACACTTTGACCACTTTGTTGACGCCGGGAGACAGCTCGTCTCCTTTCTTGATCCGTTCCAGGCGCTCCTGGTAACGCGATTCCAGTAACTTAATATATTGGATGCTTGCAGTATTGACGGTCTCTATCTGTGCCCTTGCATCGGCATTTTCGATCTTTACCCTGAGGAGATGGTCGTCCTTAATCCTTGCCACCAGCGCATCTGTCAGCTTCTTGCCCTTCAGGCCTATCGGTTCTTTGGTCTTCGGATCATTGAAATCCTCGGCTGGTTTCTGATTGACCAATAGCTTTCTTATCTTTGACGCACGCTCTTCTTTGAGAATCTTTGTCTCCTCTTCAAGGTCCCGCTGCAACTTGATTATATCGTCTTCTTCTATGCTCTTCGTCCTCTTGTCCTTTTCAACTCCCTTTCTGGAAAGGATCCTGACATCAACAATAACACCCTCGATGCCGGGGGGCACATAAAGGCAGCTTTCCTTTACCTCCTCAGCTTTCTCGCCGAATATGGCGCGCAGCAGTTTTTCCTCGGGGGTCAGCATTGTTTCGCCTTTGGGTGTGACCTTGCCGACAATAATATCGCCTGGTTTAACCTCAGCACCTATCCTGATGATGCCGCTTTCGTCGAGGTCTTTTAACGCTTCCTCTCCAACATTAGGGATGTCCCTGGTGATGTCTTCGGGCCCGAGTTTTGTGTCACGGGCTTCAGCTTGAAATTCTTCTATGTGTATCGAGGTATAAACATCATCCTTGACCAATCTTTCATTGAGAAGTATGGCATCCTCAAAGTTGTAACCTCCCCAGGGCATGAAGGCAACAGTCACATTTTTCCCCAGCGCAAGTTCGCCGAGATCGGTCGAAGGGCCGTCAGCCAATGCACTGCCTTGCTCAACTATATCCCCGACGTTAACAATAGGCTTCTGGTTCATGCAGGTGCCCTGATTGGAGCGATCGAATTTGACGAGGTTGTAAATGTCAACTGCTCCCTCTTCAGTTGCCCGGACCACTATCCTGGCAGAGTCAACGCTTTCAACAATTCCTGCCCGTTTTGCGAGTACCAGCCATCCCGAATCTTTCGCGGCAGCGTGTTCCATGCCTGTGCCTACAATCGGCGCATCCGGCACTAACACAGGGACAGCCTGGCGCTGCATATTGGAACCCATAAGGGCCCTGTTCGCGTCGTCATTTTCGAGGAAAGGGATCAGGGCTGCAGACACGCTGACAATCTGTTTAGGAGAAACGTCCATATACTGGACCTCTTCGGGCGCGACTATTTTAAAATCTCCGCCGACCCTTGCAGACACGGCCCCGCCCAGGAGATTCCCTTTCTTGTCGATTGATGACGTCGCCTCCGCAATAATATTGTTCTCACCTTGTATGGCTGACAAGTATACGATTTCTTTTGTCACGCGGCCCTGCTGGACCTTTCTGTAAGGCGCCTCTATGAATCCAAAATCATTGATCTTGGCATATGATGCGAGCGATGTTATAAGGCCTATGTTGGGTCCTTCAGGGGTCTCGATAGGACATATCCTGCCGTAGTGCGTAGGATGGACGTCCCTTACTTCAAAACCGGCCCTTTCACGCGTTAGTCCACCCGGTCCAAGGGCGGAAAGCCTTCTCTTGTGGGTTATCTCAGAAAGTGGATTGGTTTGGTCCATAAACTGGCTCAACTGGCTCGAACCGAAAAACTCCTTTACCGCAGCCATGACCGGTTTAGCGTTAATCAGGTCATGCGGCATTGCACTTTCGAGTTCGGTGAGCGTCATCTTCTCCTTGATGGCGCGTTCCATGCGCACCAGCCCTATCCTGAAATGGTTTTCGAGGAGTTCTCCAATACCTCGTATCCGCCTGTTGCCCAGATGGTCTATATCATCGACTTCCCCTTTGCCAGTTCTGAGATTGAGAAGGTAGCGCACAATCTCGACAATGTCGGCGTCTGTCAGGACTCTCGTAGTGAGAGGCACATTAAGACCGAGTTTCTCATTGACTTTCAGCCTGCCCACCGGTGAAAGGTCATACCTCTTCGGATCAAAAAACAGACCGTTGAAAAGTTCCCGGGCAGCATCCTCGGTCGCAGGCTCTCCAGGTCTCAGTTTCCGGTAAATCTCCTTAAGGGCCTCTTCCTGTTTCGCCACTTTGTCGGTCAGGAGAGTCTCTCTGAATGAGGACAGGTAGTTAACGTTGTCAATAAAAAGCAGGTGCAATGTCGTGATCTTCAAAGAAAGGATAGTGTAGAACACCTCTTCGGTTATTTCCTTGTTTCCATCGAGAATAATCTCTCCAGTTGCTGGGTTGACTATGTCGGTGAGTGTGACCCTGCCGATTATGTCGCTGTTTGACAGAGGGATTTCCTTTATCCCCGATGTCTCCATTTTCTTAAGCGCCGCCTTGGTGATCTTGCTGGCTTCCCTTACGATTACCTCATTTGTGTTAGGAGCTATGATATTCTGCTTCGCACGAACTCCGGCAAGGACCTCGCTGACTACTCGCGTGTAGTTGTCTTTGCCCTTAATCCTTATCTCTTCCACTGGATAGAAAGTCCGCAGAAGGTCCTCATTGGAATAACCAAGAGCCTTCAGCACAATCGTTGCGGGCAATTTCCGGCGCCGGTCTATCCTCACATAAAGTATGTCCTTAGAATCAAACTCGAAGTCCAGCCAGGAACCCCTTGCAGGGATTGCACGTGCTGTATATAAAAGCCTCCCGCTCGCATGCGTCTTGCCCTTGTCAGGCGCAAAATAAACGCCCGGGGAGCGATGCAGCTGGCTGACAATTACCCGCTCAGTTCCATTTATGATAAAGCTTCCTGTATCAGTCATTACAGGCATGTCGCCGATATAGACTTCCTGTTCGCGGGATTCTTTCAGGCGCTTATTTCCACGATCATCCTTCTCCCATATGTTGAGTTTCACCTTTATCCGCAGCGGCGCTGCATAGGTCAGGCCTTTGAGTATGCACTCGCGGGGTGTCAGCTTTGAATCACTCAACGTATATGAGATAAAGTCTATGGATGCAGTATCATTGTAATCAGTTATAGGGAAAACACTGTTAAACGCCGAATGCAGTCCTTCATCTGTCCGCTGTTCAGGTGCATCGTCCTTCTGCAGGAATCTTTCAAAGGACCTTTTTTGGAATTCCACAAGGTAGGGGACTTCCAGAACCAACGGAACTTTCCCGAAATTTACTCTCTCTCTCAGAAGCTTAGCCATAGGTCTCCTTCTTTAAAATCAGGTTGAGGTTTAGGTTAAGGTTAAGTAAAATCAAAGACAAAGGCAATCTAAATGCAGATTTGTTCCTCATCTTGCCCTCAACCTTAACCTTAACCTGTCTTTCCCGTGTTATTTTATTTCTACTTTAGCCCCTTCTGCCTCGAGTTTGGCCTTGATTGAGTCAGCTTCTTCCTTTGAGACGCCTGTCTTGACCGGCTTGGGCGCACTATCTACCACGTCTTTGGCTTCTTTGAGACCGAGACTGGTGATTTCCCTTACGACTTTGATGACCTGAATTTTCTTGTCACCGACTGCTGTCAGAATAACATCAAAACTCGACTTTTCTTCAGCCGCAGCAGGCGCGCCGGCCGCAGCACCCGGCGCTGCAGCAACCGCAACCGGGGCAGCCGCGGTTACCCCGTAGCGCTCCTCGAATTCCTTAATAAACTTCGACATCTCGAGAATAGTCATATTATCAATGAAACCGAATACATCATCCTTTGTAACAGCCATCTAAATGTCCTCCTTTATGTACTTTTTTTATTTTTTACCGCTTCTAAAGCGTAAGCAAATTGAGCTATAGTTGCATTCAGCGCACAG
The DNA here is from genome assembly GCA_963710375.1 of Nitrospirota bacterium. GTDB lineage: Bacteria > Nitrospirota > Thermodesulfovibrionia > Thermodesulfovibrionales > Dissulfurispiraceae > JADFXI01. The sequence goes on from CAVPZX010000005.1 coordinate 391,591, forward strand.
GCCAGTTTAGCTGCAGGAGCCTGGAAGGTCCCTGCCATCATGCCAAGAAGAATATTCCTCGGCGGCAGCTTTGAAATGGCTTTAAGTTCATCAAATGAGAAGAGTTTCCCTTCAACAATGCCGCTCTTGATTTTGAGCTTGTCGTTCTTTGCGGAATACTCAAGTAACTTTTTGGCGGCGGCTACCGGATCATCAAAACCGAACGCGACAGCGGTAGGGCCCACAAAAAAGTCTTTAGCTGCTTCTACGGGGGTGCCTTTTACCGCGATAGCGATCAGCGTATTCTTTGCAACCTTATATTCTGCGTTGACTTCCTTCAAGAGCTTTCGAAGGTTGGCGATCTCGGCTACAGTCAGCCCTTTGTACTCCGTGAAAACAACAGCTTTTGACCGTGAAAACTTTTCAGTCAGTTCCGTTATTTGTTGGGATTTTTTTTCCTTGGTAATCAAATGCTTCCTCCTTTCCTAGAGACCATCTTTCAGCAGGCAGTAAGCAGTATAAGTAAGCAGTAGGCAGTAAATACTTCAGCAGGCAGTAAGCAGTCTACTGCTTACTTATACTCTTTACTGCATACTCGTTCTTTTCTGTCACTGTCTCGGTAGGCTGGCCGGTATAGCTGCCAATTAAAGTATGCCGTACTACCTACTGTCTCCGACTAGTATCTAAACAGGCAAAGCCTGTATAAAAACATAGGCAATAGGCGAGAGGTTAAAGGCTAAAGGTAAAAGACAGAACACGGACATGCTTTCATTTATATTTTGTGCCTTTATTAACCCTTTAGCCATTTGCCTCTTGCCTTTCGCCAGCTGTTAACCCACTTTTAGTCTGGCGACATCAAGTTTAATTCCAAGTCCCATGGTTGATGACATTGTGATTTTCTTTATATACTTCCCTTTTGAAGAAGAGGGCTTTGCCTTTACTACGGCCTTCAACACAGCCGCTGTATTTTCCAGGAGCTTTTCTTTATCGAACGAAACCTTTCCTACCGGCACATGCACAATGCCCGCTTTCTCAACTTTATATTCAACCTTGCCCGCCTTTATCTCCTTAACAGCCTTACCGATGTCAAACGTCACTGTGCCCAGTTTGGGATTTGGCATAAGTCCTCTCGGTCCGAGCAGCTTGCCGAGTTTGCCTACCATTCCCATCAAGTCGGGTGTTGCCACAGCCTTGTCAAAATCCAGCCATCCTTTCTGGATTTTTTCAACCATGTCCTCAGCACCAACGAAATCCGCGCCAGCCTCTCTCGCCTCTTTTTCCTTTTCTCCCTTTGCAAATGCCAGCACACGCACAGGTTTTCCTGTTCCATAAGGGAGCACAACGGTCCCCCTTACCATCTGGTCGGACTTCTTTGCATCAACACCGAGGTTTATTGCGATATCAACCGTCTCGTCGAACTTTGCAACCATGTTCTCCTTAACCAGAGTTATTGCTTCCTCGATGGTGTATTCTTTATTTGTATCAACCTTTGCCGCCGCATTGTCAAATTTCTTGCCCATTTGCTCGCTCCTCCTCAATCCTTTATTTCCACACCCATGCTTCTGGCGGTGCCCTTGATAATCCGTGCCGCAGATTCAAGCGATGTGGTATTCAGGTCGGGCAATTTTGTCTTTGCTATCTCTTCCACCTGGGCATTAGTCAAGGCGCCGACCTTATCCTTGTTGGGAACACCCGAGCCCTTTACAATGCCTGCCGCCTTCTTGATGAGTTCCGATGCAGGCGGCGTCTTAAGCACAAACGTAAAGGACCTGTCATTATAAATGTTTAACACTGCTGGGATTAGCGTATCGCCCATGCTCTGGGTCTGTGCATTGAACTGTTTGCAGAATTCCATAATATTGATCCCGTGCGGTCCGAGCGCCGGTCCTACAGGTGGCGCCGGGTTCGCCTTTCCAGCAGGTATCACGAGCTTAACCTGTGCAATTACCTCTTTCTTAGCCATTTATAACCTCCAAAAATTTCTTTTTCTTTGACCCAGTGCCCATAGCCCATTGCCCATAGCCTGTCTTTAAGCTTTTTCCACCTGCGAGAAGGCCAATTCAACTGGTGTCTGCCTCCCGAATATGCTCACCAGAACACGCATCCTTCCGTGGTCCATATCGACTTCATCCACATAGCCGACAAAATTGCTGAACGGGCCGTCGATGATTCTTACGTTTTCACCCTTTTCATACTGACTCTTTACCATAGGGGCAGGTCCTTTTTCGATCTGCTGAAGTATAACTTCGACCTCTTCTTCAGGAAGCGGTACCGGCCTGGCCCCCCCTACAAAGCCTGTGACACGTGGAGCATTCTTGACGAGATGCCACGTATCGTCATCAAGCTCCATTTCTACAAGGATGTAACCAGGATAAAACTTCCTGTTGGTCTCCTTCTTCTTTTTCCCCTTGAGTTCGACAACCTTTTCGGTGGGGATCAGTATCCTGGTAATTTTTTCCTCAAGGGATTTCAGTTTGACTTTCTCTTCAATGGAAATCTTTACCTTTTCTTCGTAGCCCGAATATGTGTGCACAACGTACCAGCTCTTAGCCATCGCCCCTCTTACCGTATGAGTAATTTCACAATTTTAGACAGACTCAGATCGACAATACCCAGAAACACCGAGACGATTATCACCGTAATAATAACGACCCGTGTAGAGCCCAGAAGATCGTCCCTTGATGGATAATTGACCTTCTTTGCCTCTGTTTTCACTTCTTTGAAAAAGGTTTTCAACTTGTCCAGCATTCCGTCTCCTTAAATTGCAAAGTTAAGGTTGAGGTTCAGGTTAAGAATTTAGATGCTTTAAAATCTTAGCCTCAACCTTAGACTTAACCTGCCTATTATGGCAGGCCAGGAGGGATTTGAACCCCCAGCCCTCGGATTTGGAGTCCGATGCTCTGCCGTTAGAGCTACTGGCCTATCCTTATGCTTTTGTCTCCTTATGCACGCTATGCTTTCTGCAATGCCTGCAATATTTCTTGAGCTGGAGTTTCTCGGTTGTATTCTTCTTGTTCTTCATGTTGGAATAATTTTTATTTTTGCACTCAGTGCACTGAAACAGGATTATATCTCTCATGGGTTACTCCAGTATTTCCGTAACAACACCGGCGCCAACTGTCCTGCCGCCCTCGCGTATGGCAAACCGCAGTTCCTTCTCCATCGCTATGGGCGCTATCATCTCTACCGATATCGTTACATTGTCGCCAGGCATTACCATCTCTATCCCCTCAGGCAACGTCGCCACCCCTGTCACGTCCGTTGTCCTGAAATAGAACTGCGGACGATATCCGTTGAAAAACGGGGTGTGTCTGCCCCCCTCTTCCTTCGTCAGTATGTACGCCTCTGCCTTGAACTTCGTGTGCGGGGTTATACTGCCCGGCTTTGCCAGCACCATGCCCCTCTCCACTTCGTCCTTCCCTGTTCCCCTGAGCAGTACCCCTATATTGTCTCCGGCACGCCCTTCATCCAGCAGCTTCCTGAACATCTCCACCCCGGTAGCCACTGTCTTCCTCGTCTCCCTCAACCCCACTATCTCTACTTCCTCTCCTACCTTCACTATCCCGCGCTCTACCCTTCCTGTCACTACCGTGCCCCTTCCAGATATCGAAAATACATCCTCTATCGGCATGATGAACGGCTTGTCCACAGGCCGCTCTGGCGTCGGTATGTAACTGTCAACAGCATCGCCAAGCTCAAGTATGCACTTGTACTCAGGCGCATTGGGATCATTGCTCGGGCTCTCCATCGCCTTCAGCGCGCTGCCCCTTATTATAGGTATCTCATTGCCCGGAAATCCGTACTTCACCAACAACTCCCTTACTTCAAGCTCCACCAGGTCCAATAGCTCAGGGTCATCCACCATGTCCACTTTATTCATAAATACCACCATGTACGGCACCCCTACCTGACGCGCCAGCAGTATGTGCTCCCTTGTCTGCGGCATCGGCCCGTCCGCTGCGCTCACTACCAATATCGCGCCGTCCATCTGCGCTGCACCGGTGATCATGTTCTTTACATAGTCGGCATGCCCCGGACAGTCTACATGTGCATAGTGACGCTTCTCTGTCTCGTACTCCACATGCGCTGTCGCTATCGTTATACCACGAGCCTTCTCTTCAGGCGCGTTGTCTATCTGATCATATGCCTTGTACTGTGCCAGGCCCTTCATCGCTAATACCTTGGTTATCGCCGCCGTCAATGTCGTCTTGCCATGGTCAACATGCCCTATCGTCCCCACGTTCGCGTGCGGCTTTACCCTCTCAAATTTCGCCTTAGCCATATCTCTCCCCCCTCAGTAAATTAGGAATTCGTAATCATCTCAAAGCCCATGATCGGAATCGAACCGATGACCTCATCCTTACCAAGGATGTGCTCTGCCGACTGAGCTACATGGGCAAGAGCGGGAAACGGGATTCGAACCCGCGACCCTCAGCTTGGAAGGCTGACGCTCTACCGCTGAGCTACTCCCGCAATCAGCAAATGTATAGTATAAACTAAAAAAGAGATTAATGCTATAGCCGTCTATACTATTCATGCTGTTCCGGAAAACCATGCCGCCCCATTTGTCAGCCCCATTAGCTTATGGTGGAGAGGGGAGGATTCGAACCTCCGAAGGCGGAGCCGGCAGATTTACAGTCTGCTCCCTTTGGCCACTCGGGTACCTCTCCTGAAAATCAGGTTAAGGTTAAGGCAAGCGAAGAAAAAAGTTCTTAATGTTTTTTACTTAACCTTAACCTCAACCTTAACCTGTCTTTTACAAAGCCACCGAAGGGATTCGAACCCCCGACCTGATGATTACAAATCAACTGCTCTACCAACTGAGCTACGGTGGCTTGAACTTTTTAATATAGGGTAAATATTATAATATTGTCAATCCCATTTTTGCAACATATCTCAACAAGAATTGACTTTTAATCAGCCGATTAATTAAAGTAAGAACTTCGGTTCATTATACGGGGCGTAGCGCAGCTTGGCTAGCGCACCTGCCTTGGGAGCAGGGGGTCGGAGGTTCGAATCCTCTCGCCCCGATTTGCGCCTGTAGCTCAGTTGGATAGAGCAACTGCCTTCTAAGCAGTGGGCCAGGGGTTCGAATCCCTTCAGGCGCACTTGGAAGCTTTATCGCGGACACAGAATAATCGAGCATTTTCGTTTAACGCTGTGCGCGTTATGGTGGGCGTAGTTCAATGGTTAGAGCACTGGATTGTGGATCCAGACGTTGGGGGTTCGAGTCCCCTCGCCCACCCCATTTGCAACCCTCAGCAAGACAATATCAGCTATGGTTATTTCTTTGCGCATTAACGTTTTGATAGCTCATCAGCAGCTACTATCCATCCTCCTCCCATCGCCTTGTACAGGTTTACTAATGACTGGAAAAGTGTTCCCTGGGTCTGTGTGTAGTTAAGTTCGGCGCTGAACAGGCTCCGCTCGGCGTCCAGCACCTCGATGTAGCTCGTGTATCCGTTATCGTAACGGAGCCTTGCCACCCGGGCATAGGTGCGCAGGGCCTCCACCTGCCGCGTAGGCTTCAAGCTGCTCCCGGGTGCGGTGTTGGTCTGCGAGGGAGTCCTCCACATCCCGGAAGGCATTCTGAATCGTCTGTTGGTACTGCAAGAGGGCTTCCTTCTGAATCGCCTCTGCCTCTTTGACCTGACCTGCAATGGCGCCTCCTGTAAAGATCGGGGCGGTGAGAGGAACGGACCAGTTCCATATGCGCGCCGGGCCGGAGAAGAGAGACGATAGTTTTATGCTCTCATAACCGAACATGCCGGTTAAGGAGATATCAGGAAAGTACTGGGCCCGGGCGACCCCGATTTGTGCGTTGGCGGAGATGAGGTTTTGCTCTGCCTGGCGTATATCAGGGCGCTGTGCGAGCAAGTCTGACGGGAGTCCTGCCGGGATGTCCGGCATTCCAAGTCATCTATCGATTTGCCCCTTGGAATGGGACCAGGATTGCGGCCAAGGAGCACGCACAGGGCGTTTTCCTGCTGTGCAATACTCTTTTCCAGGGGTGGGATGGTCGCAAGTACCTGTTCGAGATCGGACTTGGCCTGGCTCAGTTCCAGTTCTGAAACGTACCCTGCTTTGAAGCGGATATTGAATATATGGTATGTTTCTTCGCGAATTTTTGCGGTCTGCCGGGCAATATCCAGTTGCCGGTCAAGGTCGCGAAGGTTTACATATGCGTCGGCAACAGAGGTGACGAGGGACAGGATAACGCTCTTCCTCCCCTCCTCGGTGCTGAGGAGAGCGGCGCGGGCCGCCTCTGTTGCATAACGCAGTTTGCCCCACAGGTCGATTTCCCAACTGGCTGATAAGGACGCCTGGTACTGATAGAATGGATTCGGGGTCCCGGCTGGAAGGGGTTCCTGCCCAAGTTCGGTAGTGCGTTCTCTTTCCGTGCCGGCATTTGCGACAACCTGCGGAAAGAGGGCGGCGCGCGTGACGGCATATTTTCCGATGAATTCATCCAGCCGTGCCGCGGCGATTTTGAGGTCCTTGTTTTCCCGAAGGGCTGTACCGATCAGTTCGTTTAGTACAGGGTCCTTGAACTGTTGCCACCAGGCGGTGTTGACTATATCTTTTGCCTCTTTCTCCCCGAAACGCCATGATTGCGGTGTCTCAACCGAGGGCGTTTATACTCGGTGCCGGCCATGCAGCCGCACAGAGTCAGGACAAGCAGCGCTGTTGCCGCGATTCTGCGCATGTCACTCTTCTCCTGCCCGGAGGAGTAGTATGCCCGCGATTACATTTTTACTTTTTCTCTAGCCGTCTTGTCCTGCGATGTACTTTTATTCCTGCCTCTGCCGAGCTTCTCGATGACATAGTACATCATCGGGATCAGGAATATGGCGATGCAGGTCGCCGCGAGCATGCCGCCGATGACGCCGGTGCCCATCACCCTGCGGGCGATGGCGCCGGAGCCGCTGGCGATTGCGAGCGGCAAGCAGCCAAGAATAAATGCGAAGGAGGTCATCAGGATCGGCCGCAGCCGCAGCCGTGCGCCGGTAAGCGCCGCGTCTTTCAGGTCCTGGCCTTTTTCGTATTCGTCTTTGGCAAATTCGACGATCAGAATGGCGTTCTTCGCCGCCAGGCCGATAAGCACGATGAGGCCGATCTGGGCATAGATATTGAACTCCATCCCGCGGACCCAGAGTGCCGCAAACGCGCCGAAGACAGCGATGGGCGTGCTGAGCAGAACGCTGAAGGGCAGCGACCAGCTCTCGTAGAGGGCCGCAAGGATCAGGAACACGAAGAGCAGTGAGAGCGCGAAGATGGCTGCGGGCGGCACGCCCTGCTGCGCCTGTTTCTCCTGGAACGACATGCCGAGGTAATCGAAGCCCATGTCGGACGGCATGGTCTGGGCAAAGACCTCTTCCAGAGCCTTCATCGCCTGCGCCGAACTGTAGCCGGGTGCGGCCGTGGCATTGATCTGGGCCGACCGGTAGAGGTTGTACCGCATGGTGAACTCCGGGCCCGTCGCGCGGCTCGACGTGCGTCACCGCCGCGAGCGGCACAGGGTCGCCGTTGGAGTTGCGCACGTAGAACTGGCCCAACTGCTTGACGTCGGTCCGGTAGTCGCCCTCGGCCTCCACGTACACCTGCCACTGCCTGCCGAAACGGTTGAAGTAGTTTACGAATGCCCGCCCATGAAGGCCTGGAGCGTGCCATACACCTGGCCGAGGTCCACCCCCTCGCTCAGCACCTTGTCGCGGTCCACATCCACGAAATACTGCGGCACACTTGGTAGAATGGTCGTAGCTTACCCGCGCCAGTTCCGGCCGCTTTTGGGCCGCGGCAATGAACTTCTGCGTATTGTCCGCCAGGAAACCGATGTCCTTGCCGGCGCGGTCTTCGAGAATGAATGTCACGCCCCGCAGGTGCCGACCCCCTGGATGGCCGGCGGGGAGAATGCGAAGGCGTTCCCCTGCGGCAGTTGGCCCAGTTCGCGGTTAAGGCGGGCCATGATGGCCGGGGCCTTCTCCTCCGGACTTTTCCGCTCGTCCCATTCCTTGAGACTGATGAAGAAGAAGCCGCTGTAGGTGTTCCGCACATAGCTCAGGAGGTTGAAGCCGATGACCGTGGTACAGTACTCAACGCCGGGGGTGTTCAAGATAATCCGCTCCGCCTCGCGGGTGGCCTCGGCGGTGCGCTGGAGCGATGCGGCATTGGGCAGTTGAATGACGGCGTAAAGGTAGCCCTGGTCCTCCTCGGGCAGAAAACCGCCGGGACCCGCCTGCCGAGCAAGCCGATACCCAGAGCTGCCACCAGGAGAATGGCGAACCCGATCACGGCCTTGCGGATGACAATGCCGGACAAGCTTACGTAACCTCGGTAGTACGTTTGAACATCCGGTTGAACCAGCTGTAAAACCAGCCCAACGGACCGCCCGTTTCCTTCTTCGGGCGGAGCAGGACGAGCAAAGCGCGGGACTGAGCGTCAGGGCGTTGAAGGCGGACAGGAGCACCGAGATGGCGATGGTGACGGCAAACTGTGGTAGAGCCGCCCGGTGATGCCGGGAATGAAAACGGTCGGGAGAAATACGGACGCCAGGACGAGCGCGATGGCCGTGACCGGGCCGGCAACCTCCTCCATGGCCTTGAGGGCCGCTTCCTTCGGCGTCAGTCCTTCCTCGATATGGCGTTCCACTGCCTCAACCACGACGATGGCGTCGTCCACGACGAGTCCGATTGCCACGACCATCCCCATGAGGGCAATCGGGTTGATGGAGAAGCCGAGGAGGGGAAAAAAGGCGAAGGTGCCGATGAGCGAGACCGGCACGGCGATCGCTGGAATGAGCGTGGCCCGCCAACCCTGGAGGAAGACGAACACCACGATGATCACCAGGACCATCGCAATAAAGAGGGTCACGACGATCTCCTTAATCCCTGCGGTGACGGGGAGGGTGGTGTCGAGCGCGATGTCGTAATCCAGGTCGGCCGGAAAGGACTCCTTGAGCTTGGCCATCACTTTCTTGGCGCCGTCTGCCGCCTCCAGGGCGTTCGTGCCGGGCAGTTGGTAAAGCGCGAGGATCCCTGACGGCTTGCCGTTGAAGCGCCCCTGAATGTTGTAGTCCTGGGCGCCCAACTCGATGCGGGCGACGTCCTTCAGGCGCACCAGGGAGCCGTCAGGGTTGGCGCGCAGGACGATCCGGCCGAACTCCTCGGGGGTCACAAGCCGCCCCTGCGCCCGGATCGCGTAGGTGAATTCCTGGCCCGGCGGGATGGGCTCGCCGCCGACCTGTCCGGCGGGGTTCACCGTGTTTTGCTTCTGAAGCGCGTCGACGATCTCGGGAACGGTGATATTGAGCTTGGCCAGCAGGTCCGGGCGCACCCAGCAGCGCATGGCGTACTGGCCGGCGCCGAAGACCGTGACACTGGCGATCCCCCTCACCCGCGTCAGCTGGTCGTTTAAGTGGATATAGGCGTAGTTGGCCAGGAAGGTGGCGTCGTAGGTCCCTTTGGGCGAATAGAGGGCGAAGAGCATGAGCGGCGCGGAAAGAGCTTTCTGGACCGTCACCCCGTAGTTGCGCACGTCGATCGGGAAGCTGCGATTCCGCCTGGGACTCGCGCAGTTGGGCGAGCACCTGGTCGGTATTCGGGTCGGTCTTCACGTCGAAGTTCACGGTCATCCGCATCAACCCGTTGTTGGGGTTGAGGGAATACATGTAGTTCATGTTGTCCACGCCGCTCATCTGCTGCTCGATAGGCGTGGCCACGGACTGCTCGATCGTCAGGGCGTCGGCGCCCACATAAGTGGCCTGAACGAGGATTTCGGGGGGACGATATTGGGATACTGCGCCACCGGCAGCCCTGACATTGCGACCAGGCCGACGATGACTGTGATGATCGCGATGACCATCGCCACGATGGGGCGTCTGATGAAGAAGCGGTACATGACGGTCTACTGCCCTGCAGCCGGGGGCCGGCGCGCAGGTGAGGTTTCCTGATCGGGTGGAACTCCCGGGGACGAATGGCTTTGCGGTTACGGCAATGCCCTGTTTCACCTTCTGTACCCCTTCGACCACGACCCGCTCTCCAGGCTTCAAGCCCTCGTCGATCATCCAGAGCGGGCCTACGATGTCCCCTGCCTTGACCGTCCGGATATCTATCCGGTTGTCAGCTCCCACGACTGCCACCTGGTAGCTCCCCTGCAGTTCCGTCACAGCCCGCTGAGGCACGAGCAGGGCCCCCTTTTTAGTTCCGACCAATACACGGACACTTACGAACTGTCCGGGACGGAGCAGATTGGCCGGATTCGGAAAGAGTCCGCAACCCGGAGCGTCCCTGTTCTTACGTCCACCTCACGGTCAAAGGCGTAGAATGTGCCTTTGTATGGATAGAGAGACCCGTCCGCCAGGATAAGTTCCAACTTCAGCTTTCTTGCATGTTCGAGACCGCGGCCTCTGACGAGAACTGTTTCATGAAGTCGATATAGGCCTGTTCGTTGATTGTGTAGTACACCTTGATCGGGTTGATCGTCGAAACTGTTGTCAGTTCGCCGGCCTGGGCCGGTCCAACCAGGTCTCCCGACCTGGGCCCTGGCGAGGCCGGCCATGCCATCGATGAGGGAGGTGATTTTCGTGAAGCTGAGATCGAGCCTGGCCTTCTCAACCGCTGCCCTGGCTGCGGTAACTGCGGCCAGGGCTGACTGCTCTGCTCCGATAGCGTCGTCCAGGTCCTTCTTGCTCAGTGCGTTCTGTTCAGCGAGAGGTCTGATCCGGTCAAGATTGCCCTGGCATTCTTATACTGTGCTTCCTGCTGCGCCAGGTCTCCCATTGTCTGGTCCAAAGCAGCCTGGAAAGGCCGCGGGTCGATCTCGAACAGCACCTGTCCCTTCTTCACTAAATCACCTTCCTTATAGTACTGCCTGATAAGGTAGCCCGTGACCTGTGCCCTTATAGTGGCGTTGACCATGCCGTCGGTGGTGCCGACCCATTCGTGCTGGATAGGGACGTCTTTTTGAATGACCTCCATGACTTCCACAACCGGAGGCTGAGGCGGGGGTTTCTGCTCTTTCTTGCATCCTGCCAGAAAGATGGAAACAGAACAGAAGATAATGATGATTCTAAAAAGTGCCGGACTCATTAGGTCATCCCCTATTAAATATTTTTACAGTAACAATTATAACAGATTATTGATTGATAATCAGGCATAAAAATTCTATTGTTATTTCAAATCTGACGACGTTGTAAAAAGTCTGGGAAAGCGTTTTTTCGCCATTCCCGTGAAAACGGGAATCCAGCCTCCCTTCAATCAGAAAAAACCGCACTAAAATAATCACGGCGGTAGCTTAGCGTGTTGATAATAACGCCAAAACTTGCTAATAAGCCCATCATACAGTATACTTATTGTAGATACAATATAGGAGGTAGAAATATGACCACAAAGATACAGCAGTGGGGAAATAGTCTGGCTTTGAGAATTCCGAAGGCATTTGCGGTGGAAGCAAATCTTCACAAGGGAGCGATTGTTGATGTTTCGGAAGAAGGCGGCAAAATCATCCTTACACCCGTTAAGAAGAAAAGGAAATTCACTTTAGAAGGTTTATTGTCGGGGGTAACAAAGGAGAATATCCATGGCGAGATTAGCACCGGGAAGAGGGTGGGTAAGGAAATATGGTAAAACAGAAGGATTTTATTCCGGACCGGGGGCATATCGTTTGGATAGACTTTGACCCGCAGTCCGGACATGAGCAAGCAGGCAGGAGACCCGCCCTTGTGGTATCGCCGGCCGCCTACAACGAGAAAATCGGCTTGGCTTTATTGTGTCCTATAACGAGACGGGTGAAAGGTTATCCTTTTGAGGTTGGAATTCCAAAAGGGTTAGAGTGTATCCGGTGTAATTCTCGCAGACCAGATAAAAAGTCTTGATTGGAAGAGTCGGAACACAGAGTTGTAGTTGCAATGCGCCTCACGAGGTTGTCAATCTTGTCCTGGAGAAACTGGCTACGCTCTTGTCGTAACGCCGGCTCAGTTCTCAATCCATGCAGTCTCAATTCTTGACAGACAGAGGAACGAGGCAGAGTCGGGCCATCCTTTGCTACAAATAGGGCACAGTCTCATGTTACAATAATTGCAGACCTTTTATGCGCCTGTAGCTCAGTGGATTAGAGCATCGGCCTCCGAAGCCGAGGGTCAGAGGTTCGAATCCTCCCAGGCGCGTTATACATTCTCCAGAATGTGGCCCATCTTTTTCTTTTTGGTCTGCAGGTAAATTATATTTCTGTCGTGCGGCTGGACTTCTGCGGGTACCCGTTCGACGATTTTAATCCCATAGCCCTCGAGTCCGACAATCTTCTTTGGGTTGTTTGTTATCAGCCGCATCTTCTTAATCCCGAGGTCTACCAGTATCTGGGCGCCGACGCCGTAGTCTCTCAGGTCAGCCTTAAACCCGAGTTTGAGGTTGGCCTCGACCGTATCAAGGCCCTTGTCCTGAAGTTCGTAAGCAAGGAGCTTGTTTGCGAGCCCTATCCCCCTGCCTTCCTGTCTCATGTAAAGGATGACCCCTTTGCCCTCTTTCCTGATAATTTCCATCGCTTTTTGCAACTGATCGCCGCAATCACACCGCTTTGAACCGAACACATCGCCGGTAAGGCACTCGGAGTGCACCCTCACCAGCACTTTGTCCTCAGGTGTGAACTCCCCCTTGACCAGCGCGATATTAATATTGCTGTCAACGTCATTAGCATAGGCAATAGCTGTGAAATCCCCGCCGTGCTTCGTAGGCATCTGGACAGTGGCTATCCTTCTGACGAAACGCTCGGCACGCATCCGGTACTGTATAAGATCTTTTACCGTGATCAGCTTTAATTTATGCTGTTTTGCGAATTCCATTAATTGCGGCATTCTGGCCATGCTTCCGTCATCGTTCATAATCTCGCAGATAACGCCTGAGGGGTTAAGGCCGGCCAGCTTTGCAAGGTCAACCGACCCTTCCGTTTGTCCGGCCCGCTGCAAAACCCCCCCTGGCTTCGCCCTCAGCGGGAAGACATGACCGGGCTTTGCAATGTCTTCCGGCCTGGTCTTGGGATCAATAGCAGTCAGGATTGTAACAGCGCGGTCATGGGCTGAGATTCCGGTAGAAACACCTTTTTTTGCCTCTATGGATACGGTAAACGCAGTTCCGAAGGAAGAAGTATTGTTTTCGGTCATCATGCGAAGTTTAAGGTCGTCGACTCTCTGCGGGGTAAGCGAGAGACAAATAAGCCCTCTGCCGTATCTTGCCATAAAATTAATGGCTTCGGGAGTGACCTTTTCAGCAGCCATGCAAAGGTCTCCCTCGTTTTCTCGATCCTCATCATCCACCAGGATGACCATCCTGCCTTTTGCTATATCCTCAAGGGCTTCCTCTATAGTGTTGATTTTACCTTTCTCCACTGACAGACCTCCATATCACGCATCATATATTTGGAAAGTATATTCCAGTATAACAGAAAGAGAAACTGCCTTTCCATGAGGGGGTAAAGGTTAAGGTTGAGGTTGAGGGAAAGCTTTTTTTGTTAGCTGTTTCTTAACCTTAACCTTAACCTCTACCTATCTTCCTAGACAAACCCTGACTGTTTCAGGGCTGAAAGAAGCGAGGAACTGCTATCCGGCCGGACAAATTTCTCAACATATTTTGCAAGAATGTCTGGCTCCAGATTAACCGTATTGCCTGCTGCTTTAAATCCCAGTGTCGTCAATGTTGCTGTATGGGGTATGATTACTACGCAGAAGGCATCTTTTGATACATCAACAACAGTCAGGCTTATGCCGTCCACCGCAACCGAGCCTTTCTCGACAAGATATTTTAAGATATCAGCCGGGGCTTCTATTACTATCCTCACCGCATTCCCAGAGACCGTTTTTGAGCGTATTTTGCCGGTACCGTCGATATGGCCGGTGACGAAGTGCCCGCCCATTTTCGAGCTCGGTTTTAACGACGGCTCCAGGTTTACACGTTCACCCTTTTTCAGACTTTCAAGGTTGGTGCTCTTTAACGTCTCATATGAAACATCAAAGTAAAGAATGTTTTTATCGATGGCAGTAACTGTAAGGCATATGCCGTTGACCGAAATACTATCGCCAATAGCGGTATCAGAGACTATCTCCCCTGCCTTGACTGAAAGTCTTGCGCTCCCGGCCTTTTTTTCGAGGGATGCAATCTCACCTAATTCTATGATCAATCCGGTAAACATATCTTATAAAATTTTGAATGTTGAATTTTAAATTTTGAATTGTGGAAGAAAAAATTGCTTCACTTCATTAATTCAAAACTCAGCATTCAAAATTCAAAATTGTCATTTAACCAAATCACCCATTCTGCTGAACCTCGGGAAGTTTTTTGTGCTGTCCCATGACCAGTATATAATCATCGCTTTGCCTCTCACAAGTTTGAGATCAACATAGCCCCAGTACCTACTGTCGTAGCTCTGGTCCCTGTTGTCACCCATTACGAAAAGCTTGCCACCGGGTACAAGGTAAGGGCCGAAATTGTCTCTCGGTTCAATACTGTTTACGGAATTGTCCGTATGCTGTACATATGGTTCGGTCAGAGGCTTCCCATTGACAAAAACCACCTTGTTCCTTTCCTCTACGATATCGCCTCCGACGCCGATGACCCTTTTGATGAAGTCTTTGGACAAATCTTCGGGGTATTCAAATACGATAATATCACCTCTTTCAGGTTTTCTAATTACCAGAATCTTTTTATCAGTAAAAGGAATGGGTGTTCCGTATAAGAATTTGTTCACAAGGATATGATCACCTATGAGCAGCGTCTGGATCATGGACCCTGAGGGTATTTTGAATGCCTGCACTATATATGTTCTTATAATCAGCGCAAAGATCAGCGCGGTGCCGATGGCTTTTGCGTATTCCAAAAATTTGTTCTGTTTCCGTTCCAAAGTCATTGCCTCCCGTATAGTTATATTAAGGTTAAGGTTGAGGTTAAGGTTAAGTCTTTGTCTTTTTGCTTAACCTCAACCTTAACCTTACTCTTTCACCTTGAGAACAGTCAGGAAGGCTTCCTGGGGGATTTCTACCTTTCCGATCTGCTTCATTTTCTTTTTGCCCTCTTTTTGCTTTTCGAGCAGCTTTCTTTTTCTTGTTATGTCGCCGCCATAGCATTTTGCAAGGACATTTTTTCTCATTGCCTTGACACTTTCCCGCGCAATTATCTTGCCGCCGATGGCAGCCTGTATGGCGATTTCAAACATCTGCCTCGGGATGACCTGTCTCAGCTTTTCCACAATTTGCCTGCCCTTATAATAAGATTTCTCACTGTGGACAATCAAGGAGAGGGCATCCACAGGCTCTCCGTTAAGCAGCACATCCAGCTTTACAAGTTTGGACGGACGGTAGCCTATGAATTCGTAGTCCATAGATGCGTAACCGCGCGAAACAGACTTTAGACGGTCATAAAAATCCCAGAGGATCTCGTTGAGCGGTATCTCGTAGGCAACCATTATACGGTCTTTGCTGATGAAAGTGAATTCCGTCTGAGTGCCTCGTTTTTCCTGGCAGAGTTCCAGTATCTGTCCTATATATTCCTGCGGCACAAAGACCGAAACTTTTACATACGGTTCTTCTATCTTTTCAAAAGAGTCCGGAAGGCTGCTAGGGTTATCAATAAAAAATTCATCCCCCTTTACACCAGTCACTTTGTAGATGACGGTAGGGGCGGTGGTTATCAGCGAAAGCTCAAATTCTCTTTCGAGCCTCTCCTTTATGATCTCCATATGCAGGAGGCCCAGAAAGCCGCAGCGGAAGCCGAAACCCAGGGCCGAAGAGGTCTCCGGCTCAAATCTGAACGACGAATCGTTCAGCCGCAATTTTTCGAGCGCGTTTTTCAAATCCTCATACTGTATATTTTCGACCGGGTAGAGACCCGAAAATACCATGGGCTTGATTTCTTTGTACCCTGACAGCGGGGTTTCAGCGGGACGGGCGGCGTCGGTAATTGTATCTCCTATCTTAGTGTCCCCAACCGTCTTGATGCCGGCAATAATATAACCTACATCACCTGCCGAAAGCTGGGACACAGTCTCCATTTTAGGCCGAAAAACTCCGACCTTGTCGATCTCGTACTCTTTGCCCGCAGCCATCAATCTCATCTTCATACCGGGCCGCACTGTTCCGTCGAAGACCCTGACAAGGACGATCACCCCCTGATAGTTGTCAAACCATGAGTCGAAGATAAGGGCCTTTAGCGGCGCTTCATCGGTGCCTGCGGGAGGAGGGACTTTCCTGACAATTGCCTCGAGTATCTCCTTTGTGCCTATGCCCTCCTTTGCGCTTGCGAGGATTGCCTCGGAGCAATCTATTCCTATTGCATTCTCTATCTGTTCCCTAACTTTCTGCGGTTCAGCACCCGGCAGGTCTATTTTGTTGATCACGGGAATGATTTCATGATTATGTTCGAGGGCGAGATATGTATTGGCAAGGGTTTGCGCCTCAACTCCCTGTGTGGCGTCTACAACCAACAGGCTTCCTTCGCAGGAAGCGAGGCTTCTGGATACTTCATATGAAAAATCAACATGTCCGGGGGTGTCGATAAGATTGAGTACATACTCATTGCCATCATCGGCCTTATAGCCGAGCCTTACTGCGTGTGCCTTGATCGTAATACCCCGCTCCCGCTCTAGGTCCATTGAATCTAGCACCTGCTCCATCATATCTCTGGAGCTTACGGCTCCCGTATACTCCAGCAGCCTGTCGGCAAGAGTGGATTTTCCGTGGTCGATATGTGCGATTATAGTAAAATTACGGATGTTTTTTGGCATGGCACATTATAAATAATTTTGAATGTTGAATGCTGAATGTTCAACGGAGGATGAAATAATGTATTTTATATTTAAATTCCACAGTTCAACATTCAAAATTCTTAGCATTATGTTCTGTATTGCTCTAAAACGAGGCGAGCAGCACCGATAAGTCCCGCATCATCTCCCAGCTTGGAAGCAATAATCTGCACCTTACCGTAAAGTTCCTTTAAAGCCCTTTTCGATGCCTCCTTTATCGCTGATTCTATGTAAATATTCCAGGCGCCCATAAGACCTCCGGTAAGAATGATTGCATCAGGGCTCATGATGTTAATGACATTGGCAATGCCGAGGCCGAGGCATTTGCCGGCCTCTCGCAAAACATTTCTTGCAAGCGGGTCTCCTTCAAGCGCAGCATCATAAATATCCTTGGCCGTAATTTTGTAAACATTACCGTTATTGAAATCTTTTAGAATACTGCTGTGCCCTTTTTCAAGCTCGGCAATGGTATTGCCGATAATGGCTGTTGCCGAGGCATACAGTTCAAGGCAGCCCACATTGCCGCATGGGCATTGCGGGCCGTCTGCATTGATGGTCATATGGCCGATTTCAGCAGCCACAGGCAGCAGCTCGTCATTAAAAACTATACCAGTGCCGACGCCGGTGCCCAGGGTGAACATAACAAAGTTTTTGAAATCTTTTCCAGCCCCAGAAGATTTCTCACCATAAGCGGCGGCATTGGCATCGTTTTCTACAACAACGAGTGTCTTGTGACGGTCCGCTATTTGTGATTTCAGATTTGCGCCGTTCAGTTTCGGAATATTCGGCGACCGCATGACAACACCATTTTCTCTGTCGATCAGCCCCGCGACCGCAATGCCTACACCTGCAACTTCCCCGGCATTGCCGGAATATACTAAATCCAGCAACTTGAAGAGGACCTGTATAGGGTCTTTGCCGATAGACACCTTTGATTTGGTCACTACCGTCCCCTCGGAATCTATGAGTGCCGCCCTGATATTAGTGCCGCCCAAATCAACACCTATGACATATTTATTATTTGCCATTGTCCTCTCTTGCAAAAAAAATATTTGAATTTAACGACGCTGATACGCTTACCAGACCTCAAGCCGGTGAGCATAAGGGTTATATCTCTGTGGAACGCTAATGTAATATCACCGTGTGTATATTACCACAAAGACAGGCTAAAGGCAAAAGGCTAAAGGGCAAAAGCTAAAGGATAAATAAGAAAAAAGAACTAAAAATTAGAAGTATGTTTTTCTTTATTTTTTTCCCCTTAGCCTTTAGCCCTGAGCCTTTTGCCTTTTTAATGATATAATCATGGATGGACCTTTACCTGATCGACGGAAACTCCTATTTCCACAGGGCTTTCCATGCCATAAAAGCGCTTGCGAACTCAAAAGGCGCTCCCACAAACGCCATTTATGGTTTCACCACCATGATACTAAAGATACTCCGGGAGAAAAAACCTGATGCCCTGGCAATAGTCTTTGATTCTCCGGTGCCGACCCAACGGCACAAGCTCTACGAGCAATATAAGGCGCATCGGCCCGAAACACCCGGCGATCTTATCATTCAGATTCCCCGGATCAAGGAGATCATAAAGGCCTTCAATATTCCAGTTTTCGAAATGCCGGGCTACGAGGCGGACGATGTGATCTGCACACTTGCAAGGAAGGCCGCTTCACAGCTGTCCCGCGTATTTATTGTCACCGGTGATAAAGACATGATGCAGGCGGTTGATAGTTTCATTAAAATTTACGATCCTATGAAAGACGTAGTTATTGACAAGGAATATATAACCGGGCGCTTCGAAATGCCTCCTCAAAATATTGCTGAAATTATGGCACTTACAGGAGATGCTGTCGATAATATACCTGGAGTAAAGGGCATAGGAGAGAAAACCGCGAAAGGACTTCTCTTGAAGGCAGGGGGGCTGGACAATCTGCTGAGTCATCCCGAAAAGATCGACAATGTGCGTCTGAGAAAGCTTATCATCGACAACATCGGGGATATACGGCTTAGCAAGGAGCTTGCAACCATAGATATGGGCCTGCCTGTTGAGGCGCATCTGGAGGACCTTATGATCAAAGAGCCTGATTGGGCAGCGCTTCTTCACCTGTTTACAGAATTGGAATTCAGAAGCCTTCTAAAGCTCATCCCCTCTCATGGCTATGCGCCACGCGGAGAATATTTCACGATCACAAGCCGTAAACATCTTAAGGAATTCCTCGGGCTTGCCAGATGAAACAATGTTCGCTTTTCGGAGATAGTGTAAATGATTCACAGCAAGAAGTTCACGCGGTAATCGATACCGGCACTATTTCTGAATTATCGTTCGATATTGAGGCGACGGGGAGGGACCCCCTTAGTGATTCAATTGTAGGAATAGCCCTTTGCAAGGAAAAAGGAAGATCATATTATGTTCCGGTCAGGCACACCGGACCATGCAATGTTCAGGATGCCCTGTCCATTTTGACGCCTGTACTTGAGGACCCTGCCGTAGCAAAGGTAGGACATAATCTGAAATACGATATGCTGATACTTAGGCAGGAGGGAATTCACGTGAGAGGAATGCTCTATGATACCATGGTGGCGTCCTACCTGCTGAACCCGATTAAGCCTGACCACAGCCTCCAGGATTCGGCAGTTGAGCACCTCGGGCACAAGAAACGCCCGTTTACCGAAGTCCTGGGCAAACGGGCATCGTTTGCAGAGGTCCCCATTGAAGAGGCTACGCAGTATGCTGCCGAAGATGCCGAACTGGCAATGGAACTGAAAGATATTCTCTTTGACAAGCTGCAAAGTGCCGGACTGCAACGCATCTACTTTGAAATCGAAATGCCGCTTATCTATATACTGACTGATATGGAAGAGACCGGAATCAAAATTAATAGAGAACGTACCGAGGAATTATCAAAGGAACTCGACCGTGAGCTGGAGGAGCTGCAGTCAAAGATATATATACTTGCCGGCAGCACCTTTAACATAAACTCTCCGCGTCAGCTCGGCAAGGTGCTCTTCGATGACCTCGGGCTGAAGCCGATGAAAAAAACTAAAACCGGCTTTTCTACAAGTATGGATGTCCTTGAGGAACTCTCAAAGAGCCACGAACTTCCACGAGAAATACTTAATTACAGGTCTTTTTATAAGCTCAAGACAACCTATACTGATGCGTTGCCTAAACTTATCAATGCAAGAACCGGCCGGATCCATACCTCTTTTAACCAGACAGTCACTTCAACAGGAAGGCTTAGCAGCAGCGATCCCAATCTTCAGAATATTCCCATTCGTGGTGAGTGGGGGACTAAAATCAGAGAGATTTTTATTGCTGACAAAGGTCATATGCTTGTCTCAGCAGACTATTCCCAGATTGAGTTGCGGATATTGGCACATATGAGTGAAGACGAAAGCCTTATTGACGCTTTTAAAAAAAACATCGACGTTCATACCAGAACAGCCTCGGAGATATTCGGGGTGCCGCTCGAAGCAGTGACCTCCGACATGAGGAGGGCGGCAAAAGTCGTGAATTTCGGGATCGTGTATGGTATGAGTGCCTATGGCTTATCTGACGCACTCTCTATTAGCCCCAAAGAGGCAGCCGTCTACATAGAAAATTATTTTAAAAAGCATGACGGGGTAAAGCGTTTTATGGAACATACTATACAGATTGCCAGGCAGAAGGGATACGTCACCACACTTCTGGGCAGAATAAGACCCCTACCTGAAATCACCAGCACCAATGCGGCGATCAGACAGCAGGCAGAGAGGCTGGCCATTAATACACCTGTTCAGGGCACAGCTGCTGATTTGATTAAAATAGCGATGGTGCGCGTTTCAAAGGCGCTGCAGGCGAGAAATCTTTCAACGAAAATGCTGCTGCAGATCCATGACGAGCTTCTTTTTGAAGTGCCGGAAAATGAGATCGACGAAATCCAGGAGTTAATCGCCTTGGAAATGGAGGCTGCCCTCGATCTTTCGGTCCCACTAAAAGTGGAGTTTGGGCGGGGAAATAACTGGGC
The DNA here is from genome assembly GCA_963710375.1 of Nitrospirota bacterium. Classification (GTDB taxonomy): domain Bacteria; phylum Nitrospirota; class Thermodesulfovibrionia; order Thermodesulfovibrionales; family Dissulfurispiraceae; genus JADFXI01. Next base: position 412,356 of record CAVPZX010000005.1, read on the forward strand.
GGATGCCCACCATTGAAAATTATATTCTTCCATTTTTCCCTTGACAAATAAGCATCTTCTTGTTATCGTGTATACCAGTCTTGAAATTATAAAAAACTTTTTTATTGGGAGAAAGGGGGGAACAAGGATATGACTAAGGCAGATCTTATAGACAAAATTGCATCGGGCGCAAGTCTCTCAAAGACTGATGCGGGCAAGGCACTGGATGCAACTGTTGATGCAGTTAAATTAGCTCTCAAAAAAGGGCACAAAGTGACGCTGGTCGGTTTCGGAACATTTTCAGTTTCAAAAAGAAAAGCGAGAAAGGGCCGCAACCCTAGGACAGGCGCAGAAATCAAGATACCCGCAGCAAAGGTTCCAAAATTTACTGCTGGAAAGACATTAAAAGACGCTGTGAAGTAAACATTAACGGGGCAAGCGAGAAGTTATAGTTATAAATAGATATCCCAATAACTCTTGGTAAACTGTTAGAGATAAGAGGTGAGGAGATCACTCCCCCACCTCTTTTTTATTGCAAATTAAAGGCAGGCAAAGGTAAAGGTATAGGTATAGGTAGAGAAAAAGTCTGATAAAAGCTGTCTTAGTTTTTTTGGATCTATACCTATACCTTTACCTTTGCCTGTTGTTATACTTCAGGCATACATGGACCGTAAGGAAACAACAATACTCGCCGCAGTTGATCTGGGCGCTGATACAGAGAAAGTCCTCTCTTATGCATTATGGTTGTCGCAGGCCCTTGCTGATGGCAGCGGGGACATCACAATCCTCAACGTCATGGATTATGCCCTCACCCCCCCGTCGTATCTTCTGCCCTATATGGAAAAAGAAGAAGAGGCAACTTGTATGGAACTTAAGCAATGGGCTGATCGCCTGAAACAATACGATGGGACCGCGACTGTCAGGCTTGGAGTCGGCATGCTTGTCGAAACATTCAGCAAGACAATGCATGCTCTTAATGTCACCGCCATGGTGCTCGGGCATAAATCTCATGTGATACGGACAAGCAGTTCAGAGAGGCTCATAAAATCGCTTAACGTGCCGATGCTGGTTGTTCGGGGCAGGAAAGCGGATAGTGCCGTATTGGGATCGATCGTTATAAAGAATATTTTGTGCGCTGTCGATTTTTCCGTTCATTCAAACAGGGCGCTTGAGTTTGCGCATGCTATAGCTGAGAAGAATTCATCGGGGCTGCAGGTTGCCCATATTCTTTCCAGCCTCAAGCTGGAAAAGAGTTTTGCCAGTCTCAGGAATTTGAGCGAAGAGGACAAAAAGAACTATCGGGACCATGCAATTCAGGAGGCTGAGAAAGCTATGTCCTCTCCGGCAAATGTATGCGACGCGGCGGTGCGCATTATTAAAATAGGTGTCCCCTATAAGGCCGTCAATGAGATTGCTTCGGAGAGAGACTCTGATCTGATTGTCATCGGGGCCCAGGGAGTGTCCTCCACAAAGGGAGTCCTGCTCGGAAGCATAGCTGAAGCTCTAATCAAATCTTCACCTTGTCCTGTAATGCTCGTTCGCTGATGATACAGCCGATCCTGTTTCTCATTGGCAGCCTTTTTATGATTTTGGTCAGTGCTGAGTTTTTTACCAATGGGGTTGAATCCTTCGGCAGGCGTCTCTCCTTATCACAGGCTGTTGTCGGAAGCGTTTTGGCCGCAATCGGCACTGCCTTGCCGGAGACAATCCTGCCCCTGGTCGCCATCCTCCTGCACGGCGATAATACTGCAAGGAAGATCGGTGTCGGTGCAATCCTTGGCGCTCCCTTCATGCTTTCGACGCTCGCCTTTTTTGTTGTAGGGGCGACAGTAGTATTCGGTATGCTCAGAAAAAAAAGAAAATTCGTGCTTTATGTAGATACCAGTTCTATAAGACGCGACCTCATCTTTTTCATCATCATGTACGGCTCAGCTATCTTTTTGCCACTTCTCGTACCGTACAGTCATCTCCTGATTGCAGGATTGCTTGTAACCGGCTATGTGCTGTACGTATACTCGACATTTAAGGCCGAAAGTGCCGAGATACTCCATGCCGATCAGCTGCATTTTGAAAAGCTGTTGTCCGACTTTAGGAGGCTCGCAGGTTTGCAACTGCGATCGGCCCGGGCAGAGCCATACAAGACCACTTCTTTGATACTTATTTGCTTTCAGATAACCGCTTCGCTCAGCGTCATGGTAGGCGGCGCACATATATTTGTCGGGAGTCTCGAAAAACTTTCACTCTCGTGGGGCATGAGTCCCCTGCTGTTTGCCCTGCTGGTCGCGCCGATTGCCACGGAATTGCCCGAGAAATTCAATAGCGTGACATGGACGCTGAAAGGCAGAGACACGCTTGCCATGGGAAACATAACCGGTGCAATGGTTTTTCAGACAACATTTCCTGTCTCGGTAGGGTTACTGTTTACAGAATGGCATATCTCAGGACTGGCGCTCCTCTCAGCAGTCCTGGCATTGATATCAGCCTTGATCGTCCTGGTAAATATTCAGATCGGCAAGAAAATCTCACCTGCCGCAATGCTTTTTGGAGGCGTAATTTACACGATCTTTGCGCTATCCGTATTGTTAAAGTGACTGCAATTCAGACAGTACGGGGTAATTTTTCTTTGCGAGCGATTAGCCCTCTGTACCAGCCCTGCTGCCTATACGGAAGATAAACTTTGTTCCAGCTATATATGTTGGGCTCGGCGTTACTCGCCCCTGCAGATAACCCAGGCGCTCGACTGCAGAAAAACAACCCCGTACTGTCTGAATTGCAGTTAAAGTGAAGAGTCAGAATTTAGTTTTTATTGACTACTGCTTACTTCTAACTTGATCATTGATGAACTTCTGCAGGTTTTTGCTGTTGTCGATCGGCTCATAGCATACATCCCCTGCACATGGGATAATGCGGTTATGGTCTTCTTTGTATGCGATGCTCATGTAAGGGGCAAACAGAGATAGGGCAGCGGCGGCGAGACTGCTCTCCGGTTGGGCCTCCACCGTAAGTTGTAACGTATGAAAATACGCATCGAGCCCGCAAAAGTAATATCCGGCATGGATGCTTAATTCGCGCACCTGGGTCGAGAATGCCTCAAGAGCGGTCGCTGCATATTGGCGATATATTGATTTCTCGGTTGCGTAAAATAATTTAAGCAGTTGCATGATTCCAGCAGCATTAGCTGATGGGTTGGGTATGTCCTCTATCCCCTTAAGTCTTAGACCGAGCACTGCTGTGTCGGAGTCAAAAAATCCACCTTCGGCCTTGTCCCAGAAGCTCTCCAGACACCGCTCCATAAGTTCATCTGCCCTGCCCATATAATACCTATTGCCGGTTACCTCATATGCGGCGACCAGCGCCTCGATCAAATATATGTAATCATCCGGCAGGGCCTTTATTCCATCTGAGTGGAACAGTTCGTTCCCTGATGAACGGATTTGCAGTATTCTGTTCAGGCTTTTTAGCGCAAAATCTTTAACCTCACCATCTTTAAGCGCACGGTATGCTTTAAAATACGATGTGAGGAGCATGCCGTTCAATGAAGTATAAAGTGTGGTATCTATAAAGGGTTCTTCCCTTGTTTGGCGTGACTGAAGAAGCTTTTTTTTGCCCACGCTTACCAGCCTGTCAACCCGTTCCTGATCCATTTTGAGAGTACGTGCAATTTCAGCCGTTTCCATGGCAATAAAAAGGACGTGCTTCGATTTGTCATGGTGCATACTGCCTTTGTCATGGAGCAAATGAAGGGTGAGGACCTGAAACTCCTCATCATTCAGAACGCTTCTGAAATCATCTTCAGTCCAGGTAAAGTACCCTCCTTCGTCGTCAGCAGTAACGTCGGCATCCTGACTCGCGTAAAACCCGCCATCCCTGCTTGAGAGAATGTCCATGGTAAAACTGATAATACCCCGCGCAACCTCCATGAAGTAGCCGGTGCCGAAGATTGAGTAAGCGTCAATATAATTTCTCAGAAGCCAGGCGTTATCATCGGCCATTTTCTCGAAGTGAGGGACGATCCATTTATCGTCAACAGAGTAGCGGTGAAATCCGCCCTTAAGTTGGTCATGGAACCCGCCTTTCGCCATTGACTCTAGCATCTTTTTGGCAGCGTTGCCGCTCGACTCATCGCCGGTAAGAAAATACCTGTAAAGCAGGAATGATGCCGCACCGGGCATAGGAAATTTCGGGGCCGTGCCGAACCCTCCGTTTTGCGGGTCAAACAGAGAGAGCATTGTGCTCTGCGCGACGTCAAGCATCGCGCTGTTTATTTCTCCCTTAACCATAGCATCCGGCCTGATAAAATCCATGAGCCGTTCAGTATAACTGTTGACTTCCTCTCTGCTGGAACGGTAAAGGTCAATAATTGCCTGGAGCACTTTTTTAAAACCCGGTCTTCCTTGACTGTCTTCAGGAGGGAAATAGGTGCCGCCGAAAAACGGTTTTTTGTCCGGGGTAAGAAACACGCTGAGAGGCCATCCTCCCGCTGCTCCCATTGCTGATACGGCACGCTGGTAACGCCTGTCTATATCTGGCCGCTCATCCCTGTCGAGTTTTATGCTCACAAAATGGCTGTTGAGCAGAGCGGCGACGCCGTCATCAAAAAAACATTCGTTTGCCATCACATGGCACCAGTGGCACCATATTGCACCGGAACTCAGGAAAACCGGTTTGTCCTCGATGCGCGCTTTTTCGAAAGCTTCTTCAGACCATGGATACCAGTCTATTTTTTGAGCGGCGGAATGTGCAAGGTAAGGAGATTTCTCATTAGCGAGTCTGCTCATTGATCCTAACTGCGAAAGAACCCTAATTTCTCCATCTCGTTGATCGCCCATTCATCTTCAAGCAGCTCGTCTCCGTCCAGGTCTTTTTTTGTCCGCGCATATTCCTTGAGAAAGTAGTAGGCAAGCTGTTTCTCCAGACTGTTGAGCCGTTTTGCGATGTCGGCAGCAACATCCCTGACTGCCCACCTCACACTAAGACCGTTGATAATGCCCCCAAGCACCTCGTCACTGATCTCGGATTGCACAACCATCACGAGACGGTTATCCTCGCCGGTGATCAGTTTCATGGGTTGAGCAGGTTCTTTCAGCGATATGTCTTTCTGATCTGCCCACGATGTTATGTCGGGCACATACTGAATGTCAAAAATGAAGAATTCTCTGCCAAGCCTTCTCAGCTGGTCATCAAAGTCATCAACAAAAATCATAACCACCTCTCAAGCATTTATTCGTCATGCCCGAAGTACTTCATCGGGCAGCCAATTCACTGATACGATAACTGTATCATAATAGGGATGATTTGTCACGTTAACCCACATTATTCATAAATTTATACAAGGAGCAGGCGGGACATGGTGCTGAGCGGACTTTGACAGCCTAAGTGACACCAAGGACGGTGGCACAGGCTGTCATAGCCTCGGAGCAAGGCTGGATGCCTTGCGAGAATGAGTGAAGCACTGTGGCCTGACTGCTCCTTGTATAAATTTATGAATAATGTGGGTTAGTACGTTGATGGGTCCTCGGGAGGAAGCGCACTCTCATCAAAAGGCATGACCCCGAGCTGCACCATCACCGATTCTATTCCTTCAAGCAGCACGGAATAATTGTAATCAGAGAGATTTTCATGTAGTGCCTGTTCAACTATCCGGTCAAAGGCGTCGTAGTCAAACTCCCTGCCAATCACTCCGGAGCGGACCAGTACATTAAAAACTGTCTTATCGTTGTCAAGGTCGTCATCAACCTTAATTAGAAGCGCTGCCCGTCGCCCGGGGGAAAGTAAAAACCACTCTGTAGCGCTGATTAAAGCATCATAGAGTGTTACTATGCCGGCTGAGATCTTCCCCTGCCTCAGCCTGCGTTTGCCCCCCCGTATGTGAAGCCTTGCCTGTTGCAGGGCCGCTGCTTCCGGACCCAGTTCATCAGCGTTCATCAACCCGGCATGCGGCATAAATGTCCTTCGGACAGGCAAAGGTTGAGAGTAAGACAGGTATAGAAAAAATCTCTAACTTACCCTTAACCTATACCTTTACCTTTATTTTAAGCGCGCCTCTACTGTCTTCCAGTCGATATTTTTGAAGAATGACTGAATATAATCAGCTCTTTTGAGTCCATAATCGGTCATAAAGGCGTGTTCGAAGACGTCCATTATCAATATCGGGTTGCCGCCCGCAGGATGTCCGGCATCATGCTCATTTATCCAGAAATTGATGAGCTTCCCGTTATTGAGATCCTGGTAAAGGACTGCCCATCCAACGCCTCTCATGGTGCCTGTAGCCTTGAAGTGCTTCTCCCACGCCTCATAGCTTCCGAAATCCTCTGAAAACTTTGCGGCGAGCTTGCTGTCTTTCTGTATGGCTCCCTTACCGCCCAGGTTTTCGAAATAATACTCATGCAGCCTCATGCCGTTGAATTCCCATCCGAGCCTCCGCTTCATTTCGGCAAACTCAGGCGTGCCTCCTTTGTCCTCTTTCATCAGTGCTTCGAGTAAATCAAGGACCTTGTTTGTGTTCGTGACATAACCCTGGTAAAGAGTAAAATGATTTTTAAGCAATGTCTCGCTGAAGCCTTCCATGCCTATTAACTTCCCATAATCCTTTGCTGTGTAAGCCATACCATCCTCCTTTGAAGTACGAAGTATGAAAAAGTTTATTTAAATACTATCAGATACCATAAAAATGTCAAATTACAGCTTCGAAAAGAGACCAGAACGTGTATTTTTTTAATAAGTTGCTGACACTTTATTGACAAATGTTAGTAACTTTTTATTTATGATTTCCTTGAACAGCAACGCGAAGACATAGTCCCTGGCTGTGACCTCCTTTTTGCCTTTTTACACTGGTTATGGTATAAGTTTACGAGCATGCGATCAAAGGAGATGTGCGGTGAAAGGGATCCTGAAGATAGCATTTAAGCTTCTGGTGAACGACAAGGGTAAATTTGCAGCGCTTCTTGTCGGTATAACTTTTGCTGTCTTTTTGATGGTTATGATGACATCGATGTTCGCGGGTATTTTGCACAGGGCATCTTCCACGATTATAAATGTAGGGGCCAAGATATGGGTGATGGATCCTGCGGTGAATACGCCTGCCAACAGCATCCCGATGCCGGATTATATATTAGACGCGGCACGGAGCATCAACGGAGTCAAATATGCAGTGCCTTTGTATTCGGGCGCCGGCCTTGTAAAACTCAGGAAAGGCGTTTACCAGGCTGTAACCATCATCGGGCTGGATGATGCAAGTCTCCTTGGCAGTCCACATCTCATTCAGGGGCACATCGAAGACATCTATGCCGAAAATTCATTTATTGTCGTCAAGGATTCGGAATATCCCAAACTCGGAAGCCCCGGACTCGGCACCGAATTCGAGATAAACGACAACAGGGGAGTTATTGTCGGCATAGCACGGGTCAATGTCGGCTCCCTGTTCGGAACTCCGACACTGTATACTACCTTCTACAGGGCTATTCAGTATATTCCGTCGATGAGGTTCACCATTTCTTATATTCTTATAGAACCAAAGAGCGCTGCAGATATACTACATATCAAACAGCAGATACAATCGCTCGGCTATGAAGCCCTGACAAAGGATGAATTCATCCATAAAGTTTCCGAATATTACAAATACCAGACAGGGCTCGGCATAAACGTGATGATAATGACCGTAATAAGTTTTATTGTCGGGTTGTCAATCTCCGGGCAGACCTTTTATACCTTTATATTGGAGAACCTCGAAAAGTTCGGCGCATTGAAAGCCATAGGCGCCAAAGGGTCCGAAATGGTATATATGATACTGTTTCAGGCTACTTTCACTGCTCTCACCGGATACGGCATGGGTGTAGGACTGGCCTCGCTGATAATAGCCTTCGCCAAACTCAGGCTGCCGAGCTATGCAGCAATGATAACTTTTACGAATCTCGCATTTGCTTTTGTGATGGTATTGATAATAGCCGCAATATCGAGTTATATCGGAGTAAGAAAAGTGATAAGGATAGAGCCGTTCGACATATTCAGGGGTTAAGATGGCCAATCTTGCAGTGAAGGCTGACAAGCTTGTTAAGTGGTTTGGAGAAGGAGAAGCCAAAACTGTCGCTGTGAGTGATGTCAGCTTTGAAGCCCACTTTGGGGAAATGCTGTACATCGAAGGCCCGTCAGGGAGCGGTAAGACAACATTGTTGAGCATTATATCAGGAATTCTCAAGCCAAATTCAGGCACGGTGACAGTAGAGGGCAGAGATATCTGGAGTTTGACCAGTGACCAGCTCGCTGATTTCAGATTGAACAAGGTGGGATTCGTGTTTCAGGATTACCACCTCTTCCCAAAACTGACCACGGTAGAAAATGCAGCAATCCCCCTGATTTTGAAAAAGGTCGAGTGGAATGAATCCATAAAAATGGCCGCGAAGTATTTGGAAATAGTCGGTCTCAAGGACCGGGCCCAGCTCACTCCGGTCAAATTAAGCGGAGGGGAGCAGCAGCGGGTGGCTATTGCGAGGGCAATTGCGAGCAGCCCCGATATTCTTATATTTGACGAGCCTACAGCTTCATTGGATGGGGAAACAGGAAGGAGAATTGTGGATTTTGTAAAGAAAAACATCCTGAACGAGAACCGGTGCATTATAATTGTCACGCATGACAGCAGGATATTCGAATATGCTGACAGGATAATGAAGATGGCTGATGGCAAGATAACAGGAATAGTAAAAGGAGGCTTGCGTGAAGCGGAATCCCTTTGACTGTGAGCGCAATGTGACAGTAAGTTGCAGGAATCGTAAAAGGAGGGCGGCGTGAGGAATAAGATATTGTTCTCTCTCTCAATTATAGGCATTCTGGTCGGCTCGTTAAGCGCTTATATATATGGCATTGAACACAAGCCGTTGCCCCCTGTGTTTAATCCGGCCTCAAATCCCTATGCAAAAGGCATCTATGCCAGTGGAATTACTGAAAGCTACCAAAGCAATGGAGAGAATATAAATATATACCCCGAGGTGCCTGGAGTTGTGGTAAAAATCCCGGCAGCTGAAGGGCAAAAAGTGCATAAGGGAGATCTGCTGCTTGTTATGGATGATTCCGTACAAAGGGCGACTGCCGAACAGCAGAAATCGCAGGCTGAAGCAGCGCTCGCCCTGCTCGAAGAGCTGAAGGCCGAGCCGAGAAAAGAAAACCTCGAAATTGCTGTTGCCCAGGTCGATTTTGCCGCGGCAAGCCTCAAGACATCTGAAGACCAATTGGACAAGCTCAGGAAATCTTACGAGCTCAATCCCAAATCGGTGAGTAAGAACGATTTGGATAATGCGGAAAATGCCGTTAAAACCGCAAGAGCGAATCTCGAAGTCGCCCGGAAGCAGTACGAACTCACAAAGGCAGGGGCCTGGATTTATGACATAAGGAACCAGGAAAACCAGTACAAGGCGCTGATAAAAGCCTACACAGCTTCGGTGGCTCTATTGGACAAGTACGCCATAAAAGCTCCGGCAGATGGAGTGGTCCTTTCCATAAATGTGGCTGCAGGCGGCTACATTTCTTCTCTGGGCTCATACGATACATATACGCAAGGCGCTGTTCCGGCAATTGTTATGGGATGGCCGCAGGACTTTATAGGCGTCAGGTGTTATATCGATGAAATACTCGTGCACAGGCTTCCGCTGGCATCACAGATGAACGCGCAAATGTTTATACGGGGTACCAATATCAGTATTCCCCTGCAATATGTGAGGACGCAGCCTTATGTATCCCCCAAGATTGAATTATCGAATGAAAGGACCGAAAGGGTGGATGTTAGGGTACTGCCTGTGATATTCAGGTTCGAGAGGCCAAAGAACGTTAGCATTTATCCTGGGCAATTGGTGGATGTCTATATTGGAGAGAAATGATGAAACAGGTTAAGGTTGAGGTTAAGGTTGAGGGAAAAAGATGAGTGATAAAAAAACAAAGTTTTTATTTTACTTTCTCACCCTCAACCTTAGCCTTAACCTGTTTCTTGCCGGATGCACCGTTGGGCCGGACTTTGTCCGTCCCAATCCACCCGAGGTCAAAAGCTACACCCACGGTACAGACCTTGCCGCGACAATTCCTGCTGATGGTAAGGCCCAGCTTTTTGAACAGGGTGGCAGTGTCGCCGCAGACTGGTGGTGCCTTTTTAATTCCTCCAAGCTGGATGCTGTGATAAAGGATGCCATCGCAGGCAACCAAACACTGCAGGCTGCGCAGGCCAGTTTGCGCCAGAGTCAGGATAATCTCCGGGCCGGTTACGGAGTCTTCTATCCACAGCTTAATGCGGGTTTTGATGCCACGCGTCAGAAGTCCTTACTTGCCAATTTGGGCGGCAGGCGAGTCTTCAGCATCTTCAACCTTTTTACACTCCAGGGGACTGTCAGTTATGCCCTCGATGTTTTCGGCGGAGAACGCCGCGCAGTGGAGAGTCTGGGAGCTCAGGTGGATTTTCAACGTTATGAGGTTAAAGGCACTTACCTCACCTTGTCCGGCAATATTGTAAACACTATCATTGCTCAGGCGGCCTATAGAGAACAGATTAAGGCTGCTGAACAAATCATCAGTATAGACAGGGAACAAGTCAGCATCTCCGAAGCGCAGTGGGAAGCCGGCACTGTCCCGTACTCAAGTGTGCTCAGCCTCCGCAGTCAGCTTGCCGCTGATGAGGCGACGCTCCCGCCGCTACGGCAGAAACTAAGCCAGACAGAGGATTTGCTTGCTACCCTGACAGGCCGCACACCGGCGGAGTATGTCCAGCCGCAAGTCGATTGGGCAGACCTGACGCTCCCGGTCAAACTGCCGTTAACCCTGACCTCGGAGTTGGTGCATCAGCGTCCTGATATTCTTGCTGCTGAGGCGCAGCTGCATAGCGCCGGAGCCGAAATCGGGGTAGCGACGGCAGCATTGTTCCCTAGTTTCACCTTGAGCGGAGCTTACGGAGTGAGCAACACCTCCTTTAGCGACCTCTTCAAAAATAGCAGCATATGGAGTCTTGGCTCAGGCGTTGTTACGCCGCTTTTCCATGGGGGAACTTTGTGGTACAATCGGCAAGCTGCCATTGAAGGCTATAATCAATCCCTGGCCAATTATCGCCAGACCGTTCTTAGCGCATTTGCCCAGGTTGCCGATACCCTCAGGGCATTGGAACATGATGCCGAGACCTTGCAGGCCCAGTCGCGGGCACTGAGTACGTCGGAGGAAGCGCTCCGGCTGGTGCAGGCAAATTACCGGGCCGGCACAGCCAACTATTTGCAAGTGCTTCTTGCGGATGATCAGTACCATCAAGCCAGGATCGGCTATCTCGGGGCATCGGCCCAGCGGTTCCAGGACACTGTCGCACTATTTGTTGCCCTGGGTGGCGGTTGGTGGAATGACGCGGAGCAGTCTAATTTAACCAAAAATTAATTTGCCGTTAACACATCTGTAATAATTGCTCTATATTATAGTAAGTTATTTATTCGCAGACCCTAACTAGGAGGCCCATTATCATGAGTTATAAAGTATTGGTAACCGATAAGATTAATGAAATTGCCGTGAAAATCCTGGAAAGCAGCTGTGAGGTAGATTATAAACCTGTTGTCAGTGCTGAAGAGCTTAAAGCCATCATTACAGACTACGACGCTTTAATGATTAGAAGCTCTTCAAAAATCACCAAAGACATAATCGCTGCCGCTGACAGGTTGAAAGTAGTTGGCAGGGCAGGTGTTGGAGTAGATAATGTCGATATTGACGCTGCCACAGACAAAGGAATAATTGTCATTAACTCACCTGAAGGCAATACAGTATCAGCTGCTGAACATACGATAGCCATGATGCTGTCCATGACCAGGCATATCCCGGCAGCTGATGTTTCTATTAAGGAAGGCAGATGGGACAGGTCTAAGCTGACAGGTAGGGAGATCTTTAATAAAATATTAGGCGTAGTCGGTTTCGGGAAAGTTGGAAGCAGAGTGGCTTCTGCTGCCAGGGCAATGGGCATGAAAGTTTTGGTATATGATCCGTTTGTGGGCAAAGAGATCGTAGAAACGGCGGGCGCTTGTTATGTTGCATCGCTTGATGATATTTGGAAGTCGGCCGACTTTATCACATTGCATATTCCTAAAAACAAAGATACTCTTAATTTAATTAACAAAGACACAATAGCCAAGATGAAAAAAGGCGTAAAAATAATCAACTGCGCCAGGGGCGGAATAGTTAATGAGACTGATCTGGCGGAAGCGATTCAAAACGGTCATGTCGAAATGGCTGCTATTGACGTTTTTGATAAAGAACCTGTTGAAGGTTCGCCACTTTTGAAGATGGGGGACAAAGTTGTTCTCACCCCGCACCTGGGAGCCAGCACGGAAGAAGCACAAATAAATGTTGCCGTTGATGTTGCCGAGCAGATCAGGGATATGTCTCAGGGCCTGCCTGCAAGAAGCGCAGTTAATATCCCTTTCCTGAAGCCTGAAACACTTGAACCTGTAAAACACTATATGTCACTTGCTGAGAACCTCGGATCCCTTGTGAGACAAGTTACAATCGGCGCTACACGGGAAATAGAAATAGTTGCCTGTGGCGAACTAGCCGGATTAGAAATCTCTCCGTTGGTAGTGGCAGTTACTAAAGGAGTTTTAGAGTGCAGCGGTGAGGGAGTTAATTATGTTAACGCTCCCAGGTTAGCTCAAAGAAGTGGAATACACTTCAAGAGATCGACGTCAACAGATTCAGAAAGCTATCTGGGCCTTTTAAAAGTGGTACTGACCACGGACAAAGAAACAAATAAGGCGACAGGTACCATTATAGGCAATGATATTCCGAGAATTCTTGGAGTTAATGGTTATCACACAAGTATTGAGCCTGCCGTACATATGCTGGTTCTGCCTCATAAAGACAAACCAGGCATGGTTGCTCAGGTGGCAACGCTATTAAGTAAAGAGAACATTAACATATCGATGATGCAGGTAGGAAGAAAAGTTCGTGCACAGGCAGGCGGCGAATCCATGATGATTTTAAACATTGATGAGCCTGTAACTGACGACATCCTTAAGCAATTACGTAAAATAGACGGCATTTATAATGCGAAATATGTTAACTTGAAGGCGAAATAACGAATATGAATATTAAAAAAATAATGATTGTGATAGTTGTAATATTGCTGCTGGCAATAGCAATCAACTATTACACAGGAACAACCATTCTCATAAACGGGAACAAAGTGTCCGGCGTATGGGGTTATATAGCAGCGTACTTTGCGCTGGTTCTCGTTGCCGCGGCGTTGGTTATTGTAATACCATCAACCCTTATACTAATTGCAGTGCTTTTAGTAGTTTTCGGAATCTTCTTTGTTGTATTCTTTCCTCTGTTGCCCATCGTTTTCCTTTTAATTCCCGGCATCGTCTTTGCCGGCGTTGTTTACCTCATTTATAAAATGGCGAGAAAGAAAAAGTAATAAGTTCTGAAAGCCGGATAAGGCTGCCTCTGCAATTCAGACAGCACAGGGTAATTTTTCTTTGCGAGCGATTAGCCCGTTGTTCCAATCCTGCTGTCTGCACGGATAATCATTCGCGTTCCGGTTGAATGTGTGGGCTCGGCGTTACTCGCCCACTGCAGATAACCCAGGCGCTCGACTGCAGAAAAATAACCCTGTACTGTCTGAATTGCAGAATCTAGAGTGTGTTAGCTCAATTAAGAACCGCATTCATAGTATAATACAAGGTGCTGCGGTATCCAAATATCAATCCTGAAATTGTCAGGGTCGGGCCGTTTGCGGTCAGGTGGTACGGGGTGATGTACCTGATCGGATTTGCATCGTCCTATCTTCTCGTGAAGTATCAGCTAAAAAAGTCCGGAAGCCGGGATAGAGTGGATATAGACTCCCTTTATTCATATGTCATACTCGGTCTTCTGGCAGGTGCGAGACTGGGTTATGTCGTGTTTTACAATCTTCCCTTTTACCTCAGCCATCCTCTGGAGCTGTTTGCCGTGTGGCACGGAGGTATGTCGTTTCATGGCGGACTTATCGGGAGCATCGTTGCAGGGTACCTGTTCTGTAAAAAAATGAAGCTCGATTTCTGGCAGACAGCGGACCTTGTCATTGTTACGGCTCCAATCGGGCTTGGTCTCGGAAGGCTGGGGAATTTTATCAATGGAGAGTTGTACGGCAGAGTGGCTGATGTGCCGTGGGCCATGGTCTTCCCCTCAGGGGGGCCTGTGCCGCGTCACCCATCGCAGCTTTACGAGTTTTTTCTGGAAGGAGTGGTCCTGTTTGTTGTGCTCTGGATATTGAGAAGAAAGCATTATAAGCCGGGGATACTGACCTCGCTGTTCGTGATTTTGTACGGGGCATTCCGGTTTTTTGCAGAGTTTTTCAGGGAGCCTGATGCGCAACTCGGTTATGTCCTCGGCATGCTTACTATGGGACAGGTGTTGTGCCTGTCCATGCTGCTGGCCGGGATAATAATGATGTACGCGCTAAATAGGGCGTATCGCACGATTAAAATAAAAAGATAAATAATAACTTGCCAAGGAGAAGAGACGTGAAAAAGATCATATTATGGTTTTTAGTATTAATAAGTGTGTATGCCAATATATCGTGTTCCAAACCGGATTACAAAAAGGTTGCAAATGACTTCATAACTACTACAACCACCATCAGAGATTACACTATCAGGGGAGTGGAAGCTACGAGTTCTCCCAAGTGGAAGGCTGTTATTGTGTATATAAAACAGGGCGGAACGAATATGCCTATTGTATTATTTGTATCAGACGATGGTCTGTCTATCGTGCCAAATTCAATGATCTATGTTAACAATAAGCCGATTTTTACTAAAAAACTTGAGCCCGAACTTGGCAAGATAGATTTTCAGCTCTCTGGAAAGGACCGGCTTGTTTACAATCCCTCTGGAAATAAAACGGTTTACATGTTTACTGATCCTGACTGCCCATTTTGCAAGCAGGCCAGGGAGAAGCTCAAGAACTATAAAGGAGAATATAGGGTGGTAGTTAAGTATTTTCCGTTAGAGCAGATTCATCCCGGCGCAACTAAAAAAGCAATTGAAGAGCAGGCAGAGTGGCTTAAGAATAACAGAAAAGACCTTTCAAAAAAGGCAGATATTTATAAGGAGGCCCAACGAATGGTCGAAGAAGACATTATGGAAGCCAGAAAAGCTGAGATCAGGGGTGTCCCGACATATGTAATGGAAGACGGAACCTTAAAGCAGGGGCTGTTTTAGGGCTCAAAGGCGGCAATTTCAGATATAATGGTGTACTGGAGATTGGGACCCGGAACTGGGGAGGCGCTTAGTGGACAGTGAGACGGCAGCCGGTTTGAACAGTCTTAAAAAACATGTTTTTTACGAGTTACTGCGTATCGGCGGGAGGGTATTTATACTCGTGAGGTATTCTGAGCATGTTATACTGGGAAACCGCGGCCTTACTGAAGATGAAAGGGAAAACGGCATTGTCCTCGTATTTAACCCGGGGATGAACTTCCAGTGGGATGACTACGGGATTACCGCCACACTAGTCTTCGGCAGTTCATCCCAGAAATGTTTTATTCCAGTGGATGATATAGCAGCCGTCTATTCTTCCGATCTCAATGCGCAATTTATGGTATTGCCCATGTCAAAGAAAATGCAGGACTTCCGGGCAAGGAGCACAGTCAGTGATGAAGACGCTTCTGTATTTGATGGTAATGTCATTAAGGTCGATTTTACAAAGAGACAAAAGAAACACGACGCTGCAGAGGGAAAGGACGGAGATGTTCCGTCATAATATAAGTGCTGTAACCGGTACACGGATGTCAGGCGCTTTCTAACAACAACTTTTTCAGGAGCTCTTTGATCGCGAAAAATTCTGCTTGTTCAATTTTGCCTGCTTTAGAATAACGAACAATGCCTCTTTTATCTATAATGATGCAATTGCTTTCTCCCTTTATGATCTTATACTTTTCAAAGAAGCTGCCGTCCCAGTCGCCGTAAATTGTTATTCCTTCCTTCAAGGAGTTTTTTATCAAGTTCTTCGCCCAGATTCCTTTAAATGGCCAAACAGCGCCACTGCAATTAATAACGGCTAATCTTGAAACTTGCTTTTTTATTGAATCGGGTTGATCCTTATAGAACTGATTCAATTCATTTTTTAACTCACGATTTTGCTCGATAATTTCTTTTTCTTTAGTTTCATAGAAAATCGTTATCACTGAACCTTTTAATTGATTTAGCGATATGTTCTTATCATCCCCTGATGTTATGAAAAATTCAGGGGCTCTCATTCCGTCCTCCAATAAGCAAAAGGCATTTGAATGCATAAGCAATGATAAAAAGATAACACATAAAACAATTGTTCTCATCAAAGCCTCCTCAAATCCTTATGATCATAAAGATGAAAGTAAACATTTTTGCGTGAAAAGAGTACATGCGTCCACGCATGATTTCTACTTTACTCAACGCCAATTGTATCATATGCGCAGGTTGTATTAGAAAGGTCAGATGGTGTTGTGCGTCTCAATTAGGAGAGAGAAGTAAAGGCCCCTTACAAATTCTCAAATATGTTTGTTATTCTAAGTACTCATTGTGTCGTCGAACTTCGCAAAGCAGATGAGGAGGCATATCAGCGGAGAAATCCAACAGTCTGATATGACATAGGAAATGGATAACGAGCACCTTGTACACGATTTGATTGTTGACCATTTAAGACACAGGTTCAGAAGGGATTATAGTGAGATCAAGGTTAATCCAGGGGGAGGGCCTGATATGACCCTGTCAAATCACGGTCTTGTTCTTGCCGTTGTTGAAGTTGAAACTGAAAGCAGCATCACTCCTGAAAAGGCCGAGCAATGGAAAGGCCTGGCGCAGCCCGGCACCAAGCTTATTGTCATGGTGCCAAAAAGCGCACGTGTAAAGGTTATGGAGATGTTATGGCAGAAGGGCATTGCTGATAAAGTGGGAGTGGGCACCTATGATATCGCTATCACGATGCCATGAGAAAGGCAAAATGGCAAAAGGTTGAAAAGTAAAACACGGGCAGACTTTTAATTTTATTACTTTTATTAAACCTTTGGCACTTTGCCATTAGCCTTTTGCCTTTGTTAGCCCCCTTGCTGTTTGCCTTCTTCAGGCAGTGCCATATGCCGTATAAGTTTACCTGCCACCAGGTAAATTACCATCTCGGCAATATTAGTGGCATGGTCGGCGATACGCTCAAGATATTGGGCCACAAAGATTATTTTTGTGGCCCTTGTTACTGTTGCGGGGTCCTGTACCATAAAGAAGACCAATTCTTTAAGAATTGCATTTCTCAGGTCATCAACTTCATCATCTCTCATAATGACATCCATTGCTAATTTTTTGTCCCCTTTTACAAATGCGTCAAGTGCGTCTCTTGTCATGCCCTGGGCAATTTCTCTCATCCTCGGGATATCGATGTACGGCTTTAGAATGGGTTCTTCATTCAGTTCAATAGCCCTCTCGGCAATATTGGATGCCATATCTCCCATCCTTTCGAGGTCAGTGGTAATCTTCATCGCCGTTGTTATAAATCTCAGGTCACTGGCCATGGGCTGCATGAGTGCAATGAGCTTTATGCACTCCTCATCAATTTCACTATCAAGCGTGTTTATCTGGTGGTCGTTCTCGATAACAGTCTTGGCGAGCTGGTTGTCCCTGTTGACGAGCGCTCTTACCGAATCCTTTATGGAAGTTTCAACCATAGACCCCATTATAAGGACTTTCTCTTTAAGCCGCAGCAATTCCTCATCGAATATAGACATTATCCAAACCTCCCAGTAATATAATCTTCCGTGAGCTTTTCAGACGGAGCTGTAAACATTTTGTCAGTCCTGTCAAACTCGATCAACTCCCCCAGCATCATAAACCCGGTCCAGTCAGATATCCGGGCCGCCTGCTGCATATTGTGCGTTACTATTATTATAGTCACACTATTTTTTAATTGCACGAGAAGCTCTTCTATCTTGCCGGTTGAGATAGGGTCAAGCGCGGAAGTCGGCTCATCGAAAAGAAGGACGTGAGGCTCAACCGCGAGAGCCCTGGCAATAACAAGCCGCTGCTGTTGTCCGCCCGAGAGATCATAAGCGCTGACATGCAGCTTGTCCTTGGCTTCATCCCACAGGGCAGCGTTTTTAAGGGCCTTCTCAACCCGTTCCGAGAGGTCTGAACGCTTTGTAATGCCCTTTAACTTCAGCCCGTATGCGATATTGTCGAAAATAGTCATAGGGAAGGGCGTGGGCTTCTGGAAGACCATGCCGATGTCGCTCCTCAGTTTGATAACATCGACATCATTTGAAAGAACATTCCTGCCCTCGAAGATTATCTCGCCCTCGTATCTATTCTTAGGATAAAGGTCGTGCATACGGTTAAAACATCTCAGTAATGTGGTCTTCCCGCAGCCGGAGGGCCCGATTAAAGCAGTCACTGCATTTTTATGAGCAGGCACATTAACCTGTTTAAGCGAATGTACATTGCCCGCATAATAAAAGTTCAGGTCTTTAGCTTGTATTTCCACTATATCGGACACTATTTATACCTCCATTTAATGATGAGTCTGCCCGCTATGGTGATCAGGAGAATGAAAATAGTTATTACAAATGATGCGCCCCATGCCTGAATGTGCCACTCTTCATAGGGGCCCATAGCGTACTGGAATATTGTAGTAGTTAATGATGCGATCGGTTCTCGCATGTCAGTGGAAAGGTAGGAATTATTAAATGACGTAAACAATAGCGGTGCAGCCTCGCCAGCAACCCGGGCAATGGAAAGCAGTATTCCCGTAAGAATGCCTGTTGCCGCGCCTCTGTAAACCACCTGGATGATAACTTTGTAATACGGTGCGCCAAGGGCAAAGGCCGCTTCCCTTAAAGTCCACGGAACAAGAGAAAGCATATCCTCAGTTGTTCTGAGTACAACAGGGATCATGATAACTGACAGCGCAGCGGCTCCGGCCCAGCCATTGAAATGCCCGATAGGCTTGACCATTACAGCATATATAAAAGTTCCCACCACTATGGCAGGTACGCTGACCATAATATCGGCAAGTATACTTATGGCCCGTGCCACCCTGGTCCCTCTTGCGTATTCGGCAAGAAATGTGCCTCCCAGAATGCCTATGGGAACGCCTATCAGAGTAGCAAAACCGACTATCATCAACTGCCCTATAAATGCATTGCGCAACCCGCCGCCTGTAACGCCTGGCGGGGTCGGATCGTTAAGGAACAGACTCGGCGTAAGAGCCCCAATACCGCGTACAAGGACATCTCCCAGAATAAAAACTAGCCAGAACATTCCCAAAAGGGCGGCAAAAGTGCTCAAAGTAAGGGCCACGATGCTCTCGATTTTTCTTTTTTGATCGATGTTCATCGTGAATATTTCCTCTCAGCCTTGAGCAGAAAGATCTTTGCTACTGCAAGGACTATAAAGCTCATTATGAAAAGTATAAGGGCCAGATAAAAAAGTGACGAGAGGTAGATGTCTGTGTCAGCCTCGGTAAACTCATTGGCAAGTGATACTGTAATGGTTGCAGCAGCATCAAATAGCGATGCAGTGATCTGATGGTTGTTTCCAAGGACAAAAGCTACCGCCATGGTCTCGCCCAGCGCCCTGCCCAGGGAAAGAGTAACCCCTCCGAAAACGGCAAGTTTTGAATAAGGGATCACAACGTTTTTAACAACTTCCCATTTAGTGGCCCCGATTGCATAAGCAGACTCCTTGACAACGGCAGGCGTCAAATTAAAAGCGTCCCTAGAAATGCTTGCGGTGAAAGGTATAATCATTATGCTCAAAATAACACTCGCAGTTAACATGTCGATGCCCATGGGCGTGCCTTTGAACAGGATTCCCACTAATGGCAGCGCTCCGACGCTCTTCTGAATCGCCGGTTCTATATATTTTGACATTATTGGAGCTACTGTGAACAGCCCCCACATGCCATAAATAATACTGGGAATTGCTGCCAGGAGTTCAATGGCGATCCCGATAGGCCCTCTCATAAAGTTGGGAGATATTTCGGTAACAAAGATGGCAATGCCGATTGCGACAGGTACCGCAATTGCTAGAGAGAGCACTGTCGTAACAACGGTCCCGAATATGGTTGTCGCAGCCCCGAAGGATTGCTTTACAGGGTCCCAGTCAGTGGATTTCAAAAAGTTGATAACACCAAAACGACTGATGGCAAGCGACGACTCCTGTATAAGCACTATTAAGATGCCTAAAACCAGTATAACCACCAGCGTTGAAGCAAAAGCTGTTATAAGAGAGAACACGAAGTCAACAGGGTTCTTTTTTTCAAGAATAGGCAAGCTGCTTACTCCTTATGAATCAAATATAATTGGCCCAGAACAATTATGATCGGATAAAAGGCAATTAAAAGGGTCAGGATATATGATACATACCTGACCCTCTTAATTCAATCTAACTTCTAATAAATGCCATTCTCCTTCCAGTATGCCCGGATCTTGTCCTTTAAACTCTTTGGCAGCGGCACATAGATCAGTTCCTTGGCTTTTGCATCGCCGTTTTTGAAAGACCAGTCATAAAACTTGACGGTTTTCATATCGGCTTGTTTGTGATCCTTTGCGAGCAGAATAAATGTGGCGCCTGCGATAGGCCATGCATTCTTGCCCGGTGCATTAACGAGCCAGAGGTCGAAGTGTTTTTTCGGGTCAAAGTTTGCTGAGGCAGCGGCATCTTCAAAAGCCTCGAAGCTCGGCTCGATATACTTGCCTGCAGAGTTTTTCAACGCTGTATAGGTTAGGTTGTTCAGTTTAGCATAAGCGAATTCTACATACCCGATAGCATCAGGGGCCTGATGTACATAGTTGGACACTCCCTCATTTCCCTTGCCGCCGATGCCGACAGGCCATTTTACAGAAGTTCCAGCCCCAACTTTCGTTTTCCATTCAGGACATGTTTCGGAAAGGTAACTAGTAAATATTGCAGTAGTACCGGAGCCGTCAGACCTATGGACAACGGTAATTTCGCTATGCGGCAGGTTTACCTGTGGGTTCAGAGCTTTAATTACTGGATCATCCCAGTATTTGACTTCGCCAAGATATGCTTTACATACAGCATTAGAATCCAGTTTTAACTCGCCTGGCTTTACGCCGGGCATGTGAACCACAATAACAACCCCACCCATAACAGCCGGGAACTGCAACAGGCCTGCCTTGTTCAGTTCCTCAGGGGTGAGGGGTGCATCAGATGCGCCGAATTCAACTGTCCTGTTCGAAATCTGCCTGATGCCTCCTCCTGAGCCGATAGGCTGATAATTGAGCTTAATACCGGTTGCCTTGTTATAGTCATACGCCCATGCTTGATAAACAGGGGCAGGGAATGTTGCTCCAGCGCCGGTTAGAATATCCTCCGCATGTACAACTGAAAACGTCAAAACACAAGCTGCTGATACAATCAAACTTACTAATCTTTTCATGTTTCCTCCTGGTTTAAAAAATCTCTGTCTGATTTAGGATAAAGCATAAATGTTACATAAATGTTACGTCAGTGTTAAATATATATTACATATCACCTCCCTATCGCAAATTAAAAATTACAAATTATGCATTGAGAGAAGAAGATATAAAATCATTTAATTCTTCTTAATTAAATAAGCGGACATTTCTTATGCTGTTTACTCTTACAGTACTCCTGGAGTTGGAACAAACTTGGGACGTAAGGTATATCTCCTGCCTGACAGGTGAAAATGATCCATTTAGTAAGATAGGGGCATTTCAGACGCCTGGTCTCAACTTTTGAAAATACACTTTCCCTTCTTGACGTGCTGGTTGGCATTACAATATCACCCCATGCTGATTGTTGCGATTATCTCACTATCTGCCATCATTTTTTTCAGGTATTTCTCAATATCAAAATGATCAGGATCATATGTAATGACTAGGCTTCCGGTAACCGGGTTGGCCCGGACATCTTTAACCCCCTCCGGTATGGGTATCTCTGCTAATTTTTTTAGTGTTGCAATAGAAAGCTTTTTTATCACCGGCACTTGTACTCTGATACGTCCCGGAACATGGTGAACCACCCTATAGTTGATCATTCAATCCACCTTTGTTAGGTTTCATTAATTAAATCATATTAATTCTTACAAGATGATGAACTGTCAGTTACAACTTTGTGACATTTCAGCAAGGCAGGTTATAGAGTATAGGCCATAACTAATTGTTTTGCCATCGTTTGCCTTTGGCCTATAATCCATTACCGGCCTTTATGCAATGTAGGTATATAATGAAAGCTTTTTGTAGAATGCTTTTACATTTACATCTGACTAGTTTTATTATACACTTTCATTAAAGACTGGCTCACGAGCGGGAGGACAACATGGCACTTTTTGATAATGGATTAAAGGGTAATATAGTTACAGGCCTCGCTGTCGGCATTGGTGCGGCTCTATTTGCCCCTCAGGTGATTCCGGCACTGGCAGGTGTGGTAAAGCCGCTTGCAAAAGCCGCCATAAAGGGCAGCCTTGTTTTATATGAAAAAGGTAAAGAGGCTTTTGCAGAAGTAGGTGAAATGATGGAAGATATCGTTGCGGAAGTAAAGGCTGAAATGGCAGAATCACACAATGAGGCAGCCGGTATCAGCCCCGACGATAAAACAGGCGCCTGATGATTCCTGAAGCAATTGTATGCCACTCTTCACCTGGAAGATCAAGGGTTAAAGTGCCTTCCAGAAAAGGTGACGCCGCTTATTTCTCTAGCCTGAAGGACCATTTTGCTCATCTGGAGGGAGTCAAGGAGGTCGAAGCAAATGCCGTTACAGGCAGTGTTGTGTTCATGCATGCTGCTGATTTAAAGGCAATTTCTACTTTTGCCGAAGATCATTCACTTTTCAGGCTCATTAAATTAGAGTCCGCGACGCCTGCTCTGTCCCGAAATGTGGTTAAATCATTCAGGGACTTTGATAAGAAAGTAAAAAAATTTACCGGCAACGAACTGGATGTCCCCGGAGTGGCTTTCCTGACGCTGCTGGGGTTAGGTATATACGAAATCGGCAGGGGAAACTTTGCCGCACCTGCATGGTATACCGCTTTTTGGTATTCATTGAACATATTTCTGAAATCAGTGCCTCATACCACCGATGAGGAGAACAAATAGCGGAAGCCATGTAGTTAAACCGCTGCATGGCACATCAAGAAAAAAAACGTTAACAACAATCTAAAAGGGGGTTGCTATTATGACTAAGGGCGAGGCTAAGGCTAATTCAAGAGGGGCTGCCAATATTGGAGCAGCTGGAACAAAGGTGAAAGAGGGCATTGTAAGCAGCCTGAAAGGAATAAACGAAATC
Source organism: Nitrospirota bacterium (assembly GCA_963710375.1). Lineage (GTDB taxonomy): Bacteria > Nitrospirota > Thermodesulfovibrionia > Thermodesulfovibrionales > Dissulfurispiraceae > JADFXI01. The sequence continues at coordinate 435,608 of CAVPZX010000005.1, forward strand.
GAGGCGGAAATCGTTAGTTTGGTGAGAAATACTGTCTCCAATGCGCTGAAGGCGACGGCATCGGTAGCCAGCGAGGGCGTGGTCATAACGAAGGATGTGGTAAAGGGCGCAATTCAGGCTACGGAAGAGGTCGGTACCGGATTGATTTTGAGCACTAAAAGTGTTGCCAAAGGAATTATAATGGGGGTCAGCGATGTAGGCGGTGATGTGCTTAGTGTTGCCGGGCAGACTGTCAAGGGCGCTGTCAAAGGTGCTGCCGAAGTCGGTGCAGATGTCGCACTTGTTGCGAGAAGGGCTGTGGACGGTGTAATTGAAGCAACAAAAGAAATCGGAGGAAATGTTGAAGAGGCTGCCACAGTTGCCGTCGGAGGCGCAATAGAGGCCGCCGGATCTATCGGCACTACTGCTGTGCATGCCGTGAAGGACATGCTTGTCGGCGTCGTTTCAGGAGTGAAAGAAGTTGCCGGCTCCGCGCTGCCGAAACCGCGTTCATCCGCGGCGACTGAAGTAACGTCAAGGCACAGAACAAAAAGGGAAGAATAGCGGCACGTGGTCCAGACAGTACACGCGACCATACCCGGCAGGGCCCGATACAAGGTGGCCGGACTTTACCGTTCGGAATCGCTGAAAAACCACATTGAATCGGGCCTTTCAGACAGGGAAGGGATTAATCTTGTCTCTGTAAACACATTGACCGGGAGCGTTCTCGTATATTACAATTCCATCGATACCCCCGAATACGTTGCCAATGTTATTCAAAATATAGTCCTCGAACATAAAGGCAACGGTTTCAAGCAGATTGAAGATACTGCTCCTCTGTCCGGCTCCCGGCTTCCTGCAGCGGAAAGCCGTATGCCCGAGACCGGGCTGTCTCCCGCCCCGGCTAAAGAGATAAAAAGCAGGGGTAAAGTAAGAAGGCTTGTCAGCCATGCCGAGGACCAGACGGTTGAGGAATGGCATGCTGCCGAACCGTCCGCAATCCTTGAGCGGCTCGATACTGCAGCATCTACGGGACTTTCAACTGAGAGCGCACAAGCAAGGCTAAAAAAGTTTGGTCCCAATCTCCTGCCTGAATCCGTCCCGCGTTCGGGATTGAGCATTCTTCTCGATCAATTCAACTCGATCCCAAATGCCCTGCTGGGCGTAGCAGCCGGTCTCTCTGTTCTTACGGGAGGTATAGCTGATGCAATCGTCATTGCCGGAGTAGTAGGGATTAATGCGGTCATAGGCTATGTAACGGAGAGCCAGGCGGAAAGAACCATCCACTCTCTCAAGAGTCTTGTCAGGCCCTCTGCGCTTGTAATAAGAGATAATATTTATAAAGAGGTCCCTGCTGAAGATGTGGTAATCGGCGACATTCTGGTACTCAGGCCCGGCAGCTATGTCGCTGCCGACAGCAGAATGGTTGAAGCAACTCACCTGAGTGTTGATGAATCAGCGCTTACCGGGGAGAGTATGCCGGTCGTTAAGTCTACGGAAAGCATCGCAGCCCACAATCTGCCGCTTGCCGACAGGGTCAATATGGCCTATATGGGGACCCTGGTGACCGGGGGACAGGGCTTTGCTGTAGTTGTAGCCACCGGAAAGTTTACGGAGATAGGGAAGATACAGGAACTCGTGGGAGCTGCAGAGTCGCCAGATACTCCTATGGAGCGTCAGCTTAGAAAAATGGGCACACAGCTCGTGCTTATCAGCGGAGCTGTCTGTGGTCTTGTTTTCATCATAGGACTGCTGAGGGGATATGGTTTCCTGCAGATGCTCAAAAGCTCGATCTCTTTAGCTGTCGCTGCTGTCCCCGAGGGGCTGCCGACAGTTGCAACTACGACCCTCTCACTGGGGATCAGGAATATGAGGAGGCATAAAGTCCTCATTCGCCATCTCAACGCAGTCGAAACACTCGGCTCGGTACAGACCATATGCATGGATAAGACCGGTACCATAACCCTGAACAGGATGACGGTTGTGGCTGTCCATTCGGGGATGAAGAGAATAAAGGTGATGGACGGAAAATTTATGGCCGGCAGGGAGAACATTAACCCCTATACCTCTGACGAGTTCCTCAGGCTTATCCATATTGCAGTGCTCTGCAATGAATCTGAAATCATCGTGAAAGAACATACAGCTCGAGATCACCGTGGGAAGCACTTACGATGAGAACGGAGAGGGGAAATATGTGCTGCGCGGTTCACCCACCGAGAACGCCCTTATGCATATGGCTATTTGTGCAGGTGTTGACATAGTTCAACTAAGAAAGATGTTCCCGCTTCTCAAAATAGGCTACCGCTCTGAAAACCGCAATTATATGGCAACCCATCATGACTACGGCGTCGAGGGCAAGATCATAGCGTTGAAAGGCAGCCCTACGGAAGTGCTGGCAATGTGCGATTGGTATATAAAGGACGGCGAAAAGATTTTGATCTCCGATGATGACAGGCTTGCATTGGAAACAGAGAATGAGCGAATGGCTGGTGAAGCACTGCGAGTCCTTGCCTTTGCTTATCACCAGTCTGAAAATGGCAACGGCGCCGGGTCCGACATCACCAGAGGTTTTGTGTGGCTCGGCCTGGTCGGGATGGCAGACCCCACCAGAAAGGGAGTCAGGGAACTGATCGGCGTCTTCCACCGGGCCGGCATAGAAACAGTTATGATAACCGGAGACCAGACGCCTACGGCTTATGCCATCGGAAACGAGCTTGACCTGAGCAATGGAGAACAGCTCGAAATCCTGGATTCGACCCACCTTACCGATATAGAACCCGATGTCATGAAAGCGCTTGCCGAGCGTGTCCATGTTTTTGCCCGCGTCAGTCCTGCCCATAAGCTTCAAATAGTGCAGGCTCTTCAGAGTGCGGGGAAAGTAGTCGCAATGACCGGCGACGGCATTAATGACGGCCCTGCGCTCAAGGCTGCCGACATAGGCATTGCAATGGGGCATACAGGCACAGATGTAGCCCGTGAGGTGGCCGATATTGTGCTTGAGGACGATAATCTTGAGACCATGATCATCGCTGTAAGCCATGGACGCACTATTTATAACAATATTCGAAAATCAGTGCATTTTCTCCTGTCGACCAACCTCAGTGAAATTATGGTCATGTTTACGGCCATTGCCGGAGGCCTCGGTCAGCCGGTCAATGCCATGCAACTGCTTTGGATCAACCTCATATCAGATATATTCCCCGGACTGGCGCTGGCACTTGAACAGCCAGAACCCGATGTGCTCACCAAGCCGCCGCGCAACCCTGAGCACCCTATTATTATGAGCAGCGACTTTAAAAGGATAACTTTCGAATCCGCAATGATGAGCGCTACTACTCTCGGCGCATATGGGTACGGCATTGCGCGGTACGGACGTGGAGCGCAGGCAGGGACAATGGCCTTTATGACTCTGACAACGAGTCAGCTTCTGCACGCCATTAGCTGCCGTTCTGAAAAAATCAGTGTCTTTGACAAAGAGCGTCTCCCGTCCAACAGGTACCTTGATGCTGCTCTGGGAGGCTCATTTGCGCTGCAGGCTTTGACAGTGGCATTGCCCGGACTTAGAGGCCTGCTCGGAACAACAACTATCAATTTTATGGATGCCCTGGTGATCGCAGGAGGTTCTCTGCTCCCTCTGGTTGTCAATGAAGCTACCAAGAAAACTATGCGAGGTGAAGCTATATGAAAAAGGATTTCATGTTTACGTCCGAATCGGTAACAGAGGGACATCCCGACAAGCTCTGCGATCAGATTAGCGATGCCATCGTTGACCACTTTCTGCAGCAGGACCCGTACTCACGTGTTATCGCAGAATGCGCTGTTTCGACGTCGATACTCTTCATAGCTGCAAGGTTTGCATCTGACGCACGTGTTGACTTCCCCTATATAGCACGTCAGGTAATATCTCAGGTTGGCTATGAACAGCATGAGTTTAACGGGAAAACATGCAGTATCCTTACGAGCCTCAAAGAATCACCCCGTGACGTGGACTGCTGTTTTGATGAACGGGAGTTGTCCGAGAGAGAAATCGACAATATCCCGGTCAAGAACCAGGTTACGGTTTTTGGTTTCGCATGTAATCAAACCCCCGCATTTATGCCGCTTCCCATATGGCTCGCTCATAAGCTTGCCAGACGGCTCACTTCGGCAAGACTTCAGAAGATACTGCCCTATCTTTCCCAGGACGGAAAAACCCAGGTGGGAGTTGAATTCAGGAACCGCGTTCCATACAGGATACACAGCTTAACGGTTATTGCAAGCCAGAATAAGCGCGGAGGCCCTGATCTGAAACAGTTGGGCGATGATATACGGGAAGCAATTATCGATAATGTCTTCCTTGATGAATCTATCAAGCCTGATAAAAATACCAGGATATTCGTTAATCCGGACGGCCCGTTTATCACCGGCGGCCCGTCAATCCATTCAGGGCTTACCGGCAGAAAAAATGCAATTGATACCTATGGGGAGTACTCTCGCCACAGCGGTGCAGCACTCAGCGGTAAGGACCCGATGAGAATTGACCGGGTCGGCGCGTATGCTGCGCGTTACGCGGCGAAGAATGTGATTGCGGCCGGGCTTGCCGAGGAGTGCGAAATCCAGCTCAGCTATTCCATAGGTCTTTCCCATCCTGTGAGCATTCAGGTAGAGACCTTTGGCACCGGCAAACTGCCGGACGCGATTATTGCCGATCTGGTTGAGAAGAATTTTGATTTCAGGCTTGCCGGAATTGTGAAACAGTTTAGTCTCAGGCGCCTGCCTGCTGCCATTAAAGGCGGTTTCTATCGGAAGCTTGCTGTCTATGGGCATGTCGGCAGAATGGATATAGGGTTGCCGTGGGAAGTCACTGATAAGGCCCACCTGCTGAAATAGCAGGCAGAGGCAAAGGTAGAGGTATAGATAGATAAACTCTACCTTTGCCTCTACCTCTGCCTCTGCCTTTGCTTTTCTGTAACTTAAAATTAATGTTCCTGTAAAACTACTTTAACCCTTTTCCCTGTAGAGTATATAAATGTGCTTTATCGCAGGAGGGGTGATAATGGGACAGAATCAAAGCACAGTTCTGAGCATGCGCAATGGTCACTTTATTGTAAAACTGGCTGAATATCACGAAGAACTGGAAAACACACTCAAACTGCGTTTCGATATATTTAACAGGGAGATGAATGAGGGCCTAAAAAGCTCTTACGTCACCGGCATGGACATGGACAATTATGATGACTACTGTGATCACCTCATTGTTGTCGATACCCGTTGTAACAAGGTGGTCGGGACTTATCGTCTGCTCCTGGGTTTTGTCGCAGAAAACAGTATCGGCTACTATTCGGAGGGCGAATTCGATATGTCCGCTATCAGGACTATCGGGGGCGATAAGCTGGAACTCGGCCGCTCCTGCGTCCACAAGGATTACAGGAATGCCGGTGTCATCAATCTGCTTTGGGCCGGCATAGCCCGGTACATAGAAATATATGGTATTCGCCATTTATTCGGCTGCGGCAGTCTGCATACCAGTGACCCTGAAGAAGTAGGCATGGTATACTCTTACATGAACACATTTCACCGGGCAGGCGACGAATATACGGTGTATCCTATGAAAAAGCTGCGCGAGGTACGCTTGGCCAGCATTGTGGACCGGAAAACCGCGTTCGATAAACTCCCGCCGCTTATCAAGGGATATCTGCGGCTCGGAGCGCTTATATGCGGAGAGCCGGCTTATGACGACATATTCGGAACAACGGATCTCTTTTTGCTCCTGGAAACAGAAAAGCTCATCAGCCGCTATAAAAGGAGGTTTTTCCAGCAGCCAGACGAGACATTATGCCGGGCATAATAAAACTATTAAGATTATTCCTGATTCTTATACTAAATCTCGTGTTCCTTGTCTGCGGTTTTTTGATAACGGCAGCTTTTTTTATTGCTCCTGAAAAGAAAATGTACCTCCGTGCTCATGGAATGCGATGGTGGGCGCGAGTCGGCTGTTTTATCCTTGGTATCCATATTACTCCCACCGGCTCATATAAACAAAACGATGTCTTCTTCATCGTGAGTAATCATTGCAGCTATCTGGATATACTCATCATAGGCGCTATAATGCCCTCGGTCTTCGTCTCAAAAAGCGAGGTGGCCTCGTGGGTCTTCCTGGGCAGGATGGTAAAGCTTGCAGGGACTGTTTTTGTCAACAGGGAATCCAAAACAGCTGCTGTCAGAGTATTGGAGGCTATTAAGGAGCGCCTCGAGAGCGGCATTAGTGTTGTGGTTTTCCCTGAGGGAACTACCAATAACGGACTCAACATCAGGGATTTCAAGAGCACCTTTTTCAAAGCACCCATAGACAGCAAGGTGCCTATTTTGCCGCTCAGTATTATATACTCCCATTTAAACGGGATGCCTGTGACACCCGGAACAATTGATGCCGTGGCCTGGCATTCAGATATGCAGTTTGTCCCTCATTTTTGGAACCTTCTGGGTTTCAGCCGGATTGATGCAAGGATTCATTTCAATCCACCGCTTTACCATTTCACGGAAGACAGAAAAACACTCTCTTCTTTTGTGTCAGGGAAGGTCAAGCACGGCCATAATCTTTTAATTAAGAATTACGAATCAGGAATTAGGAATTAGAGAAATAAATATTGATTATACAGCCAGGAGAGTTGTACCGGCGGATTTATAATAATACAGCTAATAACGACAGTGCTGATCCTTCCAATGCTTCCTGGACAAAAGCCCCCAATACCGCCCGGCCCACCAAATGTCCTGTTTTAGCGGCAGCGCTATGTATATACTGATCATTGGTGGCCGCCTTTGTCGTATCGAAATAACCTTTCCGTTGTAATATGCTTATGATATCCTTATGGTTGGCCATCTTTGGATTATAGTTCACCAGCAGACTGCCGGTAGTAAGGTTAATATCGACCGTAGCAATCCCATTCATTGTACTTAATGCCTTTTTGAGTTCGTTAGCCACGTTTTCGTTCCTTTTTATCGACGGGCTTTTAATTCTGAGTCTCCCGGGCACATTATGAATGTAATAACTCATTGTATCCCTCCTTATATGTTTTCGTGAATGTCTTGCAAACCGGATATCCCGAACACCTGAATCGTAATACTTTATCTTCCCTTTTATATAAATGCATTATCTTTCCACACACAGGACATGACGGCCTGTCCCTGACTTCAAATCTCCCGGTACCATGAGTAAATTGCCTGCCGCATATAAGACATAGAAACCTCTGTTTCCCTTGCCAAGTTTTACCATATTTATAAACAGCATCCAAATTACAGTGCGGACATTTTGCTTCAACTTTTTCTTTCGCCGCATCTGTCGTCATATAAACATTGTAATCAAATACCATTACAACAATATGACAGTCTGTGTTACCAACGAGTTAAATCCCGGAGCACTCGACCGACTTATACGTACCTCCATAGTCGACCATTTGCATTGAGCAGAAATAGACAGAACACGCTTCATGACGCCTGCTCATGCATATTCTTATGTTCACATCCGGCATATCATTGATAAGTTTGTTTACCACAAGGCACTGCGCACCTACTTCGCTTCCCTTGAGATACGGACAGATAGTAAGTCTTTCCATGTACATTTTGCTCTCCATTTCACTTGTATAATAACAACTCTTGTGTTACAACAATATGAAAAGAATGTTACAATTCTGTAACAATTGACTAATAACTTACAGCTAATAAGTCATGGGCAAAACAACATACTCTTTTACAACCTGTAACCCGGATATTCTTTACCTCCTTCGGAGGGTCCTGGCCAAAAAAATCGGACAATTGTCGTAATCTTCATTGTTGCAATAGCCGGATCTTCTCCTGGTATCTATTGTCAATTGTGACAGAGAGGCTGCACATATGCCGTTGTCGTTATTGGAATATGGACAGCTATGTTCGCAGCCGGTAATTGTATGGCATCTTTCGCTCTGCGTTATAGATGTGTTCATGTCGCCAGTTCACCTATTTACTCATTGACTCGTTCAAATGGTTTATTGCCATTGGACCGTGTTTTGAATCCTGTTGACGAATTCCTTAGTTCATCAGCAATGCCGGTAAGGGCGTCAACCTCATGTGTCACTTCGACAGACATCATCTCCATTTCTTTTGCTATCGCTGACGTCTCCTCAATACTCCTGAGCACGTCTTCGGATACCGCTGTCTGCTGGTCAACTGCCGCGGCAATCTGAGTTATCTGATCACGTACCTTGCGCACAGAGTCCACTATACTGGTCAGTGAAGCGCCCGCCTGTGTCATATAGTCTTTCGCTCCTGTAACTTCATCAGAAGCATCCCGCATGGATTTTGTTGTCTTCCTGGATTCTGACTGGACAGCGTGAATTTTTTCCGTAATCTCGGCGGTGGCCCTGATTGTCCGCTCGGCCAGCTTGCGCACTTCATCAGCAACTACGGCAAATCCCCTCCCTTGCTCGCCGGCGCGGGCCGCTTCAATAGCTGCATTGAGTGCAAGAAGATTGGTTTGGTCGGCAATATCGTTTATGACGGTAGCTATATCCCCGATTTCGCTCACCCTGTTGTTAAGCCCCTCCATCATTGAAGCTGCCTCAACAGTTGAAACGTGCACCTTGCTTACCGTAGCAACTGCCCCGTCAATTACGCTCTTGCCCCTTTCAGCGGCGGACATGGTCTGTGCAGAGGTCTCAGATGCGGCTGTGGCGCCTGCCGCAATGTTGTTAATGGTCTGGCTCATCTCGCCGGCAGAGGTGGCGATGTGCGCTGCTTGGAGGGATTGGCTTTTTGCGCCGCCAGCCGTTTTTTCAGCTTCAGCCCTCAGCTTCTGTACTGTGGAGATCACCTTATTTTCCGAATCGAGCATGCCGCCTATCATTCCGTTAAATGAATGGATCATCTTGTTAACATCGCGGCTCAGAATCCCTATCTCATCTTTGCTGTCATATTCAACTGATGCGGTAAGATCGCCGCTGGCCACCTGTTCAACAGTTTCAGCAAGTTTGGTCAGCGGTTTAATTATGTCGTTGACTATAAGGTAGCCGAAAATTATTGCGAGCGCCACTCCGACTATAATACTCACAAAAGCTATGGTGCTCACTGTTGTAAACAGCGATTCCGAGTGTGCATATGTCTCTTTAGCTTCCTCGATGTGGAGGGCGATCAACTCGCCAAGTTTTTGCTCAATCGGCTCAATAGTGGGATTCAGTTCGTCGATAAAAAAGTCGCTGAGTTTCTGACGGTCTTCCTCTTGTAAACTGTCCTTTAATTTGTTCAGAGGCGCCTCCAGACCAACCTGGGTATTATTTGCGCTCGCGATATCAAACAGCGGTTGAGTCTCTGCTATCAGTTTCTTCTCACGTGCGGTGTGCTCCAGTTCGGTATAGGCCTTCCATTTTTCGGCGATCACCAACAGCGCCTTATCAACGTTCTTGCGTCCTTCCTGCCATAAAGACTTATCCCCTTCAATAGGGTTGTCCCTGATGCGCTGCACGGACTTGACGATATTTATTGCATACATGTCAGATATTTCCTGAAGATCTTTCAATGGCAGCACATTTTTTTTGTATACGATATCGGTGCCGGCTACGGTCTTTTGCATGCCTATGATACCGAGTGTGCCGATAGCGATCAACAGCATCAGCATAAAAACGACGAGCGCCAGGAGACGGTAGCCGATCTTTACATTATCCAGAAAAACGGTCTTGTATTTTTTTTTGAAACTCATTATGCAAAGCGCTCTTTTATTGCATCTATAATCCTGTAGCGCAGGGACCAGAAACCGGTTTCCGGGCAGGGGGAGAGTATAGAATTTTTGCCGATACTGTACCTGTTGCCTCTCCAAACAACGGTGTTGCTGACAATCGGCACAGACCATATGAGCCCGATAAGAAGGTCTTTAAACGGGGCAAGCAAATAAAGAAAAGGATTATCCAGTTCGCTTCCGGTCTTTCTGCCCAGATAGAAGTCACCGGCCACCTTAAGTAGTGAAGTGAGAATTGCGAACGTGACGGTCAATTTAGTGCATTGCCAGAATACAATCGGCAGCGCCGACATGAATACCGGGTTGCCTAATAGTTCGAATACATATTTCCCGCCGCCGAGTTTCCACCTGAGCTTGCCCCATCTCGTATGACGGTTAAGGAACCGCCTTAGCCCCCAGTATTGATTTACATTTTGCACCATGTAGCCAGACAGCACCACTTTTTTGCCGCTCTTGCGCATTCTTTCCCCAATGACATAATCCTCGGCAAGAATATCTTTTACCGCTTTGAGCCCGCCGATTGCCTCTAAATCCTTCTTGGACATCAGCATGGATTTCCCAACCACGCAGGGCATTCTCAAAAACTTATCGAGAAAGCATACGCTTCCCATAACAAAAGAGTTAAGATGCAGATTTTCAAATACTGCGCCCAGGGAACGGCCGCCGACACCTTTTATAATATTGCTTACCAACCCTATTTCACGGCCTTTGGCAGGATTCTCTATATGACTGGTTATTGCCCTGAGATACTTTTCATCAACCATGACATTGCTGTCGCTTATAAGGATATAGTCATACCTTGAAACTTTATACGCGGGCAGAAGATTATTGACTTTCGGATTAAGGCCGGAATTGGAATCTTCAACTATAATGGTGATGTTTCTGTCAGGGCATTTTTCTCTTATTTTCCTCGCTACTTTGTAAGCAGGATCATTATGACTCTGGAGCGAGAATATGATCTCATATTCAGGATAGTCCTGATTACAAAAGCTGAGAAGGTTGTCGTGCAAATTGTCATCCAATCCCTTAAGCGGTTTAAGAATCGAAACGGGAGGAAAAAGTCGGGGAAGGGCATGCCCTTCCCCGCAGTCACAGGGAGTGGAAAGATACGAGCGCACTGCCAATATTTGGAAGCCATACGCAATAAGACCTAAAAAAGTAAGAGAAGCAAAAAGCCAGAATATGCCCATTACTCTCCCTCCATTAGTGTTTCACTTAGTTTCTGAATAGGGTTATTGCAACCCCTTTGTTGTGTTTAATACATTGTTTCACCGCTGCAGTATCTTTCTCGCAATTAAGCAGCGTTTTCCACGAATACAGGTGTCGTGCCTTATGGAAGTCGCTATTGGCAACATAGGGATACTTTTTCAGACTTATAACATTGAAAACATCGTCTCTGTTTGCCACTTCCCATGCATCGATATATTTGGCATATTTCTCCCTGTTGTTCCAGAGGAACAGGGTGTCACGGCTCATGTCAGACATATAATGAGGGTGGCAGGCCACTATCAGAGCGTCCTGTTCCCTTGCCTCGGAAAAAATCTTCTCATAGTTCCAGGAGGCGGGAATAAAATCCTTTATATCAATAAGCAGCAAGTGAGCAGATTTGTCGGAAGAGATATGATTTTTGCTGATTTCAACTCCTGGGATCACCAGCATCCCGTACTTGTCCAATGCTCTATCCGCCTCTTTCCTGATATGTTCCATATACTCGCCGAAATTGTCTTCCCTTACTGAAAGGTTGAAGCGCTGGGCAAACTTTCCTATGGAGTTGTCGCCACTCACTACATGGTCGGTAATTGCAATAACATCGAATGCCGCTTGTCCAAAAAGGTCGATGGTTCGTCTCAACTCCACGGAACCGTCAGAGTATGTGGTGTGGATATGAAAATCACACAAAAGCATCATATACATATTAGTATTTCTTTGGTTACAGCATTATTAAGGGCGGATTAAGATTATGTTACGATCTGCTTTTGATTATATAAGCGTAATATGCCGCGGCATTGGTGGGCTTGCGTTCCATTGTGTTGAAGTTAACCCGGTAGAGGCCGAACCTGGCATCGAGTCCCTGCAGCCATTCGTAGTTATCGATCAGAGACCAGTAGAAATAGCCCCTGACATCGATACCGTCATTGATGCTTTTTTCGAGTGCGTCAATATGCCTTTTCATATATTTAATTTTTTTCTGTCCGTCGCGGGTTGCAATACCGTTCTCGGTAATGATCAGAGGCACATTAAGCTTTGAAGCGTATCTCAGGACCTTTTCGAGACCGCGCGGATGTATTTCCCATCCCATATCGGTCAGTCCATATCCGTCAATGTCCCTGTTCCTCAGTTCAACTCCCATCTTCTTAAACGGATTAAACCGTATATGCACGCGTGTATAATAGTTGACCCCAAAGAAGTCCAACTTGTTTTTAATGGGGACAGGAATATTTATTTCGTTTTTAAAAGGGAACTTTACCTTCAGAACGCCGGTCAAAAAAGCATCCAGCAGCGAATGGTTGTAAAAATACTTGGCGATTTTTGACAGAAGCCTGTCCAGCGGGTTGAACCGGTGCCATGGCGCCAGGGCCGCCATATTATGCGCCACGCTGACCATTGGTGTAATCCCGTGTTTTTTTGCCTGCTCATGAATAAGGTCGTATGCCTTTGCGTGGCAGACAAGTATGTTTTGCAGCGCCTTTATGGCAAGCGAGGGGTCGCGAATACCGGGCGGCATACAGCCTTCCAGATAACCGCCCAACAGTAGCACATAGGGCTCATTGAATGTTATCCAGTAGCGTACCCCCTTGAGAGATGCCACCACTGTGTCGAGAAATTTCAAGAATTTGTCTACCGAAGCGTCTTCATGCCAGGGATATTTTTTGATGAACCACAGGGGGTGGGTAAAGTGGTTTAGCGTGACCATCGGTTCGATATTGTTCTGAATAAGTATATCGATGATTTCCTGATAGTGTGCCAGCGATGCAGTGTCCCAAGTATTTTCCCTGGGCTGGATCCTGCTCCACTCTATGGAAAAACGATAGGAGTTGACGCCGAGGTTTTTTAACAGGAGCAGGTCTTCTTTGTAAAGCGTATAATGGTTGGTTACATTGGGCTTTTCACTGAGTATGGCGTCCCATGAGGTCCAGTCTGCATATGGAGAACCCTCGAGCTGAAATGCGGATGTAGCAACACCCCAAAGAAATCCTTTATTCATGAAATCTGTTTCAGTTCTTTTTTACCCCATCTTTCGTCTGTCGCGTTCTATCCAGGAACCGCTCTTCATTTTAGCGGCCTTTTTGACTTCTGTTGCGATAGAGGCGAGTTGTGCATATGATTCGAGCTTGTAGACCTCTGTGCTGACTATTCCTATCGAAAGGGAAAGAAGACTGTATGTTTCCTCCTCACCTTTGCGGTTTTTGGAAATATATTCTCCATTATTGAAATCAGCAGTTCCATGGAGTTCCGGCAACTCTGCTTCAAAATGAGAAATAACCTTTTCGCAAACCGGGATCGAAATCTGCGATCGGGTAACGATAATAAAATCATCACCACCGATATGGCCGACAAAATTAAAACTTCCCGTATCAAATAGTTTTACAGTTTCCTGCAGTACATGGGCAAGTTTTTTAATTACAATATCTCCTCTTTCAAATCCGTAATGGTCATTGAACGGTTTAAAATTGTTGATATCAACATAACAGACATCGAAATGCATATTTTGCGATAATTTCTTCTCTATGTCCCTCTGGATAAATTCATTTCCCGGAAGTCCGGAGAGAGGGTTTGCACCTTTTGCAAGAATAAGACTCCTCTCTGTCATAGCATCAAGAAGAGCGCTGATAGCCACAGTGCCGAAATATTTGCCGTTTTTTGTAATGCAAATATCATCATAAAGGAATTCCGACTTCCTGGCATTTATTCTGCGCGCCACTTCTTCGAGTGTAGTGTTAGACTCAACCACCATAAACTGGCGGTCCATCAGCTTCGACACGTTTTTGTAAGAATTAAGCGCAAAGCCGTAACCGCATCTTCCGAGTATCTGGTTCTCTAGAAACCAGTTCCTGTGGAGCATCCCAAGCACCTGTCCGTCATCCACTGCCGGCAGTCCCCTGAGTATCGGGTCCTTTATGAAACGATTGAATGCGGTCATGACAGATGAATTAGGGTGTATGGGTTCTACGTAATTGGCTACTTCGCCTATTAAACTTTGTTCCTCTCTGCCCGATATATTATTTTTTTTCCTGTTTTGTAAAATAGGTATGCAGGCATGGTCACCGTTGAGCATCGGAGACGGCTTATGCAGCAAGTATCCCTGCAACAGTTCAATGCCCATATTGAGAATTGCCTCAAGTTCTTCCTGCTGCTCAATGCCCTCCGCAATTACTTTTATCCCCATTCTATGACACGCAGTGGCTATTGAATCAACAAGATTGAACTTTACAATTGCCTTATCTATATTTGACACAAAATGCCGGTCAATCTTGACAAAATCAGGCTCGATAATAGAGAGCATCTTGAGGCCGCCGTGTCCTGCGCCGAAATCATCAATCGCGATCTTATACCCCCTTCCCCTATAATACTCAATGGATTCCTTGAAAAGGTTATAGTTATGGATGGCGCTTTCTTCGGTAATTTCAAGAATTATACGGTCTTTCGGTATGCCCGATCTCTCCAGCAGTTCATCGGTTATACCTGCCCTGTGACCGGTGTCCATCATAGTGTCGGGGCATACATTTATAAATAAATGAACTTCTTTTGTGTTTAACCCCAAAGTTGCCGCCTGGTTAATGGCATTTTCCCTGCAGTGAACATCCAGTGTCGATATCGTATTGGTCAGAATTGCTTTCCGGAACAGTTCGCTGATATCCGCGAAAGGATGCTCTCCTTTAATCCTCGTTAATGCCTCATATCCGAAAACCTTTCCTTCAATAGAAGAAAAGATTGGCTGGAAATGAACAGTAAGGGCATTATGATCCAGCAAATCTAAAATACTCTGCTTGCATGCCTTGTTGGTATCGTTGGCATCGTAAAAAATTTCCTCTTTACCACTCAATTGCCATTTTAATCGGATTGCCATAATCAACATCTCCCTTTTGCGTCCGGCATATAGACAATTCGCTGATGATTATTAACACTTTTTTTATCGCATGATGTGCTATGGAGTTGTAGTCTACAACAGCGAATGTTACAGGAATATTACAATATAATGAAGATATTGAGAATGACACGAGAAAAAACATCTGGAAATCATGGCAGTACATAGAGACATACAAGAATTGTTGAATGTTATTTTTTATCGATAAATCATGGACTTTTTTATTAATTCAATATTCAAATTCAACATCTGAAGCATTACCTGTTGTTCTTGCGGAACATTTCGGAGAGCGCATTAAACCTCCTGTCAGAAACCATTTGTTCAATGTTTGCCGGAGTTTTCTGCATCCAGTTGGGATATGATCCAGTTATGCCGGGTATATTCTGTTGGTCGACCGTGCCGATGATATCATCAAGACTGACTGCCACCAGTTTGCAGGAGGTTCGTGCCAGGTATTCATAGATGGCAAGGCATAATTCCGGTGACATATCGGGCGCGAGTCTAAAATCATCCGGAACGATGCCCTGGGATTTAAGGGCGTCGAGCATAAGCATTCTGTCACGCTCCCTGTCTTTGAGGCTCCGATGCATCATCTCACTATCATGGTACACGTTCAACTGCTTCTTTACCCTGATGTCCCTGCCGGACCAGTAACCGTACACTGTCGGCAAGTCGTGTGTAGTTATTGAGCAGAGGGCCATGGGAGGGTACTGTTCAGGGTGTCTGAATGAAGGGTCAGGATAGTTTCTTTCAAAATAGAAAAGCCTGTAAGAAAGCATCCCGAACCTAAGGAGAGTTTCACGAACGTTTTCTCCCAATGTGCCGAGGTCTTCTGCTATTACCATCGTCTTGTTCCGCACGCTTTCAAGCGCAATTATTCTGAGAAAATCCTCTTCGGGACAGGCCACATAGGCGCCCTTTTCAGCAGGCATGCCTCCTGGTATCCAGAAAAGCCTGAACAAACCGAGCGCATGGTCAATTCTCAATGCGCCGTTATATTTCATGTTCTTTGCTATCAGTTGTATAAAAAAATCATAACCGGTCTCTTTGAGTTTTCCGGAAATTACAGGCGGGAAAGTCCAGTTTTGTCCGTTGGGGTTGAAATCGTCGGGCGGCGCTCCTACATCTACGTGATCAGCGGTAATGCCCTGATGGTTCCATGAATCGGAGCCGCCGCCTATTGAGCCGATAGCGAGGTCATGGTATATGCCCAACTGCATTCCAAGACTAAATGCCAGCTCCGCCGTCTCCCTGTGCTGCTCATCTACAAGCCACTGTACATACTTATGGAAAAGCAGATCTTTTTCATGTAATGCCCTGAATTCCCGGACCGCATCGCTGAGTGGATTGAGAAACTCTTCCGGCCAGTCCTGCCATATATGGGTATTATGCACACTGTTCATATGCTCCCATAAGGCCGAAAACAGGGCAAATGAATCAAGAGCCGCTCCCTCTTGTTCAATGTACTTTCTGAAATCACAGACTGCGGGGCGAGTTGTTTTCGTATTCGCCCTGATAGAAATAATCGAATGCATGTCTGAGTATGCTCTTTTTCAAAAAGGCGATCTTCTCATATTCGACCAGGTCTCCATCTATTGCGGCGCTCATCTCTTTTTTGAAGATATCCGAAATCATCGTCTCCTGTGCACGTTCGGAAGCGTTCACTTCATGAATGGCATCCATATCGAGATATATGAAATTTTTATAAAATCTGCTGATGGGTGAGTAGGGGCTGATAGCGAAAGGCATTTTATTAGGAATGGCATGCAACGGGTTTATACCCACAAAGTCGCCCTTAAGCTCAGCAGTGAACTTGATGATGGTCTTTAGGTCGGTAAAATCGCCGACACCCCAGTTCCTCGAAGAACGAAGTGAATAGAGATTAATTGAGAGCCCCCAGGTCTTGCGGTTTTCAAGCTCCGGGGGGGTATAACAGGTATCCGGAGTGATAATGATTCGACAGGTCTTCTCCAGTACAGCGCCTCCACCAGGGAAAATATTTTCGGGGTGCCTGCATATGACCGTTGCACGATAGTAACCGATATCTCTGAAACCCTTGTCAGTCAAATCAACTTTGACGTACCTGGCGCCGCCAATCCACTGCTGGTCTTTAACTGTCAGGCTGTTGCCGGTAAATGTTAACTCTTCCCGATGCCCGTGCTCATCTTCGAGATAACATGAAAGAGTCAGCCGGTGTTCTTCACCCTCATTTACTGGAACATGCGCAGCAATAGTAAAAGGCTGTGCATTGACTGACAGCACCTTCACAGGATCGATAAAACTGCTCCATGGTTTGCACTGCTCCCTTGCAATCGCCGACGCCAGGCTTTCGGTTGAGTCAACGTCTATCTTCATTGACTTGAGGATGGCCTTTTTCGTATCAATTGAAGCAATATGCCGGTTGCCGAAGATGTCCCAGTACTCGGGGACGATCCCGCAGAGGTGTGACAATTGCTCAATCAACTCGTCGTAATGGGACATGCGAACCTTTCCGGAGCAACCCATTAAAATGGGTAAACAGCCTACAGAATTGTACAGTATAAGAAATTATTTGTCATCATTTGGCTCAGCATCTTGAATCATATGCTAAGCATAACGTATTATTATCCCAGATTATTCTATTCCGGAGGTTTCATTGAACAGACAGGTAAAGGTACGATTTGCGCCGAGTCCGACAGGGCATCTGCATATCGGCGGCGCCAGGACCGCTCTTTTTAACTGGCTGTTCGCCAGGCACCACAAGGGCACATTTGTCCTGAGGATCGAGGATACCGACACAAGCCGCTCGACCGAAGAATATATAGAGGCCATTATAAAGGGCATGGAGTGGCTGGGTCTCCAATGGGACGAGGGACCATTCCGCCAGACCGCCAGATTCGATATATATCGGAATTATGTTGAACAAGTTGTTGAAAGCGGGGAAGGCATATTATTGCTATTGCACCCCGGAAGAACTCGAACAGAGGAGGCAGGAAGCACTTGCTCAGGGCCGGACACCCAAATACGACAACAGGTGCCGCTATCTTAAAGAGCCGGTCCCGGGCAGGGCTGCCGCTGTGCGGTTCATGATGCCCCAGGAGGGACGGACTATAGTAAATGATTTGATAAAAGGGACTATCGAATTTGAAAACAATATACTGGAAGACATGGTTATTCTGCGCTCGGATGGGACCCCGACGTATAATTTTGTGGTGGTTGTCGATGATATTGATATGCAAATCACTCACGTCATCAGGGGCGATGACCATGTGAACAATACACCGAAGCAGATACACATATATAAAGCCTTTGGATGGGAGGTCCCGGAATTCGCCCACTTGCCGATGATTCTCGGTGCAGACAAGGCAAGGTTGAGCAAGCGTCACGGCGCGACATCAGTGATGGCTTATCAGGACATGGGTTATCTTCCTGATGCACTGGTGAATTATCTGGTAAGACTGGGCTGGGCTTACGGCGACCAGGAACTGTTTTCAAGAGAAGAACTGGTCAACTATTTCTCACTCGATAGCGTGGGGAAATCTGCGGCGGTATTCAATCCGGAAAAACTGCTCTGGCTCAACGGCCAGTATATCAGCCGATCCGCGCCGGATGCTCTTGCAGAGGCGGTAATGCCGTTTCTGATAAGGGATGGTTTATTTTCCTCGAACCAGCAGTTTGATAGGCAATGGCTTTCAAAAGCTATTCTTTCTCTGAAAGAGAGGGCACGCACGCTGGTCGAGCTTGCCCATTCACTGCGTTATTATATTCTTGACTATGTTGAAATCGACCCCAAAGCCGGAAACAAATTCCTTAAACCTGAACATCTGAGCTATCTTTCTGAGCTGGCAGCGCTGCTTTCCGATATATCGGACTTTAACGCAGGGGAAATTGAAAAAACGTTCATGGTGCTGTCGGAGAGACATAAGTTGAAACTCGGAGACATTGCCCAGCCTGCACGCGTGGCAATAACCGGGACCACCGCGAGTCCCGGGATATTCGAGGTTATGGAAATAGTCGGAAAAGAAAAGGTGTTAAAGAGATTGGAAAAGGCAGTCCAAAGTAAAGGTTGAGGTTGAGGTTGAGGTTGAGGTTGAGAAACAGCTAAAGGAGACTCTGTCTTAGTCTTAACCTCAACCTTAACCTCTTTGCTTTGCCTTCTGTATTTTTGCCCACTCATCCTTCAGGGTAACGGTCCGGTTAAAAACCAGCCTTTCAGGAGTCGAATCCTCGGAATCAACGCAGAAATAGCCCATTCTCTCAAACTGGTATCTGCTTCCCGGCGCTGCATTTTTCAGTCCCGGTTCCACCCTGCACGACGAGAGAGTCTCCAGCGACTTAGGATTTAAGTAATCGGTAAATTCCTTGCCCTCTTCAACGTCGTTTGGGTTCTCCTTTGTGAAGAGACTATCATAGAGACGCACCTCAGCCTCTAACGAGTGTGGAGCGGAAACCCAATGCAGCGTTGCCTTGACTTTACGTTTGTCCGGGGCATCGCCCCCGCGGGTAGCCGGGTCGTAGGTGCAATGAATTTCCGTTATCTCGCCATTCGCATCCTTTTTCACATCAACGCACTTCACAAAATAGGCATACCTCAACCGCACTTCACGGCCAGGCGCAAGACGGAAAAATTGTTTGGGCGGGTTTTCCATAAAGTCCTCCCTCTCGATGTAGAGTTCCCGTGAGAAAGGCACGTTACGCGAACCCGCATTGGGGTCTTCGGGGTTATTGACCGCATCCAGGTATTCCACCTCTCCTGCGTTATAGTTATCGATGACCACTTTTAAAGGCCGTAACACCGCCATTACCCGGGGAGCACGCTTGTTCAGGTCTTCCCTCACACAGAATTCCAACAGCTCGATGGCAGCCATGCTCTCCCTTTTGCCGACGCCGATGCGCTCGCAGAAATTCCTTATGGATTCGGGTGTGTATCCGCGTCTGCGGATACCTGCAAGGGTCGGCATACGCGGGTCGTTCCATCCCTCAACAAAACCTCCGTTCACCAACTTCAGGAGCCTGCGTTTGCTAAGCACCGTGTAACTCAGGTTGAGACGGGCGAATTCAATCTGCTGAGGGTGGTAGATATGCAATTCATCTATGAACCAGTCGTAGAGTGGCCGATGGTCTTCGTATTCCATGGTGCAGATGGAGTGGGTCACTCCTTCGATAGAGTCGGAAATGCCATGGGCATAGTCGTACATGGGATAGATGCACCATTTGTCACCTGTCCGGTGATGAGACTCTTTTTTTATCCGGTACATTACCGGGTCTCTCATGTTGATATTGCCGGAGGCCATATCGATCTTTGCCCTCAATACGCGCGCACCGTCTTCAAATTCACCTGCCTTCATACGCTCGAAAAGATCGAGGTTTTCATCTACAGAGCGATTACGGTAAGGGCTATCCTTACCAGGGGCCGTCAGTGTGCCGCGATATTCCCGTATTTGCTCGGCGCTCAAGTCGCACACATATGCCTTGCCCTCTCTTATAAGCTGTACCGCATAATCATAGAGTTTATCGAAATAGTCGGATGCATAGTAGAGACGGTCACCCCAGTCGAACCCGAGCCAGCGGACATCCGCCTCTATTGACTCAACATACTCCACCTCTTCTTTGCTCGGGTTAGTATCGTCGAAACGAAAATTGCAAAGACCGCCAAACTCCAGTGCAAGACCGAAATTAAGGCAGATTGATTTGGCATGTCCTATGTGCAGGTATCCGTTAGGCTCGGGCGGAAAGCGCGTCATAAGCCGTCCGCCGAACTTGCCGGTCTTCATATCTTCAGCTGCAATGGCGCGAATGAAATTAGATGCCGCTGCCGGTGTTTCCATAACTACCCTTACCTTAGTCTGTTTTATAATGGCTCAAGAGATTTTATTTTAACATATAATAAAAAACCGTTATCTGCAATTCGGACACTGGATAAGTTTCTGAAGCGAATCGCGGAGTCCTGGTAACAGTTCTCGGCGAGTAAGCGTATAGCAGGCGCGAAACTGAAGACCGAAGGGCTGAATTTTGCGCCTGTAGCGTGACGAGCCGTTAGAACTGTCAAGACGCAGCGTCTGAGCGTAAGAGACTTATCCAGTGTCTGAATTGCAGCGCCGTTCTATTCGGCGTTGTGCGTACCGCGTTACTCCTGCTATAATAAATCGATTAAGTTTTCTTCTTTGCCGAAGTGGCGGAACTGGCAGACGCGCTAGGTTCAGGGTCTAGTGGTCGCAAGGCCGTGCGGGTTCGAGTCCCGCCTTCGGCATTTTTATTAGGCTACTTCCTCAGCGGTCAAAATTTCGAACAAAGAAACCGGATGTTTCTCATTCTCAGCTCTTCCTGGTCTGATCGAGGGACCATTCCATGGGATCGAGCAGCGTGTATCCCATGTTCTCGAGTTTTCTTTTAACCTTGGCGACATTGAGGGTCAACAGGTATGGGAAGACAGCCCTTTTGCCTTTTTCCCAGTGTCTGGCTACAAGAATGCTGCCGAATGATATCCCCTCTTCAGTAATTGCATCCACGATTTTCTTCATTTGCCCCAATTTATCTTCTACTACCAGACACACGAGAGTCCCGGGTTCTTCAATACCCAGCACATTGATAAATGCGCGGATCAGATCGCGTGTCGAGATAATTCCAGTCAATTTCCCATCCTGGTCGACAACAGGCAATGCGCCTTTGTTACTCTTCTGCAGAAGCAGAAGTGCATCCTCAAGGGTGTCCATGGGAGAAATGGTGATCACCTTTTTATGCATGACATCCCGAACCTTAAGAGCCGACATTTGTTGTATTTCTTTCAAGTCTTCCCCACTCTTGGAAAAGACGGACGGCATCGCACTTCTTATATCACGGTCGCTGATAATCCCCACCACTTTATTATATTCATCAACCACCGGCAGATGCCTGACATTGTTCTCTTCCATCTTTCTCTTTGCTTCGAGGACGCCGTCATCAGGTCCAATTGTAATGACCCTTCGCGTCATAGACTTATTGATAAACATGGTACCCCCTTTCAGGCTTTGCAGCCGAGAAGAATTTTAACATGATTTCTTGCCAGTTCAGGCAGGCGGTTCAGTGCGTATCCCCCTTCGAGAACAGAGATGATCCGTCCACCCGAATATTTGTCGGCCATCCCAACAATATTCTCCATAATCCATGAAAAGCACTCCGTCGAAAGCTTTATATCGGACATGTCATCGTCAACATGGGCATCGAAACCTGCGGACACAAGAATAAATTCAGGTTTAAACTCTTCGAAAGCCGGGAACAGGTCTTTTTCAAGCAATGTCTTATACTCCTCGTCTCCCCAGCCCGGCAACGCCGGCGAGTTCAGGGTGAATCCGTAGCCCTCACCTGCTCCTCTCTCAAACTCCCTGCCTGTACCGGGATAGGCAAATGAAGGATGTTCATGAATAGAATAATAATACACCGAAGGGTCATCCAAAAAAATGTTCTGTGTGCCGTTGCCGTGATGGACATCAAAATCCACTATGCCTATCCGCTGCAATTTCCATTTACGCCTCAGGTACCTGGCGGCAATGGCTATGTTGTTGAAATAGCAAAATCCCATGACCTTGCTCACTTCTGCATGATGTCCGGGCGGCCTGACAGCGCAGAAGGCATTGTCTATCTCTCCCTGCATCACAAGATCGACGGTATCGAGAATTCCCCCCACAGCCAGCATTGCGGTTTCAAAGGTCTCGCGGCACATCTTATTATCGGGATGATCAAGCTCGTTCAACCCCCAATTACACGCTTCTTCAAAGCGTATTATGAGTTTCATGCTGTGCACAAGCTCAATCCACTCCTGGTCAGCCCGGCGGGCCTTTATGAGTCTCACTTTGGAGATAAGACCCGCCTCTTCAAGCCCCTTGTATATCGCCAGCAGTCGTGCGGAACACTCCGGATGTTCGGGTCCGGTGTCGTGGAGCAAAAACCTCTCGTCGTACAGAAATCCTGTTTTTCTCATTGAGCCATCAAACACCTAAGTACTTTAAAACTTCTTTAACGGTTTTTTCTACCCTGAACCTATTTTTTCCCCTTATTATAATGCGGGGCTGTTTTCTTGTTTTGAAGTCAACTGCTATATTAATAAAGTGCTTAAAAAGAGAGCGTAGGGAGAGTTATGCATACAAGGGACAATAAGAACTTTAGATTCATTTCCGCTGATCGTGATATCCAGTCCCTCGATCTCATAGAACAGATGTTGGAGTCGGAGTTCCCGAGAATTTCGAGCGACCTTGGAAATCCTCAAGCCGACAACAAAATCACGGTCCAAATTTTTCCAGATCTGATTTCTTTTCATTCGGCAATCGGCATTGATAATCCTCAGCCCTGGATGATCGGAGATGCCAGACCAGGCCTCATCAGGATAGTATCTCCGCTTAACCCTGGGCCTAGGCATTCAATGGAGAGTATTTTGCAATGTGCAATTCACGAAATGGCCCATGTTCTGACATTCTTTATTAATTTTGAAATACCTTCATGGCTGAGCGAGGGGATAGCAACATGGGAGGCCGGGCAGAAGGAACGGATGGACATCGTCTACAAACACCTGGACCAAAATAATATGCCGACATTCGACGACTTAAATGAGTTTCCCTGTTCCTATGATGTATATCCATTCTCGTATAGTGTTATTGAGTTCTTAAAGGCGACATATGGGTTCTCCAAGATAATAGAACTCGTCGCCGATTTTTCTTCACCCGAAAAGACCCTTGGCAAAACTTTGTCTGAAATAAGAGAAGACTGGATTGAATATCTGAGGAAGCAAAAGGATTGAGAGTTCTGACCCCGAAAGTCATCTGCCTGGTTATGGTAAAATATTTAATTATTGCAAATTGCGAACCGAGGTAAAATATGGGAGTTCTGGATTGCATCGGCAAAACGCCGCTCATAAAACTGGATGTCTTAAATCCGAATCCGGATGTCGAGATATTTGCAAAACTTGAGGGCAACAATCCTGCCGGCTCGATAAAAGACCGTCCCGCCTTCTATATGATTGAGGCGGCGGAGAAGTGTGGAGAGTTGACAAGAGATAAAATAATTCTCGAGGCAACCTCAGGCAATACCGGTATCGGGCTGGCTATGGTTGCAACTGCAAAAAAATACAGAGTTAAGCTTACCATGCCTGCCTGCGTAAGCTTGGAAAGAAGGAAGGTGCTGGAGGCTTTTGGAGCAGAGCTTATACTGAGCCCTGCTGAAGAGGGTACAGATGGGGCGATCCGGCTTGCTCATAAAATAATGTCCGAAACCCCTCACCTTTATTATATGCCGAACCAGTTTGATAACCCGGCCAACGCACTGGCACATTATGAGACAACCGGCAAGGAGGTTATAGAGCAGACGGGTGGCAGAATTACACATTTTGTGGCCGGCATAGGGACCTCAGGCACTCTCATGGGAGCCGGAAGACGGCTCAAGGAATTCAATAGCGCCATTAAGGTCATCGGTGTCGAACCTGTTATGGGCCACAGAATACAGGGTCTCAAGAATATGTCTGAGTCAATTGTCCCCAAGATTTTTGACCCGGCTCGTCTTGATGAGCGGTACATTGTCAATGATGAAGAGGCCTTCGATACAACAAGGATGCTTACGATTAAGGAAGGAATTTTTGCGGGTATGTCGAGCGGCGCTGCAATGTACATCGCCATCAAAAAGTCAAGCGAACTAAAGAGCGGGGTAATCGTAGTCCCGTTTCCAGACAGGGGCGATCGCTATCTTTCAACGGCTCTTTTCACATCCGTTTGCGGAAAATGCCCTCCTTAGGACTCGCGAGCCATCAGCAGAGTTGTTTGAAAAAGTCGTTTCCCTTATCATCCACAAGGATGAAGGCCGGGAAGTCGACAACCTCTATCTTCCAGACCGCCTCCATACCGAGTTCAGGATAGTCGAGACATTCGACCTTTTTTATGTTCTTCGCAGCGAGGAGCGCAGCTGGGCCTCCTATCGAGCCAAGGTAGAAACCTCCATGTTTCTTGCAGGCATCGGTCACCTGCCGGCTTCGATTACCCTTCGCGATCATTATCATGGAACCGCCATGCGACTGCAGTAATTCAACATAAGAGTCCATGCGGCCGGCAGTTGTGGGGCCAAAGGAACCGGACGGTTTGCCTGGCGGAGTCTTGGCCGGTCCCGCATAATAGACAGGATGCTTCTTCAGGTATTCCGGTATCTCTTCACCTTTTTCGATCAGCTCTTTGAACTTTGCATGAGCTATATCTCTGGCAACGACAAGTGTCCCTGTGAGAGACAATTGCGTGGTCACCGGGTATCTGGAGAGTTCAGCCAGCACATCAGCCATCGGCTTATTCAGGTCAATCCTTATCACGCCATGTTCTCGTTTGCCACGGTATTTACCAGGGATTAGACGGCCAGGATCGCGTTCCAGCTCTTCCAGCCAGATACCGTCCCTGTTGATCATTGCTTTTACATTGCGATCAGCGGAGCAGGAGACTCCCATGCCGATGGGACAAGATGCGCCGTGACGGGGCAGGCGAATGACACGCACATCAAGGGCAAAGTATTTGCCGCCGAACTGGGCGCCGTAACCGCATTTATAGGCGGCGTCAAGTATCCTCTTTTCCAATTCGATGTCTCGGAATGCATGACCGGACTTGTCTCCCTCGGCCGGAAGGTTGTCCAGGTATTTGGTAGTGGCGAGCTTGACGGTCTTCAAACATGCCTCTGCTGAAGTTCCGCCTATAACGAATGCCAGATGGTATGGCGGACACGCGGCTGTGCCGAGGGTCTTCATTTTTTCGACGAGAAATTGCTCAAGACTTGCAGGGTTAAGGATAGCCTTGGTCTCCTGGTAAAGAGCGGTCTTGTTGGCTGAGCCCCCGCCTTTGGCTACAAACAGGAATTTGTATTCCATCCCTTCAACGGCATGGAGGTCTATCTGCGCAGGCAGGTTACATCCCGAGTTGGCTTCGGCATACATGTTCAATGCAACCGTCTGAGAATATCGAAGATTATTTTCGGTGTATGTCTTGTAGACACCTTTTGAAAGATATGCCTCGTCATTAATGCCTGTCCAGACCTGCTGACCCTTCTTTCCGTAAATGGTAGCTGTACCCGTGTCCTGACAAAGGGGCAGCTCAAAACCGGCAGCCACTTCTGCATTCAGCAACATTGCAACGGCAACGCCGCGATCGTTGTCAGAAGCCTCGGGATCGGATAATATCGCCGCAACCTGCTCGAGGTGGGCAGGGCGCAACAGGAACGATACGTCACGCATGGCCTTGTCGGCGAGAAAAACAAGGGCTTCCGGTGCTATGATCAATAGGTCTTTTTCTTCAAAGGATGATACTGAAACATACTCTTTGGTCAGAAGACGGTATTTTGTTGTGTCCGGTCCGAGCGGAAAGACATCATGGTATTCTTCAGTCGTCATATTTTCTCTTAACCACCTTTGTTCACGTATTTCTCAGCGCCAGACAAAATTATAATCAATTCATTTGACTTTCGACAACAATAGGAAAGATAGAAAAAGACAACACCAATATTTTACAATGAATGTTGAAGGAGTAGATACGCTGAAGGCTGGTCTCGGGCGACGGCGTATCCAATTTAATTATGGATGCTTTTACCAAGATTGCGGAGCAGAGGATCAAGGATGCTATCGACAACGGTGAGTTCGATAACCTCAGCGGCTCAGGCAAGCCTCTTTCGCTTGAAGATGAGAGCTGGATACCCGAAGATCTGAGGCTTGCCTACAGGATTCTGAAAAATAACGGTTTCCTGCCGCCGGAGTTGGAACTGAGGAACGAAATAATCAATCTCCGGAGATTTATTGACACAATTGATGACGATAAGGAGAGGGTAAAGAAACTCAGGGAACTGAACTTTAAAATTACAAAGCTTGGACTCATGAGGGGGAAGCCATGCCTCTTAGAACAATTTCCGGAATATGAGAGCAGGTTTTATGAGAAGGCGCTGAAGTAAAGAAGAAGGAGGGGGTATGCATCTCTATCTTGTGCAGCATGCGGAAGCTAAAAAGGAAGAGGAAGATCCATTGAGATCGCTTACCGACAAAGGAACTCATGATATAAAAAAGGTAGCTTCCAATGTCGTCAAACTGAAACTAAAAGTCGCTAACATTTATCACAGCGGTAAAACTAGGGCCTTACAAACCGCTCAGATACTGCACAAGAGTGTAGACTCTTCTGGTGGAATATCACAAACTGACGGATTATCGCCTATGGACGAACCAGGAGTTTGGGCAGAGCGATTGGGTTCAATAAAAGATAACATTATACTGGTTGGACATCTGCCCCATCTATCAAAACTTGCGTCACTTTTAGTTGCAGGGGATGAGGGAAAAGACGTAGTAAACGTTCAAAAGGCATCAATAGTCTGCCTCCAGCGATTTGACGATGGACATTGGGCGGTAGACTGGATGCTCACTCCTGAAATATGCTGAAGACAAATCATCTTGCCGTTTCCCAACCT
Organism: Nitrospirota bacterium; assembly: GCA_963710375.1. Taxonomy (GTDB): domain Bacteria; phylum Nitrospirota; class Thermodesulfovibrionia; order Thermodesulfovibrionales; family Dissulfurispiraceae; genus JADFXI01. Next base: position 462,835 of record CAVPZX010000005.1, read on the forward strand.
TACCGGACGATCAATAAAGTCAGATTTGTCACCGCCTCCAGCCTGTTCGACGGGCACGACGCTTCAACCAACATTATCCGCCGGATTCTCCAGGCCTCGGGCGCCGAGGTAATCCATCTGGGGCACAACCGGTCCGCGGAAGAGATCGTTACCGCGGCGTTACAGGAAGATGTGCAGGGCGTCGCAGTGTCCTCGTACCAGGGTGGGCATATGGAATTCTTCAGATATATGTTGGATCTGCTTCGGGAGAGGGGCGGAGAGCACATCCAGGTTTTTGGCGGAGGCGGCGGGGTGATCGTGCAAGACGAGATCCGCGAATTGCAGGCCTACGGTATCGCCCGCATTTATTCTCCTGAGGACGGCCAGACCATGGGACTGCAGGGCATGGTCAACGAGATGCTCAGTCGATGCGACGCGGATGTCTCACAGTTCGCGCCCAACAGCCTCAAGTCCCTGGATACGGGCGATCACGGGACGCTTGCCAGAGTCATCACCGCGCTTGAAAACAGGACCTATCCGGAACATCTGAACCGGGAAATCCAGCAGCGCTCCGGGTCGATGAGCATTCCCGTGCTCGGCATAACCGGCACAGGGGGCTCAGGCAAAAGCTCACTCATTGACGAATTTATCCGCCGCATCCGGCTCGACCAGGACGACCGGCTCAAGATCGCGGTGCTGGCGGTAGATCCCACGCGCAGGAGGACCGGCGGCGCTTTGCTCGGCGATCGTATCCGTATGAATGCGATCAGTCATCCCCATATCTACATGCGTTCCCTCGCCACCCGCGGGTCCGGAACTGAAATATCGGCCGCGTTGCGCGATGTGATTGGGGCATGCCGGCTGTCTGGCTTCGACCTTATAATCGTCGAGACGCCGGGCATTGGCCAGGGTGATACCGGTATAGTGCCGCTGGTGGATGTCTCGCTCTATGTTATGACACCCGAGTTCGGCGCGGCAAGCCAGTTGGAGAAGATCGATATGCTGGACTTCGCCGATTTTGTCGCGATCAACAAATTCGACCGCAAGGGCGCGGAGGACGCACTGCGGGACGTGCGCAAGCAGGTCCAGCGCAACCGCCGGGCTTTTGAGCAGAGGCCGGAGGACATGCATGTCTTCGGCACTGTCTCTTCCCATTTCAACGACGAGGGCGTCACCGCGCTTTATCAGGCAGTCCTCCCAAAGCTCGTGGAGCATGGGCTTAAGCCCTATCCCGGCAGGCTTCCGAAGGCACGGGTCGGACTGTCCTCTACGATCAGCGTGATTGTGCCTCCGCATCGGGTCCACTACCTTGCCGAGATTGCGGATACGGTTCGAAACTATCACAGACACGTGCAGGAGCAAAGCCGTATCGCCCGCGAGCGACAGCAGTTACGGAGCGCTAGAAACGCCCTGGACAAGTGCGGTAAGGACGCTTCGGCGCTCGAAGAACTGATTTCGGCCAAGGACCTCCAGATCGATCCCCGCTCCAAAGAGATGCTCGAGTCGTGGCCGAAGACGCTTGAGACGTACGCTCAGGACGAGTACGTAATGAAGGTCCGAGACGAGGAGATCCGCACCTCGCTCAATCATGTAACACTCTCCGGCACAAAGATCCCGAAGGTTTCGTTGCCGCGCTTCGAGGACGAGGGCGAGATACTCAAGTGGCTGATGCGCGAAAACCTGCCCGGCTCGTTCCCTTACACTGCCGGCGTTTTTGCATTCAAACGGGAAAATGAAGACCCAACCCGTATGTTCGCCGGAGAGGGCGATGCCTTCCGCACCAACTACCGGTTCAAGAAACTCTCTGAGGGCATGCAGGCGGTACGTCTGTCCACTGCGTTCGATTCGGTAACGCTTTACGGGTGTGATCCGGACGAGCGCCCCGACATATACGGCAAAGTCGGCAACTCAGGCGTCTCGATTTCTACGCTGGATGACATGATGGTATTGTATTCAGGCTTCGACCTGTGCCACCCGGCATCCTCAGTGTCTATGACCATTAACGGCCCGGCGCCGATAATTCTCGCCATGTTCTTTAATACAGCGATTGACCAGGAGGTTGAGAAGTTCACTGGGGTGAATGGTCGCGAGCCGACCGAGGACGAGGCCCGTAAGATTAGGGCGTCGGTGCTGTCAAACGTGCGCGGCACTGTACAGGCGGACATCCTCAAAGAGGACCAGGGCCAGAACACCTGTATCTTCTCCATCGACTTCGCGCTCAAGATGATGGGCGACATCCAAGAATACTTCGTACATAACAACGTGCGGAACTTTTACTCGGTCTCGATTTCCGGCTATCACATTGCCGAGGCCGGTGCGAACCCCATCTCTCAGCTTGCATTCACGTTGGCGAATGGCTTTACCTACGTGGAGACGTACCTGTCGCGCGGTATGCATATAGACGACTTTGCGCCCAACCTCTCGTTCTTCTTCTCCAACGGCATGGAGCCCGAGTACTCAGTCATAGGCCGCGTGGCGCGCCGCATATGGGCCGTCGCGATGAAGGACCGCTACAGCGCGAACGAACGCTCACAGAAACTTAAGTATCATATCCAGACGTCAGGGCGCTCGCTTCACGCACAGGAGATGGCCTTCAACGATATTCGCACTACCTTGCAGGCCATGATCGCTATTTATGACCACTGCAACTCGCTGCATACCAACGCTTATAATGAGGCGATCACCACGCCCACCGAGGAATCAGTGCGCCGGGCCATGGCCATTCAGCTCATCCTCAATAGGGAATGGGGAATCGCAAAGAACGAGAACCCGAACCAGGGCTCTTTTATCATCGAAGAGCTTACGGACCTGGTGGAGGAAGCGGTGCTCAAGGAGTTCGAGGCGATCAGTTCGCGCGGGGGCGTGCTGGGCGCAATGGAGACCGGTTACCAGCGAGGCAAGATCCAGGAGGAGTCGCTGGACTACGAGACGAAGAAACACGACGGGTCTTATCCCATCGTAGGGGTGAACACCTTCCGCAATCCCGGCGATCAAGCCCTTCATGAAACAGCGGACCTTGCCCGGTTGACCGAGGAGGAAAAAAGGAGCCAGTTGCAAAGACTCAGGGAGTTTCACAACCGCCACGCGCAGGAAGCGCCGATGGCGCTGGCCATGCTTAAGCAAGCCGCAATCAACGGCGACAATATTTTCGGAGCTCTGATGGATGCGGTCCGCTGTTGTTCTCTGGGTCAGCTCACGCAGGCCCTATTCGAGGTAGGCGGACAGTATCGCCGTGGCATGTAAATAGGGACAGGTGTAAGTGGTAACTGGATTTTAGAGAATAAGGAGGAGGTTGTATGAACGAGTTCGAATCCTGGCACAATGATGTGATCGGAAACAAGGCAGTAGCTGCTTTGGTCAAAAACAAATTCACCGCTACATATTGCAAGACCGGACCTGAAGCCGTGGAAAAAATTCTCGAACAGATACCGCCCAACTCATCCGTCGGAATAGGCGGCTCCTGGACAGTGATGCAACTGGGATTGCTGGATAAATTGGCAGCCCGAGGCAGCGAGGTGCTGAACCACGGGAAAGCTGGTTTGACCCCGGAGGAAGCAATGTCGATCCGCCGGCGGCAGTTGACATGTGATGTATTTCTTACCGGCACCAACGCAGTGACGCTTGACGGCAAACTGGTCAATACGGATGGGGTTGGAAACCGTGTAGCGTCGATGATTTTTGGTCCAAAGAAGGTAATTCTGGTTGTTGGAATCAATAAAATAGTCAAAGACGTGGAGGCGGCGGAAGCAAGGATTAAACTATATGCCGCACCCATCAATAACAAACGGTTGAAACTCCCCAATCCCTGCACCATAACAGGTGAATGCATGGATTGTGAGAGTGACACCCGGATCTGTAATGTTACTACCATTATGAAAAAGAAGCCAAAACTTACAGATGTCCATGTTTTCGTCGTCGGGGAGGAATTGGGGTTCTGATTCGGCAGCAAAAGGAGTCGCAGAAGCCGGATAGAACAAAAACGAATCGGTTTTTTAAACAGGAAGCGATTTATATTTAAACACACTAAAAAAACATTAAGAGGAGAGAAAATGCCGATAGTTCAGATTGATTTTTTAGAGGGTCGTTCTATAGAGCAAAAGCGGGAACTGGCGAAAAGAGTAACTCAAGCTGTCTGCGAGACTGCGAAATGCCCTCCGGAAGCTGTTACCATCCTTCTGCGGGAATTGCCTGCAACTAATATTGCCAAAGCAGGCACTCTGATAAGCGACAAGCAATAAGAAAAGCCCATTCCAGTTCTGGAATGGGCTTTTACCTTTAAATAACAACGTGTTGTGATATCCCCATCGGGGTCGATTTTGAGCCCCGATAAAGTCTCAAAGTGGGTTAAATCTCCCTGTCAACCTCAGAGTGAGGAATAAAGCGCATCGGGGATTGTTGAGGGAATTAATCAAAACTTAACCATCCTGCAATACTATTTAACACTCCTGCAATACTGTTGAAATAATGCCTGTGCCATCATATTAGTGGAAGCTTAAAGCCAATGAAACCTGCGTAGACCAAATTTATAAAGAAGAGCGCCGTGATAAATAATTTCAAAACTGATAGAACTATTAGAACCGGAGTTAAGAAGAGAGCATTAGCCTCACAGATTAAAGGACTTGCAGAAGCAATATTGCTACAGTTATTGGAAGATTTGTGGATCGATAAAGAAAGATCACGCTGCATGGACTTTTTTATAGGAGAAGGATTTAGTATCTGTTCCGAAATCGCCGGGATGAGTTCTGATGATAAGGTAAAAATACTGAGTATTGTCGAAGATATTATTTATCAAAATTCAGGGAAAGACAAAAAAGTTAGAGGTATAAGAGCTGAGCGTGGTGAGGGTTATGAACTTGTGCAATGAAATAATAAACAGTTCGGAGGTGTAAGATGGCTTGTCCGTTTTTCAAAGAGGCTTATGTAGGGTATTGCAGTGCATGTGATTTTCCTTATACTCCCAGCATTATTGAACTCGAACAACAGTGTCTTAAAGACAGTATCGAGTTTTGTGTACACTTTAATAGGCTTCATTCAATGGCTCAAATTGCAACGCTAATGTCACGTAGTTATTCAGAGTCTAATAATTGAACAAACATTGACCGGAAAATCTCCCCTCACTCTTAGGAGCAGTTTTAATCACGAAAACGAGAAAGCTAAACTTTGGGAGTAATTTTTTTGGAGGTATCGATGAAAAAAGCAATATTTATGGTCATCGTAGTAGCAGCACTATTTGCAGGCCCTACATATTCCTTTGCCGATGATTCAGCATCGGATTCTTTTCTCGCTGACTTAGCCCTGCTGGTCCCTGAGGCTTATGATTTGACGGTTGATTATGTTGCCCATATATCCTGCGGGACAGTAAACGCCAGGGACATGAACGTCGATGAGTTGCAGGGTCTCTTTTCCGAAAGACAGTTCAGCCAATTCCTCGTCCTTAAATTAAAAGGGGATGCCGGCCAGGAATACCAGACAAAGCTAAATGCGCTGTGCAGAACAAATGTTGCGAAGAACTAGAATCTTGGCCGTCAATAGATAGTAAATGGCGGAGCAGGGAGACTAATTCCTTGTAACAAGCAAAACTTTCAAAGTGCTATAATTATATGTAGAATGAATAAAAATCATAAGCGATATAGATGAAAATTTAGGCCTATAAGGGGATTATATGGATAATCAAGAGGCTTATCAGAAAGCTAAGAAAAAAGTAGAGGCTAAACTCAGTTTCTACGTCCATCTGGCAGTTTATATCGTGGTAAATGCTCTCCTTGTTTTAGTGAACATTGCTACAACTCCTAAGTACCTCTGGTTCCCATGGCCTCTATTTGGATGGGGGATCGGATTGTTTTTTCATGGCATGGGAGTCTTCTTCTTTTCCGAAGGATCACGCATAAAAGAACGAATGATTGAGAAAGAGATGAAGAGGAATAATCTCGGCAATAGAGACGAACACTGAGAATGATGAGTCAAAAACATAAATACTATTGCCAGCATCATCTGGATTGAGTTAAGCGTAACATGTCGCCCGATTTTGCCGAAACAAGTAGTGTGACTGGGACCATATCTTTGCCGTCAGCGGAACCAAAACCTTGCCGAAAGTATCAAAGCCTGAGCTAGATAATGGATACCAATCTATTTGTCGGTAATCTTCTTTAGAATCTCCAACGTTCTTTGCGGGTCGGCTCTAACAGTGTAATCCGGGTCCGCATCTACACTGCGAATGATGCCCTGCTGGTCGATGATTATTCTGGCGGGCATGGGTAAAGTCCATGTATCATCACCATTCACTTTTGGCAGATCAACACCAAATCCACCATATATGATTCGCAATTCATTCGGTAGTGTAAAGGTCAATCCATACTGAGACGCAACCTTGTTACCATAATCGTGCAACAGGTCAAAGGAAAGACCAAGCTTTTCTGACATCTTTTTCAGGTACAATCCGCGTTGAGGCGATATTGCGACCAATGAAGCGCCAAGCTGCTTAATATCAGAGAAAACCTCTTCCAGAGCTTCCAGCTCCAGATTGCAGTAAGGTCACCAGGAACCACGATAAAAACTAACCACCACACTGCCATGCGTCATTAATTCTGCCAAAGTGATGATTTTCCCATCTGAATTGGGAAGCTCAAAGTCAGGGGCATGACTACCAGGTCTCAGAACTCTCTCCATAATGCCGGATCTGCGAAGCTCCTCGGTTGCTTGATGCATCGCGGCCAGAGTTTCCTTCGGTACTTTGGCGACGAAATTATTTTTGTATTCGTCTAGCTTGTCCTGTAAGCTCATCGCATCCTCCTTTTTTATATTGCGGGTCAGCACCCAATGACAATTTTTTTTGGCTTCGAACACGTAACCGACGTCTGACGACTGCAAACAATCGAAATTAATGTTTCTCTGGCCTTTGATGAAAGCCCCAAACTCTCTTATTATAAGCGGTCTGATAGACTATATTGTGTTGTTGCCAGACGCATGGGGACAGAAGCTTTTTTTGATAACCGCTTATCCTAGGATAAGGTCAAAAAAACAATGTTTGCCCCCTCTTACATGCCTGGTTTTGGCTGCCAGAGTCCGAAGGCAGCGCCGGTCGGATCTAAAATTACGCTGAACCAACCCATGCCCGGGACCTCGGTGACATCCTTAGCAATTGTGGCTCCGAGGGACTGTGCCTTTTTTGTCGAGGCTGCAACGTCATCAACCAAGATATACGGAAGCCAATTGTCCGGAATACCGGGCATAGGTTTTTTCATTATACCTCCGCCCGTTCCTTCCCCGACTTTGATGATCGTGTATTCCATGTCCGGAATGTCTTCCAACTTCCAGTCGAACATGGCTGTATAGAACTTCTTAGACTTCTCAACGTCCTGCGTCTCCAATTCTACGTGAACAAACGGATTTGCCATAGTTTACCTCCTAACTCAAGTACGATTTTTTATGAAAGTGCCTTTTCCAAACTCCTCAAATGCTATTTGCAGTTCTTCTTGTGTGTTCATGACGATGGGACCATACCATGCGACAGGTTCGCCGATCGGCCTGCCGGAAATAAGGAGAAAGCGCACCGATGAATCCTCCGCCTCGATTGTAACTTCATCTCCATCTCGCTCGTAAAGTACAATGGTCTCTGCGCTGAACTTGCATTCTCTCTTGAAGTCGAAATAATTATTGCCTATAACTTCATGCGCGAAAGGGTTTCTCTCTTTGTCAAAATACGCGCTTCCCTCGATTACATAAGCAAATACTGTATGACCCGAAGGGACTGCATGCGTAAAAGTCGTCTTTGCCGGCACCAACACGTCAATATATTCGGGTTCAGTGACAATGTCCGTAACAGGACCGATGGCGCCGTCAACGGCACCGCAGATGATTTTGATTGCTGCTCCGGAAGCCAGTTTTTTCTCTGGAATCTGAACACGTTTCACCTCACGGTACCGTGGATCCATCATCTTGAAACTTGAAGGGAGATTTGCCCAGAGCTGGAATCCCCAGAGCACATTATCCTTATCCCCTTTCGGCATCTCCTGATGGATGATGCCGCTTCCTGCTGTCATCCATTGGACATCTCCGGGTGATATGATTCCGCTGTTTCCCATGCTGTCACCATGTTCGACCTTGCCTTGAAGCACATACGTGATGGTCTCGATTCCCCGGTGGGGATGCCAGGGAAATCCGGGGAGGTAGTGGCCAGGGTTGTCGGAATGGAAATCGTCAAGAAGCAAGAAGGGATCGAGCTGCGGCACCTGATTGTTGCCAAAGGCACGTTTCAGATGGACGCCTGCCCCTTCAGTCGTAGGCCTGCTTTTCCACACCTTTTTTATCTTTCGAACCATAGCGAAGCCCTCCTTAAGAAAATGCTGATATTTTTCTTAAAGTGTAGCAGTTTTCAGGAATACATCAAGTCGCAGGATATGTGGCTGCCGGGACAAACATTAATTCGGAGCTGAATGCTACAATATTATAAGTTACAGGCTAAACCGGTAATGCGCGGTTTCTCAACAAAAAGAGTATGGCGGTGCAGGGAAGCGACTGTACTCGTTCCACTTTTCTCAAACTCACTGTAACACGTTGCTTTTTCTGCCACAAGCGCTCTTTCCGCCTGAACGCGCGCTCAATTTTGTGTCACAGTTTACGTCCCAGTTTACACGGCCAAACATAGCCCTGTCAAACCCCAGTTGATAAATCAGGTGGCCTATTGTAGGATTATAACCGTGAACTGGATAGAGAAAATACGACATGGGTTTGAATCAAACGCAGTCTTTTATACCAGACATGCCAAGATAGAAATGGAGACGGAAGAATTCGGGCGGATATTGGATGCGGATATTGGATAATGAGGTGTACGAAGCCGTCTGCGGTGGAGAAGTTATTGAGGAATACCCCGAGGATACACCATATCCAAGTGTCTTGATATTCGGGAAAACATTGATAGCTCGACCTTTGCATATAGTTTGTGCGTATAATAAAGAAGATAGTATGGCGATAGTAATAACTGTCTACCAGCCCAACCCTGAGTTGTGGATGGAATACAAGAGGAGAAAAGAGCCATGAAATGCGTAATCTGTCATGGAGACAACATCAAGGTCGCTGAGGTTAAGGAAGAATTTACTGTTGGAAACGATATTATTTACATCCCGGTAAAAGTTCCGGTCTGCAAGACCTGTGGCGAGCGGTATTACGACAGGAGAACGATACAGTTTTTGGAACAAGTTGAAGTAAATCTTCCCGAGACAAAGGCTGAGCTGAAAGAGGTAGGCAGGGTATTGATGTATGACAAATCAATGCCGGTTGTTAAGTAAATGGCGGTGCAGGGAATCGAACCCCGGACACTGCGGATATGAGCCGGAAAAGATCAATTTAACACCTCAAGGAATACCCTCAAGTATACCACAAAAGCAAAGAGTTCCGAAGCGTAAGAGAACGTAATAAACCGTTTTCTTACGTCTTTTTTTGTGAACTTTAGCACGGGATTAGCACGAGCGGAGGGTAAGAGGTTGCAAAGCATCAAATCATTAATGGCGTTAGTGGATTCACTGAACATTGGATTTTACCTCGACGCTTATAAACTGACCGAAGAGGATTTCACCTATCTGGAAACTCTCAAGCAGAGGGCAAGAGATGAGGGCTTCAACGCAATAGAGCCTTTCGAGTTTAAAGGTAAATTCTTCACCGGTATAACTTCTGCAAAAAATATTTATGCATATGTTCTGATCAACAACGATGTCACCGTCAAGATTGCCCGTAAGCTCTCACAGGGGACTTATCCCGAAATTTTTATTGAGTATCGCTCCCGGCTGCTACTTGGCGGCCTGAAGGATGCCTATTTGATAGTCAAGGAATGGGTGGAATCCTGGGCCGATATAGAAAGAGAGAAAGTATCCCGCGCTGACATCACGGTGGATTTTCAAGGGCAATTAAAAATAAACATCGATGATGTCGTTATGAGATGCAGGAACAACGGCGAATATTATGAAGCGTATCGAGATGGCCGTCGATTAACCGGCTATCGCTTCGGCTCTGCTGCATTGCAATGCAGGATTTATGACAAAACAGTGGAAATTGAAAAAAGCGGAAAACTCTATCTCAAGGAAGAATGGAAAAAGCAGGGGTGGGACGAAGAAACTGAAGTGTGGAGAGTAGAATTCCAGTTAAGGCGGGACATGCTTAAAGAATTTCAGGTTGAGACCTTGCAAAATCTTATAGATCATGCGCCCGACATATGGCGTTATCTTACTGCTGAATGGCTTACCGTGAGACAGCCATCACGTACAGACAAGACCCGTTCACGATGGGAACTGACCAAAACTTGGAAGATTGTGGTCGAATCATTCAAGGGCTTCGGCATCCTGACGGGAATAGTAAGGGAGAATATCAAAGATGTAACTGTTGACAGACTGGTGCCCCAGTTAGCAGGGCTATGTACCTCCTTTGCTGCTCTTACCCGGAAAGAACGTATACCGATATATGAAATATTGAAGCGAGCCGAAGCGCACATAAAACGGAAGGGGAAAACAACAAAGGGGATTATAGAGGAAAAAATGCAGCGGTATTCCCTATTCGAGGAAACTTATTCGGGGCTGCAGGAGGTATGAAAAGGCGCGACATGCTAACCTTCTGTTATTCGTTACTCTCATTTGTTGTTCAGGAACTTTTTTATCAGCTTAGTTAGATAGTCTATCTTCCGCATCTCGCATTCCCAAATAATCAAGGAAGCCCAGCCTAAACTTGATAATTGTTTCAAATTCTTTTTATCTCGAGCTTTATTCATAATCAATTTTGAATTCCAATATTGCACGTTTGAAGCCGGTTTGTTCATACCAGCTTTACAGTTATGCCCATGCCAAAAACAGCCGTGTACAAAAATTACTTTTCGACGCGACGAAAAAACAAGGTCTGGAGAGCCCGGCAAATCTTTTCTGTGGAGCCTATAGCGAAAGCCCATGTTAAATACTAAATGCCTGATAGTTTTTTCAACAAGAGTACCCTTCGACTTCACGCGAGCCATTAATTCACTTCTGGCCTCCTTCGTCAACCGGTCTTTTGTTTTGGGTCTTGATGGAATGTTACTCATAGGCTGTAGACAAATAGTATACATGATTGAATATCATCTTAGTCAATGGATGTTAAATTATTGCTTGCAAGAAATGTGAGAGAGTACCGCGAAAAGTTAGGCTTTTCTCAGGAAGAACTCGCGGAGGTATCTGGACTTCACAGGACATATATCAGTGGGATTGAGAGAGGCGTGAGAAATCCCACAATTTCTGTGGTTGCAGTTTTAGCAAAGGCATTGAACATATCGGTTTCAGCACTTCTTTCAAAGGCCGGAGAAAAATGACTATTTTCTCCACGCCAGAACAGCTTCAAGAGATCAAGAAAATTCTATCAGGCTATATAAGATTACCATTCTCAGACAAAACTATCCCCGGCGCTGTCATGGAAGCAGTTCTGGCTAAAGTCAGAAATGGAGTAGTTCTTAACACTTATGATTTTGTAGATGTTATAAATGCGGTGTCTCATTGTGGGTGGCAGGTAAAATCAACGAAAGAAAAAACTCCAGTTACATGGAAAAGAGCTAAATTGCCGAATCAAGATGAACTCATAAAGAACTCTCACGAGAGCAAAGAAGGGCTACAGGCACTTGGAGACACAATTATTGATTTTTGCAATGCCCATGTTCGGCATAGTATTGAGCTATACGACTTGCGTGAAATCGGATATAGCAGGCTGATCGTCCATAAAAACTGGACAATTACATATTTTGAAAAATTGCTCTGTGTAAGTGAGAGGCCGGATATTTTTGCTAAGGCCGATTTTTCTTGGAAATGGTCTATACCAAAGAAAACAAAGAAAAAAGAACAACTGCCTGCTTTACATGGGACTCATAAGACCCTCAAAAAAAAATGGTGGGCGTGGCATGGATTAGGCGAAAATCAGTTGCATTTCAGTGGTGAAAGGGCGTGGTGGCCCACTACTTCCGAAGGTCAAATGATGACTTTTGATAGCCCCGCAGATAATGAAAGGATATTGTTAGAACGATTTGTAGATTTTCTTGCTAAACTAGATAATTCTGTTTGATTTAGCATTCCCTCAGCTATTTGTTTTATTAACAAGGGGGGAACGGCATTACCAACTTGCCCAGCTTGATCATTGTAAGTGCCAACAAAAATAAAGCTATCAGGAAAGCCTTGTATTCTCGCGACTTCACGTATAGTCAGAATTCTAAGGTCAACCGGATGACCCCAGCGTCCTGAGCCTGGATGAAATACCCACCGAGTGATGGTTGGCGCAATCATTTTTTTTGTAAGCCGGCCATAGGCCCCGCTGTATCCACTCTTGACTTGCAAATGGTGTGGTAATTCTTTTAATCCTTCTCCCGGCTTCAATGATGATAGTCTTTCAAATTGCAAAGGCTGGAGTTTACGAGCTATATGGTTCTTTACGCTCTCTTGTCCATCTCTTATCATTTTCTGGTAATAAGAAAAAGGCTCACATGAGTATGGCATAAACTCAGAGCCTTCGCCATGTTTCAATGATGGCAAATCGCCTATGGCATCCCAAACGGTGACATGGTTATTAACAGAAAATAGATCGATAATATCTTCTGGAGTGTCGTGTGTGGGATGGGGTAAATTGAACATTACGCCAAGTCGGTTTCCTACAAAAAAAGCGCGGCGCCGCTTTTGTGGAATTCCATAGTCAGCAGCATTTAGGACAGCATATGATACGTAATAATTATCCTCCCTCAGTCGGGCTATTATTTCCTCCGTGTAAGCCAAGTCAAATCCATTTTTCATCTCTGCAACATTTTCCATTAGGATTAGTTGTGGCCGCAAGTCACGACAGAAATCAAGAAATGTTCTTATCAACTGGTTCTTAGGATCAAGCAAATATCTATTTTTTCTCGGAACGTTCTTGGAGAACCCCTGACACGGGGGACCGCCTGCGAGTAACGTTAGCTCGCCCGGTTCCAAACCTACCTCTCTCATAAATTGTTCAGTTGATATTTTTGTTAAATCGTTATGAAAGAGTTTTGCTTCGGGAAAATTATGTTTGAATGTCGCCGAGTACTTTTTTTCAATGTCCGCACCTGCAATAATGTTAACCCCAGCCTGCTTCAGGCCGCAAGAGATTCCTCCGCATCCGCAGAATAAGTCAATAGCTGTAAGTTTTGGTTCTGACATAATGTTACTCATAGTATTCAATTTGCCGCAAAATTGTCAACCCCCGGTAAATAGCATGTCAAGCAAATATAACAAACTTTGAAGCATTCATTATATATTACTTGGTATTTTAAAAACTTTTGGTCTACTGTCCTATTGAGACTAATGGCCCTGCTTGCGTGCGGGGGGAGCACGTACGCAAGCAGGGGCCAGAATTATGATAGAATCGCGTGTGTTCTGCGATGGCGTGGTCTTCCCGGTCAAATTATCTTGAACGGAGGAAATCTTGAACGCAACTTCATTTCTTTATTGGATTAGAAAAGATAGGCAGCAAAACTCCAAAAATGGTTACAAGTAATGTCAAAGCGGCAATAATTAGGGAGAGGATTTCATATGTGAAAGCCTTCTTGGGTTTTTCATAGGGATAAATCCTAACGTAAGGAAATAGTTTGCCCTTAGAAGAAAAAAACGAAATAATAATCATTATAGCTGTAAAACAAAATGTGGCAAAGGATAGCAGGAATTTTCCTTTTATTAGTTGTAAGATTCCAAGAAAAAAGGCGGGACTTATGAGCATGCCTGCTGTTACAGGCATGGCACGAGTTATGATTGAATACCATGGCTTTCTTTTTCTGAAGAAATTGGTAAGCTGTGCGATGCGACCGAGATAAGAAGCTTCGTCATTAGATGAAATTTGGTAATGAACGAAATTGTGATACATGGTCAAGGAGAGTGAATTATTTATTTCCTGATTATCATCGCGAGTTAACACAGTTACCGATAATTCATTAGTTGGGGCCTCCTTGCTAAAAGCTTTAACCTCATCAATTGAAGTAAATATTTGCTTAAGGCCTTCATAACCAATTTGTACAGACAAATTAATATTCTGAATCGGTGCGCCCGCCGTGAGTATTTGGAGGAGCTCTATCATATCGGCCTTATAAAAAAGAACTGGATGGACTTCAATTAATTTTGACCATTCTTGTTTCATAGCGCCATTTATCTCCTGCACAAGATGAAATACACTGGATTATAACATTTTTTTCTATCAGAGCAGCTATCTATAGTCCTTATGATTATGTGCCTCTGCTGCGGGCAGCGCACCGCGAGGCGGGGAGCAGCACGCAAGCAGAGTAGGGCAGCCCCCTTACGGTTTAACAAGGGGGGTGCAAAATGCACATGGGAATGGCGTTTGAATTCTTATCTTGAGCCGTTATATGATAAAAGAGAGCATATAAGAGAAGGCATTGCGGGGAAAGTTTTGGAGGTTTTCCCCTTATTTATCCGGCATCTTATGGGAGAGGTTGGACGTCTCCTACGGTGGGCATGCGGGATAGATAATTTATTACAATGTCTTCTCTCATATGCTCGTTTTTATTCAGACTCACTTATATCCGCAATTGAGTTTCTGAAGTATGTTTAACGTTTCTTGCGAAAGTTCGTTATGAGCGTCCATTTAGTATCACCAGGCATTCTACACTCCCAGAATAACCAACCATTAACGGGATTCTGAGTTATAGATACAGCAGCCGCAGAAGCAGAATGAAATCTATTGCCATTAATGACTAATGCTCCGTTTTCAATTTTGCCTGCATAGCTTTGCCCTTTGTGAAACGCTCGAAACTCTGTTCCATGGGGGAAGGTAACACCTTTTGTAACCCAAGGCGTGCTGGCATGTTTAGTTATTACCTTGGTGGTATCGGATTCTTTTAGGTCGAATGTTCTCCTCAATACATCATTAAAGCTATCGCTTTCATCCCTGAGTAGACTCGTCATTTTTTTGTACACCTCGAAATCAATTGGTATGGTTGTATACATTTGCCCTATTCTCCTTAAATTACTTAAACTATCTTATAGTTAAAATAGTAGCATTTATAGTTAGTTGTGTCAAGTAAAAAATTGATTGACAAAACACTTCTACACGTGTTAGCGTGTACACATGCGGCTGGGTGGGGAGGATAACGCGAATGAGAAAGAAATTAACGCTGACAATTGATGCGGATGTTTACGACATGATTAAAGACTTGCCCCGTAAAATATCTATATCTGAGGTTGTCTCTTTTATACTTAAGGCAATGTATCAAGACCTGAAAAAGGGCAGAGAATTAACACAAGAGGAGTTTGAGGTATGGGCAAAGAGCAGTCCTGAATTGGCCGACATCAGAGAGAGAATGAGGGAACACTGGGGGTCTGGAATAAGAAAGATTGATGAAGTCGTCGAGAAAGTGAAAACGATTGCTAAGCCGAGGAAGAGCAAGAAAGATAAATAACCATGCAGCAATTAGATAAATATCCCGACCTTATGACACCGGGAGAAGTTGCAGAAGTTCTCGGGTGCAGGCCTGTAACCGTTCCTCGCCTTAGAGGTCTTATGAAGGCATATGTACTCAACGGAAGAAAGAAGTTTAAGTATAGAAAGCAGGATGTGATTGATTACATAAATTCAAAGGTCGAAAAAAGGGAGGTGATAGAGATTGCCAGTAAACAGAAGAAAGGACACCGGAAAATGGGGTTACCGACATTATTACCGTGGGAGGAACTACAGAAAGCATGAATGGGATACGCGAGAAGAGGCCGTCAATGCTTTTAACGAGCTATTAGACAAACTGAGAAGAGAAATTCCAGTTACTGATTCAAATATATATTTGGTTGAAGCTGTGAACGAATTTATGAAATACTCTAAACGGGTTGGAAAATCTGAAAGTCGATTACTGCACCTGTACCTTAATTTTGAGAAGTTCTTAATTCCTTTTTTGGGTGACAGTAAAAGATTGAGAGATATTACGCATCTGGATATCGAATCTTTTATAGATGATCAGATGAAGCGACCCATAAAGAACAAAACAATTAAACATTATGTTGATGACCTGAACGCATTGCTTAACTGGGCCAAGAAAGAGGAAATCATTTCCGCAAATCCCATGCTCAAAGTTAATAGAAAACGAATCAGACCGGAGAAGATTATTAAACAAGGCCACACACCGGAGAAGATTAAAATTTGTGAATCGGTGCTAAACGATGAACAGAGGCTATTTTTTAGGTTCATCAAATTTACCGGGGCCAGACTGGATGAAGCTTTAAAAATGATATGGCCCGATGTTCATTACGAAGGTGAAGGCAAGGTTATTTTAAGAGGAACCAAGACTGAAGAATCTTTAAGGGAAATAGAAATGTGTAAAGGTCTTCGCCAAACACTTAAAGACTTAGAGAAGCATAGAACTGATTCACCCTACTTGTTTCATAAAAAAGACGGCTCACGGATTTATAGAAGAGATAAGCTTTTTAAGAAAATCACGAAGCTTACCGGGATAAAGATTACCGCTAAAAGTCTGAGAGATTATTTCTGCTCTATGATCGGCATGGGGGACGATGAGTATACCCCAGATATCGTGACCGCACAGAAGCTGATGGGACATGCAAACCTGAACACGACTCAGAGGTATCTCTTTTCGTTAAAAGATCGCCGTATAAGGGCCGTAGCAATTTTAGACAGAATAGAAGGGATTAGCACTGACATTAGCACGGGACAGGGTATTTCATGCGAGGGGCAAGCCGTAACTCATTGTAAATTAAAATGGCGGTGCAGGGAATCGAACCCCGGACACTGCGGATATGAGCCGCATGCTCTAACCGTCTGAGCTACACCGCCTTTCTCTTATACAGCTTTCAATTATACCAAACGGCAGAATTTTAAGGCAATTTCCTAATCTCCCATAATTCTGCTTGTATTCTCTTCTTTAACCATGATATTGTTTTATTAATATTCATCACTTCTGTATAAGGCAATAGATTGAGATGCTGATCCCGGCGGTCCTGTGTTTATCCTCCCGGTTCGACCACGTGGGAATTCTACACCGAAGTTATTGAAGGGTTAAGTAATGCAAAACAGCTTGGGTGAAGCTGAAATAAAGCTTTTCCAGTTTCTAGAGACCCTGCCAATGGGGATTTTTGTTCTGGACTCACAAGGAACATCCTGTTATGCAAATACAAAAGCGCAGGAAATGCTCGGCAAAGTGGTGACGGTAGACACCCAAGCCAGTCAGTTGGTTGATACCTTTAATGCATACGTAGCAGGTACCGACCGTAAATACCCGCAAGAAGAAATGCCCATAGTCCGGGCACTTGCAGGTGAGACTGTCACTGTTAATGATATAGAGATACGCAGAGGCGACAGAAGTGTCTACCTTGCAGTGACAGGGTATCCGGTTTATGACGAAACAGGCTCGCTTCTGTACGCTGTTGCCGCCTGCACCGATATTACTCGCCTTAAAGAGACCGATGCCTACCGTGTCAATTATATTGAAACGCTTGAAGGGTTTGCCAGCCAGCTGATGTCTGCGGAGGGACAGCTAAAAAAATCCTATGAAACAACAAGGAGCATTATAGAGAAGGCGCCGCTGGGCATCATTGTGATGAACGAGGACGGAAAGGTCGAGTACGTCAATAAGGCTATGCTTGACCTGGGTGGTGCGACCGAGCAGCAACTGAAAAACACAAATTTATTGGAACTCCCCGCTTACCAGGCAAAAGGACTTGACCGATTAATAAAAGATGTCTTCAAGGGAATAACTTTCACGAGTGAAACATTTGAATACACTTCACATTTCGGCAACAAAACGAGCTTTAGGAAATTCACAGGCATTCCTTTCTGCGAGGGCCTAAATAAGAAAGCGCTGATTTTTATCGAAGATCTGACCGAACAGAAGAAGGCTGAAAACGTCTTGCGCCAGGCAAAACAGGACTGGGAGAACACCTTCAACTCAATTGCCGATATGATTACTATTCACGACCGTGAGTTCAATATCCTGCACGCAAATACCGCCGCACAGGATATTCTCCATCTGGATTTGTTGGGCCTCGATGGGGCCAAATGTTTTGAGCATTTTCACGGGGAGAAGGAGCCTCACAAAGAATGCGCAGGCTGCGAATGCCTTGTAAACGGCAAATATACGGTTTCAGAGATGTTCGAACCGCACCTGAACAAATTCATCGAGGTGCGGGCAACCCCCCGTTTTGATGCACAAAAAGATATCACCAGGGTAATCCATGTTGTACGTGATATCACGGAACGTAAAAAACTCGAAAATGATCTCATGCATCAGGCCCTCTATGACACACTCACCAATCTGCCCAAC
Organism: Nitrospirota bacterium; assembly: GCA_963710375.1. Taxonomy (GTDB): domain Bacteria; phylum Nitrospirota; class Thermodesulfovibrionia; order Thermodesulfovibrionales; family Dissulfurispiraceae; genus JADFXI01. The sequence goes on from CAVPZX010000005.1 coordinate 481,094, forward strand.
AGGGTGCTCCTGCTTGACCGCATTCAAAACCTTTATGACCACCAGAAAAGACAGAAAAATTTGTTATTCGCGGTTCTTTTCATTGACCTTGACGAATTCAAGAAAATCAATGACAGCCTTGGGCACATTATAGGAGATGAGTTGCTCCTTTCTGTGGCGCGACGCCTGTTGGAATTCACAAGACCGGGCGACACCACCTCCCGTTTTGGAGGTGATGAGTTTGTCATCCTACTTGACGACCTTGTGAGTGAGGAGCATGCCGTAAACGTGGCAGTAAGAATTCATGAAGCCATGCTTTCAGGATTTAATCTTAACGGCCGTGAGGTCTTTATCTCCGCAAGCATAGGCATCGCCCTGTCGGACAGTGCTGCTAACAAACCGGAGGACCTGCTGCGAAACGCCGACATAGCGATGTATAACGCCAAAACTACAGGCAAAGCACGATATTCTGTTTTTGACAAGAGCATGCATGCGGAAGCCGTTGATTCTCTGACCATCGAGAACGACCTGCGGAAAGCTATTCAACGCGACGAACTGCTCGTCTACTACCAGCCTATTGTGGATATTCATACGAAGCGGGTATCAGGGTTCGAGGCTCTGGCCAGATGGCTGCATCCTGTGCGGGGATTCATTCCGCCTGCCAAATTCATCCCTATAGCGGAAAGTACCGGACTGATAGAATCGATAGGCGCATTCGTGTTGAAAGACGCCTGCAAGTATATCAACCAGATAAACGCTCGGTTCCCTCATGATCCCGCTCTCTATGTAAGCGTGAATTTGTCGGCAAAGCAGTTCAACAGCAAGCTCCCTGCTCTTGTCGCAGCTGCCCTTCTGGAATCATCCTTGGAGAGCGGCAATTTGAGGCTTGAGATAACCGAGGGCACCATCATGGAAAACATCTTTACGGCGTCTTCTATTTTGCATGATTTAAAAACAATGGGGGTGCAGGTATACCTTGACGACTTCGGCACGGGATATTCGTCTCTTAACTATCTGCATAAATTCCCGGTAAACGCATTGAAAATAGACTCCTCATTTACCAGGAACATCCAGGGGGACAAGCAGGCGCAGGAGATACTGAAATCAATACTGGTACTGGCTACCAACCTTGAAATGAAAATGATCATAGAGGGAGTGGAAGACCAGGAGCAGCTCAACACATTCAAAGATCTTAACTGCCAATTCATCCAGGGCTTTTTATACTCACATCCTTTACCGACGAGTGAGTTGTTTGCATTTATGGAGCAAGCGGAAGAATTTGTAGCGCGTATTACTGATAAGTTGCGATAACCAATAAAAAAGCGTTATAGCGTGCTCGGATCAAGCCGGCTTTTGTCCTGTCACAAGACAGTCCATGACATCCCCGTACCGCACCTGCTGCACATTATTAAATCCCGCCCTTTCGAGCCCTTCTTTCACTTCTTTAAAGGTATAGGTGTCCCCACCTCGGGTGTTTACGAGCATATTAATGGCGAACATGGCTCCTGCCGGCGGTTTCGTGCGGGACTCGTCCATGATGTGGTCCCGGATTAGCAATGTTCCGCCGGGTTCCAGGGCCCTAAAAATCTTTGTGTATAGATCCAGATTTTTCTCCTGACTGTTTTGATGGATGATAGCCGACAGGAGCGCCAGATCGCATCCTCCGGGAAGCTCGTCCTCGTAAAAGTCCCCTGCAACGAGATCAACACGGTTTTCGATCCCTTTCTTTAAAAGTCTTTCTCTGGCCATGGGAATTACATTCCCAAGATCGAAAAGCGCCGCTGTCATAGTCGTGTTGCGGCGCAGGAACGCGATAGTGTAACTACCGGAACCTCCGCCAATATCGAGCAACCGTTTAAATCTGCCAAGATCGAAATCCCCGGCTATCTTTTGAGCGAGCTCCCGGCCTACGACATGCATGGCGCCGATGAATGACTTCCAGCCTTCATCATCCCTTAGCATGCCCGGCTCCGGTTCGGCGTGTCCCCCTTCCATAACAACTTCCGTGAGATTGCTCCATGTGTCCCACAGGCGGTTCATGTGCAGAAGCATCGGCAGGACAGTTTGCGGATGGAGTGATGAATAGAACGCACCATTTTCCGTTGGTTTGTAGACGCTGTCCTGTTTTTCCAAAAGACCGAAGGTGACCAGGCAGTCCAGAACCCTGGTAGTGGCCCGCGCATCAAGCCCCTTCTCCAGGGCCAGTTCACCGGCGCTGCACGGTTTTTCATCCAGACTGGTGAAAAAGTTGAGTTCTGCCGCAGTCAAAATCACGCGGCTTTTCATAAACCCTCTGGCTTCAGCTATAACAACATCTGCCTGTCCCAATATCCGCCTCCCTAAATTTCTCTTCCGACTGCCTGAGCTACCAGTTTCAATTCCTGCATGAGCTTTGCAAAGTAGTCCGGGCGTAGAGATTGCTCTCCATCGGAAAATGCCTCTTCCGGATTCGTGTGGACCTCGATCATAAGCGCATCGGTTCCTGCTGCAACCGCGGCTTTTGCCATAGGGGCAACGAGGTCCCATTTCCCCACCCCGTGACTCGGATCGACAACAACAGGCAAGTGAGTAAGTTGCTTGAGGACAGGCACCGCGCTGAGGTCAAGTGTATTTCTGGTGGCAGTCTCAAACGTCCTGATACCCCGTTCGCATAGCATGACATTATGGTTGCCGCGGGACATGATGTATTCAGCTGACATTAACCATTCTTTAATAGTAGAGGAGAGACCGCGTTTCAACAGTACCGGCTTGTTGACCGCGCCTACCTCGAGAAGGAGCCTGAAATTCTGCATGTTCCTAGCGCCGATCTGGATAATGTCGGCGTATTCAATAATTTTGTCAATGTCGCGCGGGTCCATAATTTCGGTAACGACCGGGAGCCCTGTTTTTTTGCTCGCCTCGGCAAGGTATTTGAGTCCTTCCTCACCCAGACCCTGGAAGGAATAGGGGGATGTCCTCGGCTTGTATGCGCCGCCCCTTAAGAATGTGGCGCCGGCGCTTTTTACCTTTTCTGCAATATTTGTAAGAATCGTATTGTTCTCCACCGCGCATGGACCGGCAATGACCTGGATTTTTTTCCCGCCGATGACGATCCCCTTCACCGTTATCTCAGTGCTTTCTTTTTTGAAGTCACGGCTCGCGAGCTTGTAAGGCTTTAATATACGAACTATATTTTCAACGCCGGTCATTGCCCTGAGCGCGTCTTCTTCATCCTCGGTGACCTTGGAGGTGTCGCCGATAACACCGATGATCGTCCGCTCTGTGCCCTGCGATACGTGCGCCTTCAGTCCTTTGCTCTCAAGTTTTTTGAGAATATGCCTGATATCTTCTTCAGCAGTCTCAGGCTTTAAAACAATAATGTCCATAACTCCTCCTCTGCAAAAATGCAATTAAGAATTACGAATTAGGAATTACGAATAAATGAGCATGATCTTTTTCCATAATTTCTAATTCTTAATTCCTAATTCTCAATTGCCTTTTTTAGTGCTTTTATAAAGCGTCTGTTTTCTTCGGGAAGTCCTATAGTTACCCGTACCTCTTTGGCTCCCATGGGCCTTACTATGACGCCTTCATGCAGCAGTGAGTTGTATAGGGGGCCCGAGTTGAACAGGCAACCGCAGGTAAATAAAGTTTGCTTCAGTAGGAACAAAGGACAGTTTGAGAGATGAGAGTTCTCCGTATAGGAACCGTTTCCCTTCCTCATTAACGCTAATGGATCTCTCAAGATGACCTGTGTCATCAAGGGCAGACCGGGCAGCTAATTGTGAAAGCGAGGTCGTATTAAACGGTAGCCTGATCCTGTCGAGGTCGGCAAGGAGTTCTTTTTTTGCAATGCCGTAGCCTATTCTGAATCCTGCAAGCCCGTATGCTTTGGAGAATGTTCTGAGTATGAGAATGTCTTTGTCGCTGCCGAGGTACTTAAAGGTATCAGGATATGACGGGTCAGTGACATATTCATAATATGCCTCATCAACGATTACGAGCACTCCCTCCGGGACCCTGTTCATGAACGCTTCGAACTCATCCCTTCTGTTGATTGTGCCGGTAGGGTTGTTTGGGTTCGCGATAAAGACCATTTTTGTTTTTCCTGTAATGGCATCAGCCATTTTTGTGAGGTCGTGCCGGAAATCGGTTAGAGGCACCTGTATGGAAATCCCGTTTACCGACTGCACAGACATGGAATAAACAATAAACGAGGGCGTCGCCATAACTGCCTCATCTCCATATCCCATAAATGTCCGAACAGCTGTGTCTAACAATTCGTTTGAGCCATTGCCGAGTATTATCTCATCAGGACTTACGGTTACTCCCTGCAAAGAGAGCTTTTCTGAAAGTGCGTTTTTAAGGTAGTAGCCGCCGCCGTCGGGATAACGGTTCAGTTCTCCTCCGGTTTTAATATGTTCTCTTACTGCATCCAGTGCCTTTGGCGATGGACCGAGTGGGTTTTCATTGGATGCCAGCTTGATACACTCCTCAATGCCGAGCTCGCGCTCAAGCTCTTCCATTGGTTTGCCCGGTATATAGGGCTTGATACGCGATACATAATCACACGGTTTTATCATTATTCATCCTTTATCCATACTCTCATCTGCTTTATCCATACTCTCATCTGCAGGGTAAGACCCCAAATGCTTGAGGTAAAGAGACTTCTCCCGTACGTTGTCAAGTGCTTTTTTGACTTTTTTATCCTCTATATGTCCTTCCATATCTACAAAGAAAATATATTCCCACGCCTTTCTTTTAGATGGCCTGGATTCGATCTTGGATAGGTTTAATCCGGCTTCCCTGAAAGCATAGAGCACTTCGTACAGCGCTCCGGGCTTATCTTTTACGGAGCACAAAATCGATGTCTTGTCCCTGCCGGTCCTTGATGGGAAAGTTTTTGCTATGACCAGAAAACGCGTATAATTGTCTTTCCTGTCTTCTATGTGCTTTTCGATAAACCGCAGGTCGTAAAGCCTGGCAGCCATTTCACTCGCAATTGCGGCAACATCGGGATTCTTGGATGCGAGCTCGGCAGCCTTTGCCGTGCTTGCGCATTCATGGAGCGGAATGTTGGGCATATTTGCAGCAAGCCATATCTTGCACTGAGCAATGGGTTGCGGGTGAGAAAAGATCTTTTTCACCTTTTTCCTGTCGCCGCTCCTGGACAAGAGATTCTGCGATACTTCCAGAAGCTCTTCCGCGCATATTTTCAGATCGTAGTCCATAAACATATCAAGCGTGGAACTTACAACGCCTTCATTGGAATTCTCTATCGGCACAAGGCCGTAATCAGTTTTTCCTCCCTCAACAGCATCAAAAACCCCTTTAATGCTGTCTACCGGCATATAATGCGCCGAGTGCCCGAAGTGCCGGAGCGCCGCAAGGTGGGTGAATGTTCCACCAGGACCGAAATAGGCTATTTTGAGCGGCTCCTCAAGGGAGAGCGAAGCCGAAATGATCTCCCTGAATATGACTTTTAATGCCTCATTTGGGAAAGGTCCTTTGTTTAAAGAGGTGACGTATTTTATAATTTCCCTCTCACGCTCCGGTGAGTGGAATTTAAGATTGGCCGATCTTTTTATTTTTGCTATATCAACGGCCAGATTTGCTCTTCTATTTAAGAGTTCGACTATTCCCGAGTCGATAGCATCTATTTCCCGCCGCTTCGTCTCGATGTTTGGAGTTTTATTTTTTCGCACGCCCATGGTTTTTAATAGTACAGGAATATTCTTTGTTTTTTCAATTCACTATGACCCATAACCTGTTTTTTATACAGCCTGTTACCTGCCTTTTGTATGCAGCTTGCGGAGTCTTATTATATTTGTCTTCCCCAGGAACGGTGAGCTTGCAACAAAAACAATACTGTCTCCATTTTTTATGAGGCCGTCCTTAATCAATGACCTATCTATATCAGCCGTGGAATGGATGTCCAGAATCTCACTGTTTCCGAGCTTGATCATTTTTCCTGTGACGCCCCAGTAAAGCGGCATTTGTCTCAGCGCCGTTTCGTCGGTAGTTAATGCAATAACAGGAATTTCAGGCTTTATTTTGGCAAGGAGCCTGGCGGTAAACCCAGAAACAGTAAAGACCACGATGGCCTTGGCCCCGATATCGCGTGCTGCGTTGCAGGCGCCGTCGGCAATCGCCTCAGGAAACCTGTTTCCGGGCTGATAGGGGGACTGAATTTTTTGAAAAAGGGTTTCTTCGGTATATCTTATTATGGTATCCATCATTTTAAATGATTCAATCGGGTATTTACCTGATGCAGTTTCGGCCGATAGCATCAGAGCATCAGTCCCGTCAAGAACGGCATTGGCCACATCGGAAGCCTCTGCCCTGGTCGGTCGTGTATGCTTTGTCATGGACTCAAGCATCTGGGTGGCAGTGATCACCAGCTTACCTTTTTTGTTTGCAAGATCGATGAGCATCTTCTGGATGATGGGCACCTTTTCAGTCGGCATCTCGACGCCCAAGTCACCTCTTGCCACCATGATTCCGTCAACCATTTCAATAATGTCGTTTATGTTATTTATAGCTTCCGGTTTTTCGATCTTTGCTATCAGGGGAGGGAGGGTTATCCCTTTTCGTTTTGCCCATCTCAAAACGATGTCGATGTCGTCCGGCGTTCTCACAAAAGAAATAGCTACATAATCGACGCCCATGGACAGGCCGAACTCCAGGTCCGACCGGTCCTTCGCGGTAAAGGCACGAAGTGTGGTCTTTGATGAGGGGAGGTTGACGCCTTTTTTCGATTTTATCACTCCCCCTTCAATGACCTTTGCCCTGAGCGCATTTGGCGATTTGCCGAGCACGGTCAGCTTGATCAGGCCGTCGTCAATCACTATATTCTCTCCCTCCTTAACATCTTTAAGCAGGGCGGGATAAGATATGAACAACTTTTCTCGTGTGCTTATGTCCCTTCCGGGGGAAATGGAGACTTCCTGGCCCCTCTTGAGCAGAAAGCTTTCGCCTTCGACATCGCCCAGCCTTATCTTTATTCCCTGGAGGTCCTGTAGGATCGAAACCACTCTTTTTTGCCTCCGGGATTCCTCGCGCACAATTGATGCAACTTTGCCTTGCGTTTTGTGGTCGCCGTGCGAGAAGTTTAACCGTGCCACATCCATGCCGCTCATTATCAGTGAGCGAATCATTTTGTGTGTGTTTGTTGAGGGACCGATAGTGCAGACAATTTTTGCTTTTCTCATAAACGCTCCTTAAAACATCAGGTTAAGGCTAAGGTTAAGGTTAAGATCAAGATCAAGCATTTTTTTTCTTAACCTCAACCTTAACCTCAGCCTGTTTTTATTTGTGTGGTGCTGTGTTTAAGGCGTCCCTTTCCTTTTGACGGGTAGTCAGAACGGTAATGGGCTCCCACACTTTCTTTTCTCCTTAATGCCGCCTCTGTAATGATAATAGAAACGGTAAGCATGTTCTTCAACTCGATATCTCTCCTTGAAACAAAGTCCATATCGAGAATAAATTTCCATTCGGAAAGAAGCTTCAGTGCCTCCCCGAGAGATGTTTCGCTCCGTATTATACCTACATTTTTCCACATAATATCTCTGAGAGATTCCCGCACTCTATCTGAATCGGGGAGCGTATTATCCGATTTTATGGGAGAACATATTGCCCTTAAGTCTTTTTCTGCTTCAGAATTCCCGTGCTCCGGATCTGCAGAATAAGTTTGTCGTGCTGCGGCCCGGCCCGCCCTGTATCCATACACTAGTCCCTCGAGCAGGCTGTTGCTTGCAAGCCGGTTGGCGCCGTGAACACCGGTGCAGGAGACTTCACCAGCCGCATACAGCCCCTGCACCGACGTGCAGCCGTTGTTGTCTGTCCTTACCCCGCCCATGAAGTAGTGTGCAGCAGGGGAAACCGGGATCAAGTCGCCGGTTATGTCAACCGCGTACTGAAGACAGGTGGAATAAATCCTCGGGAAGCGGTTTTTTATGAACTTGCCGTCAATGTGCCTGAGATCAAGGTATACGTGGTCTGTTCCTGTAGCGTTCATCTCGGATATGATCGCCCTTGATACCACGTCCCGTGGAGCAAGCTCCGCATCGGCATGGTAATTCTTCATGAACTGTTCTCCTCTTTTGTTCTTTAAAAGTGCTCCTTCGCCCCGCATGGCCTCGCTGAGCAGAAATTGAGGGGCAGGAGGCATAAAAAGCGCGGTAGGATGAAACTGAACAAATTCCATATCTTCCAGTATGGCGCCTGCCCGGTAAGCAATAGCCATGCCGTCGCCAGTTGCCACTGCAGGGTTCGTCGTCCTGGAAAATATCTGTCCAGCTCCTCCGGTGGCAAGCACGGTCGATTTAGCTTCTATGTAATAGCTGTCAGTTGCGCTTATAGCACATCCGCCCCGGCAAGTTCCACTCTTAATAATGAGGTCAACGGCAGTGCTGAAAGGAAGCCTTTCAATATTCTTTTTAGACCTGGCTTTGCTGATAAGCACCCTTTCCAGTTCCTTGCCTGTTGAATCGCCATGGGAGTGCAGGATTCTGCGGCGTGAATGGGCAGCCTCCATCGTGAAAGCGAGTTTTGTCCCCTCGTGGTCAAATTCAGCGCCCCACTCAATAAGTTCGGATATCCTGCTTGGACCCTCTTCTACGAGCACGCGCACCGCTGCCTCTTTGCAGAGACCTGCGCCTGCTTTAATCGTATCTTCAAAGTGAATTCCCACCTCATCCTCATCGCTCAGTGCAACTGCAACGCCGCCCTGAGCATATTCCGTACTGCTTTCGGTGGGGACATCTTTTGTCACTACGAGGACGCCGCCGTAATCTGCAAGCTCTATGGCCGACCTTAGTCCGGCAACTCCGCTGCCGATGACGAGGAAGTCAGTCGTTATTTTTTGCATAGTATATAAGCTGGCTTTTCAGTGAATTTCAGGTTGGCACTATTCATGTGTCTGAATTCTACCATATTAGGTTGACTCCTGAGTGCAGATTTAATAAACTTTATAAAAGAGAAAACTTTTATCGGGAGGATGGGTTAATGGGGGGCAATGAGAAAGATGCGCTTGCAGAATCGTTGGCGGATTACAAGGGAAAGGTCAACCCTGTAGTCAAGGCCACGCTTACATGGGATAAGGACCTTATATTTGTGGGGAGGACTAATGAAGGGTATGAGATAGAGTTTGATGCCAACGTCCAGTGGGGCTGCAAGCCGACCGATGCATTGATTCTCAGTCTTGCCGGATGCATGGGAATTGATGTGTTAATGTTTCTGCAGAAGATGCGCGCGGAGATTGCTGAGTTTAAAATCACCACTGTAGGTGAGAGGAACCCTACGCCGCCGCAGTACTTCAAGGCAATTGAAATGACTCTGCATATAGCCGGAAAGCACCTCAACCCAAAAAAGGTCGAAAGGGCGGTGTCCCTGTCACATGAGAAGTACTGCTCTGTCTATAACTCACTCAGAAAAGATATGGATGTTAAGGTGAAGTATGTCCTTGAGGATAAAGAGCCGGCAGCAGAGACTGCTAAATGAGCGCTTAGGAACGTGGCCAGCATGTCATTGACAGCCGGGATCATTGTTTCTACGCCGGGAGAAGCAGACTCTGTTGCTCAGTAACCTTGAGGCGAAAAGGACACTGACACACCAGAATAAATCTTTCTTTTCAGGTCTGATCAACGGAAATGCACGAACTGTTATATGCATATGCGGCGTGGGTAAGACCAATGCATCTCACGGGACAACTCTTCTTCTTGAACGGTTCGGGCCCGACCATGTCTATAGCATCGGGGTTGCCGGCGCGTATCCGGGTTCAGGCTTGAACATCGGGGACGTGGCTGTTGCGGAAAACGAATTTTACGGTGATGAAGGAATACTGACTGAAAGCGGTTTTCATACAATTGAGGCGCTAGGTATGCCCCTTGTTTCAGTCAGAGGGAACGAATATTACAACAAATTTCCTCTTGTTGTTCCTGAGGCATTTAAAGGCAGCAGATCGAAGGGCAATTTTGTCAGTGTTTCCACCTGTACCGGTACACTATCCAAGGCCATAGAGTTGGAGAAGAGGTTTAATGCAATATGCGAAAACATGGAAGGCGCTGCCGTCGCCCATATCTGCGCCCTGAACAACATACCAGTCAGCGAGATCAGGGGCATCAGCAATATAATCGGCACACGCGAGGCTTCTCCTCTGGAAACCGCTGCTATCCGTGCTGCTGCGGAAAACGTTCAGAAAATGCTGATGGGGAAACTGCCGGCTTTCTGATATTACAAACAGGTAAAGGCATAGGCAAAGGTATAGACAGAGTTCTCGCTTAGTGGGTCAGCTTTCTTTTTTTCTTTACCTTTACCTTAACCTGCTATTTTCATTGTATTATCAGTTCTGTAAAATAAACATTTTTTACTGCGTTTCCTTTTTTTAGCACCTGGTTAATTATAAGGACTAATTCGTCTTTAAACTGCATTTTCCCTTCCTGACTGAGAAATTCGTCTGCTGACTTGGACGAAATGAGAGAAATAATTGCATCTCTCAACGGAGCTTGTTTTGCTTTCGCCATTTCCATTATAGAGGCATCTTTGAGCTCAAGAGCTATTGATACTTTTATGTATTTCGGCTCTCCACGGTTTTCAAGGTTTAAGATGAAAGGCTCCATGACGAGGTTTGAGTTCCCTGCAGCCTCTTTTGATCCTTCACTGGCGCTTGTCACTCTTGAGCATGCATTTGCACCGATAAGGAGAATTAAAATAATAAGAAATGATATATTCTTTCCCGATCCCAGAAAAGATTTATTACAGAGCATGAACCCCCCTTTGTGCATTGCCGTCGTTACTTTTTTTTAATCTTATTGCTTTAATAAGAATGCAAGGGATATGCCAGGAGAGATGATGTATTATCTTTTTGATTTATTGGGATTTGTTAGGAGTGTTATACAGCATGTAAATGGATTAATTCCAATATCTATGGAAAAATTCCCTAAAATTAGGTAGTGAGTCAGACAGACCTGCTACCTGATTTTAATTTATATTGTAATCTTTAATTTTCGTCAGCAGGGTTTTATAGTCTATCTGCAGCATAACTGCTGCCTTTGACTTATTGCCGCTACTGATATGTAATGCCTCTTTTATGGCCTTTTTCTCGACAGCAATAACAGCTTCCCTGAGAGGAAAGAGTTCAGGGTTTTCACTGCGTTTTTCGCCTTCCCTGAGCAGAAAGCTGACATCCCTTTGCTTGATAACACCGTTTTCTGAGAGGAGAACGGCCCGTCTAATCATATTTTTCAGCTCCCGTATATTGCCAGGCCATTGATACCCGTATAAGCTGGCCATGGCAGCCTCGTCGATTTCCTTTATCTGCTTCCCGGTTTCCGTTGTAGCATCTATAAGGAATTTGCGGACGAGGAAGGGGATGTCCTCCACGTGCTCCCTCAAAGGCGGCATGGTGATAATGAATTCGCCCAGCCGGTAAAAAAGGTCTTCCCTTAACTCTTTATTCCTGATGCTCTTTTTCAGGTCCTTATTGGAAGAAGCAATGATACGCACATTAATATCAACCGGCCTGGTGCTCCCGAGTGGGAATATCTTTCTGTCTTCAACAGCGCTGAGAAATTTAGTCTGAACATATGGCGTCATATTCTGAAGTTCGTCGATGAACAGAGTCCCTCCACTTGCAGCCTCGAAATAGCCTTTTTTCTGACTGTCGGCGCCGGTGAAGGAGCCTTTTTGATGGCCGAAAAGTTCACTTTCAACAAGGCTTTCGGGTATGACACTGATATCGACTTTCAGGAACTCCCTTCCCGCCCTTTTGCTCAGGTTATGTATTACGTTGGCGAGAAACGTCTTTCCGGTTCCTGTTTCACCCTGAAGGATTATAGAAAAGTCGCTGCCAGCCACCTGCTTTACCTGGGATATCACTCTTTTCATTGTACTGCTTCTTCCAACCAGCCATTCAAAGGAAGACTCCAATGTCGAGTCAAGGTTCCTAATCTTTTTTTCAAGCTCGACCTTTTCCATTGCCCGGTTCAGCGTTACGATAAGCTTGCTTACCTGAGGCGGCTTTTCAACGAAATCGTAAGCCCCGAGCTTGATAGCTTGCACGGCTGTCGGTATATCGCCAAACGCTGTTACAATGATTACCGGCACATCATTGTTATGTGCTTTCAGTTCCTGCAGGGTTTCAATGCCGTCCATATCAGGCATTTTCAAATCAAGCAGAACTGCGTTGACATCCTCTTTCATGCAGATATCAACGGCGTCCCTGCCGCTGCACGCCTCAATCACTGAAAAGCCGTGTTCTTTCAGCTTTTCGGAAAGAGCAAACCTTACGATCTCTTCGTCGTCCACTATCAGTATAGTTGCCATATCAGGCACCGTTATTATATTTTGCTCAGTTAGGTAACAACATTTCTTAGATATTTCTGACCGCCTCTTCCACAATTTCCCTTACACTCGCGTTCTCATCATCGAGTGCCTTCAACAGGAAGGGAAGAGCGTCCTTGTGACCTATGATATCGAGCAGGTTCGCGGCATCGCCGCGCACCGTCGGACTTTTGTCCTGCAACAGTTTTCCTATTGAGGGAATAAGCTGTATGATTGGATCGGGAGGCGACGGGTTGTTATGCACCATTTCCTCGACCAGAGCGGTTGCGCCCAACCGTACACGCATCCTGTCATCCCTGATCATGTCAATGACGATAGGATAGAGAGAATCATCGTGCCTGAGCATGTCAATTATATTTTCAAGGAACCCCTTCTCCATATAATCTAGCACCATTGCCCTCAACTCATTATTATTTTCAGTCATTTGTTTTCTGGCAGTCCCATTTGCCTATCACTCGTCTTTTTTTATTGCTTGTTTTATTTTTGCCCATTGCCTATAACCTATAGCCTATTGCCTTTCTTTTCTATCCATGCCAGTCATATTTCCTCCGCTTACGCTTAAAGACATACTTTTCGGCAGAAAGCGCTGCAAGACATCCATGGGCAGCAGCCACAATTACCTGCCTTACTTCCGTGCAGGTGACATCACCGGCACTGAACACTCCCGGTACGACGGTCTCTTTCATGGTATTTGTTACTATGCATTCGTCTTCGGATATCTCTATTGCGCCCTGGAGGAAGTCAATTACAGGCTTGTTTCCGTGGAGATACACAAAGACGCCTGACAGTTTGAGCTCGCTCTCCATCCCGTTAAAGTCTTTGAGCTTTACTTTCTCTACAACCTCGCCGCCCTCGATCCCCGTGACTCTCTGCCCGAGCATCACCTTCAGGTTCGGGATCGCCAGGTCGGGATCTTGGCCTTCCGCTTTCAGTTCCTGCGATGGAGCTATGAGATACACTGTCCTGGCAAAGCGTGTTAAAAGCCCTGCTTCCTTTACCGCTTCTGCAGATTCACCGATGACACATACGTCCTTCCCCCTGTAAAAGGCCGCATCACATATTGCGCAGTAACTTACCCCCTTGCCAAGAAAATTCGCCTCCCCCGGGATGGACGCCTTCCTGCCCATGGAGCCTGTGGCGATTATAACGGTTTTGCCATGATAGGTCTTGTCCATAGTGAAGACTTCTTTTACGTCGCCGCCAAGATAGACACCTATAACCTGGGCTTCTACATATTCTGTGCCGAAAGCCAGGGCCTGTTTCCGGAACATGTCAAGTAAGTCCTTGCCCGATATGGCTGACGATAGGCCCGGATAATTCTCTATCAGGCTTGCGTAGGCCAACGCGCCGGCGGTTGGCGATTTGTCCAGGACAACGGTTTTCATTTTTGCACGCGACGTATATTGTGCTGCGCTGAGACCAGCCGGACCTCCCCCGATTATAATCACGTCATACAGAGTATCAGTCATTAGGCCTCCTTGAAAGAAACGTTACAGCGTAAAGCGTTATGGCTCAGCGTAAGACGCCTGATTAAATATTATACCCTATCGTGTACTGTAAAAACGCGCCATGGCAGTGCAGACAGGATAAGGCAAGTATATAGCCGGATTTTTATAAATTAGTATATAATAACTCTCCGGTTTTCGGGAAATGTGGCGGTTCTTTTTCGTGTTCTTTTGCATCCGATTGAGTGCACGCGGGTAAGGGACTAACGGGACAGGGGGATAAATGGCGAAGCAGGACCTTGAAGAAAAGACTGTTCGCGAATTACGGACAATGGCAAAGAGGGCAGGCATTGCTGTTAAGGGAGACTGGAAGAAAGCGGATCTGGTAAAAGTCCTTTCTCTAAAGAAGAAACCTGCGGTGAAACCCGCAAAGCCCGCAAAGAAGACCCCGCCCAGGAAAACTGAAGATAAAAAGAGCATTGCGCATAAAGCGGCAGGAAACCAAATAATAAAAAAACCTGTGAAAAGGACACAAGCTGCGAAAGCGAAAAGTGTGTCGCTGAAAGCGCTGCCGAAGAAAGCTCCCCTGCCCGATTTCGTATCTGTAGCACTGAAGCCGCCTCCGGAGTTGGTGCTGACTCCTTTGCCTGCCGAATACTCTGGGGACAAGATCGTGTCAATGCAGGTGAACCCCGGACGGATATATGTCTACTGGGAGGTCGCTGAAGACAGGCTGGTAAAATACAAAGGGAGTCTCAATCTTAAGGTGGTCGATACGAAAGATAATTACTTTTTTTATACGCCTGTGTCGGGGAGAATAGGAGAATCTTTTATCAATATAAACCCTGATAGCGATTATGCTGTTGAAATAGGCGTCATTGATTATAAGGGTGAATTTGTGAATATAATGCAACCGGAATCAACAGCTGTCACTGAGGTATATTCTGAGACACCGGCATCCGGACAGTCGGAGATGACTGGACATGCGCAAAGGGGAGAGGTAGCGCTGCCCGAAGAGTTTTTCGAAGTGCCTGATCCTGTAGGCTCACATTGAAATACTTACTGACGAGGGGTGTCATGCGGAATAAAAACAATAGGGCAAATATAATCCCTTTATTTGTTATTTTTTTCTTTATGGCCTCACCTTTTCTATTCTCTTGTGGTGGTCACGAAAATGGAACCAGCTCAACAACACTAGTCTCGATCGCTGTAACGCCTACCAACCCTGGCATTGCCCTTAAAACGACTGAACAGTTTAAAGCGACAGGGACTTATTCTGACAACAGCACGAAGGATATCACAGCGTCTGTTATATGGGGTTCATCGGCCACGTCCGTTGCCACTATCAGCAACACGATCAACTCTTCTGGACTTGCTACTCCGGTTGCTGCGGGTACTGCGACGATTACTGCCACATCAGGGAGTATCTCGGGCTCCACTACCCTGACTGTTAGTTCGGCAACGCTTGTGTCCATTGCTGTGACACCTACTAATCCTGGCATTGCTCTTAAGACCACTGAACAGTTTACAGCAACAGGGACTTTTTCTGATCAAAGCACGCAGGATATCACAGCGTCTGTTATATGGGGTTCATCGGCCACGTCCGTTGCCACTATCAGCAACACGACAGGCTCTTTTGGACTGGTTACGCCGGTTGCTGCAGGTACTGCGACGATTACTGCCACATCAGGGAGTATCTCGGGCTCCACTGCCCTGACTGTTAGTTCGGCAACGCTTGTGTCCATTGCTGTGACACCTGCCAACCCTGGCATTGCTCTTAAGACCACTGAACAGTTTACTGCAACAGGGACTTTTTCGGATCACAGCACGCAGAATATAACGACATCTGTGACCTGGAGTTCATCGGCCACGTCCGTTGCCGCTATCAGCAACACGACAGGCTCTTTTGGACTGGTTACGCCGGTTGCTGCAGGCACTGCGACGATTACTGCCACATCGGGAAGCATCTCGGGCTCCATTATCCTGACTGTCAGTTCGGCAACGCTTGTGTCCATTGCTGTGACACCTGCCAACCCTGGCATTGCTCTTAAGACCACTGAACAGTTTACTGCAACAGGGACTTTTTCGGATCACAGCACGCAGAATATAACGACATCTGTGACCTGGAGTTCATCGGCAAAGTCCGTTGCTACTATCAGCAACGCGGCCGGCTCTTTTGGACTGGTCACTCCTGTTGCCGCAGGCACTGCGACTATTACTGCCACATCGGGGAGCATCTCGGGCTCCACTGCCCTTACTGTCAGTTCGGCAACGCTTGTGTCCATTGCCGTGACATCTATCAGCCCGGGCATTGCTCTTGGCACTACTGAGCAGTTTACGGCAACAGGGACTTTTTCTGATAACAGTACGCAGAATATCACGACATATGTGACATGGAGTTCATCGGCCACGTCCGTTGCCGCAATCAGCAACGCGGCAGGTTCTAATGGACAGCTTACCTCAGTTGCTACAGGCAATACGACAATTACTGCAACATCAGGGAGCATCTCGGGCTCCGCTACCCTGGCTGTTACTTCAGAGCCGTTTGTCACAGCCTTTGTGCTGAGCCTGGCTAGCGGTAGTAATCCTCTCGGTTGGCTCCAGCAAATACAGGTCTATACTGACTCCTTGAGCTTCATACCAATAACGATCGCTACGGTGACCGTAAATGGGTCCCCTCTGTCGTACAATGCTACGAATCAGTCGTATGACGGAAACGTAGCAATTGCTGCGGGTGCTGCAGTCAATCTCAGCGTCACCGTAGGCGAGGCTACCTACACCTCATCTGGAACCCAGTTCACTACATTCCCGAGCGTAACTGCTCCTACGTCAGGTTCAACATGGCAGTCTGGGAATGTCAATACCATCACCTGGACAGCCGGTGCTCCGACCGCAGGGGCAACTTATTTTATCGGGCTTATAAACAGTAC
This sequence comes from Nitrospirota bacterium, assembly GCA_963710375.1. Classification (GTDB taxonomy): domain Bacteria; phylum Nitrospirota; class Thermodesulfovibrionia; order Thermodesulfovibrionales; family Dissulfurispiraceae; genus JADFXI01. Next base: position 497,769 of record CAVPZX010000005.1, read on the forward strand.
AGGCAATTTTGTTTTTCCGGGGAAAAACCCTGTTAATGTTCCGACAAGCTCTACTTCGTATACTATCCCTGGAAACAGCCTAACGGCAGGAAACTATGAATTGCTTGTGGGAATCGGAACGCAAGGCATAGGCGGAGAGACTACAGGGGGAATACCAATACCCAAAACCGCTGCCGGCTCGGGTCTATGGATAGGCGGGATTAAAGCCTTTGTCCCAATCACTGTTAAGTAGACCTTTTGTGGGAACCCATCACTTGCATGTGACCGATCTGTCAGGTTCCGCTCTGCGTTATAATAAATAGAGATGAATCAAAAAGATTATTACAAAATTTTAGGAGTGAGTGAAAAATCCGGCTCTGATGAGATAAAAAAAGCTTATAGGAACCTTGCATTCCGTTATCATCCCGATAGGAGCACCGGGAATGAAGAGATGATGAAGGAAATCAATGAGGCCTACGCCGTCCTGTCAAATCCCGTGAAGAGGAATGAATATGATACTATGAGGCAAAGATATGGCTCCTTTGCAAGGGACCAGTTCAGACAGACCTATAATGATCAGGATATCTTCCGGGATTCCGATATTGGTCAAATCTTTGAAGAGCTTAGCAAAATGTTTGGTTTCAGCAGACCTGAAGATATTTTCAGCCGTAATAATTTTTATGGCCCTCGTTATCGGACATTTGAATTCAAAGGGGATGGGGGTTCCGCACGGGGCTTCTTCTTTTATGGCCCGATGAGAGCGGCCTATCAGGAGGCGATGAAGGCATCGCCTGATCAGACGCGGCAGATGGTAGTAGGTGGACATCCCTTGCTTTCAATATTTATGGGGAAGGCGGTTTCCTTGCTTCAAAAACTGTTGGCAAAGAAGTTAGGGCTTGAGTTACCTGAAAGCGGAAGAGATTTGAATGATGTTATCCAGATTACTCCGGAGCAAGCTTCCGGTGGTGGTAAGGTCCGATACCTTTATGACAAACTGGGCAATCCCAGGGAGTTGCTTATCACGCTTCCGCAGGGGATGAGGGATGGACAGAAGATAAAACTTAAGGGCCTTGGTGAGGGGGGGAAGCGAGGAGGTAACCCCGGTGCTCTCTATTTGAAGGTCAAAATTCGCACACCTTTCCTGGAGAGAATAAAATCTTTTCTTAACAAGTAGCAAATGATCTTGAACCTGCTGTTATAATTAATTCATACATTTTCATCGAATATTTCTAAAGGAGGCTGGGAAATGAAGGTAACTCCAATGGTCCATAAAAAAATCGCAATGGAACATGATAAGAAGATCGCCCTGGTTGCGCATGATAATAAGAAGCTTGACCTGGTTGAGTGGGCAAAATATAATCGAGAGCTATTGGCTCACCATAAGATTTATGCAACAGGCACAACTGGCTCAATATTGGAACAGGAGCTTGGCTTCAAAATCATCAAGCTCCAGAGCGGACCTTTGGGCGGTGATCAGCAAATTGGCGCCAAGATAGCCGATGCCGAGATAGATTTTCTCATTTTCTTCTGGGATCCGCTTGAACCGCAACCCCACGACCCGGATGTCAAGGCGCTTTTAAGAATGGCAGTAGTTTGGGATATTCCCATTGCCTGCAATCGCGCCTCCGCCGATTTCATGATCTCCTCTCCCTTGATGGATGGCGATTATGATCGTCTTGTGCCGGATTATGATGCTTATCGAAGCCGAAAAATAGCAGGGGACGAATGCTTAGGGCAAGATACGATTGAATTGGCTGGAGGAGAGATATCAGCAAAAACAGACTGACTCATTATTCTGCAATCCGGTAATATGCAACAGTTGAATTCAATATGTTACTATTTTTGATGCAGGTATGGCGGAATTGGCAGACGCGCCAGACTTAGGATCTGGTGGGATTCCCATCCGAGTTCGACTCTCGGTACCTGCATTTATAATTATAATAGAATTATGAAAATGACCAGTATGGACATCTCCGTCCTGTACGTCGAAGACGAGTCGCAGACCCGCGACAAGATAGCCAGAATATTAAAACGTGAGGTCAAATGCTTGTACCTCGCGGAAAACGGTAAAGAGGGCCTCGCCCTGTTTGAACGTCACCATCCTGATATCGTGATAACAGATATCAAGATGCCGGTGATGGATGGACTTGAGATGGTGGAGAAGATAAAGGCTGTCGACAAGAATATTCACGTTATTCTCACTACAGCCCACGGCGAGGCTGATTCCTTCATTAAATCCATCAAGGTAGGTGTTGACAGGTACCTGCTGAAACCGGTTGACGTGTCCATTCTGATCCAGACCCTCAAGGAGATGGCCCAGATTATCGGCATTGCGCGGGAACTGAAGGAAAAGACCGCCCTTCTGGAGGAATACAAAAAAGCTGTGGATGAGAGCAACATTGTCTGCAAGACTGATATTGAGGGAAAGATCACATATGTAAACGACCAATTCTGCAAAGCATACGGTTACAACAGAAAGGAGATCCTCGGCAAGGCCTACAAAGTTATCCTGCACCCGCCGGCTAACGAGGGGCTGTTGCAGGAGCTGCAATCCACTATGGCTTCCAAGAGGATATGGAAAGGCATTCTGGAGCACGCGAAGAATGGCGGTAATAGTTATTTCGCGGACATGACTATCATACCAATCCTGAGCGCGGATGGAGAGATAATGGAGTTTATCTTTATAGGCCACGATGTGACGGAACTCGTCGATGGCACTGAGCGGCTTAAACAGTTGTCCGCCACCGATATCCTTACACAGATTTACAACCGGATGGCTTTCAACGACTTCCTTGAAGCGGAACTGCAAAGGGCCCAACGGTACAGTACAGGAATGTCTCTCATCATGTTCGACATCGACCATTTCAAAATCGTCAATGACACATATGGGCACCTGGCCGGAGATGAGGTGCTGAAGACCCTGGTCAAGGTGGTACAATTGAGCATCCGGAAGGTGGATATCTTAGCCCGGTGGGGCGGAGAAGAATTTATGATACTGGCGCCGGAAGCGGCGCTGGAAGCGGCATGCGAACTGGCCGAAAGGCTGCGTAAGGAGATCGAGGCCCATGTCTTCTCTACCGCAGAAAAGATTACCGTAAGCATTGGGGTCACTACTTACCGGGACGGCGACTCCGCAGACTCCATTATCACGAGAGTGGACAACGCTCTTTACAGGGCCAAGGAGAACGGAAGGAACAGGGTTGAAATCGGATAATTTTCAGGGACTGGCCAACGTGGCTGAAAAGTTTCTGGAGAATATTGTGGCTGCGGCCCTGGAAGATTATGAGCCCAGGCAGCCCCAAATGGACATGATGCGCGCCTGTGCCGGGATGATTGAAAAGGGCGGCACTCTTCTGGCAGAAGCGGGCACCGGCACCGGCAAAACATTCGCTTATCTTATTCCGCTGCTTGCATCTGGCGGCAGGGCTGTTATTTCTACGAGGACAATCAATCTCCAGGAGCAGATTGTATCAAAAGACCTGAAGTTCCTTTCGGGCCTGAAACCGTTTGACTATGCTATCGCAAAAGGCCGGGGCAATTATCTTTGCCTGAGGAGGCTTAATTCATTCAGGACTTCAGAAGAGCGCGAAAATGAGGAATACGCTGAGCTGCTGAGGTGGGCGTCCAGAACAGGAACAGGGGACATAGAAGATTACGGGTTCAGACGGGTGCATATATGGGACAAGGTTTGCTCTGATTCCGATGCATGTAAGGGCAACCAGTGCGCTTTTTTTTCCCAATGCTTCTACTTCACCGCCAGGGGGCAGTGGGACAAGGCACAGATAATCGTGGCGAACCATGCCCTGGTCGGAATTAATGCATTATTTGATCGTGATGCGCGGCTGCTGCCCAAAGCAGATATGCTGATTATCGACGAGGCGCATGCGCTTGACAGCGTGCTTTCTGATGTGGCGGGCCTTTCTTTATCAAACAGAGGATTCGAAATAATCATGAACAGACTGCTTAAACTTGACGACAAAGGTACATACAGGGGACTTCTTTCACAAACTCCTGATCTGTTTCAGGCTGTTGAATCGCTCAGGACAGAAATGGGACTTTTTTGGATAAAGGTAAAAAATGTTGCAAAACACAGGGAGACGATTAAGGGGACTTTTGAGCTGAAAGGTCAATTAATCAGACTTGCTAACGCCATAGAGGGGCTTATAGGGAATATGGTAATCTGCACTACAGGACTTTTCCAGGAGGATGATGAGCTTGAGATCAAGGCATCGATAGTAAAGCTAAAGTCATTCGCGGAAGGGATGGATGCATTCACCGATGGATTGGATGGTTTTGTCCGCTGGGCCGATATAGAAGAAAAAAGAATTGCTCTCAGGATGGCGCCGGTCTATCCGAAAGATTTTATGATGCGGCACATCCTGCCTGAGTACCGGTCGGTCATCCTTGCTTCAGCCACGCTTTCGGTTGCCGGGGATTTCGGTTTCGTCACCAAAGTGCTCGGACTTGAGGGCGCTGAAACACTGTCAGTCCCATCTCCATTTGATCTCGGGAAACAGATAGCAGTACATATTAAAAAGGGAATAAATCTCAAACTGCCGGGCAGCAGCGGGAAGCTTGCCGGCGTAATTATTGAAGAGGCATCAAAAAGGGACGGCGGCATCCTGGTGCTTTTTACATCACGGGAAAGCATGCGTGCAGCTTGGGCTATTGCCAACGGAGCGTTGCAGGATATGGGGCTGAATCCAATGGTGCAGGGGGAGATGCCGAACAGGTTGATGCTCGAAAAAATGCGGGGAAGTGAAAATAGTGTTATTTTCGGCCTGGATTCGTTCTGGGAAGGAGTGGATGTGAAGGGAGACTCACTGAAGTGCCTGATTATTGCAAAACTCCCGTTTGAAGTACCTACGGAGCCTGTTGTTAAGGCACGGACCGAGGAGATAGAAATGGGAGGCGGTAATGCATTTTATGAATACTCGCTGCCGCGGGCAGTGCTAAAATTCAAGCAGGGGTTCGGCAGACTGATAAGGTCGAGTAGTGACAGCGGAAGGGTTATCATCTGTGACGAGAGAATCGAGACAATGGCATACGGGCGCATTTTTATGGAAAGCATACTGCGGTAAAAGAAGTTGATCGAACAATGGCTTTTTGAAAGGAGAATCGATGGCAAAAACATTTACATTGTTTCTGTCCACATCGCCGTATTCTTACGAGAACACTGTTAGCGCCGTAAAAATCGCTGAATCTGCTTTAAACAAAGGTCATACAGTTAATCTCATTGCATCAGGGGACGGCACTTATTGTTTTCTCAAAAGCCAGAAAGCTAAAGGCATACTTAATGCCGAGGAGGCATTTTCAGGGCTTATTCAAAAAGGACTGAGGGTGTTTATTTGAGGAGGGTGCATGAACTTTCGCCGTGCAGCGAAAGATAATTACCTCGATGGAGCTGAGGTAGGGTCACTGAAGGGTCTTTTCAAAACTCTCTCGGAGACGGATATCTGGCTTAATCTTGGAGCATAATACGGAGGACTATATGTCGAAGATCATAATGATTCTGAGAAGGCCTCCTTATGGAGACATAAATGCGGCAGAGGCTGTGAGGCATGCAATGGGCGGCATTGCGGATGATCTGAACATCCATCTTGTTCTGATTGATGGCGGAGTGCTCTTGACTAAAAAAGGTCAGGACGAGTCAGGGACGGGTTTCACGAATCTTGAGGAAGCATTAAAGGATTGCATAGATATGGGGGTAGAAGTGTCTGCTGAGGAACTTTCTTTAAGGGACAACTGTTTAGAGCCGCCGGATATCGTTGACGGGGTCAAGATCATAAGCGAGGCCGAAATAGCTCAACTTTTGACTCATGCAAAGACAACGATGATTTTTTAGAGAAAAGGAGGAGAAGTGCATGATAGTGATAGTGAAAAGCGCCCCTGATACACCGGACGGACAAAGAGGACTAAAACTGGCGAGGGATATGGCAGCAGATTTGATTCTTCTTCAAAACAGTGTTTATTTTGTCCAAGGGCAAAGACTTGAGGACTTTCCGGGCAAGATATATGTCGTTGATGAAGACTTGAGACTCAGGGGTTTGAATGACAGCCGGTTTAGAAACGATTTTGAAATAATCAATTACGATACCGCTGTCGATTTAATGACCGAAGGCAATAAAGTAGTAGGGATGTTTTGACAAGCGGCCTTGGTGTGAATTCCATGAAAAAGGGTCACATCTCTGCAACCCTTTGATTTTCAAGCGTCCCCAAAGGGATTCGAACCCTTGTTACCGCCGTGAAAGGGCGATGTCCTAGGCCGGGCTAGACGATAGGGACATCAGATTACAATGCGTAACGTATTGCTCGTTACGGTCTTCAAGTGAGCCGCGTTGGATTCGAACCAACGACCCACGCCTTAAAAGGGCGTTGCTCTACCAACTGAGCTAGCGGCCCTCAGCAGCAAAGTAAACACTTCGCTTAAATCAGAATTAATAATCTACTATTTGTATCAGTTTTTTGTCAACTAACACCCAAGCAATAGCAACGAGTAACGGGCTATAAGTAATGGATAACAACCTGAATTAAAATACAAATACTTGCCTATAGCCTACTGCCTATAGCCTGTTAACTGTTACCTATTTTGACATTAAGGTGTTTATTATGTTAAAAAAACATATAAAAAATCAATCGGGTTAGGACTCGCGAATAAATAACTTGTGCATTCAGGCGCTCAGATTTGGGTCAGATTTGGCTGATCCGACTGAGCAAAACCGCAGGCGTAGCAGAGCTACGCTGAGGATTTTGAGACTGAGGATCGGGCAAAGATGGCCTGAAGATGAGATGCATCAAGGTATAAGTTATTTATTCGCGAGTCCTAGGGGGCGTTATATGCATCTTTTCAATTATAAAAATGGAGAATTGTATGCTGAAGATGTGGCAGTGAAGGATATTGTTGCCAAATTCGGCACTCCTGTCTTTATTTACAGCTATAACACTCTGCTTAGGCATCTTAAGGCATATAAAGATGCATTTGGCGGCTTTCCACACCTGATTTGTTATGCCATCAAAGCTAACTCAAACATTGCGCTTTTGAAACTGTTTGCAAAAAACGGAAGCGGTGCGGATGTTGTTTCAGGAGGAGAACTTTACAGGGCGCTTAAAGCCGGTATCCCGGCAAGGAAAATGGTATATGCCGGCGTCGGCAAAACCGGAGAGGAGATTCGGTATGCCTTGAAAAGCAAGATTCTTATGTTTAACGTGGAATCTGAGAATGAGCTGCGGGAAATTGACAGAATTGCGGGTAAAATGAAGACAAAAGCCCCGGTTGCGCTAAGGATCAATCCTGATATAGACACCATGACCCATCCCTATATCTCTACCGGATTGAGAAAACATAAATTCGGAATCCCGATGGAGAATGCGCTCGAGTACTACAAGCTTGCACTCGACATGAAAAATGTCTCTGTTATCGGCATTCACAAGCATATCGGTTCCCAGCTCACAAAAGTTTTGCCGTTTGTTGATGCACTCAAGAGGATACTGATGCTTATGGATGAACTTTCAAAGCACGGGGTAAAGATAGAATATCTCGACATTGGAGGTGGGTTGGGCATCACTTATTACGATGAGACTCCCCCAAATCCAGCGCAGCTTGCGAGGAATATTTTGCCTTTGCTTAAAGACAGAAAGCTTACACTTATTTTAGAACCTGGCAGGTCTATTGTAGGCAATGCAGGCATTCTGGTTACTAAGACACTTTATCTCAAAAAAGGAGAAGATAAGGATTTTGTCATAGTCGATGCTGGAATGAACGATCTCATACGGCCTTCCATCTACAGTGCGTACCACCATGTGCAGCCTGTGCTGAAAAACCGAAAAGAGAAGATATTTGCGGATATAGTAGGTCCTATATGCGAGTCCGGAGATTTTCTTGCTAAGGACAGGGAGACTGCAGAGCGTCATGCAGGGTGAGTATCTTGCAGTGATGAGTGCAGGAGCATACGGGTTTGCCATGTCGTCAAATTATAACAGCCGCACAAGGGCTGCAGAGGTGATCGTAAAAGGCAAGAGCTGTTCCCTTATCAGAAAAAGGGAGATTTACAGCGATCTCGTGAAGGGCGAGAGTATTCCGAAGTTTATCTGAATATGGAACTTGTTTTTACAAAAATGCAAGGGACGGGCAATGACTTTGTTGTTATTGACAGCAGGGATGTCGACTTGTCTCGTCATTTCGATATGCCTGAACTTGCCAGGACGCTCTGCAACAGGAGATTCGGCATTGGCGCGGACCAGCTCTTGATGCTTTGTTCCTCCTCTGAAGCTGATTTTAAAATGGTGATATTCAATGCAGACGGGAGCGAGGTCGAGATGTGCGGCAACGGTATACGATGCCTTGCCAAATATATCTGGGACCGGAAAATTGCAACCAAGGATATCTTGAAAATCGAAACTGCTGCCGGAGTAAGGCGGCCCGAACGTATCGGAGACCTGGTCAGAGTTGACATGGGAGAGCCGGTACTGGCGGCAGATGAAATTCCGGTTGCCATCGAATCCGCTAACCCGATAATTGATCATCCGCTGATGGTAAATGGCCGGGTGCTCAAGACTACCTGTGTTTCGATGGGGAACCCCCATGCAGTAATTTTTCTAAATGAAGATTTTGACAACTTTCCGGTCAATGTTTATGGGCCTGCTGTAGAGAGCCACTCTATTTTTCCGAATAAAACCAATGTCGAGTTTGTGAATGTGCTGAATAAAAAGGAAATGAAGATGAGGGTCTGGGAGAGAGGGGTAGGGGAGACATTGGCTTGCGGAACAGGAGCATCGGCAGCTGCAGTAGCTGCGATACTGAAAGAGCTCACTGACAGGAAAGTGACCATTCACCTTTTGGGAGGAGATATCACTATAGAATGGCCCAGGGATGAGCGGGTGTTTATGACAGGTCCGGCTGTAGAGGTTTTTGAGGGCAGGATTGCCAATCTTTCCGAAAAGAGGGCCGAACAAAGAAGACATCAGCGCTTGGCCTGTCAAACCCAGTTCTCTTTCTACAAGAAGGGAGAATCCGGTAATAAGCTTTATAAGTGCGCGTGCGTCGATATAAGCGAATCCGGAGTGGGAGTGGTTGCAGAAACCGAACTGAAGCCTGGCACTATTATCGCTTTCTTAAAAAAAGATGGTCAGTCGGTGCTCAGGAACGCTGTAGTAATTTGGAGTATAAATTTTAAAGACAAATGCAAAGCCGGCCTGATGTTTATATGAAAAACAGGTTAAGGTTAAGGATAAAATAGTTCGTATGACGAAAAAGAAGAGTTATTCTTTTTTATCTAACCCTTAACCTTAACCTTGACTTTAACCTCAGTCTTATAAGGAGGTCTCTAATGCTTAGCGGTTCCATTGTTGCACTGGTAACACCATTCAAGAAGGGTAAATTTGATGAAAAGGCTTACAGTAATCTTATCGAATGGCATATTGCCCAGGGGACCCACGGCATTGTGCCCTGTGGTACGACAGGAGAGGCATCAACTCTTGATTATGATGATCATTTCCGTGTTATCGAGGTGGCTGTTAAGACGGCAAGTAAGCGTATACCGGTGATTGCCGGAACAGGGTCAAATGCCACTGACGAAGCGATAGATATTACAATGAAGGCAAAAAAGCTCGGCGCCGATGCTGCCTTACTGGTTACGCCGTACTATAATAAACCTACACAGGAAGGGCTCTTCCGGCATTTTAAGGCTGTTGCAGATGCGGTGGATATCCCTGTCGTGCTTTATAATGTTCCCGGCAGAACAGCGGTCAATATGCTCCCCGCAACCGTTGCGCGCCTGGCGGAGTGCAAGAACATTGTTGCGATAAAAGAGGCGACGGGTGATTTAAAGCAGGTTAGTGAGCTGATCAGGCTATGCGGCGACAGGATTACAGTCGTTTCAGGTGATGACTTTACCGTACTGCCGCTCCTCGCCCTCGGCGGCAAGGGAGTGATTACAGTTACCGGCAATATTGCACCAGGGGACATGGCTGAAATGTGCAATGCCTGGGACAGGGGAGATATTGCAAAGGCGCGTGAACTGCACTTTAAACTCGAACCTCTCAACGCAGCCATGTTTATCGAGACTAACCCGATTCCGGTAAAAACGGCCCTTGCGCTTATGGGAAAGATAAGTGAGGAATTCAGGCTCCCTCTATGCGAAATGTCCTCTGCAAATAAAGAGAAACTGAAAGGTGCGCTGAAAAATGCGGGAATCATTTAAGAAAAGGCAAAGGGCAAAGGGCGTGGGGCAAAAGTTAGAAGAAGACACAAAAGGTGGAAAGTCTGTGTTTTATTCTTTACTTTTTACCTTTTGTTTTTTGCCTTTAGCCTTTAGCCTTTTGCCTTTAGCCGATTCCGTTATTTACGCCGGTCCTCCTTCCCCATTTGACGGAGAAAAAAATATTAACCAGCAGGCGCCAGAATTTGCATTAAAAGATATTAACGGCAATACGCTCTCTCTATCTTCTTATAAGGGCAGGGTGGTTCTTCTTAACTTCTGGGCAACCTGGTGCCCGTCCTGCAGAGAGGAGATGCCCTCTTTGAATAAGTTGAGTCAAAAGTTAAAAAACAGGAATTTCTCAATTATTGAGGTATCCGCCGATCGGTCAGTCTCGGATGTAAAGGATTATCTGAGGAAACATCCTTCAGACTGCACCGTAGTGGTGGATGACAGCCTTTCCGTATCAAGATCTCTTTATAAAGTGTTTGTGCTGCCGACGAGCTTCCTTATCGATAAGAAAGGCATAATTGTGAAGAAGTACTACGGGGGAGAAGACTGGGATGGTTCTGAAATGGTAAGTAAAATAGAGTCACTCCTGTAAGCCATGCCTCCAATACTTGATTTTAGGTGCTGAAGACAGCAGCAATTTTGTGTAGGGATGTTTGGGTGACTGGAACAGATCTTCGGTTTTGGCCTGTTCGACGATTTTCCCGAGATGCATGACCGCGACCTCATCGCTGAAATATCGGACGACGTTTAAATCATGGCTGATAAGAATGAAAGATATAGACGAGGTCTTCCTTATCTTCTGGAAGAGATTAAGAATTTGTGCCTGGATTGAGACATCAAGTGAGGAAAGCGGTTCATCGGCAATAATTAATTCCGGTGACAGTGCAAGTGCCCGAGCAATGCATATCCTCTGACGCTGTCCGCCGCTAAACTCGTGAGGATACCTGGATAAGGCGTCCTTAGTGAGGCCCACCTGATCCAAAAGCTGATTTACTCTGTTTGCAATCTCATTTTGAGGAAGGATATCGTGGACTTTTAGAGGCTCCGATAACGTGTCAATAATTCTCATCCGTGGATTGAGTGACGCAAAAGGGTCCTGAAATACTACCTGAACAGACCTTCTGAATTGTTTAAGCTTCGCACCGTTAAAGCCGGCAATGTTTTCACCTTTGAATAGAATTGCTCCTTCCGTAGGAGTAAGCAGCTTCAGTATCATTTTCGCTACAGTTGATTTCCCGCATCCACTCTCACCGACAATGGCAAAAACGCGGTCTTTCACAACTTCGAAGCTTATGCCGTCAACTGCCTTAAGCAAGTTGCCGGTTGTCCCCCGGCTCCCCTTTACATGGAAATATTTCCTGATTGAATCAACAGCAAGAAAAGGTGCCCCGGAACAGCTCATTTTGCTGTTATCAGCCATTTGCCAGACCCCCCTGTACTTCTTTCCATCTTATACATCTCACATAATGATTGCCGGCAATACCTAAGAGTTCAGGCTCTGCCAGGGTGCACTGGGGAATCATCGCAAAGCACCTGTCTGAGAATTTGCATCCCTCAGGCAAATGACCTGGAGCAGGAACAAAACCTGCTATTGGCTTAAGTGATGCGCCCCTGGAAACCGGCAGGGATTCAAGGAGACCTATTGTATATGGATGTGAAGGGTTCTCGAAGAGTTCCTGCACATCGGCAAGCTCCATTATCCTTCCAGCATACATAATTGCAACTCTGTCTGCCTGCTCGGAAATAATACTCAGATCATGAGTAATCAGGAGGATCGCCATCTTCCTCTCCCTTCGTAATTCCTGCAGGAGTGAGAGTATCTGTGCCTGTATGGTTACGTCCAGCGCAGTAGTAGGTTCGTCGGCGATAAGGAGGGAAGGGTTACAGGCTATGGCAATTGCAATCATTACACGCTGCCGCATTCCTCCCGACAACTGGTGGGGATAATCCTTGACCCTGGATTCAGGAGAGGCTATTTTTACCGCCCGCAACAATTCGACCGCGTTTTCCATTGCCTTTTTTTTAGAAAAGTTCAAATGGGCAATAAGCGTTTCTGCTATCTGATATCCGACTGTCAGGGCAGGATTGAGAGAGGTCATAGGTTCCTGGAAGACCATAGCTATGTCTTTCCCCCGTATCTGCCGCATTTCCCTGTCACCGAGCGACAGAAGATTCTTGCTGTTGAAGAAGATTTCTCCTTCTGCATAAGCATGGGGTGGAAGGATGCGCAGAATAGACAGGGCTGTAAGGCTCTTGCCGCAGCCGCTTTCGCCAACCAACCCAAACACCTCGGCCCCCTTTATATCAAAGGAAAGGCCGGATACGACTTTCAAGGGATATTGATCGGCAGAGAACAAAACCGAGAGGTTTTTTATATCCAGAAGAGGGGGCATCCCAACCATGATAATGGGTTATCGTGGAGAATTACTTCTCCTGTGCCGGCTCATTGAGTGCATCGTGAAAGGGCTTGCCCAGTTTGAAATGCAATACCCTCTTGGCTGGTACATCGACTTTTTCCCCGGTCCTCGGGTTTCTCGCAATCTTTGCGTTCCTTTGCTTGATTCTGAAATTACCGAAGCCCCTGATTTCTATCTTTTCACCGCGCGCGAGGGCATCTTTCATTCCATCGAAGATTGTGTTAATAATAGTTTCTACCTGCTTTTTCGTAAGACCTTCGACCTTCTCTGTTACTTGTTCAATTAATACCGATTTTGTCATCTGTCTCTTCCTCGTAGAATTATGGCCATGGGTTAAGCTAATAGGTTTTTTCCTAAACCTTAACCTAAACCTTAATCTCTTTTATGGTGCATACATGTATTTCAGTTCCGGTGAGGGGAGTATCTTTGATACGCCTTCCTGTATCCTGCCGCTCAACAGGTCGAGAATGTGGTTCTTTTCTTTTTTGGTTATTACTTCGGGCTCCCCTTTTATTCCTGCCATTCTTGCAGCGGTTTTGATTGCGTAATCGAGGTCTCCCAGTTCGTCCACAAGGCCGGCCTTTATCGCTTGACTTCCTGAAAATATTCTGCCGTCGGCGATTTCCCTGACCTTATCAATAGGCATCTTTCTCCCTTCGGACACTGCGGAAATAAACTGTTCATGGACGTCATCCATCACGCCTTGCAGGATAGCACGATCCTCTTTCCCTATGCCTCTGAAAGGAGAGGCAATATCTTTATGCTTACCACTTTTTATAACTTCTGTTTTTACTCCTATCTTATCCATAAGCACTTTAACATTAGGGACTTCCATAATTACTCCTATGGAGCCGGTAAGAGTGCCCGGATTAGCGACAATTTTAGTTGCCGGGGCGGAAATATAGTAACCGCCGGATGCTGCAAGAGAACCCATAGACACTACCACTTTTTTTTTGGCGGCTAACCTTTTAACTTCATCATATATCTCCTGTGAAGGGACGACACCGCCTCCGGGACTGTTGACCCTGAGTACTATGGCCTTTATTGAGTTGTCTTTTTTGTATCCGTCTAGTTCATCGATAATTGATTTCGCTTCTATTATAGGTCCCTCTACCCTGACAAGCGCTACTTTGCCGCCGAAAGATATCTTTTGCTGGAAAAACGTGAACAAAGCGCTTAAAGCAATCAGAAATAAAAAGAACACGGCCACGACAATACAGGTTTTTTTAATTTTCATGTGTTTTCAGGTTTTTCATGCTGAGGCCTATTTTCCTGTCCTCAATATTCAATTTTATGATCCTTACCATTATCTCAGAGCCTTCTTGTATTTCTTTCGAGGCATCTATCTCAGATGAGTATACAAGCCCCTCTACATCTCCGTCCAATTCTACAAACATGCCGAAATCCGTGATCCTCAATACCTTTCCCTTAAACTCTCCGCCAAGTTTGAATTTTGCGGGTATTTCATTTTGCCACGGATCGGGCGTCAATTGCTTTATGCCAAGGGCCATCCGCTCTTTTTCGGGATCTAGGCTCAGTACGACCGCCTCGACTTTTTGGCCTTTCTTGAGTGCCTCAGAAGGGTGCTTGATATGTTTGGTCCACGAAAGGTCTGAAATGTGAATCAATCCGTCCACGCCCTCGGGGATCCTCATAAATGCCCCGAAATCAGTAATGGTTTTAATTTTTCCGGTAACAATATCGCCGACCTTATACTGCTTTCCCACAAGTTCCCATGGCTTCGGAAAGAGTTGTTTGAGGCTGAGAGAGAGCCTCCTCTCCTCCTTGTTAATGCTCAGCACAATTGCCTCAACCTCATCGCCGATTGAAACATACTTTGACGGATGCTTAACGCGCGGCGCCCAATCCAGTTCCGATACATGAACCAGCCCCTCCAGGCCCTCCTCAATTTCTATGAAGACTCCATAATCGGCAATGGTTACTACTTTCCCTTTTATCCTCATGCCAGGCAAGTATTTCTCGTCCACTGTCAGCCATGGGTCGCTTATTTTCTGTTTGTATCCGAGGGTTATTTTCTGTGATTCCCCATCATACTTGAGGACAATAAAGCTGGCCTCATCTCCGATAGAGAAGAATTCGGAAGGATGGTTTACCCTTCTCCATGATATGTCCGAAATATGGAGCAACCCATCTATTCCGCCCAAATCGACGAAGACTCCGTAGTCGGTTATGTTTTTCACCGTGCCTTTCAGAACTGCGCCCTCTGAAAGCAGTTTGAGCGTGTCCTTTTTCTTTTTGTTTCTCTCTTCCTCGATGATGACCCGCCGCGATACAATAATGGACAGTCCCGAGGTTTGGCCTGAGAAACTTTTTTGCGTAACCAGCTTCAGTATCCTCAGGGGAACTACCTGGCCAATATAAGCGTCAATGTCTTTTACTCCCTTAATATCTATCTGGGAAGCTGGCAGAAATGCCTTTGTGCCCATAACATCGACAAACAATCCGCCTTTTGTCTTCTCAATGATCTTGCCCTCGATCTGTGTATGGTTGTTAAAGGCTGCAGTCAGCGTCTCAAGGCACTTGATTTTAAGGGCCTTATCCTTCGACAGGATAACGACTCCCTCCTCATCGTTTATTCTTTCGACAAGGACATCTATCTCGGCACCCGCGGTCAGCTCAGACAGTTCTTTTTCCGTAAACTCCGAGGCCGGGATGATGCCTTCGGATTTATATCCGACATCCACGACGACAGTATCATTTTTAACTGCCATGATGCGTCCTTTTGTAACGGTCCCTCTCTCTACACGGTGTAGTGTTTCAGCATAGAGTTTTTCGAGTTCGTTTGTTTCTTCCTTTGTTTGGGTGTCCATTAGGTGCCCTTCCTCCTCTATCTCTAATTCTTTCTTCTACCTCTTTAATGATCCAGTCCGGAGTCGAAGCTCCAGCGGTTATTCCCACGCTCTGCACACCGGAAAACCAGCTCTCCCTTATTTCGGAGGCGGTCTCTATATGATAAGTGGGGACTGACATGGAAGTGCAGAGATGCGCGAGTTGTGTGGTATTGGCGCTGTTCTTGCCGCCGACAACAAGCACCATATCGACCGCCTTTGCCATTTGCTTTGTCTCCTTAAGCCTGAGCGCTGTTGAATTACATATTGTATTATAAACTTTAATTTCCTTGACGTGCTCAAGCATTTCCAGCATAATTTCTTTTAAAAGCGATAGAGGCTGGGTTGTTTGCACTACAACGCCCACCTTGTTTTGCAGCTTTGGAAGCGCCTCGCCACGATTGACCACAACGACATCTTCACCGGCATAGCTCATGAGACCCTTGACTTCAGGGTGTTCCTTATCGCCGATAATGACGACCTGATATCCGGCCTCCTTTAAAAGTTTAGCATATTGCTGTGCCTTTTTCACAAAAGGACATGTGGCGTCAATGACTTTATATGTTTTCAGGCGAAGTTTTTCCAAAACCTCGCGAGGGACTCCGTGTGTTCTTATGATAAGTACTCTTATGTTAGCGCCATTAATAGTACTTACCGGCTTAACACCCTCGGATCTCAGCCGTTCGATGACCTGGGGGTTATGGATTATCGGTCCAAGCGTATATACGTCACTGCTGTCTTGAGCGGTGTTGAACGCCATGTCAATAGCCCTTTTGACGCCGAAGCAGAACCCCGCCCTTTTAGCGGTCATAATTTTTACGTCATTCCCCATACTTGTAGGATACAGAATTTTGAACAGGTATTCAAGGTGTTATATAAAAAGAGAGTTACCCTCTAATCCTCTGACAGTGCCTTTAAAATGGCGGCGGCCACCTCATCAAGGCCCATACTTGTCGTGTCGATATAAATGGCATCCTCCGCACGTTTAAGCGGTGCGATGTCGCGCTGGCTGTCCCGCATATCCCTCTCGCTAACGTCTTTCAATGCCTCTTCCTTAGTAACCGGTGTCCCCTTTTCCTTCAACTGCAGGTATCTCCTTCGCGCCCTGCCCTCCACTGATGCATCAAGATAAAATTTCCTCCATGCACGGGGAAATACAACTGTCGTCATATCCCTTCCTTCGGCCACAATATCATCATAAAGTGCTGCATCGCGCTGTACCTGCAGAAGGAAGTCTCTAACTGTCCTGCGGGCTGAAAAAACAGAGGCATAATGTCCGGCCTCGGTCGTCCTGATCGCATCGGATACATCCCTGCCATTCAAAAGGACCCTGCCGTTCTTAAAAAAAACCGTCACGCCTTCTAGAGCGCAGCTTATTTCTGCATCGCTGCTTTCAGGCGTCAGATTAGCGCTTCTCAAATGCAGCGCTATGGCGCGATATAGTGCCCCTGTATCAAGAAATTGAAATCCAAGTTTCTCTGCCAGGCGTTTCGATATAGTGCTTTTCCCTGAACCTGAGGGACCATCGATTGCAATAACCTTTTTCATAACTAACTGTGAATAGTGAATAGTGAATGGTGAATCGTAAACTGCAAGGCTAAAAAGAAGGCTGACTTCACATTTATTGTTTTGTATTTGACTTCTATCTGTTCACTATTCACGTTTCACCATTCACTATTCACGGTTGTTAGTCGCCTTCAAATTCTGTCAGCGAAAATACTTTATACCCTTTTGCCATAAGTTTAGTCGATCCCCCTACATCGGGGAGATTGACTATAAAGGCCATTTCAGCCACTATACCTCCCAATTTTTCAATAAGTGCCGCCGCTGCCATCGCTGTTCCTCCTGTAGCGAGGAGATCATCTATAAGGAGCACGCGGGCGCCTTTTGAGAGGGAATCTTTGTGCATTTCTATAACATCGGTGCCATACTCAAGGGAATATTCATGGCGCACTGTTTCAGCGGGGAGTTTTCCTGCTTTCCTGACGGGAATAAACCCCTTACCCAGTGTGTAGGAAAGTGCGCCGCCTATAATAAAACCTCTGGATTCTATGCCTACAATGACGTCGAAGGCAACATCCCCTCGTATATACCGTTGCGTAAGGCTGTCTATAACCAGCCTGAACCCAACCGGGTCTTTGATAAGCGTAGTGATGTCCCTGAACATGATCCCTTTTTTCGGATAGTCAGGTATTGTCCTTATCTTTGACTTTATTGGCATGAGCTTTCCTCCTAACTTCTGCACGAGCATTCGGTGAGCTTTATTTTCCCGATAATGCTGATAAGCAGTTTTTTTACGTTCTCGGCGTTTCTCGTCATTATGGTATTAACTATCTCCCATGTGACCGGTTCTTCTCCTTCTTTCCAGCAGTCGTAATCGGTGGACATGGCAATTGACTGGTAGCAGATTCCTATCTCCCTTGCCAGTATGACTTCCGGCACCGTAGACATATTGATTACATCAGCCCCCAGCTTTCTGAACATATGCGATTCAGCTTTTGTGGAAAAGCGCGGACCCTCTATGGTTATGACTGTGCCTTTGCCGTGGTATCTTAGCTTCAATTCCCTGGCATTGGCAACGAGAAGAGCCCTCAGTTCATGACAGAACGGCTCGCTCATCGGGGTATGAATTACCTTCTCATCATGAAAGGTGAGGGGTCTATGTTTTGTAAAATCGATAAACTGATCGACGAAGATAAAGTCACCAGGTTTTATCCGTCCTCTCAGGGACCCTACAGCCGTGGTGGCAAGGATATGAGTACAGCCCTCTTTCTTGAGTGCGTGGATATTGGCCCTGTAATTAACGCCTGAAGGATATATCGAATGGTTCTTGCCGTGGCGGGCAAGGACGACTACATCCACCCCTTTGATGGTTCCTATGGTAAGGCGTGATGAAGGACTGCCATAAGGGGTGGCAACTTTTTTCTCCCTTTTTACTTTTATAATGCGGGGGTCATCCATACCAGACCCGCCGATAATACCGATTTTTACAGTGTCCATACCTCCCCCCGAAAAATTAATTGGAAAATAAATGACGCTTGCAGTAAAATCGAATAAGTGAAATAATAGCATAATTAGCTCTGATCTAACTACTGTGGAGAGTCTGGGCATACGCCATGGAAAAGAAGCAGCAACGTGATAAGACAAAAAAAAGTATTGGAAGCACAAGCTCAAAGAAGGAGCATGACAGGAGTTTTTTCAGGGTTGATGCCCATATCCATATGTTAAGCGGTCTGGTTCCCCACGAAGAGAGGGCTAATATCTCATCGAGGGAGCTCCCATCCACACCTGTCAGTGCATGGGAGACGGAGACGTTGAAGAAAGTGAATATTAGCGGTGCGGGCATTGCTTTTCATTCCGACGACTTTTACGCAGTTGGAGATATTGTTGCGCTTAAAATGATGTTCAAGAAGGATTGGGCAGTTCCGTTGCTTGTTTATGGCGAGGTAATGCGTGTTGAGCCACTTACGCGATATTGCCGGGTTGCGGTGAAATTCGTAGCTCTCAATGAGAGGATAAAGAGCATCATTATGCGGTTCGTATTCGAAAGAGAGCGGGATATAATAGCGGAAAAAAGGGTAGGGTGGCTATAGCCTATTGCCTATCGCCTGTTATGTTTTTTAGTTGCTCGAAAAAACCGGGGAACGAGATGTTGACACAGGAGGCGTTGTCAATAACTGTTGTCCCATCCGCAACAAGAGCAGCAACGGCCATGGACATAGCTATGCGGTGGTCACTGTGACTGTCCACGCTGCCGCCCGTTAATACTTTTTTGCCCTTTATAGCGATTCCGTCTGTGAATTCCTCGACCTCGACGCCGAGTTTTCTGAGTTCTGATGCCATCGCCTTGATCCTGTCAGATTCCTTTACCCTCAATTCTTCTGCACCCCGTATCTCCGTAATACCCTCTGCCTGTGTAGCAAGGACGCAGATTATGGGGAATTCGTCTATAATCCTGGGTATGCCTTCTTTGGTGATCGTGACTGCCTTGAGCAGACCGGCGGTCTTGCAGTAGAGGTCGGCGACCGGCTCACCCGATATTTCCCGGCCGTTAAGCAATTTTACTGTGGCTCCCATCTCCCTTATTACATCAATCAGGCCGGTCCTCGTAGCGTTGACCCCGACGTTTTTGATCATAATCTCGGAGCCCGGCACAATGAGGGCCGCTGCAAGGAAAAATGCTGCCGATGAGAAATCAGAAGGCACGGTTATGTCTAACGCGTTAAGTTCAGTGCCTCCCTTTATCTTGATGGGCCTTCCGCTGCCGCCTGATTCAATATGTGCTCCCATTGAAGCAAGCATCTTTTCGGTGTGATCGCGGGACTTGTACGGCTCGGTAATCGATGTGACGCCATCGGCATAAAGCCCTGCAAGAATAAGGCATGATTTCACCTGGGCTGATGCTACCGGCATTTCATAATTCAGTGCCTTGAGGCTGACTCCTTTTATAGCAATTGGGAGCCGTGTGTCACCTGACCTGCCCGAGATATTTGCGCCCATTGCCTGAA
The DNA here is from genome assembly GCA_963710375.1 of Nitrospirota bacterium. Taxonomy (GTDB): domain Bacteria; phylum Nitrospirota; class Thermodesulfovibrionia; order Thermodesulfovibrionales; family Dissulfurispiraceae; genus JADFXI01. The sequence goes on from CAVPZX010000005.1 coordinate 517,730, forward strand.
GAGGAGCGACAACCCGCGCCATAGGCCTCTGCCTGAGAGAAGCGTCGCCTGTGAGAGTTGAAAAGAACGGGCTGCCCGCAAGGATCCCTGAGATGAGTCGAACAGTAGTTCCCGAATTGCCGCAATCAATGACATCAAAAGGTTCTTTAAGTCCGTAGAGTCCTTTGCCGTTTATGATTATTTCACTGCTGTCCTCTCCCAAAATTTCTATTCCAAGCATTCTGAACGCATTCATGGTGCTGAATGGATCGTCTGCCCTGAGAAAGTTCCTAACCTTGCTCTTTCCCTTGGCGATTGATGCCAACATGATCGCACGATGGGAGATGGACTTGTCAGGGGGCAGCAACAACTCTCCCCTCAGTCCGCCGGCCTTTTTCAGTTCGACCTGTTTCATCGGCGTCAGCACTTTTCCCTCAGTGTCCTGGCCTTTGAGAATTCATGCTCCAGGCCTGCGGCATCGGCATTTCTAATCAGCGAGGCGATTATACTGAGATTGCTCCCGAAGCGCTCTATAAGTTCGATGAGATTATTTCCGTTAAGAAGCGAGATGTCCCTCCACATTTCGGGTGAACTGAGCGCTATCCTCGTCGCGTCCTTAAAGCCGGGGCCTGCGTACTTCAAATATTCGGCATTGCTGTCGTCTACCGTATTTACCAATGCAAAGGCAATTAGGTGTGGAAGATGACTGACAGCTGCATAAATCTCATCATGCAGCATAGGGTCCATTATTTCAACATTTCCCCCACATGATTCCCAGAGCGTAGTGATTTGTTGTACTGTGCGTTTCTCTGAATGCTCAGTAGGAGTAACGATACACCGTGCCCCATCGAAAAGGTCTGCCCGGGCGTGGGCAATGCCTGATCTGTCACTTCCTGCTATGGGATGGGAGCCTATATAGCGCACACCTTCAGGCATCAACTCTTCCAACTCATTTACGAGATGGCCTTTTACACTGCCCACATCCGTAATAAGGGTATTTTTCTTTAAGACATCCCGTATCTCGCGCACAATCTTATTGAATAAGCCAACAGGAGTCGAGAGGATAACAAGGTCCGCATGTTCACAAGCCTTTCTGATTTCGAGACTGTATTCGTTTATAATGCCCTGTTCCTTTGCCTGTTTTAAATTTGCCTCTGTCCTGCCATACCCGCAGACTGTACCGCAAAGTCCGCTTTTCTTAAGGGCAAGAGCGCATGAGGCGCCAATCAAACCGACGCCGATAATAGTTACATTGTTGAATAAAGGCTCACGCATCGCCTCATATTATACCTTAAAATCTAAACTCCGTCTTGTGGTAAGATTGGAGGCAGTGGTAAACTATTTATATGTCTTTTTCTATTCTTGTCCGCGGAGTTAACTGGATAGGCGATGCCGTTATGACCACGCCTGCTTTGCGGGCATTGAGAAAGGCATACCCCGGAGCCACCATAAGCCTGCTTGTCAAACCTCAGGTAATACCGGTTTTTGAAAACAATCCCGATATCGACGAGATAATAGCTTATGATGAGAAATTTATTGGCTTCATAGGTAAACTCAAGCTCGCCCGGCTGCTCAGGAAGCGGCAATTTTCGATGGCCATACTCCTGCAGAATGCCTTTGACGCCGCGATGATTGCCTATCTTGCCCGGATCCCGAAGAGGATTGGTTACAACAGAGACAGAAGGGGTTTTCTGTTAACAGACCCTATTCCCTTTAACGGCGATGACCGTAAAGTCCACCACATAGCTTATTACTTGAACCTTCTTGCATCAGCCGGTATCCCATCAGGCTTTGAGGAGCCTGTGGTTCACCTATCCCTTGAGGAGCGGTTGCAAGCCCGTGCTGTTCTATCTGAATTGAGCAGGCCCTTACTGGGTATCAACCCCGGCGCAACCTTCGGCTCTTCAAAACGATGGTTTCCGGGCAGATTCGCTGAGGTGGCGAACTGGTTAAGAAGGGACACAGGCGGCAATGTGGTGATTTTCGGGAGTCAAAGCGAGATGGCGCTTGCACATGAGATAGACAAGCTCATTCCCGAGGGCAAGCTATCTCTTGCAGGGAAGACATCGCTCAGAGAGCTGGCTGCGCTGATTTCGGAATGTGACGTTTTGATTGCCAACGATTCGGGCGCCATGCATATCGCCTGCGCAGTCGGCACGCCCACTCTTGCGATATTCGGATCAACTGATCCGAAGCTTACCGGCCCATTGGGCGAAGGACACAACGTGATAAAAAAAGACTTTTCATGCAGCCCGTGTTTTGAGCGCAGTTGCTTAACAAAAGATATGCGGTGCATGTATACGGTCACTGCCGAGGAGGTTTTTTTCAAGGTTAAAGACATGCTCCCGCACAGCAGGGCGGTATTTTTTGATAGGGACGGCACCCTGTGCAGGGACGCCGACTACCTCAGCGACTGGAAGGATTTTGAAATATTTCCCGATATTCAGAGTATAGGGATACTTAAAGAGAAGGGGTTTCTTCTTATCGGACTCACGAATCAGTCTGGCATATCCAGGGGGTTAGTTAAAGAATCCTTTGCAAAGGATGTTAATGCGGTTTTTGCGGGCACTTATGGATTTGATGACTTTTATTATTGCCCCCACAGTCCCGATGACTATTGTCAGTGCAGGAAACCTGCTCCAGGCATGCTTATCAAAGCCAGGATGCAGCATGGCATTGACTTAAAGAGGTCTTTTGTCGTCGGTGACAAGGATGCTGATATGCTGGCTGCAAAGGCAGTCGGCGCCCGGGGGATACTGGTCACCACAGGGAAACAGCAGGCATCGACGTATGCCGATAAGGTAGTCGGCAGCCTTAAAGAAGCGGTCAGGGTGATATTGGCTGATGAAACTTGACGGTCTCGTAAAAAATCCATATGCGGCGTTGCGCTGCATACTTCGTCACTGCGGCGTACAAATAAGTACGCCTCATTCCTCAGTATTTGCGCGCCTTGCCTACGGACTTTTTACGAAACCGTATTTTTATTTTGTTTATGAATCAGTTGATAAATATTAAGAAGGCCCCCTCAAAGATACTCATTATTAAGCCGAGTTCTCTCGGTGATGTTGTGCATAGCCTGCCTTTTCTCAACGTGATGCGGGAGTCTTTCCCCAGTGCTGAAATTCACTGGGTGATTGCAAAGGGGCTTGAAGGGCTGCTCGAAAACCATCCGATGGTGCAGAAACTCCTGGTAATTAACAAAGATCAGTGGAAAGATATGAAAAGGATACGCGAGACAGTGTCTGAGTTCAGAAGCCTTATGGGCGCACTTAAGGGCGAATCCTATGATATTGCGGTTGACCTGCAGGGCTTGCTGAGGAGCGGGATACTGACCGCTGCAAGCAAGGCGCCTGTGCGCCTGGGCTTCAGTGAAGCCCGTGAAGGCAGTCGTCTATTTTACACACAGACTATAACCGGTGGCAGGGAAATACATGCTGTTGACCGTTACCTGAAGATAGCTTCAGCCCTGGGATGCGATACCCGGACTGTTGCCTTTCCATTACCGCTTGTGAAGGAATCACCGAAAATCCGGCGGCTGAAACATGAAATAGGAAAGTATGCGGTGTTTGCCCCCGGTGCCCGATGGAAGACAAAACAGTGGCCTGCAGAGCGTTTTGGGCAACTCTCGTCCATGCTCAGCATGCCGGGTATTTTTATAGGCAGCGGAGCTGATGAGGCCCTTACAGAAGAGGCGGCAGCGCACTCAAAAGGCAAAGCAATATCCATGGCAGGGAAAACCGACATCAAAGAATTGATTTCCGTTATCAGGAAGGCCGTGTTTATGGTGACAAACGACTCGGGCCCAATGCATATTGCCGCGGCGTGCGGCGTGCCTGTTGTGGCATTGTTCGGCCCCACCAATCCTGCCAGGACCGGTCCTTACGGAAGAGGACACATTGTCATCAGAGGAGATAGTGCATGCGCACCGTGTTACAAAAAGAAATGTAAAGACATCAGATGTATGGATTCCATTTCAGTCGATGAAGTGTATGAAAAAATACAGGCAATGGGCTATGGGCAATAGGCAATAGGCTATGGGAAAAAAACGAAAGAGAATTTTATTTTCCAACGTCTAATGTACTATTACATATTGATTATTGCCTGTATTTCTTTATGAAAGGAGCTTGAAAAAATGAATTACCGAATCGGTGAGCCCGGAAGGATTGTAGTGGCCAGATTTGAGGACGGAGACCAGATACTCCAGGGACTTTGTGATATAGCTAAAAAAGAGAACATCAGGGCAGCGGTATTTTACCTGGTGGGCGGCATGAAAGGCGGCAAGTTTGTAGTGGGACCGGAACGGGAGGAAATGCCCCCTGTGCCTGTATGGCGCGAGCTGAAGGAAAGTCATGAGATCGTAGGCCTGGGCACAATCTTCTGGCAGGGCGACGAACCAAAGCTCCACTTCCACGGCGCGTACGCAAAGCGTGACAATGTAAAAGCCGGCTGCATGAGAGAAAATGCCGAAACATTCCTTGTCCTTGAGGCAATCATAATGGAAATTGAGGGCGTGAATGCCGCGCGGGAGCTTGACCCAATTTCAGGAATGGCCCTTCTCAAACTCCGGTAGTTGGTTAGTTTGTTTTTGCTTTCGGAATTTGATAGTATAAAAAGAACTCCCCTGGAGGGGTGGCCGAGCGGTTTAAGGCGACAGTCTTGAAAATTGTTGTAGGATTATATCCTACCGTGAGTTCGAATCTCACCCCCTCCGCTTAACTTTCCTTCTAATATCAATAGCTTACCAAAGTATTATGTAAAAAAGCACCGTGAACAAACCGTGAACAGAATGTCCAGAAAAAATAAACTGCTGAGCAATGGGAAATGCTAGAATAGACTCAGGAGGGCATCCATATGAAAAGCATCACATTTAATGACGCTCTTGAGGTTGTGGAATCTCTGACGGAAGAACAACGGGAATCACTTCTTGAGATTATCAGAAACCGTTTAATCGAGGAACGTAGAGACAAGCTTGCCTTAAGTCTTAAAAAAGCAAAAAGGGAATATGAAAAGGGTGAGATTCGCAGGGGGCGTGTGGACGACCTCATGCGGGAAGTCTCCAGATGAGAAGCCTCATATGGAGCAAAACCTTTGTGCGGGCTTTCAAAAGGATATTGAGAAAGCAGCCTGATGTTCGCCAGGACATAGAAGACACATTACGGATCTTGCTTAATAACCCTTTTGTACAAGAGCTTGAAACGAACAAACTCAAATGGAAATTAATCGGCTCATGGGCATGCAGTGCAGGGTATGATCTGCGTATTGTTTTTGATTTTGTAAAAGACAAAAAGCGAAAAGAAGATGATATTTTTCTTATAGAGATTGGAACACACGATGAGGTGTATTAGTGTCAACCTCGGACTGTCTTTGTCAAATAAGGAGAACTGTTGTTCCCTCTATTCACATGGCGGTTGCTAATGCTTAAAATATTAAAATCGCCTTGGGAAAACACTTTTTTTAACCTCTTAAAGGAAGCGAAAGAAACTGTTTACCTTGCAAGTCCTTTTATAAAACAGCAGACGGCAAGGCTTATCACAAAGCATTCAAGTCGTGATATTGATTTCAGATACATCAATTCTTTTAAACTGTCGAATTTTCACAGGGGGGCGTCCGACTTGGAGGCATTGAGGATTCTGACCAAGAAAGGATTCAGGCAAAAAAACGTTCACAACTTGCACGCTAAGATTTTTATCTTCGATAACGTTGCAGTTATCACATCCAGCAACCTGACGCCTGGAGGGCTTAGAAACAATCTTGAGTATGGCGTTCTTATCCGGGATGAAACTGTCGGGGAAATTAAAGACGACTATATAAGAATATTCGACAACCCCAATTATCCAGAGATAACCCTCGACATTATCAAGAAAGCCGAGGACATACTCCGCTCTGTTCCCCTTGAAAAACAGAAAAAGATAAGGGTTACTGAGAAAGCTATCTTCGAAGATGTTATTAATGACGAGAACATCGAAGAAAGGTTTGACGGAGGCGTCGAGAGCATCAGGGCAAATCTGCCTGCATGGAAAAAAGATGTCTTCGAATGCCTGCTGAAGCTCAAAAATGATGTCTTCTCTCTTCAAGAAGTTTATGCTTTTACGAGGGAATTATCACAAATTCATCCAAGAAACCAAAATGTCAAAGCCAAGATAAGACAACAACTGCAGTATTTGCGTGATATTGGTCTGGTAGAGTTCACAAAACCAGGTCTTTACAAAAAATTATGGGCATAGTGATAAATTGTGACCTTTCTATAATGATCCAGCAAATAATATGATCAGAGAAAAATTAGGGACACATCCCATTGTCCTCTGTTTCCGTCCCAATATCTTAATTTAAGCCTCTGCCAACCTCATATGTTTCTACCAGTAATCCGCGTATTTAATCAATAGAAAAAATGTTTGATCATTTCTCGAAACGTTGCCGGATTTTTTGAAACACTTCACTACCCGAAACAGGCATTACACACCCAGATCGCAATTCTGTGAGCCGACGTTTGGCAACCTTAGCCCATTCTCTGTCTATTTCAGATGATGTGGGATTAAGTGACAGGAGTAAATAATCGATAATAACTGCCCTTTCCTCGACAGGAAGGGATTCAGCTTCGTGCATTATCTCTTTCATGCCATGCATAATCTACCTTATACCTCCTTCCTTATTTGATAGCACGCTGTCTTTGATTGCCCCTTGTCCGAAAACTCAGATTCGAGTTCCTCCTGGTCCAACTCAACAGTAGCTGCGCCATAACGCTGACAGCTTAAGAGAAAAGCGACACGAGATATTCCCGCAAGTTCTGCGGCCCGCCCCGATGACAAGCGGCCTATCTCGTAAAGTTTGACGGCAAGAGCGACCTTGGCTTCCTGCTCGAATGTCTCAGGACTCAGGTTAAGAGTGGCAAGCACGGACTCAGGATATTTTATAGCTAACGTCTTCAAGCGTACCTCCCTAATCATATATCATTAGCATACCACAAATATTTTATCAATTCCGTATCGGATATAGAGAAAATAATATCCAGCTCCATTAATTATTTAGAGGAGCCGCTATATATAGACATAATCAAAGCGGCCTTTGAAATCAGCGATATTGCCGAACTTACAATAGACTTATCGCGGGAACAGCAAGGCATCTTGGCACCCCATCGATAAACAATAACCCGCAATTGTGTGCACGCCATGAGTTTATGATACCGAAATCAGAAAAAACTGGGTAACACTTTTCCGTTTCGGGTAATGGTTATAAAGCCTTTCATGTTCAGCCAGGACTCCACGGCGATGCGCCAGGCCGCTTGCGGCTGAACTCCCTCACTGCATAATATATCATTTTGCAAGTTCGTTATCCAGTCATAGGCATCCCTCCTTTCCCATTTGGAAAACGTTCTTTTGCCGGTGAAGTACACCTGGCAAGCATTCTTACCACTCAAGCATGGACGAGGCCGGTGATTAAGATCATGCTCAACTGTCGAGGCATATGCCTCCAGGTGTTCACGCGGACAAGAGGGTTTATAAGCGAGCTTCGAAGCAAGCCCGTTTTTCAGCTCGGTTTGCGCTTCTTCGATAGCGCCATTGTAAGGCGGATAATGAACCGGACTGTTCACCGGCATGACGAAGTAATCAGCAAGCACGTCATTGACCGCCGAATGATTGAGGTTACCGCCATTGTCCCGCTTGAGAAACAGTGGCGAGCCGAAACGGTTGAAGGTTGCAGTAAGATAGCCGGATATTTCTTCGCCGCAGGGGATGTCTCCTGTCATGGGATTGAACTTGTAGCGAGAAGCCATGTCCTGCATCTGGTTCAGGTACATCTTTGCGCCGGTTTCGTCACGCTGTGCGTATTCGCAGGGGTCCATAGACCACGCAACGTTCGGCACGTTCCAGTGAATGCGCCTCAGATTCTGTCGGTGCAACATATTGAGATCATGCCTCGCCATCGGTACCATTCTTTGCAACTCCCTTCTTGAGACGCCTGATGCGTAACGAGCATATAATGCCCCCGTGCCCTGTGTGCGATTATAACCATGAGACAACTGATCAATATCCCGCTTCAGTTTGTCCATATCCGGCGGCCTGACTTTGGGAGGACCCGGCTGCCGAACGAGAGGCGTGTCTTTCTTATGCCGCATG
>CAVPZX010000006.1:0-158466 GCA_963710375.1 Nitrospirota bacterium
CCGCAACACCACCGACTGACCCTCCATGCGGCCCACCATGTAAAACGGCAGGCGCGGTTTACCTCTTAGCGCCATCTCAAGGAGGTTGTCCTGGATGCCCTGCTCGATGGTCTTTCTAAGCTCGCTTTGTATCTCAAAATACCGGTCCGCAGGACACAGGCCGCCGATCCCCTGATGGGGCCTTTTGTGGTTATAATATTTCACCCACTGCCGTATCCGCTCTACTGCATCCTCAAAGCTCCCGAACTGGGCCCGGCTTAGGAACTCCACAAAGATCGTTTTCCAGAACCGCTCGATTTTGCCTAACGTCATAGGATGGTGAGGCCGTGATTTGATGTGATGGATTTTGTCTTTCTTCAACTCCAGCTCAAAACGGCTGTTGCCGCGCCAGCTCGTGTACTGCCTCCCATTGTCCGTGAGCATCTCTTTAGGTGGGTTGTACTCGGAGGCCGCCCGGCGATACACTTCAATTACATTCTGTGCTGTCTGGCTCCTAAAAAGCTCCAACCCCGTTATATAACGGGAATAATCGTCGATAAAGCCGATCAGAAACGCATATCGGCCCCCAAGGCGAAACGTAAAGATGTCCGTCTGCCAAAGCTGGTTCGGGGTTGAGCGCTCGAAAAACCGGGGGCGGGTGATATTGCGCTGCCGCTTCTTGGGTGGGGCAGTCATTAGAGATTCGGAGTGCAGAGTCTTACGAACCGTCTCAGGGCTGGCGGTAAGAAAAAACGCTCTCTTTAGAAGTTGCGAAATGCGCTTAATACCGAACAGTGGGTTGGCTTCTTTGAGTTCGACAATCTTCTGCTTCACAGGAGAGGGAAGTCCGCGCCCATTGCCATTGCGTCTTATTGCAAGGCCAGCCTCACCTTCACTACGATATGCGCGCACCCAGCGTCTTACCGAATTAATGCTAATCCCGCATTCCTGCCGGATCACCTCAATAGGGACGCTCTCCTCAAGGAACTTCTTGACTACTTGAAGCTTAAAGTCGGCTCCGTAACGCCTGCTTCTGGCTGGAACCTTCTTCTTTGCACTGCCTCTTTGTAAACTCTTAACTTGTTCCATCAATGACACTCCTTTCGTTTTCCTAAACTTGGAGTGTCACCCTATTTCCTCAAATCCTTGGTATCATAAACTGGTCGTTAGCACAAGATGACGGAACCCTGAAGGTCTGGGATGCTAAGACCGGCAAGGAGCTTTTTACCCTCGATGGCCGTGCACTCCGTGTTAACCGTGTAACCTCCTGTGCGTATTCACCAAACGGCAGGCGCATTGTCTCAGGAGCAATGGACACCACCCTGAAGGTCTGGGATGCTGAGACCGGCAAGGAGCTTTTGACCCTCAAAGGCCATACAAGTGGTGTATTCTCTTGTGCGTATTCACCTGATGGCCGGCGCATTGTCTCGGCTTCAAATGACACCACCCTGAAGGTCTGGGATGCTGAGACCGGCAAGGAGCTTTTTACCCTCAAAGGCCATACAGCCCAGGTATACTCCTGTGCATATTCACCTGATGGCCAGCGTATTGTCTCGGCTTCAGGGGACACCACCCTGAAGGTCTGGGATGCTGAGACCGGCAAGGAACGGATTCCCTTCGAAGGTCAGACAAACTTGAGATTCTCCTGTGCGTATTCACCAGATGGCCAGCGTATTGTCGCGCTTTCATCGGCCACCACCCTGAAGGTCTGGGATGCTGAGACCGGCAAGGAGTTTTTTACCCTCAAAGGCCATACAAACTGGGTAAACTCCTGTGCGTATTCACCAGATGGCCGGCGCATTGTCTCGGCTTCAGATGACACCACCCTGAAGGTCTGGGATGCTGAGACCGGCAAGGAGCTTTTTACCCTCAAAGGCCATAGAGGTGTTGTAAAGTCCTGTGAGTATTCACCAGATGGCAGGCGCATTGTCTCGACTTCAGAGGACAGCACCCTGAAGGCCTGGGATGCTGAGACCGGCAAGGAGCTTTTTCCCCTCAAAGGCCATACAGGCAGTGTAACCTCCTGTGCGTATTCACCAGATGGCAGGCGCATTGTCTCGGCTTCTAATGACAACACCCTGAAGGTCTGGGATGCTGAGACTGGTCGAGAGCTTTCCTGCTTTCATGGCGCATACTACATGAGAGCAGTTGTGTGTAGAACAGGCGGGATGACGGCAGGCGACAGTGGAGGCACTATATATATACTGAAGCTGCCGGCGCTGGAGGAGAAAGAACCGTATATCACTCCGTTGCGGTTATACAGGTTTGACCGTACAGCCTGGGACGACCATCTCGCCGCTAAATGCGAATGGTGCGGCAAGAGGTTCGAACCAGACAATAAAATCATCGACACGATTAAGGGCTTCAACACCCGCCTTTCCCTAAGTCAGAGTCCCGCGGCATCCCTCCCGCCCGAAGCCTGGGACGACCCCCGCCTTTTCTCCGAATGCCCCAATTGCCACAAACCGCTGAGGTTCAATCCGTTTGTTGTCGATAATTCGCAAAAAAAGCCGTGGTGGAAATTTTGGGGGAGATGAGGGATTTGAGGAGGGTCTTCGATAACAGCACTAAGCATGAAGCGACGTGACCTTAAGAACTTGAAGTGTTCTAACGGGATTTACTTTCCATAAACGCAATACGGCTGGACGCCAGTTTGCGCATGAAACGGCGGTCGAAGGTAATGACGATGCCTCCCTTTGTCGCTTTGGCGCAAGTGGCTACAATGGCATCTCCGAAGTCGTCAAAGGTTTCGGGCCATAGAGCGCATATTGCCTCGAAATCAGTTTTATCGACAATCGCGACGCCAGGCATTGCGATAAAGTCTTTTATGATTGATCTGATGGACGGCTTCGACTGATGATAGACTGTTTCCATCACATAGACGAATTCGGCGATGACATTTTGCGGACACAGTATAGATGCTTGCGCTGCGGCAACCTGCTCAAAGACGCTGGCCATGACCGCCTGCTGAGAGGGATTGCGGTCTGTCAAGAACGACAGCAGCGCATTCGTATCGATGACGTACTGCTTCACCTTTTACGCTCCGAACGAACAAGCCGGGCTTTTGCAATGTCGGAGGCAATGTCTCCCTTGCCGATCTTGATAGTGCCCCTCCGCGACAGGAAGGCCCGTTGTGTGGGAAACACAATAGCGGTGTTTCCGTTTATTCGCCATTCAACCGCGTCGTGGACAGACAGCTTCAGCGTTTCCCGAATCTTTTTTGGTATCGTGGTCTGATACTTGGATGTTATCATTGATCTCATTTTAGCCCTCCTTACGATTATATGATAACGTAAGGAGCGATATTTATCAATGGCTGTCAAGAGCGCGGGCGTATCAGCCAGTCTTGGCGTGTATAGTTGGCTGACTCAACTCTTCAACTCATCTGTCCTGATTTCTAACTCCCTATTCTAAAAGGACTTTTCAGTGTTGAATCCCTTGGGGTATTATTCCCCGCCACTTGCGGCGTAAAATGTATGGGTGAGCGAATATATACATAAGAGTCACAATGTTACTGTACTCATTGTTACGTCCCAGCAATGCGATACCGACTTTAAGGGTGCAATTCCCACCTGATACGCTTGTAAGCGTCGGAGGGGCCTCGCCGGTTTGCTTCATAAAAAGGAGACTATGCAGTCTGCCGAACTTCTCTACAAAAGGGCGCTTGAGGGCAACTAGTATGTGAGGTTAAAATATCTGATTGACACAGTGGTATATAATGGTATTAAATAGTTTTTAGATAAGGGAGTAAACAAGTATGGAAACCTACCGCGTCTTCATCAGCTATTCTCATGAGGATCGGGAATTGGCTGAAATAATCGTTAATGCCCTGAAAGAGAATGGGCTGAAACCCATGTGGGATAAGAATTTCAATTACGGACAAGGATTTCATGTTCAGATTAAAAACTTTATTGCACATTCACATGTCTTTATGCCTTTCATTACGGAAACTTCCAGCCGGCGGGGATGGGTCCATCAGGAAATAGGATTTGCCACGGCATTGAATGTACCTGTGTTGCCGATCACACGTGGTCAAGTCCCTGGAGAATTGCTCCAGCAGCTCCTTGCTGTACCTTTCAGCAGTGATGCAGAGGAACTTAGATCCAGACTGAATCTTAGGGTATTCGAAAAACTGGTCTCTGAAGCTCAGGGGTCTGCAAGACCTCTCTTTTATTGTGCTGAATATCGTGAAGATCGTACACGTATGATGGTGGAATATTCTAAAAGTGTGTTGCATCTTGAGGAATATGGGAGGGTGCGCCAGAAGGGAGGGTTGAGTTCTTTTCATATACCGGACAAATCGCCCCAGCATTCAGAGTGGAAGGACAGATTCGGAGCTTTTTACGATGAGTCTCATTGCCTGTTGCAGCGAGAAGAACGCAAAACGTTGGAAAAACACGCCCGTAAAGAAGGCTGCAGTCTCATAATTGATCCATATATAGACTTTCAAAGATTTGGGAGCAAAGCAGGCCCTTCCCGATTAAAATCACTTATTGAGTTTCTTGAGTCAAAAGTCATAGACGACATTGTTGTATCTATTGTAAGTCCAGAACAAAGAGATGAACACTATTTGACGATCGTGGGAGATTGGTTTGCATCCGAAGCTGTATCCGCGTCTCTCGATAAAGGAATCCGCCAGACCATTTTCACCCGTCACGCCCCAAGTATTCGAAAGAGGATAGAGGCCTTTGACGAAGAGGTTGAACACCACCTTAAAGAACAGGGCGTCAAACCCGAATGTTCTAAAAAGGCGGCAATAGCAAAACTACAACAATTGCTGACTGATCTAAACAACGCCCACCAATAAACGGCACAAGTGGCATCGCTACCTATACAGCCGGAATATCTTGAACGCCCTGGGCGCATCCTAATAAAACGGAGACCCCCTGAAAAACAGAGGACGGGACGTTGTTTCTAAATATCCTTTGGTGTGGCGGCAGGTTTATCGTGAAAGGCGAATGAATCGGCAAGGAGATAGACTGCCCAAAGATCGACCTAGATAACAGATACAAAGGCAGTGACTTTTGCTTTTATTCTGTCTCCTGACTCCTGTATTCTGTATTCTAGGCTTACGACGCTGTCTCGAGTAGTTCACTGATAATGCCCTTTGCTTCCCCCTCCAGGCGTCCCATAATTGTTACGATTTGTTCATCTTCTTTGAGTGTTTTGCAGATTTGATCGAGTCTCGAAAAGTTAGAGTAGAGAAGCTTCCAGATCGGCATTTTAATCCTGCTGTGGCCCCAGATGGTTTCTTGCTGGAGAAACCCGCTGAAAGCGCGGGAAAGCCTTTTATAGAGATTTGCCGACTTCTGGGGCAGCTCGGTCAGGACTCCTCCTTCGGTCTGTCCCAGCATTTCCAAAAAGGAGCGGATGGCCGGTTGGGGATAGACATCTTCGAAGAACCGCATCATTGTTTCATCGACGGCGCCCCTCAGTTCACACAAATCTCCGCTCAGGCAAAGATAGAGCAGTTCGATTGCCATGTGAAACTCGTGGAGTCCCAAAAAACGTGCTGTCAGAATGCCGAGCCGCTGATCTTCATGCCAGGCCGCCTGGAACACATGCCTGCCGAGGTTGTAGAGAAGGTTGTCCACTTTGGCCATGTCATGCTCGCCTGTTTTTCCCACCATATTAGTTATCCCCTCCCGGAACTGTGCCAACCGGAGATAATACACCTCGTGTCCCGCATCCATCAGTTTGACGAACCTCTCATCGGTCAGGGGATACCCCGAGCTCATATAGATGTCCTCTACTACGAGACTGTATTCGGCCCAGAAATCTCGTCTTGTCCTGCATATGTAGTAAACCGGCATGTGGGTGTGCAACCTGCGTATGTCCACGTGCAGGTCCCAATTGATGTTTCTTATCGCTTCCTTCAGGCTTCGCTGATCCGAAAGTAAAACCTTCATGGCTCCGTATTCGTCGTTTACCGGTATGGTGGCAGAAAAGATGTCCGTTATTTCACTCAGATCAGAGACACGCCCTCCTTTCTGTTCCAGTTTGGTCCTGATCGAGTCATATTCCATGAGTTTCATGATTATCGGATCGAGGGCGTCACGGATATTTATCTTTTCCGAATAATACCGTCCCGGGTAGCCGTAGCCGGAATCATTTTCAATAAAATAATCTTCGATATCCCCATATCTATAGTTCATATTTCGATAGTTCATGTCATGTCTCCTATTCAACGCCTTTTTAGGGCTCGCGAATAAATAACTTGCACATTGATGCATCTCAGCTTCAGGTCATCTTTACCCGATCCTCAGTCACAAAATCCTCAACGTAGCTATGCTACGCCTGCGGTTTTGCTCAGTCGGATCAGCCAAATCTGACCCAAATCTGAGCGCCTGAATATACAAGTTATCTATTAGCGAGCCCTTAACAGACGGCTCCTCTCTTTCATACATGATGCTACGTAAGAGCCTATTTTTTCCGCGACCACGGCGCAATTGTTCAGTTCCCCGTCCGATACTGCAATGACCCTGTTAACAACGTCTTCGAATCCGGTATCTGCCGAAACGCCCAATGCCACCAGTGTAGCGTCAAGCTTGCCGTTCATTACTTTGTTGGTTGACTCGAAATACGAGTGGACCTCCTCTGCCCCGCTCATGCCTTTATGGAAACTGTTGTTCCACTTGGTGTCGGTGATGAGTATCAGATAAATCATGACAGCCTTCGCAAGGAGCCGTGCCTCTTCGATGATAAACGCGATAGAGAGGGCGTCCGACTGAACGCCCGTTCCTGTATCCGGCAGAGATACAATCGCGCGGACAGCATCTTTCCTGCTTGATGCCTGTGCCTTGCGCGGGTGATAAATCCACTGCACAATCGGACCGGACATGCCTTCGCGAATCTCGTCGCTGTGGTAAAGCCCGGCAAGCACCTGGATTTCACTACCGGCTGTTGAACAGAGCCATCCGGCTGAAAGTATCTTCACCATCTTCATCTGTTTTTCATTCAAAGAGCCGGACCCGTCGCAGGCGATGACGAGCACAGGCCGGCCTCTGAGGTCCGCCTGTTCGGTAGTGCGGTATCGTTTAAAGACCACAGGTGAAAAGTCCGTAAGGACGATCCTCGACGGGTCTATCGAGCCGCTGCAGCGTAGTCGGATTGTCTCAGAGACCATCTGGATGTTCGGATACAGGTTCTGCCGCAAACTCTGTATTATCGAATAGGACTCCTCAAGCAGCTTATCCAGGGCCATCATATCTTCTGAGAGTTCCACCGGTCTGTCGAATATCTCGCCGACAGCGTTCTTCTCTGTGCCTAGCAGCACGCTCACTTCATTACCGTCAGCTGGATTCCCCTGAATAGGACTGGTATTAAAGGCATTGACCCTCATCGAAGTCTCAACCAGGTCGGAACGCATATCTTCCCAATCATTTTCCTGCTTTCCAGCCTTTTCCATTACACAGGAAAAGTTGTTTAGCACCTCCTGGAGCGGTTCTTCAAATTTGGGATTCTTACCGCGGCTATTTTGGTGTTTGTTCCCGCTGAAGACGGAAGTGAGAAGCCCTTGTGTTGTACATTTGAGCGTATCATCCGGCTCGGATATCATAGGATGTTGCGGGCCGTTCAGAGGGGCTATTTCATCTGTCACCGACTTTGCAAGCGGTTCGGGAAATCCCGCCCATTCTCTCTCAGTAGCGTCGCTTCCTGCGGACCCCGGATTTGCAACGGTTGTATTGCCTGGTTCTTGTTCATTGTCATCAGCGGGCGCCGGCATGTATTTGGACATGGCCGCACAGACCGTCCTCACCCAGAGAGATCCCAGTTTCAGGAGCTCCGTCACCTCGCACTTTCTCAGCCTTTCGAAAAAGACGGAGCTCGAAGAGATGAGGTCTTCAAATATGGAACTGGTTAACGGATAGAGTTGCTGCTTTTTGAAATCGGGAAGGACGTCTCCGTAAAGAATCACGACCCTGATGATTTCTGTAAGGGAAGCGAGCCTCAGGTCCTGCTGCTGAGGCTGAAAATAGTCTGTAGAGTTCAACCGACGAAAGAGATGGAATTCGCGAAAGGTTCTCAAGGAGAAGGCGTGTCTGAACACAGTCGGTTACGGAATTGGCCGCCTCCTTGTATATATCCTCATTCACTCTTACCCCATCCGCCCCGGCAGGGTTGTTCACATAATCTTGAAGGTGTATAAAAAGGATCTTTTCCCCCACAAGGGCCTCGAATTCTAAAAAAGCGGTGAGGCCGATTGCGGCATAGGCAGCAAGAGTGGAGGGATAGGTAGTATAGCAAGGACTGAGCTGGGGCTTGACTCTGGGTTCAAATGCTGCCTCTGCAAATGCGTCGTCAAGCCGCGCAACACATATCTGGGCCTTCCTAACCATTTTATAAAAAGTCCTCTGCGCCGGCATTCTGAGGTAATAGTCGAGATTTGACTTAAAGGCGTCTCCTATGCCGATGCCGGACCAGTCGGTCTTGGAGCGTCTCTTCCTGTAGACATATGAGTAGCCTGTTGAGAAGCCGCGCTCTTTCTTTTTCTCTCTTGCCATTTCTCACCCGCTAAAAGAGATTTCCGCCCATGGTCGGGTCGTCCTCAGCCGTCTCGTTGATCCCAAACACCTCGTTGAATATCCCGGATATCTGTTTTCGGTCTTCGGTGCTCGCATTGCCGAGCATCGTTGCCAGCGCTATCTGCTGAATGCTCATATGAGGCAGGGCCTGTGCCATCCGGAGAAAAGCGAGATAGCCGTAAATTGTGGGGGGAGGCACTGATTGCAATGCCCCCTCAGACCTGTGCCTTCTGATGACGTTCCCAAGCTGCACCACCTTGACGATAAGGTCATTGTCTACGCGCTTCATCTCCTTACCTCCTTTAACAGATGCTGCAGCACCTGTACCTCGTTTTCGGCGGACAGGTAATCCAGAGTCAAATTGATTGAAAATCTCCTCTTTATAGCGTCATCGAGGACAACCAGCGTATGGGTAGAGTCGCGCTCTGCCTGATAGTTGCTGTCCGCGACCCATCCTATTTGCTGGCCGTCGATGCGACTTCCGTCAGGAAGGACGATGTCGCCCTTTGTCATCAGGTTCAAAAGTCCACCCTGGACACTGCTTGAATGGACCCGCCCCATCTCCCTGAGCCAGACAAGAGGGTAATACCTGCCGTTTGATTTTGTGGCGTCTTCGAGGGCCTCGACAAGCCTGCTTTTTTCATCGAAAGTCGTTCCGTTTTTCAGGGACCTTCTCTGGAAAAGCTCTCCAGGCGCCTCGTAGATCGCCATCTCGACCGGGTAGAGTTTCAGCGGCAGCACCAGGAACCCAAGCCCCGAACAAATACTTTCGAAATTCGCAGGAACAAGATAGAGGGCCTCAAGAAGAGAACTCTTCGCGCTGCCCGTAGGTCCGGACAGGTGGATGAACTCGTGATTGACTATGCCGTAGACAAGTGTTTCAATGATCCACTTGGGAAGGAATAATGGGTTGCCGCCAGGCACAGGTAAAAGCTCAAGCAGGTCTGTTGGGCCTGCCTTTCTTAACTCATCGGATTTATGTACCCGAAATACATCGTTTGCCATCTGCTCCTCCTTATTTAGTACTCATAACAAGTCTTCCTTCATCAGTTGCTGAGACAAAAAGCGATTTATGATTATTAATTACATTGGTTCTGTTGAATTCCATGAATGCCTCTGCCGCCAGAGTGCGGCCATGTTCGAGAATGGCCCGGGCGCCAAAGGAAACAATGTTGGATTTCATAGAAGCGATGACCTTTGATCCGAGATTTTCATCTAATGCCAAGTCCATTAATTCAAGATTGAGGCGCTCTGCTGCCGAGAGGACAGCGCGTTTGATCGCCCGCTCAACGATGGATGACAGGGCGTAACCGTCCAGGGGTTCAAATAGAATGGGTGTCCCGATTCTGCTCAGGAAGGCGCCTGAAAGCATGTTCTTGATCTCCGAGATTACACGCCGGCTGACATCCACGCGCGAAGGAGTGTTGTTGAAACCGATCCCCTTGCGGACAGTCTCGTCAAGGCCATCGGGCAGGTTCATAGTAAAGGCAAAGATAATGTTTGAACACGAAAACATCGCGCCAGTTGCGCTCTGGGCTTCTCCTGTTTCAAGAACCTGAAGGAACAAATCCGCAATCATCGAACGCACAGAGGGTACTGCATGGTCCATATCGCTTACCTCAACGACAACGCCGCTGTTTTGCTTGCCTGCCTGTTCCAGGCGGCCCGCCTGATAAGACATCACGATACCCCGGCCCGACCCGAGAAGCTGACTTGCTGCGGTGTGGTAGTCCGGCATGCTGGCTGCGTCTATGATGATATAGGGAATGCCGAGCCTTTGCGCAAGAAGGACAGCGCTTTCGGATTTCCCGGTTGCGGGCGTCCCCTGCGCGCAGTATCTGAGCGGCTGATGGCCGGGCCGCGTAAGGGCTTCCATCGAAAGGCGCGAGATAAGCTGTTCGAGGGCGTGGTCCTGGGCCATCAGGCTCTCCTGAAAAAAAGTCAACAAATCGGGGCTTGTTAAAATCCTTGTGAACCGTTCCTGCACTTCCGGCAAGCGGCTGACGCGTGGTCTGGGACTCAGACCGGCCAGTGTTTCCGAAAGCCCGGCAACCCTTGTTGCAAAGGATATTGCAGAGGAGTCGGGCGCCTTTATGCCCTTTGTCCTAATGTATACATTCCTCTCGACGATCACTGGAAGAATCCGCTTCTGCTCAGCCGGACTGAGGCATTGGATATCTGAGAGGGTCTTTTCGTAAAGTTCATTCTCATCCCGTGCTGACAAGCCCCCTGCGAGTCTGCCTGCGGACTTGACGGCAAAGAGGGTGAGTGCGTTGATATGTATTTCGGGAGCATGACAAACAACAGGGAAGAGAGGATCATTGAGCGCGCCCTGACCTCCGTGAAAAACCGACTGGAGCTGTTCCAGTGTGCCGGTGAAGACAACCGGCCTGCGTATGGTCGAAAGGGCGGCCAGTAGCGCATCCACTTCTTTCCCCATCTCATAGAGGTTAGACCCGAGACTTATACTCATCGCCGCAATGACAACTCTTCCGGGGGCCTTCTGAGCCAACTCGGGTATGCCCTTAACTGCAACTGCGGGGGGTGTCAAGACACCGAGTGTATCCCCCGCATCCCTGAGTGCTCCTGCCAAGGCAGCCATTGCATACTCGTTTTCGATGCTGAACGGTGACGATACAGCAACGTTGACAGATCCTGACAGAAAATCCATGATCTCCCCTGTCCATCTGGAGAGGTTTGTGCAGTCTCCGGTTTCGGCAGCCTCTAAAGCATGGACAGGCCGCAGGAAATCTGCAAAATCTTTGTAGAGTTTAGTAAGCCTGGAGTCATAGCTTTTCTCGGGCAGTTCAGCCTGGAGGGTTTTTGCCAGCTCATTTATACGTTTTATCTCCCCAATTAAGGCCATCTCTCTTGTCATAGACATTGGAGATGCCTTTATATCGAGTGCAACCCATAGGGAAATCTCTCCGCTTGTTTCCTCATGCGGCGGACAGAGCCGGACCCGACTGCCAACCTCGGAAAGATGTTTGAAAAAAGCGCCTGAGGAGACACGGATGTTTTCATGCCCCCTCACCAGTTCCATACTCAGAGTTATGACCGCGTTGTCAGTCAATTTGCCTGAAACAGAGAGTATCCCGTCTATGTTTCCTCCGCTCTTCCTTCCGGAATCGAATGAAGATACGTCAGGCCCGACGTGGATATCCAATGACAGCCCTTTCCGGCACAGATCCGCAACCTGGTGCAGGGCGTCTCTACACCCCGCCGGTCCCC
Source organism: Nitrospirota bacterium (assembly GCA_963710375.1). Taxonomy (GTDB): domain Bacteria; phylum Nitrospirota; class Thermodesulfovibrionia; order Thermodesulfovibrionales; family Dissulfurispiraceae; genus JADFXI01. Next base: position 11,736 of record CAVPZX010000006.1, read on the forward strand.
ACGGATCCGTCAGGTTATCGCAGTCTGTGCCGGTATCCTTATTCATCTGTAGTCTTCCTTGAATTAGACTTCTATTACATTTTCGTTCCATTAGATGCATCTGCTGTGCCACATAATTCAACGGCGCTTGAACTCATTGCTATATAAAGATTTGCAATGAGCCAGGTACTGAGATGCCTTACGGATTGTTGAATTCAGGGAGTTGAGTTATGTGGAACGACGTTGAGTTGCCTGCTTTGATCCTTAGCTCTTTTCGCCTGTCATTCAGGAATCTTTCTTAAGTACGAAAGGATTCCCGAGGCTTTGACGGTATCGTAGCAATTACAGTTTCCCGTTGCTTTCCCATGAATTTACTGGTAAGATTCTTTCATCATGTAGCGGAGGGCCTATGAAAATTCAAAGCCTGAAGTTTACTGCAAACCCCGGGGACAGTCATCCCCTCCAGACCGATTTGGGGATCGGCAGCCCCCAGGAATTTGAGAAACTAAGAGATGGCACTCTTCCAGTCGCCTACCTTGTCATTAAAGAACATCTCACAACAATCTATGGTTTCAACGACCTTGTTATTAACCGGGGAACGAAGAACAAGGGCAAGGGCCTTTTTGACTATTTTAGTGAGATGAATAATGACAAGATATTGGTCATTGACGTAAATTATGATCAGGGAGGGAGACTGGCAAGTGGCATCAAGAAATTGCTCTTTAATGCATCAGAAAACAAAAAACGCAATGTCTTTATTATCGGAGCGGAGAAAAAGCTCTTTAAGGAGTTGTGGGACAGAGCCGAAAATACTGAAAAGGCAGAGGCCAAAAAAAAGAGCGGTGCCGTGGCTAAAGATACTCCGCGCGGAAGTGAACAGTGTGACCCTGCAACGGCCCGGATATTTGATTTGGTACATGACCATAGCGATAAATCTGATAAGCTTGCAAATGTATATATAGGCTGCTCTGATGAGGCAAAGCTCGTCAGAAATCTGATACTAAAAGCCAGCATGGTTGATGACCCGGTCATGATCCTTGGTGACACCGGGACAGGCAAGGAAATAATCGCCAACCAGATACATGAATGTGGCCAAAAAGGTGGAAAGTTTAAGGTGATAAATTGCGGCGGAATAACCGAGACACTCTTTGAGTCTGAACTGTTTGGATATAAAAAAGGTGCATTTACTGATGCGCGTGAGCACAGGGCTGGACTTTGGGTAGAAGCCCAAGATGGAACACTTTTCCTTGATGAGATAGGAGACCTTCCCCTCAGCCAGCAGGTCAAAATATTGCGCGTCCTTTCTACCGGCACGATCAGACGTGTAGGTGATACAGACGACATTGAAGTCACTGCCCGTGTTGTTACTGCAACAAATCGCAATCTCTCCTCGATGGTCCAGTCAGGGCAATTCCGGGAAGATTTGTATTACCGACTTCGGGGTTTCCTGATTACTACCTCGCCTCTGAGAAAACATCCAGCGGATATCCCATTGCTTGCGCAGCATTTCTGGAAGAATATAATGAAAGACAACTCCTGTTCACTGCCCGAAGAAATATTGGATGAGCTTCAGTCTTACCTCTGGCCGGGAAATGCGAAGGAACTCGACATGGTATTAAAGAACCTCCATGCGCTCTACCTTGAGGAATCCAAAGAGGGCAGGCTCAAGGTTGCACACCTAAAGGCTGTGTTTTATCTCCAAGGACAGAGCGCAGTCATAACTGACGGTCCAGTGACTGAACAGGAAGTCCCAATGTACCGGGCAGAATGCCTGCGACACCTGAAGCGAGTTAATGAGGTAGTCCATGCGACTAGGGTAACCATACTTTCGGGAATTGAGGGAAGTAGACTCGACCGGTCAATCGAGACTGTTAACAGGTTATTGGGCCTGCGCCTTCTAGAGCTTGAGAACCTCTGCACCAAACCGTCGCTTTTTGACTCCGAGCCTACCTTCTCGACAGTTTATAAGCTTGTCGGAAAACTTAAGTATTTTCAGGATCTGCTTCTTGAAGACGGCAAGAAGGCAAGGAGGTATTGGAATAAAGATGTGATGGAAGAGATAAAGGTTGTTATTTCGACTGTCTTTAGGGAGATTGAGAGGGTTTTGGGGAAGGGGTGAAAGATCTATTTCATTGAATGTTGTTAATAGTTTTGAAGCGTTTCAAGAAATTTGCCGTAGTTGTCCCTTTAAAAAAAGAAGAACAGGAATAGGGCAGGTATCAGTGGAACCGTCAGCAATCCGTCAGTAAATCCCAATGTCTCAAGATTAAGTGGCTTAAATAAAGGGTTTGCGGGGTAGGGGAAGGAGTTCGAACCCCTCGCTCAAAATTAAGTTGCCCGTAGAGTTCCACGGAAAATTACCCAGCTTTGACTTTTCAGCTATGCGACGTTAATATAATTAACGATGGAAACTGCCGATATAGAATATCTGATGGAGCATCCCGAAGAGGCCCTGAGGCTTGATGTAAAAACCAATACTGACCAGGTAATTAAGCAGGCGCAATGGGCGGGGATTGGTCCTGGCATGCGCGTCGCGGACGTCGGCTGCGGGTCGGGTAAAACGACATTTATTCTGCACGGAATGGTGCAGCCTGGTGGATCGGTTGTAGGCATCGACGGGTCGCAACAGAGAATCCATTATGCGCAAAAGAAATACTCTTCAGAAGGCATCGAATACATAAAAAGAGACTTACACGAGCCCCTTGATGATCTCGGGAAATTTGACGCCGTTTGGGTACGATTTTTTCTGGAATACTACCGCGCTGAAGCCTTCGATCTAGTAAGAAATATTTCACAACTCGTAAAACCGAACGGAACATTATGCCTTATCGATCTTGACCGCAATTGCTTAAATCTTTATGGTATATCCGACAGGCTGATGCGAACAATTCTGCAGGCAGTACAGATCCTCGAAGAAGAAAAGAACTTCGATCCCTACATGGGGGCAAAACTCTTCGGATTCCTTGCAGAGTTGGGGTATGAGGATCTTGCATATGATGTAAGCGCTCACCACTTTATCTACGGCGAGCTGAAGGACGCCGACGCCTATAACTGGTTTAAGAAAATGGAAGTGGTCGCTCTTAAAACGAATTGTTCGTTTGGAGAATACGAAAACGGCTATGAAGGATTCAAAAAAGAGTTCTATGAGTATATGACCAATCCTAAACGCTTTATTTACACGCCTGTTATTTGTGCAAAAGGACGAAAGCCGGTTGAATACCAAACACCGTGATGGTTTAAAAAAGCTTCTGGTTTTCCCGATTGACTAAATTAAAGAATGCGTCAAGGACTCTACCATCGAAGTGTTGGTCTCTTTCGCTTTTAAGCAGCTCGAAAGCGTCATTTAGCTGCATAGGGCCCCTGTAATGTCTTTTTGCTGTAACGGCTTCAAAAACGTCTGCGACGGCGAGGATGCGGGCGCCGAGAGGTATTTGTTCCCCTTTAAGTCCATCAGGATAGCCTTTGCCGTTATACTTTTCATGATGCGCACCGGCTATCTGCGGGACCTCCTTGTATATCCCCTCAAAGTTTATTTGTTCCAGGATTTCCCGTGTTTTTGATGCGTGTTTCTTTATTTCTTCATACTCATCTGCTGTGAGACGCCCCTCTTTTTTCAGTATTTCATCTTTTATGGCGATTTTTCCGTAATCATGCAGAAGCGCTGCCACGCGTATCACCTCGCAGTAGTCCTTACCCAGTCCCATTTCTCTGGCGATATTGACGGCATACTTGGTCACGTCCTCGGAATGTCCGGCGGTGAGAAAATCGCGCGCGTCAATGCTTGCTGCGAGCACCTGCAGTATGTTCTGAAATTGGCGTTCTTTAACCTCGATGAGCATGGCGTTTCTGATGCTTATTGCTATCTCGGGCGCTACTCCCATTAAAAGGCTTATATCGCTTTGCACCAAAGGTCTTTTTGTCCTTATGTTATCCACGGCGAGGACACCGAGACACTCATGCTCGTATATAATGGGGCAGCATATGAATGATTTGGTGCCCATGCTGAGGGCGAATGATAGGCTATGGGGTGACAGATCATGCTGTATTTCATTAACGTCATTAATTAGAAAGGAGCGGTGTTCCCGGTAGCAGAGGGCGAAGACTCCGCGGGATGCACGGTTGGTGAGGTTGAACTTTGCGTGCATCAGCACTTTAAATTGGTCGTTAGTGTATCCATAGCCGGCCCGGTAGACAAGTTCTGTTTTTTCCGGATTTGCAAGGAAGATGGCTCCACGATCGTATGAGAGCCTTTTTTGCAATATGTCGGTGACATTGGCGAGGATGTCTTCTACCTCGAGCTGCTTGCTGAGCGCCATGCCGATTTCATTGATCAACAGGGCATGATTGTAGTTAAGGTCTATGTGCTCTAGCAGCTTGTCTGATGACACATTGACGTTGTTGAGAGCCTCTTTGAACTCTTTGACCTCAAGACGCATGGCATAAAACGTAAGGGCCCATAGAATAAGCATTGATGAGGGAAGACCTGCAACGAGAGTAAAGTAGGGGTTATAGAGAGAATATCCTGCACACAACGCGACAAGAGCTGCGGCTGCGTAATTACGGCGCTTTCTCCATTGGGCTGCAGGAGACTCTTGCCATGATACCACGTAGCGGCAGCATTTGCCGCCTTTGTGCAGACATTCTTCATGCTCTAAAACAGGCAGACGGTAATTGAAAACAGCGGTGCACGCTTCTAAGAAACCCATACGGTTTTGGCATTGGTATGGCTTCTCATTGACTCCTTGAATGTTGCTAACAGTGATTTCGCAGGAGGTCACCGACAGCTTCTTCCATTTGTATTGTGATGCCCTGGTGAAATTCGTAGCGAACTTCCCTACCAGCTCGTAGACCTTTGAGGGACTGAACAGGCTCAGGAGGTATTGCTGCATTGTCCCTATCGCTTCCGGTGATGCGGAGTATCTTCCTGCCTCCCGTGCGATGTTGTTATTGCCGGTCAGTTTAACGAGTCTTTCGTAAAAACTGTCTACCTGATACTGGTTGAACCAGTGAGCCTCATCCTGGACCTGGTACATCTCCATCCCGGCATAGCTCAGCAGCTCTCTGATGTTGATGTAGCTGTAGTTCTTTTTTATCATATTGATGTATACGACGATAATACGGCTTGAATATAGCGGCTGGAAGTCGATGGGAGCTGCATGTTCCTCTACTTTGAAAAGCGGCATTACGTCAAGATTGTGCTTTTTCATGGTGCCATTTATTGATCAAGTGTTCCATGTAGTTGAGATAATCGTCCGAATACTGCACGTCCACTACGAAGAGATTGTAGCGTTTCTTAGAAATGGCTTGATTGTTCTGCCCGTAATGGGCAGGGAAAAGAAGGACGGGAATGGATTCCTGGTCGTAGAACTTTGAGAGTGCGGAGAGCACGGAAGAGATGTTTGCCGGCGAGACATTCTTGCTATCGAGCACGAACACGTGGATGCAGTTTGTAACGTCCGACATGTTCAGTCCGGGGTTTGAGATCAGCACCATGAAGATCGCCTGTACGTTGCCCCCACTTTTCAAGCTGAACAAATGTCGCTCGCGGTGGAATCCTATTTTCTTGTACTCTTCATCCAGTTCGTGGGCATGGAGCATGTGCGGCTCGAGGTCCAGGGCGCTTAGCATCAACCCAGACGAAACGTGCTCGTAGAATTGTGCAAGCTCGTAGAGATCGTCTTCGACCGTTTCTTGAAGATGCAGTCCTTCCTGGATTAACTCGCTCGTGACGAAGCCCTTATTGAAGGAGAAGTAGCCGAATGTGTCGAATGAACATTTTTTGGGGTCTTGGATTACCTTAACGCAACCGCTATAAATTCGGTCGGCAAAACGGTTGTCCGGTCTGTAGTACCCGATAATAAAGGACATGTGTGTTGTGTAGAACGAATAAGAGTCATTAATGTACCGGTGTATTTGATTCATAACTTCGAGGCCTGCGCGGTTATTGCGAGAGCGGCTTGCGTGATGCTCAGTGAGCCAGGAATACTCATAAACTCTCAGCGCTGTCATATGGGCCTGTATTCTTCCACGTTCCTGGTAGATAAAGTGACGGGCTATATCAGTATTCGCATAGAGTTTTTTGAATGTCTCCTTGAACTGCTCTTTTTTTGTATGCATCAGGGCGTACTTGTTGGGGTAGATGAAGCCTGTCTCAAAAAAAAATCTCCAGAGCTCGTTGAGGTCAATCCTTGTGGAGACGTATGATTTCCGGTCTTTGGCGTGATGGAGCAGCGAAGAAAGCCGCATTTGGTCATCCATTCCCATGTCAATAGCGGCGATGCCGCACCTAGCTAACAACTGGTTGTTATCATCCTTTGCAAGGGTCCGATGGATGACCTGAGCTTTGCATGAAATAGTGAGGTCGCCGGCGACTTCTATGCCAATTTGAGGGAGTATCATGCCAGGGACCAGGACAGACTCTTCGTAAGACTCTTCGACAAGAAATCCGGATGCAGACAAATTACTGGTTTCCAGGTTGATAAGCTTGCCGGTGAAAGGATGTGTAAAGACTATGTTAGGGGAGGGATGTAATGTCTGCCTCTGACTTCTATAATCTTTTTGTTTGTAACGCTGTATTGTTTGCTCCAGGGCTTCGAGCACGAAGATTCTTTTTTCCCGGTTGTTTGTCCGTTTTATAATGCGGCAATTGCCGGAATAGAGAATTTCTCCCCCGACGCGGCTGAATATAATAATAGTGACGTTAGCCTCGGTATTGAGCAATTTAAAGGTGACATCAGGAGGTCTTTCAAATATCTCAATTCTGAACGAAAGGGCGCTGAAGTCGATAAGCGCTCCCTGGAACTTAATGCCGGATTGAAGGACCTCGACCGGAATGTTACTGCAGCGGTGTCTGCGGACCTTCCGCACTTTGCGTTGGAAACAGTTTTCCGGTAGTGTCAGTGTGATATAGTCCTGGTGGAGGATGTTTACCATCGGCTGTGCGAACAAGAGGTTTTCCCCATCGGTCAGTCGTATATTCACTAATTCATAGTTTGCGAGCTTCCTAAGGAGTTGTTCGCCGGGGTTTCTCCACTTGCATGTGAGAGACTCTCCGCTGCACGGTTGGGGCAGAGCCTCTATCGACAGTACTGCATTATAGCGGCTATGCCTGAATCTGAGTACTACGGTTTCGTCCTGGAAGTGAAGGTAATTGAGAGAGTTGACGATGCGCTGCCGCGGTATTGTCCTGCACGGCTCATCAATGCTTTCAATATCGAGGTGCTCCACCAGGTTGGCAACTTGGTTGCCCTCCCGGCTGGTCTCTTCATTCTTCATAATATAAAACTAAAATAGCACACAAAACAAAAAAATAGCCATTCTATCTCATTACAGTATTGTTTGTAATTAGAGGGATATGAAGATGTCGTGCTGTTTCTGCGATCAGTCTTTCGTGGAGTCGGTGTATGTCGCAAATCGGAGTTTAATTTAAGGTTATGTACTTTTCCAATGGACATTGGAATTAATCCATTTCCATGCTGCTTAACAATTCTCAGAAATCCCAATAAATCAAGAAGATAATACATTGCTTAGTCTGGCATAGCCCTTGCTTGTCCATTATATTAATAGAGGATGAGACATGTAACCGCGCAAAAAAACGTACAGTTCTATTTCGGTTAATATGTCATATTTCTAAATTGGCTTGAGAACTTCCCAACCCTTTGACAAACAAGGGGAAGTTACCGAGGATATTGGTTAAAGATCCTGACCGGACAGAGATTATAAAGACCAAAAAAATAAGGGTAAAATGGGTATCAGGTCAATAAGAATCCGCATCTTGGCGATAGTCTTTATCTCACTCCTTCCTATATTGTTGCTCTTGCTTTACAAGGCGTCGGAGCAGCGCGAGCAGGAGATGAACGCAATAAAGGCTGAATCACTCAATTCGGTGAAATTTATCTCCCTTGAGATAGAACATGAAATTGAAGAATCTCGCCAAATGCTCCTGTACGTTTCCAAATTGCCTGAGGTGCGGAATCTTGATTCAATGGCCTGCAGTAATTTTTTTCCCAATATGAAGGACAAACTGCATAGCAGCTTATTTGCGGCAAAATCCAACGGCGACATTTTCTGCAGCTCGCTGCCTGATAAAAAGAGCTTAAATGTTGCGGACACCTCCTGGTTTCAGCGTGCAGTCAAGACGCAACGCTTTTCTGTTGGAGAATATCAAACAGAGACGATGGCTCCTAGACACGTTATTTACGTGGGGTTACCGGTATTTGACAAGAAAAGACAAGTTAAGGCGGTCCTTGCTTCGGGCATCGACTTAAACAGGTTGAATGGCGAAACTGAAAAACTCCAAAACACGGAAGGAATGTCAGTTTTTGCGATCGACCGCTCCGGGACGGTTATAGCCCGCTATCCCGATTCTGAAAGATGGCTTGGGAAAAACATTCTGGAGTCCGACATCACAAAGACGATTCTTAAGCAGCGGGAAGGGACTGTTGAGGGCAGGGGTTTGGCGGGCATTAAGCGAATATTTTCTTTCGCTCCGGTAAGGGGCACTGATATGGGTATTTTTGTATGCTTGGGCATATCTTCGGATATGGCATTTGCGAAAGTTAACCGAAAGCTGCTTCGTGACATCATCTTACTGACGCTAACCGGATTTGCCGCAAGTTTGATTGCCTGGTTCGGGAGTGGTTTTTTTATCATGCACAGAATGAGAGAGCTTGCAGCAACAACAGATGAACTGGCAAGCGGCAACCTGGGTGTACGGGCCAACATTTCAAGCCTCAATGATGAAATCGATCAATTTGCAATGAGCTTCAACAAGATGGCGGTGGGACTTGAAAGGCATATAACTGAACGTGTTAATACCGAGAATGAACTCAAGAAGATGAGTTATCAAAAAGATCTGATCTTGAGATCGTCAGGGGAAGGTATCTTGGGGTTGGACATAAATGGAAATCATACGTTCGTAAATCCGTCGGCTGCCAAGATGCTCGGTTACGGAGAGGAAGAGCTAATAGGCCGGCACAGCCACTCGACATGGCATCATACAAAGACTGATGGGATCGATTACCCTGAAGAAGAGTGCCCGATATATGAAACCTTAAACGACGGCAAATTTCAGCGCAAAAGACATGAAGTTTTCTGGAGGAAAGACGGATCGAGCTTTCCCGTATCGTATATGAGCTACCCTATTCAGGAAGAAGGAACAACGATCGGCGCAGTTGTCACTTTCCGTGACATAACGGAGCGCAAAAAAGCCGATGAATCACGCGAGAAACTGGAGCTGCAACTCCGCCATGCACAGAAAATGGAGGTGGTCGGGCAGCTTGCTGGAGGCCTGGCGCATGATTTTAACAATATTGTTAATGCGATGATGGGATTTGCCTCAATCTGCCAAATTGAAATGAAGGAAGACGACCCTTCATACAAGTATATTGCCAACATTATCACTTTAAGTGAAAGGGCTGCAAATTTGACAAAAAGTCTTCTAACCTTCTCCAGAAAACAGGCAGTCAACCTGAAGCCGATAAATCTGAAGTACAGCGTAAAGACTGTTCTTGAGTTTATCGAAAAGATTGTCGGCAAGAATATAAAACTTGTTACAAACATGGCTGACGAAGATTTGATCGTTGTTGCGGACAACGACCAATTGGAACAGGTATTGATGAACCTGGCAGCCAATGCGCGTGACGCCATGCCCAAGGGAGGCACAATAAGCATAAATACCGAAGCGGTGGAAATCAACCGCGCATTCATAGACATCAACGGATTTGGCAGGGAAGGCAAATATGCCCTTATCACGGTGTCAGATACTGGAATCGGGATGGATGAGCAGACAAGGGAAAAACTGTTCGAGCCATTTTTTACGACAAAGGAAGTGGGCAAAGGGACAGGACTCGGACTTGCAATGGTGTATGGGATAATAAAGCAGCACAATGGTTTTTTGAACGTTTACAGCGAACCCGGTCTTGGCGCCACATTCAAGATATATCTGCCGGCAGTTAAAATAATAGCGGAAGAGAGAAAAAAGGTGGTAACAGCAGGCACAAGAATGCAAAAGAGTGATGAGCAAGATAAGCTCATCACCCTTTAATGGAACAACTAAGGTGAGGTCCCCTGAAGTCCATATTCGACTTCAGCGAAGGAAAATATATTTATTTCAGCACTGTCAATTTGTCCATTATTCCCTTTAATACTGCCTCTTCCTCTTTCAGTTCTTCTTTGAAATCGTGTTTGGCACCTGAAGCAATCTCGCCCCTGAGTTCCGGTACATAGTCCTTAAGTACGCCTAAAAGCATGTCTTTTTCTTTACCTGTCAGTTCTAAGTTCATGTCAATCCTCCTTTCTTAAGTAATAGTACAACCTTTCTACCAAGGCAAGGGCTAAGATTTGATGATACACCTCCTTCTCCGTTGATGCCCCACTCTTAATTACTATATATCATGAAAATTCAACCTAGTCAACGTGGTGATTGATCATTCTTCCGCTTTACAGGATATCTTCATTACTGTTAAGATAAACCATCTAATCAAACTGCTGTACCCGGATAAAAGCTACATCAATAGCGGGCCCCGGAATACACCGGGGCTTTTTTTCGATTCCCGAACGCAGAAAAAAAAGGAGTTTATGGAATTTAACGAATTTAATCTTCACCCGCATGTTGCAGCAGGAGTTACGGCAGCGGGCTACACGGCGACGACCCCAATCCAGACGCAGGCAATTCCGCTGGTAATGCAGGGGCGCGATGTAATGGGCCTGGCTCAGACCGGCACCGGCAAGACGGCTGCCTTTGTTCTTCCCATCCTGCATCGTCTGATGCAAGGGGAGCGCCGGCATGTTCGTGCTCTTGTCATCGCGCCAACCCGCGAACTGGCGGAACAGATCAATGAGGCAATCGGAGTCCTGGGAAAGCGGACAGGACTGCGCAGCGTGACCGTCTACGGAGGTGTGAGCTTCAATCCTCAGGCGTCCGGTCTAAGGCGCGGCGCAGAAATTGTTGTTGCATGTCCTGGACGTCTCCTTGACCACATCGGCCAGGGTACTATCAACCTCTCCCGCCTGGAAGTGCTTGTTCTCGACGAGGCTGACCATATGTTCGACATGGGTTTTCTCCCGGACATAAGGAGAATTTTGAAGCACCTGCCTAATCGGCGGCAGACCCTTCTTTTTTCAGCAACCATGCCCGAAGATATACGCAATCTTGCCGGTGACATTTTAAATGAGCCGGTGACCATACGGGTAAGCGATAATTCAGCGGCTGAAACCGTCAGTCATGCTCTCTACCCCGTCCCCCAGCACCTGAAGACATCACTTCTCCTCGAACTTTTGCACCGTACCGACACCAAATCTGTGCTCATATTCACCCGTACCAAGCACCGTGCAAAACGCCTGGGTGAACAACTGGTAAAAACCGGATACCGTGCTGCATCGCTGCAGGGAAATCTATCCCAGGCTCGAAGGCAGGAAGCAATGAATGGTTTTCGCAACGGTACGTTCCAGATACTGGTGGCGACCGATATAGCCGCACGTGGGATCGATGTGACCCGGGTCTCTCACGTTGTCAATTATGACATCCCAAGTACAACAGATGCATACATCCACCGTATTGGACGGACCGGTCGTGTTTCCTGCAACGGCGATGCATACACTCTGGTGGCTGGTGATGACACTGATATGGTTCAAGCAATAGAGCGGGTCCTCGGTGGTCCGGTCGAACGCCGCACTCTTGAGGGATTTGATTACGGCGTGGCCGCGCCGCGGAAGGACGGCGAGTTCAGACGCCCGCCACACCAACCCGCACCATCTCGTAAACCTGCCGGGGCAGTAAAGAATGCCGGATTCAAGAGCTATTCCTTCCGTTCAAAAAACAGCCCGGCGAAAAAGGCTGCAGCAAAACATTGGTAGAGTGCGGGTGAAAGCTGTGATATACTTTATTTAAGATGCTCTAAAATTCTTTTTAAGGGCTTGCGAATAAATAACTTGTGCATTCAGGCGCTCAGCTTTGGGTCAGATTTGGCTGATCCGACTGAGCAAAACCGCAGGCGTAGCACAGCTACGTTGAGGATTTTGCGACTGAGGATCGGGCAAAGATGGCCTAAAGCTGAGATGCATCAATGTGCAAGTTATTTATTCGCGAGCCCAAAGGGAGGCGTTATGACTTTGCAAAGAGTAAGCGCGGAAAATCGGGCTGCAATGGACAGAGAATTGCTCAAATCGCTCAGGAAATGGGTAAGCATTGAAGACCAGACAATCAAGAGTTGTACTGCAATCCTTAACAAGGCGAAAAATCCTATCATTGGGACTTTAACTGCCGCGATCAGGAACGATTCAGAAAAACACAAATCAATCCTTCAGATGGTCATCGATGGGATGACCCAAAAAGGTTTTGTGCTTTCTCCGGATGATCTTGCAGGAGTGGCTTCTTTGTTAAACAAGCATATTACCATTGAGCAGAAATCGATCGAAACCGCCACTCAGGCGCTTGAGTTAAGTCGTGACCCCATAATTACACAGATGCTGAAACTTATACTGGAAGACGAGAAGAAGCACAAAAAAATGGCTTCTCAAATGAATGACCTCAAATTCATGGTTGCGGCGAAAGTAACATAAGCCAAAGGAATAGGTAGAGGTAAAGGTTGAGGTTGAGCAAAAACAAAAGCAACAATAGGCTTAATGGGGCATTTTCTATCCCTCTACCTTTACCTCTACCTCTGTATAACTTATAAAATACGTATCAGTTCTTCTGCCGCCTGGCAGAGGTTTCGTGAAGCCAGCCATGCATTTTTTCCCATTCTGATGCTGGAAGTGATGAGCGCAGGATTGCCCAAAATTATTCTTAGGGCCCCCGCAAGACTATAGTTGCCGTATGCGTCGGTCACACCGAAAAGCTCTGGTGGTATCTCCTCGTGAGCCCTGTCAGTCACCGCCCGGATTGCAAAAAACGGCAGGCCCTCCCGCATCGAGAGTTTAGCCAGAGGAAATGTTTCCATATCACATACCGGGAAGGACAACCCCTGCAGCAAGTCCCTTTCGATTTCAGATTTGATTAACCTGTGGCTCAGCGTCAAAATGCTTCCCTCCTTTACAATATCAGCGCACTTCATTTTCTTCATAACATCACTTACACCCGGGACCTCCAGGTAATTCTGATGTCTGTCAGCGGTTTCTTCAGCTGCGTCCGGGTAAAGCAGAACACGCGAGGCTGCGATGAGGTCTCCGATGCGGGCTCCATCATATAAAGCTCCGCCAAATCCGGAAGAGATGACGTAATCAGGACGGTATTCTTCGTTTATATAGTTCCACGCGGCTTCCGACTTAATGGTACCCATTCCGCTCTGGACTATAATAATTTCTTTGGAAGCAGCACGGGCTGACCATATGATAAGTGGAGAATTTCTGACTCTTTCTGCCCTGAGTTTCTTTATTATGTACGTCAGTTCATGGGGAAACGCTGAAAAAAGTGCCAATTTCATGATATGCTTTCAAGTATACCATGACTCAAAGTGCAATTCAGACATTACGGGGTAATTTTTCTTTGCGAGCGATTAGCCCACTGTGCCAGCCCTGCTGTCCGTACGGAAAATCATCCGTGTTCCAGTTGAATATGTGGGCTCGGCGTTACTCGCCCACTGCAGATAACCCAGGCGCTCGACTGCAGAAAAACAACCCCGTACTGTCTGAATTGCATTAATTCAAAACATGTCAGTAATACCGCTGTTACTGGTCATCTCATCCGGCATTTATAGTCTGTTTGCCCTTTTTTGCGTCATGGAGTTCTTCAGGCCTGGAAAGCTGGAATTTAAAGATATGCCCCCGGCGCCAATTTCTATTCTTAAGCCGCTCAGCGGTCAGGACCCTGAATTGTATGAAAACATTCAAAGCTTCTGCTCACAGAACTATCCGGAATACGAAGTTCTTCTTGGCGTTACCGATCCGAACGATGCCGCAATCAAAGCAGCTGAGAAATTACAACGGCAGTCCTCAGTCAAAATTGTAGTGAGCGAAAGAAGCCTTGGCACAAACCGCAAAGTGTCAAATCTCGGCGGTCTCGCAGAAGCTGCGCGCTATCCTCTGCTTGCTGTGAGCGACAGCGATATGAGAGTGGACAGTTCCTACTTAAAGCACATTGCAGAGGAGTACTTCAGCGGGGAAAATACAGGCCTTGTCACTTCACTTTATAAAATTTCCGATCCGGTATCTGCAGGAGCTGCTTTTGAATCCCTGACGATCGCCCTCGACGTCATTCCCTCAGTATTGGTGGCCAGGCGGCTTGAAGGCGTTACTTTCGGATTAGGCGCCTCAATGCTGTTCTCGATGGAAGCGCTTAATGCAATAGGCGGATTTGAGGCTATTGCCGATTACCTGGCTGACGACTACCAGATCGGCAACAGACTATGGCAGAAAGGATATAAGATCGTTCTTTCCAGATATGTGCTCGAGGATAGGGCCGGTGCAATGAGCATAGCCGGGCACCTGAAGCACCAAATACGATGGGCCCGTACCTATAGGGCCTGCAGGCCGAAAGGCTTCCTTGGATACGGTATTACTTACGTCTTCCCCATTTCTTGCCTGTTATTTATAATGCAAGGACCTACCATCCTCTCATTAACTGCTATATGCGCTGCTGTCGGTCTCAGACTGTGGCTCGCCCTCGAGATATGTAAGAAAGTCATCCGTTCAAAAAAGTGGCTTCGGTGGCTTATACTCATGCCTGTTAAAGATATACTGGGCTTCGGCATATGGATATGGAGTCTTTTAGGATCGGTGGTGAATTGGAGGGGTAGCCGTTATCTGATTTTAAAAGGTGGCAAAATCAGGAAAATGCCATGAGTATTGATTTGTTTTTAAAAATATGCCTGTATCTTCTGGGCCAATTCCTCAGGCGTATTTATGATCAATTCAGAATGGAGCATTTTCTGGAGAAAATAATCATCATTCCTGTAATTCGGATAAAGGTTCTGTCTGGTAATCATTTTTAACAGGCAATGGAAACCCTCCTTTGGAGATTTACGGACAGAAAACAGGGAAAAGTTGAAGCTCAGATGCCCGAGACTTTCGTAAAACGAGAGCACCCTGGAAATACCGCCGGAAAGGTCACTCAAGTCTGCTTCTGAAAGCAGCCCCAAGTCGCACTCTTTTTCATGCACGGCAATAACCTCGTTGCTGCCCATCGGAGAGAAGGCTGTAAGCAAGTGCCATCCGCCTCTCTGCACTATATATCGGGAGCCGTTTTTCTTTTCTTCTTCGATTAGGTCGGAATAATACGATGAATTATTCTTCTGATAATAAGTGAGGCTTGTATCGATGATCCTTTCGTGATATGAATACGCCATGGGTGTAACGAGCATTTGGAGGTGGGGATGGACTAAGGAGGCCCCTGCGGGAAACAGATAATTTGCGCTGACTACCGAGTATAATGCTGACCGGTCCTTGGCATATACCATGTTAAGGAATTTCTGCGCCGCCCTGAGACCATTTCCGATCAGTTCAGGAGCGAATTCGGAAAGCTTCAGAAAATGGGCACTGCTCAGAGAAATAACAGGATGGTATTTTCCTGCGCCATAGAGATTTGCAAACAGTATGGCCTCTCCCACTCTTATACGTCCATCCGGGATGACATCAGGCGGGTATTGAGCCGTGACCTTCCCGACACGTTCACCGCAAAATATGCAGTTCTTTGCGCTCCCCTCAACTAATACTCTTACAAGCTCGGCATCGCACTCGCCAAAATAATATTTAGCTTTATCTTTGTAAAAGGGATTATAAACACTAGTATCGCCAAGGAGCGGATCCCTTCGCACCTCGACCAGATGAGATTCTTCGGCAAAATCCTTAAACGGGTTCAGTATCTTGAAATTAGATTGAATGGACTCAAATTTTATTTTGGACATGCACCGCCTCCTTTTTGCCGTATATCACCACCCCGTAATTCTAATTGAAATCTGCCTGGTTTGACAATCTCTGTCAACACAGAGTCCTTTGCCGCCTCTTGCGCTGAACATGCGGGGTGTTTTATCTTTTAGTTAGCCAACTATACGGGAGGGAAACAATGGAGAGGGAGAATGAAATTACAGTAACAGTGAAATTGGTTTTCAGTGTCAATATTCCTGAAACGATAAAAACATCCAGGAACGTGCTGGCGGATTATCTGGTCAATAAGCTGTCCGCGGACGTCAACTGGGCGACAATTAAAAATAGGACAATTATTGCTGAGTAAGCCCACATTATCAATCAATTTATGCTCCTTGTATAAATTTATTGATACAGCAGGTATTTGGCTCTCAGTTTAAGGAATTGTTCCAGCGGACCCTGCCAAAGCAACTCAGCGTATTGCGGGTCCTTGCCCTGCTTTATGGCCTGCAGCACATTCCGCTCACCGATAAGTCCCAATGTTTTATCAAGCTGAAAATCCCGCGGATAGAGCCGATATAGTGCTCCTATGATCTCTACTCCCATGACCCCCGGATCAAGTATCCGGCGGTCCATAATCGTAATCTTGATCCCATGGCATATTTTGTTCTTATATATATCGCTGCCAGGCATAAAATCGACAGGCGTAAATCTAACACCGGCAATTCTGCGGCTGTTTAAATATTCGACCAACTTGCCGGCATCGATCCACGGGGCCCCGAGAAGTTCAAAAGGCGTCTCAGTCCCTCTGCCCACGCTCACGTTGGCGCCTTCGGCCATTGCCACGCCGGGATAGAGGATGGCTTCAGTAAGACTGCGTATGTTCGGCGATGGATTTACCCATTTGAGTCCTGTCTCATCATACCAATCGGTACGCCGATATCCCTGCATCTTTATAACGTGCAGCTTCGCGCCGAGCTTATATTCATTGTTAAACATTTCTGCCAGTTCGCCGACAGTCATCCCGTACCGCACCGGCATCGGGAAGTAGCCGGTGAAACATCTCAGGTCGCTGTCCATAACAGGCCCTTGCACCAGTGAGCTATTGATCGGGTCCGGACGGTCAAGCACGTAAAAATCGATCCCTTTTTGCGCAGCGGCCTCCATCGCATATCCCATCGTACTAATGTAGGTGTAAAAACGGACTCCGGCATCCTGGATATCAAACACCAGCGCATCCAGTCCCTTGAGCATACGATCGGTTGGCCTCCTTACGTCACCGTAAAGACTGTAAACCGGCAGTCCTGTTGTCGGCTCTATTGTGGAACTGACTTTCTCATCAATTTTCCCGTAGAGCCCGTGTTCAGGGCTGAACACGGCAGCCAGCCTTACTCCGGGAGCTCTGTAAAAAAGATCGAGCGTGCGCCGCCCCTCTGCATCCAGGCCGGTGTGATTGGTAATAAGTCCCACCCGTTTTCCCAGTAGTGATGAATAATTTTCTTCACCAAGCACATCGATTCCTGTCAGCACCCTCCCTTCGCTTAAACCGGCATTATTCTTCGGCAAATTAAAGTAGCGGGTCAGCAACGGCTGCCTGGCCACAATCTGTTCCGGGGATACAGGCCCTATTGCATCGGCAACAAGGGCCTTAATGTCTGCCCTAAGCGCTTTTACGTCTCCCTTGCCGTCAGGATGGACTCGGTTGGTAAGGACAATTACATAGACTTTTGAAATAGGATCGATCCAGAGCGCTGTTCCCGTAAAGCCAAGGTGCCCATAAGAACCTACCGGAGGCAGTTCATCGCGGTTCGATGCGAGGGGAGGCCCGATATCCCACCCAAGGCCCCTTAGCGTTCTCCCGCCTGGAGGCGACTGCGGGGTTGTCATCTTGTCAACCGTGGCAGTTTTCAGAATGCGCACACGGCCTATTTTGCCGCCATTCAGGAGCATCCGGGCAAAACGGGAAAGGTCATCAGCAGTGGAAAAAAGTCCGGCATGGCCTGCCATGCCGCCCATCTTTAAGCACGCAGGGTCATGAACTATCCCACATCGCATATTCCCCTCATAATACTCGGTCGGAGCTATGCGGGCACGAATGCGCCGTGACGGGTTAAAGACCGTATCTGCCATGCCTAGAGGTTTGAAAATGTATTTTGAACAATATATATTTAGCGGCTTTCCCGAGACCCTCCGTACGATGTCACCCAGGATTTCGAAATTGATGTCACTGTAAATAAAACATGTGCCGGGCCTGCACTCTGGTTTCTCGCTCACAATCCTGCGCATAGCGCTTTTGTAACCGGACCATCCCGGTTTCAGGTCGAGGTCAGGCCTGAGTCCGGAATAGTGTGTCAGCAACTGACGCACAGTAATGTCCTTTTTACCCTTTGCCCTGAATGCCGGCCAATACCTGGCAACAGGAGCGTCGAGCCTCAGTTTGCCTTTTTCCGCTAATTGCATTATTGCAGTGGTAGTGGCGACAACCTTGGTAAGAGATGCAACATCAAAAATGGTCTCTTCAGTCATAGGTAATTGCCTGGGCTCGAGGGAACGATATCCGAAGGCGCGGCGGTAGACAACTCCTTCAGGTGTTCCCACAACTATAACCGCGCCCGGGATCTTGCCCTCGCGCAGATCTTTTTCGACAATGTCCCGGACAGGTTCCAGTTTCTCTGCGAACTGCTTTATCAGGATATCGGGTTGATGTTTTGGTTGCAGCTGTTGCTGCTCAGGAGCATGCTCCGCAGCAGCAGCCGGCATAATGACAGCGCCTGCGAGCGCGAACAGCATAAAAAACAACGAGGGCACTAGGGGGAGTCGGTTACCCCGGACCATGGAGTTTGGCTCGCCCCTTGGAAAGTACAGATTGCTTTTTCAGTCCATCGGCTGTGTAGACATTCCGGGGGTTCCAGAGCATCCAGCCGTCGGCGCCGAACTCATCTGCAGCTTTTATCTGGGACCGTATTTCACCGCCATTGAAATGCCTTTTGTCGAAGGCATAATCCTTGAATGCCTGCAGCCACGGCCTGAACCTGACCGGTGCGATCTGTGTACGCTCCCTTGATTTTTTCAGCGAGAGATAGACTATTTCATACGGGTGTGCAACGGGGTTTCTGTAGCCCGGGATTCCGAACTGGAAACCTGAAGGATAAAGCATGAGTGAAATGTAATCAACACAGGGCGCAATCGTGTCAAGGCGCTGTCCTATTTGCGTATCATTAAGGTTCCAGGGCACGTAACCGAAAATATCGGCAGCAACAAAAACATTATACGGAGCAAGCCTCCGACGGGCTTCCATAAGAAAACCGGATATATATTTCACCCGGTTCTCCTCGTCGTTCGGCACGGAGAACTTAAGTCCTTTCTTGTCAGGGAACCTCACATAGTCAAATTGTATCTCATCAAAACCGTTCCGGGCTGCTTCAACAGCAATATTGATATTGTAATCCCATACTGCACGCTTCGAAGGGTCCAGCCAAATGAGATTCTCCCTGTCCCTCCATATTCCACCGTCCTGAGACCTGACGGCAAGGTCCGGCCTGGCTGTACCCAGCACATCATCTTTAAACACAACAATACGCGCTATCGTATAAATACCCTTTTCTTTAAGCGATTGAAGCAGGCCTTTTATATCTTTTACGATCACCTGTCTCTGAGCGCCAACTTGAGAGACAAGTGGGATATCACTTCTATAGGTGACAATTCCCCTGTCTCCCTTAACGTCAATTACCAAAGCATTAAGCTCGGTCTCTCCAATCAGCTTTAGCGCCGCCCCGCGCAGCGTCCTGTCCCCTATGCCATAATAAGTGAGATACAGGGCCCTTGGTGTAAAAGGCCTCAACCTGATTTCAACCGGCGCAGTCATAAGTGATGGGACAACAGCCTGATCGGCTCTCAGGTATCCGCAAGCTCTCACTGCTATTGCAGTTCCGTTCCCTTTAAGAACAAACCTGCCGTTTTCATCGGTCCGGACAACTTCATCATTCATAGTTACCAGAGCTCCGCTAACAGGCTTTTGCGTGTAGGCATCGGCAACCCATCCCGTAGTATGTCCCATCGCGTAGGAGGGGATAAATACAAACAGTACTGCTATTAAGAAGATGGCCTGCCTTCCGTTGCTGTTACCCATGGTATTTATCACCTCGTTATTATTAATCTTATTAAGCAACCAATTATTAACATCGGCAAAAAAACATAAAACTTTAAATTAATTTTCAGGGAGACTTCCCCTCAACAATTGCGGCAAAAGCCTTGCCGCTATCCTTATTTCTCATCAAATAACGGGGAAGCTCCATTATTTTGTCCGAATTCCTTACTGGGCGACGCTCTATGGTGAAAGCAGCCACATAGCCAGCCGCCTTGGCCTTCCCGACAAGCTGGTCGTCATAAATCCCGAAGGGCCAGGCAAGCATGTTTATCGTACCGCCCAGTTCCTTCCCTAGTTTCTCTTTTGACTTCTTGAGCTGCATATCCACAAACTTGTCATATTCGGCAGGGGAAAGCCTTTTTTTCTCTATTTTGAAATTGGGGTGCCAGTAGGTGTGTCCCTGTAGATCGAACAGTCCGGTCCTCTTCAAATCCCTTATCTGGTCCCATGTCATCGCATACGATGCGTTGGATATTGCCGAGGGGTAGAGAAAGAGAGTCACCGGTACGCGATACTTCTTGATCAGGGGGAGCATGTAGGTGTAAACCGTTTTATGGCCGTCATCGGCAACAATCACCACCGCTTTTGACGGCAGCGGAGTTGCCCTATTTCCCCGGCAGTAATCGACAAGCCGGCTGAGGGGGATAACCGTATAACCATTGTCTTTAAGGTACTTCAGATGTGATTCGAATACGGCGGTTGTAACAGTCATGCTGTCGGCAACGGCAGGACCAAAACGGTGATAAAGGAGAATAGATACCCCTGCAGCCTGGGAAGTATCCTTCTTGTCTTTAACGGCCCCTTCTGCCGGCGGCAGACCTAACAGAAGGGCACTTATCAATAAAAGCAGAAAACTTTTTTTCACTCTTACCCAGCTAAACCATTATCCCGCCCGCATCTCACTCCAATAATAAACGAACTGCAAACTACAGTAGATATTATACTCGCTCCGTCTATAAATAACAAAAAAATTGAAGGTGTGAACTTGAGAAGCTGTGAAGATGAGAGTCAAACAGAAGTTGTGAAGATGTGAAGTTGTGAAGTTGGGATTTTGCTCATCTTCGCATTATCACATCGTCGCACCTTCGGTTTTTTTGCACTGCATTGTCTTGCGGGACAAACAGTGATAATTTTGCTATACTGTTAAAAAGAACTTTAGCATAAGGAGGATCTATGGCAGTAAAAAAAGTTAAAAAGACTGCAAAGGCTTCGGTGTCGTCCAGAGCAAAAAAAGCTGTAAAAAAGAGTTCCCCCAAAAAACAGAAAGAGCTTAAAACCGGTGCGCGTTATTCGTGTGATGTCTGCGGGCTCACGATGAGCGTGGACAATCCATGCCAGTGCCAGGATTTTTGCGATATTATCTGCTGCGGGGAACAGATGAAACCGGCAAAATAATAGTAATGCTGCATCAGTTCTATAAAACAAGGCGGACATAGTTATGTCCGCCTTTCTCTTGAGAAGCAGGTGTATGATCGGATATTACGCTTTCACTACATTGACTGCTTTAGGACCTTTGGGGCCTTTTTCAATATCAAAGCTGACCGATTCACCTTCAGCCAGCGATTTAAAGCCGTTGCCCTGAATGGATGTGTGGTGGACGAAAACATCGGTACCATCTTCGCTGGTAATAAAGCCGTACCCCTTGGCATCATTGAACCATTTAACTGTTCCTTTTGGCATCTTTTTAACCTCCTTACATATGAACTAAAATCTCAGCAGACGCATTAAAAAAGCCACAAAGCTAAAAGTCTTTGTGGCCTCGCGCACTCAAAAACTTCTGAAACTTCATACGAATGATGACATGTTCAACAACAAAAGTCAATAGGTTATAATTAGCTATGGGCGACCTTTCAAAAGAATTTGTTGTTTCTTTTTTCGATAAGCAACTATCTATGCACGGCGATAGACCTGCGGCGCTCAGGTGGTCGCAGGCGGGGCAGCGGCTGCATTACGAAAGTCTTCTCGATATAGGGGATATCAACGGCAGCAGGATTCTCGATTACGGATGCGGAAAAGGGGATTTTCACCAGTTCCTGCAAGACAGGGGTATCCACGTAGAATATTCAGGTTTGGATATTAATGAGAAGCTTATTGCTCTGGCAAAGACGGCCTAAATCTGAGATGCATCAATGTGCAAGTTATTTATTCGCGAGCCCAAAAAAGAAATCGGGGCGAGAGGATTTGAACCTCCGACTCCACGGTCCCGAACCGTGTGCGCTACCAGGCTGCGCTACGCCCCGTGTTTATACGTTTTCGACCATCTCCCAAATGCCGCAGGGACAGATGCCTGCGCAGAAGCTGCAACCTATACACTTATCCTCATCGACCACATATTCATATGCCCCGCCTTCATGCTCGATTCTGCTTATAGCCCCCCAGTAACAGGTGGCCTCGCACATATGGCAATCCCGGCACGTAGCGCATGACATGCATTTGTTCGCCTCTTTTTCAGGCTGGAAATCTCCTGTGCAAACGTCATAGTATTCCTTCTTAATACGCTCGTAAGGAATGACCTGTTTAACCTCCGGCTGGCGAGGAGCGTGCATCAACTGATAGTGTATGGTTTCCGCGGCAAGTCTCCCCTGCCCGATGGCATGAGTTACAAGCCCGAGACTTGTAGCATCACCTATTGCAAATACTTTGACATCAGAGGTCTGGCCGATCTCATTGACCGCGACCCAGCCCTTTTCAGTGTGGACTCCTGGCGGCAGAAAGTCGAGTATGGGTACGTCGCCAACGGAAATGACCAAAAGGTCTGCTTCGAGTGATGAGCCGTCCTTGAAATAGAGTTTTTTCTCCTCATTGCTGTACCGGTCGGAGAATTTGGGCCAAAGGATTTGAGTCCCCTTGGAAATTGCAGTTTCCATTTCCTTACCGAATGCCGCGGGCTTTTGTATGTCTACTGCTATCACAGAATCGGCGCCGTAATTATATGCCTCGGAAGCTGCATCCATGCCGACATTGCCAGCTCCGATCACCACCACTTTCCGCCCTTTCAGGTCAGGGAATTTCCCGCTGTTAATGTCCCTGAGAAAGTCATATGCGGATATTGCGTGCTCAGAGCCTGGAAAGGCAATGACCCGCGGTTTGTTGGCGCCGACTGCAACCACAACCAGTTCGTGGTTTTTATAAATTTCATCAAATTCGTTCCTGTCTACCTGCGTGTTCAAGTGGACGTTCACCCCAAGCTCATTGAAACGAGAAAGCTCCTTTTCGAGTATATTATGAGGCAGGCGCTCTCTCGGAATGCAAAGTTCGATCTTGCCGCCAAGTTTACCGGTCGATTCATAGAGGTCAACAGTATGGCCTTTCAGGGCGAGCTGCCAGGCCGCACTGAGACCTGCAGGACCACCGCCGATGACTGCCACTGTGTGGCTTGTCGGTTTCTCTTTTTGGGGAACAGGCAGATCCAGGGCAAGACTGCCCAGCTTATCTATCTGCAAAGGCTTGTCAATCTGTCCCCTGGTACAGCTCTGCATGCAGAGGTTGGGGCAAATCTGGCCGCACACTGTTGCGGGAAGAGGGCTGTAACGCAGCACCAGTTCAAGGGCTTCCTGGAGCAGACCCTGCCGTATCAATGTTGCCCTTTTGTGAGACGGGATACGGGTCGGGCATGCATACACACACGGTGGATTATATTTTTCATTTGTCCATACAGGTTTGTTCCGCCTGTTGGCTCCGGTAGTGATATAAGGGAGCAGCGTAAGTTCATGATCGAGATATTCGGCAAAGATACCGCCCGGTCCTGTCTCCTTTTCCCACATGTTCTTCCTGAAATCGGAGGTCAACATCTTTAGCCATTTCCTGGACCGTTTCTCCTGTGGTGTATAGGCCATGAGTTTTTTCCAATCTCCGGCTGAGCGCGTCAACTCGTCGTAGTAGGACATCCGGCCAATGGCTTCGAGGTATGGCTTCATATTCGTCTTGAGCCATTCCCAATCCTGCGGTGCAAGGTCGAGAAGCTTTACGTCCTTCTCGCTGTATCCCTGTATCGGACCGCGGAAATAGATAGTGCCGCCCACCATCCCCACGCACGGGCGATAACCGAGGATATTTTCAGGATTTCTGGAATTGACACCGCACACTACTGCAATGCCGCCGGCCTTGAACTCTGCAAAGGAATCCCCCACATTCCTGAAGTACCACGATTGTGGAGGATCAAGGCGGGGATTGTGCTTTGTCATGGTGTCGCACCGTGCGCCGCCGCTGCCCTGCACATACAATATGCCCTGGGCAGCAGCATTGAAGGCGCCGTTAGTGACGTCACCCAACACCGTTATCTTTGCTCCGCAGTTAAGCCATCCTACATCATCGGAGGCACTTCCTTTTACGAGAATCTCTGTACCCGGCATTCCCATGCTGCCGAGTCGTTGCCCGGATGTGCCTTCGACAGTAATTATTACCCTATGGCCTTTAGGCCAGATCCTGCCGCCTATGCCGTGCTGTCCATCAGCTATGATGCGAAACTCACGTGTATTGTCCAGCACCGCCTGCTGAATCTGTTCCTCAAGTATGCGGGAAGGTACTCTGTTGCCGTTCACAATACCTTTTATAGTGAAAATCCTATCATTTGCCTTTTGGCTTATGCCCCTAGCCCCTCTGCCATCTGACTTCTGTTTCTTAGCAGACATAACTTATCCCCAACCTCTCCGCCATTGCTTTATCGTCGATGCTCAATCCGTCGGACATGCCTATTGGAAGCTCTGTGCTCCTGCCCATAGGAGCAAATATCTTCCGCAGTTCAACATCGGCAGCCTTAAAGACCTCAACCACGCGCTCCGCAACTTTATCGGAATCAAGCCTGCGGTAAAGCTTCGGGTCCTGTGTGGTTATACCACGAGGACATTTTCCTGTATTGCAGAGATTGCAGCGGTTGTATTCGTCGCCGAAGCAGTCGGCAGCAGACTGCATTATGTATTTACCGACAGCAACCGCAGATGCGCCGAGCATGATGAGAGCAGCCGTATTTGCCGCCAGGTTGCCTTTTTTGCCCACGCCGCCGGCAGCTATCAGGGGAAGCTCATTCTGCTTGCCCTGTTTCACAAGGTCCAGATAACACTCGCGTATATTGGAGGCAATGGGATGGCCCATTTTGTCCATTGATACATTGTAGGCTGCACCGGTGCCACCGTCCTCGCCGTCTATCGAAAGGGCCGCTGCATATGGGTTCCGCGCAAGGTTGTTCAGAACCGCCTTGGCAGTCTTAGTGCCCGATATCTTAGGATACACAGGCACTCTGAAGCCCCACGCCATTGACATGGACTGGATCATCTTTGCCACTGCCTCTTCAATAGAGTACTTTGTCTGGTGAGTAGGAGGTGAAGCGAGATCGACAAACTGCGGAACGCCGCGTATCTTCGAGATAAGTTTCAAAACCTTCTGCGCCATAAGCAGGCCCCCGTCTCCGGGCTTAGCACCCTGGCCGTATTTAATTTCAATTGCCGCAGGGTCTTCGACCATGTCGGGGAGGGCATGTATGATTTCATCCCATCCGAAATAGCCCGAAGCGATCTGTATAATGAAATACTTGAGATATCTTGACCTCAGCAGCCGGGCCGGCATGCCGCCTTCACCAGATGCCATCACTACAGGCAGTCCTTCAACCTCGTTCAAATAGGCAACACCCATGGCCAGGCCTTCCCACATAGGCGGGGAAAGGGCTCCGATGGACATGCTCCCGATCATGATCGGGAATATCTCGCGTACAGGCGGAATGAACTTGCCGCTCTTTTTGTCTATCCCGAGAACGCCGTTATGTTCGGTAAGCGGCATTTCCTCCGGCGGCAGTATTCTTCCCAACAGCGACCTTATTCGGAACTCGTGCCTACCGGCGTCGAGAGCAGGATCGGTAAGCATTGAAATCCTGGTAAATTTCAGTCTGTCGAGTGTCGATACGGAGGGATCGTTTCTCCTGCCGCCCCGCTTATAGGCATCACCGCCTTTATTCTTATAGTGGAGGAATTTATTTTGAAAGTTGAATTCCGGCTCTATAGCTTCATTGGGGCAAACCAGTGTGCAGGTTCCGCAGCCGGTGCAGTATCGCTCAATGTCGGTCACCTGTTCTACAATGTGAGTGGTCATCCTTGCTGTTGTCGGAGTCGGCACTGGGCCTTCGGACCTGACAGTTCTCTGGACTTTAACTGCGGGTACGATAGCCTTGACCGGGCATACCGCAGTACAACTGCCGCACCGTTTGCAACGGTCATCCCGCCACCTGATTATATATGGGAACTCTCTCAGCGAGAGCTGATGATTATGGTCTAATATTGACCCTGCAGCTGGTTCCATACCTTTACCTCCTCTGCCTGCGGTGAAACGATTACCATATCGTATTTCATCGGGAATATGTCTTTGCTCCTGTCCCGTTTGGGCACCGCACTGTCAACTCCGCATTCTTCGGACATTAATGCATATCTTCCTTTTGCGCCGCCCACTGTGCCTGGCCTCAGCTTTTTTGAGTCGTGTACCATGAAGCAGGCCCCGTCGGGGGTGAAGCCTATGATAACGTTCGGCCCGTCTATGCAGAGTGAGCGCATAGATTGCTTCATTAGTCTCAGTGCATCCCTGTCGGGCCGCTGCTCAATCTCGGCTGATTTGAGGGGGGTTATAATATCTTTATAATAAGGCGTCGGCAGATGCAGGCTGCCTTACCGCATAATGCAGTATATGGGTAAACACCTCGCTGTCGCTATTATACCCCATGTACCCGGGAAAGCCCCTGCTCGAAAGAAATTCCCTTATGGGTACAAAAGCGGTATTTTCGCCATTTGTCATGGAGCAAAAACCCTGTATGAAGAAAGGATGACAGGCATAAAGATAAATTGCGTAGTTGGTGTTCTGTCTTCCCTGGGCAAGAATGATTTTGGCTTTAAGCCTGTCATCGTCAAGCCCCCAAAAGGCGGCTACCTGGAGCGGGTCACCCACCTCTTTCAGAGTAAGAACGTCCGGATAAAACGAAAAGACGAATATCGACTCATCGGGCTCGCCGATTTTCCGGAGCGCCAGGCGCGTATCCATGAGAAGGTCCTCTTTTTCCCGGAACGGTTTGTTTCTAAGGGCAGCAGGATAGTCATAGGCGCGAGCAAAATAATTATCGCGGGCCGTGATCCCTTTCACCTGTGTTATTTTAGGTTTCCATTCATACTTAAGGGTAAAGCCCTTCTTTTTCATGAACTCGTCAAGAGTCTTTTTGCCGGACATGGAGCAGATGCCTGACATTACCGGAAATTTCTTCAGTTTCTCGAACGCCCCGCCGAGGTCTTTGAGCGTGAGGCCGAGGCCGGAGCCGTCATGCCCTTCTTTCATTGTTTCGAGGGCGAGAATTGGCTCCATAGGCGAGATGTACTCATTTGATGTGATAGCGGCAAGTCTGCACATATCTTTAAACCTTCTTTATCTCTAAATGTGCCTTAAATGTCTGATATTTAAAGCCCGTCTTAACATTTTAAAATTTTGGCTGGTGATAAGTCAAACTGTGGTATTCTATGCATTATGGATGTAATTACCTCACATATCAACACGGACTTCGACTCGCTCGCATCGTCGATAGCGGTCAAAAAGCTTTATCCCGATGCTGTTATTGTCTTCCCCGGCTCTATGGAGAAAAAAGTGCGTGATTTCATCGACGCCTTTCAGCCGGTGGAGATAAAAAAGCTGAAGGATATTTCACTGGATGAAGTCAGCCGGTTGATTATTGTTGATACCAAGCATCCGGACCGGATAGGTGTTTTTAAAGAACTTCTTTCCCGGCCAGGAGTCGAGGTGCATGTCTATGATCACCATCCACCTGCAAAAGAGGATATCAGGGGCAAGGTGGAGGTCATAGATACCACAGGTGCGGTTTCAACCGTTTTTGCCGAAATCATCCAGGCGAGGGAGTTGCCCTTGAGTACCCTTGAAGCTACTATCCTGTGCCTCGGGATATATCAGGAAACAGGTTCGCTGATGTTTGCCTCGACTACTCCCCGCGATCTTATTGCAGTGGCGTATCTTCTCAGGCAGGGGGCCAATCTCAATATTGTTTCCGATTTTCTTAAAGAGGAGATAAGCAGGGAAGAGTTCTCGCTTTTGAATGAGCTTGTAAAGTCACTTGACGAAGTCATTATTCAAGGGGTGAGGATCAAGATCGGCAAAGGCACAATGGAGGGGTTTGGCGATGTGGCGCATCTGGCAAACCAGATAATGAATATGGAAGAAGCTGATGCGGTCATACTGATGATAGGTATGGCCGATAAGATTCTGATGGTGGCGCGCAGCAGGGCTCCGGAGCTTGATGCGGCGCATGTAATGGCCGAGTTCGGCGGGGGCGGTCATGCGACTGCTGCATCGGCAACCATAAAGGATGTGCCTTTTGAGATTGTGGAAGAGAAGCTCTCCGAAGCGCTGCGCAAACATGTACGCCAGGCGAAATTGGTGCGCGACGTGATGACCACGCCTGTGATTGTTGTGCAATGGAACAGCAGCATAAGCGAGGTCGAGAGCATCATGACGCGCTATGGGGTCAATGCTCTCCCCGTGGTGAAAGACGGCCATTACAAGGGGGTCATAACAAGAGGAGTGGTCGAGAAGGGGATATTCCACGGGCTTGGGAGTAACAGGTGCGCTGACTTTGCAACAAGCGACGCATTGACCACCGGGCCTGATACGCCTATTTCAGAAATCGAAAAGGCGATGGTAGAGCATAATCAGCGGTTTGTCACAGTGTTGTTTGAAGACGAGATTGCGGGGGCGGTGACGAGGACAGATATACTAAGGTCGATGTATGAGGATTTTTTGAGAAAGAGCAGGGTGGCAGCCAGGGAGCCTGGAACCAGTGACGCTTACAGCGGGTTCGGCAGGACCATATCAAGGCTTCTCAAAGAAAAGTTATCGGCACGTATTTATGAATTCCTTTTACGGGCAGGAGAAGCCGGGGACGAACTCGGCTTTGGCGTGTATCTTGTGGGCGGCTGTGTCCGCGACCTGTTGAGGGGTGTGGAAACCCCTGATATAGATATTGTTGTCGAGGGAGACGGTATTTCCTTTGCGAGGACCCTGGCAAAGGAAATGGGTTTAAAGGTCAGGGTGCACCAGAAGTTCGGCACTGCACAGGTGATACTGTCGCCGCTGAAGATCGATTTCGCCACGGCGCGGACTGAATATTACGAGTCTCCCGCCGCGCTGCCGAAAGTGGAGACCTCGTCGATAAAAAAAGACCTGTACCGTCGCGATTTCACTATCAATACTCTTGCAGTAAAGCTGAACAAAAAGAATTTCGGCCTCCTGCTGGATTTCTTCGGGGGGCAGCGCGATTTGAAAGAGAAGCTTATAAGGGTGCTCCATAATCTCAGTTTTGTCGAAGACCCCACAAGGGCTTTCAGGGCGATACGTTTCTCAGAGCGTTTCGGTTTTAAGCTGACAAAGCATACTGAGAACCTCATCAAACTGGCCCTAAGGATGAACATTTTCGAGAAACTATCGGGGTCCAGGCTTTATGACGAGCTTATGCTTACCTTCATGGAGACCTACCCCATAAAGGCGCTGAAGCGGTTGAACGATTACGGGCTGCTTAAGGTCATTCATAACAGTCTTGCCTTTTCCTCAGGGCTTGAAGAATTCTTCCAGTCGGTTCATGATTCCATTTCATGGTTTGACCTGCTTTTTCTGGAGGAGCACTATGAGAAGGGGATGCTTTATCTGGCCGCACTGCTTTATAAACTGAGTAAGGAGGACCGCGAGTCTGCCCTTGACAGGCTTGCCGTTCCACTAAAGCCGCGGGAGCATATTCTCAAAACGCTGAATATGTCCCAAAACATTATAAAGAAGCTTAAAGCCGATAATCCGGTAGATATATACCATACGTTGAAAGACTGTGATATTGAGGCCATTCTTTTCAGTATGGCGCTTTCGCAGGGCAGTGATAACAAAAAGGCAATATCGCGCTTTTTGCTGGAGCTTAGAGATGTGAAGCCCCTTGTCAAAGGCGGTGATCTGAAAAAAATCGGTATTCCCCCTGGTCCGGTATATTCAGATGTGTTCCGGAGGATTGTCGATGAGAAGCTGATGGGCCGGCTTGCCACCAGGGAGGAAGAGCTCAACTTTGTTAAAAACATTTACGGGAGGCTGCGCGACGCAGGCTGAAGTACCTAATCCACAGTATTCATAAATTAATACAAGGAGCAATCAGGCCACAGTGCTTCACTCATTCTCGCAAGGCATCCAGCCTTGCTCCGAGGCTGTGACAGCCTGTGTCACCATCCTTGGTGTCACTTAGGCTGTCAAAGTCCGCTCAGCACCATGTCCCGCCTGCTCCTTGTATTAATTTATAAATACTGTGATTTTATTATGTCTTCTTTTTTTCCCTTTGCAATTATTCTCCCTTTTTCCAAAACCATAATGTGGGTAATCATGGAAACTATTTCATCAGGATGATGGGTCGCCATGATGAGCGCCACTCCCGAGCGTGCAGCCTGCGCAATGATTGAAAGGAATCCTGCGCGCGCAGCACCATCCAGACCGCTGCACGGCTCGTCTACGATGAGCATGTCAGGGCTATTGACCATAGCACGTGCAATAAGGATTTTTTTTTGTTCCCCATATGACATTTCCGATAAGAGCTTGTCACTGAGATGCTGCAGCTGAAAAAAATCTATCCAATATCGGGCTTTCTCCATCTGGTGTGATGTCGCTGTATCATACAATCCGACGCTTGAGAAAAAGCCTGACACCACCGCATCGATTCCTTTGACATTGTAAGCGTAATCCCGCTGCAATTCAGGAGAAACAATTCCGATCCTTTTTCGAATATCACAGATGGTCGCGCTGTCCTGTTCTCCGAACCGCTGCACTTCTCCTCCAAGGGCAGGGTATAAATCGCCGGCTATCAGTTTGAGCAGAGTAGATTTGCCGGCCCCGTTTCTGCCGATGATTGCCCAATGCTCTGCCTTGCGCATGACCCAGGAAATATCGTTCAATATTTTTTTGTGCTTTATAAAAACGTCTGCATGCCTTATTTTTATCAAGAAGTTGCCCCTTCTTTTCCGGCGGCCTGAAGGCGGCTGGAGTTCGGTCATGTCACTTGCGGAAGCATAGTGCATGTGCTCTCCCGCAAGTACAGAATCTTTTTCGCCTTGTTCAATTATTTTACCGTGCTCCATTATTAGGACATGGGTGATGGATGGAATTAGTTCTTCTACACGGTGCGTTGCATAGAGTACAGGAGTGCCGGTTGCAGCTATTTCTTCGACCATATGCAGCAGTTTTCTCCTGGAAGAGAAATCAAGGCCGTTGCAGGGCTCGTCAAGGGCTAGAACTGCAGGGCGCGCAACCAAGGCCCGCGCGATCAGGATTTTCCTCGCTTCGCCCTGTGACATTTCGAGAAAATCCTTATTGCCGAGATTGTCCAGTCCCATTGTGAAGAGCAATTTTTCTGCTGCGGTTTTCTGCTCCTCTGTCGGGTCCTGATGCAGCCAGGCACTGTCAAAAAAACCGGTGTACACCACCTCGCGGCCGCTCATGTTCCACTGGTGGCGGTGGTAGGTGTCTTGCAGTTCGGCAGAAACCAGCGCTATGCGGTTTTTTATGCCGATCGGGCTTTCCTGGACAGCGCTATCAAATTTGTATAGCCGCTTACCCGGGCTCCCTGGGTCAAGCCATAATTCACCCCTGATGAGTCTCAGAAGCGTGGATTTACCGGCGCCGTTGCCGCCGATAACTGCCCAGTGCTCGTCTCGCCTGATCTGCCAGGTTATGCCTGACAAAAGCGTGCGCCCTTGAATCTTGACGCTGGCGTTGCTTAAGGAAATGATGAAATCGTTGTTTAAGTGTTCGTTTTTTTTCATTTCATACGCATGCCCCAATATTTTTTAATTATACATGGAAACACATCCTTCAGTTCTAACTACTCACAACTGCGAGATTAAACCTTTTACAAAGTTCCCCGATAACGATATTAATTAGGATTGCGCCTTGTGCTGTGAAATCTGAACCTTGAGCCGCTTAGCGGAAGGAGGTAACTATCAGATACAGGCTTTTTTTTCTTTTTTCCCATAGCCGGGAAAGCGCTTTTGTTTTACGCGAAAAGGGTCAGGGATTCATCTGCTCTTACGGAATCCCTTCGATTGCCGTGATAAGATGAGGCTCTCCTTAAGAACAAAGGTGACGGCCTTTGTCACTACTATAGTAGTAATTGTGAGCCTTGTCAGCACATCCTACCTTATATTAGCTCACAAACACAGCATCGAAAGGGAAATCGTTGCCAGGGGAGTTGCGCTGACTGAGTCGCTTTCGAGGGCTGTATCTAATGGGCTTGCCTCTAAAAACCTGGAATTAATAAAAGAAGTTTCGGCTATCGTTCATACCAGTGATGTTGTACTGGCCCAGGTGTACTCATCCCTGTGGTTGCCGGTAGATGCATATCCTTTTAAGCAACTTAACGAACCTCCGGACCCTGCTGCATTAAGTCACTTTAAAACGAGCGAGGGTTCTTTTTACGAATATCACGGTCAATGGCTCGATTTCTATTCTCCGGTGTTTTATAAGCCGCTCGGTGAAGCCGATAACGGAAACGTTGTAATAGGTTATGTGAGACTCAGGCTTTCGACCCAACAGTCAAAACAGTCGATGGGGGAGGCCATCAATAAGAGCTTACTCTTCTCTTTTGGGATGACGCTAATTGCCTTTGTTTCCCTTAATTTGTTTATTGATAAGTACGTGCTCAGGCCCCTCTTAAAGCTTCATGAGTCGGTGTCAAAACATATAGAAGGTGAGTTCCCGGAAAGTGTTCCTATTTACTCGGGGGATGAAATAGGGGAGCTTTCCTTGGAATTCAACCGGATGAGTCTTGCCCTTAAAGAAAGAGAAGAGAGGCTCGCAGACGAGAAGGAACGCCTTGCGGTGACTCTTCGCAGCATCGGCGATGCGGTGATCGTTACCGATGTAGATGGTATGATCACCTTAATTAACAAAGTAGCAGAACAGCAGACCGGATGGGCCGCTCATGAAGCACTTGGCAAACATCTCAGCGTGGTGTTCAACATTATCAATGAAAAGACCCGTGAGCTCTGCGAAAATCCTGTGGATAAGGTCCTGAAAACAGGCCTGATAACAGGTCTCACCAACCATACGGTTTTAATAAGGAAAGACGGCACAGAAATAATAATCGAAGACAGCGCTGCTCCCATAAAACATCGGAACAGCGCAACAATAGGTATTGTCATTGTGTTCCGTGATGTCACGGAAAAGCGGCGGATGGAAAATGAACTTCTGAAGATGGAGAAGCTGGAATCCGTCGGGCTGCTTGCAGGGGGCATAGCTCATGACTTTAACAATGTCCTTACCTCTGTGGTAGGCAACATCAGTTTGGCAAAAAAGCATATCGATAACGAAAATATCGCATATGAAAGATTGGTAAAGGCCGAGAAGGCATCCCAGAGGGCAACTGATTTGGCCTATCGTTTGCTCACTTTTTCGAAGGGCGGGGAACCGGTCAGAGAGTCAGCCTCAATAGTCGAAATCCTTAAGGAGTCGTCGGATTTTGGTCTTTCCGGGAGCCATATAGCATCCGAGTTTATGATTTCGGAAGACATCTGCAATGTTGATGTCGATGCGGGCCAGATGAGCCAGGTTTTTAGTAATCTTATCATCAATGCGGTTCAGGCGATGCCTCACGGCGGCAAGATAATATATAGAGTGAGCAATGTATTGATGGAGGGGTATAAAATACCTGGTCTAGAAGACGGCACCTACGTACAGACTCTCTGTTAAGGATACCGGGACAGGCATACCGAAAGAGGATATCCCGAGGATCTTTGACCCATATTTTACTACGAAGCCGGAAGGAAGCGGGCTCGGTCTTGCTTCGGTCTACTCGATTATCAAAAGACACTCCGGGCACATTACCGTTGAATCGAAACAGGGTATGGGAACAACATTCCATATATTTCTGCCGGTATCGGGAAGCAAGTCTGTTTGCACTATTTCTGAAGAACAAAGCACAACCCAGGGGCATGGGAAAGTGCTTGTTATGGACGATGAGAAGATTGTGAGGGATGTTTCAGGAGAAATGTTAAAATCCCTGGGATATGAAGTCGAACTTGCTAGTGATGGCACAGAAGCCATTCAGATGTATCAAAGTGCCTTGGAAGCCAGGACACCCTTTGATGTTGTTATAATGGACCTTACAATACCGGGAGGCACAGGAGGGAGAGAGGCAATTCAAAAACTCCGCAGCATTGATCCTGATGTTAAAGCGATTGTGTCAAGCGGTTATTCTAACGATCCTGTAATGGCAGATTTCAGGGAATACGGTTTCAGGGGTGTAATAATAAAACCGTACAGGATCGAAGGTTTCAGCAGAACTCTGCAAGAAGTAATGACTGCCTGACTTAATATTAATGGCAAATGTTTTTTTCGAGGGCTTCTCCTGCTGTTCCCGGGCGGATATTCCTCCAGAGTGCGCCCGGGGTCTGGATTGACCGGCCATCCCGGAGGAGTGTCCTGAGTTCAGTGGCGTGATGCATTTTTTTAAAGCAGTCGATTTCCATTAGATTCACCGATTCTTTTTCAAGAAGATTGTTTCCCGAATAGGCAATCCAGACGCGCACTCTGACTATATTGTTAGACAGATGATAGATGCTTTTGGTGTCATAATAGTACAGTGCGTTCGAGCTGTCTTTATAGTACTGCACCCATTGCTTCCCTTTTTTGCAGGAAATAAGAGCTGCGGATAAAAGACAGCAAAAGACGATTGCCTTGAAAAGCTTTTTTATTGTGTTATTCCTCCTTAAACAGCCATGTCGAAAGGTATCGCTCACCGCTGTCCGGAAATACTACAACGATCAGCTTTCCACTGTTATGTTCCCTGGCCGCAATCTCCAGAGCCGCCCATAATGCTGCCCCGCTGGAGATGCCCGCAAGGATCCCTTCTTCTTTCGCAAGCCTTCTTGCACATATACCGGCATTTTTATCGGAAACCTTTATGATCTCGTCTATAATACCCGCATTTAGCACGTCAGGGACAAAACCGGCGCCTATCCCCTGTATTTTGTGCGGTCCTGCCTGACCTCCTGACAGTACAGGAGACGTTTCAGGTTCCACCGCCACCGCCTTAAACTCTTTCTTTCTTTTCTTGATGACTTCGGCAACACCTGTTAATGTCCCGCCCGTACCGACACCTGATACCAGGAAATCGACGGCGCCATCAGTGTCTCTCCAAATTTCTTCAGCCGTTGTCAGCCTGTGTATTTCAGGATTCGAGGGGTTTCTAAACTGCTGAGGCATGAATGCACCCGGCGTGCTGTTTAGGAGTTCTTCGGCCTTTCTGATCGCGCCTTTCATACCCTCGGCGCCGGGAGTCAGGTGTAGTTCAGCGCCAAAGAACTGCAGCAACTGCCTTCTTTCCATGCTCATAGTATCGGGCATTGTGAGTATTAATTTGTATCCCTTTGCGGCAGAGGCAAATGCAAGTGCAATACCTGTATTCCCGCTCGTCGGCTCGATAATAACCGAACCTCTCTTCAACACTCCTTTTCGTTCAGCGTTTTCTATCATAGCAACGCCGATGCGGTCTTTAACGCTTGAAAGCGGGTTGAACGATTCCAGCTTTGCAGCTATGGTTGCGTGCATGCCCGCTGCAACACAGTTTAGTCTTACCAGGGGGGTGTTTCCCGTTGTTTTTGTGATGTCATCAAGAATCCTGGACATAAAAACCTCCGTTTTCGGTTTCGCATGAACCTTATTCATTACTATATTACCTTCTAAGCGGTATCAGCGCAAGCTTGCGGCTTCGTGGTATACTTTGAAACCGATTTTTCAATGGCAATGAAAATGGCACATAACAATATTTTGGGATGCATAGGACATACACCGCTCATAAGAATGATGCGGATGGTTGCAGAGGATAGCGCTGAAATTTGGGCAAAGCTTGAGGGGTTCAATCCCGGAGGTTCAGTGAAGGACAGGATTGCGCTCTCCATGATCGAGGCTGCTGAAAGGGACGGGACTTTGAAACCCGGCGGGACCATCATTGAGCCCACAAGCGGCAACACCGGCATCGGCCTGGCACTGGTTGCGGTTGTGAAGGGATACCGTCTTATCCTCACTATGCCGGAAACCATGTCGATGGAAAGGAGGATGATGCTGCAGGCATACGGCGCTGAACTTGTTTTAACGCCCGGAGAGGAGGGCATGCTGGGCGCATGGGAAAAGGCAGAAAAGATACTCAAAGGCAACCCGGGCTTTTTTCTGCCCTTACAGTTTGAAAACAGAGCAAACCCCGAGGCACACAGGAAAACGACTGCAGTTGAGATAGTGCAGGATCTGGGCAGGGTCCCGGATGCCTTTGTTGCCGGAGTCGGAACAGGTGGTACAATAACAGGCAACGGGGAAGTTTTCAAAGAAAAAAAACCTGACGTCCTGATTATAGCTGTTGAGCCTGCCGGTTCGCCTGTTCTTTCGGGCGGTGAGCCCGGGCAGCATAGAATTGCAGGTATCGGCGCCGGATTTTTAACAGGTATTCTGAATACAAAAATATTCGATGAGGTCATTCCTGTCACTGACAGCGATGCAGAGGAAACCACGAGAGAACTGGCCTTGAAGGAAGGTATACTTGCCGGCACGTCATCCGGAGCAGCCATGTGGGCTGCGATGAAGGTCGCTATGAGACTTGGCCAGGGGAAAAAGGTGGTTGTGATATTCCCTGACAGAGGCGACAGATACCTGAGCACCGGCATTTTCTCCCAAACTGAAAAATTTAGTTGATGGAGAGAAATAAACCGAAATGCCCGTCCTCATTAAAATCGAAATGCAAAGCCTCCCTGGTAAGTACTGATGCTGAGTACGCAAGTTCAGCCAATATATCCTGCACTCCCTCAAGAGTCCGGTCTTCGGCATGATAAATTTCAAGAATGTCCACAATTTCGTCCGGGTCGCCTGTGTTATAACTCTCCAATAAAATTTTCACGGGCCGGGTTTGCCCGCCGCTGCTCACTGTTCTTTTTTTTGCATTTCTTATCTGGTACTTCAATCGTTCCAGACAAAGACCGCATATACTTGCCGTTTCCATATGTCTTCACGCTCCTTGAATAATTGGTGTTAACTTTAACCTATGTAAAGCAATTGCAATGCCAGACATAACTTACTGAAATTTAAAGAAACATATATAGTTCTAAAAGTTGTGATTGAATATAAATTAATCATAGTGTATATTATTTATACATGAAAAAGGCGTTTGAAGTAGTTTTGTTTACCATGGATGCAGCACTGGTGGAAGAACTGTCGGGCATACTCCCGAAAGATTGCGCTGTAGTCAAGCGTGACTCCGGACTCCACAACTCATTTATCTTCTTCGATATCGATACGATGAAGGCAGGGCTTATTAAAGAGCTGAGTCAGGATAACATCGTTATTGCGATCACAAAACAAAAGCTTACAGAGCCTGTGATGGAGGCGGTGACTTTCGGCGTATATGAGATAATCCATCGTCCACTGCAGCAGGACATCATCTTTAAACTGTTGCAAGACCTCCATGAGCTTGGCGAAGAGCTTAAACATCCAATTCCCATCAGGAAACTACCCCCTGCGCCGACCTGTGCGATAGTGGGGAGCTCACCTATCATCATGGATGTTTGCAAAAAACTGGCCCGGTTGTCCCAGGCAGAGGTCCCTGTCCTGATCACCGGCGAAACGGGTACAGGAAAGGAGCTTATTGCAGAATCAATCGCCCAGCTTTCCTCACGCTTCGGGAAACCTTTTGTTGTCGTTAACTGCGCTGCTGTTCCGGACGCGCTTCTTGAGTCTGAGCTTTTCGGTTTTGAAAGGGGTGCGTTTACCGGTGCCCTTGCTGGAAAGGAGGGAATGCTTAAGATCGCTGATGAAGGGACGGTATTTTTTGACGAGATAGCAGAGTTGCCTCTTCCCTTGCAGGGGAAATTGCTCCGCTTTCTGCAGACGCAGACATTTTATCCTATAGGGAGTACCAGGGAAGTGCAGGTGAATGTGCGCGTAATTTCCGCTACCAACAAGGACCTGTCCGCAATGGTGAGAGAGGGTACTTTTAGAGAGGAACTGCTTCACCGGCTTCGTGTTGCAAAAATACATATCCCGCCGCTGCGCGAACGCAGAGAAGATATTCCAGCCCTCGTCAACTTTTTTGTTAACCGTTACAGGTATACAGGGCCAAGACCGATTGAGGGGATCACAAAGGCATTTCTGAAGGAGATGCGCGCCTATGACTGGCCTGGGAATATTCGCGAGCTTGAAAATACCATACGTTCCGCCATTGCCCTGAGCAAGAGTTACTTCCTTACTGCTCAGGAGATCAAGGAACTCGGAGACAGTCTGCAGGCATCACAGAAAAAGGGGTCTCCCGCTGAAACGCTCGGTTCTGCGATCCTCCCGATTTTAAAGCAGGCCATTGAACAAAAGGATAAGGACATCTACGAAAAGATCCACAGTGAGGTGGACAAACCGATTTTTGATTATGTTTTGTCCCGGACGCGGGAAAATCAATCTGAGGCCGCCCGCATCCTTGGCATAAACCGTTTGACCCTCAGAAAAAAGCTCAAATAATCCATATATTGCTAATCAATTTTGAGCTGTTCGAAAGCGATGAATATGCTTATCCTGCGGTTACGGCTGTCAAAAGGATTGTCTTTGATAAGAGGCCGTGTATCGGCATAGCCCACAATCTTATCGATCTTGAATGCCGGGATATTGTTTTTTTCAAGCTCTATCCTTGCTGACGAGGCACGCATAGTAGAAAGCTCCCAGTTGGTTATCTGACCGTTACCGTAAGGAGCGGAATCAGTGTGTCCTTCTATGGTGATTTTGTTCGGCAGGTCCCTGATGCCGTCTGCAACCTCTTTGAATAGTTTAATGGCCGTTACAGTTGGCCTAGCGCTGCCTGACTGAAAGAGACTTTTTTCCTTGCTGTCCATCATCTGAATCCGGACGCCATTATCCAAAACTTCCACTGCCAGGTTGTCAGACAGCGACACGGTTTTTTCTTCAATCTTTTTTTTGATTGCGTCCTTGCGCTGGTTCATTTCGCGCTCGAACAAGAACTGCATCTTGAACACTGAGGCCCGGCTCCCGTCAATGGGAGATGCCGTCTTGAAATATTCCGAGAATACGGATTTGCCGGAGTTGCTCACCAATGACAAAAGCCACATACTAAGGAAAAAGATCATCATTGACGTTATGAAGTCTGCATAGGCTATTTTCCATACGCCGCCCTCATGATGGGCGAATATCCTGCGGGACCTCTTGATGATCTTAATTAGTTGCTGGTTTTTTGATTGCATCGAAAGCGACTTCCAGTTCTTCAAAGGTTGGCCGCAGTTCCTCGGGGATGACCCTCCTGCCAAATTCGATGGCCACCTGCGGCAGCATACCCGACACGAATGCCGTAATCGCGATTTTGACCACATTCAGGAACTCCCTTTCGTCATCTGCTATATGTTCAAGATGACGGGACAGAGGCCCGATGAAGCCGTAGCTCAACAGCACGCCCAATAAAGTGCCTATGAGTGCCACGGCAATGCTGCGGCCAATTACATCCGGAGTCTCATTCATCTTTCCCATGGTCACGATAACGCCGAGGACTGCAGCAACTATGCCCAATCCCGGCAGCGCGTCGGCTATACTTCCGACGCTCCTCGAAGGCACAACACCGCATTCATGGTGCATTTCCAGTTCGGTATCCAGAAGCTGTTCCAAATCGAACGGCGAAATATTGCTGGACAGCATTATTTTAAAAGTGTCGATGATAAACAACATGACGTAGTGTTTCTTCAACATGCCCGGGTATTTATTGAATATCTGGCTTTCGCGAGGTTCAATAAGGTCCTGCTCTATGGCCAGGAGACCATCTTTTTTTGCAGCATTAAAAAAATCCCCGAGAAGGCTTAAACATTCCAGGTAATCGGCTTTTGTGTGACCGTTGCCGACAATGGTTTTTTTCACTCCCCCTGCCACCGATATGATGACTCGCTTCGGGGCTGCCGCAATGAAACCGCCTAATGCGGCGCCGAATATTACGATAATTTCAGGAAGCTGCAGGAGAAGACGTACATTGCCGTCCTCGAGTCTGTACCCACTGACCACAGCAAACGAAACAATTAATAATCCCAGAATTGGTATCATAGTTTTTTTACCGCCCACAGTTATGGCACAGTTAACAATGCAAAGGATATGCCAGGCTAGACAAGCTACTATCCATTTGATTTATTGGTATTTCGGCGGCATGTTATACAGTATGAAAATGGATTAATTCCATTGTCTATGGAGAAATTCCATAATAATTTGTATTTATGATAATCTATCTTGCATATCTTACGGCCCTATTAAACGGATAATAAGCGTGTTCGCTGAGCGGTCGAGCACGAAGCTCAGCGATAGAATAGAATGAAAGATACTCCTTATATAAAGATTCCCTGCGGTCTTGCCGCATGGAACCTTCCAGTATATCTACGCGAGGCGGCTTCGATAGTGAAGGGGGCTGCCGCCGGTCAAAGGAAACTGCCACGCTGATAAGAGTCTCTCCTGTTAATATTGAATCAGCACTGGCCGATGCAGTGTGTATACTCCGGCAGGGGGGGATAATCGCCTATCCTACCGAAACCTTTTACGGACTCGGAGCAAAGTATGATGTCGAGCCGGCCTTGCAGAGACTATACGATATAAAGCGACGGCCTATGGACATGGCGATGCCGCTGATCATCGGGGACATGAAGCAGTTGTTAATGCTGACGGAAAGAATCACCGATAAGGCAGCTGCACTCATCGGAAAATTCTGGCCTGGTCCGCTCACGCTGTTGTTTGAGGCGCGCAGAGGTCTGTCTGATCTTATCGTCGTAGACAATAAAGTGGCGGTGAGAATGCCCGGCGAATCGTTTGCACTCAGCCTTGCAATGGCCTCGGGCTTTCCGGTCGCGGCCACCAGCGCCAATATTTCAGGCATGCCACCCGGAAAAAACATATCGATGGTGATGAATTACTTTAATGATGCTATTGACTTGATCATAGATGGCGGCGAGTTAGAGAGTATTCTGCCGTCAACCATTGTTGATGCCACGGGCCCGGAACTACTGGTACTGCGAAAGGGATTAGTCAACATCGGGTAGTGGCAGGTCAAGGTATAGGTTAAGGTTAAGAAGAAAAAAATCACTGTTTATTTTTTCTCCCAGCGTTTACCTGCCGTTATCCTGTTACCCCGCCATTCACTGTTCAGAACAGAACATTTAAATCAATGAACGATTGTTCTACAAAAGTGAATGTTCTACAAAAAACAACTATCGTTTTAAAATGTAATTTTTTTGTTGACAAAAAATAACTGATCGTTTATATTTATAGCAACGTGGGGGTTAATAATGCTTAAGAGTTTATTTTCATCATCGATTCGGGCTGACGTGCTGTCTCTATTATTGAATAGCCCTGATGAGAAATTTTACGTGCGTGAAATTGCAAAACTGTTGAGGAAGAACCCGTCTGGAGTGAAAAGAGAGTTGGACAAACTGGAAGAAATGGGAATCGTCTTCAGCGAGAAAGTTGCGAACCTGAAATATTTCCAGGCCAATGACAACTCCCCCCTTTACTCCGAGCTGAAAAATCTTATCGCAAAATCTCTTGGACTCCCCGGAGCACTGAAAAGCCTTTTGAGGGCCAACAATGTGACTATCGCTTTTATTTATGGAGCATACGCCGAGGGAGAAGATGCCCCGACAGTGGATTTAATTGTTATTGGTCCTTCCACACCTTCACTCTGGTTTGGATTAAAGGACATTGAGAAGAAGTTCGGCAAACAAATTAACTGCTCTGTTATCGAGGAATCTGATTACAAGGTACGGAAGAAGAAAGATATCAGCTTAAAGCGTATTCTATCGGAGAAGAGAATTACTCTGTTAGGAAGGGCGTAAAAACAAAGGAGACCCGGTAAGATGCTTTGCGACAGGCTTACCGGGACTGAAAGGGGGTGAAAAAAATGGCCGCAACAAAAAAGGCTCCTGCAAAAAAAGCAGCTGCAAAGACAACAGCGAAGAAGACTGCAAAAAAGAAATAACAATAGTTTTGTCGGGATGTAGAAAAAATTGGGGAATACCCAG
Source organism: Nitrospirota bacterium (assembly GCA_963710375.1). Classification (GTDB taxonomy): domain Bacteria; phylum Nitrospirota; class Thermodesulfovibrionia; order Thermodesulfovibrionales; family Dissulfurispiraceae; genus JADFXI01. Next base: position 53,742 of record CAVPZX010000006.1, read on the forward strand.
ATGATTTTCTTTCTTGGTAGAGTGACGGAAAATCGGGTATTCCCTCTTTTTTTATCTGTAGTTTAAAACTTGTTGGCTTGAATGGTCAACTTCAGAAATGAAACGGAAGCAATCCGGCGAGGCCATAAGCTTCTTCAGGAATCTCAGATTGGCGGTATGTCCAGCCTTTTCCAGCAGCAGATGTCCTTGGATGGGGAACCCTATAAGTGAAATATCTCCAATAGTATCAAGTATTTTATGCCGCACAAACTCATCGGAAAACCTGAGCCCCGAAGAATTCAGGATTCCTTCATCTCCCACCAGGACGGCATTGTCGAGTGAGCCGCCTTTTGCAAGCCCATTTGCCCTCAGCGCCTCTACATCTCTCAAAAAACCGAACGTCCTCGCCGGGGCAATCTCTTTAACGAAGGTTTCTTCAGTAAGGTCGACTGTCAGTTCCTGATGACCCACAACATGGTGATTGAAGCTTATGGAGTATGATATGCGGGTGCCGTCAAATGGAAGAGCCATTACATGAGCGTGAGAATCCTCATATACGACCGGCTTGGTGATCTTTATATAAGATATTTTCTTACCCTGTTTCGCTATGCCGGCTTCAAGTATAAGCCCGGTAAGCTCTGTTGAACTACCATCGAGAATGGGAATTTCAGGGCCGTCTACCTCGATCAGAAGATTATCAATTCCAAGCCCTGTGGCTGCCGCCAGAAGGTGTTCAACTGTTTTTATTCTTGTACCGTCATAGCCTATTGTTGTCGCAAAAGAGGTGTCGATTACAGAGGCCATATTGGCCCTTATTATTGTCCCCTTGTCCGTCCTGTAAAAGACGATGCCTGTATCCCGTGAAGCAGGCTTTAGCCGTACTGTCGTATATCTGCCTGTATGAAGGCCGATACCGTGAAAAGTGGTCTCGTTCTTTATTGTCCTTTGTAATCTCATCAGAATTTATAAATTAGCAAGGAATGTGCCACAAAATAAAGTAGTATAAAACAACGGTACGTTTCAGAAAAGTGTTGATAAATTGCGATTATGTGTGGTATTTGCCACAACTCTCAACCGACTTCTCCTCCCACTACCATTTCAGGTATCCTCAATGTCGGCATTGCATCTGATACCGGGACACCCTGGGAGTCTTTGCCGCAGGTGCCGATAGAAAAACCCAGGTCCGAGGCAACCATATCTATTGACAGTAGTACCGAGGGTCCATTTCCGGTCAGGGTGGCCCCCTTTACAGGATCAGCCGCACTACCGTTTTCGATTATATAACCCTCCTGAACTTCGAATACAAAATCTCCTGTTACAGTATTAACCTGACCACCGCCCATTTTTTTTACAAACAATCCGCTTGAGACCGACCTGAGCACTTCGTCCGGCGAAAGTCTTCCCGGAGCGATCAGGGTATTTGTCATGCGTGGTATCGGCTTATTCTCATAAGATTCTCTCCTTCCGTTACCCGTCGAATTGGTTTTGTCGATAAAGGCATTATATTTGTCATACATGTAACTATTAAGAATGCCATTACTTACCAGTACATTCTTTCTCGCAGCTGTGCCCTCATCATCCACGGAAAATGAGCCTCGCTTATTCGGGATCGTAGCATCGTCGATCACAGTGACCAGCGGAGAGGCGACGCGTGAACCGAGCTTTTTTGAGTAGACGGATAACCCCTGCCGTGCAAGATCAGCCTCCAGGCCATGTCCGATTGCCTCATGGATCATGGTTCCTCCTGCAGACGATGATATAATGACAGGCATTCTGCCACCTGGCGCCTTGCGTGCGCCGAGCAACATTACCGCCCGTCGGGCAGCTGTTTCAGCGAGTGTGGCCATGGGATAGGTTTCGAATAGTTCGTATCCGGCAAGCCCCCCTGCAGATTCATGTCCTGTTTGTATGGAAGCGCCATCAGCTGCAATTATATAAGCTGCGCCAGTGGTATATATACGTTCATCCTCCGTCGTTATTCCACCTGATGTGGCGATCTTCACTTTTTGCAGCGAGTCCCTGTACATGATGCTTGCCTGTCTTATCCTAGCGTCGAGAGACCGCGCGGCCTTGTTACCCTCCTGGACCAGCGCAATCTTTTTGTCGAGAGTCACTGAAGCTGGAGGTATTCTAATTGGAGAAATTGTTTCGGGCCGTTGTTGTTTCATATCTAAGATGACATCCAGGACCGTATCGGCTGCAGCCTTGCTGACCGTAGCAGCAAGGTCTAACAGGATGTTTTTCGAAAAATCATTGCTGAAGGCGTATGCTGTTTTTCCTTTGTAAATAAGACGGATGCCTATGCCAGAGATAGAGCCGGTAACTACTTTTTCAATCCTGTTGTCCTCAAGCTGTATCGACGTTGTCTCTTTATGCTCAACAAAAATGTCTGCATATTCACCGCCATGTGAAAGGGCCTTTTTTAATAGCTCCTGCAAGAAGCTGTCGTCAATCATGCAATAAACCTCCAAATAATAAAACAGGCAATAGGTTATAGGCTATAGGCTATAGGTAAAAAAAATCAACACCCTTATCCTATAGTCTATTGCCTATAGCCCATCGCCTGTTTTGTTATTAAGTTGCACTTTCCTCGGTTTTTTAGTATCGTATTAAAGTAATATAATATTTTTCTGTTCTCACTGTGCATCATATATGCCGGAGTGGCGGAATTGGCAGACGCAAGGGACTTAAAATCCCTCGAAACCTAGTTTCGTACGAGTTCAAGTCTCGTCTCCGGCACTAAGTCGCAGCACGAAAGGGAGATAGCTGCAATGAAGCGAAGTATAACAAAGGCTATATTGCCCGCCGCAGGGCTTGGTACACGTTTTTTGCCGGCTACCAAGGCATCACCCAAAGAAATGATGCCTATTATTGACAAACCTCTGATTCAGTATGCAGTTGAAGAGGCCATGTCCTGCGGTATAGAGGAGTTCGTTGTTATAACAGGTAAGTATAAACGTGCCATAGAGGACCATTTCGATTCCGCTTATGAGTTGGAAGAGAAACTCAGGAACTCGGGCAAAAAGAAACTGCTCGAAGAGATCAACAAGCTCAGCCATATCAACTTTGCTTATATCCGGCAGCGCGTTGCGCTTGGCCTGGGACATGCGATTCTATGTGCCAAACCTTTTGTCAAGGATGAGCCTTTTGTTGTTATACTGAGTGATGATGTTGTAGATCCGGATTATCCTTTGCTTCAGGAAATGATTCGGGTATATGATGAATTAAAATGCCCGGTGGTCGCTCTTCAGGAGGTCCCCCAATCGGAGGTGTCCAGGTACGGTATTATTGACGGAACGGTCGATGGAGGGGTTTATAAGATAAGGAACCTTGTAGAGAAGCCTAAACCCCAGGAAGCCCCGTCAAATTTGGCTATAATTGGAAGGTATATCCTTACCCCGGATATTTTTGATATTCTTGAAAAACAGAAACCAGGCGCCGGTGGAGAGATACAGCTTACCGATGCGCTGAGGGAACTGCTGAACAGACGCGTTATTTATGGGTATTTGATAAAAGGCGATAGGTATGATGCAGGCGATAAAATGGGATATTTGAAAGCAATCGTTGATTTTGCACTTAAAAACAAGGAATTATCTGAGGGTTTCAGGCGGTACCTGATCCAGAAGTTGAAGCTGTAGTATGAGAAATATACAAAAAGGGCTTTGTCTTTATCACGTTGAATCGTCTGTATGGCCGCTGGTGGACATTTATGAAACAGGAGATGAGCTTATTTTTGAGATTGATTTGCCCGGCATGGAACCGGATGATGTATCCATAAGGGTATACGGAGATATGCTTATAATTGAAGGGATAAGAAGCGATGCCGGCGGTGAGCCCGATTTGCGCTACATATGCATGGAACGCGGCATCAGAGGGTTCAGACGAGTCATTAAGTTTCCTGTCCCGGTGAATGCTTCTTCTTCAGAGGCATTCTACTCCCGCGGCGTCATAAGCATACGGTTTCCGAAGCGGGAGCGCAAGGCTGTAAAAATTACAATTAAAAGAACCGCTGATTAAAAAACATGTAATGCGTGAATGAGTTGTTACTCGTGTGCGCAGATACATATGCACAAAGAACTTTGGGGGGTGTTTATAAAGCATGGAGGAAGCGAAGATGGCTGAAGCTAACGATAAAGAAGAGACAAAAGAAGTTGAAATCCCCGATACAGTGCCGGTGCTGCCCGTAAGGGACATAGTAATTTTCCCTTATATGATTCTACCTCTGTTTGTGGGGAGGGACATCTCTATAAAGGCGATTGACCACGCTCTGAACACCAACAGGATGGTGCTCCTGCTGGCCCAAAAGGATTTAAATGTGGAAACGCCAACGACTGATGATCTGTATTTGATGGGAACGGTCTGTATGATCATGAGGATGCTCAAACTCCCTGACGGGCGGGTCAAAATCCTTGTCCAGGGACTAAGCAAGGCGAGGGTGAGCCGGTTTACACAGCATGAGCCCTTTTTTATGGCCGATATTGCAAAGGTCACCGAGGAAAAACCTGCTGAAACATCCATCGAGAACGAGGCATTGATCCGGAACGTCAAGGAGCAGATGGACAAGGTGGTGAACCTGGGGAAAACGGTTTTGCCGGACGTAATGGTCGTTATAGAGAATATAGAAGACCCTGGAAGGCTTGCGGATCTTATTACTGCAAACCTGGGGCTGAAGACGGACCAGGCGCAGGAAATTCTGGAAATGGCAGACCCTGTTATGCGTTTGACGAGGGTAAGTGAAATACTCGGCAGGGAAGTGCAGCTTCTTACCATTCAACAAAAAATCCAGACTGAAGCCCGGGGTGAAATAGACAAGACTCAGAGAGAGTACTTCCTTAGAGAGCAGTTGAAAGCTATACAGCGGGAACTTGGCGATATCGATGAGCGCGCGGAAGAGGTAAGAGAATTCAAGAAAAAAATAGATGATTCAAAGATGCCTGAAAAAGTTATGAAGGAGGCGGAGAAACAGACTCAGGCGCATCGAAAAGATGCATCCCGACAGTGCGGAAGCAGGCACTATAAGGACATACCTTGAATGGCTTACCGAAATCCCATGGTCAAAGAGCACGAAAGACCAATTGGATATAGGGAAAGCGGAAAAAGTGCTTAATGATGACCATTATGATCTTGAGAAGGTAAAAGAAAGGATCCTCGAATATCTTAGCGTACGGAAATTGAAAGAGAAAATGAAAGGGCCGATACTATGCTTTATAGGCCCCCCTGGTGTCGGCAAGACCTCGCTCGGCCGTTCGATAGCCCGTGCGCTGGGAAGGGAGTTTATAAGGGTTTCTCTTGGCGGGGTGCGTGACGAAGCGGAGATAAGAGGCCACAGGAGAACATATGTCGGCGCACTCCCGGGGCGAATAATTCAGGGTATCAAACAGGCTGGAACAAATAATCCGGTATTCATGCTTGATGAGATTGATAAAATAGGCACGGATTTCAGGGGCGATCCCTCCTCCGCGCTTCTTGAGGTGCTTGACCCGGAGCAGAATAATTCTTTTGCAGACCATTATCTGGCTGTGCCTTTTGATCTGTCCAACGTTATGTTTATTACCACCGGAAACCTCACCGACACGATTCCGGGGCCGCTCAGAGACAGAATGGAAATATTGTATCTGTCAGGATACACTGAGGAGGAGAAGCTCCAGATAGCGAAAAAGTACCTGGTACCTAAACAGCTTGACGAACATGGGATAACCACAAAGATACTTCAGATAGGCGACTCCGCTATAAAGCAAATAATATCTCACTACACGCGGGAAGCGGGGGTCAGGAATCTTGAGCGTGAGATAGCCCATCTCTGCCGTAAGGTGGCCAAGCAGGTTGCCGAGGGCAAAGCGGAGAGCTTCTCTCTGGTTGCTAAGAACGTCCATAAGTACCTTGGAGTTCAGAAGTTTCTGCCTGAAGAGGAGATGAAGGTGAATGAAGTCGGAGTCGCAACAGGTCTTGCCTGGACAGAGGCCGGCGGAGATGTTATATACGTCGAAGCGACGATGATGAAGGGAAAGGGAAACCTTACGCTCACCGGCCAGTTGGGGGATGTCATGAAGGAGTCGGCCCAGGCAGCCCTAAGCTACATCAAGTCACGGGCCTCCGGCCTCGGACTGAGTGATGATTTATTCTCCAATATAGACATGCATATTCATGTCCCTGCCGGCGCTATCCCCAAGGACGGGCCGTCAGACTGGAATTACGATGGCCACTTCAATTGCATCTGCATTGACAGGAAGACCCGTAAGAAAGGATGTTGCAATGACCGGCGAAGTTACGTTGAGGGGCAGGGTGCTTCCAATCGGAGGACTCAAGGAAAAGACCCTTGCAGCCAAAAGGATGGGGATAAAGACCGTGTTAGTTCCTCACAGAAACAAGAAAGACCTCGATGACCTTCCTAAATATGTTAAAGACGGGATGACATTTGTGCTCGTTGAAACTATGGACGATGTATTGAAACATGCCCTCAAACCTGCCGGTAAGGCAATAAAAAAGGTGAAGACGCTTCACAGCACAGAGCGTTCAAAGGTCAAACATGCAACTGCGCCTGATAGGAGAGTTAAGACTTCTCGAAGAAATAAGAAGAAGGTTTAACGTTCCTGGACAGAAAGGGGACAGCGGCATTATTATAGGCATCGGAGATGATGCCGCTGCTATTGCGCCGCCTGTAGAAAACATTGAAAGACTGCTTGTTACCACCGATCTCATGCATGAAGGGGTCCATTTTGATTTAAGTTATACAGCCCCGTTCCATCTGGGGTTTAAGCTGGTCTCGGTCAATGTGAGCGACATAATGGCGATGGGTGGATCTCCCCGCTACCTTCTGCTTACCGCTTCCCTGAAAGAAGATACGGATGAAACCTTTTTCCGGGAGTTTTACGACGGAGTTTCACGCGCCCTACAGCAATACGGCCTGGCACTTATAGGCGGAGATTTATCTTCTGCCCGGAATGATATGGTTTTTTCTGCGACGGTTATAGGCTACGCAGGCAAACCTATTACGCGGGGCGGCGCTGTCCCCGGCGACAGAATTTACGTGACTTCGGCAACCGGTGATGCAGCGTGCGGGCTCGCTGTGCTGAGAAGGCTTGCTCCGGAATCGAAAGAAGCTGTGAAACTATGGAAGAACTTTGCAGACCCTCTGCCGGACTTGATGCTGACACATGGCGGGGGCTTCGTCAAATTCGACGGCAATGTAGTAAGGCCGCTTTTAGCAAGGCATTTGATGCCGGTAGCCAGGGAGGTGCGTGAGTTGCTGCCGTATATTAGTTCAATGATCGATGTAAGCGACGGCTTGTTCATAGATTTATGCAGAATATGTGATGAAAGCAATGTAGGCGCAAGGGTATATCTCGAAAAAATCCCGATATCGGAAAGCATGAGATTTGCCGCCGGCCTCATGGAGTCGTCTCCTCTGGAGTTTGCGGCTTCCGGCGGCGAGGATTATGAGCTTATGTTCACGGTTTCTCCTGAAACTGCGGAGAAGCTCGACTGTATTCATGCGTTCTGTATAGGGGAGATCACAGATAAAGAACGGGTGACCGTAGACAACTCAGGCAGGGAAGCTGCCATGAAAACAGAGGGATACCAGCACTTTGGCACTGCGTGACAAGCTTAGGGAAGTAATCAGCACCAACGATTCCCCGAAGAAGATTGCTGTTTCTTTTGCAGTGGGTGTCTTTATCGGCATGTCACCGCTGATAGGGCTGCATACAGCGCTCGGCATCGGAGCTGCATGGTTGTTCAGGACGAACAGATTTGTTACGATTGTTGCTGTTTACATTTCAAACCCCTGGACCGTTGTGCCGATTTACACCTTTTCAACCTGGTTAGGCACGAAACTTCTCGGTGTCGATAAAATTATTCCTCCATTGAAATGGCACTACCTGAGTTGCTCATATCTGTTCCATGAAGTGAGTTTTCTCTTTTGGCCCTTTGTTTTCGGTTCGACGGTCGTGGCGATTGTATCAGCTGCGGTTGGGTATGTTGTTGTATATCATGCAGTGGTGAAACAGAGAAAGATGATTTGATTTGGCGAAATGAAAAAATTATCATCGTTTTAACTGTCCTCATTGATGTTCTCGGCCTGGGCATTATTATTCCCGTTCTGCCATTTTATGTAGAAAGTTTTGGCGCATCAGCCTTTACCTTAACTATGCTCTTTTCGGTTTTTTCTCTTTTTTCTTTTGTGAGCGGACCTTTTTTGGGAGCACTGTCCGACAGGATAGGCCGTCAACCGGTTTTGATTGTCAGCATTTTGAGTACCGCCATTGGGTGGTTTGTTTTCGCATCGGCCCATGCCATATGGGTTTTATTTCTGGGAAGGGTCATTGACGGTATGGCGGCAGGGAATTTGCCGATCGCGCAAAGTTACCTGGTCGATATTGCCAGAGACGATAAAGAACGGACCTCGAATCTTGGAATCATTGGAGCTGTTTTCGGCATCGGATTTATTGTCGGTCCGGCCATTGGTGCCGCGCTCAGCTCCGTATCTCATGCTTTACCTTTTTTCTTTGTCGCGGGGTTGGCGACTCTCAATGTCATAGGCGCTTTTTTCTTTTTGCCGGAAACTCACAAACACATGGACAAAGAGAAGAAGATGGCGCTCAATCCGCTGCGTCCTCTGGCCAATGCAGTTCATGATAAACTCTTACTTCCGCGGTATGTAGCCTGGTTCTTTTTCGGTATTTCGATTTCCGGGATGCAATCGATTTTTGCATTGTATATGGGCAGGGTCTTCGGTTTCGGTGTAACCATGGTCGGAGCTATTTACACTGCTATGGGACTTGCCGTTTTTTTGAACCAGGTGATTTTACTCCGCAACTTTTGGCTCAACTATTTCAAAGAATCATCTCTGGAAGTGTGGGCGTTTCTTTCCAGCGCAATTGGACTTTCATTATTGATGGTGCCCTCGACTTATTTTCTTATTTTAGGCATTGTTTTTCATGTGTTCAGCCATTCACTATTGAGAGTGGTAATGACGAGCCGTGTTGCCGGCATCGCGGGTCCCCGGAGAAGAGGAGAGGTGCTCGGCGTTATGTCGTCAGTGCTGTCGTTGGCAATGATCGGAGGTCCGCTGCTGGCCGGCGCTCTTTTTGAGATTAAGCCCTTCTTTCCTTTTGCCGCCTGTAGTCTGGCTCTCGCTTCGGGATTCCTGATCATGAAATGTTATTCTGCAAAAATGGTCGCTAACAACTGAACTTCTGATATAATAATAAAAGTGAGATGACTCACTCCCAAATTTTTTAAACAAAACCGGTAAAGCATATAGTTCATGTCTAAAATTATTCCTGCACTTGCAAAAATACACATAACCACCCTTGGCTGTCCCAAAAACAGTGTTGATTCAAGGCACCTGTCCGGGGCATTCACTGCGGAAGGCTTCATCAGTGTAGCCAATGCGGATGATGCGGATATCCTTCTTGTGAACACATGCGGCTTTATTAAGGACGCAAAAGAAGAGTCGATAGAGGAAGTCCTCAGACTTGCGCAGATGAAAGAAGACGGCAGAAAGCTGGTCGTGTTCGGATGTCTTGCCGCCCGCTATAGAAATGAGCTTTTAAAAGAGATACCCGAAATTGACGGCATATGGGGGGTGGGGGAGGAAACTAAGATAATTGAGTACTGCAAAAAAAATATGGCTATAGGCTATAGGCAAGAGGCCATAGGCAAAAGAAAAATACCTATAGCCCATCGCCCATCGCCTATAGCCTCTTCTTATGCATATCTTAAAATTGCCGAAGGTTGCGACAAAAAATGCACATTCTGCGTGATTCCCTCGATCCGTGGGGCGTTCAGGAGTATCCGACCTGAGCTGATAATGGCTGAGGCGAGCGAATACATAAAGGCCGGGGCAAGAGAATTGATTCTGGTGGCCCAGGACATTACCAATTACGGAAAAGATCTTGACCGGTATGACCTTGTCGCGTTATTACGCGATCTTGCCTCTCTACCGGGGGATTTTTATATCCGGCTCTTGTATCTGTATCCTACCGCTATCAGCGAGGCCTTGATCGAATGCATTGCTGAGGAGGATAAAATACAGAAATACCTCGACATTCCGCTTCAACATTCCGAGGACAAAATATTGAGGCTCATGGGGCGCCGCGGGACGCGCACCGGATACCGCAAGCTCATCAGAGCGCTGCGCCGGAGGATACCGGGAATTGCTCTCCGAACAACTTTTATTGTGGGTTTTCCTACTGAGACCGAAGAGGAATTTAATGGACTTATTGATTTTATCGAAGAGACCCGGTTTGACAGGCTCGGCGTCTTTAAGTTCTCAAGGGAAGAGAGTACCCCCTCTGCGACATATAAAGGACAGGTGCCTGATAAGGTGAAGCAAAGAAGATTTGAAGAGATTATGAAGCGCCAGGCTCTAATATCACTTGAGATAAACAGGGAGATTATCGGCAGACGCTTCAGGGCAATTGTTGACGAGGCCGCGGAAGACGTTATTCTTGCCCGGCTCTATTCACATGCCCCTGAAATAGACGGGGTAGTCATTATTGAAAGAGCGGAAACGCGGGAATGCGAAGATAAGCTTAAAGCCGGCGATCTGGTCACAGTTGAAATTACCGATGCATATGATTATGATGTGAAAGGCAAGCTCCTAAAGGATGGGATATAGGCAATGGGCAATGGGCGAAAGATTCCGTATCTTCATATAGTTCTTTTCATCTTGACTTTTCTGTCAACGCTTTCCGCGGGTGCGCTTCAGCAGGGGATAAATATTATTAAAACACCCGGTAAAATTGTTGCAGGGCTGCCTTTTGCCGGAACGCTTATGACCATACTGCTTTGTCATGAACTGTCCCACTATATTGCATCGAGAAAGAACCACACGGTTGCAACACTGCCGTATTTTATTCCGGCGCCCTCAATATTCGGCACCTTTGGTGCGTTTATAAAAATGAAGTCGCCTATTCTTACACGGAGGGCGCTCATCGAAATCGGGGCATCAGGACCGATAGCCGGTTTTATTGTTTCTGTAGCAGCCTGCGTAATAGGCCTCCACCTGTCAAAGGTGATACCGCTGCCGCAGGGAGAAAGCACACTCTCTCTCGGAGATTGCCTTCTGTTCTCATTTCTTTCCCGCGTGATTCTCGGCGCCACCCCGGAACACTATGATATCTTGCTGCATCCTGTTGCTTTTGCGGGCTGGATAGGGCTTTTTGTAACCTCTCTCAACCTCATACCTATCGGCCAGCTTGACGGAGGCCATGTCTGCTATGCAATCCTGGGCGAACGGCAACGTCATGTCTCTCAATTCCTTGTGGTGTTGCTTGCTCTTCTGGGAATATCGTCATTGCTTGGCTTTCCCGGATGGGATGGTTGGCTTGTGTGGGCAGTACTGATGCTAATCCTCGGGATTAAGCACCCTCCCGTATTGCACTGGGAATCGCCTCTCGATCCTAACAGAAAGACAATAGCATTGCTGACCCTTGTAATATTTATTATCACGTTTATCCCTGAACCTTTCAAAGTATCTCTATGAGTCCGCAGGTAATAACAAGCACGGCGAATCCGCTGATTAAGGAAGCACTGAGAATAAAGGAAAGACACGGCAGGCGAGGAGGCGCTTTTTTCCTTATTGAAGGCCCGCATCTTATTGAAATGTCGCTGGCTTCGCCGTATGCCTCTCTGAAGCAGGTTTTTTTTACTCAAGACTTCTCTTCCGCAAGGGAGGGCCGGCGGCTCTTAAAGCGGATGGAGGAAACATCCGTCAATCTGGTCGAAACCTCTCAACGGGTGATGGAAAAGCTAACTGATACCGAAACGCCTCAGGGGATAGCTGCAGTGCTGGAGCTTAAGACGGTTTCCCTTGATGCGATACCCCTTAAAAATATCCCCTTGCTCGTTGTTTGCGACGGTGTCCGTGACCCCGGCAATATAGGAACAATTATCCGGGCATCTGATGCAGCAGGGGCAGATGCAGTCCTGCTGACACCGGGCACATGCGATGCCTTTATACCTAAAGCAATCAGGGCGTCGGCGGGAAGTATTTTCACTATCCCGGTTCTCTCTGCCGGTGTCGGGGTACTTATGAGCTTTCTGGAGGAGCGGCGAATGAGGCTGTATGCAGCGGATGTCCATGCCTCACATTCTCTCTACGAAACCGACTTCAGGGAGTCTGCTGCTATTGCTTTCGGCAATGAGGCTTACGGTATCGGTGCTGAACTTCTCAAGAAGGCCGACCTTAGGTTCAGGATTCCGGTTATCGGCAGGGCCGAAAGCCTCAATGTTGCCATGGCCGCATCCATCAGCATATATGAAGCTGTCAGGCAGCGGGGACTTTAAGGATAGGATGTTCCTGCCGTTATCTATTTTTGGTTATAATTGTTTATACTAATAACTAATAAAACTGGTATTGAAAGGAGACTTTTCGTATGAAGGTTATTCTCAGGGAGGATGTTAAAGACTTGGGTCATATCGGGGAAGTTCTGACCGTTAAGGATGGCTACGCACGCAATTTTCTGTTGCCTAGGGGACTGGCGTCTGAGGCCAATCTAAAGAATGTCAAAGCCTTGGAGCATGAGAAGAGAAAGATACAGGAAACGGTGAGAAAGGCAAAATCCGGCGCTGAAGAACTGTCTTCTAAAATTTCGGCTCTTACGATTACTATTAAGGCAAAGGCCGGAGAGGAAGACAAGCTGTTCGGTTCTGTTACCGCTATGGACATTGCGGAAACGTTAAAACAGGAAGGACTGGATATAGACAGGAAGAAGATCGTTCTGGAAGAACCGATCAAGCGGCTGGGTAATTACACTGTGAGCGTTAAAGTCCATCCGGAAGTCTCGGCGCAGTTTACCGTCCAGGTGGTAAGTGAGTAGGACGATAAAGAGCGGAGGGTAGTAGTGCAGGATGCCGCAGTAAGCATAGACAAATTGCCTCCCCAAAATATTGAGGCGGAACAGTCCGTTCTGGGCGCCATAATTTTTGACAACGAGGCATTGCCTAAGGCCCTTGAAATGCTGGCCGTTGATGATTTCTACAGGGAATCACACAGGCGTTTGTACGATGCGATGCTCGAACTCTTCAACAAGAACCAGCCTATCGACATTATCACGATCACTGATCATCTCAGGAAAACAAATGGACTTGATGCTGTCGGAGGCATTACATACCTCTCGAACCTGGCAAACAGTATTCCCACATCCGCTAATATACGGTATCATGCGAAAATAGTCCGCGAGAAGGCGCTGCTGAGGGCCCTGATACAGACTGCGACCCATATCAGCACAAAGGTGTATGAAGATGACCTCGAAGCTGATGACATGGTTGACTACGCGGAAAAGGTCATATTCGATATAGCTGATAAAAGGACCAAGGCCTCTTTTACTACCATGAAGGACGTGGTCAAAGATACCTTTAAAATGATCGAGCACCTTTATGACAAAAAAGAAGCGATTACCGGGGTGCCGTCCGGTTTTAAGGACCTCGATGAACTGACCGCAGGCTTTCAGCCCGGCGAACTGATTATCATCGGGGGGAGACCGGGCATGGGCAAAACCGCGTTTGCGCTTAATGTCGCCCAGCACGTGGGGATCGAAATGAATGAGCCGGTGGCTGTATTCAGCCTCGAAATGTCCAAGGAACAGCTGGCGATGAGAATGCTCTGCGCCGAGAGCATGGTCGATTCCTCGCTAGTGAGGAAAGGCTTTATCAATAGACAGGATTGGCCGAAGCTCACCAGTGCGGCGGGAAGGCTTTCGGAAGCGCCGATTTTTATAGATGATTCTTCGGCCCTTACCGTCCTCGAGATAAGAGCTAAATCAAGGAGGCTCAAGTTGGAGCACCGGGGGCTGAGCCTTGTAGTAGTCGATTACCTTCAGCTCATGCGTAGCAGGGGAACTTTTGAAAGACGGGAACAGGAGATATCGGAAATATCCCGCTCCTTGAAGGCGCTTGCCAAGGAACTGAAAATACCTGTGATAGCTTTGAGCCAGCTTAACAGGGCCGTGGAGCAGAGGAGCGGTAACAAGCCGACACTTGCAGATATACGGGAATCAGGCGCTATCGAGCAAGATGCAGATGTGATCATATTCATTTATAAAGACAGCGACCAGGTCAGGAGCAACCCTGCAGTCAGGAATGTGGTTAAAATTGATATAGCCAAACAGAGAAACGGCCCCACGGGCAGTATCAATCTTACATTTCTGTCGAACTGCACAAAGTTTGTCGATCACTCCGGCATGTCGTATGAGGCTGAAGAAGAGGCGTACTGATGAGAAGACCTCCAGCTGTAGCAGGTCAGTTTTATTATGGAACGGCGGCACGTTTAAAGGGCCAGGTTGAGCAGTATATCAGCAGGGATACAGTCAAAGAGAAAGTAATCGGCGCCCTCTCGCCTCATGCCGGGCTGATGTATTCCGGGCATGTGGCCGGTGCAGTCTACTCCTCAATCAGCTTCCCCGAGACCTTTATTCTCCTGGGACCTAACCATACGGGGCTTGGCGCCTCATTGTCGCTAATGGCCTCGGGGGAATGGGAGATACCTACCGGTATACTCTCCATTGATGAGGACCTGGCTGGAGCTATAGCAGGGGAGCTTCCTGCCATTTCCCGCGATACCCAGGCACATGAGTTTGAACATTCCATTGAGGTGCAGTTGCCGTTTATAGCCTATTTTTCGGACAACGCCAGGATAGTCCCAATTGCTGTGAAGAACGCGTCATTGCAGGACTGCAAGATTATAGGTGAGGGGATAGCCAGGGCGGTTAAGCATTCCGGCAGGTCGGTCGTAATTGTTGCAAGTTCGGACATGAGCCATTATGTTTCCGATGCGCTTGCAAGGACGCTGGATAACCTCGCCTTGAATGAGGTGCTTGAATTGAACCCGGAAGGACTCTATTCTGTAGTAGTAAAGCAAAACATTTCCATGTGCGGCTTTATTCCTGCGACAATCATGCTCTATGCCGCAAAGGCATTGGGGGCACTACAAGCCAGGCTTGTGAAATATGCGACATCAGGTGAGGTAAGCGGTGATTATGAGCATGTTGTCGGATATGCAGGAGTTGTTGTAAAGTGATCGATTGCGACGAGATCACCGCTGCTGTTATCCTTGCCGGCGGCGGTAGTCGTAGATTCGGGGCCTTAAAAAGCTTTATCAATATAGAAGGCATGCCCATTATAGCGAGGAACCTGGCCCTTCTCAGGGAATTATTCCGTGAAGTGTTTATCAGTACCAACTTGCCGGAGCCTTACTCTTGCCTCGGGGCGCCGCTTATCGGCGATGTGCTTCCTTCGAGGGGACCTATGTCGGGAATTTACTCTGCGCTGATTAATGCACAGGGGCCGGGTATTTTTGTCGTGGCCTGCGATATGCCTTTTTTGAACAAACAGGTCATGACCTTTATCCTTGAACGGAGCCTGCGCCACTGCAGGGAATGTGGTCCCTGCGATGCAGCTATTCCTGTATTTAATAATTGGCCTCAGCCTTTGTCAGGTGTATATTCACGAACACTGCTGCCTTATCTGGAGGAGGCCGTCGTTCACGAAAAAACTTCACTGACCCGTTTTTTACACGAGGTGAACACATATTTTATCAGTGAATCGGATATGAGGGAAATAGACCCCGGGGGCAGGTCATTTATGAATATCAATACCATTGAAGATTATAAGGCGGTAAAACATAAAGTGAATAGTGAAACGTGAATGGTGAATAAAAAAAATTTTGAGATTTTAGGAGTAGTATGGAAAGAGGGCTTGTTGCTGAAATAGACTTGAAGGCGGTCTCCCATAATTTCAGGGTAACCAGGCAAATAACCGGAGGGAGGCCGGTCATCGCTGTGGTAAAGGCCGATGCTTACGGCCACGGAGCTGCCCAGGTATCTAAAAGGTTGGTCAGTGATGGGGCGGAATATCTTGCAGTTGCGTTTATGGATGAGGCCAGGGAATTGAGAGAGGCCGGCATTACCGTTCCGATTTTAGTGCTCTTTGACCCCGATAGTCACGAAGCTTTTGAATATAATCTTACGCCTGTTGTCGGCACTCTGAAAGCGGCATTTGATCTGTCGCGCGAGGCAGAGAAACGGGGCCGTAATATAAATATACATATTAAAGTCGATACCGGCATGGGGAGGTCCGGCTTTCTGGGACAGGTGCAACGCGATATCCTTGAGATTGCTCGTTTGAAGGGAATCACTATTGAAGGGGTTATGAGCCATTTCTCCGATGCCGACATCAGCGACCGCTTCTTTGCCTGTTCCCAGATTGCTGCGTTCAATACTCTTCGCAACGACCTGGCAGCTGCCGGATTACACATACCGCTGTATCATCTGGCGAACAGCGCGGCAGTGATGGCTCTGCCTGAATCACATTGTGACGCTGTCAGACCCGGTATAATGCTTTACGGTCTCTCAAGCGGGGTTCCGACTGCTGATGTTCAATTGATCCCTGCCATGAGCGCGAGAGCCAGGATATTGGCATTGCGAAAGCTGCCGACCGGTACTCCTATAAGCTATGGGAGGACGTTTATTACTTCGAGAGAGAGCCTGATCGGCGTTATGGCAGCCGGTTATGCGGACGGTTTCAGCAGGCTTTTTTCGAATAATGCTTCAGTTTTGGTAAGGGGCAAAAGGGCCCCGGTTGTGGGCCGTGTATGCATGGATGTCACTATGATAGATGTTACGGACATTGCAGGGGTGTCTGAAACGGATGACGTGATCATTATGGGCAGTCAGGGGGAAGAGAGCATCAGTGCTGCAGAACTTGCTCAGTGGTCGGATACTATTCCTTACGAAGTAATGTTGTCCCTCGGAAGCAGGGCAAGGCGCATATATATTTGAGGTTGGGAATCAGTAGATCTCTTTATTGAGCAGAACATCTGTTTTGATATGATTCATCGAATAAACTTCATTTAAATACCTGGTAATATCAATCTGCTGCTTGCCAATATATGGCTTGAGGTAATTTACAGAATGCTCAACCATCTTTTTATACACACCATCATTGAGGAAATATGACGGAAAATCGACTATGCAGCTATTAAGGACCGCATATAACTGTGGGTTGGTAAAATCCAGAAAGTCAAGATGACTGAAGGTCGCAATTATCTGTCCATCAAAGCTGTTCCATAACTTAACAAAAGCACTCATAAGAAAAGCAGGGAGTTTATTGATATCTTTAAATACCAGGATATCGAAATAGGAAAAATCCTCGACATACCACTGGTTGTCAGAGATATTGTTGCAAGGCACAACAATAACAGTTTTTGAGTTCATTCCAAAGCCCTCGAAGTTAATTATATTGCCCAGAATAAAGTGCGCGTAAGAAGCATCTTCATATCTTAATGCCATTCTATTGAAACTTTTGAAAGTCTTCATGAGATATTCAAACCTGATATCCTTGCCAAAGTAGTTTTCAACAGCAAATGCACCGGCAGGTAGCGCAGGTTTCGATACGCTGCCCTTAACGGCAAAATCTGTTAAAATGGCCCTGGTCTCATTGACGCATGTATCAAAGAACTCCATGATTTTATTGTTGTCCATTCCCCTGGCCCTGAGTCTTCTTTCCAGGAAAAGCCCGCTATCTTTGTCTCTGTCCATAATGAACTTAACGGTAAGGAAGGTCAGGTATGCAATATAGGAAAAGATAAGTCCGTTTTTAGTTAATGATATTTTAATTTTTTCAGAAGGCGAATATTGTGGATTCAGTGTATTATGCGACAGGACATAACCACTATAGAGTTCCTCAAAAGCCCCCATGCCTTTTTCAAAATAGTATTTGTCTATCAGGATTGGATCTACACCAAATAATGCCTTCTCATACATCAGTGATACTTCCGAATATAGCCTGGATGTTGATTTATAATAGTTGTCCAGTATGCCGCTGCTCTCCTTGATCAAAATCTCGACTCCGACCAGCTCACAGGCAAGAAGGGCGCTGCCTTCACGCTGTATGTCTGAAAAACCAAAGAGACGGCACAAATTTTTGAATACTGCAGATTTCAGAATATTATAAATCTGACAGTCCTTAAACGCGGACAAGGAATTCTCAGACCTAAAAATTCTCTTATGAACATAGTTCCGTAAAATCTCGCGAAGATTGTCGAGCCCAAGCCTGTTGACAGCAAAGTTGACATTTAAAGCGCAGACCTCTTTGCCGGCATCTGAACTGATTGCTCTTTCAAGCAATTCATCCTTCAGGAAGCGTTGATTCTGCTTGTTCGCTTTAGTAGTTTCTTCGTCCTGCTTACCATCTTCTTCAGCCTTTTTCCTTTCTTCTTCTGCTGCCGCCTTGCTCTCTTCTTCCTGCAGAGCGGAGATCTCTTCTATATAGATACCTATCTTCCGGAAATTTGTCTCAGGGCTGTCTACCTCCATTAACAGATTTACCATTTTGGACAATATCTCGTCTTTTTTATATTGCTGGATGGATTTGTCCGACACACTCATTTGAGGCGGGACGACTGCTTCTTTTGGTTTTTTTAACCTTTTAACAATAAAGTTGGGATCGTTAAAAGCTCCTAATAGTTGCAAGCCGATATAATCCTTATCCTCCCAGCGAACATCTGTCTTTATTTCTAAAGTGGAAATCTTGAAGCTCAACGCCGGGGTTTTAGCTGCGAATCCGGGTGCTTTCTTTATCTTCAGGCCTTTTCTACTGACCTCAACAATGCTTCCAATTCCCTCAACTGGAATCTCGTCGATAAAATACCTGTCGTGCTTCCTCTGGTTCAGAGGTTTTATCGTTGCCATGCCCGGTCCTTCCTGTTGAAGAAAATCATCAGGAACAATTATGTAACAGTCAAGAAAAAAATAGCAATGGCGAAGACAAAAGTGCCGAAGTCCGGTTGCTGCAGATATCAAAGAGGTCCTATCGAATCTTCAGGATCTTGGCGCCGCGAATCTTCCTTTCCTTAAGTTCCAGCAATGCCTTATTTGCATCATCAAGCGCGTACTCCTGAATTTCAGGTTTGATGGGAATCTCGGCAGCAAGCGCCAAAAATTCTTCAACATCTTTTCTTGTGATGTTGGCTACGCTCTTTATCTCCTTCTCCATCCACAAATCACGGGGGTAATCAATATCAAATAGCGATTCCTTGTCCCTCTCCTCTTTACGGATAGCATTGATGACAAGCCGGCCTCCTTTCTCCAGGCTCCTCAATGCCTTCACAACCGGCTTCCAGGCAGGTGTGGTATCTATAATGGCGGTCAACTTCTCAGGCGGCTCATCTTCGGTATCCCCGGTCCAGAAAGCCCCTAGTTCCCGGGCAAATTCTCTCTCCTCCGTTGTTCTGGAAAAAACAAAAACCCTGGAGTTAGTATATTTGTATCGCAGAATTTTCAGGACCAGATGTCCGGAGGCCCCGAATCCTGTAAGCCCTATGTTTTCACCATCTTGCAAACCGGTCAACTTCAGCGAGCGATAGCCGATAGCTCCAGCGCAAAGAAGCGGGGCAGCCTCTGCATCAGAGAAGATATCGGGTATTCTATATGCAAAATCTTCTGAAACAACAGTGTATTCAGCGTACCCCCCGTTTGAATCTCTTCCAGTCGCCATAAATTGAGCACACAAATTTTCGTTGCCTTCGAGGCAGAATTTGCATTTGCCGCAAGCAGAATTTATCCACGCTATTCCTACCCTTTCTCCAATATCGAACCTTTCTGCCCTACTCCCCGTGCGTTCGACCCTTCCAATAATCTGATGGCCCAAAACTATCGGGAAATGAGGTGGAGCGGTCCTTCCCTCGATCTCATCAATTTCAGTATGACAAACTCCGCACCGTGTGACTTTTACCAGAATTTCTTTCTCTCCGGCAACGGGCAACGGCATATCGATCAACTCAAGGGGTTGACTATTCCTCTCAAAATACGAAACCCTGTTCAGCACCATGGCTTTCATTCGTATTCACCTCTTACCGCACTCGCAACAAGACGGCGCGACTCCTTTGTATTCTTAAGTCACGTGAAACTTCAAATCCCCGGCTTTGAGCAATGGAAACGGTCTGCTCGAAATCCGGCTTTGATACATGTCCCCTGGGTTCTGCTACCAACAATTCTCCAGTCTGTTTCATTGTATTGTATATTTCACCAAACAAACGTTCTTTATCAGGCACCTCATGAAGTAACGCAAAGGCCAGCGCAAAATCGATTTTACCGGCAATGTCACTCACTCCAAGAGAGTTTTGACGACAAATTCGCACGTCAATTCTGTCGGATAATCCGGCTTTTAGAGCTCTCCTAACGAGACCTTTAATCATTTTTTCTTGCAGATCCAGACAGACAACTTTCCCTGTTTTGCCCACAAGTTTAGCAAGCGGTAAAGAAAGAAATCCCATGCCGCAGCCAATATCTAAGACAGTCATGCCTTCCTTAACATAGGGGGCCACAATCTCTTCCGGATTCTGCAAAAGATGTCTCAATGGACTTACCAACAAATAACCCAACCACCAGGGACAGACTCTGTGACTCAATTCACACCCCCTTGAGGGCTCGCGAATAAATAACTTGCACATTGATGCATCTCAGATTCAGTCCATCTTTGCCCGGTCCTCAGTCGCAAAATCCTCGACGTAGCTGTGCTACGCCTGCGGTTTTGCTCAGTCGGATCAGCCAAATCTGACCCAAATCTGAGCGCCTGAATATACAAGTTATTTATTCTCGAGCCCTGAGGACAAGGGTACTCTATCACACTATGTTGAAGAAATCGAGTTCGTGATATCTTTTCCAAGCCCTTAAAGCGGCAAATAAGTTATAATTAATATTAATTATACTTTTGCTAGGAGGATTCATTTCATGCTTTCTGAGAGAACACAAAGAATTCAGCCGTCGGCAACTCTGGCCATGGATGCCAAGGCAAAGTCTATGAAGGCCCGGGGTATCGATGTGCTTAATTTTGGTGTCGGTGAGCCTGATTTCGATACGCCGGACCATGTTAAAGAGGCCGCTGTCAAAGCGATAAGGGATGGTTTTACAAAATATACCGCGGTTGGCGGCATTGATGAGCTTAAGGAGGCGATCACAAAAAAGCTTGCCGTCGATAATAATCTTGACTATACCAAGGAAGAGGTTATCGTCTCGTGCGGGGCAAAACACAGCCTGTATAATATTGCGCAGGCACTGTTTAATCCCGGGGATGAGGTTATAATACCTGTTCCATACTGGGTATCCTATCCTGATCAGGCGCTTCTTAATGACGCTGACCCAGTATTTGTCCCCACATATGAGGGGGACAATTTCATGCTGCGCCCCGGGGAGCTTGAATCGAAAATAACAGGCAGGACTAAGGCGCTTATACTCAATTCTCCTTCGAATCCGACAGGGTCTGCTTATGATCAGAAAGCGCTTGAGGAGATTGCCGGGATAGCGGTTAAACGGAACATCTTCGTCATTTCTGACGAAATCTACGAGAAACTTGTATATGACGGCATACGGCATGTGAGCATAGCCTCATTGGGCAGCGAGATAAAAAAAAGGACCATTGTTGTTAACGGGCTTTCCAAATCTCATGCCATGACCGGCTGGAGGATAGGATACGCTGCCGGGCCAAGGGAAATTATTAAGGCCATGACCAACATACAGAGTCAGTCCACCTCAAATCCTACTTCTATATCACAGAAGGCTGCTGTGGCGGCCCTTACAGGGCCCCAGGACTTCACATCCGTTATGCGTACCGAATTCGACAGGAGGAGAAAAGTCCTTGTCGGCGGTCTGAATGCCATTGAGGGTATTAGCTGTCTGAATCCCAAAGGCGCTTTTTATGCGTTCCCGAACGTTTCAAAGTTTTACGGGAAGGGTGTGGGGACAAGATGGATAAATTCATCGCTCGATATGGCGACTTATCTGCTGGAAGAGGCGAATATTGCCCTGGTTCATGGTGAAGCATTTGGTGATGATAAGTATATCCGGATATCATATGCGACATCAATGGATATCATAAAACAGGGACTTGAGCGCATGATGGATGCTTTATCGAAACTGAAGTAGCATGGTGATGGATAAGTTCCGTTCAGGATATGTATCCCTAACCGGCAGGCCGAATGTCGGCAAATCCACTCTGCTCAACGCCATTCTCGGAGAAAAGGTTTCCATTGTAACACCTAAACCCCAGACAACCCGGAACCGGCTTATAGGGATAAAAACGCTGCCTGATGCCCAGATAATCTTTGTTGATACCCCTGGAATCCACAAGCCAAAGCACAAACTTGGAGAGATTATTGTGAGGGAGGCCCGCGGGGCGGCTGCTGAGGTAGATCTTATTGTGTTTATTGCAGAGCCTGATCTGCCAGGCCCTGGCGATAAATTTATAATAAAGATGTTGCATGACCTGGGGAAGCCGACCTTACTCGTCATAAATAAGATTGATACGAAGAAGAAGCTGCAGGTGCTTCCTGTGATCGAGGCTTACAGCAGTCTTTATCCCTTCAGGGAAATAATCCCTGTCTCAGCACTCAAGGGGGACGGGGTCAACATTCTTCTGAACAATGTCGTGCAGTATCTCCCCGAGGGACCGAAATACTATCCGGATGACATTGTGACTGATCAGATAGAACGGTTTATGGTCGCTGAGGTGGTCAGGGAAAAGGTCATGCAGCAGACCGAGGAAGAGATTCCACATTCAACAGCTACCGAAGTTTTACAATGGTCCGAGCGGAAAGACGGCGTTATTTTTATCACCGTTAATATTTATGTTGAAAGAAAGGGGCAAAAGGGTATAATAATAGGAAAAGAAGGCGCCAGATTAAAGGCCATTGGAACAGCTGCGCGCATCGAAATAGAGCAATTGTTGGGAACAAAAGTCTTTTTGGAGTTGTGGGTCAAGGTCAGGAAAGATTGGCGCAGTAATAACCTTATGTTGAGTGAATTGGGGTTTAAATAATGTTTATTCAGATGAAGGTTGAGGGTCTTCTTTTTGATCCTCGGAGCGGTATGTATATCCTGCTCCTGCAGCAAGTGGATGGTAATGAAACGCTTCCTATCTGGATCGGAAAGCCTGAGGCCGATGCGATAGCTCTTGCCCTTGGTAAGGTCATTACCCCAAGGCCGCTCACACATGATCTGATTAAAAATGTTTTTGACGGGCTGAATTCCAAGGTAACGAGAATTGTCATTACCGAAATTGTCGATAACACCTATTATGCCCTGATATATGCAGATAACGGCAAAAAAGAGGTCTCAATTGACTCGCGACCGTCTGATGCAGTTGCTGTTGCGCTCAGAGTGCAGGCACCTATTTTCATTGAAGAGCGTGTGCTTGAGGTCCGAAGGGCTGACGAGCTTGAGGAATGGCTTAAGAATCTCAGGCCGGAAGATTTCGGCAATATTATGTAATGCAGGCAATAGGCAATAGGTGATAGGAAAAGAAAAAAATTCTCGTTCTGTTTTGTCTGCTCTTTATCTTATGCATTTGTTTTTTTCCCATAACCTATTGCCTATCGCCTATCGCCTATTTTTTTAAAATGCTAAAGCGAACTTATGGCATCGTTCTCAAGAATAGTGTTTTCGGGGAAGCCGACCTCATTGTTACCTATCTGACTCCCAATTATGGATTGTTAAAGGCCTTTGCGAAGAGCCCGCGAAAAGTCAGGAGCAGATTCGGCAGCAGTCTTGAACCACTTACCTATGCTAGGATTTCGTTCTTCGGCAAAGAAGAAGCCAGTCTCCCGCGGTTGACTCAGTCTGATATTATAAAACCATTTCATGTATTGCGCTGCGATTTTAAACGTCTGCTTAATGTATCCGAGATACTGGAACTGTGCCTCAATTTTCTCCCTGAAAGGGAGCCTGCCCCTGAGATTTTCAAGCTTCTCCTGCATATGATGACAATGCTGGAATCCAATGCCGACAACAAACTCTTTTATCTTTTTTATAAAATGAGGTTGCTGCAGTCAGCTGGCTACGCGCCGAGGCTGGCTGCATGCGGAAAATGCGGCGCACACACCTGTTCACTGAAAAGTCGGGAGACTTTTGAGGGTGAATATCATAATTTTTATGTGCCCCATGGTACGGTTATTTGCAGTCGTTGTTTTACCGGCGAAGGCAAGTTCGTTCGCCTTTCGCGCAGCGCCCTGAGATTTCACGAGAGCCTTCTTAAGTGGGACCCCTCAGCCATTGACAGGGTCAATGCACCGGGACATCTTGTGGAAGAACTCATGGACATAATCGATGCTCATATCAGTTATGTGCTCGGCCCTTCTCGGTTTGCCGGAAAAACGCGCACTCTTTAAAAGGCAACTGCTTTGAAAAACGTATAACAGAAAACTCCATCCGGTTCTGTTGCCCGATAAAGGTCCCGGATGCCTTTGTCGAAGGAGTTTTTATCAATTAACCCCGCTGCAAGTGCCGATTCACGTACCCCCTCGATCATGGCGGTAAAGGTTTTTTTTGTGAAGCCTTCAACGAGTTCGGGTTTGCCGGCATCAACATAAACCAATCGGGGAGATACATGTATTGTCCCGAAGCCGGCCTCGTGCAGGAGTGGGTACAGTTCTCTGCCGATATTTGCGTTTCCGCCGGATCGTTTTTGCAGCTCAACCTGGCAACTAATGGCCTTATGAGCCGACTCACTATCAGGGAAGAAATATGCTGAACCGTGATCACCTTCTATCACGGTCATTGACCCGCCAATCTTCAAATGGCTTTTCAGAATCTTTAATGCCTCGACTGGCCGGGGCAGATGTTCGAGAACAAAACAGACAAAAACATGGTCGAATGAATTTGGCTCGAAGGGTAGATGGAAAATGTCACCTTGATCAAATATGACGTTAGTGATCCCTGCAGCCTCAGCATTCAACCTGGCAGTGAGGATTGAGTTTTCAGATACATCAACAGAAGTGAACAGTGCTTCCGGGCTATTTCCGGCAAGAGTTAATGTTTGTGCTCCTACGCCACAGCCTGCCTCCAAAATCTTGCTGCCTGCCGGGTAAATAGTGTCTGAGTGCAGCAACTCCACCAGTGTTGAAGCTTGATCCTGAAGACGGATATTTTCTTTAAGATCGTAGCCATGTACATATGAGTTTTTCAGTTCCATCTCCTTCATAGCCGGAAAACGCTTTGAGCTGCGACTCTTCGTCGCTCTCATGTCTGCAAATTCTATCATACCACTTGTTAATTCTTTTTTCGTTTTTTTGACTGTGATCTGCGTAAAAGGGTAAAATATATATCATAATAAAATGCAATTAACAGGAAAGAGTTTAACAAGAAAATGAGTCAAGATGATAGCTGAACCGCTCATTCTTCAACGAAACCGGGGTCTTCAATTGACGATGCCTCCGCTATGAAATTAAAAGCCAAATTCACACTAATCGTCTGTTGCCTTGTTATTACTATTCTTGTACTAACTGCGTTCTTCGCCTTTTCTCACTACAAAAAATCCATCAAAGAAGCTATCGCTAAGCAACAATTCCTCACGATCTCCGCACTTGCAGATGAAATTGACACTAAACTTTTGACCGCTCAACAGGATCTTATCTTGATTGCAAAGGCCACTCCTCCTAACATAATGCAAAATACTGAAAAGGCGCAGGCCTTCCTTGACAACAGGCCGATTATGCACACAATATTTGACAATCATCTTTTTTTATTCACGCCATCAGGCAAAATATTCGTTGAATCACCGTATATTCCGGGCAGAAGGGGACTGGACCTTTCTTTCCGCGAGTACATAATAAACACCCTTAAGACAAAAAAAAACTATATCTCTGATCCGTATGTGTCCTCGCAGCCGCATAAACATCCGGTCATCATGCTCACAGTGCCGCTTTTTGACCACAAAGGCAAAATAACGGGCATATTAACCGGGAGCATCGATCTTATGAGAGATAACTTCCTGGGGAGACTAAGCGCTGTAAAAATAGGTAGAGAAGGTTATCTCTATCTGACTACTACTGACAGGACCTTGATTATGCATCCTGACAAGAAAAGGATACTGACAAAACAAGCTACAGGCTTAAACAGGCTTTACGATGAGGCCATAGAGGGATTTGAGGGCACTGACGAAACCGTAACGTCATACGGTATAAAAATGGTTTCTTCTTTCAAGCGGCTGAAGGCAAAAAACTGGATCCTGGGTGCAAACTATCCTCAAGCTGAAGCATATAGTCCTATCCGGCAGGCGGAACACTATTTTTTAATCGCCACTATTGCAGGGATCATAGCGGTATTTTTTATCATTTCCTTCATCATAAAATATTTGACAAAGCCTCTTGAACTTTTCACCCGTCACGTTCAGGACCTTCCACAAAAAACAGGGGACGACAGATTCCTGAAAATAGAGACAAAAGATGAGATAGGAACGCTTTCCCTGGCATTCAATAAGATGGTGACCGAGATTGACAAGAGGTCGGAACTGGAACGGAGTAAGGAAGCGCTAAAGGAAGCGCATGACGAATTGGAGCTTCGGATAGAGGAACGCACAGCCGCATTAAACGCAGCCAATACGGCATTAACAGTCGAGATCAGCGTGCGCAAGAAGGCCGAACAGCAGATAAAGCAGTCCCTGAAAGAGAAAGAAACACTTCTGAGGGAAATCCATCACCGGGTAAAGAACAACATGGCGGTAGTGTCAAGCCTCCTTTCTTTAGAGGCAAAAAAAATAAAGGATGCCACTGTGAGAGCCCTATTCGAAGAAAGCCAGCAGAGGATCAGGTCCATAGCCCTTGTTCATGAAAGGCTCTATCAGACAAAGGACCTATCAGCCATTAATTTTGAAGGCTACATCAAGTCAATAATTGCGGAGATAATCAGCCTGTACCGCATTGATACGAGCGCGATCACTACGGAAATCAACATTGGGGGTATTGAACTCGATCTGGAATCAGCCGTACCGTGCGGCCTGATAATCAACGAACTCCTCACAAATGCCTTCAAACACGCTTTCCCTAATAATGGAGGTGGGTTAATAAGCATCAATTTTGCAGAGACTGACGGCGCCCACACACTGACAATCAAAGACAACGGTGTCGGCCTGCCGGAAGGGTTTGATTATAAAGAGGCAAACACCCTGGGTCTTCAGCTTGTCAAAGTTTTAACGAGACAGCTTAAGGGAACTCTCCAAATCAAATCTGTTAAAGGAACAGAAGCCATAGTTTCGTTTAAAACCGAGAGGGATTAAACATGGAAAAGAAGAACATACTTATAATTGAAGACGAAGGAGTGCTTGCCTTACAGATAGAAGATGAGCTTTTGCGGATGGGGCATTCTATAGCCGGAATATATACCTCGGGAGAGGAAGCGCTTGGAGGCATAGGAACAGCCAGGCCTGATCTGGTGCTGATGGACATAAAGCTTAAGGGAAAGATGGACGGTATAGAGACTGCTGATCGCATAAATAAGCAGTATGACATACCAATAATATATATGACGGCACACTCTGAGGAAAGCACAATTAAAAGGGCGAAACAGACAGATCCCTATGGATATTTGCTGAAGCCTATCAATGTCAATGAACTTCAAATAGCCGTAGAAGTAGCGCTGTACAAATCTAAAATACACAAGGAAAAGGCACAGCTGACGCAGAAACTGCGAGAGAGCGAGGAACGTCTGAGTCTGGCATTGAAAGCATCAGGACAGTCTATTTATGATTCGAATCTAAAAACAGGCGAAGCTATAGTAAGTCCTAATTATGCCCTTATGCTTGGCTATGATCCTGCTGAATTTCACGAGACCACCACAGAATGGATTAAGAGACTGCACCCTGATGACAGGGAACGGGTAGCTGCTGTTTACAGAGCTTACATTAAGGGGGAAATACCTGAATATAAAGTGGAGTTCAGGCAGAAGACAAAGGACCGAAAGTGGAAATGGATACTGTCTGTAGCCAAAATCACGGAGCGTGATGCAGACGGGAAACCGCTGCGAATGATCGGAACTCATACGGACATCACCGAGCGTAAGCAAGCGGAAGAGAAGATTCACCACCTGGCAACCCACGATGCGTTAACGAACTTGCCTGGTTTGAGATTGGCAAAAGACCGCATATTAATGTCCTTGAAGATGGCTGATCGAAATAAAAAATTGGCGGCAATAATGTATATAGACGTGGACGGTTTCAAGGAGGTCAATGATAGCTATGGGCATGTCGCAGGGGATATGTTGCTTAAAGAGTTGGGAAAGCGCCTTCTTTCCTGTGTACGCAAAGTTGACACTGTTGCACGTATCGGAGGCGACGAATTTCTGCTGGTCTTAACAGAACTGCAATCTCCTGACGATGCAGCGCTTATTGCCAAGAAGATACTCCGGCTCATGTCCCAACCTTTTGACCTTTATGGTAGGGTGGCGACAGTTGGGTTAAGTATCGGGATTGCGCTTTATCCGGATCACGGCAAGGATGCGGAGAGTTTAATTAAACAAGCAGATAAAGCTATGTACGTAATTAAGAATTCCGGAAAAAACAGGTACTCTTTCGCAAGTACAGCGAAGTAGTTCTTATTCATAAATTTATACAAGGGGCAGTCAGGCCACAGTGCTTCACTCATTCTCGCAAGGCATCCAGCCTTGCTCCGAGGCTATGACAGCCTGTGTCACCATCCTTGGTGTCACTTAGGCTGTCATAGTCCGCTCATCACCATGTCCCGCCTGCCCCTTGTATAAATTTATGAATAATGTGGGTTAAGGCGTATTTGAAATCCAGTTAACAATGATATCAACCACTTTATTTTCGATACCGAAATAGCCGTGAGCGCTCAAAGGTTCACATGGCCCTGATTCAGGAAATGCCCCACCGGTAACACCCTCGAAATCAACTTTAGGACTATGTTTGAATACCCTGGCCATACGTGCGGCCTCATCGAAAGGACATTTCTTGCATTCATCCTGACGATGATGGACCAGGAGCACCGGGTAGGAAGTCTTCTCAAGAGGAATCCAACGTAAAAACTCTGAATAACTCATTGTTGATGTAAGAATAACTCCTTTAATATTATCATGTTTCAGTTCTGCGCCAAGATATGCCGCGGATATAGTGCCTCTGCTTGTCCCGACAAGATATATCGACTTGTACCCCTCCGACGTTAAGTATTCGACAACTTTTGTAATATCTTGCAGATGCTCCTTTGATGTTCTGAAATTGTCATCCATTCCTCTTTTGTCGGAAGGAGAATCGACAACTGCGACGAGAAATCCCTTTTTTGCAAAATCCGGGGCGGTCCTGACTAAAAAATTCTTTCCTTTTGAGATAACTCCATTGTCGGAGCTGAATTGATTATACCCGCTTCCTCCCGGAAACATTATCAGAACTTTATCCGTCTGCGTATCAGTTGAAACAAGCAGAAGATTCAGAGTAACTCCCTGGCGAGTATCGATCTTGACGACTTCTTCACTCGCAAAAAGACATGAGGGGATCAGGATCAAGAAGATAAAAAAGATTGTTTTCCTAAACATATAAATACTCTCCTTCAGTTTTTCTTATCGCTTGATTTGAGTGTAACATAACTTGCCCCGGGATTGGCGGGTACTTGCGCGATGGGCATTATTCCGATTATCATTATGAATTCAACTGAGGTGAATACTTGTTATGCCTGTGCATACCGGTCTTGACAGCTTTGAAAAGAGGTGGCCGAAAGGCTTAAGGGGAGCGAGGGTTGGGCTCCTTGTACACCCTGCTTCAGTGAACAGGAAACTGGAGCATGCTGCAGACCTCTTCCTGCGATCACGCAAGCTTACACTCAAGGTCCTTTTCGGCCCGCAGCACGGTATCCGTGGCGAGACACAGGATAATATGATTGAATGGGAAGGTTTCAGGGACGGGCGCACTGGATTGCCTGTTTTCAGTCTTTACGGCCACACAAGGAAGCCTGAGTCGGCGATGCTGGAAGACATCGACGTAATGGTTATCGATTTGCAGGATATCGGTTCGCGCTACTATACGTTCATTTGGACTATGGAACTCTGCATGCAGTCCTGTCTTGAGGCTGGCAAACCGGTAGTGGTTCTCGACAGGCCCAATCCCATAGGCGGCACGCTTGTGGAGGGACCGGTGCTCGATGAGCAATGTGCATCGTTTGTCGGACAACGGCCGCTTCCTGTGCGCCACGGTATGAGCATGGGGGAAATCGCATTATATTTGAAAGAATCATTCTATCCAGGACTTGAATTGCACATTGTTCCCATGCAAGGCTGGCAGAGAAAAATGTGGTTTGATAATACGAAATTGCCCTGGGTTTTGCCTTCACCGAACATGCCTGCAATAGATACAGCATCCGTGTATCCTGGAATGTGTCTTCTGGAAGGGACCATGGTCAGTGAAGGACGCGGCACCACGCGCCCATTCGAGATTTTCGGCGCCCCCTATATAGATCCGGACAGACTTGTCAAAAAGCTCATTACATATAAACTGTCTGGTGTAGTTTTCAGGCCGATGTACTTTAAGCCTGCTTTTCAAAAGCATGCAGGCGCGCTCTGCGGAGGGGCGCAGATACATATTACCGGAAGGGAGCGCTTCAGGCCGTTCAGAACAGGAGTTGCCGTTATCATGTCTATACTAGATCTTTACCCGAAAGATTTCCTGTGGAAGCTTCCTCCATATGAATATGAAACGGAGAAAATGCCTTTCGATATTTTGGCAGGAACGGAAAGACTCAGGCAGGAGATAGAAAAGGGAGAGCGCCTCGACCGGATGGAGGCGTGGTGGAGAGAACAGAGTCAAAGCTTTCAGAAGAATGTGCGAAGAAGATTTATGCTTTATGTTTAAAGATATCCGCTGTTTTGTCCCTGCTGCTGGTTTTGGCGAACGGATGAGGCCGATCAGCGACTATCTCCCAAAGCCGCTTCTTCCGGTACTCGGCAAACCGGTGCTTGGACATGTGCTCGAAAAACTCACCCGCCTAGGCGGGCTGATGGTGCAACACATCGGCATCAATTTGCACCACAAAAAAGAACCGATCAAAGAATGGTTAGAAAGATCATCCTATAAAAGCAAGGTGTTTTTTTTCACCGAGGACCAGATACTGGATACAGGTGGTGCGTTGAAGAACGCTGAATCGTTTCTGTCTGAGAGCAGCGTCTTTCTCGTTCACAATGCCGATATTCTCGCGGACTTTGACTTAACAAAGCTGCTGGAGCACCACTATGCTTCAGGGAATATATTGACGCTTGCCGTCCACGATTGCCCCTGTTTTAATAGTGTTGCGGTGGACGGCAACGGCAACCTGAAAGGAGTAGTTGGGAAGGCATATCTGCCAGATCCTGCGAAAGAACGTTTGGTAGCCTACACCGGCATTGCCGTATATGACAGGGCCTTCCTCAAGTTTCTCCCTGAAGGGAAATCGAGTGTTGTCAACGCCTGGATGAACGCCGCAGCGTCCGGATGCAGGACAGGCACAATGGATGTCACCGGGTCATACTGGACCGATGTAGGGACGCCGGCTGCTTACGCTTCCGCTGTTATTAGTGCATTAAGGGCTGATGGCGAGAACCTCTATTTTGATACTGGAGCTGCTGGCTGTGCCGGTGCTCTCTTTAACGGTTATAACGCCGTCGAAAAGGGATGCAATATCAAACGGGGAGTTTCGCTGCGGAATTGTATTGTGCTGCCATGGAGCATGCCCGATCAGGGCGCTTACGAGAACTCTATCATAGGTCCGGATTTTGTTCTCCCCTTTGTCGAAAACAGGACAGAGGCGTCATCAGGTGATGGCGGAACGCTTATAGGCATTGGCGGTTCCGACAGGAAATATTTGAGAGTCCAAAGAGAAGGGAAAACTGCAGTACTTATGCAGTGTGCCGAGGGTGATCCGGATTTCACGCGGCATATCGAATATACCCGCTTTTTTCGAAAATTCGAGCTCCCGGTGCCCGGGCTTATCAGCGTGAAGCCTGAAAGTGGTATTGCCATTTTCGAAGACCTAGGAGATATGTCTCTCTATAGCTGGTTTAAGTGTCCAAGAGACAGCAGCCAGGTGGAGCAGATATACAGAAGGACGCTTGATACCCTGGTAATGCTTCATGGCACGATAACAGATCACGTTGCCGAATGCCCTCTCCTTGCAAACAGGGTTTTTGATTATGACCACCTGCGCTGGGAGACGGCATATTTTATTGAGAGATTTATAGAGGGTGTGCGGGGGATGACAATATATAATTCTCAGCTACTGGAGGATGACTTCAATCGCCTGGCTTTGAAAGTTGATGCATTTCCGAAGACAGTTATTCACCGTGACTTTCAGTCACAGAACATTATGGTCGTGCCGCCGGAAACTCCGAGGCTTATAGACTATCAGGGCGCACGGATGGCCCCCCCTGCTTATGATGTGGTCTCTCTCTTATGGGACCCGTACTTTCGCCTGGATGACGCAATGCGGACCCGCCTTGTAGAATATTATATGGACCGCATGCATGCCGTAGACACAGGCTTCGATGCTGAAAAGTTCAGGGCAACGCTGCTGCCCTGCCGTTTGCAGCGACACATGCAGGCCTTGGGCGCGTTCGGCTTCCTTTCTTCGGTAAAGGGCAAAAAATATTTTCTGAAGCATGTCCCCGAAGCATTGAGAATGCTGAAGGAAGAGACGGCCCTTGCCAGGGATGAGTACCCGGCGATGTATGAATTGGTGGCTGGACTCTGAGGGCACTTGTTTCCGCCCTGTCCTTGCCTATCTGAAACCTCCTCTCTAAGTTGCAAAATACTACAGAAAATACTAATATCAAAGGCAAATAAGGGGGGAAATGGGAAAAACTCCTGAAGACGAAGCTCGCGAAGTAATCGACAATCTCCTTCAAAAGGCGGGCTGGCATATTTGTGATTATAAAAATGCCAATATTCACGCCGGAATCGGCGTGGTCATCAGAAACTTTCCCCTAAAGCCCGGCCACGGAACAGCCGACTATCTCTTCTATATCGAAGACAAGGCAGCCGGTATTATAGAGGCGAAAAAGGAAGGGACAACCCTCACAGGCGTCGAGATCCAATCCGACAAATACAAGCAAGGCCTTCCCGATATTCTTCCCGCCTGGCATCGGCCTTTGCCTTTCTGTTATGAATCAACAGGCGTCGAAACCAGGTTTACAAATTACCTTGATCCGGATGCTTGTTCCCGCCGCATATTTTCTTTCCATCGGCCCGAGACCCTTGCAGCGTGGCTTAAGGATGAAAGACACGTTGCGTTAGACCGTGCAGCCGAGACGCTGGCAGTATACAATAAGCCCTCGACCTTGCGCTCACGACTTCGCGAGATGCCGCTGTTAAGAGAAGAAGGTCTCTGGCCGGCGCAGATCAAGGCGATCAGAAATCTCGAAAAATCTCTTGCTGATAACCGACCACGCGCCCTCATCCAGATGGCTACCGGAAGCGGCAAGACCTTTACCGCTGTCAATTTCATTTACCGGCTCATCCGGTTCGGAGGAGCCCAGAGAGTGCTCTTCCTTGTTGACAGGGCAAACCTGGGCCGCCAGACCAAGAAAGAATTCGATCAGTTTCAATCGCCCTACAGTCCATACAAATTTACTGAGGAATACATAGTCCAGCAGCTTAAGTCGAATAAGATCGACACCACCGCCAGGGTATGCATTTCAACAATCCAGCGACTTTACTCCATTCTTAAGGGAGAAGAATTGGACGAGGAACTTGATGAACATTCTGCCGCAGGGCTTGAGGACCTATTCAAAGAGCCGCAGCCTGTGGAGTATAACCCTGCTGTTCCTCCCGAGACCTTCGACATCATCGTGACCGACGAATGTCATCGTTCCATCTACAACCTCTGGCGTCAGGTGCTCGAATATTTCGATTCCTTCATCATCGGCCTTACCGCAACACCGAACAAACAGACCTTCGGGTTTTTTAACCAGAACCTAGTAATGGAATACCCTCACGAGCAGGCGGTGGCGGATGGCGTGAATGTCAATTACGACGTTTACCGGATCAGGACAAATATCACCCAGAAAGGCTCGACAGTTGAGGCAGGCTATTTTGTGGATAAGCGTGACCGCGAGACCAGAGCTGTCCGATGGGAGAAGCTCGATGACGATCTCGAATATACCCCTGGCCAGCTCGACAGGGACGTAGTGGCGGAGGACCAGATCCGCACCATTATCCGGACCTTCAGGGACAAGCTCTTCACCGAGATATTCCCCGGCCGTACAGATGTGCCGAAGACACTTATCTATGCAAAGGACGACTCCCATGCCGAGGATATTGTGAAGATTGTCAGGGAAGAATTCGGCAAGGGGAATGAGTTTTGCCAAAAGATCACCTATAAGACCACCGGTGTAAGCCCTGATGAGCTGATCGCTTCTTTCAGGAACAGCTATTTCCCGAGGATCGCGGTTACGGTCAACATGATTGCCACCGGAACAGACATCAAACCCCTCGAAATCGTTCTCTTTCTGCGAACAGTCAAGTCACTCACTTACTTCGAGCAGATGAAAGGTCGTGGCGTGCGAATCATCAGTGACGACGATCTTATCGCGGTCACCCCAGATGCAAAGGGAAAGACTAAATTTATTATCGTCGATGCTGTTGGTGTCTGTGAGCAGGACAAGACCGACTCCCGTCCCATGGAAAAGCAGCGCACTGTTCCTCTTGAAAAGCTCCTTCAGGCAGTTGCCCTCGGTAATACTGATCCTGAAGTTATCTCATCCATTGCAGTGCGTTTTTCGAGGCTCGAAAAAAAGCTCACTCCCGAAGATAAGGCGGCAGTCCAGAAACTCGCTGATGGAAAGAGCCTTAAGGCTCTGACCGGCGTTCTTGTGCAGTCTATCGATCCTGACCGCCATGTTGAAAGAGCAAGGAAAGATAATACGGAAGTTATTGAGCCAACGGCTCAGCAGATCAAGCAGGCGTCCGAAAAGATCATTAAAGAGGCGGCATCGCCTTTCCACAATCCCGAGCTGCGAAATAAGATTCTCGAACTCCACAGACTCACCGAGCAAACGATTGATACGGTGAGCAAGGATGAAGTAACCGAGGCCGGATTCAGCGCCGATGCGCTGGAGAAGGCGAAGGGGATGGTGACTTCATTCGAGCAGTTTATAAAAGACCACAAGGACGAAATAACCGCCTTGCAGATTCTTTACAGTTTACCTGCTCGTTCCATGAGCACGCGCGCAGGCAGGCGCCTCCAGTTCGAGCAGATCAAAGAGCTGGCGAATATTATCGAGCGGCCGCCCTATCTATGGGGGATCGACAGGCTCTGGGATGCATATGCCGCGCTTGAGAGGTCAAAGGTCAGGGGCGCGGGCAGCCATCGGATATTGACCGACCTTGTCTCCCTTATCCGCTTTGCCCTCCATCAGGACAATGAACTGGAACCCTATGCAGAGCACGTGCAGGAGCGTTTTAATTCGTGGCTTGTAAGCCAGGAAAAGGCAGGGAAGAAGTTCAGCGACGAGCAGATATTCTGACTTGAGAAGATCAAGGAACATATTATGGGAAGTCTGAGCATGGGCAGAGAAGATTTCGACTATACGCCGTTCAAGGAAAAAGGAGGCATCGGAAAGGCTTATCAGCTTTTCGGGGAAGAGCTGTGGGGGATGCTTGATGAAATGAATGAGGTGCTGGCGGCGTGAGGAAAGGTCTTAAAAGAAAACTCTCTGATAATGCGACGTTACCAAAAGGATGGGAATGGTCTACGCTTGGTGAAATCTCAGATAAACCGCAATATGGATGGACCACGAAGGCCAATCATGAAACAGGTAATCTTAAACTTCTCAGAACAACGGACATCACTTCGGGTGCCATTGATTGGTCCACTGTCCCATATTGCACAGAAAAGCCTGACGATATCGAAAAATATTTGGTCAAATCTGGCGATATTTTAATTTCGCGGGCAGGTTCTGTCGGCGTAAGTTTTCTGATAAATCGACCCGAACGCGCCGTATTCGCCTCGTATCTTATCCGTTTCAGAATAAAGGAGCCGATCGAAGCAAAATACGTCAACTATTACTTAAAAAGTCCAGCCTATTGGGACGTTATTGGCCAAAGCAAACTGGGGATAGCTGTTCCAAATGTTAACGCAACAAAGCTCTCACAGGTGCCGATTCCATTAGCTCCACTTAACACCCAACAGCAGATCACGGAGGAGATCGAAAAACAATTTTCCCGGCTGGACGAAGCGGTTGCGGGGCTCAAGCGCATCAAGGCAAACATCAAACGTTACAAAGCGGCTGTCCTTACGGCAGCTGTTGAAGGGAAGATGACGGAAGAATGGCGAAAACAAAATCCAAATATTGAACCCGCAGATAAGCTCCTCAAACGCATTCTCGCCGAACGAAAAAAGAAATGGGAAGCAGAGCATCCCGGAAAGAAATTCAAAGAGCCCACATCACCTGACCTCTCAAATCTGACAGAGTTGGCGGAGGGGTGGGCGTGGGTTACGTTTTCGCAGATAGCGCTGTTTCAAAACGGCCGGTCTTTCCCTAGTAAGGCGTACTCTTCTGGCGGAGTAAAGTTACTCCGGCCCGGCAATCTATATTCGGATAGCTCAGTGAGGTGGAGAGACTACAATACAAGAAGACTGCCAGAAGCATGGGCAGACAAGTATCCAGATTATCTTGTGGGCGGCGGCGAGCTTATCATGAATCTCACCGCACAGTCACTAAGAGATGAATTTCTAGGACGTACATGCATCACTGGCGAAGTAGAACGTTGCCTCCTTAATCAGCGGTTAGCGAGGATCTCCCCATTGCTTGGTGTGCTTCCGCGCTTTCTGCTATGGGTCTTAAAGGCGAAGCGCTTCAGGGACTTTGTCGATACGCTTAATACAGGCAGCCTTATTCAACATATGTTTACCTCTGATCTTGATCAATTCAATTTTCCGCTTCCACCCCAAGCCGAGCAAGAATCCATTATTAAAGAACTTGAAAGCCGCTTTTCTGTCGCCGAAGAAATCGAAACTGTTCTGGACACGAATCTCAAGCGCGCTGAACGCCTGCGGCAGTCGATTTTGAAAATGGCTTTTTCCGGTCATTTGATTCCAAAGAGAGCGGATCATTATGCTGCGGATTTGGCCGAGTTGCCGATGGCGGCAGAATCGACAATCCCCTACGGTTCCAGCAAGTGAAAAAATCCCCTCGCTACGCCACCTCTCATCTCTCCGAATCCCAATTCGAGCCAGGCTCTAACGATCAGGTGCTCAAGAACAAATTAGGTATTACAAGTCCTGACGAAATTGACAGGCGTGAGAAAGAAGAGCAGTTGCGGGCAATGGATGACCTGACTGAGCTTTTCGACAGAGACCACCGGTTCAATGCTGAAGACATTTGTTCAATGCATAAAATCTGGCTTGGAAACGTCTACGAATGGGCAGGGAAATATCGACAGGTAAAGATGAGCAAGGGCGATTTTACTTTTGCCTTTCCTGAACAGATTCCCAAATTAATGACCGAGGTCGAAAGGGGACCGCTCTACGTGTTCACGCCATGTCACGTTAAAACACATGATGAGATCGCTAATGCATTGGCTGTTGTCCACACGGAATTGGTGCTAATTCATCCCTTCCGAGAGGGAAACGGCAGAGTCGCAAGAATGCTGGCTATATTGATGGGACTTCAGGCTGGATTGCCGCCGCTCGATTTTCAAGAAATGATCACAAAGGATAAAGAAGAATATATACAGGCAATTCATATTAGTGTTAGCGGAAACTATGCGCCAATGAAAAAGGTTTTTACAGCTGTTATTCGTAAGACGCTGCGGGTTCGTGAACAGCGATGACCTCTTTCAGCTTCTTTTCCGCTGACTTTGAAAGCTTGGGATACTTGGTAAGCACCCCTTCGACCGCAGTTGACGAGGAGACAGCTTGATAAATCAACTCCTTACACAGTTTAGGGTCTTTGAGGTACGGATTAGTCTGTTTAAGAGGCTTTTTCAACATACTTTATTTTATCATATCGTGTCTGTATTTAGGGAGATTTAGATGACAAACGGTTCAGCCACAATTGTTCAAAAACTCTGGAACTACTGTAACGTACTGCGTGACGACGGGATGAGCTATGGCGATTACGTCGAGCAACTCACCTACCTCCTCTTCCTCAAGATGGCCGATGAGCGGTCGAAACCTCCCCACAACCAGCCCAGCGCTATGCCCAGGCAGTACGACTGGCAGAGTCTCCTCAGGAAAGACGGCGATGACCTTTTCGACCATTACCGCCATTTGCTCGAAAAGCTGGGGCAGGAAAAGGGACTCTTGGGCCTTATCTTTGGCAGGGCGCAGAACAAGTTCCAGGACCCGGCAAAGCTCCGGCGTCTTGTGGTCGATCTGATCGGCAAGGAAGACTGGTCTTCCATGAGCGCTGACGTGAAGGGCGACGCTTATGAGGGACTTCTCGAAAAGAACGCACAGGATACGAAGTCAGGCGCAGGCCAGTACTTTACGCCCCGCCCCCTGATCAGGGCGATTGTGGATTCTGTTGCGCCTAAACCAAAGGAAAAGGTCTGCGATCCTGCCTGTGGCACCGGCGGATTTCTTCTTGCTGCCCATGACTACATTGCGAATCACTACAAGCTGAATAAGGAAGAGAAACGCTTCCTCGATGAAAAAGCGCTGAAGGGATGGGAGTTGGTGCATAACACTGCCCGTCTATGCGCCATGAACATGATGCTCCACGGCATCGGGCACTCAGACGATCTCCCTCTCATTGTTGCCGACTCTCTTGCCAGTGACCCCGGCGAAAGGTTCGAGGTCGTGCTGACCAATCCGCCTTTCGGAAAAAAAAGCAGCACAACCATCGTTGGAGCGGATGGAAAGCCGTACAAGGAAAAAGAGACAATAGAACGGGATGATTTCTGGGCAACGACATCGAACAAACAGTTAAACTTTCTCCAGCATGTAAAGACCCTGGTCAAACCCCACGGCCGTGCAGCCGTCGTTGTACCTGACAATGTGCTCTTTGAAGGCGGCGCAGGCGAGACAGTCAGGCGGAAGCTCCTTCATGAGTGCGACGTTCATACACTCCTGCGCCTCCCGACCGGCCTGTTCTACGCCCAGGGCGTGAAGGCGAACGTCCTTTTCTTCGACAAAAAGCCGGCCTCTGAAACGCCCTGGACAAAGAGGCTCTGGATTTACGACTTCAGGACGAACAAAGATTTTACTCTAAAAACAAATCCATTGAAGCGTGAAGACCTTGATGAGTTCGTCAAGTGCTATAACCCGGCAAACCGGCATGACCGGAAACCGACATGGTCAGAGAAGAACTCCGCCGGTCGCTGGCGTGCATTTAATTATGAAGAACTGGTTAACCGTGACAAGGCGAGCCTCGACATCTTCTGGCTCAAGGATGAAAGCCTGGAAGACTCCGAAAACCTTCCAGACCCTGACATCATCGCCCACGAAATCGTCGAGGACCTTGAAGCGGCGCTGGGTCAGTTTAAGCTTATTGCAGAGGATTTGGGGGCGGAGCCAGCTTGATCCAAAGATCATGATATTATGTCAGAATGCACATAAAACCTTCATAGGAAGTGGCTCGGGCTATGAGTGATCGTCTAAATGAGATAATCGAGAAACTCCTCGAGTTCCGCAGGGAAAGGGACTGGAAACAGTTTCATCGTCCGAAAGACCTGGCAATCTCCATTGTCCTGGAGGCTGCAGAATTATTGGAGGAATTTCAATGGAAAACCGACGAGGAGATAAAGCGCTACCTGCAAGAGGACGGATTGTCCCGTGTCGGGGAGGAGCTTGCCGATATTGCTATCTACATTGCGCTTATGTCTAACGACCTCGGCATAGATCTGCTTGAGGAGATGCGGAAAAAGATCAGGAAGAACGAGGAGAAGTATCCGGTGGAGAAATCAAAAGGCTCGTCAAAAAAATACGATAAACTGTGACCCAAATGTGAATAGTGAATGGTGAATCGTGAACGGCTCAAGGCAAAATTCAAGACGAAAAATCTTTAGCTTTTAACTATTCGCCATTCACCTTTCACCATTCACTATTTGGCGCCTGCCCCTGCCGCTCCCTTCCTTATATATGTTATAATTTTATATGGCTGTATTGGAGATCAAGAAGTATCCTGATGAGGTTTTAAAGAGGAAAGCACTGCCTGTTGAGCGCGTAGATGATTCGTTGCAGAGACTGATTGATGATATGATCGAAACCATGTATGCGGCCCCGGGTGTTGGCCTTGCTGCTCCCCAGGTCGGGGTATCCAAAAGGCTTATTGTAATCGATGTAAGCACCAGAGAAGAGAAATCCCCCCTTATTGTGCTGGTCAACCCACAGATTATTGAAGCAGACGGATTTGTTGAATTTGAGGAAGGTTGCCTGAGTGTGCCTGAATATATTACTCTTATCACAAGGGCCGAAAGGACAGTGGTAAAGGGTCTCGACAGGAAGGGCGCTCCCGTGGAAATAGAGGGAACCGGTCTCCTTGCCCGTGCGCTTCAACATGAAATCGACCACCTGGACGGCGTCTTGTTTATCGATAGGATGAGTTCGATCAAGAGGGAATTTTTTAAAAAGCGGTACCGTAAAACCCTGAGAGAACTCCACGCAGGCACGTAAGGTCATCCTGTGTCCTTGATCTTTTTCGGCACTCCTGACTTTGCTGTACCGTCGCTGCGAGCATTGTTAAGTGAAGAAGATATCGCACTGGTGGTAACGCAGCCTGACAAACTGAAAGGCA
The DNA here is from genome assembly GCA_963710375.1 of Nitrospirota bacterium. GTDB lineage: Bacteria > Nitrospirota > Thermodesulfovibrionia > Thermodesulfovibrionales > Dissulfurispiraceae > JADFXI01. The sequence continues at coordinate 94,202 of CAVPZX010000006.1, forward strand.
GAGGCCATATCCTATCATCGCCTCCGGTTAAAGAACTGGCGCTTGCTTATGGTATCAAAGTTGTACAGCCCCCAAAAATAAGGAATGAGGAATTTTATAATGTCGTAAAAAGAATTGCACCGGAGTTTATTATTGTGGTGGCATACGGAAAAATACTGCCCGAAGACGTCCTTAGATTGCCGCTGCACGGATGCATCAATGTCCACGGTTCGCTTCTCCCTAAATATCGTGGCGCGGCTCCTGTTCAATGGGCGCTGATCAACGGAGAAAGAATTACCGGCGTCACGACAATCCTAATGGATACCGGAATCGACACAGGAGATATACTGCAACATGCCGAAGTTCAGATTCTGGATGACGATAATGCTGAAACGCTTTCAGGGAAACTTGCCGACCTTGGGGGGAAGACGCTTATAGAGACACTTAAGGGAATAAGGTCAGGCACGGTCAAGCCGGTACCGCAGACCGGCGATGCGACCTATGCGCCTCCGCTCAGGAAGGAGGACGGCAGAATAAACTGGGGCAGGAGCGCTCGCGAGTTGCTCCAGTTTGTAAAAGGCCTGTACCCATGGCCTTCTGCATTCAGTTATCTTAACGATGAGCTGATAAAGATAATCAAAGTGAAGCCGCTTGATGGTGACGGCGTCGCCGGGAGGATCGAAAAGGCATCAGGGGGTCAACTTGTCGTAGGTACAGGGAAGGGCCTTCTTTTGGTAGAGGAACTCCAACCAGGGGGCAGGAGAATCATGTCTTCTGAAGCATTTATGTCAGGCCGGAGATTAAAAGAAGGACATGAAACGTTTTCTTAGAGGATTTGTTTTAAAGGTGCTATACCCGTTGCTGATGCTGGCAGGGGCTTTTCTGAAAAGCAGAAAAGAGCTATTCCAGCGCTACGTTATTGATCTGAATAACTGGCTGATCAAAGCGGAGCCTGAGAGATACAGGACAAAGAGGATACTGCTGCTGTTGCCTCATTGCCTGCAGATAAGTGACTGCGACGTCAGGATAACCATTGATATCAATAATTGCAAGCGGTGCGGCAGGTGTGGAATTAAGGACCTGATACAGGTGGCCGTTGATAATGACCTGAAACTTTTTGTTGCCACCGGAGGAAATCTTGCCAGACGCATTGTAAGTGATGTAAGGCCGGAGGCCATTGTGGCCGTTGCCTGCGAGAGGGATTTAAGCAGCGGCATTGTTGACAGCTATCCTCTCCCGGTTTTGGGTATCCACAATGAGAGGCCTTTCGGCCCATGCCGTGATACGCGGGTTGATCTGGAAAAGGTAAGAGAAGCCATAAAATTCTTCGGAACGTGAAACGTTAATAGTGAATAGTGAAAGGTGAATAGTGAATAGTGAAAAGCAACAGACTAAAACCAAAGTAGAATTTTTATTTCTTGTATTTTGTATTTGTTTTTTTACTATTCACTATTCACCCTTCACTGTTTTTGTTACTATTTACTATTCACCTTTCACTTTTCACGTTCTTTGTTTTTCTAGATAGTATGTCACCTGCCAGAGAGCGCGCTGTCGTTGCCCTTAATAAGATTTTCATAAGAGGAAAAAAACCCAGGGAAGTGATCGAGGCCCTGTCATGGGAGGACGACAAGAGGGAACGGGCCTTTCTTATGGAACTGGTATACGGGGTCTTGAGATACCGGGACTTGCTTGACTGGATGCTTAAGGATTTCTTAAGGAAGCCGGCTGGTTTATCATTCGATACGATCAATAACCTGAGAATTGCAGTTTACCAGATCGCGTATATGCGCGTTCCAGAATGGGCCGCTGTAAATGAGGCGGTTGATGTTGAAAAGGCGCAAAGGGGAAGGGCTTCGCTTGTGAACGCGGTATTGAGGAACTTTCTAAGGCGAATAGAGACGATACCCCCCCCGGATGACGACATAGCGATCGAGACATCCCATCCCAGATGGCTCATAAAGCGTTGGGTCAAGCGGTTTGGTCATGATGGCGCCATGAGGCTCGCAAAAAAAAATAACGAACTCCCGAAGCTCACCTTAAGAATAGATGACACCGTGGAACGGGAAAGAGCAGTGGCCGTCCTTGCAGCAAAGGGCGTTCAAGCCAATAAAACGAGTTTCTCTCCATCCGGCATTGCGCTTCAAGACCTGCATTCATTCAGCGATCTTCATGGCTTGCTGGATTTCCCTTTCCTTGTCCAGGATGAAGCAGCCCAGTTGATAACCTTTCTGCTGGCCCCCTGTCCTGAAGAAATTATACTAGATGCCTGTGCCGCTCCCGGCGGAAAGACTACCCATATTGCAAAACTTATGGGTGACAGAGGGAAGGTCATAGCGGTCGAGACCGAATCACAAAGAATCAAACAGCTTGAGGAAAATATCACCAGGCTTGGGCTGCATTCAGTGGTGGTTGTGCACGGAGATGTTCGTGATGCAGAGGACGGTATCAGGCAGGCCGCCGGTTGCGAAACCGGTTCTGGCAATTGTTTGTTTGACCGTATTCTCCTTGACGCCCCATGTTCAGCCCTGGGTGTTATTCGAAGGAACCCTGATGTAAAGTACCGGCACCTTCCGCGGGATTTGCAGAGGTTCAGGGAAAATCAACTGGCGCTTCTTCAGGCTGTTTCCCGGTACCTGAAGGTCAACGGAAGTATGGTATATTCAGTATGTTCGACAGAACCGGAAGAAGGGGAGGAAGTAATAGGGACATTTTTACACAGTAATCAGAATTTTAGTATTATAAAGGGCGAGCATGATTTTCTGCGGCCTTTTGAATATAGCTATTCAGGGCGGGTATTTTACAGGACTTTTCCCCATGAGCACGATATGGATGGTTTTTTCGCCGCACGGCTGAAAAGGATTGGATGAAGAATTTAATAAAAATACCGGTGTATCTTTTTGCCTTGCTGGTTCTCGGCATTGTTTCAGGCCACCTGACTTTTCAACTTCTGAGCTTCAGCAGGACTGTTATTGTCCCTGATCTCAGAGGCAAGGGAATGATGGACGCTGACGACATTCTCAGGGGTAAGGGACTGCATATCCGTCTTGAAGGCGAGGATTACGATGCTGCTGTACCCCAGGGGAATATAATTCGTCAGGATATACTGCCCGGCAGCAAGGTAAAGCAGGACAGAGAAGTCGGTATCGTGTTGAGCAAAGGGCCGAAGATACAATACGTGCCTGATATTGTCGGCCAGCCTCTCGACAGGGCTGAAGCAATATTAAAAGATAAGGGTATACAGATCGGAAAGATACTTTATGTTCATTCCGAGAAGACCACAAAGAATGTAGTTTTGGCGCAGAGGCCCGAGACGAATGAGAGCGGAGCTGATGTTTTCAGTATTATAGTGAGCCTCGGTGATTTTGAGGAAAAACAATAAGCAAGGAAGGTTTAGGTTGAGGTTAAGGTTGAGACTGAGCAATTTTGTTCAATGTTGATATTTGTTTCTTACTTGACCTTAACCTTAGCCTTAACCTGTTTTTTTAAGGAGGAAACGTGATTAAAATTGCTCCGTCACTATTATCCGCAGATTTTTTGAGACTCGGGGAAGAAATAAAAGCGGCAGAGGCTTCCGGCGCAGATATAATGCATCTCGATGTAATGGACGGCCATTTTGTACCCAATATCACCATAGGTCCGGCAATTGTTGAATCAATACGTAAAGCCACTGCTCTGCCGCTCGATGTCCACCTTATGATAGAATCCCCGGACCGTTACTTGGATGATTTTATCAGAGCCGGGGCCGATTACCTCACAGTACATGTCGAAACTTGTATCCATCTTCACCGGACCGTTCATTATATAAAGAGCAAGGGGATTAAGGCCGCTGTATCGCTGAATCCGGCCACCCCTCTTTGCACCCTTGATCTCATTCTGCCCGATCTCGACATGGTGTTGCTTATGTCTGTCAATCCTGGGTTCGGTGGGCAGCATTTCATCCCATTCGTTCTGGATAAAATACGGTCGCTGAAAACTGTTATCAAAGAGAGGGGTCTGAACGCGCTTATCGAAGTCGATGGCGGAATTAAGCCGGGCAATGCGGTGGAAGTGGCATCTGCAGGGGCCGATATCATGGTCATGGGATCCGCTTACTTTTATTCCGGAGATTATAACGCTCTGATGAAAGGGCTCAGGGAGCAATTAGCGGGAATCGGAGAGATGCATGGACGATAAAATCATTGCACTTATAAGAAAGGCTGAAGTTTTAAGGGACAAGGCGCAATATCGTGAAGCCCTGAAGTTTTTCAAAAGCGCCCTGGCCATAAGCAAGAGAGGGGGCCACGTGAGCGGTATCCTCGATGCAACGCTTGCCATAGCCGATATCAGCAGGATGACAGGTGACTTTGACCGGGCCATAAACAATTACGAGGAGGCGCTGGAGGCATGCGAAGCCCTTGGCCAGACTCTTACTGCCGCAGACTGCATGGTTGGAATGGGGCTTTCCCTCAGGGCGATAGGGATGTGGAAAGAGGCGCTGCAGTTCGTTTCTGCGGCCAGGAAGACATACCGGAGAGAAAAGGACAAGAGGGGAGCAGCGTTTTCCCTATGGGCGGAAGCCGGGGTGTATAGGGTAGCCGGGAATATAGGAAAGGCCATTACTTTATTCACCGAGGCAAAGACTTCTTTTGCTTCGATCGGATTTAATTCCGGTATAGCATATGCTTTGTGCGGGCTTGGAGGCACTCACCGCATTGCGGGAAAATACGGTGAATCGCTGCAATATTACCGGCAGGCAAATCAGATGTTCGGCAGCCTGAAGGACAAATTCGGGACCGCCTATTCGCATTGCGGTATCGGCAATGCGTACAGGATGCAGATGCGTTACGGTGATGCCATGCGGCATTTCAGAAAAGCGGCTCATCTCTATGAAGAGATAGGCGACATCGTGAGCTATTCCTATACCCTGTGGAGCATTGCCACCGCTTGCAAGATGAAGAGGGACTTCCCGCAGGCCGAAACGTATACATCCGCTGCATTGCGCAACTTCAAAAAAACAAAGGACCCGAGGGGTGTTATATACTGTGATATGCTGATCGGCGAAATGGATTTTATGAAAGGCAGAAATGCTGCTGCCGGGAAAAGGCTGCGCCGGGCGCTGCTCCTCGCCGGGAAGTATGGCTTCAGCCTGGAACAATGCCATGCGAAAACGCTCCTTGCGTTGTTGTCTGGCGCCTCGCGAGAGGCCGAGCCTTTATCGTGCTATAAGAGGATGGGAGTTGCCATGCACACTATCTCAGTTCCTTTTAATATGCCATGAGCGGTCTGAAGGTCCTAAGCATCCCGAACAGTGTCACATTTATCAGAATTGTGATCATTCCCGTATTTGTGACCGCGCTCGTTTACAATCGGGTCGATTACGCGCTGTTTCTTTTCATAGTAGCCAGCATCTCGGATATGTTTGACGGCCTTCTCGCAAGGATAACCAACCAGCAAACCCGTCTCGGAGCCTTTCTCGATCCATTAGCCGACAAATTCCTGCTGATGACGTCATTCATACTGTTTTCAGTGTACGGTTGGATACCGATGTGGATGACCATAACCGTGATTAGCCGTGACCTGATTGTAACGCTGGGTTGGTTACTGCTGTATCTGCTTTATGACATAACGAAGGTCGAACCGTCGTTTATAGGAAAGGCCGCTATTGCTACCCAGCTTGTCCTGATCGCCTATACGCTTTTTTCGCGCACCTTCCGGGGCGTACCGTCACCTGAAGTCTGGATGCTCGTCATTGTTGCCCTGCTGACCGTCGTATCCGGACTCCAGTACATTTATAGGGGGTTGAAACAGGCCGGTGAAAAGTAGTCCCGGAGTTGAAATAGAATTAATAGCAGGAGGTAGTATAGCTGAACGGGCAGGCCTGCTACCTAAGGACAAGCTTATCAGAGTCAACGGCAAGAGGATCAAAGATGCAATAGACCTGCTGTTCTACAGTAATGAACCTGAACTGCAGCTCACGGTCGGCAGAGGTGACGTAAAGCTTGGTATAAACGCCTGCAGGAGCCGGGATGAGACCGTCGGGCTGGGGATTGGGCTAAAACCGTTCCATACCAGATCATGCAAGAACAACTGCATTTTCTGTTTTGTATCGCAGCTCCCAAAAGGGTTGAGGAAGTCCCTTTATCTGAAAGACGACGATTACAGGATGTCGTTTCTCTATGGCAATTATATAACCTTAACCAACCTCACTCCCGAGGACAAACAGAGGATCATAGCTCAGCACCTGAGCCCTCTGTATATTTCAGTCCATTCGACCAATTCTGCGATCAGGAATAAATTGCTTGGCGTCCACGCAGCGGAAAATATTCTCAAGGAGATCAAGTTCCTTGCCGACAACAAGATACGCATGCATACACAGATTGTTTTGTGCCCCGGCTATAACGACGGCAAAGGTCTTGAAAAAACAATCGCCGACCTCTACCGTTTTTATCCTTATGTGCAGTCGATAGCGGTTGTGCCGGTGGGACTCACTGCACACCGTAAAAAACAGCTGAAACCCGTGGATATGGAAGATGCCCTGAGAGCGCTGGATACTATACGCAAGTTCCAGCACAGGTTCAGGAGGAAGCACGGAGAAAGCATTGCGTATGGGGCTGACGAGTTGTATATCAAGGCTGCAGCGGAATTCCCCCCTCTGGATGACTACGGCGAGCTTCCGCAGATCGAAAACGGTGTAGGCATGGTCCAGTTGTTCATGCATCAGGCTAAAAAGGTGAAGCTTCCACAGTCGCTCCAGAAGAGCAAGGATGCAGGCAGACGATTTCTCACATTTACAGGCGTTTCTTTCTACCCTTATCTCGCCAGGTATGTCGGCAGGCTCAGGAAGACAGGTATTGACATAGAGGCGGTGCCTGTCGAGAATACTTTTTTCGGCACAAGTGTAACAGTGACGGGACTCCTCACGGGCCGCGATGTAATTAAGGTCCTTTCCGGACTTGTGGACAAGTTCGACACAATTCTCGTTCCTGATGTTGTCCTGCGTTCTGAAGGCGACTTGTTTCTTGACGATATATCCCTGCATGTTTTAGAAGAAATGCTGGGTGTGCCTGTAGTGGCTGTGGCATCGACCCCACAGGGTATCATGGACGCGATAGCAGCCCTGTCATAACGTAATGGCGCGAGTCATCCTCAGAAAAGCAGCGTATGATTACGATACCTTGCGGCCGGTGTTCTTCGAGATTATGGACTCCCTCGGCGGTGGTCTCATTGGGAAGAACAGCCGAGTTTTGATAAAACCGAATCTTTTGGCCCCGGCGCCTCCGGAATGTGCGATAGTTACTCACCCGCTCGTAGTGAAAGCGGCTGTCGAATATGTGATCAGCAGACATGCTTGCCCGGTAATTTCAGACAGCCCTGCAATGGGGTCCTTCGAAAGAGTTTTAAAAGAAAGCGGAATCAAAGATGCGCTGAAGGGGCTTGATGTGGAGTACAGTGAGTTTAAGAAATCGGTGCCGGTTGCTGCCGGCATTCCGTTTCATACCGTTGCTATAGCCGAGGATGCGCTCGCATCTGATGTCATGATCAACCTGCCGAAACTTAAGACGCATGCCCAGATGTTGCTTACTCTCGGCGTGAAAAACCTTTTTGGATGCATTGTCGGATTGAGTAAACCGGAGTGGCATTTCAGGACCGGTGTAGACAGGGAGATGTTTGCCCGGCTATTAGCCCAGATATGCAAAGCGGTAAACCCTTCTTTTACTGTTCTCGACGGAGTACTTGCCATGGAAGGGGAAGGTCCGGGAAGGAGCGGGACACCCCGTGAAATCGGTGTGTTGATAGGCAGCAACGATGCTGTGGCCCTTGATGCAGCAGTGTGCAGGATGCTCGGCATTGAGCCTGAAGAATTATTGACCTGCAAGGCTGCAAAGGAGATTGGCCTGTCAGGAGGTGATGCCGCCATAGACGGTGAAGTTCCGGTTATAACAGATTTTAAATTTCCGGTTGTAGGTTCTCTGGTCTTCGGCCCTAAGCAGCTGCATGGCGCAATGAGAAGGCATCTGGTCCAGCGTCCGATCGTCGATGCATCAACCTGCGCATTATGCGGAGAATGCTGGAAATACTGTCCTTCAAAAGCGATTCAGCGAAAAGGCAGGAAAATCGATTTTGATTATGATAAGTGCATCAGGTGCTATTGCTGCATAGAGGTCTGTCCGCACGGTGCGCTCAAGGCGGTTGACACATTGCCCGGCAAATTGCTGCGGAGTATAGCAAGGAAGTTGTAGTGTATTGACACTTGCCGGACTATCAGATAGACTTTGACTTATAGGCAGGAAAGATCAAGGAGCCTTCTAAATTCTTCATTCAAAAAGGAGGTTTGTAGCATGAATGCTGTCATAATCGGCCTGAGCGCTGCCGGGCTGTCATGCCTCGATGTTCTTTTGAAATTCTCTCCTCAAGTCAACGTTACCGCGATATCTGAAGAAAAATACTCTCCTTACTGCAGGTGTATGCTCACCCACTATCTAGGCAGGATTGTCCGGGAGGAACAGATGTACATAAAAGACATATCCGCCTGCCCGAATAACGTTAATTTGATTTTCGGAGATAGGGTAGAGACTATTGATGTGCATAAAAGGTCGTTGACGTTGTCGAGCGGCAAAATAATAAGCTACGACAAGCTTCTTATTGCTACTGGAGCAAACGCTGTCAAACCGGAATATTATGACGAAAAAAAGAGAACTTTCACTTTGCGCTACATGGATGATGCCAGGAAACTTGAACAATATATTAAAGACAGTGCGGTGGTTCTTGGTGGAGGGTTTGTCGGAATAAAAGCCGCCTATGGATTACTTGAGCGGAATGTTAAGGTTGAAATGATTGTATCATCTCCTTACCCTCTTTCCCTGGTCTTGGATGAAAAGACAGCGCGGTTTGTGGAAAAGGATATGCGGGATGCCGGCATCGTCATACGCACCCAGGATGACATTGCGGAGATAAACATGAAAAAAGAAAGTGTCGCTGTTTCCCTTAAATCTGGGATCGAAGTGTACAGTGATGTAGTTGTGGTCGGAAAGGGTGTAAAACCAAGGGTTGACGTTGCCAGAAAATCAGGGATAAAGATCGATCTGGGAATCATGGTCAATGAATTCCTTGAAACCTCGGCAGAAGGTGTTTACGCTGCAGGAGATTGTTGCGAGACGATGGATGTGGCGCGGAAAGTGCCTTGGATTAACGCCCTCTGGCCTGTTGCAGCGGAACAGGGTTATTTTGCCGCACTAAATATTTTGGGCCCCAATACCCCATATGCCGGAAGCATCGGAATGAACAGTCTCAAAACCCATTCCTTTCACCTTATCTCCGGAGGAGTCTTGAAGGAAGAGGAGGGGGTTGTCGTATATGAAAAACACTTCCCTCACCGTAAACAATTCCGGAAATTGGCGGTTAGAGACAACGTCCCCGTAGGGATGGCTTTCTATAACTGCCCGGAGGATGCGGGACTTTATATTAACCTTATCAAGAAGGGTATGCCGCTCAATGCCGATCCTGTCAAGATCGTTAACGGCGAATTGGACATAGCGGACATACTCATACCTCAACGTTAAAATGGACGGTTTCGTAAAAGGTCCATAGGCAAGGCGCGCAAATACTGAGGAATGAGGCGTACTTTGTGTACGCCGCAGTGACTAAGGATGCAGCGCAACGCAGCATATGGACTTTTTACGAAACCGTCGAGGAGGACGTTATGAAAGTGGTTGTAGTTAAACCTGAGCGGTGTGTGGGATGCCTTCAATGCCGTTTCGCATGCGCCGTAGAGCACTCGATCAGCGGTTCACCCTATGCCGCACCCTACGAATCGGTCCTTTCGAAGCCGAGGATTCATATCGGGCTGACTAAAGACAAAGACACCTTCCCGAACAAATGCAGGCACTGCGACCCTGCACCCTGCGAGATGGCATGTCTGCCAAAGGCCATATTCAGAGAGCCTTCGACCGGAATGGTTCTCATCAACCCTGACCGGTGCATAAACTGCGGAATGTGTGCGATGGCCTGTCCTTTCGGCGTTGTTCGGTATCACGTCTATAGCAACAATAAGACAGCAGCCCACAAATGCGACCAATGCATAGTGCGGCAGAAAAAAGGCCAGGCGCCTGCCTGCGTCGAGGTCTGCAAGGTCGGGGCCCTCCTTTTCGAAGACTATAATAAAGTAATGGACAGGGATACAGACGAAATCTCCTCCCTGGTCTATCTTGGCATAAGATCAAAGGAACAGGAGAAAGGCCCATATCAGTCCTTAACTGCATATAAACACAAATTGGAAGATTTAAGGAGGCAGCAGTCATGAGTGAATACGAGAAGCTTTCCATATGCAATGACGCACAACTGACACTCAGAAAGGCTCATGAAGACGGAGTTGAAACTGTCTGGGACAGATTCAAGAAGCAGGAGCCCCAGTGCGGATACTGTGAATTGGGGGTGTCATGCCGGATATGCGTTATGGGACCATGCCGTATTGATCCGTTTGGTGAAGGACCTCAGTACGGAGTCTGCGGCGCAGATGCTGATATTATAGTGGCAAGGAACCTGGCGCGCATGATTGCCGCAGGGGCCGCGTCCCATTCAGACCACGGCCGTGATCTGGTTGAAGTACTGCACAAAATAGGCCAGGGCCTCGCTCCGGGTTACACTATCAAGGATGCGGACAAGCTCAAACGGGTGGCTGCTGAATATGGCATCGACACCGCGGGACTTGGCAATGAGGATATTGCCACGCGGTTGGCAGAGGCCATGATGGAAGATTATGGTATGAAGAAGGAACAGATCACGCTAATAAACAGGGCCCCCAAACAACGGCTTGAATTATGGAAAAAGCTGAAAGTGATACCGCGCGGTATCGACAGGGAGACCTCGGAGACCATGCATCGCACTCACATGGGTGTGGACAATGAATATGTCTCCATACTGCTTCATGCTGTAAGAAACAGTCTTGCCGATGGCTACGGCGGGTCCCTGATCGGTACGGAACTGTCGGATATCATCTTTGGAACTCCCAAACCGGGTTTCTCCGAAGTCAACCTGGGTGTTCTGAAAGAGGATTACGTTAATATTCTGGTCCATGGTCATAGTCCTGTTGTTTCAGAAATGGTCGGGCTCGCGGTTGACGACAAAGAGATGATTGAATTGGCAAAATCCATGGGGGCAAAGGGCATCAACCTCGCAGGGCTCTGTTGTACGGGGAACGAGATAATGATGCGAAAGAAGATCCCTATGGCTGGAAACCATCTTATGACTGAACTGACCATGGTCACCGGGGTAGTGGAATCCATGATCGTTGACTACCAGTGCATTATGCCGTCATTAGGACAGGTGGCGCAGTGCTATCATACTAAGATGTACACGACATCGGATAAGGCAAAGTTCCCTTTTATGGAGCATGTTGAATTTACGCCGATGAATGCCAGAGAACAAGCATTCAGAATAGTGAAGGAGTCTGTAAAGAACTTCAGCCGCAGAAACAAGGACAAAGTATATATTCCCGTTGCTCCGGTCAGGAACATGACAGGGTTCTCTGTGGAGTCAATAGTGGCGGCTCTCGGCGGAAGCCTGACGCCCCTGATCGATGCTATCAAGGCGGGGAAAATAAAGGGTGCAGTCGGTGTGGTCGGCTGCAACAATCCCAAGATAAAGCAGGATTCCGGACATGTCGAACTTATCAAACGACTTATCGCCAATGATATACTGGTACTTACGACAGGGTGCGTTAATGTTGCGGCAGGCAAGGCGGGACTGCAGGTGCCGGAGGCGAAGGAGATGGCCGGGCCGGGACTGAAAGAGATCTGTGGACTTCTGAATATCCCGCCATCACTGCATTTGGGCTCGTGTGTGGACAATTCCCGTATAATGGTCATTGCCTGTGCGCTTGCAAATGCGATCGGTGTGGATATTGATAAATTGCCGCTTGCCGGAGCTGCTCCTGAATGGTACTCCGAAAAGGCCGCGACTATCGCGTTTTATGTTATGGCCAGCGGAATCTTTACGGTGCTTGGGGTGATGCCCCCTATCCTGGGAAGCAAGAAAGTCACCGAACTTGCCACATCAGGGTTGAACGGTGTATTTGGCGCATGCTTCGCTGTGGAACCCGATCCTGTAAAAGCGGCCCAACTTATCACAAATCATATTATGGAGAAAAGGAAAGGGTTGGGACTCAGTGCTTAGCTGACTTACGGAAGAGACCGGCTACCCGGTCTCTTCCGTATCGAGGCTGAACCCGTGCAGTTTTTCTTCAATAAGAAGAGCACGGAACTATCCATTTTTTTATTTGGCTACTGTTTTAAATCCGTATTTCGCCAATATCTTCTTCCCTTCCGGCGAAGTCACCAGGGCAATGAATGCCTTTGCCAGCGCGCCATTTTGGGATGCTTTTACCACGGCAATGGGATACACAACCGGTTTATGGCTGGCTTCGGGCGCTGTTGCCGCAATGGCCACTTCGTTTATCCTGATCGTCGCATCGGTAGAATACACTACACCTGCGTCAACCTCGCCCCTGGCCACATAGTCAAGCACCTGTCGCACGTTTTCTGTGAAGATCAATTTGTCTTTTAAACCGGCAAGCATCTTATAGTATGTTAAAACATCTTCTGCGTACCTGCCGGCAGGCACTGTCCTGGGATCGCCGATTGCGATCTTTTTTACGTTTTCAGATTGGAGGTCGCCAAAGGATTTTATCGGGACCCTCGTGCTGCGAGGGACTATAAGCACAACAGTGTTGGCAGCAAAATTGGTCCTGGTACCGGGACTGATCAATCCCCTTGCCTCGGCGTCATTCATGTCTTTCTGGGCAGCAGAGGCGAAGACGTCAACAGGGGCTCCACCCGCGATTTGTTGCATCAGGTCTCCGGACGCCCCGAAATTAAACACCACTTTTGTCCCCCTGTTTTTTGCTTCGTAAATCTTGCCTATTTCCTCAAAGGCATTTTTCAGACTTATAGCCGCAGAAACAATTATTTCCTTTGGGGGTGCGGCGAAAGCGAGCGATGATGACAAAAAGGCTGCTACAGTAATAAGTGCCAAAAGTATTTTTTTGAACATGGGTCCTTTTCCTCCTTCGATTGAAACCTGCACAGGGTACTCCTTAAGTTATAAAGCCTGTCCCATGCGTAATTTATTTTACAACACAAATAGGACTATTGCAAAAGCGTTAGGCCATAATGTATATTACGCTTTAAATAAACATGGACAATAGAACTTCTCGTAAACAGGAAAAGTTATGCCCTTCTCTCAGAGGCCATATCTGGATCGAGGGAAGCGAAGGCACATTTCTGGGGTATGGAAGGATAGCTCTCCTTGAGCGGATTCGCGAATACGGCTCTATCACGAAGGCGGCAAAGTCGCTGGAGATGCCGTACCGGAAGGCCTGGTTACTAATTGATTCAATGAACCAGCAAGTGCCTAAACCATATGTTGTGACTTCTGCCGGAGGCAGGAAGGGCGGAGGCACCAGGGTCACACCTGAGGGTGAAAAAGCAATAAAAGTGTTCTGGAAAATCCACGCTAAATTCCAAAAATTTTTAATGAGCCAGGCTGGCGTAGTCAGCTCCATCTGTAAATAGGCGGGAGGTAACTTGTGAGTATCAGGGTCATTATCAACGGCATCCAAAAAATTGTCGAGGAAGGGCAGACCATCCTTGAGATCTGCAGGGAGTCAGGGTTATTCATCCCGACATTATGCTACGATGAAAGACTTGAGCCGTACGGAGGCTGCCGTCTTTGCCTCGTCGAGATCAAGGGCATTCCGAGACCGCTTGCCGCCTGTACAACACCTGTTCAGGACGGCATGGAAATAGCCACTGAAACCGAAAAGCTGACCCATCTTAGAAGGACCAATCTCTCCCTTATTCTCTCGAACCATCCCAATGATTGCATGTGTTGTGAAAAGGCGGGAGATTGCGATCTTCAGGAATTGGCCTATATGTATAATGTCAGACCCGGAGAATTCGAGGGCGAGAAATGGGACCTCCCTATACGGGAAGACAATCCTTTCATAACTTATGAGCCGAATAAATGTATTCTATGTGCGCGTTGCACGCGCATCTGCAATGAAGTGGTAATGGCCGGAACAATAGACCTTGTCGGAAGGGGCTTTAAAGCGATGCCGGACACGGCCTACAGGAAACCCCGCACACTCGAAAACTGCGAGTTCTGCGGGCAATGCGTCTCCACCTGTCCCACCGGTGCGCTGACCGACCGGAAAGGCAAGGGCAAGGGCCGTTCCCTTGATATTAAGAAAGTAAAGACCACCTGTTCTTACTGTGGGACCGGATGTAATTTCTATCTGAATGTGAAAGACAATAAGGTCGTAAAAGTGACCTCCGACTACGATGCTCCTGTGAACAGGGGCAACCTCTGTATCAAGGGAAGATACGGGTACGATTTCATTCACAGCGATGACAGGCTGAAGACCCCTCTTATTAAGAGGGACGGGGTCTTCCACGAGGCCACATGGGACGAAGCGCTTGAACTCGTCGCTAATAAATTCAGGGAACTGATAGACAAATACGGACCGGAAAAAGTCGGCGGGTTTTCGTCGTCGCGGTGTACGAACGAAGAAAATTATCTCCTTGCAAAATGGGCCAGATGCGCAGTTGGGTCGAACAACGTCGACAACTGCGCCCGAGTCTGACACGCCCCTACTGTGGCCGGTCTGGCCACAAGCCTTGGAGCGGGAGCTTCTACTAATTCATTAAGTCAGATGCCGGATATGGACACACTGTTTCTGTTCGGATCGAATCCTACGGAAGGTCATCCGATCATTTCTTTATGGCTTAAAAAGGCCTTGCGCCACGGCGCTAAACTCATCGTCGGAGATCCGAGAAAGACCTGGATGGCGAAACGCTCCGACGTCTGGCTGAACCTCAAGCCCGGCAGCAATATCGCCATGTTGAACGGTCTTATTAATGTCATCCTTAAAAACGGCTGGGAAAACTTGGATTTCATAGCCAAAAGGACGGAAGGTTTTGAGGAACTGAAAGCCAAGGTCCGGCATTATGATCTTGACCATGTGGAGAAGCTTACAGGTGTCTCGAAAGAGAAGATCATTGAAGCGGCCCGTATATATTCTCATGCCGGCAAGGCCATGATAGTGTACGGTCTCGGCGTAACCGAGCACCAGACAGGCACTGAAAACGCTATGGCAATTGCCAATCTTGCGCTTGTCTGCGGTCAACTCGGAAGACCCTCAACCGGTATTATGGCGCTGAGAGGTCAGAACAATGTCCAGGGCGCATCAGACCTCGGTCCGCTTCCTGCAACGCTGCCGGGCTATCAGCCCGTCACCGATCCGAAGGTGCGTGAAAAGTTCGAGAAGGCATGGAACGTCAAGATAAGCCCCAAACCGGGACTTAAATCAGTTGAGATGCTGGATGAGTGCAAGCGGGGAAATTTCAAGGGCTTGTACATACTCGGAGAAGACCCGGCACAGACAGACCCTGACCTTAATCATGTCCGGAGCGCATTGGAGTCGATAGAGTTTCTTGTAGTGCAGGACATATTCCCTACCGAGACGACACAGTTTGCCCATGTAATCCTGCCAGGCGCAAGCTTTGCCGAAAAAGACGGGTCGTTTACGAACGGGGAGCGCAGGGTGCAGCGTGTAAGAAAGGCAATAGAGCCTCTAGCCTGCATGGCGGATTGGCAGGTCATCAGCAGAATTTCAACACTTATGGGATATCCAATGCATTATAATGGCCCCTCTGAGATAATGGACGAAATCGCGGGCCTGGTGCCCATGTACGGCGGAATTAGCTACGAGCGTATTGAGAAGCAGGGAATCCAGTGGCCCTGTCCTACAAAAGACCATCCCGGCACGACCACGCTCTACACTGATTTATTCGCGCGGCCCGGAGGATTGGCCAAGTTCATGGCACTGGACCACAAAGGATCCGGCGAAAAGACTGATAAAGAATACCCGTTGGTATTGATAACAGGAAGGATCCGGGAACATTACAATAACGGTTCCATGACCGGAAGGGTGCCGGGGATCATGGAACTGGTCCCTGAAGAACTGCTCGAGATAAGTCCGGAGGATGCGAGGGCGTTAAAGATCAAAAGCGGCGAAATGGTCAGCGTCTCTTCGAGAAGGGGTTCAGTCAAGGCAAAGGCCAAGGTGAGCGATCGCTCACAAGAGGGCAATATTTTTATGACGTTCCATTTCAGGAATACACTTACCAATATTCTTACCTCGGAACATCGCGATCCAATATCAGGAACGCCGGAATACAAGTCATGCGCCGTGAGGATAGAAAAGTTATGATTTCTCTTACTTAAAATAATCAAATTGATAAGTCCCCAATCAACCCGGTGCGAAAAGCTCGAATTGACAGAAGGGTCCCGCAATTCAGACAGTGTAATGAAGGATATGTCTCCTACGCTCAGGCGCTACGTCCTGACAGTTCTAACGGCTTGTTCGCTACAGTCGCAAAACTCGCCCTTCGGGCTCAGACATTGCGCCTGTTAGACGCTCACTTCGCCGAGAACTGTTACCAGGACTCCGCGATTCGCTTCAGAGACATATCCTTCATTACACTGTCTGAATTGCAGAGAAGAGTCAGCCACTTTTGCACATGATCCAAAACAGTTGTATAATTGAAAATATAGCGTTACTTGGCTTACGGATATGGTGAATGAATGGAAGTAATTCGATGAAAACAATATCGGTCTTCGAAGCTGAAGGCATGGTCCTGTGCCACGATATTACAGAGATTGTACCGGATATGTTCAAGGGCAGGGCATTCAAAAAAGGGCATGTGGTCCGGCGCGAGGACATCCCCAGGCTGCTCGATCTCGGCAAAGAGCATCTTTATGTCATGGAATTGAATGAAAAAATGCTGCACGAAAACGACGCAGCGACAAGATTGGCCGTGGCAGCCGGAGGCCCCGGCATCAGCCTGACCGAGCCGGTGGAAGGCAAGGTTGAGCTGAAGTCTGAAATCAACGGCCTCTTAAAAATCAATGTCCAGGCGCTGGAAGATGTCAATGACATAGACCAGATCATTATTGCTTCAATCCACTCAAACCGGATGGTAACCGCGGGGAAAACCCTGGCGGGCTGCCGTGTCGTCCCCCTGGTCATTGAATCTGAAAAAATAGATAAGGTGGAGACAATCTGCCGGACCTCTTTCCCGCTGTTCGAAGTAAAGCCGCTGCGTTCACTGAACGTGGGCATCATCACGACGGGAAGCGAAGTTTATCACGGCCGCATCCAGGACAAGTTTGGCCCGGTGCTGATAGAGAAAGTTTATAAATTGGGCAGCCGTGTGATGCGCCAGCTTTTCGTGTCCGACAGCATTTCGATGATCGTAGAAGCGATCGAAGCGTTGCTGCGGGAGGGGGCCGGGTTGATTCTCATTTCAGGCGGTATGTCGGTCGATCCGGATGACGTGACGCCGGCGGGTATCAAGGCCGCAGGCGGCACTGTGGTTTCCTACGGCGCTCCCGTACTTCCCGGCGCCATGTTCATGCTGGCATATATTGGATCGATCCCTGTGCTCGGCCTGCCGGGGTGCGTAATGTATCACAAGACGACGATCTTCGATCTCCTGCTTCCCCGGATCCTGGCCGGCGACGGGATCACACGCAAGGATATTGTCAGGCTCGGCCACGGCGGGTTGTGTTCGATGTGCAATCCCTGCAAGTATCCAGATTGTGCGTTCGGGAAAGGGCATTGAAAATTAGACCCATGGTTTCATCCGGTTGTCTGCCGCATCCATGATGAAAAAATTGTATCGTCAGATGGCGGATCTCCTGCTCAGCGGAGAGAGTTTCGTTATGGCGACTGTTTTCGATAAAACCGGATCAGCGCCGCGGTCCGACGGCTCAAAAATGGTTGTTCGCAGCAACGGCTCGATCATAGGATCGGTTGGCGGCGGGCGTCTGGAAGCCGATGCAATGCAGCTTGCAAAGAGCGTCTTTCAGAGCAAGCAACCCTTGATCCAGTCCTTTGCCCTTACCGGAGAGGATGCTGATGGCATGGCGATGATCTGCGGCGGGCAGGGAAAGATTCTGCTCGATTATATCGACGGAAATGATCAAAACAACCGGATCCTTTTCGATAAAGCCGCGGCAATTCTCCAACGAGGCAGTAAAGCCTGGCTGGTAACCGCGCTCGGAGATCCGAAACAAAAAGCCATACCGGCGCGGCAGCAGTGCCTGGTCAAGCATGATGGAACACTTATCGGGACGATCGGCTGCGATCCGGGATTTCTAACAAAACTTGTTTCCGGACCGGCGAGACTGTCCATCCATGCAGAGGTGCTCAACAACATCTTCATCCTTGTCGAGCCGATCCGTCAGACGGGAACGCTATATATCTTCGGGGCCGGTCATGTATCGCAGAAAATCGCGCCACTGGCCGAGACCGTCGGGTTCAGGACCGTGGTACTGGACGACCGCAGTGAATACGCAAGCCGGGCGAAGTTCGCAGAACCTACGGAGCTCATACTTATTGAATCATTTTCCCGATTGCCCGACCTGGGCATAGACGACAACAGCTATCTCGTGATTGTGACCAGGGGACATATGCACGACAAGGTGGTCCTGGAGCAGGCTTTGAGGACAGAGGCAGTGTATATCGGAATGATCGGAAGCCGGCGGAAGCGGGATACTATTTTCGAGACCCTGATACAGAAGGGCGTAACCAGGCATGATCTGGATCGTGTATATTCACCCATCGGCACCGATATCGGGGCGGAGACGCCCGAGGAACTCGCCGTGAGCATAGTTGGTGAGTTGATCAAGGTGCGCGCGGAACGGGAATGCTGAACTCAAAAGAAGTAGCCGCCTTGGTGTTGGCTGCTGGTTGCTCATCACGGGCTCCTGGATTTAAACCGTTGCTGCCGCTGGGCGATGGCACTGTTATAGAAGCAACAGTTCGGAACCTCCGCCGCGGGGGCGTTGACGATATCATTGTTGTTATCGGCTACCGCATATCAGAAATGATCCGTGAGTTGAACCGTCTGGATATACGGTATGTTTTCAATAAAGACTACGAAAAGGGAATGTTTTCATCGGTCGTCGCCGGGGTAAGTTCCATCTCTTCTCATGCAGAGGCTTTTTTCTTGTTGCCCTGCGACATGCCGCTTGTGCGGAGTCATACCGTTCGGATGCTTTGGAATGCATACCACCGGGTGAGCGCGAAAGTGATCTATCCGGTATTCCTAACGCAGCGGGGCCATCCACCGCTCATTTCAGCGCAGTGTTGCCCGGCGATTGCATCATGGACGCGACCGGAGGGGTTAAGCTCCCTTTTAGCTCTTTATGAAGATCAATCGTATGAGGTCGAAACAGCGGACGAAGGGATATTGATGGATATCGACAGTCCCGAAGACTACACCAAAGTCGTGGATCGTTTTCAACACCGTGAGATCCCGACGCATAACGAATGTGAAGCAATCCTTGCCAAATTGGACGTATCGGAAGGTGTTGTGAGGCATAGCAGGCTTGTGTCCGAGGTTGCCCGGATCCTGGCGGAGCGATTGAATCGAGCAGGGTTGAGACTGAATGTCGGACTTGTTGTGGCTGGAGGGATGCTGCATGATCTTGCAAAAGGAAGGTCACATCACGAACGTCTCGGGGCACGAATGCTGGATATCCTGGAGTATTGCGATGTGGCTGCAATTGTTGCCTTGCACCGTGACATCCAATTCGAGGAAGGGCAGCCGCCGAACGAAGCTGCGGTGCTCTACCTGGCTGATAAATTGGTAAAAGGCGATCGTCTTGTCTCAATCGACGAGCGGTTTCAGGGAACTCTGGAGAAGTTTTCGCGGAACTTTGAAGTTCTTCTCAGGGTAAGGCAGCGCCTGCTCAATGCGCGGGTCATAGGCAGAGCGGTGGAGCGTTTGATTGGAACGAGCCTGGAACAGGCTCTTTCGGAGGATCGTGAAAAGAGAATAGGGAAAAGCACCTGGGGCATACCGATTTGAACCGGAAGATCTATTGTTTGACATTTATAATCACTTAGAGTTTTTATAAGTATAAGTATGAATGCAAAGCATCACTCCAGGGGGAGGAACAATTAATATAAGCGGAAAGACCAAAGTAGTGGGGCTATTCGGCTATCCTGTCGAACATAGCCTTTCACCGCTAATGCACAATGCCGCTTTTGCGCAGCTGGGTCTGGATTACTGTTACGTAACATTTTTGGTAAAGCCCGATCGCCTGCTTGAAGCGGTGGAAGCGATAAGGGCATTGGACCTTAAAGGGGTTAACGTCACCGTTCCCCACAAAGAGAAGGTGATGCCTTTCCTGGATTCGATAAGTGAAGAGGCTTCCTTTATCGGTGCGGTCAATACAATTCGGAACGACGGCGGCACGTTGACAGGCTATAACACTGACGGCAGGGGGTTCATGAGGTCGCTATCAGAGGCCGGGATCGATGTTTCGGGCAAGCGAGTTCTCGTTGTGGGTGCCGGAGGCGCCTCCCGAGCCGTTGGTTACTATCTTTGCACAGCTGCTTCGGAGGTATCCCTTTATGATGCCCTCATTGAAAAGGCTGAACAGTTGGCGCAGCATCTGAACCTTCTGAAAGGCAACGCCCGCGTAATTGACGCTACAGATTTCAAAGAAGGCCGGTTTTTTTCAGGACTGGATATTATTATTAACGCTACGCCGCTCGGACTTAACCTTCATGACCCTGTTCCTGTTGACCTCTCACTGCTTAACAATAGCCAAACAGTGTGTGATCTCATTTACAAAGAGACGCCGCTGCTCCGCAAGGCTTCAGAGCACGGATGCAGAACGCTGGACGGCCTGGGCATGCTCTTATGGCAGGGGATCTTCGCGTTCGAACTCTGGACAGGAAAGACGCCTTCCGTTGAGGTAATGCGCAACGCGTTGCATACCGCTCGATAGGTGCAGTGAACGCCACTGACCCGGCGCCCGGCTTTACAATGCTGCACCGCTATGGTAAAATTTCACATGAAAAGAATAATATTTCTGTTTGTTTTTATATGTTTTTTTGGGGTGATTGCACTGCTTTTCGATAGAGAAGGAGACTTTAAACCTAAGGTGAATTTGACTGAAAACTCTTACATGGATGGCGTCAGTATTATCCAGAGGAAGGAAGGTGTCGTCAAATGGACGCTGGGCTCGAAAAAGGCGATATTCCTTAACGAAAACGATGTGAAACTTGTCGGACTTACCATAACCTTTCCTGAAAAGGAGCTTACGCTCACCTCTGACGGAGGCCTGTACGATATCGGAAAGAGAAACCTGAAAATCGATGGTCATATATGTGCATCAACCAAGGATTATGATATAGTTTGTCCCACACTTTTCTGGGATGCGTCGAAGAACGAACTCACTACTGACCAAAGGGTGCATATGATAGGTAAAAGATTTGATGTTGAGGGTGATGATTTGAACGCAACGAATGACAAGGCAACATTGAACAAAAATGTAAAGGCAACATTTTATTATGACAAACAATAAGGGTCTTTCCGGTGTGATAGCCGGGTTGCTGTTTGCTGCGGTTTTGTTTACGACCGGGGTTTTTGCAGCTGAAGAACAGAAGAACATTGAGCAAAACAAGAACGTCAAGGAGCCTACAGTTGTCACGTCGCAGAAAATGACAACTGACCAAAAGGCCAAAACCGCGCTCTTTGAAGGGAATGTGGTAACCAAAAAAGGAGATCGGACTATGTACGCGGACAAGATGCTTGTCCATTATTCGGAAGAAAAGGGCAGCAGTAACATTAAGGAAATAGATGCCGAGGGCAATGTCAAACTCGTAAGGGGGGATAGAGTGGTAACCTCAAAATTTGCCGTTTACTATGCGGAACCTGAAGAGTATATTGTATTTACCGGTGACCCCCGTGCATCGCAAGGAGAGAACGTAGTGACCGGTACAAAAATAACGTACTTTATGAAAGATGATCACTCCGTTGTTGAAAACAGCAAGGTTTTCATTGTCAACAAAAACAGGCAATAGGCAATGGGCAATAGGCAATGAAAATAAAACAAAAGGACACGAAGCAGAAAGAGGTTTTTTTTTATTGTTACATATTTCCTATAGCCTATTGCCTATAGCCTTTCTATTATTATGAACCGGCATATTCTTGAAATAAGGGATCTTGCGAAAGCGTATGGCAAGAGGTATGTGGTAAAAGATATCAATATCTCGGTCAGTACGGGTGAAATTGTGGGACTTCTCGGCCCTAACGGCGCAGGGAAGACTACAACTTTTTATATGGTTGTTGGTATGATACATCCGGAGCAGGGCAGCATCATGCTTGACGGTGAAGACATACTGGGATTGCCGATGTATATGAGGGCAAGAAAGGGAATGGGCTACCTCCCGCAGGAACCCTCCATATTCAGAAAGCTGACTGTGAGAGATAATCTGAGGGCGGTTCTGGAGATCAAGGGCCCTGGCGGAAATGGGGGGACGAAGGCGGACATGGAGTCGCTAGTCGAAACGCTGCTTGAGGAGTTCAACCTGAAGGAGTTCGCAGACAGGGACGGCTACCGGTTGTCCGGCGGAGAGCGACGGCGAGCTGAAATTGCAAGGGCCATAGCGCTGCGTCCCATGTTTATGCTTTTTGATGAGCCGTTTGCCGGCATTGACCCTATTGCTGTTATAGAGTTGAAGAAGATGCTCAACTATTTGAAATCAAAAGGGCTTGGTATATTGATCACTGACCATAACGTGAGAGAAACGCTGTCCATAACCGACAGGGCATACATAATAAACAACGGTTCTATTCTGGCTGAGGGGATACCTGATGAACTTATTAATAACCCGTCCGTCAAGGAAGCATACCTTGGGGAGGAATTCAGACTCTGATGGCCCTGGAAAATAGACTGGATCTCAGACTTTCTCAGAAGCTTATCCTTACCCCCCAGTTGCAGCAGGCTATCAAACTTCTGCAAATGCCGCAGCTTGAACTGGTCCAGGTATTGAGCCAGGAGCTTGTTGATAATCCTTTTCTCGAAGACTCCATCGATGAGCCGTACACAGATGAGGCTGCTGGAGAAGAGACGTCAGCCGAGGCCCCTGATGAGGTCTTTGATGCAGAGATATCTTTTGATAACCTTGCCAGCTTTAGTGTCGATGATTATTTCGATGAGCGGAGCAGCGACGGAAGAGACCTGGGTTATTTTTCGCCCGGCGTCGACGAGCAGCCTTCATATGAATTGTTCTATTCGAAAAAGCCTGACCTTTATGATCATTTGCTGTGGCAGCTCAGGCTCTGCAATGAACATGATCGCGTCAGGATGGCGGCCGAGGCGGTCATAGGCAACATCGATGAGGACGGCTACCTCAGGACTTCGGAAGAAGAGCTGGCTTCCGCTCTGGATACGGATACCGGCACTGTCAGGAAAGCCATTGCGTTGGTCCATAGTTTTGATCCTCCCGGCGTCGGGGCGCGGGACCTCAAGGAGTGCCTGCTGCTGCAGCTTAATGCACTTAACCTATGCGATACGCTTGTGGGAAAGGTTGTCGGCTGCCACATGGAACTTGTGGAACGGAAAAAATACGCAATGCTTGCAAAGCAGTACAATGCGACATTGGATGACATTATGACTGCGATAAAAATAATCGAGGGGCTTGAGCCGCGGCCCGGCAGGATATTTTCGAGTACGGAGACCAACTACGTCGTGCCTGATGTTTATATAAGCAAAACAGATGAAGGCTATCAGATAGTCCTTAATGAAGAGGGTATGCCGAGATTGGTCCTTAATAACAGCTATCGCAAGCTTCTACTGAGAAAAGATATGCTTACAAAAGAGGAGCGGGAGTTTTTGAAGGACAAGCTCAAAAAGGCCACCGATTTGATCAAGAGCCTCGACCAGCGGAACAAGACCATATACAAAGTTTCAGCGAGTATCCTGAAGTTCCAGATCGACTTTTTCGACAGGGGGATGCAGTTTTTAAAACCGTTGAACCTTAAAGATGTTGCAACGGACATAGGGATGCATGAGAGCACCATCAGCAGAGTTACCTCGAACAAATTCCTGTCCTGCGATCACGGGGTATCCAGTTTCAGGTTCTTTTTCAGCAGTGCTATACAGTCCGATGCAGGCGATGTCTCGTCTACCCTGGTTAAAGATTTGATTAAAAAAGTGATAGTCGAAGAGGATCCTATGCGTCCTTTCAGTGATCAGATGATAGTAGATAAACTGAAAGCACAGAATATAAATATAGCACGCAGGACCGTTGCAAAATACAGGGAGGAACTTAAGATTCCTCCGCAAAACCAGAGAAAGAAGTACGACTAAGGGCTCGTGAATACATGATTTGTGCATTCAGGCGCTCAGATTTGGGTTAGATTTGGCTGATCCGACTGAGCAAGACCGCAGGCGTAGCACAGCTACGTTGAGGATTTTGCGACTGAGGATCTGGCAAAGATGGCCTAAATCCGAGATGCATCAATGTGCAAATCATGTATTCGCGAGCCCTAAAAAGGGAGGGAGTGCATGAACGTTATTATGAATGGCCGTCATCTTGACATAACACCTGCATTGAGAAGTTATGCCGAAGAGAAAATAGGGAGGTTCGATAAATATTTGTCCAATATTACTGAGGCGGTCGTAACCTTGAGTGTGGAGAAATACAGGCACAAGGCCGAAGTGCTTCTGAAAGTCAATGGTGTACAAATCCAGGCTGAGGGAAAGACCGGCGAGGTGTATTCGGCTATAGATCAGGTAGTCGAAAAGCTCGAGAA
This sequence comes from Nitrospirota bacterium, assembly GCA_963710375.1. Lineage (GTDB taxonomy): Bacteria > Nitrospirota > Thermodesulfovibrionia > Thermodesulfovibrionales > Dissulfurispiraceae > JADFXI01. The sequence goes on from CAVPZX010000006.1 coordinate 118,837, forward strand.
GCAGGTCGTGAAATATAAAGAGAAGCTGCACGATCACCGTAAAGGTGAAAAAAAGACAACAGGGACTCTTGAGGGCGGCGGTACCGAGCGCGGCACAATAATAAAACACAAACGGTTTGATATGAAACCGATGAGTTCGGAAGAGGCTGTCAACCATATGGAATTCCTCGACAAGAACTTTTTTGTTTTTACCAATGACAGAAGCGGCGACGTTAATGTTGTCTATCGCCGTGATGACGGCAATTATGGGTTGATTGAGCCGGCCAAATAGATGCCGGAAAGATGGAAACACCTCCGATCGAAGTGATAATAGTCAGCGGGCTCTCGGGAGCTGGCAAGACCGTTGCTCTGAGGGCCCTTGAGGATGCCGGCTATTTCTGCATAGACAATCTTCCGGTTACACTCATAGAGCCTTTTCTCTCCACAGTTAGGGCAGGAAAGAACATCAGGAATATCGGGATAGGCGTGGATATCAGAGAGTACTTATTTCTTTCCGACGCATACCGCATAATCTCATCGTTGAAGAGCCAATACAATATAAGGATATTGTTTCTTGAGGCTGAGAAAGAGGTCATGGTCCGCCGGTTCAAAGAAACGAGACGGCCCCATCCCATGGTGCCTATCAGCGGGGAGAAGAATCTCGAAAAAGCTATAGAGGAGGAACGAAAGCTCCTCTCGGTTATCAGAGATGCAGCTGATACTGTGCTGGACACCTCGAATTTTACGCCGCATCAGTTGCGCGACCGGATCATTTCGAAGCATGGGACCGGGGAGTCCGGCAGCGCGATCAAGGTCACCATGATCTCTTTCGGTTTTAAGTTCGGGGCGCCGTATGACCTGGATCTACTCTTCGATGTGAGGTTTTTGCCTAATCCATACTTTATCGCCGAACTCAAGCCGCTTAAAGGAACTGACAGAGCAGTTGCTGATTTTGTCCTTAAAAGTGACGAGACTGCCGAGTTTCTCGCTCGCGTCGGCGCGTTGCTGGATTTTACACTGCCTTACTATATGAAGGAGGGGAGGTCTTATCTCACAATAGGAATAGGGTGCACAGGCGGCAGGCACCGCTCGCCTGCCATTGTGGAGTGGCTGGCCAGGCGCCTTGATTCAAAGTATAAACTGGCTGTAAACATAGTTCACAGAGACATCGATACCTGAATAAAACTCTTTCATTTTGACCCGCTTTTTTTTGTTATATAATTATAAAAAATTATAATTGATTATTCGCCTCTAAATTCTTGACAAAGGTGTGCCTTCATGTGCTATCCTTCTTTTCAATGTTCATAAAAACCATTTCAAAGGTGAAATTATGCTAGAGTTCAATCACTGGTTTTTTTATCTCCTTGCCAATTTTCTTGTCCTTCTTTTTGTCCTTAATCTCATCCTTTTCCAGCCTATTTTAAAGATAATGAAGGAAAGGGAGGGTGCAACCTCCGGCGCGCTTGATGAGGCCAAGTCCATGACCATCAAGAAAGATGAGGCAGTTGCAAGAATGAACGCCGAACTGTTGGCAGCGAGAAATATGGCTAAAGCGGCATTCGATGGTTTAAGGGAGCAAGGACAATCCCTGCAGAAAGAAACGTTATCAAAGGCCGAAGCTCAGGCTTTGGCGATAATTGAACAGGCAAGGAAGGAACTGCGGGCCGAGGCCGAGAAGGCCAGGGCTTCTTTAAAGGCCGATATTGAAAAATTCTCCGAAGAGATCGTAAGAAAACTGGTGAAGGCATGAAAAAGGTAACTCAAGCTTTGTCCAAATGTGATATATTTTGTCGTTCCGCTTTTATTGCGGCTTCCGGGTTCTGGATTCTGTCGTCTGCCGCTTCTGCCTTTGCAGCTGAAGGGGGCGGCGAACACGGCGGCGGCTCTGTTATGCAATGGGTTTGGCGTTTGGTCAATTTCGCTATCCTTGTATTCATACTCGTCAAATTCGGCGGTAAACCCATGAAGGACTATTTCCAGCAGAGAAAGGCCTTGATCGAGAAGAGCATACACGAGGCCCAGGAGGCCAAAGCGCTTGCTGCAAAGGCATTGGCTGAGGTTGAAGAGAGGCTTAAACTTAAAGACAAGGAAATAGAGGGTATTAAGGCTGCGGCGGTGAGTTCCGGTGAACGTGAGAAGGCCCGTCTAATCGAGGAAGGTGAACGTCTAAAGGCTAAAATACTTGAGCAGGCAAAGTCCAATATCGATTTTGAGCTCAAAAAGGCGAAGGATGTTATCAAGGCTGAAGCAGTTGAGGCGGCAATGCAACTCGCGGAAGAGAAAATCAAATCTAAGATGACCAAAGAGGACCAGGACAGGCTTTTGCAGGAATCACTTAAACTGTTAGAGGGTAAAAATTGAAAAAGATTAAAGGTGTCAAACGATACGCGAAGCAATTTTTGAGTGCTGTTGATTTGAATGAAGTGCCTGAGGGCATTGAACAGTTGGGGGCCATTTCAAATCTGATGGAGAAAGATAAGGCTTTCAGAAACCTGATGATAAGCCCTGTCTTCAGCGCGGATGAGATCGGGCGCATCATTTCTTATTTAAGCGTGAAGCTCAAAATGTCAGCCAAGGCTTCCAAATATCTCCAATACTTGGTTGAGACAGGCGCGATAGGTGCACTTTCCGAAATCGTTAGGTCTATACAATCCCAATACTTCGATATCAAAAGACGGTCAAAAGCCGTGGTCATTACGTCAGTGCAGGTGGGCAAGGACTATGCAGCACAGTTGTCGGAGTCGTTGAAGCTGGTTACCGGTGGCGATGTTGACCTTGAGTTCGTTTTGGACCCGTCGCTTCTGGGCGGCGTGACGATAAAGGTCGGCAGTACTATGTATGACAGTAGTATAAAGGGCCAGTTGGGGCTTTTAAAAGATAAGCTTATAAAGGGGTGATTGCATGGAAATCAAGGTAGATGAGATTAGCGAGTATTTGAAAAAGCAAATAACCGATTTCGAGAAGCGCGTTGATGTCAGTGAAGTGGGTGTTGTCGTTGCGGTCGGCGACGGTATCTCGAGGGTTTATGGACTCGATAACTGTATGTCTTCAGAGCTTCTCGAGTTCCCCAATAATGTCTTTGGCATGGCGCTTAACCTTGAAGAAGACATGATTGGAGCGGTCCTGTTCGGTGAGGACACCGACATTAAGGAAGGCGATGTTGTCAAAAGGACTGGAAAGATCATGTCTGTTCCGGTCGGAGAGGAAATGGTCGGACGGGTTGTTAACGCTATCGGGCAGCCTATTGACGGCAAAGGGCCGATCAATGCGAAGTCAAGCAGAATTGTTGACGTTGTGGCCCCGGGTATTGTTGATAGGCAGCCGGTCAGGGAGCCGCTTCAGACGGGAATAAAGGCCATTGATGCGATGATCCCGATTGGAAGGGGACAAAGGGAGCTTATCATCGGTGATCGCCAGACAGGAAAGACGGCGATTGCCCTTGATGCGATCATCAACCAGAATGGCGGCGATGTCGTTTGTATTTACGTTGCCATAGGCCAGAAAAGGGCGAGTGTTGCGCGTGTGGTAAAGACCCTTGAACAGTATGGAGCTATGGAACATACTATAGTGGTTTCTGCAACAGCGAGCGAGCCGGCCCCTATGCAGTATATTGCACCTTATACCGGATGCGCTATAGGCGAATATTTCAGGGACAACAAAAAACATGCTTTGATTATATATGATGACCTCAGCAAACAGGCTACGTCATACAGGCAGCTCTCGCTCATCCTGAGGCGTCCGCCAGGACGTGAGGCGTTTCCCGGCGACGTATTCTATCTCCATTCCAGACTGCTGGAAAGAGCGTCGAAACTAAGTGATGAACTTGGCGGAGGCTCACTTACCGCCCTTCCTATAATTGAGACACAGGCAGGCGACGTTTCAGCCTATATTCCCACAAACGTCATTTCCATTACGGACGGACAAATTTACCTTGAACCGGATCTCTTCTATGCCGGCATCAGGCCTGCGGTCAATGTCGGCCTCTCTGTCAGCCGTGTCGGGAGTTCTGCGCAGACAAAAGCGATGAAGCAGGTTGCCGGGACGCTCAGGCTCGATCTTGCGCAGTTCAGAGAGCTTGCTGCTTTTGCCCAGTTCGGTTCCGACCTCGACAAATCAACAATGGCACAGATCGAGAGAGGAAAGAGGATGGTTGAGATTCTGAAACAGGACCAGTATGTGCCGCTCCCTATGGAGGACCAGGTCATGCTCCTCTTCGCAGGATCACAGGGCCACCTCGATGATGTTCCGGTTGAGGCATTAAAAAAGTTTGAGGCCGAATTCGTCAGCTTTATGAAGGACAGAAAGTCCGACCTCAGAAATGAAATCAGGGACAAAAAGGCGATTGATGATACGCTGAAAGAGAAACTGAACAGCGCGATAGCAGAATTCAAGAAAGGCTTCATAGCTTAGAGGTATAAAGAATGGCTGGTTTAAAAGAGATACGAAAGAGAATAGGGTCTGTTAAAAGCACGAAGCAAATCACAAAAGCTATGAAGATGGTTGCTGCAGCCAAATTCAGGAAGGCGCAGACACGGATTATCGAGCTGCGGCCATATGCCGATAAGATGCACTCGGTCCTTTCCGGACTGGCCAGGAGTGTTGAAACAGGACATCCCCTTCTCGAAGTCAGGCCCAGGAAAAAGGTTGAGGTGATGGTCCTCACGAGTGATAAAGGCCTTTGCGGGGCTTTTAACACCAACATTATGAAGGCAGCGGTAAAGCTTATCAAGGAAATCAAGTCTGAAGAGATAGAGGTGAGCGTCAGCACTATCGGCAAGAAGGGAACGGACCTTTTCAGGAGGAGAGGCCAGGCGGTGAGACGCTCATGGACGGGTATCTCAGGCAGGATTTCATATTTTAATGCAAAGGAAATCGCGGCTGATATTATAGAGAATTACACGGGCGAACTATTTGACGAAGTCGTTCTTGTATATAACGAGTTTAAGTCGGCGCTCGTTCAAAAGGTCTCTGTAGTTCGCCTGTTGCCACTTGCAGCAGTGGACGGCCCGCCTGGGCGGGCTGAGCAGCCGGATATTCAGGAGGAAGTCCTCAGTTTTCTTTGTGAGCCTTCGCAGCAGGCAATATTCGATAATCTGTTGCCGAAGAATCTTGAGATACAGGTTTTCAGGGCTCTTCTCGAATCGCAGGCATCGGAAGAAGCCGCGCGCATGACCTCGATGGAAAATGCTACGAAAGCGGCTGATGACATGATATCCAGTTTGACCTTGCAGTATAACAAGGCACGTCAGGCGTCCATCACGAAGGAATTGATGGATATCGTCGGCGGCGTTGAAGCACTTAAGCAATAACGATATAACACGAAATACAGGAGGACGTGCATTATGAACGAGGGTAAGGTATCGCAGGTAATCGGTGCGGTTGTCAACGTGGAGTTTGACAAGGAGCTCCCCGCCATACTCAATGGCTTGAAATTAGAGTCTCCTGGCAATTCTGAAAAAGGCATTCCCTCTCTCGACATCACGCTCGAAGTGGCGTCGCACCTGGGCGACAACAAGGTGCGGACTCTTGCCATGCAAACCACGGACGGAGTTGTCAGGGGAATGAAGGTCACAGATACAGGAAAACCTATCTCTGTCCCGGTTGGAAAGGCCACCCTCGGCAGAATCATGAATGTTATCGGCGAGCCCTATGACAAGCTGGGCCCTATAGAAACTACCGATCGGATGCCTATCCACCGGCTTGCTCCTGAGTTTGTCGAGCAGGAACCTGTATCGCAGGTGTTCGAAACCGGAGTTAAAGTGTTCGACCTGCTTGTGCCTTTTGTCAGAGGCGGGAAAATGGGAATGTTCGGCGGCGCCGGCGTCGGAAAGACCGTTGTTATTATGGAGATGATCCACAATATCGCCCTGAAGCACGGCGGTGTTTCAGTTTTTGCAGGTGTTGGGGAAAGAACAAGGGAGGGGAATGACCTCTACCGTGAAATGAAGGAATCCGGGGTTATTAAAAATGTTGCGCTTATCTACGGGCAGATGAACGAACCCCCGGGAGCGCGGCTCAGGGTCGCCCTTACCGCCCTTACCGCAGCCGAGTACTTCAGGGACGAGGGTCAGGACGTGCTTATATTTATCGACAATATATTCAGATATACCCTTGCGGGTTCAGAGGTCTCGGCGCTTCTGGGAAGAATGCCTTCTGCGGTCGGCTACCAGCCGAACCTCGGTACTGATATGGGCGGTCTCCAGGAAAGGATTTGTACTACCAAGAAAGGCGCAATCACTTCGATGCAGGCGATCTATGTCCCTGCAGATGACCTGACAGACCCTGCCGTTGCTACCGCATTTACGCACCTTGACGGAACGGTTGTTCTTTCGCGTCAAATATCTGAGCTTGGTATTTATCCTGCTGTTGATCCGCTTGATTCAACTTCCCGCGCGCTTGACCCCCTGGTCATTGGTGAGGATCATTACGCTGTTGCGAGAAAAGTGCAATCCATCCTCCAGCGCTATAAGGAACTGCAGGACATTATAGCGATTCTCGGTATGGAAGAACTTGCCGAAGATGACAAGCTCATTGTTTCGAGGGCGAGAAAGATACAGAGGTTTTTAAGCCAGCCCTTCAGTGTGGCAGAGGTCTTTACAGGCAGGCCGGGTAAATATGTGAAGCTCGAAGACACCATAAAGGGATTCAGAGCCATTGCAGATGGTCAGTACGATGATGTGCCGGAACAGGCTTTTTATATGGTTGGCCCTATCGAGGAAGCCGAGGAGAACGCCAGAAAACTTGGCTGGAGCAAATAAGGGGAATTCGGGATGGACAATAAGATAAGACTTGATGTTGTAACGCCTTACGGTCTTGTGATGAGCGAGGATGTCGATGAACTTACTGCCGCCGGCAGCGAGGGCGAATTTGGCGTCTTGCCCGGTCACGTGCCGTTCATCACAACGCTGAACATAGGGATGCTTATTATTAAGAAAGACGGTCATACAGAATATGTTTTTGTGAGTTCAGGATACTGTGAAGTTACATTTGATAAAGTTGTGGTACTGGCTGATAGCGCTGAGAGGGCTGAGGATATAGATGTTGACAGGGCTGCCGCAGCCAGACAACGTGCTGAAGAGCGGCTGAAGCAGGCTGAGAAGATTGATTTCGCGCGTGCCACTGCAGCGATCGAAAGGGCAACCATCCGTATCCAGATAGCAGAGAAAAGGTCTGCAAAATAATAATTGCCGCTTAAATTTCGGCAGTTGGTCAAAAACAAACTGACCAACTGCCGAAATTTTTTTAATTTGTTGTACGATGTGGCTTAAAACGATTGTATATTCGTAGAACCAAAAAAAGAATCCGCAATATCCGGATTAATGAAATATTTGTCGATCACCGTTTGCGCTATCTTCATTCCTGCAGCATAATTGGTGATGCTGAAGGGAAATAGAGAGCCGCCGACTTTCTTAAAGTCCGAGTATTCTGTAGAAAGATACATCCTTTTATCGTCTTCGCTGAAATAACCGGTAACTTTTACTATAATAAAAGTATGCACGTCAATAAAAACATCCATTATAGTACCCTCTTTATCAATCAGTCGCAGGACCTCAACAGGATTACCGTTTACGGAAGATTGTCCGGCGAAACTTATCTTATATGATCCCTTCAACAGGTCATGGAGTATGTCCAGGTGCTTATACTGATAAAGCATAGAAAAATACCTCGCACCGAATACTTCTTCAAGGGGAAGTCCGTCATCGCTCCTGTACCCTCTGTCGCCGTTCAATATCCTGAGTTCCGATGCGTGCTCGTATTTAGTTTCTACCCGGAGTTTCCTTTCTCTTTTCAAATAAAGCTCATACGTCCCATGGTCTTGGCGCATAAAAGCCTGGATTTCCCCTTTTGCATGAATGGAATGTATTCCTTCTACAACTTTTTTGCCGCCATAAGCGTCGATTACCTTACTAATGATAGATGTGATATGCTGGGCCTCAACCGGCGCTTCATCCGCAAAGAGGCCTTCCGGTCCTGTGAGAAAAAAGACGCAGACTAAAATGTAAATTACATGTGTCATTCGATTTTTCATGAGAATCTTTTCACGATACTGCTTTGATAAAGTTAATATCAATGCCAATCAGGATCAGGATCCGGTTTTTCTCATTTCTACATAATGCGCTGCAGCCAGCGCTGCTATACACCCGTCGGAGGCGGCTATCACTATCTGGTTTGCGAACTTCCGCCTCAAGTCTCCAACGGCGAAGAGTCCCGGGACGTTCGTCTCACACTTATCATCCGTAATTACGAAACCCTGTTCGTTTATTCGGACTTCCTTGGGGACCAACTGATTATTTGGAGAATAGCCGATAAGAATGAAGACGCCGTCAACCTGTAGTTCTCCTTTTTTTCCCGTTTCGGTATTTTCGTACGAGACCGCTTCAACAGTCCTGCCGTCCCCCCTGATTTCTGTAATGATAGTGTTCCAAATTACCTCAATTCCGGGCTCAGACTTAAGACGACTTTGCAATATGTTGCTTGCGCGCAGCGCATTGCCCCTATGTACAAGGTATACTTTCTTTGCCAGTCTCGACAGGTAAACTGCCTCCTCGACAGCGGTATCTCCCCCACCGACGACAACGACGCTCTTGTCTTTGAAGAAGAAGCCGTCGCATGTGGCGCAATAGGAAACGCCCGCTCCTAAGTATTCCGCTTCACCCGGGATTCCGAGCTTTCGCAAGGTCCCTCCCACTGCAATAATCAGGGCAACAGTATGGAGCAGCTTACCGCCGGCAAGTCGGACCGAGTGGAGCTCTGTCCCGCAGTTTATCGATGCAATTTCCTGCGGGATAATTCTCAGGCCGAAGGAGCCGGCCTGGTGGACCAGTTTTTCTGCCAAATCAAATCCGGTTATGCCCTCCAGGCCCGGGTAGTTATCAACCTCTTTTGATATTGCAATCTGGCCGCCGATCAATCCTTTCTCGAAAAGGACAGTTTTCAAAGCCGCTCTTTTGCAATATATCCCCGCAGTAAGCCCTGCAGGCCCCCCTCCCACAATAATTACTTCATATGTTTCATCAATGTTCATAGTTTCTCTTTATATTATACATGTTATGTAGCTAAAGTCTCCGTCTGAAGAAAGAGAAAAAGTATTCCTTCGCCTTTTCCTTAAGCGGCCTGCCACGCCATTCCTCCGGATCTATTCTTATAGAGTGTTTAATGTCCTCCTCGAAGAGGTCACTAATTTTAGCCGCGAAATTGAGATCGAGTATGCCTACATTTCCTTCGTCATTATAGCGCAGGGACTGGAAATCGAGATTGGTGGAGCCTATGATTCCCCAGCAGTCGTCGAAAAGAGATGTCTTTGCATGCAGTATCTCGCCGGCATAGGAATAAATTTCGACACCGGCCTTCAGCAGCCGCGCAAAAAAAGCTCGTCCTGCATATGCTGCCGGTGGGAAGTCTGTTATCCCGGGCACGAGCAGCCTTACGCGTACTCCGCGAGCCACTGCATTCTCAAGGGTCTCGACCATTCTTCTGCTAGGAGTGAAGTAAGCGGTAGTCAGGGCGATGCTTTTTTGCGCATGGTTAATACTGTAATAGAGAAGCCTCCGCATCTTTCTTCTTCCCCTGGCCGAATTAACAAAAATAGGCATGACCGGAATGGCGCAAGAGTCTCCGGAATAGCTGCCTTGAATTATTTCCAAGGGAGATTCGATCATTTCACCTGCCCAGACTAACCAGTTCTTCCGGAAGATCCTGAAGAGTTCGTGTGCCACAGGCCCTTCGAGCATAATGCCTGTGTCCCGCCATTTCCTGCCTTTGAGCCTCAGATGAAAGCCGCTGTATTCGTTGGCAATGTTCAGTCCGCCGGTGAATGCCTTCTGATCGTCGATAACAATAAGCTTCCGGTGGTCCCGGTGAACATAATAGGATGGATAAATCCACTTAAACGGGTGTGATGCCGCTGTCCCTATACCTGCTTCTTTCAAGCTGTTCCAGAAATCCCGTGGTGTGCCAAAAGAGCCGAAATGGTCGTACAGCAGGTACACCCGTACCCCTTCTCGGCTCTTTTGTTTCAATATCTCAGCCAGTTCAGAGCCGGTCTCGTCATTTCTGAATATATAAAATTCAAGGCAGATGAGCCGTTTAGCACTTCTGACAGCGTCAAAAATGGTAGTAAAGGATTCCCTTCCCTTCCATAGGAGCTTTATGGAGTGCGCTGCAGAAAACTTTTCCTTGACTATCTCTTCAATAGTAGGTGCGGCAAACGTTTGCGTATATTCAAGGGCCATATGTTAATGCCGGCTTTCATTCTACAGCTTGAATTTGTCAACCTCGTTCTTCAGTTCCATGGACACCTTTGACAGGTCGAGAGATGCCTGTTTTATCTGTGTGGCGCTTGAGCTGGTTTCCTGTGCAACGGAAGCTATGACCTCTATATCGGAGCTTATGGAATCCGATACCGTTGACATCTCCTCGGTTGCGGAGGCTATCTGCTGTACCATGGACTGTAAACCGTTTACGCTCTCAACTATCTTTTGCAAAGCGTCTCCGGCCTCTGTCGAAAGCCTGGCTCCCAATTCCACTCTTTTAAGGGTGTTTTCCATAGCAGACACTGCCTGGTCCGTCTCACCCTGTATGCCCTGTATCATCCCGCTGATCTCTGTCGTTGCTTTCGAGGTTCTTTCAGCAAGTTTTCTGACTTCATCCGCTACTACGGCAAACCCTCTGCCCTGCTCGCCGGCTCTTGCCGCCTCGATAGCCGCATTAAGCGCAAGGAGGTTAGTCTGATCGGCAATGTCTTTTATTACGTCTATTATTTCGCCTATCTGTTTTGAACGCTCGCCAAGCGAGGTTATCAACTGAGATGATTCCGACACAGTCCTCGAAATCTCCTGTACCTCGTCAACTGTCTTGGTTACGACGCCTTTTCCGTCATGGGCCACATTCAATGTGTCATTTGAAGAGGCCGCTATGTTTGAGGCATTCTTGGCTATGTCCAGCACGGTCTGTGACATCTCTGTGGATGCAGTTGCCACCTGGTTCGCCTTATTGGCCTGTTCGTTCACCCTTTTCGTTATCTCTTCAACAGTGACAGAGAGTTCTTCGGAACTGCTCGCGATAGTGCTTGAGCTCTTGCCTATCTTCCCTGTCATAGACCTGAGACTTCTGACCATGTTTTGCATTGCGGAAAGGAGGAGTCCGGCCTCATCTTTTCTTGTAAATTCTATCTTTACGGTAAGATCACCTTCTGACAGGGAATTGGCTATGCTGACAGCTTTGGCCAGAGGCTCCGTGATGCTGCGTGTGACGAGATAATTTATCGCAACGGCAAAAACCAATGCCACGAGGAGGAGAAGAATTATGACATTTCGGGATATCACGTACCTTTCACCAGCGTCTTTCAAGGATTTTTCCATTAATTTTTGCTGGTGACCAATAAGGCCTTCAGCGGCGTCTATATAAGCTGTTTGGGTCGCACGCATGGTTGTCAGCAATGATTTTTTTGCATCTTCGCCTTGACCTGCCTTTATCATGTCGATCATTTTGTCCTGTTCGGACAGATAGCCAGGGACGGCATCTTTTAATTTCTTTAAAAAAGCGGACCCCTCAGTGTCCTGGATGAGCTGGCCCATCTTTTCGATATCCTTTGACATCGAACTCCTTGCATCGTAAATCCTTTTGAGTTCAGCCTGAACTGTTTCAGGTTCATTTATAAAGATGACCATGTTTCTCAAGGCCCGTGCATTAACATTGGCATGGTCTATTATGTCTTTGGACAGGACTACTTTGGGCAATTTGTCATTTACTACATTCTCCACTTGACTGTTAAGCATTGAAAGACCCGTAAACGCAAGAATGCCTATTGTTAGCATCAATACCGTAATAATGCAGTACCCGACTCCAGATCTTTTACCTACCGATATGTCTTTTAGTCTCATTTTCCGCTCCTCCGGGTATTTTTTATGAAGCCCTCCTCAGCCTATGTCGCTGTGCTTGGCAAATCAAACAACTTAATATATCATAATCACAAAAGTGATGCTGGATTTTCAGCTGAAGTTGCCCTCGAGCAATTTTTTTGACGCAAAAAAATGGCAGGACATAATCCTGCCATTTCAACTTGATTCGTCCTGATATGGACTCTGATTGATAATTATCCCCCCATATCGCCAGCAGCTGCAAACTCGCTATCAAACGTTTCCGGCACTTTCACCGATATATAGGAAAAAACTTATCCTGTATAAAGTCAAGACGTAAATGGTGAATAGTGAATGGTGAATAGAAACAGTAAGACGTGAGACCCTTTTTGCTTGCTTTTACTATTCACCATTCACTATTCACTCTTCTCCTGTCTTTCCTCATTTGCCGGAATACATTATAATTAGCTAAATAAAAGGTATGAGAGGAGGACCATGATAATTCTGGAAGACATTACTATGACGGATTTCAGTAAGTATTTGCGCCGAACCAAAACTATTGTTTTTCCTTTTGGGACCATAGAGGAACACGGCAGCCATCTGCCGCTGAATACTGATTCTTCAATTATTTATGCTGCCCTCAAGCGGCTGAAACGGAAAAAGGAATTTTTCCTTGCGCCGGTTGTTGATTACGGGGTCTGCACGACGACGAAAGATCATCCCGGAACCCTGAGCATAGCTCCGGAAACACTCAGGCTCCTTTCCAGAGATCTCGTTACTGAAGCTTACAAAAAAGGACTCAGGAAATTCGTGCTAGTCTCAGGCCATGGGGGCAGCCTTCATATGTCGGCACTTAAGGAGACTGCGGAAGAACTTGTCGAGCGCCTCGATCTGATAACAATCGCTGTTTTCACTCCATATGATCTTTTATGGAAAGAACTGTCCGGGATAACCGAAACCTCCAATGACTCGCATGCCGGAGAAATGGAGACGTCCATGATGTTGTACTTGGCGCCCGAACTAGTTAAGGGAAGGGCGCGGGAGGAGTATCCGAAAATACCCAGACCTCTGAGTGTAAAGGACAAAGTCAGTTACTGGCCCGGCGGTGTGTGGGGAAATCCAGGGAAAGCGTCAGCCGTTAAAGGTGAAAAGGCAGTGGCACTGATTTCGGCAAAGATCAATGAAGTGCTGGATATTGTTGAAAAGAAAGGTAAATAGAAATTTAGCATGCAATTCGAGATACTGGATATTTCAGGGGATACAGGTATCAAAGCATATGGAAAGACTGTCTCAGAGGCATATGCCAATGCCGGCATCGGAATGTATAGCCTGATCACCGATATCAGTGGTGTGTATGAGCGGGAAAGGGTTGAGTTTCAACTGAGCGGGGATTCTCCCGAAGGTATGCTGGCAGCATACCTTAATGAGCTGATATTTCGCTTTGATACCCAAGGTTTTGTAGGCAGAAGGGTCGAAGTGCCAGACCTTTCCGGCAGCTTCATTCGTGTAATTGTGCATGGCGAAGAGTTTGATGCTGACAGGCATGAACGGCGATTGCTTATCAAGGCTGCCACGTATCATAATATAAGAATTGAACGGACTGATAATGTGTGGGAGGTTGAAGTTGTTTTTGATATCTAGAGGTACTTTGCATGTTACTTGAGAAGCTCAAAAGGATAGATGAAAACAGGCTAGAAGTGCCGCGTGATTACAAACCCGGCATGGGGACGCGCGGTGTTATCTATGTTGACAGGCTTCTTGAGGAAGCGCTGGAACAGGGCGCTATTGAGCAGGTTGCCAATGTTGCTTCGTTGCCGGGGATTGTCGGAGCTTCAATGGCGATGCCGGATGTGCATACCGGCTATGGATTCCCCATAGGCGGGGTAGCTGCGTTTGACATTCAGGGAGGTGTTATTTCACCAGGAGGCGTCGGGTATGATATTAACTGCGGGGTGAGGCTCTTGAGAAGTAATCTCGATAGGGAGCATCTGCTGCCTCGCATTAAAGAACTGGTCGATGTCCTTTTCAGGGAAATACCCGCAGGCGTGGGCTCAAAAGGAAAGGTCAGGCTGGGACCTGCTGATGAGGAGAAAGTGCTGCTAAAAGGGGCGAGGTGGGCGGTTGAAAGAGGCTTTGGCGATATGGCCGACCTTGAACGGATTGAATCCGGAGGCTGCCTTGAAGGGGCTGACTCATCGCTGGTGAGCAAGAAGGCTTATGACAGGGGCGCCGCGCAGCAGGGCACGCTGGGGGCGGGAAACCATTTCCTCGAAATCCAGTATGTTGATATGATATACGATGAAGATGCGGCAAGGGCGCTGAATCTCTTTAGAGATCAGATAACGGTAATGATTCACACAGGATCTCGGGGGTTTGGCCATCAGGTTTGCACTGACTTTCTTGAAGTTATGTCGCGGGCTGCTAAGAAGTATGGCATTGAACTGCCGGACAGGGAACTTGCCTGCGCACCTTTCGGCAGTGGCGAGGCGCAAGACTATCTGGCTGCAATGAAAGCTGCAGCCAATTATGCCTGGGCCAACAGGCAGTGTCTTATGCACTGGACACGGGAGGCGTTCATGTCAGTGCTAAGGGTGGGGCCGCAAGATTTGGGAATGTCTCTTGTCTATGATGTGGCACATAACATGGCAAAGGTCGAGGAGCATACAGTGAATGGCCGGAAGGTAAAACTGGTGGTCCACAGAAAGGGCAGCACCAGGGCGTTTCCACCAGGTCATCCCGAACTGCCTGCCGTATACCGCGATCTCGGCCAACCTGTGCTAATCCCCGGAGATATGGGGCGAGCGTCATTCGTCCTTCTCGGAACAGAAAAGGCAATGCATGAGACCTTTGGCTCTACCTGTCATGGCGCAGGGAGAATGCTGTCCAGGCATCAGGCCATCAGGCAGGCAAAGGGGCGTGCCATCTGGAGGGAATTGGCGGACAAGGGAGTTATCGTGAAGTCATCTGGAAGGGATACACTTGCAGAAGAGATGCCGGAGGCATACAAAGACGTGTCCAGTGTAGTGAATGTCGTTCATAATGCAGGCATTTCAAAAAAGGTGGCACGTCTCAGACCTTTAGGAGTCATTAAAGGATGAACGGCAAAAAGCTTGTCATAGGCAGGATACCGTATGCGAATGTGTTCCCGATTTTTTATGTGCTCGAACACGAGGTTGATTGCTCACAATATACATTCGTGGAGGGTGTGCCCTCTCGCCTGAACAGGATGCTCAGGGAAGGGGAAGTGGATATCAGTCCCTCCTCATCCATAGAATATCTTGGGCATATGGGAAGTTACGAGATAATCAGCAATCATTCTATCAGTTCCAGGGGGCCGGTGGGGAGCATATTGCTTTTTACCCCTAAACCTGTTGAAGAACTGCAAGGCTCCGTAGTCTTTGCTTCATCACAGTCCGAAACATCGGTTGCTCTCCTTAAGATTGTCCTCAGGAGGTTTTACGGATTATCTGCAACGGTCGAGGCAGTCTCGCATCCTATCCAGACCGGAGCCGGAAGGGCGGCTTTTCTTTTGATCGGCGATGATGCCTTGAGACAACAGGCATCCAGTCACGCATCGTACAAAGCCAATTATCCTTTTATATACGACCTTGGCGAGATATGGTACCGGCAAACCGGCCTGCCGTTTGTTTTTGCCCTCTGGATAGTCAGAAAGGACATCCCTGACAAAAAAGAGCTTGTCGATAAATTTATTATTGACCTTAACAGGGCCAAAGAGTCTGCCCTTAAAAAGCTTGCCGAGATCGCCCAATATACACCGATACGGTCGTTCATGACAGAGGAAGAGATCCTGACATACTGGAAAAAGCTCGATTACGAGCTCTCAGCGGAGCACAAGAAAGGCCTCGCATTGTTCGACCAGTATAGGAAAGAGGTTTCTTAGATAGCCTGGGTGCTATCGAAGAAAATCAGCACTAACAATGTCTTCACATATTTCTTGCGAAATATAGGCTGTATTATGTTACGATATAGGTCGAATTTAATTAGCTTTCTTTAGTAAAAGCATTAAAAATTATTGTCGGATACGGAGGTGTATCATGTTGCATTTATTTGATTTTGTTACAAGTGCTTATGCCATGGGGCCTGCACCCCAGGCTGGCGGCACGTCAGGCGGTATGGCTGGAATGGTCACCAGTCTTCTTCCTCTGATACTTATCTTCGTTGTTTTTTATTTTCTGCTCATACGGCCCCAGCAGAAGAAGGCGAAAGATCACCAGCTTATGCTTGAAAGTGTTAAGAAGGGTGACAAAGTTATCACTGCAGGAGGTATTTACGGTCTGGTTGACAGTGTCGGCACTAATACGCTTGTCCTGAAAGTAGCTGAAAACGTCAAGATAAAAATCGGCAAGGGCTATATCGCTACGGTGCGTGTGGCATCGGACGAGGATTAACAGGAGGATACACGTCTCATGAAGAAAGGTATTGTTTGGAGGGTCGGCATAATTGCCGTAATGATCGTGCTTGCGGTCATTTTCTTTTTGCCCAACACACCGCTGTTTAAAAACGTGCCCGATTGGTGGCAGAAGAATATGCCTAATAAAGGCATAGTTCTTGGGCTGGACCTTCAGGGAGGGCTCCATCTTCTTTTTGAGGTTGAGGGTGACAAGGCAGTTGAGATAGCTGCCCAGCGTATCGCATCTACACTGAATGGCGTGTTTGAGAGGAAAAAGATCAACGCAACCGCAAAGAATGAGGGACTGTTTGTGACGGTGACGCCGGCCGGCATGGATGTGAGAAAGGTAATAGAAGATACATATCCTGCGCTGTCTCTTGTCGAGAGCTCAAGTATGCTGCGATACACGCTCTCTCAAAGAGAACAGCAGCATATTAAAGATACCGCCACAGACCAGGTACTCGAAATTATAAGAAACAGGATAGACCAGTTCGGTGTTGCTGAACCCACTATTCAGCGGCAAGGTACAAATGAGATTGTTGTTCAGTCTGCCGGGCGTAAAAGATCCGAAAAGGGCTATCGAGATCATCGGCAAAACAGCGCAGTTGGAGTTCAAGCTCGTTGATGATGAAGCCGCCGCTGCCGCAGGATTACCTGCTTCAATCCTCCCTGGTGAGGAAGCCCAGTTGATGGAGAGGGTGCAAAATAAACTGGCCGAGGGGGATGAAATACTGTATCAGCGGGTAACTAACAAAGATACGGGCATTGTTACCAGGAGGCCTTTTGTTCTCAAGAAGCAGACACTGCTTACAGGCGACCTTCTGACCGAGGCAAAGGTTAATATCGACCAGCGGTTCAACGAGCCATATGTCTCGATAACGTTTAACAGCACCGGTGCAAAGATTTTTGAGGACATTACCGCTCAGAATGTGAAAAAACGGCTCGCTATTATTCTTGACGGCAATGTGTACTCCGCTCCTGTTATACAGGAGAAGATAAGCGGCGGGAATGCCCAGATAACCGGCAGCTTCACCATGGAAGAGGCGAGAGACCTGGCGATTGTTTTAAGGGCCGGCGCGCTTCCTGCTCCTGTCAAGATGCTGCAAAATGTGACTGTCGGCCCATCCCTGGGGAGGGACTCAATTCAGGCAGGCAAACTGGCCGGAATAATGGGCACTATTTTTGTTGTGGCCTTCATGATTTTCTATTACAGGTTGTCGGGTCTTATAGCTGATTTTGCGCTCGCTCTCAATATATTGCTTCTGATGGGAGCTATGGCCTCAATCAATTCTACGCTGACCATGCCCGGTATTGCCGGGATTATCCTTGCCGTGGGTATGGCCGTCGATTCCAACGTACTCATGTTTGAAAGGATCAGGGAAGAACTGAGAAGCGGAAAAAAACCGAAGGCAGCGGTGGATGGCGGATACCAGAAGGCGTTCTGGACTATTTTCGACTCTCATGTGACAACACTTATAACAGCTGCCGTATTGTTCCAGTTTGGCACGGGGCCGATAAAGGGTTTTGCCGTTACTCTGAGCCTTGGTGTTGCGATCAATCTGTTTACGGCACTCATCGGCACCAAGACTGTCTTTGACATTATGTATTCCAAAAAAGAAACTCAGGGGCTCAGCATATGATAGAGCTTATAAAAAATACAAATATAGATTTTATGGCCAAAAGGAAGTATGCTTTTACTTTTTCGGGTATTCTGGCATTGCTTGGAATCTTTGCCATTGTACAGATCGCTCTCGGCAAGGCAAACCTCGGTGTTGACTTTGCCGGCGGGACCGCTGTACAGGTCAAGTTTACGCAATCGGTACCGCTTAGTCAGGTGAGGAAGGCCCTCGAAGAAGGCGGGCTCAAGGATTTTGATCTCCAGGATCTACCTACTGAGAACAAAATACTTATCAGGGTAAAAAAACAGGAAGAGAAGCTGGGCGGAGCTTCCGAGAACATAACCCAGGTACTCTCTCAGAAGTTTTCCGCAAGTAAGCCGGTTATCGACTCAACCACTGAAATCGGCCCGACAGTCAGCGCCAAATTGAGAGATGATGCAATGTGGGCTGTGGTTATGGCAACCGCCGGGATCCTGCTATATGTAGCGTGGAGGTTTCAGTTAAGGTTCGGAGTGGGTGCTACCATTGCCACATTCCATGATGTGCTGGCAGTGCTCGGTATTTTCTATATTTTAAATAAGGAAATGAATTTGATTTTCCTGAGCGCGCTTCTTACCGTTGCCGGTTATTCCCTTACCGACACAGTTGTGGTTTTCGACAGGATAAGAGAAAACATCAAGCGTTACCTTAAGGACCCTGTTGAGGTTATAATCAACAAAAGCATTAATGAAGTGCTTTCCAGGACTATTGTTACATCTTTAACGGTTTTCCTATCTTCACTCGCCTTATTCCTGTTCGGCGGGGAAGTTATCCATGACTTTGCGCTGGCCATGCTGCTGGGCGTTGCTGTGGGTACTTACTCCTCGGTCTTCGTTGCAAGTCCGGTGGTCATTCTTCTCGGGAAAAAGGGCAGCGGCAAAGCGGCAATAGGCGGTCGATAGGTGTAATGAGCGTCCCTCGGTGTTCATGTGTATGTTGTCATAACACGGAGACCTGACATATGGCTGACAGCGGGATGGCAAGCAGATGGATAATAAACAAGACTAATCCAGAGTATATTGCGTATATTTCCAGGATTGCTTCGGTATCGCCAATTTTTGCACAGGTACTGGTCAACAGGGGCCTTAAAACAGCAGCACAGCTTGATGCCTTTCTGAACCCCGATATCAGCAAACTTGCCGACCCCTTTGCATTGCCTCAATTGAATGTAGCACTTGAAAGGATACGTATAGCCAAAAAAAATGGAGAGCGTGTCCTTGTCCATGGTGATTACGATGCCGACGGCGTGACCGCAACTGCTATATTGGTAGAGGGGTTGAAGGAGTATGGACTCGATGTCCATTTCTTTATACCGGACAGGATTCAGGACGGCTACGGATTCGGCGCTGCCGGTCTTGAAAGGGCTGAAGCACTGGGGGCGAGGCTCATTGTTACAGTCGACTGCGGTATCTCTTCCTTTGAAGCAGCGTCAGCTGCGCGCACCCGTGGGATTGACCTCATAATTACCGACCATCACGAGCCGGCACGTGAAAAGATAGAAGGCCGGGTTCTTTTACCTGAAGCCGTCGCAGTGGTAAACCCGAAAGCTGCGGCATGTCCACTGGAAATGGCACACCTCTCAGGGGCTGGCGTGGCATTAAAGTTTATTCAGGGATTATTTGATAATAACATCGACGCGATATACAAGTTCTTTGATCTTGCAGCAATTGGGACTGCTGCCGACGTAGTGCCGGTACAGAATGACAACAGGACCATTATCAGGGAAGGCATCAAACTGCTCCAATCAGGGCAGCGCATAGGACTCAAAGTGCTCTGCAGGACGGCTGGAATCCGCCTGGACTCTTTCAAAACGTCTTATTTGTATTATATGCTGATTCCGAGAATCAATGCCGCAGGCCGGATAGCAAATGCGACGGATGTGGTAAAACTCCTTACAACCAAGTCCGAGGACGAGGCCTGTCAACTTGCCGGATGGATGAACAGTCTGAACACAAGACGTCAGGAGGTGGAGGAGTCTGTTTATAGTGAGGCCATGAAACAGGTGGATTCAATGGATCCCGGCAAAGGTGCCTTGGTTGTCGCCTCTGAGGGATGGCACATTGGCGTTGTAGGGATTGTTGCATCGAGGATTGCCCAGAAGTACTACAGACCGACTGTTGTCCTTTCTATTGACGGCGGCATTGCAAAGGGATCGGGTCGGAGTATCCCCACTTTTGATCTTTATGAAGGCCTCATAGAGTGCAGGAATATACTTACGCGATTTGGCGGACATAAGCAGGCTGCCGGGTTAAGCCTTCCATCTGCGGATATCGGACACTTTAGGACCCTGTTCTGCAGCAAAGTTCGCGAGCGTCTTGCTGAGGAAGATTTTCTGCCGGTCCTGATGATTGACGGAGCGGTAAGCATATCCGATATGAGCATAGGGCTCGTGAATGAGCTTGCAAGGATGGAGCCTTTTGGCTATAGTAATGTTGAGCCGGTGTTCGGCTCCAGGGGCCTTGAAGTGGTGCAGTCCAGGATAGTAGGTAATAATCACCTGAAGATGCAGCTGAGGCAGAAGGGAAGGAAGATGGATAGCATCGGTTTTGATTTTGGCTCTATGCTGGGCTCTGTTGAAGAGAGCGGTATTATAGATGCAGCGTTTGTGCCGACGATCAATGAATGGGATGGCGGAAGATATTTGCAGTTGAATCTTAAGGCGATCAGGCCGGCTGCAAAGTAGAATTACGAATTACGAATTATGAATTACGAATTGTGGAAAAAAAAGACTTTAACTCATCAATTCTTAATTATTAATTATTAATTCGTAATTAATTTTAGTACGGGGGAACATATGGCTGGAAGAGTAACCATCCAATCCTTGCTTCAAAAGAAGCATGAACGGCAAAAAATCTCCATGATAACAGCGTATGATTATCCTTTTGCTCAAATAGCGGATGAGGCTGGCGTTGATGCCATTATTGTCGGAGATTCTCTGGCAATGGTCGTGCAGGGACTGGATACAACGCTTCCTGTGAGCATGGATGAAATGATATACCACACTAAAATGGTCTCAAGGGCCGCAAATAGGGCGATGGTTATCGGCGATATGCCTTATCTCTCTTACCAGGTGAGCACCGAGGAAGCTGTGAGGAATGCTGGAAGATTTATTAAGGAAGCGGGGGCCCATGCAGTAAAGCTGGAAGGCGGCAGCGAGGTAGCTCAGACAGTTCAGTTATTAACAAAGGCGGAAATCCCTGTTATGGCGCATATAGGTCTCACACCGCAGGCAATTTATCGCATGGGCGGTTTTAAAGTCCAGGGCAGATCTGAAGAGGCGGCGAAGAGGTTAGTGGAGGATGCTAAACTTCTGGAAAGCGCCGGGGCATTCTCGATTATCCTTGAGGCAATACCAGCAGCGCTTGCACAGCAGATCACCGGTATACTGGCTATTCCCACCATCGGTATCGGTGGCGGGCCTTACTGCGATGGTCAAGTTCTCGTTATCCACGATGTGCTTGGTATGTTTGACCGGTTTACTCCGAAGTTCATAAAAAAATACGCAAATCTTAAGAGCGATGCTATAACTGCCGTCAGGAAATATAGGGAAGAAGTCGAAAATGGAATTTTCCCCGGGAGCGAGCATTCGTTTTGAAAATGTGCAAGGATGTTTTTTTCCCGCAGGTCTGTTACAATTACTACAAAGATATCTAAAGGGGGTATGGGATGTCGAAAAAGGCGATTTTTGTTTGCGTAAAAAGAGATCTCACCCATCCTGTTAGTTTTGCGCTCAGGGAATTTGAGGGCAAGTTGAACGTGAGATATTTTGATAATACCAAGCAGCTGGGAGCCGCGCTGGCGAGTGTTACAGAGGGCTGTACGGTAATACTCGACTCGATAATTGGAGACGAATCTACGGTTGCGTTTGCAAAGAGCATTAAGGATGAGAAGCCTGCTGTTAAGTTTCTTCTCATTGTTTCATCAGGTACGCCAAAGGAAGAGCTCGTCAAACTTATTCAGTCAAAGATTGTCAGCGGGGTGCTAATGAGGCCTTTTACCGCTGAGCAGATGAGCGATAATATCCATAAATTGTGCGGTTTTCAGAAGAAAGATGTGCCCTGGTATATGCAGACAGGGTTCAAGTAGGAGACCGTGAAACGTGAATCGTGAATCGTAAAAAAACAAAAGTCGGCAGCCCATCTAACGTTTTTTGCCTCTAACTTTTCACGATTCACTTTTCACGATTCACAGTCTCTTTCAGCGCAGCATTCATTATCTCGCCATTGCGGGTGTTCAATGCGCTTCTCAGTTCAATATCTTCGTTGATCGCTGATTCAATACCCTTATCGGCTAGGGCGGCTATGTATGGCAGGGTAGCATTGGTCAGGGCAAGCGTTAACGTGCGGGGATAAGCGCCAGGCATATTAGCAACAGTATAATGGATGACGCCTTCTATGGTGTAGACCGGGTTGTCGTGTGTTGTCGGCCTGGATGTTTCAACGCACCCCCCCTGGTCAACCGAAACGTCAACGATCACCGAACCCCGCTTCATGGTCTTGAGCATTTCCTTTGTAACGAGCATTGGCGTTTTGCCGCCTGGGACCAGGACCGCTCCGATGATAATATCGGCATCCCTGATTTCTTCGCGTATCATATAATCTTTAAGCGGCAATGTTTTAATGCGTCCCATGAACAGTTCATCGATTCGCCTCAACCGCTCTTGACCCTTATTCATGACGATCGTATCCATGCCCAGACCCAAAGCAATGCGGGCTGCATTGGTCCCTACAACCCCCGCGCCCAGAATGAGTGCCCTTGCCGGTTTTACGCCGGGAACGCCGGCAGGCAGTATGCCGCTGCCGCT
The DNA here is from genome assembly GCA_963710375.1 of Nitrospirota bacterium. GTDB lineage: Bacteria > Nitrospirota > Thermodesulfovibrionia > Thermodesulfovibrionales > Dissulfurispiraceae > JADFXI01. The sequence continues at coordinate 141,547 of CAVPZX010000006.1, forward strand.
ATGGATTTTTTGCAGGTAATGGGCGCCCATCAGCGGCGCCATTCTTCCTGCAATTTCGCTCATTGGAGCAAGCAGGGGAAGGGTATCACCCTTACGCAGCGTTTCGTAGCCAAAGGATGTCACTTTTTTATCGACCAGCACTCTTGTGAGCTCGATATTTGCCGCAAGGTGGAGGTATGTGAACAGCGCCTGTCTCTCCCGGACAAACCCGAATTCGTCGGGGAGGAGCTCTTTCACTTTGACGATAAGATCCGCCTCTTTAAAAAGCGATCCCCTGTCGGCAACGCCTGCACCGGCGGTGATGTAATCGGTATCGGAAAAACCGCTGCCTTCGCCCGCTCCTTTTTCAACATACACGGTATGGCCGTGGCGCTTGAGTTCTTCAACACCTGACGGAGTAATGCTGACCCTGTATTCCTCTTTCTTGATCTCCTTTGGCACGCCGATTACCATCAGTGGTTCCTCCTCAAGTAGCGATAGTATTTTAAATTGCCGCTTTCCCGCACGATATCTTCACTGCAATTTTACCATACGTGCGGTGCGGATATATATCGCACCTATTCCCCCAAGCGCGCACCTATTGAGCGGCTAATAAGGGACATAAGGGGTCGGTGGCGGTGGAGGAGCCTCCTGGTTGCCCTTGGCAAACATACACTGTGTGTATGCTATATCGTACCGACGCTGTGCCTCCTGGCCATAAACCTGTCCTGCGCTTGCTCCTGCGGCGGTCCCTACAAGAAGACCACTTCCCGCTCCGATGGCTGCGCCAGTGCCGGCATGGCCAGCGGCTGCACCGATGACTGCGCCCAAGCCAGCGCCGACGACTGTACCGACTGCAGCCCCTTCGGCAGTATTCTGATTGGCCGTTTGTTGGGGTGACAGTCCTATCTGCTGTGATGCCCACTGCCTGCAGACTGCGTCATCAGCCTGAAATTGTTCAAAGGACTTTCCGGTGCCCGGCATCATCGAAACGCTCGGCCCTGTGGGCACTGTCGCACATCCGGTCACCGTCAATATAATCAGTAATGCCAGAAATGGAAAGATGTTTAGCATTTGTTTCATCATGTCATTACCTCCTCTGGTCCGGAGGCGCCTGAGCTGGTTCCCCATGAGACTCATAGTCTGGTGGAGTCGAGCGCGGCACAACCTTCATCCATCCGCCAGAACACTTTTTCACATAAGGGTAATAGCCCTGAGGATATCCGCAGAAATACCAGTAGCTCTGTTCCTCTTGTTGCGGGGCCTGTTGAATATATTGCTGAGGCTGCTGGACGTAAAAGGGCGGAGCTGCATAATCATAATATGGAGTGTAGCCGTCATAGTACGGATAGTAATCATACGGAGGTCCCCACCACCACGCGTCCCACCACGGGTCCCATCCCGGACCTATCCAAACACCTCCCCTAAAACCGCCGTGCCCCCGACCACCGTGCCCCCAACCACCATGCCCGCCACCACCGTGCCCCCAACCACCGTGACCACCGCTGCTGTGACCACCACCGTGGCCACCATCTGCCGACATGGCCGGAACTGGCGACACGACAAGGGACAAGCCTACAAAAACGACTAAAAGCAGCAAATATATTTTTTTCATGACACGCCTCCTTTGCCACTTCCGTTCTCTATATCTTAATATAGGATAAAACCTATCCGGATTAATGTCAATAAAACATTACAGATGGGTTTACGATGGAATATAATGCGTCTAATCTGGGTTGGAATGCAAATTGTGGGAACTACTTGCTATTATCATAATTGATTTATAAAGGTAAAATATGTATCCTCTATAATAAGGGCCTATTGCAACGAGGGCAAAGAAAAGGAAGGACAACCCCATGAAGATTGTAACAGCTGATGAAATGAGAGATATTGACAGACTGACTATTGAAGATTACGGCATCCCCGGCATGGTGTTGATGGAGAGGGCAGGGTTGGCTGTAGCATCAAGGGTAAGGGAGCTTTTTCCGTCAAAAAAGGTGGTGGTTCTCTGCGGGGGCGGCAACAACGGCGGTGATGGACTGGTCGCTGCACGGGACCTTTTTCACTGGGGGTTTAAGGTTTTAGTCATCATGACTGCGAAGAAAGAGGCTCTCAGTTCTGATTGTGCCTCACAGTTTCAGATTGCAAAGAAGATGGGAATACAGACAGAGTTCCGCAGCTCATTGAGTGGGAAAGATATACACAGTTCTGTAGTCATAGATGCTGTATTCGGGACCGGTCTTGCCCGTCCCGTGAAGGGCGCTATTGCCGGACTGTTCTCTTTTTTGAATAGTGCCGATGCGCCGGTGGTTGCTGTCGACATTCCTTCAGGGATTTCATCAGATACGGGCGAAATTCTTGGCCAGGCGGTCATGGCTGATTGCACAGTCACTTTCGGACTGCCCAAAAGGGCGCACTTTCTTTATCCTGGCGCCGAGTATGCCGGAAAGCTCTTTGTAGAGGACATCGGCTTCCCCACTTTTCTCCTCGAATCGGACTCGATCAAAGCTTCCTTGATCGACAGGGAAACGGCTTCCGCCCTTATTCCTGTGAGGCCTGCTAATTCTTTTAAAGGGGATTACGGGCATCTGCTGGTAATTGCGGGTTCACGGGGCAAGACTGGTGCGGCGCTGATGTGCGGTCATGCAGCGCTCAGGAGCGGTTCCGGACTTGTGACCCTCGGTGTCCCCGAATCGCTGGTAGAAAGCTTCCAGTCCAGGGTGACAGAAGAGATGGTCCTGCCGCTGCCTGACGACGGCAAAGGTATGTTGTCTTTAAAAGCATTGGACAGCATCCTCGAATTTGCTGCTGAAAAAATCGATGTAATTGCTGTGGGCCCCGGCATCGGCGTATCGCCGGCCACGAAATATATCATTACAGAACTTGTTCTTAGGTCGGCCATACCTATGGTAATCGATGCTGACGGACTGAACTCAATCAGCGCTTCAGCGAAGCATGCTCGCGGAGTGACGGACCTTTTACAGAATGCAAAGTCTCCCATTATTCTTACTCCGCATCCCGGTGAAATGGCGCGTCTTATTTATAAGCCTAAAGTCACGGACCGGTTGGGCATTCCCGTCTCTTTTGCTGTAGATTCGGGCAGTTACCTGGTGTTGAAGGGAGTCCCCACTACTATCGCTCTGCCGGAAGGGAATATCTTTATCAATACCACAGGGAACCCCGGGATGGCTACCGCAGGGGCAGGCGATGTCCTGACAGGAATTATCGCATCCCTGCTGGGTCAGGGACTGAATCCTGCTCATGCATCGGCACTCGGCGTCTATATCCATGGTATGGCCGGTGACAATGCTGCCGCAATTGGCGGCGAATATTCGCTTATTGCGTCTGATATCATCAATGCGCTGCCAGCTGCCTTTATGGAATTGCAAGGTAATAGAACGTAAGGATTGTGACAGACGTGCATAAAGAGATTCTCGTTCCACCGGTTTTCGATAGTGGTCATGCAAAAGCCTTTTTTACTACTAAGGCATTGCATTGTGATGTGCATAGGCTGGCAGAGTTTCTCTCCGTCCCTTCGGTGAATATTTACATGCCCATCCAAAAGCATACCGACAAAGTCATGGTCCTGGATGATGACCGCAGACCTCAAGTGGCAGATGCCGTCATCACCGGCAAAAGGGGAATTTTCATTGGTGTGCAGGTGGCGGACTGCGTGCCAGTTCTTTTGTTCGATAAAAAACAACGGGTGGCCGGGGCGGTCCACGCGGGATGGCGGGGGACTGCTGCATCGATACTAAAAAAAACGATTGAAACGATGTCGGAGCGTTTTTTTTGTTCACCGCAGGATATAATCATGGCAATAGGCCCTGCCATAGGGGGGTGCTGTTATGAGGTGGGATATGAAGTCATAGAATCGGTAGTGAGGGCGAGCGGCGAGGGCGATTATTACCGGACTAATGGCGGGAAATACTGTATTGATCTGACGAGCGCCAACAGACAGCAGGCAGTCTCTTCAGGCGTGTCCCCTGAGCAAATATGGCTCGCGGATGAATGCACATTTTGCAAGCCTGACAAATACCACTCATACCGTTTTACAAAGGGGACAACGGGACGCCAGTGCGGCGTTATCGGAATAGTATAATCAAGCGGTAACAGTCTACACCATTTGGATTTGAGTTATAATAGAGGCAAGTTAATATTTATTATAAATAAGGAGAGAGAGTATGCTCAAGGCAAAAGACATTATGACGAAAGATGTGATAACGGTGAACACGGCTACCACTATCGAAGATCTGGCCCATATTTTGATAAAGCATAATATCAGCGGCGCTCCTGTAGTAAACGATGAGGGCGATTTGATAGGTATAGTTACTGAAAATGATCTGATCAGCAAGAACAAACGTTTGCACATTCCCACGGTAATGAGGCTTTTCGATGCCTATATCATGCTCGAGAGCCCTGCGACAATTGAGAGAGAGATTAGGAGAATGGCGGCAGTCACTGTTAATGATATATGCATTAAGGAAGTTGTCTCCGTTTCCGAGGAGACCACGGTCGAGGAAATCGCCACCACCATGTCCGAAAAGAAGGTATACCTTATACCTGTTACAGCAGGGAAAAAGGTCATCGGGATAATTGGGAAAATGGACATTATAAAGGGGATTGCGGCTTAGCCGTGCACTGTCGTTGGGAATGGAATGTTTTTCAGTGCGTATAATTACCCGATCACCCGAGGAAACGGAGCATATAGGCTTCAGGCTTGGTTCCATCCTGGAGTCATCTGCACGAACAAAGACGGTGATGCTTTATGGCGATCTCGGGGCGGGCAAGACAACGCTGATAAAGGGAATTGCCTATGCGTTCGGTATCCCAAAGAGAGATGTGTGCAGCGCCAGTTTCGTAATGGTTGCGGAGTATGAAACGTCTCCGCCATTTTATCATATAGACCTGTACCGCTTGGAAACACGTGAGGCCGTTGATGCTTCAGGGATATGGGAATATATTGATACAGGTGGAATTGCGGTCATAGAATGGGCGGAAAGGCTTTCCGACATGCCTGACAACGCTATTAAAGTACACATTACGCAGCTCGCTGAGCAGGAAAGGGAGATTATTATAGATGGAGTTGACCGCGAGGCGTTGGGGATTTAAAGCGTTTATATGTTAGGCTTTTTTGCCGAAAGCCCTATATTTCACTTCCAAATATGCCATCACATTGGCTTTAGCAAATGCTTTGATCAACTGCTTCCGAAGGCCGTGCACTTGCTATGTGCAGCTACGCATAACACCTGAAAAACCGCACCGAGGCAAGTTTTGCTATTGTGCTCGATTACAGTAGAATGTGTTAAAAATCGTTTCGTGTTTCCGCGAAAACTAACAAACACTTGCATATAGGTCATCTGTCTGTTAGAATAGAGACAGGTGACACACTAAACTATTAATAAGGGGGGATAGTATGAGTGCTGCAACAGTAAACGTTGAGATAATAAACGTACTGGGAGTGAAAGGTAAGACATCGGTAAACTTTGACTCCATCATAAGGAAAGGGTTTTCGATAGAAGCATTAGAACGCTTCAAAAAAACATTCCAGATGGATGAAGAGACATTAGCACGCTCCATAGGAGTGAGCAGGAAGACGCTCCAGAGAAAAAGAAAAAAGAGTGCTCGCCAGAAGCTAAACGTGGAAGAGAGCAATCGGCTGTTTAGGATGGTGAGAATCTTGACTATGGCAACGGAGACATTCGGCGGCGACAAGAAAGTTGCCACAGAGTGGATGCAGGAGCCGCAGTACGGACTTGGCGGTATGACTCCTCTAAAAATGCTTGAAACGGATGCTGGTACTGAAAAGGTCGAAAGCCTGCTCCTGCACTTGCAATATGGTGGGGTCGCATAAATGGTTACCGCCTATCGGATGTGCCAGAAGATGTGGGCACTTGAGGCGTTTTCAGGGGAAGGCGCGAAGAAAAGGGGCATGAGATGGAACCACAAGGATATTCCCGTTATTTATGTAGCAGAACATTTGTCGTTGTCGGCCCTGGAGATTATCGTAAATTTCCCCCGAAAGACACTCGGAGTGCCCTTTGTTTTTTTTAAGGTGGAAATACCCGAAACCGTAAAAATAGCAAACGTCGGGCATCTTCCGATGGACTGGAGGGATCTCCCGTATCAGACCTCGACTCAGGATATTGGTTCTCAGTGGGCACTAGAGCGAAAGACGGCTGTACTTGAAGTCCCTTCAGCAGTAATCCCTATTGAGAGAAACTATATCCTCAATCCACTTCACCCGGACTTCACGAAGATCCTAATAAACCCAGCGACAGATTTCCACTTCGACAACAGGTTGTTATAGGGGTTACCTCACGCCTTGAAAAACGCCCCCTCTAACTCTTTTTTTATCGGCAACATTATATATATCTTTTTTGTAGAATAACCCGAAATCGTCCGCAGGTTCCACCTTCTACTTGGGATTTATGGTATAAAGTCTTTAATGGATGGGTTTTACCCATCTTTCGAGAAGGCAGGAGAACTTGGTTTTCACCTGGGTCTGAGAACCCTTCTTTCAGTGTGTTCCCTGCCTCCCAAAGCCCTGATAGGTTGGTTGGGCCGAGAGCCCTTGTCACGATGAAGGTTTGGTAGGGAGGCATTCCTGTCTTTTCATATCTGGGATTCAAGGAGGTGCTCAATTGTCAGAATGTTATGTTGGCATTGATGTTTCTAAGGATGCCTCTACTGCCCAGGGCATAGACAGCGAAGGGAAGAAACTCTTCTATGTTGAATTTACGATGAATGCCGAGGGCTTTTCAAAGCTCCTTAGCGTTCTAAGGCTGCATTGCGAAGACCTTTCCACGGTAAAAGCTGCGATGGAGTCCACGGGATGCTATCACAGCAATCTCCTCTGCTTTCTTGTCACAGAGGGGATACAGTGTTATGTGATCAATCCTCTTATCATCGCAAATTTTGCTAAGCTTTCACTTAGGAAGACGAAGACTGATAAAAAAGATGCCATGGTGATCGCCCAGTTTCTTCTGATGCACAAGGATGCCCTCGTCAAGGCAGCACCATCAGAGAGCCTGCAGGATCTCAAAGACCTGGCTAGGGAAAGAGAATCTCTTACGGTACTCATGTCGGGGCTGAAAAACGACATTAAGAGGATGCTGCAGATCACCTTTCCGGAGCTTGAATCTCTCTGTAATGTTTTCTCCGAGTCGATGCGAGACATTATAAAGCAGTTTCCCTCCGCCCGGCTGATCAGGACCGCAGAATTTCTGGTAGTGAAAAAAGCTCTGACGCCTTCTGACAGAAGGAGGACTCCTCCCTTCTATCCGGCGGATTTAATAGCGGCTGCCAAAAAATCAGTTGCTACCGACAGTATCGCCAAGGAGCTTATTCTTCCTGAGAAGTACGCAACACTTGAGCACCTCATGAAGCAGAGAGAACGGATCACGGAAGCCCTTATAGAGGCATGTCAGGCTATGATGATCGAGGACATAGAAATCATCACCTCCATTGGTGGTATCAGTGATACGACGGCATCAGCATTTCTAGCAGAGATGGGCGACTACAAGGCATTTCATTCATATAAGCACCTGATTGCTTTCGCCGGGATTGATCCATCGATCCACCAATCTGGCAAGTTTGAAGGGATAAGCAAAATATCGAAACGGGGCAACAGGCACATGAGGCACCTTTCCTATCTTATGACCACTTGCGTTGTAAGGCTCGATAACATTTTCAGGGAATATTACCTCAGAAGAAGGGCTGAAGGCCTTCCCTATAAAAAGGCGATTCTCGCGACCGCACATAAATTGCTGCGCGTCATTTTTGCCATGCTGACAAACAGAACAACTTTCCAAGTAAAGGGGGTGATTGAAATATAGTTGACTGATAACCGATAGTTTCACAATTCTGCAACTGACGAGGACTTTGTCCAGAAACATGTGTCCCGTAAGAAGAGAGAATAAAGCTTGTGATTAGCCGGCCTCGTGGCTTCGGGGATCATCGGCGGTGTGTGTTACTTTTGAAAATTAACGGAAGAAAGCTCAGCGAGGAGAAAAACCAGTTATGTCCCGTAGTACACACAATCCCAAGATCGTTAATGAAGGAGTCTTACACTCTGGTCTTCACCGACAACTCCTCGCTACAGTCATCGCAGCAGTGGTATTGATTTCCAATAATATATATCAGGAATGACTTGCGCTGTACGAGTTGTACTCTTCATGTCCCCGGTCAGTTAAGAGCCAATGACTTCAGCCACTACTGCGCAAAAAATAAGGCCCTAAGCTGTTATCACTTTTCTGAAGAAACAAACGCTGTCGCCATAGCTATCAGAAATTAAACATCCAATCATCGTGCATTTTTCATTACACTGTTTTTTCTGCCCCAGTTACCCTGTTTTTCAAGGGATGAAGGTAGAGGCGGAAGGGCAAGCTAAACCCTTCCGCCTCTTTTTGCCATGCTTTGCTACTTACGCAAAAGCGTTAATAGCGTAACTACTCGTGCTGGCTGACTGTCCCTGCGTAAACATAGTAAGGATCTCACTCAGCTCCGTTTCCAGGGTTGTGGTCGAGCTTGTGCTCGATGAAGAAGTGCCCTGGCTGCTGCTCGTACTCGTACTCGTTGAACTCGATGCATTCTGACCCTGGCTGTTCATTGCCGAGAGATCATTTAGGACATTGGTCACCGCTGTAGACAGGGTCGAGTCTGAAGAAGAAGTACTCGAGCTGCTACTAGCTGAAGTCAATGCACTCTGAAGAGTCTGCAGGTCACTTTGCAGTGTCTGCATCGGGTTCGTGGTCTGACCGCTACCTGAACTGCTATTGTCCGAGCTATCTCCATCTGAACTATGATGGTGGTGATGATGGCCCTGGCTTTGCATCGAGGATAAGTCACTCAGGACATTGTTCAAGGCCGTAGACAGGGTCGAGTTTGATGAAGAAGTACTCGAACTGCTACTTGTTGAAGAAGTACTCGAGCTGCTACTGGCTGAAGTCAATGCACTCTGAAGTGTCTGCAAATCACTCTGCAATGTCTGCATCGGGTTCTGGGTCTGACCGCTGCTGCTTGAAGACGACAGTCCTTGAGTATTACTTGGCAAGTCGCTCGTAAGCTGGGTCAATGCTGCGGACAAGGCACTTTCCGATAGCGTAACCTGATCCTGATTACCTGAACTCAAAGCAGTTTGTAGCGCATTTGCATCTGTCGTGAAAGTCTGAAAATCTGACATCACGGAGTTCTGAGTCTGGTAATAACTGTTGCTGATTGACTGTATTGTCATATTGTTCACCTCCTTAGGGGACAACTATGACATCAAATATTGGAGAGCAAGTCTTATACCAGAAAAACTCCTTTAACACGAAAAAAACAAAGGTTAAATGGCTAACCACTTATAATAAACAATCTTTTCCTGATTTTTCTGCTCTGTCCTTGGCCTTGCTGCTCTTCACGTTTCATTATTCAGCTGATGTTTATACGGCAGAATTTTCCAACTGCTTATCCGTCGAGGGAAAATTTTTCCCCGAATGCCTTATGAGGTCCGCGATCCTGTTTAGGATAAAATCGGGAAGCAACTTCCTGTTATTCCAGGTTACCTCATGAATTTCGATGTCCTCCCTGGTCATTACCTCCATAATAAAATCGTCCCCTCCGGAGGCGATTGTTCCTATAACAATATTTGATGAATCAAGGGCTTTGATGACAGCACGTTTGAAGACCTTGGAAAAACATTCCATCTTTGTGATGCCGTCGAGTATGATGACATTCTCCTTGACGGGGGCAATGGACGGCGCAGCGATAGTCTCGATATTTCGAACGCTCACACCGTATTTTCTTATATGGCAAGCAGATATTATATCTCGATGTGCAAGGTATCCTATCCTGCCGTCAAGGGTTCTTATTACGAATCCGGCCCTCCCGTATCCAGCTCTCTCTTCTTCGGTGTAAAAGCCGTTTGCGGGTACCTTCAGTTTTGCTATTACTTGCTTTATGACAGCAGTTTTTCCTGACGAAGGCCCCCCTGTTAAAAAGATATTTTTCTTCATAATTTTCCTCAAGGCGCTCCCGGTCTTTCGTGCAGCATCATCATTTATGGGATTAGAATATCAGGCGAATGTGGCACGAATATGGAAGAAATAAGGAAATTTGAGCGAGGGCTGAAATAATAGTGCATATTGCCAGGCATACGATATAAAATAATCCTGAGAATCCTGATAAAACAGGGAAAGAAAGATAATGAAAATCAGCATAGCTTATCGGATGTTCCTCTCTATTTTTATCGCTACTTGTATGGCAGTATTATGCATGTTCCTGATAATGCAGTGGAGCATTAACAGAGGGTTCCTGCAGTATTTGGCTGCCATGGAACAGGACAGGCTGGAGAAGATGGCCGCAAATCTGGAACAGTCATATGCCGAACATGGGAACTGGGACTTTCTGCTGAATGATCCGGAACACTGGATCATGAACCTGATGGAAAAGCCTGATGATAAATTTGCATCGAGGCGTTTAAAAGAATTCAGTGATAAACCGTTTGCTCTACCCCCTCCTCCTTTTTGGAATGGTCTGCGCCAGCCTCCTCTCCCGCCTGGCGGTCCACACCAGCCAAGGATGCACTTCATTATTTTAGATGCAAACAGGAAACTGCTCATTGGCAACCCGGCGGAAGCAGAGAACGTGAAATTCAGGCCTCTTGTCCACAAGGGTTCGACTGTTGGCTACATTGGACTGCTGTCTCCAAAGCACTTCCTGAATCCACCCCAGTTTGAGTTTTTGAAACAGCAAAAATTGTCTCTTGCTCTGGCAGCATCAGGGATGGTGCTTATAGTTGTGATTTTTTCTCTTCCTCTGGCTAACCGTCTTGTCCGACCGATCAAATCTATAGCCGCAGCAACCCGTGAGCTTGCTTCAGGAAAATACGCTGTCCGGGTCTCTATCTCCTCTTCTGACGAACTGGGACAACTTGCACACGATTTCAATACCATGGCGTTTACTCTTGAAAAAAATGAGCAGGCGCGCCGACAATGGGTTGCCGACATTTCTCATGAGCCTGAGGACTCCTTTATCTGTATTGCGAGGTGAAATTGAGGCCCTGATGGAAGGAGTCCGCAATACCACCCCTGAGGCCATTGGCTCTTTACATGAAGAAGCGCTTCGGCTGCATCGCCTGGTCAACGATCTTTATCAACTTGCCCTCTCTGACCTCGGTGCCCTGACCTACCGCAAGAAGGACCTTGATCTGGCCCAGGTACTCAGGGATTCCATTGAACCTGCCCTTGAGGAATTTACACGCAAGGGCATCACGTTCATTTCGGAAATATCAGAAGAAGTTGAGATCATTGTATTTGGCGACCGGGAGCGGCTGCGTCAACTCTTCGTCAATCTGCTCGACAATTCATTAAAGTACACCGACGCGGGGGGACACATTACCGCTCGCCTGACGTGCCACAACAGTAAAGCTAAAATTGAATTCGAGGACTCATTGCCGGGGGTCCCGGAAAGCGAACTGGATAAACTCTTTGGCCGACTCTATCGAGTAGAAGCGTCCCGAAATCGCGAGTCAGGCGGTGCAGGGCTCGGCCTTGCAATCTGCAGGAATATTGTCGATGCTCATTCCGGTACTATCTCTGCCCATACGGCGTTGTTAGGAGGTTTGCTGATAAGAGTCATTCTTCCAACCTCAGGTGAATGCCGGTGAGCAACAATATTCTTATTGTTGAAGACGAGCCGAAACTGGCCAAACTGCTGGCCGATTACCTGAGCGCGTCCGGGTTCGATCCGTCTTGTATTGCTAAGGGCACTAAGGTTATCCTTTGGGTTCAGGAGCATAAGCCTGATTTGATTCTACTTGACCTTATGTTGCCCGGACTAAATGGAATAGAAGTTTGTAAGGGAATCCGTTCATTCTCCAGAGTCCCTATTATCATAGTAACAGCCAAGATAGAAGAAATAGACCGTATTCTGGGACTTGAACTTGGTGCGGATGACTACATCTGTAAGCCGTTCAGTCCCCGTGAGGTAGTCGCACGGGTCAAGGCTGTTTTGCGCCGGACCTCTGACGGACTGACGTTTCAGTTCCAGGGGCTTGTGCTCGACGAGCAACGCTATGAGGCTTCGCTGCACGGCCATACTTTGGCTCTCACTGCAGTAGAGTTCAAACTACTGCAATTCCTGGTCACCAATCCAGGATGCATCTATGGCCGCCAGCAACTAATGAACAAAATCTATCCGGATGAGCGGAGCGTCAGCGACCGCACCATAGACAGTCACATCAAAAAATTGCGAAGGAAGATCGAGGCTGTTGACCCTGAAGCAAAGCTCATCCATTCGGTCTACGGTGTCGGCTACAAGTTCGAGGTGGACTCGCCTTAAGAATATTGTCATCAGTTCTGGTTCGAACATCGTTTGCCTTCAGATCGATAGGCGTTTTCATACATACTTGCCGATAAGCGTTATAGAAGGATACGGTCGCGAGTTCTGGCATGCAAAGCCTTTCACAAAAGCACCTTTTTTTCTTCGTCTTACGGACATTTATCTCCACAAGATGCGGCAGGAACGCAACTTCTTGTCATCGAGTCTTCCCCGAAGTGTTTTATTCGGGTTGAACCCTTGATATAGTTTCAAGTTTCTGAAAGTGTGATGTCGGTACTTGAGCTCGCCGCCCTGCCCAAAATTCGTTCTTTTGCGACTGTTCATTTTGTCGTTTCTGTTCGAAACATATCATTTCGAGTGAAGTCCTGGCGCACTTCATTTTGGGGAGAAGGGAACGCTTACACAAATTCTCTAATCTGTTGTGTGCCGAATGTACTTAACGCTGAGCAGAATTTATTGCCAAAAGTACTTCACACAATTGTTACAAGCACGACCGCTGCGGTTTTCAGGAAGACATCGCGAGAGTCCAGAGTCATTAAGATTAGTGAAGGAATTTGCAAGTTTTGCCCTGTATCACGCAAAAAAAAGAGCATCGGCAAAAATTGTGACTAATATTTTGGTGTCTTCCTCCTATCGATGGTACTTTCCGATCTTCATAACTGTTTTATGCCGGGAAGAAACTGGTAGATTCCATTTCTCATTGACCGGCAAGCTTTAGCTTGGCACAATTGACAGCTTACCTCAGTTAATATAGTATTTTGTTGAGAGATCATTCGGATAACTAAAATTAGGTTGTCGCTCTACGGAGGAGGTTGTCATGCCAATTTCCTACACGGTAGACGAAGAGGCTAGGGTAATTTATGAGAAATGGGTCGGTGATATTTATGCGACCGATTTGGCAAGTTACTGGAAAGACTACCTTAAGGATCCGATAGTACTTGAAATACGAAGGACTCTGGTTGACTTACGAGAAGCCAAAGTATGTTTCAAAGGTGAAGATTTTTCACAACTCATTCCATCAATAGTGTTACCAATTCTTGGCAAGAGGACTTGGAAAACGGCAATTCTTGTAAATGAGCCTTATCAGTACGGAGTATCGATGCAGTACCACGTCTTTGCCGATATATATAGCTGTGACGCTGTTTTCTATGACCGTGAGAAGGCGTTGTCCTGGCTATTGGACACCACGTGCCCGCAAACATCGCATTCTTCATGATTATTGCTGATTAAAATTGTTTGTCCTAACATGCGCAACCGGGGTTATCAGCTCGCGTTTAATTTGGGTCATAACTTTACCAGAGCTTCGATTTGCTGAACATACGCAGTGGTCAGTGCAAGCCGCTGCCCGGCACGTTCTTCCTGAAGTCGAGCTTTTCAAAATCTTCTAAATATTGTAAGTTATTATCGGAACTACGTATGGCAAAGTTCGAGGTTAATCTCAATAATATACAAATTCCGATATTATCGGGGTGGGTTCCGTCTGATAACTGGGTGACTAACATCGGATTCCTCTTGTTAGTCCTATTATTGGTTTAATAATTAGTTGGATGCTACTGGAGGCATGTATGTTTCGTATGACTGTGTTGTCGTTGCTACTGCTGCTGATGGTTTCTAAGTTCCTAACTCATGGCGACTCCCCTACACTCTTTGTGTCTATTGCTCACGCGCAAGATTGCGGTTACAAAAGTGATGGAAAGTACCACTGTGGAAGCAACTGCGGATATAAGAGCGATGGAAATTACCACTGTGGAAGCAACTGCGGATACAAGAGTGACGGTAATTACCACTGCGTTGGAGAAGACGGGCAGGATGCACCAACACCACGCCAACCCGTTCGCCAACAAGAGCAAGATTGCGGTTACAAAAGTGATGGAAAGTACCACTGTGGAAGCAACTGCGGATATAAGAGCGATGGAAATTACCACTGTGGAAGCAACTGCGGATACAAGAGTGACGGTAATTACCACTGTTCCGACTATTAGTGCTGCCGTCGATGAGACACTGGATTTCAAGCGGTAATTGTTAACCTATCAAAATAATGACGGAGAGGTGTTGTCGGAGATGAGAGGCAAAAGTCCGGTTTCACTCTTCCATGGGAAATATATTTGATGCGGAATCAAACTTCGGAGAATTTACCGTGGTCGAAACTTTAAACATCTCCATTTCCTCTGCTGGATAGGGAAGGAGAATATCCTTCAGTGCACGGTAATCCTGAAATAAAGGATCCAGCCAAATGTCCACCTTTTCTTCCGGAACAATTACCGGCATGCGGTTATGAATAGCGGCAACCAAATCATTGGACTCAGTTGTGATAATCGCACAGCCGCAGATTTTGTTCTCTTCAGAATATGACGAATACTGATATAACCCTGCAAAACCCATTGGCTTCCCGGATTTTAATCTTATGTAATAAGGAATCTTCTTTTGTTTCGACCGCTCCCACTCGTAAAACCCATCGGCAATAATTAGGCATCGATTCTTCTTGAATGCCGCTTTGAAACTGGGTTTTTCATCTATCGTCTCAGTTCGGGCGTTTATCATCGGGCTTCCCTCAGAAAGGTCTTTAATCCATGGCGGCAAGAACCCCCATCGGCACTTTATGAGTTCCCGTTTGCCTGTATCATTGATAATGAGGATGTCCTGCGAAGGGGCTATATTCAAGCTTGCAGAAAGCTCAAAAGCTGCAGGTGAGACATGGAATATCTCTATTATGGTAGAGACGGGACTACTTCTAACAAATCTGCCACACACTTAAGAATTAGCCGAGTAAAGAAAGTATATGACAGAGAGAACAGCCGCAATAATGGCAACTCCCACAATCTTCCAGTTGAACTTATAACGCTTTTCCCCCGGAGAAATTAGCCCGCCGTTGTCATGATCAATCTTGCGTTCTCGATACCAATCACGATCATACATTGACATAAAATTAATATAGATTAAATATGAGAGAAAATTCAATTATGGGACATGATAGTTGAAACCTCGGCCACTGATGGGAGGTCGTGGTGAGTCTCTTTCGCCCCTAACCACTCATGAAGATGTACTTCCTGTACATCACAGTAGTCGGTCTTGTAACAATTGTGTGAAGTATAAATGGAAATTTAGTCTGCTCGGTGGTCGTTATTATCAGCATGTCGCGGAGCGATGTTTACGATGCAATTGTTATGCATTTATTATTTGTCAATCTTAAAATTGAAGGTTACATCTTCTGCTGAAATTCCACCTCGAATACCCCAGTTCTCAAGTGGCTGCTCATCTAAGACAATAAAAATACTATCTTTTGCAATTTTCAAATTCCCCTCTAATACTTCAACAATTTTTTTGTATAATTCTTTTTTAGTTTCTTTCGCGCGACCTTTAAACAATGTTATTTCAATTAAAATTTCATACGGCTGTTTCATGATGAAATTATTTTTTGCATATTCGATCAAGCGAATATTTCTATCATCGTTTGGTAATCTAAGGATTTCTACGAGGACATCACTAACCAAATTGATTAAATTTACTTTGAATTCCTGTGTTCTCCCAGAAGGCAATTCAATTCTCGTAAGTGGCATATAGACTCCTTATATTTCTCATAACATATCCTAACCCGATATTTTCAGTCGCCATTGTCAGGATGATAACATATTTATCACACCTCTTGAGAACACTAAAGTTGTGCACGCCATGAGTTTATGATACCGAAATCAGAAAAAACTGGGTAACACTTTTCCGTTTCGGGTAATGGTTATAAAGCCTTTCATGTTCAGCCAGGACTCCACGGCGATGCGCCAGGCCGCTTGCGGCTGAACTCCCTCACTGCATAATATATCATTTTGCAAGTTCGTTATCCAGTCATAGGCATCCCTCCTTTCCCATTTGGAAAACGTTCTTTTGCCGGTGAAGTACACCTGGCAAGCATTCTTACCACTCAAGCATGGACGAGGCCGGTGATTAAGATCATGCTCAACTGTCGAGGCATATGCCTCCAGGTGTTCACGCGGACAAGAGGGTTTATAAGCGAGCTTCGAAGCAAGCCCGTTTTTCAGCTCGGTTTGCGCTTCTTCGATAGCGCCATTGTAAGGCGGATAATGAACCGGACTGTTCACCGGCATGACGAAGTAATCAGCAAGCACGTCATTGACCGCCGAATGATTGAGGTTACCGCCATTGTCCCGCTTGAGAAACAGTGGCGAGCCGAAACGGTTGAAGGTTGCAGTAAGATAGCCGGATATTTCTTCGCCGCAGGGGATGTCTCCTGTCATGGGATTGAACTTGTAGCGAGAAGCCATGTCCTGCATCTGGTTCAGGTACATCTTTGCGCCGGTTTCGTCACGCTGTGCGTATTCGCAGGGGTCCATAGACCACGCAACGTTCGGCACGTTCCAGTGAATGCGCCTCAGATTCTGTCGGTGCAACATATTGAGATCATGCCTCGCCATCGGTACCATTCTTTGCAACTCCCTTCTTGAGACGCCTGATGCGTAACGAGCATATAATGCCCCCGTGCCCTGTGTGCGATTATAACCATGAGACAACTGATCAATATCCCGCTTCAGTTTGTCCATATCCGGCGGCCTGACTTTGGGAGGACCCGGCTGCCGAACGAGAGGCGTGTCTTTCTTATGCCGCATG
>CAVPZX010000007.1:0-90985 GCA_963710375.1 Nitrospirota bacterium
AACGGAGAGGGAGGGAGTCGAACCCTCGATGAGTTTAACCCCATACACGATTTCCAGTCGTGCTCCTTCGGCCACTCGGACACCTCTCCACGGGATTAACAATAAAAGTAAACTGTTACTGTCAATTAATGAATATCTTAGCATACTTTTAAGGGGCATTGAAAATTCATTCAGAATGTGATAAAAATCGCTTACAGGTTTTATGCCGAACTCTTCATGGGCCGACAGATTTCGTTCCTGTCAGTTAATTATGCTCATCATCTTCAAATTTGAATAAATTTTTTCAATTTCGTTCTGTCCAAACCACTGAAGGCACGATTGAAGACTCTTCATTAACAATTTAGCTTCATCTGTACCGGAAATGAGGAAATCAATAAGTTCCCAATCCGGCACCAGTTCAAGCCACATGAAGGCATCCCATGAAGCAAGACATGGGGCATGATATATGTCCTTCAGATGCTCTGTCCAGTATTGTCGGGCGTTCTTAATTGCGTAATACCTGAGGGCA
This sequence comes from Nitrospirota bacterium, assembly GCA_963710375.1. Taxonomy (GTDB): domain Bacteria; phylum Nitrospirota; class Thermodesulfovibrionia; order Thermodesulfovibrionales; family Dissulfurispiraceae; genus JADFXI01. Next base: position 509 of record CAVPZX010000007.1, read on the forward strand.
TCGATCAGTTTACTGATCTTCTCTACTTCCGGCATTCAAGAACCTCTGTTATGCGCATATTATTTTTTTGTTTTCTTTCCCTCCGATATTGGAACAGCGTCCGGATAAAAGAGATTAACACCATGCTTGTTGTATGAAGCTATGATTTTCTGCCCCTCGGTCGATGTAACGAAGGCGATAAAGTCCATAGCTTCGCGATATTTGACAGACGGGAATTTTGCCGGACTTACCGCTATGACACTATACTGGTTCTTCAGGAGAGGATCGCCCTCAACCATAATTTTCAGCCGAATCTTGGACTCATAGTTTAGGAATGTGCCGCGGTCCGAGAGCACATAAGCCTTTTTCCGGTCTGCTAAGAGGAGAGTGTCTCCCATCTTGGCGATAGCTTCAGCATACCACTTCCGTCCTTTCGGTATTACGCCGGCATCATCCCAGATATCCAGTTCTTTCATATGTGTGCCGGAATCATCGCCACGCGAAACAAATCCTGCCTTTTTTTCGGCAATCAACTCGAAAGCGTCAATTGCACTTTTCATCCCTTTGATCTGCGCCGGATCGCTTTTCGTCCCCAGAATCACGAAATCGTTATGCATCACCAATCTTCGGTTCACCCCGTATCCTTCGGCCAGAAACTTCTCTTCCCTGAAAGGCTCATGGACAAAAAGCACATCTGCCTCCCCCTTCTTCGCAATGCGCATTGCCTTGCCAGTTCCAACCGCAATGACTTCGACCGACACGTCATACCGGGTGGATTTCTCATACATCGGGATCAAAATGTCAAAGAGTCCCGAATTCTGCGTGCTCGTCGTTGAAGCTATCACAAGCCTCGTTTTTCCTTTCGACATAGTATATCTGTCCTCCTTTCTGCAGCCTATCGCCATAGCTGGCGTTGCGTCTTTTTCTGCCGCAGAGATGCTTGAAAGTCAGCGCACAGCTCCCATAACAGGGCCTGCCGCCCTCTCCCAGTCGTCATATGCAATACTATCATAAATTTTACCATGTTGCAAAAGCGTTAGGCCTTAATGTATATAGCGCTTTAAAAATGGACAATAGATTTTCTCATAAAGAGCTAACGTTATCCCCTTCTCTCAGAGGCCATATCTGGATCGAGGGAAGCGAAGCCACCAGGGTCACATCTGAGGTTGAAAAGGCAATTGTTAACCGGCTTCAACAATCGACCCACCATCGGCGTCCAATTTTGACATAGCCCGACCGCTAATGTCATATTAATTAATGGTCTTCTCCTATACTACTTTCGGGTAATATCCAGGCCAATATGTGATGTGTTATAAATAGTTTGAAAGGGTATATGTTGTGCAGATTAACAATTGCAGTCCAAAAGGTAATATTAGAATATGGACCAAGCCACATTATGCAATAAGCGGCAAACTTACAGGGTCAACACCCCGGCGCTGATAGCCTGCCTCCCGCTTTCCACATCCGGTGATGGCGATGACCTTTTAACGGATCATTTACGGCGGGTGAGGCAGCGATTGTTTGATGTCAACCTCAGCATAGGCGGCATTGCGTTCCCCGATAGGTTTGGGTGGGGATATAATTGCGGAGACTTGATCCAGATTTATATTAAGCCTTTGTCCGGACCGCCTGTTACAGCCGTAGCTCAAGTTGTTCGTAGGGACAACGCTGATGATGGCGTGGCAACGGTGGCTGCGAAATTCCTCCAGTTGAGTCCTGAGGCTGAAAGGAAACTGTCCTCTGCGATACTGAATTGTCAGCGGAAACAGTGATCTGTCAAAGGGCTGCTCTAAGCGCATGGATTCAGTAGAGTGACAAAGGGAAGTGAATAAGGCCAAGAAGACAGAAGAGAAAAAGGCTGGCGAAAAAGCTCCTGAAGCTCCGGCAAAATAACTCGACTCATTTCGATAAGTTCATGAAGGCAGGTTTATTTGGATTTGACCAACACCTGCCTTTTCTTTATTCGTAATCCGGTTCACGTCCAGTTTTAGGAATATACAGTTTTCTATTGACTATAATCTCACCCGGGAGGTATATGCATGCTACAAAGGAGAATGAGCATGATGGAAAAGAGTATAATAACGGAATACGTCAGGATGATAGCTGAACCACTCAAGAAGTTGAGTGGCGATGAGGAGGCGGAGAATGGAAAAGTGCGCATGCGGTAAAGATGCTGAATCACAGGTTGGAGGACAGTGGATATGCGGGGCTTGCATGCTTCTTAAGGATTGTGTGAAATGCGGTAGTAAGGAAGTATATCTGCTTAATGAGGACTCTGATTATGCCTTGTGCAAGGTGTGCTGGAAAAAGGGGATAGAGGATTGCTTAAGCAGAATGGAAACAGGGTTGAAGCAGATGGAAGAAGACGAGCGCTTCCTCCGTTGCGATAACTCTGTAAACACGGATACATTGCTTTACGGACTCGAAATTATAAGACAGCAGGTTGAAACATTGAATAGTATCCGCAAGTCATGAAGGCATGCAAACTTGACACTTAAAACATCAGTGTGTTTAAATTTTGCATCATATAGCTGCATTTCCAGGAGGCTAAGGTTATGCGCTGTCCAATAATGATTTCTGCCTTAATATTTTCTCTTTTGCTTGCGTTCACACAAGCATTTGCCGAAACCCTCACTTTCACCAGGGAATATACTTATGAGAGCAGCCAGTTCGATTCCCAGGCTTCAAGCAGGACTCTCGCTTTGAGTAATGCCAAAAGATTTATATTGGATGAACTGGGAGCGTTTCTCGTCAATTCGCTCGAGGCAAAAAAAATGCAACTTACTAAAGACCAGATAATCACCTACATGGCTGGTATCATCTCTGCGGAAACAATAGATGAAAAATGGGACGGCAAGAATTACCTGGTCAAGGCAAAGATGTCAGCGGACCCGGATGAAGCAATGAAAGCAATTCAGAAGATTGTCCAAGACAATAATAGTATACAAACGCTTGAAGATGCAGCGAAAAAGACGAAAGAACTTAGCAAAGAGAATGAGAAACTTAAAAGAGCACTTGAAGATGGAGCAATAGCCAAAAAACATGATGCAAAAGCAGAGGCAAAAAATATAAAAGAATATGAAAATACAATAAAAGGGCTTGAGGCCGTTGAGTGGCTTGAGAGGGGTTTTAAGAATGCTTTCTATGCTAATTGGAAAGAAGCACTGGACGCATATACAAACGCAATAAATCTCAAGCCTGATTATGCAATTGCCTATATGAGGCGGGGAATGGTTTATAGCCGCTTTTTAGACAACTATCAGCAAGCGATTAAGGATTTTACCAAAGCTATAGAACATAAGCCTGATTTTGCCGAGGCTTATTTTTATCGCTGCTCTGTGCATAGCGACTTGGGAAACTATAAGCAGTCTATAAAAGATTGTACCAAGGCAATAGAACTCAAGCCTGATTTTTCCGGAGCCTATAATAATAGGGGATATGCTTATGTCGGATTAGGTTATCAGGAAGCAATCAAGGATTATGATAAAGCGGTCGAACTTGACCCCAAAGATGTCTCCGCTTACTTTAGCCGGGGAATTGCTTATGACGAATTAGGAGATCATCAACGGGCTGTCAATGATTTCAAAACAGCCGCCAAATGGGGAGATAAAAGAGCCCAGGACATTCTGACCAAAGAAAAAATTCAGTGGTAGGCGGGGTCTCTAAAATTTCTCATCTTAACAAGCACATCATTATCTCGTGGCCTGCACTGAATAGTCTGAGGCCGCTGTCCTCTGACATACCTGTCAGCAACTATTTTACTGGCTAAACTGCGGCTGTTATCATATAATAAATAATGTAGAATTCACTATGAAGGAGGAATAGTGATATGAAAACTGTCAAAGATATCTTAAAAGACCCAGGTCATACAATTTGGTCAGTTTCTCCCAGGACGACGGCATACGAGGCTCTCGAAGTGATGGCTGATAAGGATATCGGAGCTTTATTAGTTTTTGAAAAGGAACAACTTGTCGGAGTTTTTTCGGAACGTGATTATGCGAGAAAAGTGATCCTGCAAGGAAAGGCTTCCAAGGACACACCTGTCAGTGAACTGATGAGTCGTCAGGTATTCTATGTTAAACCGGAAAATACGCTTAATGAATGCATGGCGCTGATGACAGCGAAACATATCCGTCATTTGCCTGTTTTTGACAATAACCGAGTTATGGGAATCATAACGATGCGCGACGTGGTTAAGGCAATTGTTTCCGAACAGGAGATTACAATTAAAGCCTTCGAAGAGCTTATGTCCTATGTAAGAATTGATGGATTTTAGTGAGTACATGCAATACGGGTGTCGAGGTCCAGAGATAATCCCCACTCAGGTCCAAAAGAATTCCCCACCTGGGTTCAGAATAACGGAGAGGCTTTCTTCTTTATATCTTTTGTATCGTAACTTCGCAGCCCTCAATTCCTGGGGCCTTTGTGATCGGGTCAAGGTTATAACCAAGGAGTCTGAAAGCCCCTCTGCCCTCAAAGTTATTTGTGAGCATCACTGCTGATTCATTCACTGTAGTATCAAAGACAACAGGAAGGTTTAAGGTGCTAAATTCAGTTGAGACACTTACTATGTCTCCATTCTTCAATCCCAGTCTCTCTGAAATAATGGGGTTAATCCTCACAACTGCCTCTGGATAAATACTGTTTAGTGCCACGGACCTTCTGCTTAAAGTTCCTGAATGGAAGAGTGGTTTTTCGATAACTATATAAAGTTTTCCATCTGAGGCGCGAGGTTTTAGAGGTGAAATGTCTTTTATCATGATTTCCTCTAACACCCCCCTGAGAGGCTCACCCGTATATGGCCAGAGAACACCTCCTTTTCCAATCTCTTCATATGTAAGGCCTCTGTAGAGAGGAGAGACCTCGCTGATCTCCCTCATAATATCGTCTGAAGATAAGTAATTCATAGCTATACCCATGTTTTTAGAAATCTCAGCAATTATTCTCCAGTCCTCCATGCCATCGTTTTCCAATGCCTTTCTCAATCTCTGAATCCTTCTCTCAAGGTTAGTATAGGTACCATCTTTCTCTGCCCAGCTCAATGAGGGTATGACAACATCTGCTATACGTGCAGTTTCTGTTAAAAAAATATCCTGAACAACTAAAAATTCAATATTCTTAAGGGCTGATTCTATCTTCTTAGAGTTTGGCAGATTGAAAACTAAATTTTCACCCATGACATACATCGCCTTTATCGATCCCTCTTCTACTGCCTCTATCATTTCAAACAATGTAATACCACTTTCTGCAGGTATGCTTGCACCCCATGAACTCTCATATCTCTTCCTAAAATCAGCTAAGCCAATAGGCCGATATCCAGGCAACATATCAGGTTCACAGCCCATATCAAGAAGACCTTGTTCGTTTGGCCATTCAGACAGCAGATATATACTTGCGTTAATAACGTGACTCAAGGCAGAAATAAGCAAGATACTGTAACTGCCGTCAGTCCTTTGTATTAGTTCCGGACCAATCACAATGGCTGGTGTTTGCGCATTGAACAATATCTCTATAAATTTTTCAATGTCAGGTCTGGTTATGCCACATTTCTTCTCAACATCTTCCAATGAGGTCTTTATATCCTTTATCCTTGCCTCAAGAATACGCTGTCCGCCGGTAAGGGCCTTACCTTTTGTGAGTTCTTTAACAAGCCCTTCGAGGAGGATATTCTCAGAGTAAATATTGGGTTCAATAATTATAGGTCTGAAATGCTCAAGGCCTTTCATATATCCAACTGTCAAGATATTTCCGCCATTATTATGCGATGCCCTGATCTGTAAACCAAGGATAGGATTTATAGTAGTGGGATCCCCGCCAATACATAATATCGCGTCAGAATTGGTAAGACCTGAAATCATATTTGCAGTGGCTCCCTGCCCAAAGATATTTTCCATTAATCTCTGGGCGCCTGCATAACCCATCCTCGCTATGCTATCTATGTTGTTAGTCCCAACGGCAATCCTCATAAATTTCTGGAAAACATAATTGTCCTCATTTGTACATCCTGGCGAGGCAATACCTCCGATCGCTTTACCGCCATGCAAATCTCTTATCTCACTTAACCTCTTTACAACAAGGCTGATTGCCTCTTCCCATGTAGAAGGCTCAAGCACCTCGCCCTTTCTGATGAGCGGGGTCTTCAACCTCTCGCGGCTCCCTACAAATTCATAACCAAATCGTCCCCTTGTACAGGTCAGCCCATTATTTACACCCACGCCGAATTTTGCGGCAACCCTTACAATGCTGTTAGATCGAGCTTGAATAACGAGTGTACATCCTACACCGCAATATGGGCAGATTGTCTCCGTTTCATTTTCGATGTACCATGGCCTATAAGCATGCCCGTGTAACCTCGACATAATTGCCCCTACAGGGCAGGCTGAAATACAATTACCACAGTATTCACAGTTAAAGGCGCCACCCGAAAAAGGCTGTACGTGAGAAGAGCCTCCACGATTAATAAAACCAATTGCGAATGCACCCTGAACCTCCTCACACATCCTGACACATCTCGCACAGACAATACATCTCTCCATATTGCATGCAATAATCGGATCTTCTACGGTGTCAGGAATTTTCCGCTTTTCCTCTATACAACGGCTTTTGGTAGGGCCGTATTTGTCAACAAGGTCCTGAAGTTCGCACTCACCTGCTTTGTCACAGTAAGGACAATCAAGAGGATGATTTATCAGTAAGAATTCCAGCATACCCCTTCTGGCTTTAGCTATCTGTTCAGACTCGGTCCTTACAACCATACCGTCCACGGTAAAAAGTGTACAAGCGGTCTGTAACGCCTTCATTTTTTTCACTTCAACAAGACACAGCCTGCAGCCTCCAAAAGGTTTAAGTAGTTCATCATGACAGAGTGTAGGGATTTTTATTCCTGCCTGCTTTGCGGCCTCAAGAACCGTCATTGTTTTCTCGAGCTTTATTTCCTTGTCATTAATAGTTACTGTAATCATCAGGTTATTACCGCTCTACACTTTTATTTCTTATATGCTCTTCAAATTCATCTTTAAAATGCATAAGCATAGGCTCGATAACTATCGGCAAGCTTTCACCGAGGGGACAGAAGCACCTATCCCTGATATTATCTAAGATATCATTTATAACCTCTATATCATCATCCCTACCTTTACCATTTTCTATCCTCTCGACAATACGCCTCAGCCATCCAGTCCCTTCTCTGCATGGCGTACATTTCCCACACGACTCATGTTCATAAAATTTTAAAGCCCTCCACAATACCCTGACCATGCAGGTTGTCTCATCTATAACCATTACAGCACCACTGCCTAACTCGCTCCCAGCCTTTTTCATAGAATCAAAATCCATAGCGCACTCTATTTTATCAGCTGGTAAAACGGGTGTTGAGATCCCACCAGGTATAACAGCCTTAAGCTTCTTACCACCTTTTATCCCACCCGCATGTGTATAAATAAGTTCTCTCAGGGATGTGCCCATAGGAAGTTCATAAAGCCCCGGTTTATTTACATGTCCGCTAATCGCGAATAGCTTTGGACCTGGACAATCAGAAGGACCCATCTTTCTATATTCCTCTGGACCTATCTGGATTATTAAAGGGACATTTGAAAGAGTCTCTACATTATTTACGATGGTTGGTTTTCCCCATGCTCCCACATTTGCAAGGCGATAATATGGTATTCTCGGGTGTCCCCTCTTTCCTTCAAGAGATTCTAATAGTGAGGAGGCTTCACCGCATATATATGCACCTGCGCCCTGATGAACCATCAAATGGAACTTCACCCCTTTGCCGATAATATTATAGCCGAGATATCCTTTGCTATATGCCTCTTCTATAGCCTTGTTCAATATTACCTTTGCCTTTGGATATTCGCCCCTGAGGTATATATATCCATATTCCGCACCATAGGCATAACCAGCTATAACCATGCCTTCTATTAATAAATGAGGCCTCTTCTCAAGTATCGTCCTGTCTTTAAATGTTCCCGGCTCTCCCTCATCAGCATTAGCTATAAGGTATTTGGGAGAAATATCTTTATTGAGACTGCAAAAATACCATTTCATTCCTGTAGAAAATCCGACACCACCACGCCCCCTGAGGTTCGCTTTCCTTACCATGTCAATAACATCTGCCGGCGCTATCTCAAGGGCTTTTTGGAGGGCTTGGTACCCCCCTTGCTCAATATAAAAATTGATATCTGCAGAATTAGGATTTTCTATGCCCTTTAAAAGAAATCTTTCCATCACTATTAAACCCTTAGCTTCAAGATTCTAACTATACTTAGCAAGAATTTCTTCTATCGTCTGTTCTGTAAGATCCCCATAACTATCTTCATTAACAAGCATTGCAGGGGCATTGCCACACATCCCGATACATTCCATTATAACAAGAGAAAACCTTTTATCAGGGGTAGTGCCGCCATCCTCAAGACCATATTTATTCTTTAATAGGTTTATCAGTCTTTCAGCGCCTAATATCATGCACGATACATTCGTACAGAGCCTTATCACGTTTCTTCCCATAGGCTTGTGCCGTAACATAGAATAAAAGGCGCCAACACTCCTAACAGTAGCCTTTGGGATGCCTAAAGCAGTAGAGACAGCCACATACGCATCGGGACTCAACCAGCCAAATTCTTTCTGGGCAATATAAAGGGATGGAAGGAGTGCTGCCTTGCTATCAGGGTATCTTGCCTTTATCTCCTCTATTTCTTTTATTGCTGTCTCACTTAACATCTATACCCCCGAGCACATTCTCCCAGAACTTTGTCTTCGATTAACATGCAGTAATCCAAAAACTGTTTCAATAACCGGGAAGATGAAAATTGGCACATAATTTGAGAGCATATTAGATTCTCTTTTTAACCTAGAAATTTTCTACCTTTATACTCGAACCTATTCGTTTTTGTCAAGCCAAATTACACGAAATTAAACCCTTTCTCGATAAAGACCTTCAAGCAAGCATCTACCACATCAGGATCAAAAAGGGTGCATCTTTGTTTGAAGATTTCTACCAGGACCTTTTTTATACTGAGAGGCGGCCTGTGAGAGCGGTGGGAGGCCATAGCCTCGACAGCGTCAGCAACACCCAAAATTCTTGCTTCGAGGAGAATCTCGTCACCGGCAAGCCCCTTTGGATATCCGGAACCATCCATCCTTTCGTGATGCTGGAGCACGACCTGGGTGACCAACCTATCAAATTCTACCTCCTTCAATATGTTATATCCGACTTGAACATGACCCCTAAGGATATCTAATTCATTCTTGTCTATTTTGTCACGTTTCCTAAGAATCTCTTCCGGTATAGTTATCTTGCCTATGTCATGAAGGAACCCAGCTATGCGAATCGACTCAATTCGATCCTCTGAAAGGTTCATCTCCCCGGCGATGGCACAGGCAAGCTGAGTCACCCGTCGCTGATGGCCAGACGTGTCAGGATCCCATATTTCAATCATCTTGGCCATAACCTGGATAGTGCCTTCTATGTTTCTTTGTAACTTTTGGGAGCTCTCTCTTATCACCTCTTCTGCCCGTTTTCGCTCGCTGATGTCGCGGGCAACAACGAAACAAATATCTTTTTCTCCCTGCCTGATTTTACTTGCCGTCAACTGAACATCTATCGTTGATCCGTTTTTACGTCGCCATAGCCGGTCTCCTATAATAATCGCAGCGGACGTTAATATTTGACGAACATACTCGTCAATGCTCTCTCTATCGTGTGCGATGAAGTCATATAATATTAATTTGGTTACCTCTGCCGGCGCGTAGCCAAGCAAATCGGTGAATGCATTATTTGCTTCCAGGATGCACTTTGTTTCCGGATCAAACATGTAAATTGCTTCTACTGATTGCTGAATGAGCTTCTGATAGCGTTCTTCGCTTTCCCGTAGCGCCTTCTCTGTCTGTCGCCGCTTGCTTTCTGATGCTTGCAATTCCTCAATCCGCCGGCGAGTTTCCGCCAATTCATTTATGAGTTGTTCTTTTGATTTTTCTTCATCTTTCATAGCGTATTCCATAAAAGATGGCAATTTTAATAACTGCCGGCTTGGATGAAATGATTTTTCGGTATATTTTAACTAACTATCTAGTTTTAACTTGATATTTCTATTATATTTATTATATATAGTAGTATAAATGTTTTGCAAATAACTATGGACTTAAAGAGATTAACCTATTCTTTAACCGGGAAACTTATCCTCACGATAGGCGCCATGATGATTACGGGAAACGCCATCCTCTTGTATTGCTTGTTGAACCAACGAGAGAAGGAAATTATAGATAATTCTATCAGAGGGGCTATCAATATCGGGGAAATCGTAAAAAGGAGTATCGATTATGGAATGCTGACTTATCATAGAACTATGGTACAACATACAGTGGAAAGCATAGTTCAGACCGACCAGGTTATGCTCGTAAGAATTTTTAACAGTAAGGGCAGGATTGCATACTCATCGAGAAAAGAAGATATTGGAAAAATGCTTGACGCAAACGCTCCGATCTGTAAGTCTTGCCATTTAGGATCAGGGACGCCAATAGCTACGTCAAGTTGTTCAATTAGAAAATCTCCTGAAGGTTACAGAATTCTAACCACTGCGCTGCCTATCTATAACCAGATGAAGTGTTACACTTCAACATGCCATGTGCATTCTCAAAAAGAGAAGGTTCTTGGCATGATTGAAGTACGTCTATCACTTCAATCTCTTGACACGAGGATAAAACAGAACAAAACAACCCTAACATTATATGTCCTCGGTATTTTAGTCATATCGGCTGTTGTTCTTTCGATAATCCTGTGGAATATCATCTCAAAACCTCTCCGTATTCTGACAAGAGGTTTGAGGCAGGTTACCGAAGGTAATCTTGAGTGTACTGTCAATATTGATACCAAGGATGAGATAGGAGAACATGCAAAGGTCTTCAATGCTATGACATCAGAACTTGCAAAGACAAAGAAAGAACTCGTTGAGTGGGGGCAAACACTTGAAAAGAAAGTTCAGTGGGAAAAAGATGAAATTCAAAAAGCCCACGCACACCTTGTACATTCTGCAAAACTCGCATCCCTCGGAAGGATAGCTGCAGGTGTAGCCCACGAGATAAACAACCCACTTACAGGTGTAGTTACCTTTAGTCATCTCTTGAAGGATAGATTTCCAGAGGGAAGTCAGGAAAGAGAGGACATTGAAGTCATTATAGAACAGGCAAATAGATGTTCAAATATTATTAAGGGACTCCTTAGCTTTGCAAGAGCTACTACGGCAGATAAAGGCCCTGTCAACATTAATGAATTACTGAAGAATTCTTTGAATATGGTAAGGCATAAAGCAGATTTCTTCAATATCAATATTATCCTGGATCTTGATGAATCTCTCTCACTTGTAAATGCAAACTCATCTCAGATTCAGCAGGTTTTCTTAAACATGATTATCAATGCAGCGGATGCGATGGAGGGAAAAGGGACACTTACCCTCTGCACCCGAAAGGTTACTGAAGATGGTAAGCACTTTGCAGAGGTTGAGTTTACCGATACAGGTCAAGGTATATATGAAGAGGATAAAACAAAACTCTTTGAACCTTTCTTTACTACAAAACCAGTTGGGAAAGGGACTGGACTTGGTCTTGCTATAAGCCATGGGATTATCCATGACCACGCAGGCAATATATCTGTAAAAAGCAAAGTCGGAGAGGGAACAAGCTTCTTTGTGAGGCTCCAATTTTACGAAGGATAACAAAAAGCAATGGCAATCAAAATTTGAGAATGGAAATTGCAAAAGTGCAGGTGTATGTTTATTTGAACTTACATTAACACATTCACCCTCATAAATTTACATCGAGAGGAGTTCGCAGTGAGTAAAGGCAAGATCCTTGTTATAGATGATGAAGATATAGTGCTGAGATGCTGCCAAAGAATACTTACCCCAGAGGGTTATGATGTAGATATATCAAAGAATGGAATGGATGGCCTGAAATTGCTCAAAGATAAAGCCTTCGACCTTGTTTTGGTAGACATCAAGATGCCTGAGATGGACGGCATGGAGGTCCTCAAACAAATCAAGAAAAAATGGTCTGATACCCAAGTAATAATCATAACAGGATATAGTACCCTTGAGTCGGCTATATTTGCCATGAAACTTGGTGCATATGACTATGTTGAAAAGCCTTTTACACCTGATGGGCTCACCTCGGCAGTAAAAAAGGCCTTTGATGAGGAAATGGGAGAACAGAAAGAAAAATGAACATCCATGAGAAGCAGGGACTTAAAATTCTGCGATACGTGACAATGTAATAAAAGGGGGTATATCTATGGAAAAAAGGGGGAAGATATTAGTAGTAGATGACGACCCTGTTGTAACCCTGAGTTGTAAAAGAATACTCGGTGCTGATGGCTATAATATCATAACAGTTGATAAGGGAAAAGATGGGATAAAGAGAATTAATAGCGAGGAGTTTGATCTTCTAATTTCGGACATGAGACTGCCGGATATTAACGGAATGGAAGTAGTAAAAGAATCCAGGATTATTCAACCAAAGTTAGATGTTGTCATTATTACAGGCTATCCTAATCTGGATGATGCTAAAGAATCAGTACGACTCGGTGTATTTGAGTATATTGAAAAGCCATTCACGCCTGATTTTATGAGAAACGTAGCAAAGAAGATATTTGATAAGAAAGGCTGGATACTAAGGCAATCATTTATCGACGAGTTCAGAGACTATTTTGTCCCTTTATTGGATGAAGAAAACCCTGTTATATTTTATAAGGAAGGCACATGGGCAAGACCGATTAAGGAGGAAATATGGGAGGTTGGTTGTGATGTTAGGTACTGGCTCCTTGGCGCCGAGCTCCTCTATATAGATATTCCTGAAGGGCTGAACACCCTTGTAGCCGGGGAATCTTTTGCCAAGGTATCTAGCAGCAATGGTGAGACACATGAATTAATAGCCCCGATGACGGGTGTTGTTAAAGAGATTAACCGTCGCGCAAATGAGGCCATGAGTGCCCTTATTCGCGACGACCTGAGTGGTGGCTGGCTACTCTGGTTAGCACGAATGCAACCAATAACGTCTGCTTAGAATTCAAATTAACACAAAATGATGTACTGGAGGGGACCCTATTTTTCTTTCTTCAGTACCTTATTCAGAAGTTTAAGTGCATTTTCCTTTGCCTCCTCCGGCGTTTCACCAGCAGCCTTTGCTGCCTCCTCAAATGTTTTATTAGTGATATTCCTTGGATCTCCCATGCTGTCGTCCGGCTTGCCACATCCACATGTGTAACACATATATCCTCCTTTCGGTCTATTAATGCTGCTTGTACAGATATCTCCCGACTTGCCGTCAAAGATCTAATAGCCCATAAATCTATCGGTGCGGATGCTCTGTTGTTTGACACCGATATGTTCGAGCAGTTCCCTGCATGTGCCCACCATGCCCGGAGGGCCGCTCACCCAGAAACACAATCCTTCGGGATCAGGAACCCACTTGCTCAGGATCGCTTCCCCTAATTCCCCCTGTTCGCCCTTCCAACCTTCTTCATGCTCTGTGAGCACGTTAACCAGTGAAAACGTCGGCATCTGCCGCGCTATGCTTTCCAATTGAATCCGAAAGATTATGTCCGATGACAGACGACTGAAGTATAACATGAGTACGTTTAAGGGCTCGTTCATGTCCGCTGAGCAACGCAAGATAGAACGGTAAGGCGTTATGCCTATTCCTCCGGCGATAAAGACATGACGCAGGCGTGTATCTCCCTGCCGTAAGATAAATTCTCCTTCAGGGCTTTCACAGGCGAGTTCGTACCCTATCGGCGCCTGACGCAGCGTTTCTTTGAACCCGCTGCCTCTCATTCTCGTTGTGAACATCACGATCCCTTTTTCAGTGGGAGAACTAGAAATAGTAAAATGTCTTCTGTTACCGCGTTCATCCGGAAATGCAAGTGCATCCAATTCATAATCTAAGACTTGTCCGGCCCTGTATTCAAGCTGTTGGCCGCCCAAGTCGAAAATGAACGACATTACCTCAGTCTGTCTCGGGGCGGCGTTCCTTCAAACGAATGCGCATACGGTTCCTTATCTGATGATTCAGATCTGATATTAATTAGATAACATATATCACTAAATTGCGGTCTTGTCAAATAGGATGATTTGCATCCGATTATAATACGTGATAAAATATTATTAGAGATGGATAGGTGCAGGCCATTAGGGCCTGCCGGAACCAGGGTTTAGCCCCAGGCTCCTTTTATTCACTCAAAATGAAAGGAGGGCGTTATGATCGGCTTAAAAGACACCAAAAGCTTTTGCGATTACGTCTTTTCCGAGTTGAATCATATGAAGAAGACGCTCATTGAAATAGGGAATAGGGTGCAGGCTCTTCCGCTTGAAGAGAGAAAGATAGTTTCTGAGGGTTTCCTAGCCAATTTGAAGGAGCTTTCAACTGAGATCGATGCGAAAATGGATATCTTCAGCCGATATTGTCCGATCGTTACCTTTGAGCGTGGGGAGAAGACCAGCGAGTATCATGCTGCAGCAGGCGTATAAGCAAGAGCTGAAAAACTTTGCTTTGCGGGGCGGAGAACATCTCTGCCCTTTTTTTGTTCAGGATTGTATTTGAGCCGTATTTCCCATATGTTTATTTAAAGGTATACGATGTCGTCCGGCAGATCTGTCAGTTTTTCACATCCCTTATCTGTTATTGCCAGGGTGTTCTCTATGCCTACGGCCCCTTTGCCGGGGAACAGAAATTTTGGTTCAACGGCAATTGTCTGACCTGCTTTAAGAAGGGCCCTGAACTTAGGTGCGAGGACAGGCAGTTCATCCAGTTCGAGCCCAACACCATGTCCCACGAACTTTGCCAGTTCGCCGGGGTGTCCCATAAAATGTTCCCCTATGCCTGCATCAGCCGCCATCTTTGCTGCACCATGGAAGAGGTCTTCGCAGATATTTCCGGGTGTAAGGTCCTCTTTGATCAATTCCTGTATGCCAAGAGAGATATCAAAGGCCCGTTTAAGTTCCGGGTCGAGCCTCCCAAAACAATAAAGACGGGTCATATCTGTAATATATCCATTGTAATATCCCCCATAGTCTACGATGATAGGGACCCCTTTCCCAATCACGTCTATCGAAGGTCCAAAAGGTGCAGCAGTCCAATGCCCTTTGCCTGTAACAGGCGCGTCAAAGCAGCCGGCTACTGCACCGTTTCCTCCTGAAACCGCAATGCCCGTTACCTCCTGGTTGAATCCGCGAATACGAACATATCCGCCAATACCGGCTTTTCGGAGACGGTATTCAAATTCTGCAGCGAGGTCGAGCTCACGCATGCCGGGCTTGAGGAAGTCCGGTATCTTGCTGAATTCGTCCGCGAGCAACCTGCCGCTCATACGCATCTGTTCAAGCTCCCACGCCGATTTCACAGACCTTATTTCGCGGTTCATTGCAGATATATCCAGAAACTCGCAATCCCGAATAGTCTTGCGGAAAAAGTTAAAATGCTGCAGAGGGAGCATATCAAAGGTGAGACCGATCTTTCTTATCTGCTTCCCTATAATATCAGGCAGGTCGCTGCTGGAAGGGAAGGGACGAACATCTTCCACAATGCTCTCCCGAAGACCCCGGATGAAACTTTTTCTCACAAGCAGGACAGGAGCGCCGTATATCGGAATCCATATCACAGCATTCTGTCTGGTGCCGGTGAAATAGTAAACATCGATTGCGTGATTGAATAGGGCGCCGTCAAGCTCTTCGGCTGCAAGCCGTATTTTGAGTTTCTCTATCCTCTGACTGATCTCTTCTTTCGGAGTTGTCGTATTCATGTCAATATTATTTTATCTCACTTTTGATTGACTAATCCATGTGTCGCGCCTATAATTTTTAAAAAGACGCATGCGACATGAAGTGAGCGTTTAAATCAGAGTAATATTGTAAGGTAGGAATAAGCTGTAGTCTTATCGAAACGTCGATTGATGAGGGTTAGGCGATGTCTCTTCCAGGCACTATGAAATATGTTGACCATGGCACGGGTGGACCTGCCTCTTGTTTGCGAGTAAGGCAAGGCCAGCTACCGGAACTCAAAACCGGTGAGGTGCTGATCGAAGTGGCTTATGCAGGGGTGAATAGGCCTGATATAATGCAGCGCGCCGGATCTTATCCCCCGCCTCCAGGCGCCTCGCCGGTCCTGGGCCTGGAAGTTGCGGGTAAGGTGGTTGCCGCTGCAGGTGACGTCAGCAGGTGGAATATCTATGACAGTGTTTGCGCGCTTACCCCTGGAGGCGGGTATGCCGAGTACTGTGCTGTGCCCGCTTCCAATTGTCTCCCGATCCCAAAAGGACTGACTCTGATTGAGGCGGCAGCTCTGCCTGAAAACTATTTTACAGTCTGGACAAACGTTTTTGCTCGCGGCCGCCTGCAGGCTGGAGAAACTTTCCTTGTCCACGGAGGTTCAAGCGGTATCGGTATCACGGCCATCCAGCTTGCCAAGGCCTTTGGCGCACATGTGTATACGACTGCAGGCAACGCAGAGAAAATCGAGGCGGTTAAAAAAATAGGCGCAGATGAGGCCTTCAACTACAAGGAGCAGGACTGGGTCGAAGAGATATCCAGACTTACAGGACGGCAAGGGGTGAATTGCATTCTCGATATGGTCGGCGGTCCTTATATACAGAAGAACCTCCAATCTCTGGCGTTGGAGGGGCGGCTGGTACAAATCGCCTTTCAGCAAGGAGCGAAAACCGACCTCGACTGTATGCCGATCCTGGTCAAGCGTCTGACTTTTACCGGTTCGACATTGCGGCCGAGAACGGTTGATGAGAAAGCAGCTATCGCGCAGGCTTTATTGAGAAATGTTTGGCCCCTTCTTGAGGCGAGAAAAATCCGACCCATTATTCACGCCACATATTCTTTTGCCGATGTGCGGAAGGCCCATGAACTGATGGAGACTTCGACGCATATTGGTAAGATTATGCTGAAGGTTAAAGGAGACTGATTATCCAGGTTTAAAGGAGACATTATATGCGTGTAAAGACGAGCAGTTTGGGCAAAGGGCTTTTAACCTGCCTGCTTCTTGTATCATTTGTGTCTGTCCTCCATGCTGCTGATCATAGGAGATTCACTTTAAAAGATGGTGTTATTTATGACTCGGAACTCGGACTTCAATGGGCGCCTGCTAACGGGCAGGCCATGACCCACTATAAGGCAGCGGAGTATGTACGGAATTTAAGACTTGCAGGCGGCGGGTGGCGGCTGCCCACAAGGGCGGAACTGAAGAGTCTGTATGATAAATCCAAGCCCGGTAATGCAGAGACTGTCTTTAATATCAATAATAATTGGGTATGGACGTCGGAGTTGGATGGACCGTCGCTCGCGTGGGCCTTCAGTTTCGGCTATGGTTTTGAGCTCAGCTACCTCAGGGACAACTCTGACTACTTTCGCGTTCTGGCGGTACGGTCCAGACGGTGCTGAAAAGCGACTCCTTGTCCGCAAGCCGGCTTCTCCTGACCGCCAGCACCATCAGCTTCGTCTGCTTCCTCGGTTCCTACATGCGGATTCCGATCGTTCCTCTGCTCGCCACGTCGCTCGGCGCTAATACGGTTCAGGTTGGGATGATTAATGGCGGTTTTATGCTGATGGCAGGAGCGCTGTCAATTCCATCGGGGATCATCTCGGACCGGGTGGGGCGCCGGCTCCCCCTGTTGGGAGGACTGGTCCTTCTCGCCGGTTCGTCGTTTCTACTTTATTGGAGCAGCAGTCCGCTCCAGATGGCCGTCATCTACCTTTTTTTTGGGGTGGGACTGTCTGCCTTTTCGCCGACCCTGATGTCCTATGTGGCTGACGTCACCCCTCCCGAGGTTCTGGGCCAGGCCTACGGCTGGTATACCATGGCCCTTTATGGCGGCATGACCCTCGGACCGGCAGTGGGCGGCTTCCTTGCCACGGCACTGGGTCTGCGCTTGGTGTTCCTGGTTTCGGGAGGGTTGATCTTCACCATGTTTTTGGTGGCGCTGATCTTCATCCCAACCCATTCCGGCCACAACCGCCCCCGCGGGACCTTTCCCGCTATAATGCCTGATTTGTATCGGCTCATGCACAATCGCCCACTCATTGCCTGCCTTGTTGCCACACTCGGCAGCTGCGTTGGTTTTGGGATGTTTGTTACCTTCATGCCGCTCTACATACAGAGCCAGGGTATGCATACCGGCCAGGTGGGGTTAGTTTTTGCGACACAGGCACTGTCCAATGCCCTGTCGCGGTTGCCGTCAGGGCGGTTGTCAGATCGGGTAGCTGACCGGAGTATCCTCGTGGCTGTCGGCCTGGCGTTTTTTGCCGTGGCACTGGCCGCATTCGGTCTCTGCCACACTGTAGTGGCGCTTATGGCCACAGCTGCAGCGATGGGGATGAGCATGGGGGTCGCATTCACGGTTATCTCCGCTCTGATTGCCGACGCAGTGCCGCGGGAAATGAGAGGACTTGCCATGGGGTGCTACAACACCTGCGTCTATGCCGGAATGATGTTGAGCTCGTTCTGTATGGGTACGGTCATCAAAGGAGAGGGCTTCAGTGCCGCCTTCTTTCTGATCGGGGTAGTGGGAGTGATTGTACTGTTCCTGTTCAGATTCCTGTATCGCCGTCCAAATGGTGCTGAGAATGAAGAAGCAAGAATGAATTCATCGTGAATTTAGGTACCGAATTTGGGACGGAAATGGTAAAATATTTTACCGGCTAAAAATGATACAACGGAGGGAAAAGTAACATCCAATGTCAGAAGAGGGAGGGGCCAGTGAGCATTGAGACGGCTTTCAAAGCTTTAGAGACCGCATTGTCGCGTTGCACCGCGCTTCAGGTGGAGATGAAAACGGTTCCGGCAGAGGACAGAGGCCGCCTTATGCGAGCTTACGAACTTCTGGATCTCCTTGAACATGCCCTGCTTGAGACGGCAAGGGAATTAAAAGAGGCAAAATGATTAAGTCTGCCATTTACGCAGGCGCATCAGCCAGCGACAAGCAGGAGTAAGAAGGTTCATAAGACAGCGTTCACTTTTCCAACATGTTCTTTCACTTCCTCTTCCACCTTGTTCAATATCCCGGTATTCAAATTCATTAATCGAGCTGATTTGCTCCCCAGTAGGTCTTTTTCCTTTTCGATCCTGAGGCTAAAGCCGAGTTCCCTGACGAACAAGTTTGCGAAATTGACAACGACCAGCTCCGGTTCAGGGTCGTCAAAGGCCGATATATCCTCATGATTAAGCGCCACCGATGAATAAATAGGTGGGAATGACCATTTCGACAGGAGCATATATCCTGCCTTGGTGTGGAGCGAGTTCATTATATCCATGGAAAGTGTAAGGTCTATTCCATGCATATCTTTTGTCAGTTCGGACAGCACTTGCAGTACCAGTAGTTTCCCTATGTCGTGAAAAAGCCCCAGGGCAAAATAATTATGTGAGTCAGAGATCTGCAGATGTTTTGCTATTGATTGGTAGGCTGCACCGCAGGCAGTCGCATGGATATGCATGTCCTTAATGGTCTCTTCAAACCGTGAGTCCTTCAGCGCGAAAAGGCTTCTGTTTGATATTAGGTATGCAAGCTGTCTGGTCTCATCCATTCCCAACCTGGTGATTGCTTCCTCTACCATGGTGCATTCTTTTATCCCTCTGTAATAGACCGAATTCGCCACGCCTATGAGCCTTGAGGAAATACCCGAGTCCATTTCCATCACCTCTGCAATGTCATGAACATCTGCGTCCAGTCTTTTCATGGTTTCTTCGATTGTGAAAATAACCTGCGGCAGGGCCGGCAGGGTCACCTCTCCTTTGCCGATGAGTTCCATGATTTTTACCGATATGGATTTCGGGTCAATGGCCCCTGAAACCGGGGCCTCTGCACTTTTCTCCTTTTCCACCTGACGCCCGGAATTTTCCCCCACCAACTTTTCTATTTTTTGAATCAGCAATGTTTTGTCAAAGGGCTTGATCACATAATCGCTTACCCCTGCTTTTACTGCTGCGGCAACGCTTTCGACGTCTTTTCTTACGGTCAGCATCAAAAAGGGGATTTTGCTTGTCCGCTCCTCTGTCTTCACCTTGTAGAGGAGTTGGTTGCCATCCATACGCGGCATGTTCCAGTCTGAAAGCACAAGATTATAATTTCCAGCCTGTATCTTTTTCCAGGCTTCCATACCGTCAATTGCGGTATCAACTACCTCGCATGAGAAGTTGGCATTGACGATAAGCTTAAGGGCCAATGCTATATTCACGTCATCGTCAGCAATCATCACCCTCAATTTTTCCGCCATTCAGCCAACCCTCCCTTTATATAATACCCAACGTGAACACTGAATTAAATATTACCCGCAAGTTCATTACTTTCCCTGAATTTTTTTGATACTGGCATATATATTTGAAAGGTAGTCCCCTGTCCGACCATGCTTGTCGCCGTGATATGCCCTCCATGATCCTGGATTAAGCCGTATACTATGGCGAGCCCGAGCCCGGTTCCGGTTTCTTTTTTAGTGAAAAAGGGTTCAAAAATAAAAGGCAGATCCTCTTTTCGTATTCCCATCCCTGTATCAGAAAATGTTAGATTGACATATAGGCCGCTTATTATATCAATCGGGATATCTATAGAGCCTGGTCCCAATTCTACGACTGTTGTCGTAATATTAATATCTCCTCATTCAGGCATTGCATCTTTGGCATTGAGAAGCAGATTCATAACTACCTGCTCCAATTTGCTCTCATCACCATCAACAGGAGTCAGGGATTCATCCAGGTTCTGATGGATTGTTATGTTCTTTGGTATAAGCCTCGATACCAGCGTTATTGTTTTTTCAATAACGTTATTCATGGAAACCTGGACAAAATTTTTGTACTCACGTTTTGCATATGAAAGAAGCTGAGTCACAACATGTTTACCCTGTTCCGCAGCGCTTTCAATTATCCTCGCATATTGGGCAATATCTGAAGGCAAATTATTGCTCGAGGAAACCAGATCTGCATATAGGCGGATTGATGTCAGTATGTTCCCAAAATCGTGGGCGATACCGCCCGCAAGTGTTCCGATAGATTCCATTTTTTGCGCATGGATAAGTTGCGCCTGCATTTTCTTTCTCTCAGTTATATCTCGATGAAACGATTGTATGAGCATTTTTTGATCTATCTTCATAGCCTTGGCACTGATCTCGATAAAGCAATACCTCCCGTCTTTTCTATGATATCTTCTCTCGTATAACAATGTTTCACCCTGCCGGAGCTGTTGCATCCGCTCCGTCGAGATCGATCTGTCCTTTTCCGATTCAAATAGTATAATGTGTTGGCCGATCAATTCATCCCTGTCCGTTTCATACATTAAACATGCCTGTTTGTTTGCATTTACGACAACTCCGCTGTCATCGTAAATGACTATTCCCTCTGAGGAATTATCTACAATAGCTGCCAGTTGATAAATTGCCGCTTCCGCTTTCTTGCGCTCTGTTATGTCCTCAACAATGCCATCCAGCCATTTGAGGTGTCCATTTTCATCATATTGTGCGGTAGCAGTCAACGAACAAAATATTGGCGTACCATCCTTTTTTTTGAGGGCCAGCTCTTTGTTCCTCACATAACCGCTGAGCTTAATTTCGTCAATAAAGTCTTTTCTGTGTTCAGGATGCTGATACGCCTCTTTAACCTGGAGTTTCAATAATTCTTCTACAGAATCATACCCGAGGATATTTGCTAAAGCCGGGTTTGCCTGGATGAAACGGCCATCGCCCGCAGGATTCCTAAAGATGCCGATATTTATATTGTTAACAAGTGTACGGTATTTCTCTTCGCTTTCCCGTATTGCCGCTTCCGATTTCTTGCGCTCGGTTATGTCCTCAACAATGCCATCTATCCATTTGACGTCAGCATGTTCATCATACTGTGCAGTAGCAGTCACTGAACACCATATTGGCGCCCCATACTTTGTCCCATCCCTTTTTCGGAAGGGCAACTCTTTGTTCCTCACATAACCGTTACGCCTAATTTCGTCAAGAACGTCTTCTCTTTGTTCAGGATTCTGATACCCCCATTTCACCTTCATTGTCAATACCTCATCTACAGAATCCAACCCGAAAATATTTGCCATAGCCTGGTTTGCCTGGATGAAACGGCCTCCTATCCCAGGAGTCCTAAAGATACCGATATTTATATTGTTAACGAGTGAACGGTATTGCTCTTCGCTCTCCCGCAATGCCGCTTCCGATTTCTTGCGCTCGGTTATGTCCTCAACAATGCCATCTATCCATTTGATTATTCCATTTTCATCATACTGTGCGGTAGCGGTCAACGAACACCATCTTGGCGTACCATCCTTTTTCAGCAAGACTACCTCTTTGTTCCTCACATAACCGTTACGCTTCAATTCTCTAACGAAGTCTTTCCTGTCTTCAGAATGCTGCCATACGTCTTTCACCTGTACTTTCAATAATTCCACTACAGAATCAGAACCGTGCATATTTGCCAAAGCCGGGTTTACCTGAATGTAACGGTCCCCGCTGGCAGTGGCCCTAAAGATGCCGATATTTATGTTGTTAACAAGTGAACGGTATTGCTCTTCGCTCTCCCGCAGGTCCTCATCCCTTTTCCTTATTTGTGTTGTCATATTGTTAAAGGCGTATGCAAGAGCTCCGATCTCATCACTTGAATCGGTTTCAGCCTCTACGGTTAGGTCTCCGTCAGCCACTTTTCCGGCAGCAGCGGTCAGCTTCAAAATGGGTTTAGAGAGCAAACCTGCCAGGACGAATGCGACAAAAACATCGAAGAGCACGGCACAGGTCATGATTATAGTGTTGTATTTCTCTATTCTGGTAACGCCGGCCATAGCCTCGTCCAGAGGCTGCTCGGCAATAATCCCCCATTGGGTGACCGGGGCATAGCTGTAGCCGGCCAATTTCTTCCGGCCGTCAAGCTCATAGCGCACCCACCCAGTCTGCCCAGTGATGACGGCTTTAACGGGGGCCAGAGAAGAGAAGTCTGTCATCTTCTGAACCAAACTGCGGTCCTTGTGTATAAGGATTTTGCCATTTTTATTGACTGCATATGCGTATCCTGTGTCGCCTATTTTAGTCTGAGCTATCAAGTCGTCCAGCCTCTGCAAGTCGACAACGCCTATCAGCACGCCGCGCACGGTACGGTCTTTGCCATTAATCGGTTCGGCAATGATAATGGACAACCTACCTGTGCTCTTGGCATTGATGACATCCGATATTGCAGTAGTTCCTGTTGTGATCACCTTCCTAAAATAGTCTCTGTCATCATTCCTGATACCGAGATCCCTGCCGTCAGAGCGCGCTACTTGCTTGCCGCTTGCAGCATCGCATACGATTATCAGCGGCATTCCCTGAGGGTACTGGGTGGCAATGTCACTTAGCGCCGGCACTTCCCTGACAGGGTTCATAGACCTAATATCCGCGCTGTTGGCAGCTATTTTCAGCACCCGCATTTTTTCCCTGATCGACTGATCGACTTTGCCGGCTATGGTTTCTGCCAGAATCCTGTTCTTTTCGAATACGGTGTTCTCCATACCCTGCTTAGCTATGGCTGCAGCTATAATCGTCATTAAAACCATAGGCAATGCAGTTACCGCAAATGCTATGAGCATTTTTCTCCGCTGGGTAAGTCCCATTAATGCTTTGATTGATTTCATAGGGAAGACCGGAAAATACGGTTCTGCCGATCGGCAAAGAATCCCAGCGCACTCTGCTGGAATGGTCTGTCTACCTGCGTGTGTCGTAACATAACCTTTATAAAACTGGCAATAATAATCTTTATGATAACATAATCCAATGTTACAGTTTTATTACGTGAATGTTAATTATTTGTTACACAATTGCAGCAGTATGTGCGACACTCAATAGCCTCTGTAAAGTTGTTATAGTTTGTTTAAACTCAGAAAATGTTGAAGTTTTGCTACAATACGTGTAGTGACTTAATTTATCACTATTGGAAAAATACAAGGGAGATGCTCATGCCTGAGAATGAACGCATGATGGCATGGATAATTATATGGCAAAGTACACTGCACCGATTGACGAAGATACGCGTCAGAGGATTCTTGCATTACCTGGTAGAGTAAAATTCTCTGCCTTTATGCGAAAGGCCATAACTGTATTTGTTGAGGAGATCGAGAAAAATCCTGACCTGAAACCCGAGAATTTTGTTATCACCGTCACATCACGGAACGATGCCTCAGATAAAAAAAGAAAATGACGGCATGAAAAAAAACAAGATTCTTATTACCTGTGCAAAGGGGATACCGCCGTATTTGATGGCAGAACTTCTTGCACTGGGTTTCCCTGTGCTCGACGAACTTATTGCAGGCATAGCGACGGAGGGGACTATCGACGACACTATCCGTCTCAATCTTATGCTTCGCACTGCTCATCGTGTGCTCTTTCTCATCAGGGAGTTTGTCGCACCTGATCCCGATGCTCTTTATCGGGCAGTATCGGAAATTGCATGGGAGGAATATATAGCACCGGACGGGTATGTCTGCGTTACTTCCAGCGTGGACAACCCGACCATCAGGGATTCACGCTTTGCAAATGTAAAGTGCAAGGATGCTATTGTCGACAGGATTAAGGAAAAGTGCGGACAGCGTCCTGACTCAGGTCCTGATCAGGACAGGGCAGTGGTAAATCTTTACTGGAAGGACGACCGATGTTCCCTGTATATAGATACCTCGGGAGAACCCCTATCCAGGCGCGGGTATAGAAAGATCCCCTTGACTGCGCCCATGCAGGAGACCCTTGCGGCTGCTGTTATACAGGCAACAGGCTGGACGTCTGTGCAGGCGTCCGGCCAAAACAGCAGCGGCCACTTCATCAATCCCATGTGTGGCAGCGGCACTCTTGCTATCGAGGCTGCGCTGATAGGACTGAACAGAGCTCCCGGGCTGTTACGGGACAATTTCGGGTTCATGCACATCAGGGGCTTTAATGAAGCTCTATGGGATGATCTGCGTTTTCAAGCGAAAAAAGCAGCAAAAAAGACGCTGGATTGCAGGATTATTGCGACCGATATCAGGCAAGAGGCTGTTGAGGCGGCAAAGAAAAATGCCGCTACAGCCGGCGTGGGGCATCTGGTTGAATTCGGTGTATGTGATTATTCCGAGACCCCAATCCCTGATGTAGGGTCCGGCGGAAGGGGTAGTGTAATACTTAACCCGGAATATGGAGAAAGAATGGGAAAGATCAAAGAGCTTGAGAGTGTTTATAAGGGGATCGGTGATTTCTTTAAGCAGAAGTGCAGGGGATATACCGGTTATCTTTTTACAGGAAACCTTGACCTGGCAAAGCAGGTTGGACTGCGAGCAAAGCGAAGGGTTCCATTTTTTAACGGTGGCATAGAATGCAGGCTACTTGAGTATGAATTGTACGAGGGTAGCAGGAAGAATAAAAACTCAGGGATATAGCAATGAATAATTTCTTTTGGGGGTTATGGTGAAAAGCAGCAGTGATGAGGGAAGGGCTGACAGGCCGCTTTATCCAATAGGCGTTGCAGCAGAATTGATAGGCATTACGGAACAGACGTTGAGGCTTTATGAAAAGCACGGCCTTATTAAACCCGCCAGGCGAAATAAGAGACGGCATTATTCAGACAATGATATCAAATGGCTCACCTGTGTCAGAGATTTGATACATACCAAAAAAATAAGCATAGAGGGGATAAAGAAACTGCTCGGCTATGCCCCTTGCTGGGAAATCACCGGGTGCCGTGAGGTAACAAAATCCATGTGCACTGCCCATGTTAATAAATCCAAGCCATGCTGGGAACTTAATAAAACAATATGTAATGACAAATCGGGCAAACGCTGCAATAAATGCATAATCTATCTTGCGAGGCATAAGCAAGCCTAGCCTGTCATATATATTTGCGAAGTTTTAATCAATAGCTTATTTGATAATTGTAATTTTATCATGTTATATTATTCACGCAAACCGAATATTAACTTTATTCAAATCAATTCTTAAAAGGAGCCAAAGATATGGAAGACGAAAGGACGTTTGAAGAACAAATTTCACGAAGGGGACTTATCAAAACAGCAATCGGAATGGGCAGTTTAGCTGTAATTACATCAGGAGGGCTGGGTCTTTTATCTAATGCAGAGGCCGCCAAGAATAAATCCCAGAAGTTTCCGTGGCCGTACAAGAAATTGAGTGATCAAGAGATTAAACAAGCAGGTGAGACGGCTTATAATAACTGGTTCAAGGGGTTTTGCGCATATGCAGCTTTAAGTGGGATAGTCCAGACGCTCGCGGCAAAAGTCGGAGGGCCGTACAAGACTTTTCCCATGGAAGCTATCATGTTTGCCCATGGCGGGACAGCCGGCTGGGGCGGAACTTGTGGAACATTGATTGGGGCCGGCATAGGAGCTTCTCTCGTGGCAGGCCATAAGGATGCTGAGGAAATAATTAACGAGGTCATGTACTACTATTCGGATACCGCACTGCCGACTTTTGTACCTGCCAACCCGATAGCATATAAAGATCTCAAGGCAACAAGCACGGCGAATTCTACTCTCTGTCACATCTCTGTAGGCAAATGGATGAAGGCGGAAGGGATTGCGGAAGGCAAAGGTCCCGAGGGCGTTGGGTTCCTGAGCCATCAGCAGATAGACAGGTGCGCCAGGATGGCGGCAAATATGTCCATGAAAACACTCGAATTCCTGAATCAATGGAAGGACGGCAAATTCGAGGCTAAGAATGAGGCCCCGTCTGTCGCCAACCATATACCGTCTCAGAACAACTGTACCGATTGCCATCATGATAATGTCCCAACACCCGGACCATTCGGCACAGGAGTAGGAATACTCAAAGGAAGATATGGTATCGGACTCTGAAATAATAAGTGACAACAAATTATGGCGCTCTCTTAGTACATGAAAAAAGGGGAACTAGCTTAAGAAGAACTAAGGTGCAAGATACATATTAAAATGTTGTAACTTTTTATAAGGATTTTAGGCTGAAAGGAGGTGAAAAAAGGATGAAGAAATTGCTCGCAATAGTTGTAGCTATAATTTTTATTCTGGGTCTTGCCTCTTTCGGTTTCGCAGGAACCGAGAAATGCGACAAGTGCCATAAGGGTGAAAAAGCGGTAGAGAAAATGATAGCGAAAAAGAAAATTACTACCGCTGCCGATCTTACAAAGGCTTTGAGAGAAGGGCCTAAAGCCGGCATGCACAAGAAATTAACCGATGGCGAAATTAAATCAGCTGCGGAAGCACTTAAGTTGAAATAGCACTATTAATAATCGAGTAGGCTGAGGGGTCACCCCCTCAAGCCTCTCACATCGCGCGGATGTGAGAGCTTTTAACGAAAAAGGGGGCTGACATGGCGAAATTTCTTTTTGTTTTGAGTCGGGGAATGGACGATCCAGTTCGGGCTACCAGATGCATCCACCTGGCAAAAGTTGCCAAAGAGGAGGGGCATGAAGTAAATGTATTCCTTATCGATGATGGCGTAACGATTGCCAAAATAGGTATGGCTGACAACATGAAATCCCCAACCGGCGACGAACTCAAACCCCTGCTGGATTATCTCGCAAAAGCATCGGTCCCGACCATGGTTTGCACTCCTTGCGCAAATGCACGGCATATGGGGCAAGAGGATCTGATTCAGTCGGCCCGGTTTGAAACGGCAAAAAAGCTGATTGGTTTAGCTGCAGAATCAAAGGTGTTTACTTTTTAGTATGGACTATGATTCATTGAGCCGGGCCGAGCTCGAATCGGTGATGGATCACCTGCAGAGAAACCTCGAAGACATTGAGGAAATGATAGAGTTTGATTACAATTTTACGTCAGCGCATATCAGCGGACATCGGGTAAAGAAAGATGAAGAAAGAATCGCAGAGGCTGAAGGACAATATCTCACAGGTTCAGCGTATCTTATATGCCAAGTATGTACAGTAAGTTTTTTTGTTAATCGGATGGTAAAAACAACTTTCCCATAACATTAACTTTCAATAGCTATTCCCACATTCGCAAAAAAGAAACGCTCTTTCAGCGCGGCATGCAGCAGCGATGCTTTCATCAGCCCGGTGCAATGTGAGACACCGAAATGTTCGATACGATATTTGTCAATTACCTTTAACGTTCCTTCGAATTGTTCCTCACTTGAAAAGTTCAAGTGCGTGCCTCCAATGACAGCGTAAATGGTATCTTGTTTGAGCATCCCAACGATGTGATCGAGTATGTTTATTACTCCGGCATGCGCACAGCCGGGCGATTTCCGCAATACGCGGTTAGTTGTTAATATCCTCCGGTATGGCGTCATTTGCCTTGTTTTCTTTCTTTATTGTGGGACGGGATTTCCTATTCCGCCAACAGAGAAAAGCCCCTATGCTGAACAGCACTATGGCCGCCAAATCAAATATGCCATTAAGGTCAGGTGATATCATGAGACTTGCTCCTCCTTATAGTCAGGATATTATTGAAAGCTGCCATTAGCCTCTTGCTCAGGAAATCTGCGGCGATCGGCTTCGTTATAAAGTCATTTACACCCATATCCATCGCTTCCGCGAGAACACTCTCTTCGTTATGAGCCGTCAGCATCAAAAACAGTGTATCCTTTTGCTTATCCTCCTCCTTTATCCAGGCAAGGAGTTCCGTTCCCTTTGCCCCCGGCAAATTCCAGTCACACAACACGACGTCGTACGGCTTTACCGACAATTTTGCCATTGCCGCGTCCACGCTGCCCGCCTCATCTAATTCGACCTTTATTCCGGCTTGTCCGGGGAACGACGATTTGATGCTGGCTTTTATGAAAGCCCTCATGGGAGATTCATCGTCAACTATCAAAACTCTTATATTTTCCATATTCCCGGATAATAGCTCGTCAGTTCTCCTCAGGAGCAAGTTGCCATGCAAGAGCCCTGTCTCTGTCTTCGCTATCAGGCATGGGCATAGTTTACGTAATAACGGCATGGGCAGTCAATAAGGCAACGGGTATTATAGTACTATCGGGTGTGTCCCTGTTCTTGACTCATACGCATTTCTGTTCTATGATTTTCATGAGAACGGCTGTTGCACAGAACATAATGCGGATGGGTGCAGCAAGCACTCGCCTTACTTCGTCTTGGAAGGAGCCCCGGATGGGGGAAAGGACGTTTCCATTGTCCCGTGTCTATCAGCTGCTCGAACCCGGTCCTGTTGTGCTGGTCACAACGGCCAGAGCGGGGCGGGCGAACATCATGACTATGTCGTGGCATACGATGCTGGATTTCGAGCCGCCAATAGCGGCTTGCGTGAAATGACTATCGGGAGTCGGAGTTTAAGACAGACTAATACCGCAGGCAGAAAATATTGGCAGAGGAGGAATGTTCATGCCGGTCAAGATCAGGATAACAGTTCGGGACATTACGCTGAATGCAGAACTTTTTGATACTCCATGCGCAAAGAAAATTGCAGGAGCACTGCCTATCGTCGCCAATCCTCAAGAATGGGGTGATGAGTTTTACTTTGAAATCCCGGTAAACATGTCACCTGATGAAACGGCAACGACCGTCGTCAAGGCCGGCGATATCGGCTATTGGCCTCCGGGAAGAGCACTCGCAATCTTTTTCGGGCCCACGCCAATGAGCAAGTGCAACGACCCTGTTCCTGCAAGCGCAGTGAACCTTGTGGGAAAGATTAATGGAGATTCAACCGTCCTCAGGCGCGTAAAAGGCGCTGGAGAAATACGTATTGAGCACTAAGCGGTGAGCATATGGATATCGAACACTATTCATTCGGAAAGATTGTCATTAAGGGCAATAGGTATTCCAAAGATGTTATCATCTTCTCCGACAGGGTTCTTTCACCCTGGTGGAGACAAGAGGGGCATTACCTCAGGATAGAAGACCTCGAGGAGGCACTCAAAGAAGAACCGGAGGTGCTTGTGATTGGGAAGGGATATTTTGGTATGATGGCAGTACCGGATGAGCTTGTAGCAAAACTCAGCAGTAATGGTATCCAGATAATCGCACAAAAATCTTCAGAGGCAGTAAAGACTTTTAACAATCTGAGCACTAAAAAAAAGATTGCGGCCCTCCACCTTACCTGCTGAAACATACCTATTACCTATCACCAATCACCAATTCGGCTCAGCCTCTTGATAGATAAAGAAGCAGGGCCCTTGCTATCGAGAAAAGTCGCAAGTAACGGTCATCATAATAGTCCCTGTATGTGTGGGGGAGAGAGACGTAACGCTCTTTGTCTTTGCTGTACGACAGTGTTACCTCGGCAAATATCCCGTCTGTAAGATATATCCTGTGCGAGTAGTCCTTTGTCGAAGCGAGCACCAGCTTTGCGAAAGTAAGATAGCCGGGGTCCAGGTTTATCGTTCTTTTTCCATTAACCGACAATGAATTTTCAATCTCGCAGGTTTTCAACTTGGCTGCAGCAAGGCGGTCTTGTTCTATCAGTTCCTTGAAAAAAATGAATCTCCGGAAGATTGGCTCCCCCAGTTCCTCTTTATAATGCTCTGAGAAATCCCATTGAATGGCAGGGCTTTCCATAAGCACTTCACCGAAGCAATCTTCAAGATGATGGAGTGATTTGATATAAATGTCTTCCTTTGAAAACAGCGCTCCGACAAGGAGAAGAGCATTTTCGGGAGGTGTTGGGACTCGTCGCCTCATTGACGGCTATTCGTTTTCGAGGCGTGTCAGTGTGGCCCTTATGTCAGGCGAGTCCCATTGCAGCGGACCTACTACGTGGTGTTTGAGGGTACCTTTCTTATCTATAATAAAGGTTTCAGGCACGCCGGTAATGCCGTAAAGCTTGGCTGTGTCGCTGGTATCGATGAGTACGGGAAAAGCAAAACCTTTCGCTTTCAGGTACTCAAGCGCTTTTTCCTGGCCGTCATTGTAAAGCACAGATATAAAAATCAGCTTGCTATTGCCTTTTTCGATGTCGATCAGGCTCTGAATAGAGGGAAGTTCTTCCTTGCACGTTTCACACCAGGAGGCCCAAAAATTCAGAAGTACCACTCTTCCCCTGAGATCGGCAAGCCTCCACAGCTTGCCGTCAGTGTCTTTAAGCTCGAAGGCAGGTGCCTCAAGGCCGACCGCTGCCTTGCTGACAGGATGTTCCCGGTTTTTTAAAGCTAAGATGATTCCGATAACGCCAAGAACCAGAATAACTGCGAGAATGACCCCTTTCGATTTCACAGACTCAGGGCTCGCCTAATTTACCGAAACGAGCATCGAGGTCTCGGCTTCTTTAAAAACCAGCTTGTCCTCCTCTAACACGACTGTCACTAAGGAAGTATTCTTGAACTTGTTCTTAATGAGGTCTTCTGAAAGAGGGTCCTCAATTTCACGGTAAATCGCCCTGCGCATAGGCCGGGCCCCATATGTAGGCTGATAATATTTGTTGAGCAGCCATTCCTTGACCTCTGGAGACACATCGACCGTCAAAGCGTGTTCGGCCAGCTTCTTATTGGTTTCAACAAGCAGCAGATCGATAATAGACAGCAGATGTTCCTTCTCCAGTTGGTGGAAGACCACAGTCTCGTCGACACGGTTCAGGAATTCGGGATTAAAGGTCTTCTTGAGTTCGGACAACACATTTTCTTTGATCTTATCATACGCACTATCGGAAGTTACGTTGTGAAAGCCTAGCGGTGTTGCCTTTTCGATGATCCGTGCTCCGAGGTTGGAGGTCATAATAATAATAGTGTTTCTGAAATCGATCTTCCTCCCGTAACTATCCGTAAGAACACCCTCGTCAAGGATCTGCAACAGCGTATTGAACACATCCTGATGCGCCTTCTCGATCTCATCAAAAAGTATTACGGAATAGGGCCGCTTCCTGATTTTCTCGGTCAGCTGTCCACCTTCCTCATAGCCCACATAGCCCGGAGGCGAGCCTGTCAGTCGCGACACGTTGAAACGCTCCATATATTCCGACATATCGACTTTAACAAGAGCGCTTTCATCGTTGAACATGAACTCGGCAAGGGCCTTTGCAAGCTCTGTTTTGCCGACGCCGGTGGGTCCCAGGAAGAAGAACGAGCCGATAGGCCTGTTTTTGCTCTTCAGTCCGGCACGCGATCTGCGGATAGCCCGGGCAACAGCCCTTAACCCTTCATCTTGTCCTATAATACGCTGGTGAAGGACTTCTTCCATTTTCAAAAGCTTCTCCGATTCAGTCTCTTCAAGCTTGTGCAAAGGGATGCCGGTCATTTTTGAAACAGTATAGGAGACATCCTCCTCACTCACAGATGGAATCTCTTTGGACAATGAGTCCTTCCATTTCTTATATTGAAGCTCGTAGGTCTTTTTCAGCTTGTCTTCCTCTGCCCTGACGGTCTGGGCCTTGTCGATATCGTGCAGACGGACATAGAGGCTTTTTTCTTTCGAAAGCTGGATCAGCTCGGTCTCCATGTCTCTCAATTCCTGCGGCATGGTTGCCCTTTTGAGCTTGATTCTCGATCCGGTTTCATCTATTACATCGATTGCCTTGTCAGGGAGAAACCTGTCGGTAATATACCTGTCGGATAACTTAACGGCAGCCACTACCGATTCGTCACTAATCTTGACTTTATGGTGCTCTTCATAACGGGGCCGTAAACCCTTCAGGATATCTATAGTCGTTTCAGCGGCAGGAGGCTGGATGTATATTGACTGGAACCTGCGTTCCAGCGCCCCGTCCTTCTCGATATACTTTCTGTACTCGGAGGGCGTTGTCGCTCCGATGCACTGCATCTCACCCCTTGACAGGGCGGGTTTCAACATATTGGAGGCATCGACCGATCCTTCAGCCGCACCTGCTCCGATAAGCGTGTGGAACTCATCGATAAAGATAATAATATTTTCGGACTGGAGAATTTCACGCATAACGGCCTTGAGCCTTTCTTCAAACTGTCCCCGATATTTTGTGCCCGCAATAAGGGCGCCGAGATCCAGCGAAATAATTCTCTTGCCCAATAGGCTGTCAGGCACATCGCCTAAAACGATTTTCTGGGCGAGACCCTCAACAATTGCGGTCTTGCCGACGCCGGGTTCGCCGATGATGGCAGGATTATTTTTTATCCTCCTGCCCAAGATTTGCAGCACCCTCTCTATTTCATCCTCACGGCCTATCACAGGATCAAGTTTCCCTTCTATCGCAAGCAAGGTCAAGTCCCTGCCAAATTCGTCCAGGGCAGGAGTATTGGTTTTCCGCCGCTCTTTCTGGTTTGGCTGCTGGAACTGCGGTTTAATAGCAAGGTTAATAGTGAGCCTGCCTGGCAGCAAGAAGGTTTGCTCCCAGATTTCTTATTACTTTTCCGGCAACGCCTTCGTCCTCCCTTACTATACCCAGAAGAAGGTGCTCACTGCCGATATAGTTATGGCCCAGAAGCCTGGCTTCTTCAATAGCTAGCTCAAGTACCTTCTTTGCGCGGGGAGTAAAGGGGATGTCGCCGAACGTAAGGAGACTGCCTCCAATAGGAAGGTTTTTTTCGACTTCGAACTTTATCTCATCAACAGTAAGCCCCATTTTTTTTATGATGGTAATGGGAATACTGTCTTCCTCTCTTAATATCGCCAGCAGAAGATGTTCGGTACCCAGGTAGTCGTTATTGCGCCTTTCCGCCTCTTCCTTAGCATATATGATGATTTTCCTGCCTCTTTCTGTAAACTTTTCAAACATTTTTTCTCTCCTTGCAAATCACGCCTGTTAAATATCAACCCTTAAAAAAATTCTACTCTTTGTACAGCGTTAATGTCAACTAAACCGCCAATTCGCTTAAAATTTTGAATGCTGAATGCTAAATTTTGAATTAATGAAAAAGTCCATAATTTATCATTTAAAATTCAACATTCAACATTTCTTTGTTCTTGTATTCTTCTTTACCTATTATATATCTTTAAAGCATGTATGTAAACGTGGTCTTTCCACTGAAAATACCTCCCCTTACTTATAAGGCCCCTTACGGAGCGCCTGCTGATCTTAGAGGAAGAATAGTACGGGCTCCGCTGATGGGGAGAAGCATCCGCGGTCTTGTCATGAGCACCAGCGAAAAGCCGGAAATGCTGATAAAAAAAGATATCAGGGAGATCCAGGAAATTTATCAAAATGTTATGTCAACCAGCGGCATTGCATTTCTGCAATGGCTGGCAGACTACTATCTCACTCCCGTGGGCACAGCTCTCAGAAGCAGTTTTTTTGAAGAGATTGCATCCATAGTGACGCAAGGGACAGAAGAGCAGGCGGCTGAGGGCGGGCCGGGGGGACATGCTATAATTCCGTGCGAATCTGCAGATAATGCCGCGGTATCAGCTATCTGCACAAGCATCAGCAAGCATGGATACCGCTCATTCCTTTACCGCGCAGAGTCCTCAGGCGAAGAGAGAGCATTATTAATCTCGGCACTGACGCGTTTGAAGGACTCTCTTCGTCATGCGGTCATACTCGCGCCTGAAATTGCGCACCTGGAGTACATCGTATCACCCCTCAAAGACCTTTTCGGTGAGCGTGTTTGTGTGCTACACAGTAAACTTTCGAGAAAAGAGACTGCAGCTGCACTCAAAAGAATCATCACAGATGTATCGGACATTGTTGTCGGGACGCGTTCCGCTATCCTTGCGCCTCTCAGGAAGGTTTCATTTATAGCAGTGCTGGCCGAGCACAGCCGTTCATATAAGGCGGAAGAGGGGCTCAGATACAGCGGAAGGGACATAGCTGTCATGAGGGGGTTTCACGAAAAGGCATGCGTTCTTCTTTCTTCAATCTGTCCGTCGGTGGAATCTGTATATAATGTGAGTGTCGGCAAATATGTGATGCTTGAAAATGATAGACATATGTCGAAAGAGGGGCGTGCAGAACGACCTAAAATAAAAATTATCGCTATGGGCGGCGCAAGGGGCGACCGTATGATTTTGGCCTCTGAACCCATTAAGGAAGCCAAACGCCTTGCCTCGCTGAATGAGCGGTTCCTTTTTCTGTCGAGCAGGAAAGGCTATTCGTTGCTGCGCTGTGAGGATTGCGGATTTGTGGAGCGGTGCGGGTTATGTGATGTGCCTCTTGTGTTTCATAAGGGAGAGGACGTCCTGAAATGCCAGTACTGTGGGTCCGCAGAGAAAAGCTCTGTATCGTGCAGTCAGTGCGGAGGAACCGCGATAGGGGCTTATGGCGCCGGCACTGAGAGGGTCAAAGAGCAGGTCGAGAAATTGCTGAAAGCCGAGGCCCTGCTTGTTGAAAAAGGCAGGTCTGTTGGCCGTGTCATCACTGAGGACGGGGATGACCTTGCTGCACTCGTGGTCGGCACCTCTTATGCAAAGGGTCTGGCTTACAAAAAAAGTGCCGAGCAAAGGCCATTTGGCGCAGCTGCTTTTCTTAATACGGACGCACTCCTTTTACAGCCGGACTTCCGGCTCTACGAGAGGGCGTTTCAGGAGATAATTACAGTTGCCCAGCTAGTCAAGAGGGACGGCACTGTATTTCTTCAGACGAAAATGCCTCAGAACAATGTATTGCGTTTTATCAGGGCCTATGATTTCGACGGCTTTTACCGTTATGAGCTGGAACAGCGGAAAGCTTTTAATAATCCTCCTTATACGAAGCTCGTACTTTTTACTGTACCTTTCCAGGACGTTCAGAAAGAGCCGGGACGGGTGCTGGACGAAATGCAACGTGCCGCAGGCGCACTAAGCTCCGGAACTGTGGAAGTCCTTGGTCCTGTGGAACTCCCGTATCATTCAAAGAAATATCACCGCTGCATACAGTTGCTTTTGAAGTCAAAGGACAGAAATGCGCTGCACGATGCGGCCAGGGCTGTGCTGAAGGGACTTGGGAAGATAAAAGGCGCAAAAATAGTTGTGGAAGTTGACCCTCTGAAAATCTAATTTCCCTCAGCATACATCGCGTCGAAAAATATAAGGAAGGCAGGAGAAGGGTAGCACTTGTTTTTCGACGCGCTGAAAGAGTGAATAGTGAAAGGTGAATGGTGAATAGTTAAAAGCTAAAGATTTTTTGTTTTACGTTTTTCCTTGAGCCGTTGACGATTCACTATTCACCTCTCTTTATTTGTAGAATTTCAGCAACTTCTCAGCTGGGATGCCCATGGAATATAGTGTTATCAGTGCCCAGTTTCTCAATGTACAGTAAATTACACCTTCTTTTTCCCATCTGCGGGGCGAGGTCCTAACTTTTTCTGAGATAATATAAATTTTGTCCCCCCTTCTTTTTATCCGCCGCATCAGTTCTACATCTTCCATTAATGGTATCTCCTTAAAATCACCTATCGAATGAAAATAATCCTTACTTATGAATATTGCCTGGTCGCCGTAAGGTGCGCCTGTAAGGCGGGAACGCAGGGAGGCCGCAATTTCGATTAACCTGAAAATGGGCCTTTTGGATTTTATGCCTAAATCAAAGGCCCCACCCACGAAGTCTCCTTTCCGCATGACCGAGGAGATTTTATTCAGCGCATTTTTCGGCAGTTCCGTGTCTGCATGCAAAAAAAGCAATATGTCTCCGCGGGCATTAATCGCACCTTGATTCATCTGATGCGCCCGTCCTTTTTTGCCGAGGATTTTTCGTACTTCACTCTTCTCGATGGCGCTTAGGGTTTCTCCATCAGGACTGCCATCGACGACTATAACTTCCACCTCTCCATCAAATGGCAGGTCAAAAATGCTGCCGATGGCCTCATTGATCATCGTTTCCTCATGCAGCACAGGAACAATAATCGAGATTCTATAGTTAGTGTGTGCGCTCTGTGGTTTCATTTTTTCCCTTGCTTTTTAATAGCAACAACAGATCATCAAAGGTATCGACATCATTTAATACTCTCAGGACATGAACACTGAGGCCGGATTTCCCCAAAACTTTCATTGTTTGACGAAACACGGAATCAGTGCTCCATTCAATCCCCTGAAAAATATCAGGCAGAAAGGAGGTCTTGTTAAAGCCTATTAAATAATATCCTCCGTCATGAGCAGGGCCGATTACCGAGTCGCTGGAATCGAGGGCCTTAAACGCTTCATTAATTAATGAAATTGACAGATCGGGAATATCACTGCCGACGAGCAAAACTTTTTCAATGCCGTCTGAAAAGGCCTGAACAAAAGCACTCCACATTCTTTCGCCGAGATCTCTCCCTTGTTGAGGAGCATAGTAAAACGAATCCCCCAGCCAGCTTTTGATAATTTCGCCGGATTCGGGCGGATAAAAGCAAAGCCTGAAAAGATAGTTACCGTCCTTCAGGCCTTCCAAAGTGTTGAATGCGAGGCATTTATAGACATCAAGCGCCGCATCTTCACCAATTGCCTTTGCCAGGCGGGATTTAACTTTTCCCTTTTCAGGTGATTTTATGAATAGCAGGACTGCTGAACGGTCAGACATATTTTCCAAAAAATAAACCACAGAGAACACAGAGCTTCTTGGGTTTTTTTTCTGTATCAATAAAGAATCTCTCTGTGAACTCTGCGGTTAAGTTATTTTGAAGCATTTTTATTTCTTAAACAGTTTCAGGTACGTTCCATACCCCTCCTTTTCAAGGGCCTCTTTTGGAATGAAACGAAGTGCTGCCGAGTCCAGGCAGTAACGCTTATGGGTTGGAGGAGGGCCGTCATCAAAAACATGCCCTAGATGCGAGTCAGCGTAAAAGCTCCTCACCTCTTTCCTTTTTGTAAAGAAAGTCCAGTCGTCTTTATAAACAATATTTCCAGGTTCCAGAGGTTTTGTGAAGCTCGGCCATCCGGTGCCTGAATCATACTTGTCAGTTGAAATGAATAGTGGTTCGCCCGAGACAATGTCTACATAGATACCCTCCTTTTTGTTGTCCCAATATTCGTTGTGGAACGCAGGCTCGGTGTCATTTTTTTGCGTAACATTGTACTGCATCGGCGTCAATATTTTCTTCAGTTCTTCCTGTGAAGGCTTCACGAAACCCTTGTCATTTCTTTCAGTGTCGGCTGCATGAGCGGACTGCATAAATATCACCCCCAATATAATCATTAGGCACGGTATCATTCTACGGAACATAATTGTTCAGCCTCCTTTTTGTGCTTCCTATATATAATGATAGCACGGATCTACAACAAACTAAAGGGCTGTGAATAGTGGATAAAGACAGTGAAAGGTGAATAGTGAATGGTGAAAAAGGAAACGAGCAAAAAAGCAGTGAACTGATTGATTTGACAACACCGGCTTAATCTGCTATACATTTGTATAACCAGCGCTGATGAATTAACAGGAAGCAGACAAAATACATGGAGGACATGGGCATGAGTTTTAACAAATATACTTATTTATTTTTATTTGCTGTCGTTTTTTTATGCGGAGGCTTTATTTATTCTTCAGTATCAGCAGAAGAGCCTAAAGATAAGTCTACTCTTGAGAAAAACAAAACAGAGATACTTAACGATATCGAGCTATTTGAGCATAGTGCGCACAGTACCAGGAGTTGTGTATCCGAAGCCAAAACCCCTGAGGAATTGAGGCGTTGTCCTACAGAGGAATCAATACAGAAATATCAAAGAATTCAGGATGACCTGTTAGAAATAGGGATGACCCCTGATGAAAGAAGAATGTTCGAACTAAGACCACAGAGGTGAACAAAGCTTTTTTTCACACTCCTCAGGAAATTGCACGGCGTAACCTTTTGATTGTTTATATCGACTATATAATTAAAAAATAAGGCAAAGGTTAAGGTTAAGGTTAAGAATGTAGGCAAGACTTCTTAATATCTTTTTTGCTTTCAGTCCATCTTTCTCAACCTTAACCTTTGCCTCAACCTGCTGTTATAAGGAGAAGTTATGAAAACAAGAATATATTTCACAATATTAGCCCTGGGACTTTTGATGGTCTGTTTTGCGTCAGCCCAGCGGGTCCAGGCCGCGCTTGGCGGTTCTGTCAACTCGATCGAATCGGACAGAAAAGCAATGTCTGCAGTAAATAGAGGCGTGACAGCCGGCAATGGTTACACGGTCCAGGAGATATACTCGCCATCCAACACAGTGCGGGAATACGTTTCGCCATCAGGTATTGTATTCGGAATTGCCTGGAACGGGCTGGTCTACCCTGATGTCACTCAGCTTTTGGGCTCCTATACAGACGAATATCAGAAAGCCCTGCAGCAGACCCCGCGTCAAAAAGGCAGCAGGCACCTGCGGGTGAAGTCGGCCGGTGCTGTTGTCGAGCAGTGGGGACATATGAGGGACCTGAGGGGCAGGGCCTATGCCCCGGCCTTGATCCCGCCTGGCGTGAGCATTGATGAAATCAAGTAGCATAATGTTTGTCCTTTTTGTTTTTTTTCTTTTGCCTGGTTGCGGAGGGGGAGGCAGCAGTAGCAGCACCAGCAGTCAAACAGCTAACGTACTTGCTCTCACTGTCAACGGATCGACATGCGACTCGTCCATCGGCCCTTATATGAACGAACCATGCGTAAGTGTTACGGTTTGCACCCCCAACACCTCAACCTGTGTGACAATCAATGGCATTTTACTGGATACGGGAAGCTACGGACTCAGAATTTTTAAACAGGCACTGGGCAGCGTTTCTCTTACGCAATTGGCATCAGGTTCAGGTTCTCTTGCAGAGTGCGTTCAATACGCAGACGGCACGGCTGACTGGGGACCTGTTCAGACTGCGAGTGTCGTTCTGGGGAACGAGTCCGCTGTGCAGGTTCCAATCCAGGTAATAGACTACAAGTTTCCTACTGTCGCAGTTGCTGACAGTGTATGCCCGGGTTCAGACCAAACTCCGTCTGACACCGGATTCAACGGAATCCTCGGGGTTGGCCCCTTTGACCAGGACTGTGGTTCGACATGTGTAAATTCCAGTGTTGGGCAGTATTACACATGCAGCGGGTCCCAGTGCAGCGGAACTACGGTACTTCTCAGCAATCAGGTTTCGAACCCGGTGGCTGCTCTTCCCACTGACAACAATGGGTTGATAGTGGAACTCCCCACTGTTGCTGCCGGCGGTGCTGCTTCGGTGACCGGCTCTCTTGTGCTCGGGATTGGCACAGAATCTAATAATTCGTCTGCCGGGGTTACTGTGTATACAGTCGATCAGAATGATGAATTTGCCACAACCTTTAGCGGGGTCACTTATGCCGATGTGCCTCCCAACTATAGCGGCAGTTTTATCGACACCGGTTCGAACGGGCTTTATTTCCCTTCTCCTACCTCAGGCACTTACAATGGCGAGCTGCCGGACTGTGGCGGCGTTAATTCCGGCTTTTTCTGCCCCTCGTCAACAACGAACTTTTCCGCCACTATTACTGGAGCCTCCGGCTCTCCGACTGGTACTGTCCCGTTCTCGATAGGCAACTTTAACACCCTCGCAAAGTCGGGCAATAACGTGTTCAGCGATATCGGCGCCAATAGTCCCGGTTTCGACTGGGGGCTTCCGTTCTACTTTGGACGAAACGTGTTTATCGGGTTTGAGAACCCGTCCAACCCTGGCACAGGTCAATATTTCGCGTATTAAGCATCTTGGCAGCGATTATTATCGTCAGGAAATGCGCGGTGCATATGAGAGTCCTCCTATTTCAAATGCATCCCCTGGATTAAGAAGCCCTGCGGTGCCGGGAAAGAATTACCATGAGCGGAAAAAATATCACTATGCGAACATTTCACCTCGAAAATACAATTGCAAACCGCAAAGTGAAAAGAGAGACTTCCATCAACAAATAAAAACCTGATATTCCAGATAGTTATCTGTGCCATGGCTCAAAAACCCTACCTTTGGCTGTGGTTAACTATAGTACTTAATATTTGGTATGTTTTTTGCTAGATAAATATAAGGTGACAGCAATTAAATGAAAAGGGGTCACATATGGGATTTAACACGATAATAAGAGACCTTGCGAAATACCTGAATCGGATGGTACTCCTGAACATGCTCTTTCTTGGGCTGACCATCTCGGTTGTCTTTATAGCCCTTGGAGCAGAAAAATTATCAGTAGCGCTGATCACTTCATCAGGAGGATTTATTATCTGCATTGCCAATTTACTCTTTATAAACCGATATTTTGTGCGTAAAACCGAATCTTCCCTTACAACGTCTTACGACTCGCTCCAGAATGATTATCTTTATGATGACCTCACAAAGGCTTATAACCGGCGTGCAGGCCTGGTCCGTCTAAATGAGGAATTCGCGCGCGCAAGGAGAAATTGCTCAACTCTGTCGGTCGCCATGGTCGATGCCGACCATTTCAAAAACATTAACGATACTTATGGCCATCTGGTAGGCGACAAGGCTTTGATCCACTTAGCATCCATGTTGAGATCAGGGCTTCGGGAATGCGACATCCTTGTAAGATATGGGGGAGAAGAGTTCCTGGTCCTTCTTCCTGATACGAGCTGCAGACAGGCTGCCCTGCCTCTTGACCGGCTCCGCTACAGGCTTGCCGAACAGAAGTTTTTTAATGACAACGCCGAAATAAGGTTATCCATCAGCATAGGCATTGCCACTTTATCTGCTCTCGATAACAATCCGATGGACGTGATTGAGCGCGCAGATAAAGCCCTTTATTCAGCCAAGAGATCGGGTCGCAACAGGGTTGTATACGACTGTCAAATGCCTGGATTCAGTCCGGCGTTAAGCAATGCGTAATTACTCGATAACTCCACATCGCTCCTGACATAGATCATTAATTCTTCTTGTCCCAAACAATACAATCAATCCTGTACTGTCTGAATTGAAGATGAATACTTGACAAAATCAGTAGGCCATTATAGCATATTTACATGCTGCGATTATCGACAAAAGGACAGTATGGAGTCAGGGCTATGTATGAAATAGCGCGTGGATACCCTGATAAGCCGGTCACTATAAAAGAGATATCCGATGAACAGGCTGTCTCTGTCCCCTATCTTGAGCAGATATTGAACAAGCTCAGGAAAGCAGGATTGATCAGGAGCGTAAAAGGGCCGGGCGGAGGTTATCTTTTAAACAAAGGGCCGGAAGAAATAAGCATTGCATCTATCGTGAGCGAGCTTGAAGGACCTGTTGCGATTACATCTTGTCTTAATCCTGAAGAAGGGTGCATAAGGGTTGACAACTGTGTTACTCACCTGCTGTGGAAGGCGCTTGGTGAACAAATAGAAGCTTTTCTGGAAACAATAACATTACAAAACCTGATGTCAGGTGATGTTTATACTATCAAAAAGAAAATTCGGGTTAATGCAGGCAAGATGCCCAGGGCGACGATATGAAGTTTGTTCACGGAGTCAAGGCGGATATTACTGCTGATATCGTATACATGATGTGCCCGATGCATCTCCTTAAACTCGAAGAGATGATCAGAGGGCTTGACGAGGGCCAGGTGCTTGAGATACTTACCGACTATGATGGCGCGCTGGAGGATATCCCTCAATGGTGCGATCGTACAGGAAACGAATTTATCGGACTGGATGAGGATGAGGACTATTACAGATTTTATATAAAGAAAAAAAGCAAGGACGCAGGTGATGGGAAAGAAAAAAAGGAGAACATATCATGAGAAGGTGTTATTTTGATCATGTTGCCACAAATCCGTTGCATCCGGAAGTGCTTGATGCAATGATGCCTTATTTCAAAGACGATTTTGGAAACCCTTTGAGTGTTTATGACCTTGGTATGTCTGCTCGGGACGCCATAGAAAAGGCCCGGCAACAGGTGGCGGGCCTGATAAATGCAAAACCTCCCACAGTGGTCTTTACCTCAAGCGGCGCAGAAGCCAATAATTTTGCACTCAGGGGAATTGCCTTTGCCAGCCAGAACAAGGGCAAACATGTAATAGTTTCAAAGGTCGAGCACCACTCAATTCTTAATGCGGCGCGCTTTCTCGAAAAAAACGGTTTTGTCGTTACTTATTTGCCGGTCGATAAACATGGCATTGT
The DNA here is from genome assembly GCA_963710375.1 of Nitrospirota bacterium. Lineage (GTDB taxonomy): Bacteria > Nitrospirota > Thermodesulfovibrionia > Thermodesulfovibrionales > Dissulfurispiraceae > JADFXI01. The sequence continues at coordinate 43,280 of CAVPZX010000007.1, forward strand.
CGATCCCGAAACGGTAAAAAAATCACTTAGCAAGGAGACTGTTCTTATTTCAGTGACTCACGCGAGCAGCGAGATCGGCAGCATAGAGCCCATTCGTGAGATAGCAAAGGTTGCGAAAGAGAGGGGCATAGTCATGCATGCTGACGGCGTTGCAACGTCCGGAAATATTCCTGTTGACGTTAAGGAGCTTGGCGTGGATCTTCTCAGCATGGCTGCGCACCAGTTCTACGGTCCTAAAGGCGCCGGTGCTCTTTATGTAAGGGAGGGTTTGCGAATTGCGCCGCTGATTTACGGCGGAATTCAGGAAGGCGGCAGAAGGGCGGGCACCGAGAATGTGCCTGCGATAGTGGGTATGGGTAAGGCTGCCGAGATGGCGGTGCAGGAAATGCCTGGCAGAATGGAGCACTGCAGGCAACTGAGGGATGCTTTGATCGGGGGTGTGCTGAAGTTGCCGAACGTGTATCTTACAGGGCATAACGAAGTCAGGCTTCCGCACCATGCTAGCTTTGTTGTTGAATTTATTGAGGGTGAATCCATGATCCTGATGCTGTCGATGAAGGGAATATTGTCTGCAAGCGGCTCTGCATGCTCTTCCAGGGCGTTGAAGTCCTCGCCTGTTTTGCTCTCGCTTGGCATCCCATCAGCGCTTGCACAAGGGTCTATCGTCTTCAGCCTCGGCATGGACAACTCTATGGAGGATATAAATTACTTCCTTGAGGAATTTCCTCAGGTGGTCAAAAAATTGCGTGACATGTCTCCTTTCTCAAAAGGATGGGGCTCAGATAGCCAGGGAGAGGCGTGTTACACAGGAGGTTAGACTATGTATTCTCAAAAAGTGATGGACCATTTTATGAATCCGAGGAACGTGGGTGAGATTCCGAATGCTGACGGTGTTGGCATGGAGGGGAACCCTGTATGCGGGGACTCCATGCAGATTTTCATAAAAGTCGAAAATGACCGCATTATTGATGCTAAATTCAGGACATTCGGGTGTGGTTCGGCCATAGCCGTCAGCAGTATGATTACGGAGCTGGTGAAGGGGAAGACACTTGACGAGGCGCTGAGCATCTCAAAAGAGACCGTTGCCGAGGAACTGGGAGGACTGCCGCCGCAAAAGATGCATTGCTCAAATCTCGGTGCAGATGCCTTGAAAAAGGCGATAGAGGACTACAGGAGCAAGAAAAAATCTTGACAAAATTACTGTTTACTTCTAAAATCTGTGGACTGTTGCTGCAAGGGTATTACAGTTGGGTTGACTGCGTTTCTGGAGGAAACAGATCATGATACCATCTAAGCTGCTTTTGGCTGATGACAGCCTTACCATTCAGAAGGTTGTTGAGTTGGTACTTGCTGATGAGCATTTTGAAATAAAGACGTGCAACGATGGAGAACAGGCCCTTGCCGCGATTGAATCATTCGGCCCCAATATAGTGCTTGCGGACATTGAAATGCCCAAATTGAACGGCTATCAACTCTGTGAAAAAATCAAGAAGAATTCTGCGACTGCTCATCTGCCGGTCATCCTTCTTGCAGGCGCGTTTGAACCCTTTGATGAAAATTATGCAAAATCGGTCGGAGCAGACGATTACATTATAAAACCTTTTGAATCCCAGGAATTAATCAGCAAGGTCAAATCTCTTCTTATCAACGCCGGACCGGCACTTGCCGGGGCGCCTGAAGCCTTTGCTGTTCAGCAGGAAGTAGCACAACCTTCTTTCGTTGAAGAGCCCACATGGGACGAGGCGATGCCGGTTGTGGGAGAGGAAAAAAGCGAAGATAAAGAGATAGCTGATATTGGATATGAGGCAAAGGAGACCTTTGCATCAACGGGTAAGGGTTTTGAAGAGGAGATGGCGGAGGCATTAAAAGAGGAGACGCCTCAGGCGTCCGGTATCAGCGGGAATATCGATGCACTTGCCTTACCTTCTAAAGAAGAAATCCTCGAGATCGTGAGTCGGTCTGTTGAGAAGAGGATCTCGGATATCATTGACAGTGACAGTATCTCGGCGCTTTCTGCTGCAATGAAAGAGGTGGTTTCCGCGACTTTGGCGCAAGATGCGCCAAAGATCATCGAGGATGTGACAAAAGAACTTGTAATGGAAATGATGCAATCTCTGCGCGGTGAAATTATGGCGGTGATCGAAAGGGTTGTTCCTGAAGTGGCGGAGACGGTCATAAAAAGAGAGATTGAAAAAATTACTGCAGAGCACTGAAAAATTGTTTTGTAAAATTCCCTGCGCCCTTAGCTTGTAGTCAAATAGTATCTATTAACGTGTAACAATGCTTGAGATAAAACAGAACTATAACCCTGACGATATTGAGGACAAATGGTACACTCTCTGGGAGTCCAGCGGATATTTCAAACCGGACCCCGGCGTTGACAAACCCCCATTCTGTATAGTTATACCTCCGCCTAATGTTACCGGTTCCCTTCACATGGGTCATGCGCTCAACGCTACGCTGCAGGACATACTTGCCAGGTGGAAAAGGATGTCCGGATATAATGTGCTTTGGGTCCCGGGCACTGACCACGCAGGTATAGCAACTCAGAATGTGGTGGAAAGAGAGCTTGCGAGAGAGGGGCTGAACAGATATGAGCTTGGCAGAGACGCCTTTATCGAAAGGATATGGCAATGGAAAGCCGAATACGGAGGAAAAATAATTCACCAGCTTAAGAAGCTGGGCGCTTCGTGTGATTGGTCGAGAGAACGCTTCACCCTTGATGAGGGTCTGTCCAGGGCGGTACGAGAGGTGTTTGTAAGGCTTTTTGAAGAGGGACTGGTATACCGTGACAACCGGTTAATCAACTGGTGCCCGCGCTGCCATACCGCATTATCTGATCTTGAAGTGGAATATGAAGAAATTGACGGGGCCCTCTATTATATAAAGTACCCGCTGACCGATGCCGCAGGGTATATAACTGTTGCCACTACAAGACCAGAGACAATGCTCGGCGATACGGCGGTAGCAGTGAATCCAGAAGATGAACGATACCTGAGGCTGATAGGCAAGGCTATAGAGCTTCCGTTTACTGGAAGGACCATACCCATAATAGCCGATCAATTGGTTGAATCCTCATTCGGGACCGGGGCTGTCAAGGTGACGCCGGCCCATGACTTTAATGATGAGGCAATGGGAAAACGCCATGGCCTCCCTTCCATAAGCGTTATTACCGAAGACGGTCATATGAGCGCAGAAGCAGGAGAAGCGTGCAGGGGCCTCGACCGGTACGAATGCAGAAAGAAACTGCTTGGCAGCCTGAAAGACATGGGATTGCTTGCAGGAGAAAAAAAGCACCGGCATGCGGTCGGCCACTGCTACCGCTGCAAAACAGTCATCGAGCCGCTCCTGACTATCCAGTGGTATGTCAAAATAGAATCGCTTGCGTCCAGGGCGGTGAAAGCGGTCGGGGACGGAGAGACAAAACTAATTCCATCTTCATGGGACAATAATTACTTTGCATGGATGCGGGACATTAAAGACTGGTGTATTTCGCGGCAGATATGGTGGGGCCACCGTATACCGGTCTGGTACTGTCCTGGTTGCAGCACTAAAGATGGGCGCACACAGGGTGCGATGATCGAGCATATTTTTTTCAGGACTGTGATACTCTCCGGCAAAACAGTTGCAGGAGGCACTTACGCTGATTTGCGGTCACAAGGCATGAGCCATGACGAGATTCTCAGGAACTCTAAAATAATACGTGTAACGAAAGAGGTAATTCCCCATTGCGGGAGAGAAGACATAAAGGAATGCCCTTTATGCGGGAGCGGCCATGTTATTCGTGACCCAGACGTTCTCGATACATGGTTTTCATCGGCGCTTTGGCCGTTTTCCACTCTGGGTTGGCCTGACGCGACCGCTGATTTGAAAACATTTTATCCCACCAGTGTTCTTGTCACCGGTTTCGATATTCTCTTTTTCTGGGTGGCGCGCATGCTCATGATGGGGTTGAAATGCATGGGTGAGGTACCGTTCACAGATGTTTACATTCACGCCCTCGTGCGCGATGCCAAGGGGCAGAAAATGAGCAAATCAAAGGGTAATGTAGTTGATCCGCTGGTTATGACAGGAAAATACGGCGCCGACGCCTTCAGATTTTCTCTTGCCGCTTTTGCGGCCCAGGGGAGGGATGTAAGATTTTCGGAAGAGCGGCTGGAGGGCTACAGGCATTTTATAAATAAGCTCTGGAATGCCGCCAAATTTATTGTCAAAAACGAACAGGTATGGGACAGAAAGGAACCATATGCTTATGGTGCAACCCTGGATGTTGCGAGCAGATGGATACTAAGCAGGCTGGCATTTACCGTTAGTGAGGTCAACAGGAATCTAGGGAATTACCGTTTCAATGACGCTGCCGGCAGCGTCTATCATTTTATATGGCATGAATTCTGCGACTGGTACCTCGAAATAACAAAGCCCACACTTTATCAGGAGGACAGCGAGGAGAAGACTGCGATTGTTTCGTGCCTGTTTTTTGTACTTGAGCAGAGCCTTAAATTATTGCATCCATTTATCCCTTTTGTCACCGAGGAGTTATGGCGCAATTTATTTGACCGCGAATCGTCATTGATGCGCGTGAGCTATCCCGCGGAGCTGCCGCGATTTCCTGACGCGGAGCGGCAGATGGAGATATTGCTCAATGCCGTAACAGGAATACGAAGCGTAAGGGGGGAGTTGAACATAGCCCCTTCTGTGGAGATCAGGGCGGATATCAAGACACTTTCAAAAGAGGTTGAAGATGTTCTGGAAAACAATCTGGTGTCAATAAAAAAATTGACGAGATGCGGGGAGCTTAACACCGGACCGGGCATTCAGAGGGTCGAGGGTTCCGCAGTCGCTGTTCATGAAGGGATGGAAGTGTATATCCCTCTGAGTGGATTGCTCGATGTCGGTTCTGAGGTCAAAAGGCTCCAGAAGGAAATGGACAAAATCGACGAGGCGTTGCGGTTTTTGAATAAAAAGCTGCTTAATGAGGATTTCTTAAATAACGCCCCTAAGAATGTCCTCGAAAAAGATAAGACGAAGCATGACGAGCTTTTGACCAGGAGAGCTAAGCTCGATGAGAACATGAATCTCCTGAAAACTATTTAGAAAAACAAAGCGAACCACAGAGACACAGAGACACGGAGAAAATAATTTATTATTCAAAAAGAAAAATTAAAAATTAATGAAGACCTCATTTTTTCACTTTATTAACTGTGATTTTCTCTGTGTCTCTGTGTCTCTGTGGTAAAATTTAAGGGGGAGGGGGCTGCGATGGAAAAAGAGATGATGGATATAGAAAGCAAAAGCCTGGACCTTGTTGAGGCCGAATTTATCACTATTAAACAAAGTACAGTCAGGGCCGTAGACGGAGGTAACATTGAGTTGCAGCAGGTAGGTGCGCTGAGCATTGACGGCGAGCGTGTTGAGGTGACCCAGGGGGCCGCATTACTCATGAAGGGGGAAACACTTACCCTGAACCAGAGCATCGGGGTATTGGCCGCAGGCGGCACGACAAACCTTAACTTCTCATTTACGCCGGTCGCTGTGGCTTCCGGAGAAATTAATGCGAATAAGAGCGCTGTTGGGATTCTGGCCGGCAATCAGGTCAACGCCAATAACAGCACCGCCATTCTCATGATCGGCAAAGATATAGACGGTACGGTGACCACGCTTCTGGATTGGCGCAGCGCGCTTGCCATCGGAGCTGTCGCAGGCGGCATCTTCGGACTTTTTTCTCTATTCAGAGGGCGCTGAAAACAATGGTTTCCGGTTTGGCAAGGGATACGATACGTCTTGCCCTTCTCGAAGATCTCGGACATGGCGATATAACCTCATTGCTGATCGTGGCGGAAGGCAAGGTTGCGAAAGCAACCATACGCGCTAAAGAAGACCTCGTCGTGGCCGGAATGCCTTTTGTCAAAGAGGTTTTTTCGGTAGTTGATCCCTGCATAGAAATAAAATCTTTTTTTAATGAGGGTGACGAGATAGTAAAGGGAGCGGTAATAGCAGAGGTGACGGGAAATGCGCGGGCACTGCTCGCAGGAGAGCGGACTGCGCTTAACTTACTTCAGCGTGTATCCGGCATCGCAACGCTGACGCATTCGTACAAGAAGCTTGTTTCAGACCTGAGAGTCAAAATTGTTGACACGCGGAAGACCTCGCCCGGAATGCGTTTTTTTGAAAAGTATGGGGTCCGCACCGGCGGCGGTGATAATCATCGTTACGGGCTTTATGACGGAGTGCTCATAAAAGACAACCACATCAGAATTGCCGGAGGGATCAAGGAAGCTGTGAGGCTGGCAAAAAAAACTCACCACTTGTTGAAGATAGAAGTGGAAGTCGGAAATTTTGATGAACTCCGGGAAGCTCTGGACGCAGGGGCGGATGTAATTATGCTCGATAACATGTCCTCAAGTGATATGACGCAGGCTGTAAAGATTACAAACGGCAGGGCACTTCTTGAGGCATCAGGCAATATAAATATTGATAATATCAGAACAATTGCAGAAACCGGAGTTGACCTGATATCCATCGGTGCCCTGACTCATTCAGCAAGGGCTGTGGATATAAGCATGAAAATAGTCTGAATTATGGAAGAAATTACATATAAGAAAGCAGGTGTTGATATTGACGAGGGGGACCGCTTTGTCCGCCTTATTTCACCTGTTGTAAGAAAAACGTTCAGGCCTGAAGTCCTCACTGACATCGGTTCCTTCGGCGCCTTATTTAAGCTTGACACCGTACGTTATAAAGATCCGGTGCTGGTGAGCGGGACCGACGGCGTAGGGACGAAACTCAAAATAGCATTCATGGCGGACAAGCATGATACAGTGGGCATTGACCTTGTGGCAATGTGTGTTAATGATATTATCACCCTTGGTGCAGAACCGCTTTTTTTTCTCGATTATTTTGCCACTGGTAAGCTCGATGCAGATAAGGCCAAGGATGTGGTCAAGGGCATTGCCGACGGATGCAGCGAGGCGGGGTGTTCTCTGATCGGAGGAGAGACCGCTGAAATGCCCGGTTTTTACCAGGACAAGGAATATGATCTTGCAGGTTTTGCTGTAGGAGTCGTCGAAAAAAGCGGTATTGTGAGCGGCGAAAGGATCGAAGCCGGCGATGCGATTATAGGGATAGCATCGAGCGGTCTTCACAGCAATGGATATTCCCTGGCCAGGAAGATTTTTTTTGAAGTCGCGCATTTTGAGGTTGATAAATACATGCCTGAGCTGAACGCTTCACTCGGGGAGATACTGCTTGCCCCGACAAGAATATATGTCAATGCCGTTAATGCGCTTAAAGAACACGCCGACATAAAAGGAATGGCGCATATCACCGGAGGCGGTATTACCGGCAATGTGCCCAGGATTTTAAGGGACGGACTTACCGCTGTGATAAAGGAGAACTCGTGGCCTGTCCCGCCGGTTTTTAATGTCCTGAAGGCTCTGGGCAATGTTCCGGACAGCGATATGAAAAAAACATTTAATTTGGGTATCGGTTATGTTATAGTAGTTCCTGAAGAAGTTTCTGACCTGTCCATTTCAAATTTAAAACATTATGGATTTGATGCATATCATATTGGTTTTGTTGAAAAGGGAGGGGGAAAAATTCGGTATGCATAAAGCAAAAATTCTTCTAAGAAGGCTTTTCACTCCCGTTTCCATAATGCTCATCCCCCATGACAGCAAGCGCACCATAAATTTTAAATTGCCGTCGATCGGCATTGTTGCTTCGGTAATTCTATGGATTGTGGGCTCAGTCTACGTTATTTCTATTGCTGTCAGCACTGTCGAATACTACCAAATGAAGAACAAACTGAGTTTTTATACCGCCCAGTTTACTCAACTGCAGTCCACCATAACTTCTCTGAAAAAAGCCGAGTTGGAATTTGAAAGGCTGTTGTCATTCGGGACCAAAAATAAAATACTCGAAAATGTCGACACTAAGATGACCGCTCATGATACCGGTTCAATCGATATGGACTTGTTGCAGGAGCAGATAAGAAAAACGGTTGAAAGCGTCGGGGCAATAAAAGACTTCTTGAAAGGCCAGAAAGATATTTATGTTGCGACACCGAGAGGGTGGCCCATTGACGGCAGGGTCACATCTGAATTCGGACCCAGAGAAAATCCGAGGGACGGCAGTCCGGAATTCCATTCAGGCATCGACATATCAGCTCGGGATGGTACCCCGGTACGGGCGACCGCCGATGGCATTGTCAGTTTCGCCGGTTGGAGCAAGGGCAGCGGGAATCTTGTAGTTCTCGAACACGGGTTCAGTTATTCCACATGTTATGCGCATAATAGTTCAATTATAGTGAGTGTGGGGAAGAAGGTGCGTAGAGGTGATATTATCTCGTACTCCGGCTCCACTGGCGATTCTACCGGACCTCACCTTCACTATGAGGTACGGCATGATGGCAAAGCGATTAATCCACGCGAATTTATTATGGAGGCAAGGAATGTTCACAAGGAAAAATAATAAACTGGAAGCCCTGATAGGTCCGAATTCGGAATTCAGGGGAGATATTACGACGCAGGGCACATTTCGAATTGACGGCGTCTTTTCCGGCAATATCATTGCTGACTGGGTCATTCTCGGCGAAAGCGGCTCTATTAATGGTGATATAACGGCCCGTTCTGTCATCATCGGCGGCAAAGTGGACGGCAATGTGAGGGCCGAGGAACTTGTGGAGATCAAACATACTGGTCAGCTCACGGGAGACATCAATACAAGAAAGTTGTCTGTTGCCGAAGGCGGGGTCTTTGAAGGACGTTCCCTGGTACAGAAGGATGAGTCCAAGATAGTCGATTTCCCCGGCAAAGAAGCGCTTACCAAATAAAGCGCTAACCTCTTTTTAGATGAAACAGGTTTTTCTTGAAACCGCATCGCTTGAAAAAGCCCTTGAGCTTCTCTTCAGGCGCCTTGACGAGCTTGGATTGAAGGCCCTTCCTGCCGAGATTGTCCGTGTTATCGATACTCTAGGGAGGGTTGCTGCAGAGCCGGTTTTTGCAAAGTATTCGTCTCCTTTTTATCATTCCGCTGCGATGGACGGCTATGCAGTCAGGTGTGCGGATACGTTTACAGCTGCTGAAACAGCTCCACTTTTGTTGAAGACCGGCAGTCAAGCAATCTATGTTGATACCGGCGATCCAATGCCGGAAGGATTCAATGCAGTCATCATGATAGAAGATGTGAATCTGTCTGGTGGTCATATCGAGATTTACCAACCAGTGACTCCTTACCAGAATGTGCGGACAATCGGTGAAGATATTGTAGCTACGGAGTTGATAATTCCTGAAAATCATATTATAAGACCGATTGACATAGGAGCGATGCTTGCCAGCGGGCATCTCGAAATAAAGGTCAGGAGAAAGCCCATACTGGCCATTATCCCTACAGGTACCGAAATCATTGAGCCTGAAAAGGTGAAAGAGCGCCCGCCGGTTCCACCGGAAATTATCGAATATAATTCTGCAATGCTTCAGGGACTTGCTCTGGACCTCAATACAGAACCCATACGGTTCACTATTGTTAAAGATGATCTTGAAGCCATTAGAAAGGCTCTCTACGATGCATCCCTGTTGTCAGATATTGTTGTTATTAATGCGGGTGCTGGAAGAGGTTCAGAAGATTACACTCTTGAGGCGATACGATCTCTTGGAGAGGTGCTCGTCAACGGTGTATCTATTAAGCCCGGGAAGCCTGTTATCATCGGCATTATTAACAACAAACCGGTATTCGGCATCCCCGGGTATCCTGTATCAGCCTACATCACTTTCCAACTTTTTGTCAGGCCTGTAGTAGCAAGGTTGTCAGCTGTACCAGCATTAGTCGGTGAGGAGATACAAGCGGTAATTTCGAGGCAAATAGCATCATCGCTTGGCATCGATGAATTCATCCGGGTGAAAGTGGGAGTTGTCGGCGATAAGCAGATCGCAACCCCGGTTGGCAGGGGAGCTGGATTGCTTATGTCACTGGTGAGGGCTGATGGAATAATTAAAATACCAGCAGATTCAGAGGGATTGAGTGCAGGACATAAAGTAACAGTTGAGCTGCTGAGGAATAAGGACGAGATAAAAAACACTATTGTCTGCATTGGAAGCCATGATAATACACTCGATTTATTGGCCAATAGTATAAAAAAGAATTATCCTGACTACTCATTGTCCTCTGCCCATGTAGGGTCTATGGGAGGATTGATGGCTCTCAAACGGGGAGAGGCGCATTGTGCCGGAACACATCTGCTCGATGAAAGCTCCGGAGAATATAATGTACCCTTCATGAAACAGTTTTTTCCGGATCGGAAAATGGTTCTCGTAAATCTTGTATACCGGCAGCAGGGACTTCTTATAAAGAAAGATAATCCTAAAAATATAAACGGATTTGAAGACCTCCTGAGGGATGATGTGCTATTTATAAACAGGCAGCCGGGTTCAGGCACGCGATTGCTGCTCGATAAATATCTTAAAGAAAAGGGCATCAGTCCGTCTATGATCAAAGGGTATGAAAAGGACGAATACACGCATATGGCTGTTGCATCGGCTGTGCTAACAGGACTTGCCGATACAGGGCTTGCCATTTACTCATCCGCAAAGGCACTCGATCTTAATTTTATCCCTGTTGCCAACGAACGCTATGATATTGCAATCCCGTATGAGTTCATGGAGACAGAGATGCTTCATATTATGCTTCGGGTAATACGGGAGGATGAAGAATTCAGGAGTACAGTGCGGTCCCTGGGCGGGTATGATACCAGGGACATGGGGAAGGTGCTTTTTGAGGGTTAGTGCGCGAGCCCTCAGTCTGTTTTTATCGGTAACTCGCTGAAACTTATATCTGGGTCGTTATCCGGGATAATGCGTTTGGCCCCGATAAAATGCCTGAAATAGTAAGGGGTTTCGAGACTGTCGATCGTTATCTTTTTGGAAAGCGAAGATGCATGAATAAAAAGATTATTCCCCAGGTATATCCCTACATGCGAGGGAAACGATGCATATGTTCTGAAAAAGACGAGATCTCCTGTTGCAAGGTCATCTTTGTCAACAGATTCACCGATGTTAAACTGCTCACGGGCACTGCGCGGAATATTCTGTCCGATAAAGCTATACACTTTTTGTACATACGCAGAGCAATCCAGTCCGAAAGACCCGTTTCCGCCGAAACGGTAGGGGAGGTGAAGCATTTTTTTGGCAAAAAGAACCAGGCGTTCTTGTATGCTTAGATCTGCAAGAACATCTTCTGAAGTAGACAGTTCTTTGACTTCTTCCAGACGGGCTGAAGTAACGGCTGGTGTGGCTTTTTCAGCAGGAATGCCGTAAGCTTTAGTCGTCTCTTCCTTCACCTCGGTGTTTATTTTTGCAAGGTAAATTTTTTGACCTGCTTTTAGGGCATTGCCTTTCAACCCGTTTATTTCTTTCAGATCATCTCCGCTAAGCCTGAACCGCTTTGCAACTTTGCGGACAGTATCTCCTTTTCTGGCAACATATGTATTGGGCGTATGACTTCTGCGTTTGATTGAAATGTGCTGACCGACCTTTAATCTGCCTTTCTTAAGGTTATTGGCATTTCGTAATTCATTTACTGTGATCCCGTACTTTTTTGCAACCGATATTAACGTGTCTCCTTTTTTTACTATATGAACTGTCTCCTTGATTTCAGTTGATGGTTTATTAGAGACCAAATGTTTTGCCGGATATTTTTTGGAACTATGAGCGGCCTCTTTATTCCTGTGTTTTTTTTCAGAATTCGGAAGGGACAGCTTTGTCCCTATACTTAATTTGGAAGACTTCAGCCCGTTGGATTCTTTAATTTCGGAAACGCTGATGCTGTACTTTTTTGAAATCCTCTGTAATGTATCGCCCTTCCTTACCGAGTAAGAGATATGTGCTGATGATGTTGAAGCGAAAGAAACAAGAATGATAAAGGATAGTATTGCATATAAACCTTTCAGCTGTTTCATGCTGCATCCTCCCGTTTAAAGCAGGTTAAGGCAAAGGTTAAGGTTGAGAAAAACCCTTGACCTTTTTTTCATGCTGCATCTTCCTTTAAAAAATCACTGATAGGCGGCAATTCGCTTAAACTTTTGAGACCAAAATATTGCAAGAACTCCTTTGTCGTACCATAAAGAAAAGGCCTGCCCGGCGTCTCCTTTTTGCCGACAATTTTAATAAAATGCTTATCCAGCACGCTCTTGATTGGACCATCAGAATTAACACCCCGCAGCTGGTCTACCTCGAGTTTTGTTACAGGCTGCTTGTATGCAATAATAGCGAGTGTTTCAAGGGCAGGCTGCGAGAGTTTGTTTGACTGGCTGACGTGTTTAAAACGCTTAATCCAGAGGGCATGATCCTGATCGGTGACCATCTGGTATCCCTCAGCAATACCAATGACAAGGATACCGGAATTCCTAGACTTATAGTTGGATGCCAATTCATCCAGCAGTTTCTTGATTTCCTGTTCAGGGAGATCCGTAGCCTTTGAAAGGCTGCTGATGGTTACGGGTTCTCCGGCAACAAATAGCAGCGCCTCAAGAACCGCTTTTTTAAGGGAATCCTCCATTGCTGAACATTATAACAAAGCGTTACTTGAAATTCAAACAAATAATTGGTTAAAGTAAACGAGTAGTGGGTCAAAGCAGCGCCGGAGAGAGCGTTTACCACAGAGCCACTGAAACACAGAGGATAAAATGCCTGTATCTGTGCCACTGTGGCTGATTTTAACAATACAAATTACTTTGCGAGGGGACATAAATGATGATTAGATTTGCCGCAGTGCTTGCCGCAGTGATTTTATTTTTTAATGCAGTTCCAGGTCACACTTTCAGTGAGAGCGGATGTGACGGTGATTGCAAAAAATGTCATTCACTCACCAATGAGGAAGCTATGGGCATGCTCAAAAAAATGAACTCTGCTGCAAAAGTTGTCGGTATCCAAATGAGTCCTGTTAAGGGACTATGGGAAGTCACCATTGACAATATGGGCAGGAAAGGCATTTTCTATACGGATTTTTCAAAGAAATTTATGATAGCCGGACCTATCGTAGAGCTTGATAATGGATCCAACAGGACGCGGGAAAGCGTTGAAAGATTACAGAACAACAGGAAAGTAGATGTATCGAAGATTCCCCTCGGCAATGCCCTGGTATTAGGCAGTCGCAGCGCTCATAAAAAAGTGATTGTTTTTACCGATCCGGATTGCCCGTTCTGTGCAAGACTCGACAAGGAGATGAGAAAGGTGGTGGAGGAAAGGAAGGATATCGCTTTTTATATAAAATTGTTCCCTCTGCCTGCGCATAAAGATGCATATTGGAAGGCCACGGCTATAGAATGCAAGAGGTCATTGAAAATGATGGAGGACAATTTTGAAGGCAGACCTATCAGTAGGGACAACTGTGGCACAAAGGAAATTGACGACAATATAAAACTTGCCCAATCCCTCGGCTTTTTTGGTACTCCAACACTGGTGCTCCCTGGTGGGACTGTGCACGAAGGAACGCTGCCGGCAGATAAGCTTATAGAGCTTATCAATGTTAAATAAGCTTATACAACTTATCAGTGGTAGAAAATGAGAGCTTACCACGAGACGCTGATTGTTTTATTGGCGGCCTCGCTTATTTTAGTCGTACTTTTTTTTCTCGCCGTTTATTTGCCCCGCCTTTTCAAGAAAAAGACACAGGAACCAGAACCTATTGAAATTAATACTCTTATGGGTGCTTTCAGTGCGCTTGGCGGTGAAATCAACTCCCTTAAAGAACAGCTCATATTGAAGGAAAGGCTTGCCGCGCTAGGAGAGGTGGCAGCAGGCATTGCTCACGAGTTCAGGAACCCCATGGGCGTTATTGCCGGGTATGCTAAGCTGCTCCTTAAAGGGCTGGAGGGTTCTGACGACAAAAAGGAAATTGTCCAGGCAATCCTGAATGAAATTGAAGAGATGAACCGGGTCATGGAAGAACTGCTGAAGTTTTCAAAATCCGAACCAATAAACAGGATAGACATAGACCTGGTAAGTTTTATTACGGATACTGTAAAGAGCATGGGGCAGACGGCATCCGAAATCAAATTCTCACCTTGTGGTCCTGTTTCAATCAAGGGAGATAAGACCCTTCTCAGACAGGCCCTTAAAAATCTTCTTCAGAACGCTGTCCATGCAGGCGATAAGATAAGGATAGATGTCGAACACACTGACCTGTCCGGCAGGCACGGGGTATATATTGCCATTAAGGATAACGGTAAAGGCATACCGGAGAGTGATTTTAATAAGATATTCATGCCATTTTATACTACAAAGAGCAGGGGCGCAGGAATCGGGCTGGCTCTTGTGCAGAAGATTGCATTAGCTCATGGGGGCAGCGTGAGTGTGAACAGTAAAGAAGGGAAGGGCAGCACGTTCCGGCTGTTTTTGCCGGTGAATTAATGGACAAACATTAATTATGCAAACTATTCTTATTGTTGAAGATCAGCAGAGCATGGCGGACATGCTCGCCAAGACGCTTGAGTCTGAAGGTTACACTGTTCGCTTAGCCATGACGTTAAGGGACGGGCTTGACGCGCTTTCCTCCGAGGACATCAGAGCGGTGATTACCGACCTGAGACTGCCTGACGGGGACGGAATGGAAATGGTGAAGGCAGCAAGGGAAGGGTCCCCTTTTATCCCGACAATAGTTATGACCGGGTTTGGCAGTATTGAAATTGCGGTCAATGCAATCAAAAAAGGGGCTTACGACTTTATCACTAAGCCGTTTGACCCCGACCATCTTATTTTGCTCCTTAGACGAGCCCTGGAAGAGCAGACTCTGCAGAAGGAGAATCTTGTCCTTAAGCACGAATTCTCAAAATTTCTTAAAATGCCTGAAATTATAGGGCTGAGCAGCCAATGGACTAATATAATGGAAAAAATCAAAAAAGTGGCGCCGCTCAAAACTACGGTACTTGTTCTTGGTGAAAGCGGAACTGGAAAGGAACTCGTTGCCAGGGCCATCCATTATCTAAGCCAGAGGGCCAAATATTCTTTTATTGCAGTTAATTGCGCTGCAATACCTAAAGATTTAATTGAAAATGAAATATTCGGACACGAAAAGGGAGCTTTTAGCGGGGCTGCTGAGATCAAGCCAGGCAGGTTTGAACTTGCCGACAGGGGCACTATATTCCTTGATGAGATCGGTGATATGGAACTCTCATTGCAGTCAAAACTGTTGCGTGTGCTCCAGGAAAATGAGTTTGAACGCGTGGGCGGAACAAAAACCGTACGTGTCGATTTGCGCGTTATCGCGGCAAGCAACAAGAATCTCGAAAAAGAGGTTTCAGGAGGACACTTCAGGGAGGACCTGTTTTACCGGTTGAATGTTTTCCCTATAATTATTCCACCCCTGCGGGAACGGAGGGAAGATATTATTCCGCTCGCAAGGCATTTTATCGGTATGTTTTCATCCGAAATGAACAAAAAGGCTCCGCTGCTTTCTCCTGAATCCGAAAGGATGCTGCTGGAGAATGAATGGAGGGGAAACGCAAGAGAACTGAAAAACATTATAGAACGGGCGGTTATCCTATGCGACGGTCAGGTTCTCCAGCCGGAGTATTTCAATTTTGTCAAATGCGTACCAGAAGAACAGATAGGTGCTGAAGCCCCTTTATCTGAAATTGCCCAATTTGCAGTTAAAACCGCTGAAAAATCCCGGATAGAAACCGTTCTTACTCAAACAGGCGGCAATAAGAGCAGGGCAGCCGAAATACTTAAAGTAAGTTATAAAACATTGCTTACTAAGATCAAGGATTACAGGATATAATTAAAACATCTAATAGGTTATAGGTTTTTCCAATTACTCATCACCTGTGACCTATTTATATGAATTGTCTTACATAATTATGTGTAACTAGTTGTATACTGCTATATTTCCAATCCGTAATTCCCTGATTTTAACAGCAAAAACATTTTCCGCTAACCGGCATTGAAATTGCTCTATAAACTATGAAATCATGAAAAAACGCTATCAAATTCCGGCAATTATTTCGTTGTCTATTGTTGTCGTGCTGTCATTGGGTTTCCTGTCTGATTCTATGTCGAGTTCATCTATGAATACATATTGTTACACTCCTCCCTTTGTCACCACAGCTGTGCCGCCGCTGGTAATGCTTGTCATGTCAAAGGACCACAAGCTCTTTTTTAAGGCTTATGACGATGTTGTCGATCTTGACGGAGACGGGATCCCCGATGTCACTTATAAAGACACAATTACCTATTTCGGATATTTCGATTCCGGCAAGTGCTACTCCTACATTTCTGCCAACAACCGCTTTGAGCCTCAGGTATTGGCTTCGGGCACTAACAATCATTATTGTTCAGGTATGTGGAGCGGCAACTTTCTTAATTGGGCCACGATGGCAAGGATCGATATCCTGCGTGCGGTGCTGTATGGAGGCAAGCGCGATATAGATCAGAGTGGCGGAATAACTGTTTTAAGCAGAACGACACTCACTCAGGACGCGCACTCCTGGGCCAAGGTGTACATCGGCGCCGACATTGCGCAACTTACCCCCGCCGGCGGCGCGAGCAATCAAACCGCTATAACGATATGTAATACAAATACAAGCAACTCAGGAAATCAGGCCAACTGGTCTCTTATGAACTTCTATTGGGGAAACGCTGCAAATGGACCTGCTTCGCCTATAAATACTGGTGGTCAATACTATCCTTACGCTGCTGCCCTGGATGGCGGCGTGCAGTGTACAAAGAAATACAACACGGGACCTAATGCAGGTCCCGCCCTGCCAACAATCCCGTCACCCGGATCAGCGGCCAACAGCAATGGTGGTTCTTATTATGTCAATGTCTTAGTGTGCAATCCAACGGTTGGGCTGGAATCAAACTGTCTCCAGTACGGCTCGTCCACGCTATCATATAAGCCTGCCGGGGTCATGCAGACATTGGGACTGAATCCCATAACCAATGCGCCGCGAATGTATTTTGCTCTCATCACCGGAAGCTATAATAATAATCAGAGCGGAGGAGTGTTAAGAAGTAATTTTACCGATACGACCCAGGAGATCAATACCAGCGACGGCACAATCAATACAAGTACCTCAAAGATTATAAAGACCATTGATTTGCTTCAATTGATCTATTATGATTTCACGAATCATACATGGGCCAGTTCACCCGGCAACTGTGGCTTGAGCGCGACCTTTACCCAACCGAACTGCCCGGACTGGGGTAACCCCATGAGTGAGATGTACTATGAAGCGCTCAGGTATTTTGCCGGAAAAAGCGGTCCCACATCACAGTTTTCAGCTTCACCTCCGGACCCAACGTCAGTGTTTAATACAGATCTATATGCCACAGGTGTAACTTCACTTCCGGTTGCCTCCTCGTGGGCCAATCCTTTCAGTTCATCAGGAGGCAACTATCCTTCCTGTTCCAAGCCTTTTATTCTTATGCTAAGCGATGTCTACTCCTCGTGGGACTCCGACCAACTACCAGGAGTTTATTCCTCCTGGCAAGCCACGATAACCCCCAATAACGATATCGGCGCCCCCGGCGTTTCTACCATGTTCAGCAATAGCTATTCCAATATGAATTCTCTTGAAGGAATATCCAGCGCCTTCGTGGGACAATTCGGGGCCACAAATACCGGCAATTGCTCCCAAGAGCCTTCTTCTGGGACCGGGTTTGATTTCGGCCAGGCACGCGGACTCTGCTCTGAAGAGCCTACGAAACAGGGCTCATACTATATGGCCGGGCTGGCCTGGTGGGCGCATACGACAGGCGTTACTAATCCTTCTGTCAGCAATAACCTGCAGGTTAATACCTATGCAGTGGTCACTCCTTCCGACGTACCTAATCTCAGTTTCGCAGTCGGTTCCAATACTGTTTTTCTCCAGCCTGACTTTAACGTTATCTCCTATACGGGTCTTACCGGCTCCAAAGGACAGTTTGTCGACTTTAAAATATTGGCGACGCCTAATATCAGTTGTCCATCGCTTGACACGGAATGTACCACTGAAACCACTACTAACGGCTATCAGTATGGATACGAAGTTGCCTATGATGATTCCGGACAGGGGAATGACTACGACCTTGATGTGCGCTGGAGATTGTTTGTCAAGACAAACCCGACGGCAAATACAATAACAATCAAAACCAAGGGCGAGTATTATGCGGCAGGCGCTAACGATGGGTCCGGGTATTTGATAACCGGTGTTAACAACGGGGGGGGATATATTGAACTCCAGGGAGCAGGAGACGGCGTGAGTTTTACGGGATATTGCAACGGAGCGGCATGCCCTTCAACTTGCAATGGAGGCGGAGAATGCTCACATGGCAGTTCATCCTCAACACCCGGTGTTGTATATGTTGAAAGGACTTTTAGTGTTACCGGGTCGTCGGCAAGCTTTACGCATGACCCCTTCTGGTACGCTGCCAAATACGGAGGGTTTAACAACAATAATCCACTTGCACCATACCCTGCCCTGACGAGCCAATGGGACACTACCGGAGACGGTATGCCTGATAATTATTTTTATGCCTCCAATCCGCTCCAGTTGCAGCAGCAGCTCGTTAATGCATTCAGCGCAATCCTCAACCAGGCCTCATCAGGCACCACTGTTGTGAGCCTGCCCCCATCTCAGACTATATCATCCAATATCGTGGCCCAGGCCTATTTCTTTCCCGAGCAGCAGGATAACGCTGTAAGGCTTACATGGCTCGGATATCTGAGAACGTTATGGGCCGACGCTGTGTCAAATATCAGGGAGAACACTGCCGGCACGGATATCCTGGATATCATACAAGACAAAATAGTGGCGTTTCTTTATAACTCGGCGCAGCAGCAGTTTGTGGCAACTGTTTATACTGATACGAACAGCAGTTCCGGCCTGAACAGCTGCACATCTACTACAAAGGATATTTCTGCCGTGGCGCCGATTTGGGAAGCAGGCTCGATACTTCAAAACACTGACCCAGCCAACAGAACCATTTATACTTGGATTGACAGCCAGACGTCAGGCGCAACAGGTGTGGTTGACTCCGGAGAATTTGTACAGTTTAGTTTAAGCGGTACAGGCGGTTTAAGTTCCTCGCAGCTCACGGCACTGAGCGGTTACTGGACGTATAGCGACATAGGAGCCTGCAACAGCGCTTGTGCGAATTCGGTTGTTCAATATGTAAGGGGGTATGACCTGCCCAGTCCTTCCGGTTCCCTGTTCAGATTAAGGCAATCGGATTCCACAGGCAGTAATGTTATCACATCATGGAAACTGGGCGATATCATTTTTTCAACTCCGCAAATTGACCCCAATGGTAAGGTCAACGGATATGATACGCGATATGGCGACACAACTTATGGGGCATTTATTAACAGTACTATCAAGAATAATCCGCCTGTTGTATTTGTCGGCGCCAATGACGGGATGGTGCATGCATTCATCCTGGGGACGCTTTCCGGCATCAGCCCACCGGTAGGAAACGGCACTTCGTCGTTAGAGGTAGCCCAGTTGTCACCTTCACCAGGAAAGACGCTAGGAAGTGAGGCATGGGCATATATTCCATGGAATGTAATACCGTATCTCAGGTGGTATTGCCAGAACAATTATTGTCATATCCCTATGGCTGATGCCACATTTACGATTGTTGACGCCTCTACAGGCACCCCAACAAGTCCGGCCAGTGCTGCAGCTGTGAAGCCCTCTGATGGTTCTACCTGGCGGCGCTTGCTTATAGGCTCCATGGGGTTCGGCGGTACACCGATCACTGTAGGAAGTCCAAGCGTGACCTTCAGCTCTTCTATTTTTGTTATGGACATTACCAACCCTCTCTCTCCGGTCCTTTGGTGGGAGAAGCAGATGCCTGACAATACACTGACTGAAGGGATTCCGGGTATCGTAAGACTCGGGGCAGGCAATGCTAACGGCAGCTGGTATCTGGTTATGGGAAGCGGAGCGACGACAATAACCACTGCAAGTCTCACTTATCCTGCAAATCCAAAAATTTATGTCTTTAATCTCCTTGATGGCAGTCAGGCAGCGTTTGACGCGAACAATGTACCTGGTTTGCCCATTACAAATGCCGAGGGCGCTACTAATAATACGGCGGCCAATGTAGCTGTCGGAGATTTAGAGTCTGCTGATCTTGATTATCCGGCTGGCGATTACCAGACTGATGTTGTCTATTTCGGCACCTATAGTGAAACAGCGGGAGGACTTTACAGGTTAAGGATACGGAACGGATCGACAGGAAACACCCCCAATTACATTGCCGGCCCGTCAAACTGGCTGATATCAGCAGTTGTCAACCCCGGACACCCTGTCTTTGCCGCTCCTTCATTAGCCATAGACGCTGCCCAAAACCAATGGCTTTATTTCGGGACCGGCCTTTATGTTACTTCAAGCGATACAAGTGTCACTAACGAGCTGTTGTATGGTGTGAAAGAGTCCACTACTTGCTGGCAGAGCGGTGGTTCAGGCTGCAATTATACAAATTTTATAAACATGACCAATGCTGCTTACACCGGTGCCAGGGCACTGACATACTCCTGTGAATGTACGGGCGGCGCAACCGTCCTTACAGGAAAGTGCGACGGCCTTGGCAACTGTCCCAATGCCACCAATCCTGGCTGTCCTTCCAATGAAGGCTCCCTGGTGGTAACGTCAGTTGCAGGCGCGACATTGAGCGGCTCAGGCGCTAGCTGCAATGGCGCAAGCTGCGATGGCTTAAAAGATACGGCAGCAGCCAACTGTCTTGTATGTGCACTGAACAGCTATGCCGGGTGGACGCAGACTATTACAGGCGCTAAGATTTATGCTTCACCTCTTGCCTACGGCGGCATTGTAAGTGCCACTGAATTTGCTCCTAGCGGGAACATCTGCCAGGCTGGAGGGACTTCCAGTCTTATATCACTCCAATTTAATACCGGGGCCCCTTATAACCAGCCCACTATTTTGTCAGTAGCAGGGACCAGCGGTTCCACCACTAACCTTAGCGTTAATAAGACGGTCCAAATTTCTCCAGGCGCTTCGCCCTTCAAACAGAGCCTTGTTCCGGTCCAGACCGGCAACACCTTCAAAGTGTTTACCCAGTCAGCAGGAGGCATTGCCTCAGTCTCTGTAAATCCTAGTATTTCGATGAGCAATCAATATATATTATGGATGACAAAATAAAAGGGTTTAGTGTTCTTGAACTCGTTATGGTTCTTGCCATTGCGGCCACACTAATTACAATCGCGGGCATGTGGGCTGTTTCGTTTATAGCAGACGCCACACTGTCCCAGATGCGTGATCAATTATTGCAGAATATAGAAGAGGCAAGGTCGCAGTCCATTTCTTCGGTGCCCTACGGGATAGAATTCAATAGCGCAACCGCAGCTACTAATTATGCGCTCATCCGGTTCCCGGGCGGGACATGCAGTTCTACAGGAACTCCGTGTGCAACAACTTTGAATAGTCTGGGCGACGGTTGCAATGCGGCGGCAAACGAATACTGTGTATTCTCTCAGAGCGGGAGCTTTATGGTTACTGGCGGTATAACGCCGACCACAATGAAGACAGTAGCCTTTACTTCGGGCTATATTGCTACTCTTTCATTTACAGGTTCCCCCACCGGCAATTATATCTGGTTTGACCGCAAAGGCATGCCGCATGATAACAGTTGGAACACGCCCACAGGGGAGACAACTATAACAGTTTCAAAAGGCGGCGCTGCAAACAAGTCAATAACTATCGATACGGCAGGCAAAGTCACGTATGAGAGATAAGGGCTCGGGAATAAACAGCTTGTGCATTGGTGCCTCCCAGAGAGGTTTTACACTTATAGAAATACTTATTTCTACCGGCATTTTGCTCATTGCAGTTGCCGGGTTTCTTGCGTGGGCAGCCAATGTTGTAAATCAGCGCGCAGGACTCTCAAAGCGCAATTTCGCATACAATATTGCCGTTGACGTAAGCGACCGTCTTGCGAAGCTCAGCGGGACCAATGTTTTTTTATTGCCTAACAGCAGCGGAACCATTAAGTATTTAGGACTGGACAGCAACGGCAATCTGCTGACGTGTTTAGCAGGAGTTCTTACGTCCAATGGTTTGACCTTCGATGCAACAGGCATGACTCAATATACCAATCCATGGAACGGGACCATGAATAATCTGTTCCTTTATCACGACAGCCTGGGGACATTCAGTGCGAGCGCACCATTGACAACAACTGCCAATGCGTTTATAGATCATCCCAATTCGAGTGATGTCGCGAATTTGGGCTTACCTGACGACATCAACAGCTTAATCAATCCGATACGGCGTTCTGCAAACGGGGTGACCTACTATGTAGCATGGAGTGTGGCCTATATGCCATGCGCAACAGCGCCTACGAATTTGGTGAAGATTTTCATAACGGTTTACTGGATAGATCCCGAGCCCTCTTTTTCATCAACTATCACTCAGGTCAACAACTACATCCAGTCACACCCACTTAGTGTTAAAAATGTTTCTATTACACTTGACAAGTCGTTGACGGCCACGCAATGAAAGGAATTAAAAATAAGAGAGGCACAAGCCTTGTTGAATTGATGATAGCGATGGCAATATTCGCTCTTATACTCGGCGTAATGTTTTCTCTTTATGCAACCATGATCAAAACATCCGCATCTACCAGGAAGATCGTAAAAGTGGAGGGAGAGATTACCAATACAGTATGGCCACTTTTCAAAGAGATAGAATCTGCAGGTTTTGGAGTGCCGGCTAATAGCTTCGGTGGCAGCTGCACTCCTGAAATCAATTACACAGGCGGTGCAGCTAATGGAGTTCTTACTATTTACAGCACTACTACGGCTACCCAGACGTCTCCAATCCAGACGGCTGCAGGTTCATGGAGTTTTATTCTTGGGTCGTCATGTACGGTATGCATGGCGGGGACTGGATGTCCGGGAGGCGGGTTTAATCCCGGAGGCGGGTTTAATAATGGAGATATTGTATCAATAATAAGTCCTTCCGACAAAAGCAGTTTAATAACCACCGGTCCGTTCACAACAACAGTGGCAGTCGGCGGCACGCTCACAGGGTGCGTGTCAACCACCTGGCCGGGCAATATCGCTTACTTTATTAGCCCTGGAGGCGGTCCGACAGGCAGTTGTTACAGCACCATATACACTCTCTCTGCAACACCTACAAAGACCTGCGCTTCCGGAACTCAGCAATTGACGAGAAGCAGCGTTGCAGTAGGAAGCGCTGCAAATCCCCAACCAATGCTCGACTGTGTGCTTGCTTTTTCCAGTATCTTCGGCTGTATAGATACGAGCGGCAACGTTACCTGGCAGACAGGGAACACATGCACTTTTTTGAACTCTAACGGAAATTTTAATCCGAGATTTATAAGGATCGGACTCGTGGTGCAGGACAGTAACCAAAACGAGTATGCCGGGCCGCCGCAAACCAGTATAACACTTTTCGGCGACACTCCACCATCAACACAATATACAGTCTCATTAAATACTACACAGGGGACATACAGATGGAGAACAATCGAACGTACTATATCTTTAAGGAATCTGGAGTAGCGCTTGTAAATACGCTTATTATAGTGGCAGCGAGCCTGCTGCTCATCGGGGGCATCTATTACCTGACCGGCGGCGGCTTTAAGGTAGCGCTAATAAATAAAAAATTCTCTTCCACCCAGGAGGCTGCGGCAGGCGGGGTTCAGGAAGCAACAGAGGCCTTAAGGCAGCTCATCAATGATTACAACAACGGCGCCGGCGGCTTTACGCTAAGTAATAACATGGGGTTTCAAACCAATTATGCAGGCGCAGCGAACGTAATATTTTATTGCCAGAATACTCCACCTACGGCAGCACTTCGCGCAAAAACCGCTGATGGCAGGTACCAGATAGATATGACGATCGCATGCCTGGGCCAAAAACCGGTTCCCGGCTCCGGAGGTGCCATGATCTTCCCTCCGCCCCCTTCAGCCAGCGGCGGAGGTGGAACAGCGTTTTACTTTTATTCCATAACAGCCCAGGCGCAAGATATACTTGAAACAAAAAACCCCAGTATAGGCCAGGTACAAGCTGTTTACCGGCTGACGAGATAAAAAGATCGAAGGTGTGAAGATGAGAAGGTGCGAAGTTGAGAAGAGGCAAATCACAAACGCGAAGACTTCTGTCGCAACTTCACAACTTCGCACCTTCTCATCTTCATCCTTTGACGTTGGCTCACCTTCACACCTTCACAACTTCGCACCTTCGTCCTTTAGGCGCCGCCTGCGGTTAATTGCCTCACTTGGGTTAGTGGTAATCCTTGCAGTACCGGGGTGTAAAGGGAAGGGCGGTCCTCCTGTGCAATCAACTTCTCCGAATGTTTCTGAACAGGCCACAGGAACATCCGGTGTTGACGCAAAGGGCGAGACCGGAACAATACAAAAAATTATAGTCTCGGGCGCGCCTGCTGCGAATAACACTGCTCTAATCTCTCACATAGAGATTACCCCGAAAGCCCCCAAGATCGGAGATACGATTACGATAAACCTTATTCCCCAGGCAGGGGTGTTGCTTTCATCAGTTCCAGTTGCCTTTGAATGGAGGAAAAACGGAGAAGGTCTGTCAGAGACATCAAACTCGCTCGCGGTAGACAGCAGGTTTAAAAGGGGTGACAAGGTCGAGGCGACCGTAACTGTCGACAGCGGAAAAGGCCCCAAGCAGTCTTGGCTCGCCTCGGTAGTAATAGCCAATTCTCCACCCGTGATTACTCCGGCAACTGAATTGGTGAAAGTAAACGGCAGCACATTCTCTTTCAAGGTGAATGCCAGTGATGCGGATGGAGACCCGTTAACATATACTCTAAAATCAGGTCCGCCTGGTACTACTGTTGACCCTGCAACAGGCAAAGTGACTTTTACAGTACCGGCTGACAATAAAACAAGCTCGCAGATAGCGGTGCTGGTTTCGGATGGCCATGGCGGTGAGGCTATCTTCAATTTTGAGATGGGGAAATAAAAATTACAAACAGGTTTATCTATCCATAAGTTTATAACGGTGATATAATTTCAAACAAGAGGGACCATGAACACTACACTAGAAAAAATGCCTGAATCGGTCGAAGCAGTCTATTTTTTTAGTGACATTGTCGGAAGAGAAGTCTTTAATAATAACGAAAAGATCGGAAATCTCCATGATGTCACCATTCGCGACCACGAGAAGCTTCCGATAGTGACCCACTTTATAATCAACAGGCCGTTAGGCCAGAAGCCGCTCCTCGTCCCCTGGGCAAAGGTGGTCAGGATCGATCCAAAGGTTATCACACTCAATCTCGAATCAGCAGCGCAGTACGAAGGAGAGCCCGAAGAATCCCAGGTGCTTTTGAACAACGACATTCTTGACAAAAAAGTGATCGATATGGATGATAACGAGATTGACGTAGTCCATGACATCAGGCTGGTTTTGAACAGGGGAACCCTTTATGTTACAGATGTGGATTTCGGCAGGTACGGGCTAATGAAAAGACTCCATCTCAAACCGCTCATCAAGCTTCTGTTCGGCGATTCATCCAAGTTCCTGAAGAAGGATACACTATCCTGGTCATACGTACAGCCGTTGCAGGAAAATATTGGCAGATTCAAGGGCCGTGTCAAGCTGAATGTGCTGAAGGAAAAGCTGCTCGAAATACATCCGGTAGATATGGCCGATATCCTGGAGGAGCTGAATAAAGAGCAGCGGCTTGCCCTCTTCAATGAGCTAGAAACCGGCCACGCATCGGATACCCTCGAAGAGATCGAGCCGAGAGTGCAGAAGGAATTAATTTTTTCTCTAAAGAAGGAAAAAGCGGCAGAGCTTATTAATGATATGACGCCTGGCCAGGCTGCCGATATCCTTGCCATTTTACCTGCGCCGGAAGCCGATGAGATTATGAAGCTGATCGATAAGGAAAGCGTTCGCAAGATACAATACATGCTAGACAAGCAGGAGGAGAAGCTTGTCAACCTTTCGACATCTCATTTCATCAAACTTTCGCCCAATACTCATGTCAGCCAGGTCCTTCTCCATTTTCGCGAGATGGCGAAAGACAAGGATGAGATCATGTACATCTATATTGTCGGAGAAAAGGATGCCTTATTGGGTGTTGTAGACCTTAAAGAAATACTACAGGCAAAAGAAGAGGACAAACTTGAGGATATTATGACAACGAGTGTTATCAGCCTGAAGCCCGAAGACACGCTCCTCGAGGCCGCTGAAATTTTTTCGAGATATGATTTCAGGGCGATCCCGGTTACCGATGATCACGATGTGATTCTAGGGGTCGTCCGTTACCGCGACATCGTGAAGCTCAAACATAAGTTCGTCTGATCGTTTTGTAACATTATTGTAATGTTTTTTTGTTACGATAATCATCGGACTGCACACTGAGAACTATCCGATAGTCGTTTCCGCAGATTTGAATAGAAAAGGAGATTTCGGTAATGGAGAATAATAGAGTTTTCCTCTGCCTCATCGCAGCAGGCGCGCTTTTACTGCTCACGTGTTCGGGATTCGGTTGCCGGCGCGGTGCAGCAGATGGCGATACACACAATGTAATCGTGAAATCTCCCGATCCCGGTGTGCTCCAAATGGAACACCCGGAGCAGTTCCCCCTGGTAGAGGCTGAAGCCAGGAAAGTTGCTGATGAAACCCCTGTCAACGGGGTAGTCGCTCCGGATGTGAACCGCTCCGTAGCCGTATTGTCGCTGAGCGGCGGCCGTGTAGTGGACATTAAAGCCAGACTTGGAGACGACGTAAAAAAAGGCCAGATCCTGTTAAGGATACATAGCCCCGACCTCGCCGCTGCATTCTCTGATTTCGAAAAGGCACAGGCCGATGAGATGCTGTCCCGTAAGCAATTAGAGCGTGCCAAGGGCCTCTTTGCAAATGGGGCCAACGCTGCAAAGGACCTGGAGGCCGCCCAGAATGCTGAGGACAAGGCCAAGGTTGATCTGAAGATCGCGGCTGACCATGTCCGTGTGCTAGGCGGCGACCCTGATCATTTCTCTCCTGTTCTCGATGTTAGGGCGCCCATTTCCGGTACAATCGTCGAGCAGAATGTTACGGGCGGCACAGGGGTCCGTTCCCTGGATGCTACCCCAAACCTTTTCACCATCGCTGACCTGTCGCGCGTGTGGGTCTTGTGTGACGTTTACGAAGATGACATCTCACGGGTGCATTTAGGGGATACAGCCGAGGTCCGTCTTAATGCATTTCAAGACAGATTGTTCCGCGGCATAGTAAGTAACATCAGCCGGGTAATGGACCCAAACATACGGTCGGCAAAGGTCCGCATCGAACTGGACAACCCGGGTCTGGTTATGCGTTCGGGTATGTTTGTAACAGCGGTGATTCGTTCTCCAAAAAGTATCGAACGGCCTGTTCTGCCCGCTTCCGCTATCGTGCGCCTTCATGACAAGTACTGGGTCTTCCAGCCTTTAGGCGGCAATCGATTCCGGAGAACAGAGGTACAGACCGGGCCTGAGGTGAACGACACACTCCAGCAAATTCTCTCGGGCTTAAAAGTTCATGACAAGGTGGTAGTCAACGCTCTGCAGTTTTCGAGTGCCTCAGAGGCAGCAAAATAAATGATCGAACGGCTCCTCGATTTTGCTCTCCGAAACAAGATCCTGGTCCTGAGTATAGGCCTTCTGCTTCTTATCTGGGGCATAATTGCATTCCATCGTTTGCCTATAGAAGCTTACCCGGACGTGGCAGACAAATATGCCCAAGTGATCACTCAGTGGCCCGGCCGGGCAGCAGAGGAGGTCGAACAGCAGGTCACGATTCCAATAGAGACACAAATGAACGGAATGGGACATCTCGTACACCTTCGTTCCCTTTCACTCGCCGGTTTGTCTGTCATAACCGTGATTTTCGATGACGACTCCGACAACCTCCAAAACCGCCAGCAGGTGCTCGAAAAGCTTACACTCGTAAATCTGCCCGCCGGCCTGAGCCCCCAGATAGGCGCTGATTTCAGCCCTGTAGGACAGGTATACTGGTATACCCTGGAGGGCAGGAATCCACAGTACGATATCATGGAGCTGAAGCGGCTGCAAGACTGGACAGTATTCAAATATCTTATGTCGGTCCCGAATATTGCGTCTGTATCCGGCTTCGGCGGCCAGACCCGTGAATACCAGGTCCAGGTCGATCCCAACAAACTGGTTTCGTATGGATTGTCCATAGCTCAGGTGGAGCAGGCCCTCGCCGCGAACAATATCAATGCCGGCGGAAGCTTTATCGAAAGGGGTCAACAGGCCTACAACGTCAGGGTCGTTGGTTTGATGCGCGATACTGATGACATCGGCGCTACTATCCTGAAGACGCAGAATGGGACGCCGGTCAGGATCAGGGATATAGCAATCGTAAGACAGGGACCCAAGATACGCCTGGGCCGCATAGGCAAGGCGATCCGGCACGAAGACGGACGTGTTATAGACGATGATGATGTTGTCGAGGGCATTGTCCAGATGCGGAAAGGAGCTGAAACAGAGTCAACAATGGCTGCCTTGCACGCCAAAGTCGCATATCTGAATAAACATATCCTGCCGCCCGGAGTTAAAATTATTTCCTACCTCGACCGCGACGATCTAGTCCACTATACGACGCATACAGTCCTCCGCAACCTTACTGAGGGAATAATTCTGGTCGTAATAGTCCTCTTTATTTTCCTTGGGAATGTACGCTCTGCGATTATCGTGGCTCTCACAATCCCGTTTGCTTTGTTCTTCGCTTCCATCCTTCTCGACCTTCGTCACATCCCGGCCAATTTATTGTCTCTGGGCGCTCTTGATTTCGGAATGATCGTTGATGGTTCAGTCGTTATGGTGGAAAATATTTTGCGCAGGCTTGAGGAATCCGAAAAAAAGATGGGGAGCTTCAGCCAGACCATTCATCTGGCGGCACATGAAGTGCAGCGCCCCGTTTTTTTCTCGCGTGCGATCATCATTACTACCTTCCTGCCGATCTTTACTTTGCAGCGCGTCGAAGGCAGATTGTTTCATCCTATGGCGTGGACCGTGTGTTTCGCCTTGCTGGGAGCTCTGCTCTTTTCGATCCTGCTCGCTCCGGTGCTCGCGAGCTTCCTTTTCCGCAGGCGGGAGCAGAAATGGAAGAATCCTGTGCTGGTGTGGCTTCTGGACAATTACCCGAAGGCTCTGGACTGGTCGTTCCGTCACCGCATGCTCGTAATAGGATTAGGCGCAGCCTCACTCTGCCTGACTGTCTACCTAGCTACCAGCAAAGTGATCGGTTCCGAATTTTTGCCGCACCTCGACGAAGGCGCTATTTGGGCCAGGGGCACGCTCGATTCGAGCGTCGGGCCTTCAGAAGGCACACGTATCATGAATCAGGCACGGCTTGCATTTGCGGCTTTCCCTGAAGTGACTCAGGTTGTTTGCCAAATAGGCAGAACTGACGACGGTACAGATCCTACCGGCTTCTTCAACACCGAGTATTTCATCGACCTCAAGCCGCGGGACAAATGGCGAAAACAGTTTCATAAGAAAAAAGACGAGTTGATCGAAGCCCTGAACAAAGAAGTCGAAAAGATACCGGGCGTTGACTGGGGATTTTCGCAGCCCATCGAAGACAACATGGAGGAGGCCCTGAGTGGGGTAAAAGGCGAGTCTGCTGCCAAGCTTTTCGGCGGCGATCTGAAGGACCTTGAGCAGAAGGCAGGAGAAATAGCAGATGTTATGCGAACGGTCCCCGGAATCGAAGACCTTGGAGTTTTCAGAGTGCTTGGGCAGCCTAACCTGAACCTTATTGTCAATCGCGCAAAGGCAGACCGCTTCGGAATTAATGTGGTGGACATCCAGGACGCTATTCAAACGGCTGTGGGAGGCAATCCTGTGACAGAGGTGTTGAAAGGGGAAGAGCGCTTCGACCTGGTAGTGAGATACCAGGAACATTTCCGCAGGACCATCGAGGACATAGCGAACATACGGATTCTGGCGCCGTCCGGCGAAAGGGTCTCGCTCGGACAGCTATGTGATATTAAGGTTGAAGATGGAGCTTCGATGATCTACAGGGAGGCAAACTCGCGGTATATCGCCATAAAATACAGCGTACGCGGCAGGGACCTCGGAAGCACAGTTGAAGAAGCCATGAAGAGGGTCAATGACAAGGTGAAGCTGCCGCAAGGCTATCATCTTGACTGGGCCGGAGAGTATGAAAGCCAGAAGCGCGCAAATGCGCGACTTTCAATCATTATCCCTGTCGCGCTTCTCATGATACTGCTTCTTCTCTACATGATGTTCAAATCGTTCAAGTGGGCCATCCTTGTCCTCGGCAACGTGGCCGCGGCCAGCATAGGAGGCTTTCTGTCTCTCCTTGCCACCGGGACTAATTTCAGCGTTTCATCTGGCATCGGGTTGCTTGCTCTGACAGGAGTGGCTGTGGAGATCGGCGTTATTATGGTGCAATATATAAATCAGCTCCGTTCCAGAGGCTTGCATATCGAAAGTGCGGCAATCGGAGGCGCTACCCGCCGGCTGCGCCCTATCATTATGACGATGCTTGTCGCCACGCTGGGCTTATTGCCCGCGGCTTTGTCTCACGATATCGGGTCCGATTCCCAGCGTCCCTTTGCGATCGTAATTGTGGGCGGACTGATCACCAACCTGTTGATAAGCGTCTTTCTATTGCCTACACTATACGTATGGATTGCAAGAGAGGACGATATACTTCCGAAGCCGGAGGAGAACAGTGAACAATAAAAACACAGAAGTTGAGAAGTTGGGAAGTTGGGAAGTTGGGATTTTGGGATTTTGCTCAGCTTCACATCTTCACATCTTCGCAACTTCAATTCTGTCCCTTGTGCTAATGACCGGATGCGCGGTTGGGCCAGATTTTCAGCGCCCGTCCGCGCCTGCTGTCTCCGACTACGCACTGCAGCCCCTTCCCGCGCAAACAGCTTCGGTTGATGTGAAGGGCGGCGAGGCGCAGCGTTTTGTGCGTGACATGGACATACCGGGCCAATGGTGGACACTTTTTCATTCCAAACCGCTCAATGACCTGATTGAACAATCGCTCAAGGCCAACCCCGATCTTGAAGCCGCCAAGGCAACGCTCCGCGTCGCAAGAGAAAACGTCTATGCGCAGCAAGGCGCGTTCTTTCCAAGTGTGGAAGCCAGTTTCATTCCATCGCGACAAAAGTCTGCGGGAGTGTTGGCCCCTCCGTTAGCCAATAACAATGATCTCTACAGCCTTTACACTGCGCAGGTTGCTGTTGCATATGCTCCTGATGTGTTCGGAGGCAACCGTAGACAGGTGGAATCGCTCAAGGCACAGGCCGAATCGGAGCGCTTCCAGCTCGAAGCTGCTTGCCTGACACTGACATCGAACGTGGTAGCTGCTGCGGTACAGGAGGCTTCTTTGCGCGGACAAATTGCAGCCACTAAGCGGATTATCGATATCCAGAGTGATACTCTCAAACTGCTGAAACGTCAATACGAGCTGGGCCAGGTTGCCGGTTTGGATGTGGCGGCACAGGAAGCAGCGCTCGCACAGGCAGAGGCTGCGCTGCCGCCGCTCGAAAAGCAGTTGGCGCAACAGCGCGACCTCCTGGCACGGCTTGCAGGTTCCTTCCCGAGCGAGAAACTTGCTCAGGAGTTTGAACTCTCTTCGCTGCAACTGCCCCAGGAACTTCCTGTGAGCCTTCCATCCAAATTAGTGGAGCAACGGCCTGACGTGAGGTCTGCCGAAGAGCAGCTGCATTCTGCCGGCGCAGAGATCGGCGTCGCAATAGCCAACCGGCTGCCGAATATTACGCTTAGCGCCAATTTGGGCAGCAGCGCTACTGCGATCAACAATTTGTTCAGCCCGGGAACTGGATTTTGGGCACTTGCCGGTAATATCACACAGCCGGTCTTCCAGGGCGGCACATTGCTGCACAGGCAGCGTGCTGCTGAGGCAGCCTATGATCAGGCTGCTGCACAGTATCGCAGCACAGTGCTGACCGCATTCCAGAATGTGGCCGATAGTCTCCACGCAATACAATCCGATGCCGATGAACTGAAAGCTGCTGCCGCTGCAGAGCATGCCGCAGCCAAGAGCCTCTCCATTGCACAACATCAACTCGAATTGGGCGACATCAGTTATTTGGGACTTCTCAATGCCGAACAGACTTATCAGCAGGCGGTGATCAATATGGTGCAGGCCCTTGCAAACCGGTATTCTGATACCGCAGCGCTGTTCCAGGCCCTGGGCGGCGGCTGGTGGAACCGCTCTGACGTTAAAGAATAACCATAGCAACCGGTACCGAAAAAGGGACAAGGAAGAAATATATAAGCTCGTTGCACTGAGATTTAAAAAGTTCCCTACGTCTGAAGGAGATTACATGAAAAAAACCATAAAGGAAAGCTCAGTAGTGATGGCTCAAGTTATGCTGCCTCAGGATGCAAATCCGGCCGGTAATGTGCATGGTGGTGTGATAATGAAGCTGATTGATACAGCAGCGGGTGTGGTATCTAGTCGTCATGCTCGATCAAACACGGTCACCGCTTCTATAGATATGATGGCCTTCCATAATCCTGTATTCGTCGGTGATCTGCTTTGGCTTAAGGCATGCATTAATATGGTTGGCAAGACCTCGATGGAGATTGGTGTCAGGGTAGAGGCTGAAAACTCCATTACGGGCGAGATCAGGCATACATCGTCGGCATATCTAACATTTGTTGCTCTTGGTCCTGATGGAAAACCTACGCAAGTGCCCGAGCTGATACTGGATACAGATGACGATAGACGGAGGAATCAAGAGGCGATCATGCGGAGGAAGGCAAGGCTTGAGCTTCGGAGGAAAGAAGAACAATGTAAACAGGATGGTATTTGCCCGATCTAGGTCTTATAGTGCCTGAAGGACATCCTGGGTTGTTACACATTGGTCTGTTTTGGTGCAATTAATAAGCGTGGTGCGCCATTAAGTAAGGCAATTTCTCATGACTTGTTCCACCAACCCCCGCCTAGCGCCATAAATAATGCCGCGGTGTCGGCAAAGCGGTTGGCCTTTGCCTGCACGAGATTGATCACTGCCTGCTGATAAGCCTGTTCGGCGGAGAGCAACGATAAGTAATTAACGTAGCCGAGTTCGAACTGCCGGCGTGCAAGGTCGAGGCTCCGTTTGGAGGCCTGCTCGAAGGCCGCTGCTGCTTTCAGGGTATCGGCATCGGATTGGAGCGCATGCAGAGTGTCCGCCACATTTTGGAAAGCTGCGATTACCGTGCTGCGATACTGCGCCTCAGCCTGATCAAGGCCAGCTTCAGCAGCGCGTTTCCTGTGCAGTAAAGTGCCCCCCTGGAAAATCGGCTGCGTAAGATCACCGGCCAGGGACCAGAAGCCGGTGCCGGGGGTGAATAACTTGCTGATCCCTATAGCAGTGGAGCCCAAATCGGCACTGATTGTAATGTTCGGCAGCAAGGCGGCTACCGCTACACCCACCTGGGCGTTGGCAGCATGCAGCTGCTCCTCGGCGGCACGCACGTCCGGGCGCTGCTCTACAAGTTTGGAGGGGAGGCTTACCGGCAGATCCTGCGGAAGACTGAGCGCCGCAAAATCGAATTTCTCCTCCAGTTCCTCGTTCGGGAAGCGTCCCGCAAGGGCAGTAAGCAGATCGCGAGTTTGTGCCAGCTGGTTCTGGAGTGGGGGCAAGGTTTGCTGCACCTGGGCAAGGGCCGCTTCCTGTGCCGCTACATCCAGCCCGGCAACATAACCGAGCTCGAACTGTCTGCGCAGCAGGGCGAGCATCTCGGTCTCGATCTTGACAATGCTGAGTGTTGCGGAAATCTGAGAGCGCAATGAAGCCTCCTGAATGGCTGCGGCCACCACGTTTGACGTCAGCGCGAGATAAGTCGCCTCAAGCTGGAAACGTTGAAAATCGGCCTGGGCTGTCAGGGATTCCACCAGTCGCCGGTTGCTGCCGAAAACGTCAGGCGCATAGCCCACACTTACCTGAGCGGTGTGGAGATTATAGGGTTCTTCCTCGGAACTCAGCACCGGCGAAATGGTGCCTGAGTCCTTTGCGCGGCCGGCTGAATAACCGGCCTGGACAGTGGGATAGTAATAGCCGGCCTGGGCAGAGACGTTCTCCCGGGCCTGGCGCAAGGCTGCCTTAGCTGCGTCGATAGAGGGGTTAGTCTTAAGCGATTTTTCGATCAGCGCATTTAGCGTAGGCGACTTGAACAACGTCCACCACTGCTGCGGAATATCCATGCCCATGACAAACCGTTGCTCCTCGCCGCCTGCCACGTTTGCGGCAGATGATATTGAAGTCAGCGGCTGAACGGTATAGCCGCCATTGGCTGGTGCTGTGGGGCGATGGAAGTCAGGACCCACTGTGCAACCGGCCATTAGCACAAGGGCCAGGAGAGAAGTTGCGGAGGTGAGAAGTTGAGAAGTTGGGATTTTGCTCATCTTCACATCTTCACATCTTCGCAACTTCGGTTTTTTCTCATCTTCCCAACTTCTCAACTTCTCAACTTCCATTGTGTGCCTCACTCTTTTCACTTTTTATCTGTTTTTCACGCAGGAACAGCATACTGAGCGCCGGCACGACTACAAGCAGCATGAATGGGCCGATGAACATGCCGCCAACGATCACGGTAGCAAGCGGGCGCTGCACCTGGCTTCCGATGCCGGTCGAAATCGCTGCAGGGAGAAGACCGATACAGGCGGAGAGACTTGTCATAAGCAATGGACGCATGCGGGTTGATGCGGCGTGGAACATCGCGTCCACGGGCGCGCTTCCGCGGAGCCTTGCCTGGTTGTAATAGGTAATCATCAGTATGCCGTTCATGACGGATACGCCAAATAGCGAGACAAAGCCGACAGCGGCAGAGATGCTGAAATTGAGACCGGAGATATAGAGGGCCAACACGCCGCCGGCAACTGCGAAGGGTATTCCGACAAGCGCCAGCAGGCTGTCACGCAGCGAATTGAACGTGGTATAGAGCAGCCCCAGGATAAGCACGAGGCTGATCGGCACTATGATTTCGAGGCGCTTTTTGGCTTTCTGCAGGTCGCCAAATTCGCCGGCCCAGATGAGCCGGTACCCGGGCGGCAGCTTCACGTTTTTCGCGATCTGATTCTGGGCTTCGGCAACAGTGCCACCGAGGTCGCGTTCGCGCACGCTGAACTTGACCGGGATGAAGCGTTGCACACTCTCGTGATAGATCCAGGACGCCCCGGTGTCCAGGGTGATCGTCGCCACTTCGCTCAAGGGGATATAAGCGTTGGCGCCGCTGCTCGTTTGATAAGCCACCTTGACGTCGCGGATTTTTTCGATGCTGTCGCGGTATTTTGGCGGGAAACGGACAACCAGATCGAACTGGCGATCGCCCTCTAAAACAGATGTTGCCGTTGTTCCGCCAAGCGCTGCCTGAATAACAGTGTTGACATCGCCGGTATTGAGACCATACCGCGCGGCATTGGCCCTATCCACCTTGATATTCAGGTTCGGCTGTCCCAGGACCGGAAAGATTCCGAGGTCGGCGACGCCGCGGACCTTACTCATTTGGTCCCGGATTTGCGTGGCCAGCTTTGTCAAGGTTTCGAGATTTGGTCCGACGATCTTGACCGAGTTGACGGCTTTGACGCCGGAAATGGCCTCTTCGATGTTGTCCTGGATATATTGAGAGAAGTTGAAGATGACCCCGGGCAACTCGCGCTCAAGTCCGGCGTTGACCTGCTCGGTCAGTTTCTCCTTGGTCATACCCCTTGGCCATTGGTCGAGAGGCTTGAGCACAGCGAACAGTTCGACATTCGAAAATGGCGACGCATCGCTGCCGTCATCGGGCCTGCCATGCTGGGAGGTTACGGTAATGACCTCAGGAAATTTCAGGAGAATCAGGCGCATCTTTCTCGTAGCCGCCTCACCGTCTTCCAACGAAAGCGTTGTGGGCATGGAAGCGCGGATCCAAAAATTGCCTTCTTCAAGTTGCGGTAGGAATTCGCTTCCGAGCCACTGGACCAGCAATCCGGCCAAGGCTATAAAAATAATTCCGATAACCACTATGATCCTGCGGCGGTCGAGGGCGAAACGAAGCACCGGATCGTAAAGGCGGTGCAGTAAGCGGACTACTATTGTCTCGGTTTCCTTCAGATGATCGGGGAGCAGAAAGGACGCAAGCACAGGGGTGACTGTGAAAGTTGCTATCAAGGCGCCGGCCAGCGCGTAACCGTATGTGCGGGCCATTGGGCCGAATATTGCTCCCTCGACTCCTTGCATTGTGAAGAGCGGCACGAAAGCGGCCACGGTGATCAAGGCTGAGAAAAAAACTGCCTTGTCCACTTGCAGCGCGCTTATCAGAATCAGCCGCAGTCGGTCCGTCCATTTGTGGCTTTGGCCCAGTGCAGCATGCGTCGATATTCTCGTCGGATCAGCCCCCCAGTGGCCCTCGGCAAGATTTTGGAACAGACCATGTCTTTCTTCCTGGCTTCCCTGGAAGTTTCGGAAGATGTTCTCGACAAGGATCACAGCCGAATCCACTATGATGCCGAAATCAACTGCGCCGACCGAGAGCAGGTTCGCGCTTTCGCCCTGGATCACCAGGAGGATGATCGCGAAGAACAGCGCAAACGGAATATTGAATCCGACGATGATGGCGCTGCGGAGATTACCGAGGAAAATCCATTGAACCAGGAAGACCAGAAGGCATCCAAAGATCAGGTTGTGCAAAACGGTTTGGGTAGTGACCGAGATCAATGATCCGCGATCATAAAAGGGAACCAGCTTGACACCTGGCGGCAAGCTCCCATCGTGATTCATCTTCTCAATTTCGGCTTTGACCTTTGGCAGCATGTCGTGAGCATGCTCTGTACGGCTCATCACCACAATCGATGCCACGGCGTCGTCCTCCATGTCGTGACCCCAAATCCCTAGTCTTGGCCTATAGCCCACTAAGACCTTCGCAACATCCTTTACCAGAACGGGGACGCCGTTTGCTTGGGTGAGGACAACGTTCTCGATGTCATCAACCTTGTAGCCCTGGGTCAAATCATCACTACCGCCATCGTCAATCAGCCCGACTCCGCGGATGTTGATGGATTGCTGGCCGATGCGGATTTCACGTCCTCCCACGTTGATATTGGCGTTACCCAGAGCTGTCAGGATTTGGGGCACCGTGACATTGTAGGCTTCCAATTTGTGCGGATCGGCTTCGACCTCGAATTCCTTTGTTGGGCCGCCCCAACTGTTGATGGCAATTATGCCGGGAATGGTCAACAAACGGCGCGCTACGATCCAATCCTGGACCGTTCTGAGATTGGTTATTCCGAAATGCTTCGGACCGATCACCTGGTAACGGAATATTTCCCCGGTACCGCTGTTTTGTTGAATCGTGGGCACCAGATTGCCCGGAAGACTGACATTTTGTTGCAATGAGATGGCAGCCTGGCTGTAGGCAAAATGATAGTCCACCCCATACTTGAAAACGACCCGGACGAATGACAGGCCATAAAACGAGGTTGACCGGATGACATCGATGCCTGGAGTTGTGTAGAGCCCGATTTCGATTGGGCGAGTATAGTAACGCTCCATCTCCTCGGCCGAGAGGCCCGGCGACTGCGCGGTAATCTCAAGGATGACCGGAGCTGGATTTGGATAGGCATCGATGTTGAGCTTTTGAAAAGAGAGGAACGCGCCACCCGCAAACAGCAGCAACCCTACAACAACAATTGCCCGGTGGGTCAGACAAAATGATATGAGCGACTTGAACATGGCTAATCGGTTGGCGGCGCGTCCAGCATGCTGCTCAGGAATACGCCGCCATCGGTAACTACCAGTTCGCCCGGTTGGAGACCTTCGACAATCTGATCCCAGCCGTCCTTTTGCAGGCCAAGCTTGACCGGCCTTTGCGCGAAGCTATGGCGGTCCGTGGTGATCCAAACAGTAATCGTGCCGTCGCCTTCGTGGACCACGCTCGTAGACGGGACCGCAATAGAGCGGACCGGGTCACCCATACGAATGGTAAAGGCGGCGAGCATTCCCGGCCGCAGTTCGTGCTTAGGATCATGAATTTCCGAGCGGACCATGAGCCGATGAGTATTCGGGTCGACGGCTGCGCCGAGGGTCGAAATTTTTCCCTCGAACAGCCGGCCCGGAAATGCCATGAGCTTGACCTTGACCTCCTGTCCAACATGGAAAAGCGGGCTATCGCTTTCGGTAACATACGCCAGCATCCAAATGGTCGATATGTCGGCAACCGAGTAAGGGGCGGGCGGGGCGCCGGGTTGCACCAGGAGTCCTGGCGCAGCATTTCGGGCTGTGACGCGTCCTGTTAACGGGCTGGGCACGACCATCACTGGGTCGATCCGCCGCCTGGCCACGATTTGATCGATCTCGGCTTCAGTTTTGCCGAAGATGCGAACAGCAGGGCGGGCCGCCTTGAGCGCACCCTCAGCAGTCTGCTGGTCGGAGATTGCCTGTTGCAGATCCTTCTGGGAGATTCCCTGTGTCTCATAGAGCTTCCTGGCCCGTTCCAGCGCCTGGGTGGTAAGGTCCAGGACACCCGCAGTCGAGATCAAAGTCGATTCTGCCTGTATAAGGTCTGGACTCTCAATTGTGTATAGCGTTTTCCCTTTGGCCACCTCATCGCCTAGGTTGGCGAACAGCCCGATGATTTTCCCCTGGTTCGGCGGGAAGACCTGAACCGACCTGTCCTGGTTGAAGTCGAGACTGCCTACCGCCTCTCGCTCGATCTCGAAAAGATGCTCTCCTACAGGCTCGACCTTGATCGATTTAAGCTGAGCATCTTCCAGTGTCACGGTTTTTGTTACGAGAGGGTCGGTTGATTTGATCATATCCTTGCGTGAACCGCCCGGCGTTTCGGAACCTGCAGAATTGCAGCCGGCTCCCGAAGCGACAAACAGGAAAAGCCAGCACAGATAAAATATTTGCTTAATGTGCCGTCGCACAGTGTACCACCTTTCTTTCCGCTCAAATGAAGTATATGCTTTAAACATGGTGCTATAATAAAAAATAAAACTTACACCAAACTTACGGGTAGATAGCGAATGAAAATTCTTGTTGTCGAAGATGATAAAGTACTTGCCGATGGGCTGATGACATCGATGATGCAGGCTGGACACGCCGCTGACTGGACTGATAACGGCGAGGAAGCCGATATTATTCTTTCATCACAGGTTTATGATCTTGTAATTCTCGATCTGGGTTTGCCGCATATGGATGGGCTGCAAGTTCTGGAGAGAATGCGCAAACGAGGGATCAAGACACCGGTCCTGATCCTGACTGCAAGGGATGCCGTGGAAGAAAGGATCAGCGGGTTGGACGCAGGCGCGGACGACTACATTACGAAGCCTTTCAACCTGGGAGAACTTGAAGCCCGCGTCAGGGTCCTGTTAAGGCGAGGCCAGTGCGGCGGCACTAATGAGATATGTCTGGGATCGCTGGCAGTTGATACGGTTGGGAAAAAGGTGACTGTCGGAGGGCGTGCACTCGATCTTTCAGCGCGTGAACTGTGCATTCTTGAGGTGCTCTTGCGCAACATTGGGCATGTGGTGAGCAAGAGTCAAATATTGGAAAAAATGTACGGTTGGGATGAGGATGTAAGTGAAAACGCAATTGAAGTATTCATTCACAGGCTCAGAAAAAAAATGGACGGCGCAGACGTTTCTATCCGCAATGTACGAGGTCTTGGATATTCAATAATCGAATCAAATGAATAAGAACATTTCCCTTCGCAGAAAGCTTATCGTCCGGCTGCTCCTGCCGATGCTGTTCATTTGGTGTATCGGATCAATAGGCTCATATTACTTCGCTTACAAATTCGCCAATATAGCATATGACCGCTCCCTGGCTGATTCTGCCAGGGACCTTGCACGACAGGTAACTATTGTCAACGGCCGTGAAACATTGGACCTGCCTCCGGCAGCGGAAAAAATGTTTCTGACGGATGAATTTGACAAAATATTCTTGAAGGTAACCAATTCAGAAGGAGATCTGCTGGCAGGCGAACACAATCTGCCGTCTCCCGCAGTAACTAGCGATAGTGACGCACTCATTATGCATGACGGCATAGTGCAAGGCCGGAAAGTGCGAATAGCCTCGCGCTACTATCTGCCTTCGAAAAGTCAGTCGAAACGTCCTGTTTTGGTCCAGGCTGCTGAAACCTTAAATAAGCGCAAGATACTTGCAAACGAAATCCTTACTGCCCTCGTGCTCCCACAACTCTTGCTCATATTATCTGCATCGTTGGTAGTATGGCTTGGAATAAGCAGAGGTCTCCAGCCCCTGGAGCATTTGCGCAGCGAAATTACGGCCCGCTCCCATCGCGACCTGAGTCCTGTTGAGGAGGGCCATGCACCAATGGAAGTTCTCCCGCTCATAGACTCTATTAACGGACTTATGGCCCGTCTCGACAATGCGATGTCTGCTCAGCAGCGTTTTGTATCCAATGCCGCTCATCAGCTCCGCACCCCGGTAGCGGGTTTAATAACCCAGATAGATTTGGCTTTAAGACAGAGCGACAGTGAGAGTTTGTTCCGCTCGCTTCAGCAACTGCGGATTAGCTCCGAAAGGATCGCCCGTCTTGTCAGTCAGATGCTGGATCTCGCCAAGGTCGGACCTGATGCCGATAAGATGCCTGAACTGAAACCCTTGGACCTGACCGAAACAGTTCAGGAAACGACTAAGACATGGTTCTCCCATGCTTTAGGAAAAAAAATTGATATAGGTTATGAAGGACCCAATGAAGAAATAATTATCAATGGGGACAAATTCCTTATGAAAATCCTGCTCGATAACCTTTTGGACAACGCACTGCGCTATTGTCCTCCTGGAAGCAGTGTCACGACAAAATTGGAAAAGAATGGCAACATTATTTTATCAGTAGAAGACAACGGCCCCGGCATACCGGTGGAAGAAAGAGATTCGGTTTTCCAGAGGTTCTACCGCATCCTGGGCAATAATGCGGAAGGAAGCGGACTTGGGCTGTCCATAGTAAAAGAAATAGCAAATTTACACGAAGCAAATGTAGCTATTGATGATCCGGCTGATCATCAGGGCACAGTGGTAAAACTTATTTTTCACCCACACTCCACTTAAATCTTTCCCTGTCCCTTTAAAATGCTTATAAGCAGCTTGACCATCTCTGCGTCAAAATCCCCCTTTTCCCTTGTCTCTTTCGTTATTAAATCCAGGACAGCATAAGCGGTCATTGCCGGCTTGAACACTTTAGGAGTGACCAAGGCATCGTAACAGTCCACTATCGACATTATCCTGCCAAACGTTGAGACAGCTATGCCTTTGAGCCCGTAAGGATAGCCGTTTCCTGACAGCCTCTCATGGTGCTGCCGCACGGCATTTAACGTGTCGCCCGACAACCCCTTGCTCTGCAGCATCTGACTTCCATCTATGACGTGGCGCTTCCATAAGGAAAACTCTTGATCTGTCAGTCGGTCCTTCTTGTTCAGTATTTCCGGGGGGAGGACCGTCTTGCCGATGTCATGCACCATGGCTGCCATAGCGAGCCTGTCCACATTCTCCAACCTCATGGCTACGGCCATGGCGGTCGCAAGCACAGCGACGTTGTTGGAGTGGTTATAAATGTGCCAGTCCCCTTTTGCACGCATAAGCAGGTCGCTTAGCGCAACTTCTTTCCGTTTCAGTACGCCGATGATCTGATTAGCCGAGTTGACCACTCCATCAGTTTTCTGCTGGCTGCCGGGGTCGGTCAGAAAGTCACGTACGCTCATTTTTACGCTTTCTTTGACTGTTGCTGCTTTGAGTTGGGGAGTTGCTGCTTTAGACGGCGCGGCAAGGAACGCGCGGTACAGCGGCATATCAGACACCTTTATGTAAATATCCCCGGGCGCCTTTTTTACTGATTCCGTAATAGTGGCGTCTTTGCCATCCACGATTGAGACGATGGGGATGAACCGCATATTGTCAACGGTGAATATGCTGAATCCGACCTTGGAGCCCGCGGGAAAAAGTATACGGCTGACGTGGTGGTAAAGGGATTTGTCGTTGGAATAAGCAAAACTCCCGCCGTCTGCTTTGGCTGGAACCGCCGCCGGCTTTTCCTTATCGAGATACTGCTTGACCTTAGCAGCGTCCCCCTCTATGTACAGGAACACAGTGCCCTGTTTTTTAAAGTTATCCTTGGTCGTCTGATCGAACTTTGACCATTTTCGCAGCACACATGTGTAGCTTCCTGTCGGACTCTTGGTATAGACATCAAAGGGAACCATCAGGTCCAGGGGGAAACTGTCGATGCCCACAGGGACTTTCACTTTCTGCGCGGATGCTGCACCCGAAACAGGTCCGTTTTCTACTGCCATTAATTCTCCATGTCCTTTTTGCTTTTGCTAATGTGCCACAATTTCATGGCGTTACTATAGCACAATTCGGAGGCTTTGAAAATTACAAAGCGAAACATCCTGGCAGAACATAAAAAGGCTTATGTCCTAAGATTTGACGTAAAAAGTGCCGGATTCCCTAATTATCACGGGCAATATAGACTGGGGCAGGTCCGACAAGAGCTTGGCAAATAGGCTGCTTGTATTGATATGTTCTCTTTTTTCCTGCTATTATAATTGATACTGAAAAACCAATTTCAAATCAGCATATCAGTATTAGTCATTAATTGGTCATAAAGAATAAGAAGGTGTTCTAACCTTGAATATCTGGAGAAACCGGTCTGTTCGAATCAATTGCGGCCCTATACATTGAAAGGGCATGATTTATGATTTCAATCCCATCTTTCCACAATATCGAAAATATCTACTCAGGCGCCCATACCTCCATCTACCGCGCGGTGCGTGAAGCGGACAAGCTGCCTGTTATCATCAAGCTTCTGGACAAGGAGCATCCCACATCTGAGGAGCGTTCCCGGTTTCGGCGTGAGTATGAGATGACGGTGAAGATGAACGGGGAGGGGGTAATCCAACTTTATGATTTACAAAAATACAAAAACAGTCTGCTGATGGTGGAGGAGGACTTTGGCGGCGAATCCCTGGCCAAGTTAGTTCCTGCAGTCACTTCTGATATCTCGGGACGCTTGACCCTGGCCGTCAAGATCACAGAATGCCTCGGCAGCATACATAAACAGCGTATCATCCACAAGAACCTCAATCCTGCCAATATTATCTGGAACCCTCAGTCCGGCCTGGTGAAGATCATTGATTTCGGCATCGCCACGGAATTTAGCAGCGTGACTACTGCTGTCCTGAATCCCAGCGCCATGGAGGGGACGTTGGAGTACATCTCTCCTGAGCAGACAGGGAGGATGAACCGTGACCTGGATTACCGGACGGATATGTATTCCCTAGGTGCGACCCTCTACGAGATCTTCACCGGGGAAGCGCCGTTCAAAAGCAGGGACCCTCTGGAACTGGTGC
Organism: Nitrospirota bacterium; assembly: GCA_963710375.1. Lineage (GTDB taxonomy): Bacteria > Nitrospirota > Thermodesulfovibrionia > Thermodesulfovibrionales > Dissulfurispiraceae > JADFXI01. The sequence goes on from CAVPZX010000007.1 coordinate 86,612, forward strand.
ACTGTCATATCGCCATGAGTCCCGCCGTACCTCACGAGTTGAACCCGCAGATTCCTCCTTTCCTTTCCGGCATCATCATGAAGCTGATGGCGAAAATGGCTGAGGAGCGCTACCAGAGCATATACGGTCTGAGAGCCGATCTTGAAAGATGCTGGGAATACATTAAGGCAGGAGGAGGAGTTGCAGAGGGATTTCATCTTGGCCGGGAGGATTTTTCCGCGGCATTCCATATACCGCAGAAGTTGTATGGCCGGGATATGGAGGTCGCGGGCTTGCTTGAGGCCTTTGAGAGGGCATCGTCAGGCAGGGCAGAGTCTCTTGCTGGTGACTGGATACGCGGGAATTGGCAAGACAGCGGTCGTCCATGAAATTCAGCGGACTATTGTGGAGAAGCAGGGTTATTTTATCGAAGGCAAGTTGGATCAGTTGAACCTCAATATCCCCTATGCCTCCCTGACAGAGGCATTTCGGAAGCTGATCCATCAGCTTCTGTCAGAGGGGGATGTCTCTTTGGCTCAATGGAAGGAAAATATCCTGATGGCATTAGGGCCGAATGGGAAAGTGGTGACAGATGTCATCCCCGAGGTGGAACTTATTACCGGCGACCAGGCGGACATTCCTGTCCTCCCCGCGGCAGAGACTCAGAACCGGTTTCGTTTTGTCTTTCAGAATTTTGTCAGGGCATTTGCAACTCCGTCCCATCCCCTGGTCCTCTTTCTTGATGACCTGCAGTGGGCTGATCAGGCGTCGCTGCAACTGATCGAATTCATCATGAACGATCCTTCGGCCGGTTTCCTTCTGCTTATCGGCGCCTACCGTGACAACGAGGTGGAAGAGGGGCATCCGCTCATGATTACGCTCGAAAGTATGCGGAAGACCGGGACCCTGGTTAACAGGATAATTCTGTCTCCTCTTTCCATCAATCAGATGAATCAGCTCATAACCGAGTCGCTGCACTGTACAGATGATGACGCCATGGAACTGACCGAACTATGTTATCAGAAGACCCGTGGCAACCCGTTCTTCCTGAAACAGTTCTTGCAAACCCTGTATAGAGAGGGCCTGATCGAATTCGACGTAGAACACAGGCGCTGGAGCTGGGAAATGGGGAAGCTTCGGGAACGGGAGTTAACCGAAAATGTCGTCGAATTCATGGTCGGAAAGATACGGAAGCTACCTCTTGTAACGCAACATATCATGGAATACGCATCCTGTATCGGCAATCAATTTGATTTGCGCACGTTATCGATTATCTCCGGGGAACCTTATCCGGAAACAGCTGACAAATTATGGCCCGCCTTTGAAGAGGGACTCGTGGTCCCTGCTGACGAGGCTTACAAACCTATACAGGCCGGAGGACCCGGTAATGGAGCTGCAGACGTTGAGACCACCGCCCCCGAGTACAGGTTTCTACATGATCGTGTTCAACAGGCAACTTATTCCCTGATCGATGATTCGCGGAAGGAGGTTCTTCACCTCAAGGCGGGCAGATCCATGCTGGCCCACACGCCTCAGGAAGCACTTGAAGGTCGTATCTTTGAGATCGTGCATCATTTCAATCTGAGCCGGGGAATAATCAAAGATTCTGGAGAACGGCAGCGGATTGCTGAGATGAACCTCATGGCCGGAAGAAAGGCGAAGACTTCCGCGGCATATGAGCCGGCCTATCGTTATCTCAGCACAGGGATCTCCTGCCTGGAGAAAGACAGCTGGGAGACCCAGTATTCACTGGCATTGGCGCTTTTTTGCGAGGCTGTCGAGGCGGCATATCTGAGGACTGATTTTACGGAGATGGAACGTCTGGCAGAGGTCGTTGTTGCACATGCCCGGACAGTTCTCGATAACGTAAGCGTCTACGAATCTCAGATGCGTGCGGCTATGGCACAGCACCGCCCCCTGCAGGCCATTAAGACCGGCCTGCACATACTTGGCCTCCTGGGAGTTAAATTCCCTGCCAGACCAGGCAAGCTGCATATTGTCCTCGAAATCCTGCATACAAAATATATTCTGGCCGGAAAGAGGATCGAGGACCTTCTAACTCTTCCCGAGATGACAGATCCGAGATGCCTCGCCATATCAAGGATAATGACCTTCATGAGGACCAGCGCCTACTGGGCCATGCCCACCCTGACCCCGCTGCTGATACTAAAAAGTCTCCAGTTGTCTGTCCGTCACGGCAACACCTCCCTGTCCTCATCTATTTACGCCGGTTACGGGCTCATCCTCTGCGGAGTTACGGATGATATCGAAAACGGCTACCGCTTCGGCCAGCTGGGACTAAACCTCATGGAAAAGCCGAACGCAAGAGAGTGCAAGGCCCGCACGATGTTTATTTTCAATGGCTTCATCGGGCACTGGAAGAATCACGTACGGACAACCCTGGCCCCCCTCCTGGAGGCCTATCAAGTCGGGCTGGGAACCGGAGACCTGGAATATGCCGGTTTTTCTGCGATGACTTATTGCTATCACTCATTTTATGCCGGGGTACCACTGGTAAAGATCGAGGCTAAATTGGCGAAATTCGGCGAGGCTGTCGCTTACCTGAAACAGCTCTCACCGTTGAGCGTAATCCGCGTATTCCAGCAAATGACGAGGAATCTCATGGAGCACCAGGAATATCCGGCACGGCTGGCAGGCGAATATTATAACGAGGACGAGATGCTCCCTCTCCACATAGAGGCCGGGGACAGGTCCTCCATCATTGCTGTATTTTTCGGCAACGCCATTCTGGGATTCCTGTTCGGGGAATATGCCAGGGCATCCGAGAATCTCCGGAAGTCCAGGGGTTATCTGGACGGCGCCAGGGCATCATACCCGAATACAGTCTTTTTCTTTTACGACTCCCTCATCAGACTGGCAATGATTCCAACGCTCACAAAGAAAGAGAGGAAGCCGTCATTGAAGGAGGTGGCTAAAAACCGGAAAAAGCTGAAAAAGTGGGCGCAGCATGCTCCGATGAACAACCGTCACAAGTGGTTGCTGGTCGAGGCGGAGCTGGCAAGGGTTGAAGGACGCGATCTCGACGCCATGAAATTTTTCAAGGAGGCGATCCACTTAGCCGGAAAGAATGAATTCCTCCAGGAAGAGGCCTTGGCCAACGAGTTGGCCGCCCGGTTCTGGATGGGGCGGGGCGATGATGAGATTGCCGGGCTCTACATGAGGGAGGCACATTACTGCTATGTCAACTGGGGAGCCAAAGCCAAGGTAAGGCATCTGGAGCGGACTTATCCCCAGTTTCTGGCCGAAGCCGCAAAAAAAGCTCGGGGAGAAAAGCGGGAAAAACAGACGGCGGGCGTCTCTTTGCCCTTGTCGGACGAATGGGGTGGCGGCGCTCTGGATTTGGGCAGTGTGATCAAGACCTCCCAGGCCATCTCGGGCGAGGTCGATCTGGAGGCGCTCCTGAAAAAGGTTATGCACATCCTGATAGAGAGCGCCGGCGCCCAGGAAGGATGCCTGATCATGGAAAAGGACGGCAACCTCATGGTCAGGGTGCATATAACGGCAGGAATGGACAGCGCAACCCTGCTCGAAGATCTCCCAGTTGACGGCTGCGATTTGTTATCCCATGCCATTGTCCGTTACGTAGTGAGAACCCAGAAAGCAGTTGTCTTGAGCAATGCCGCAGTTGAGGGCATATTTAGCCGTGACCCATATATCGTCAGGAAGAAGCCTCTGTCGATCCTATGCATACCTGTCATGCAGCGCGGTGTCATCGCCGGCGTTCTTTATATGGAAAATAACCAGGTCACTGACGCATTCACCCAGGACCGCATAGAAGTGCTCGGGATGCTCTCTTCGCAAGCAGCCATCTCCATCCAGAATGCTTTGCTTTATGCCGAGCGTAAACAGGCCGAGGAAGAATTGAGGCAGGCGGAGGAGAAATATCGGAGTATCTTTGACAACTCTGCGGAGGGTATCTTCCAATCAACTGGGAACGGCCGCGTACTGATGGTCAATCCGGCTGGTGCGAGGATATTGGGATACGATTCGCCTGAAGACCTTATAGTAAGCATTAAAAACCTTGCCACAGACTTCTACGTCGATTCCGCGCGGAGAGACGAGTTTCGGGCATACATGCAAGCGCAGGGCTATGTGAAGGATTTTGAATTCAGGGCATACAGGAAGGATAGGAGTATCATCGATGTCTCCATTAATAGCCATGTCGTCAGGGACAATAGCGGTAATATCCTTTATTTTGAGGGGGCTTTGGAAGACATTACAGAAAAAAAGCGAATAGAGGAATTCAAGATAGCCAAAGAAGCAGCCGAAGCTGCGACAAAATCAAAGAGTGATTTTCTTGCTAACATGAGCCATGAAATCCGCACCCCAATGAACGGCATCGTTGGGATGACCGGCTTGCTTCTAGACACAGAG
>CAVPZX010000008.1:0-329137 GCA_963710375.1 Nitrospirota bacterium
TTGATTTATGCTGATCGTACCTGTGAAGTTTGCCGCGTATCTTTCCATCGGGAAGGAAATATCATTTTAAACGTGGTGCCCTTTCCCAATTCGCTTTCGACCTTTATCTCTCCAAGATGCTCGGTAACGATTTGTTTCACCAGCGGCAGTCCCATTCCGAATCGTTTGCTTTTTGTGCTGTAAAAACTATCAAAAATCCTCTCCATATCTTCACTCTTGATACCTGTGCCTTGATCAGAAATGGTAAGCACCGCATTTTCGTTTTCGAGTGAAGTGTTGAGTTGAATCTGGCCGCCGTTGGAAGTCGCGTCAATGGCGTTTCTAAGGACATGAAATACGGCAACCCTCATCAAGCCTTTTTGCATATTGATGTTTATCGGCTTGTCAAAAAGATTGACCGAAATGTGCATGTCCCTGCCCTCGGTTTCTTTGGACACTAAAGAAGTTACATCCTTTACGATGTCGTTGAGGTTCTCAAAAGTAAACTGAGACCTTTTGCTTTTAAGCATGTTTTCAAAATCACCCACCACGTTTTGCAACTTTTCGCATTCAAAGATCACATCCTGAAGGTCTTCATCAAGCTTGTCTCCTCGTTCTTTCTTCCTGAGCACGCGCCTGCATGCAATGCCTATTGTGGCAGCAGGGTTCCGCACCTTGTCAGCAATCGACAGTGCCATAAGACTCATTGTGCGTTCAGCAACAATGTCTTCAAGTTCCAGGGTCAATTCCGATAATTCCAGATTGATGTTTTCTATCTCTTTCTTGTCATCGAGCATGCTCAGGTGAATATCGTAAATCCTGATGAAAAATATGCTGATCGAACCTACAATAAAAAAACTTATGATATTTATACTGCCGCTGACGGGTTCAATGATGTTCCAGGTATCGCGTGATCCAGACGCTATCAGGATATGCTGCAGAACATGACCTATCGAACGCGAAACAGAATAGAGAACAAACGCTGATGAGAGCCATATCATGTAATGCCATAAAATGTTTTTCCTGTTCCTCGTGTAAAGTTTCAGACTCGCACCCAGGCTGAATAACGACAGCACTACGAATACAGCGGCCCCGATGAAGGAGACCGTAAATACCGGCCACAGAGGCAGTACAACGGACGCGGCTGTTACGTGCGACGGCCTGTCTTCTTCAGGCAAATGCTCTCTTAACCCTAAATAGAACAGAAGCATTGCAATATCGATCAGCACATAGTCAAAGCTTGCGAAATAGTAGAAATAATCACTGTAATGAAGCAGTATACTTCTCTTAAAGTATTCGAGACCTTCGTTGCCTCCGATAAATTGAGAGTGGTCTATTTTCGAAGCTGATATCTGACCGAAAAACACTACAACGTCCCATATAATGAAACAAATCAGTGAGAAGAAAGTATAACGCCAGCCTTTTTCTTTTTGCAGCCCGTTCAGGAGCATGGCCCACAGCACAAGGACGCAGGCGATAAGGAAATATATACGTGCGGCCTCATTTACAAAAGTCGCCGGATAGTCGTGAGTCACAAAAGCCCCGGCATCAGAAGGCGCCAAAAGGATGCACAGGCAGGTGACAGCTCCAATAAAAGTCAGTGGAACAACATTAGGCGGTATTTTCCAGACGGGTGCAGCGCGACTTTCCAATTTAATCATGTTCTCCACGATATTAAATATAACAGACTTTGTAACTTTTGTGGTTCACTATAAGGGCTCGCGAATAAATAACTTGCACATTGATGCATCCCGGATTTAGCCATCTTTGCCCGATCCTCGGTCGCAAAATCCTCAACGTAGCTGTGCTACGCCTGCGGTTTCGCTCATTCGGATCAGCCAAATCTGATCCAAATCCGAGCGCCTGAATGCACAAGTTATTTATTCACGAGCCCTAAGCCTTATAAAAAAACCGCCAGCTCACGATGAAACAGAAACTGGCGGTTTGATGTCATGGAGCGCCTCGTACGAGATGCATGTATTCAGAATGAATAACGCATGCCTAAAGATGTCGTGGCGCGCGGCGCAAGTTGTATTCCTATAACATCCTGATAAACAGGCACTTGAACAAAGCCGTAAATTGAAACATTGTTGCCGACCGATACGGAGACACCCGGGCTAACATACAACAATGTTCCACCAGTGTTGAGCATATCCGCCTGGGCCCCTGTATCGTGCAGAACATGACGGAAGTTAAACTGAACCTGGGGTTCAAAACCGGAAAAGCCCAGGTAGCGCAAGCCCAGGTTGAGGTTGAGTCCCTCACCTGGCGTGTACTCATCTTCTGAATAAAGCGCTCTCTGGAAAAGCACCTGGGCAAAATAACCTAAGTTCTGAGTTATGGAATTGGTGTAATACGCGCCAAATATGACATCTGTTGTGCCGGTGCCGGGTTGCAAACCGCGGTCAACCGGAACCAGCCCGGGCGCGGTCGGGTCAGTCGATATGCCTGTTTCAGTATGGCTGCCGGTCGGCAGCTTGACTCCGAAAAGAAGGCCAAGGGTACTGCACCCAGGAATAAATCCTTGATAGCGTCCTACTATCTTTACATCGCCAAAACTTTCAGTATGCGAGTCGTATTGCCCTCCGCCCGGGCCGGCGTAGGTCCCGTCCGAGGCCGTTCCCAGTGTACTATGACTTCGATCAATAAACGGGATTTGAACATTGACTCCCCAGTCAGGGGTTTTGCTGTAATCGATGCCCAAAGTATAATAGTTGTTCCTGGTGTACTTCTCGACTTCCGCAGGACTGCCGTTTTCCATGACCTGGCTGGCAGCAGATGGAGAAATCGTTCCGGTCCCCCTGCGCAGTTGATTCTGATCGATAAAGTCCCAACGCATATCCACTCTTAGTCCCGGCGTGTAGGCAAACTGCTGGTTCGACCAATCGGAGCTCAATGTGCAACCGCAACTTGCGCAGGCCAATACATCTGCTGAATTCAGCAGCCCGATGATTGAGGCCAGACCAAGTACGGCAGCGCTTTTAAGCATTTTGCGCATAAATTTATCATCAAAGAGCAAATTAGCGAAGACTCTCTTTACTTGCATGGTTAAGCCTCCTCTTTTGGAAAGGACATGTTATAAAGTCCTTGGTTGTTGTTAGTTAAAAACTCAGGGCTGCCCTGCCCGCATAATTAAAAATCATCAACACTTTCAGGCTGTCGGGAACAGGCACGCGCTAACCGCTTCTAGGGAGGCCTTAGGCTCTGGGGGTCTATCTTTTTGGAATGGAATCAACGAGGACTTGAACAAGGGCCACAAAGCTATATGAAAGCCTGCAAATCCTGGAGCAGAAAGACAACAGCAGATTTGTTCAGGAAAAAATGGCATTCCGGCATTCGCGGGCTGAAACGGACTGGATGAGTGGCACGCATCAAATGTAACGAGCACTTTATTATTGCACGAGTGACGAGTAAGGGTAAGGGTTACAGGGGATATTAGGGATAAAAGCACTGCGCATAGAATCAATAAACTGCTTACTTTCCCAAACATAAAGCATTTTAATCGATAAATTGCTGCGGTGTCAAACACCGCTAAAGCAGGCAGCAAAAAAGCATTCTGTGTTAAAATAAATTTTCTGTAGCCGGGGGCTGGCCCTGCGCAGCAGGCAAGTGTGAACTCCGCCAGGTCCGGAAGGAAGCACCGGTAAGCATTCTGTCTGGGTGCCGCAGCAAGCCGGCCCTATAAATATTTTTAGGCGCCTGTCCCCGGGTACAGAAAAACATGTATACAAAAATAGGTTTCGTAAAAAGCTCCAGAGACAAGGCGCGCAAATCCTGAGGAATGAGGCGTACTTCCGGGTACGCCGCAGTGACGTGGGATGCAGCGTAACGCAGTATATGGACTTTTTACGAGACCGTTTGTGAGGTTTTATGTCATACCTGGTATTAGCAAGGAAATGGAGGCCGCAAACTTTCGATGATTTGACCGGCCAGGAACCAGTTGCTCATATCTTAAGAAACGCCCTTGCTCACAATAAAGTAGCGCACGCCTATATCTTTTCAGGACCAAGAGGGGTTGGTAAAACTACAACTGCCAGGATATTGGCAAAGGCGTTGAACTGCGAAAACGGACCAACACCGGACCCATGTGGAAAATGTCCATCATGCCTTGATGTTGCTGAGGGCTCTTCAATCGATGTTTCTGAAATAGATGGCGCCTCGAACACGGGGGTAGACAATATAAGAGACCTCAGGGAAAAAGTCCGGTACGCACCGTCGGCGGGCCGGTATAAAGTATACATAATTGATGAGTCGCATATGCTTTCCACATCAGCCTTCAATGCCCTTTTGAAAACACTTGAGGAACCTCCACCCCATGTTATCTTTGTGCTTGCCACTACCGAGCCAAAAAAGATTCCTCCAACAGTGATCTCCCGCTGCCAACACCTTCCATTCTCAAGAATGAGCGGCCATAAGATCAAGGAACGGCTTAAGACAATTGCCGATGCGGAAGGTATAAAAATTACGTCGTCTCCGCTTGATATGATCGCACGCGCCGCAGATGGAAGCATGAGAGATGCGCTGACGCTCCTTGATCAGTTGACTTCATTCTCCGATGATATTTCTGCTTCCGACGTAAAGGATCTCCTTGGTATTACCGATTCCGAAACCCTTGCAGGACTTGCAGCTTCGGTCATCGAAGGCAACAGTAAAGCGATCATTACACTAATCGCGACACTTACGGACACCGGTACAGATCTGAAGCCTTTCACGAGGGACTTCCTGCAATTCATCCGAAATCTTCTGGTATCAAAAATCACCGGGGAGACAGAGGGCATTCTCGACATCGGCGAGGAGGAATCGAGGGCCATAGCCGCTATCAGGGATAGCGTTGGTGAAGAATATCTCGCCTTGATACTTTCAGAACTCATCAGGGCCGAACCAGGCATAAGAAACGCGTTTTATCCTCGAATCGCTCTCGAAATGACACTTATTAAGTTGAGTATGCTCAGCCGCTTCAAATCCATAAGCGAGGCGCTGCAGGCACTGCAGAACCCGGATTCTCCGTTGCCCAAAAAGCATGACTCTCCGCAAATAGCCTCTTCAGGAGCACAGCACTCTGCCGGAGTTGCGGGGCCTCCTGAAAATATAGCAGTAAAGGTCATGGAGGGCGTGTCCATCTCAGATGTTTGGGATGCCGTGATCAAGAGAGTGGACACAGTGAATCACCCGCTTGCCAGCAAGCTTAGAGAGGGTGATATTACATTTGGACCCAATACGGTTAAAATCGTTTTTAGCGGCGGTTGCGCAATCCACTCGGAGTCGGTCGGGGAAAACCTGCCGGTGATAAAAAAAATGTTGGATGAACTCAGCGGCATGAGCATAGCGATTTCGATTGAAACCACACCGTCAACAACAGTGACTAAAAAGGATCTCAAAGAGAGAGCGCTCCGGGACCCTGTCGTCCAGGACGCTCTTAAACTGTTTGAAGGAAGGATTGTAGATGTGTTACCAATAAAAAACGAAACAAAATAAAATACTGAAAGGTTAAGGCTGAGGCTGAGGTTAAGAAAGCATAAAATTCTAAACCTTGACCTAAACCTCAACCTTTATTTTAAAGGGAGGGAATAATGTCTAAGAAAATGCTCGGCGACATAATGCGCGAGGCCCAGAAGTTGCAAGGCGAGATGCAGCGTATGCAAGATGAAGCAAAAAAGCGGACTGTTGAGGCCACTTCAGGCGGCGGCATGATAACCGTAGTGGCAAATGGCGGGGGGGAGCTTGTCTCGATAAAAATAGAAAAAGATGTGGTCAACCCCGACGATGTCGAGATGCTTCAGGACCTCATACTGGCAGCCACAAACGAGGCATTGCGAAGAGCACAGCAGATGGTGAACGAGGACATGTCGAAGCTTACCATGGGCCTGCAGCTACCCGGCATGGGCGGGTTGGGTAACCTTTTCGGTAAATAGCTTGGCACAGGGGATTATCGAAAATCTCGTCTCACAGCTTACCAAATTGCCGGGCATTGGAAGGAAGAGCGCCCAGCGACTGGCATTCTTCATACTCACTATGCCTGCTTCCGAGGCAAAGGGCATTGCCGATGCTATCACAGACGTTAAGGACAACGCCCGGTTCTGTTCAATATGCTTCAATATAACTGCCCTCGACCCTTGTGAAATATGCAGCGACCCGTCGCGGGACAGGAGCAGAATTTGTGTGGTTGAGGAGCCAAGCAATATACTTGCCATAGAGAGGACGAAAAGCTACCATGGCCTCTACCATGTCCTGCTCGGTGCTCTCTCGCCGCTGGACGGAATCACTCCGGACAGGCTGAAGATAGAGGAGCTTTCCGCAAGGATACGGGCCGGGGGAGTTGATGAAATAATACTGGCCACCAATCCTAACACAAAAGGCGAAATGACAGCACAATATATTGCTGAAATAGTCAAGCAGTCCGGGGTAAACATTTCAAGGATTGCCTATGGTCTGCCCATAGGCAGCGACATAGAATTCGCGGATGAAGTAACTCTCTCAAAAGCGCTGGAAGGAAGACGCTCGCTATAAACTCACGGCTGATCCTCAATCTTTGTGGTTCCCCTTATTTTCTTTCTTCGGTCAAGCACCTCGGCAAGAAGAGGCAGCAATAAGGATCCTAATGGCAGGAGGAAAATAATCACTGCCGGAACGACCAGCGATATGCGGAGAAAATGCAATCTGAGCTGTCTGAGCTCGCTCCTTGTCCATGGCTCACCAGTGTTACGGTTCTTCATCAGCAGTTGCATGATGCCTTTACCTGCAAGCACCTCTTGAAGTATAAACTCCCTGTTGGCCATAAATAGACGCCTCAGGTATCGTCCAACCATATGGCCCCCGGAGCAAAATCGTGCTATCAATCGCTTGAACATAACAACAAGCACCCCTGCTACCCGATACCCAATGCCTCTCTGGTAATATGCTCCGCGGCTTCAAAAATGGCCTTCTTGCCTTCCATTGTACGCGCTTCTATATAAAATCTGACCTTGGGTTCTGTTCCAGACGGTCTTATCATCAGCCATGAGCCGTCATCAAAAACGACCTTTGTACCGTCTACAGTTATCAAGTCCATGACCGTCCTGGTTTCGCCGCCTATGCTCGTGACCGTTCCCTTCTTATATCGGTCCTTTATTACCGACAGCTTACGGACCAGTGGCTCACCTACCAGCGAGCGGTCTACAGCAATTCCCGAGCGGTCCGGATAAAAGTGCCCGAACTCGTTCATAAGTTCATCAAGGTATACGCTCAAATTCTTACCTGTTACAGCCATCATCTCAATGGCGAGTAGCAGTCCGAACAGCGCATCCTTTTCCAAAGTATTATTGTATCCGGATATGCCGTCGGATTCTTCAAAAGCAACTACCGCTCTTTCTTTGGCATTTTGAAGCAAATAGGGTCTGAAGTTTTTAAATCCAACTTTTGTCTCTCTTACCGGAATGCCGAGTTTTTTCGCGATGGCATTAACTAAATTGCTCGTGCCCACCGACTTTGCAGCAACGCCACGTATGCCTTTATACACATGCAAAAAGTGCAGGGCCATGGCGCCAAAGTAATTCATCGGTATTTGCATCGATCCGTCGCTGTACCTGATACGGTCACCATCAGGGTCCATAATAACACCCAATTTCAAATCAGTGCAGCCTTCCCTCAAAACACGTTCCACTCCTTCCATATTTTTCTCCGATGGTTCCGGAGCGATACCCCCGAAAAGCACATTATCTGCGGTCCTCAGGTAAACAATCCTGCTGGAAGGGCCAAGTATCTTTTCCATGCGGCCACGCGTTGCCCCGTGCACATTGTCAATGCAGATGGTACAGTCAACTCTTTTTATAAAATCATGTATCTTGTCGATATCTAGTGTTTTACGTCCGGTGATAAAGGAAAGGTATAAGCTTGTGAGATCCACATTCTCAATATGTCCGGCAGTTAACGAAGGAAGCAGAGTTGATTCCCGCATCATTCTGTTGGCAATCTCTTCTATCTTCGAGGTGATCTCGGACCCTGCAGGCCCTCCATCCGAAGGATTGAATTTAAAGCCTGAGTAATTGGCAGGATTGTGGGACGGCGTCAGATTGATCGAGCATGCAGCATGCAACATTACAACCCCGGCCGAGAACTCAGGCGTCGCAGCCTCCCCTGAATACCATGTTCTGATCCCTTCCTTCTGAAGGTACCCGAGGACTTCCATGGCGAATTCCGGGCCCAGCAGTCTGTTATCGTGCCCTACAATTATTCCACGTTTTCTCACCTCATCAAAATCCTTGACCCCCAACGCCTGCATAACAGACTCATCGCTGTTCTTAAACATTTCTATAATTGCCGCTGTTACGATGCGCACATTATTGAATGTAAAGTCGCTGCCTATCTCCCCTCTCCATCCCGACGTGCCAAAAACTATCTGAGCGGGGCGCGGATTTTCTCTCGCAAAGCGTTCAACTTCTGCAAGCAACTCCACGTCTGCGGACGGATTCGCCAGCAGTTCCTTCCAACATGCCGCCGCGTCAGTAAATGTATGTGCCATGGACACCCCCATAGTTTCTTGATAAAATTATTCTAATGAACGCTGTCGAAATTTACAAGAAACTTCCAGGGTACCAACTGCGGCCAATGTAAGCAAAAGGCATGCATGCCATTCGCGTTTGCAGTGTTGAAAGGGGAAACTGATATTGCAGAGTGTCCATGGGTAACTGACAAAGAAAAAGGTGAGTTGGCATCATCAGTAAGGCAAAATGATTGGCGGGAGGCTCTGATAACAAATCTGAAAGAGGAAATAAAAAATGTTGACTTTCATGAGGCGTCCGGCACTCTGGGCGCCAAATTGCGTGAGGGAAAGCTGTTTATCCGATGTTTCGGGAGAGACGTCATTGTTCGTCCTGATGGTGAGATGCAGCCGCAGGACAACCTTACGCCATGGATGAGGATACTTGTGCTGTTTTACATCAGGAATAGAGGTGGGCATGGCATCTCCGGCAAATGGGTCATGCATAGCGAACTGATGGGCGGGTTGATGAAATATAAGGCCTTCCAGAGGGAGTGTGAAGAGCCTTTGAGGGAATTATTTGACAGACATCTTGAAAAAGCAGCCTTGGTCCTGGACGCGTATGGATCAGTTCATCCATCTGGATTCGCGACTCCAAACGCATGGCTGCTGAACGTATTTCCCATGCTGCCGGTAGTTTTTCTTTATTGGCCGCAAGAAGATGAATTTGAATCAAAAGTGACCATACGCTTCGACTCCACGGCAGACAAATACTTTGATGTCGAGCAGCTGATATTTCTAACAAAAGAAATCGTTAAGGACATCGAAGAAAAAATCTGAGGGCTCGCGAATAAATAACTTGTGCATTCAGGCGCTAAGATTTGGCCGGACTTGGCTGATCCGGGAGAGATCCTATCCTATTTAATGTCGAGTGTAAGTGAGCAATATGTAGAATAAATGAGAAAAAAATAGAAAAGAGTGATCATTTAAGCAGTACTGTCGGCATTTGGCTGTGATATAGCACTAATCGGAAATTTGAATAGTTGCAAAGGTTAGAATATTAGTATATGCTTAAATTAAGAAGGTTAGTGAGGATGGTTGTCCTTCTGGGAGGTGACGTAGATGAAAACAATTCTAACTATAGTTCTGTCGGTGCTGCTGACAGTTTTTCTTGCCGGTATCGCTATTGCTGGTGATAATTCGATTGTCGCGGGAGGACAGGTGATTACTGGACATTCGCTATTTCCTTTCTATGATCCTTCAGAACCAGTTGTGACAGAAGGGTCTTCCGCATCTACCATGGCTTCTAGCGGTCAGGCAGAGTATCCGTATCTAGCTGGTGGTGAGGTGATTACCGGACATTCACTATTTCCTTTCAACGATCCTTCGGAACCTATTGTGACAGCAGAGTCTGCTATGTCTCACATGGCTTCTACTACTGGTAGTGAGCCGGCTAAATTCTTTGTCGCTGGAGGGCAAGTGATTAATGAGCATTCGCTATTTCCTTTCAGTGATCCATCAGAGATCAGACTGTGCCTGTTAAACGGCATGACACAGCGGTGTTGAGTGGAACCTTTAGGCAGAGGAGACAAGGCGCCGAAACCTTCGGCGCCTTTTTTTCGTGTTTGCGCTGTCTGCTACCACTGAACACCCCGTCTGATCAGCAAGTCCTGAGCGTCTTTGTGCCCCAACCTGGCCGCCATCTTGAAATCAGCCATGGCCTGCTCATAATTGCCTAATACGACATTTGAGAGCCCACGACCATAATAAGCCTCTACGAAATCAGGCTTGAGTTCTATCGCCCTGGTGCAATCATTAATCGCCTGCTGATAGTCGCCTAATCCGACATATGAGAGCCCACGACTATAATAAGCCTCTACGAAATCAGGCTTGAGCTCTATCGCTTTGGAATAATCTCCAATCGCCTGCTGATAGTTACCTAAGTCGAGATAAGCTTCTCCCCGACTATAATAAACCATTGCATAATCGTCTTCGAGCTCTATGGCCTTGGTAAATGCGTCCCGTGCTTCCTCCGAATGCCCGGTGACACCGGCCTTGTAACCCTTTTCAAGCCAGTCAACAGCATTAAGTCCCCTTATTGTCTTTTCAAATGCCTCGGTATTTTTTGCCTCTGACCCAATCTCTCTCCTGAGCTTTGAATTCTCTTTGGTTAGCTCCTCTGCTCTCTTTCTTGTCTCTTCAAGTTCTTGTGTCTTATATTTGTCTTCAACAAGCTTCTCAAGGTTTTTTTCTGCTTCTTTCAAGTCGGCTGATACTTTTGCCTTTAGCCAATAAGACTTACCGTCCCATTTTTCATCTATTATTTCCGCAGAAACAATGCCAGCCGAGTACGTAGTGACCTGGTCTTTTGTGAGCCTCATATCTTTGACCGGGGTATCGCCGGCGAGATAAGTTCCCAGATCCTCAAACAATAACCTCTTTACCATTTCAAAGGCAAGAGTACGGCTTGAGTGTTCGCTGTCCAATTCGCTTGCCTGATAGGTATATTCCCTGGTAAAAGTGACTGTTTCGGCAAGGACCGGAGAAACAATAAAAAACAAGAAGGCCAATAATGCAACACCAAAATAACGTCTCATAGGCTACCCTCATGGCAATTAACATTCACGTTCTTATTCGCTTTTCACTTCAAAGCTATGCGTAATCTTCGTTACGCCGCGGATTGTGGCCGCGACAGAGCAATACTTGTTTTGCGAGAGCTCAATAGCCTTTTCCGTTTTTTGAGCGGAAATGTTCCTTCCTGTAATAACATAATGCAAATGGATTTTTGTGAACTGGTACGGAGGCCCGGATGCCTGTTCGGCATCCGCACTTATGTACAGGCCGGTCAGGTCCTGACGCTGCTTCTTCATTATTTCCACTACGTCGTAAGCCGAGCAGGAGCAGAGGCTGATAACAAGCAAGTCCGAAGGCTTGAGACCTTTCCACTCTTCTGATTGTTTGCCGCCTTCCTTAGGCCAGGAGCCTGCCACAACCGTGGAGCCGTTGCTGTCCCTCCCGATAAACATCCTGCTGTCTTCACCAACCCATTGCACATTTATCCGTCCCATATAACATTATATCGCATAAAAAGGAATACAGGATAAGGGGAGCGCTTGTTTTTCGACGCGCTGAAACTACCTTTGCCGGCAAATTCCAACGTTTCTATAGCAGCGATACCCGGCTCAGTTCTCAGCTGGGGCTACTACGATAACTTGTCTCTTGGCATTAAGAGTAGTTTCAGCGCTCCGATAAACAGCCTGCCCTGCCGCTCCCTTCCTTATGACTATGGCTGTTTGACAAACTAAAAAAGTTACGATACATTTTCGACATTGACGTTTGATGGATCATTATGCACGGGCATATCCTATCTTCAGCTGGATACGTGGCTGGAGGAGGCTACAGGATATGCTCAGGGGTCTTCAGAGGTTTGATAAAAACGAAGTGGCAAAACAGCGACATAAGATCATTCAGTTCTACGATCAATATGGTGAGGCAGCCACTAAAGAAGCTTTTGGAGCAGATCGCAAGGTGATTTATACCTGGAAGAAAAAGCTCATGCAGTCTGGAGGAAGGCTGGAAGCTCTTGTGCCTGTCAGTACAAAACCCTATAACGTAAGGACCATGTCTGTTGATCAGCGTATCGTAGAGTTCATTCGTGCCTACAGACGCAAGTACGGAAGAATCGGCAAAGAGAAACTTAAACCTTTGCTGGATGCATATTGCAAAGAAATGGGCATTACTACTATCTCTGAGTCTAAAATAGGCAAGATCATCAAGAGATACAAGTTCTTTTCCCAGGGCAGCCCAGGCAGAGTGTACCACAACCCCGACAGAAAACAGCCTGAGAAATGCAAAAGACAACGTGTAAAAAAATCACCCAAACCCCTTGAACCAGGTTACCTTCTGGCCGATAGTTCAGTTGTTCACGATGCCGGTGTTACCCGGTACCTGATTTCAGCAATAGATGTTGTGACTAAGTTTGCCCTGACTGGTTGCTACGGCTCGCTTTCAAGCCGCTCGGCAACAGACTTCCTGAAACGCCTTATGCTTGTTTGCCCGCTCCCAGTGCTGTCTGTGCAAAGTGATAACGGCTCTGAATTCCTCGGTGACTTTGATAAGGAACTCCAAAAACACAAAATACCGCATCTCTTTAGTTATCCTCGTTGCCCTAAGATAAATAGTTTCATTGAACGATACAACAGAACAATTAAAGATGAGTTCGTCGCTCAAAACCTCGACTCAATACATGACATCAAACTTTTTAGAATGCGATTGGCTGAGTATCTTGTCTTCTATAACTGCATTCGACCACACAAAAGTCTTGGCCAAAAATCGCCATCACAGTCACTCATAGAAAAAGGGGCAATGTCGAAAATGTTTGCAACTCGTACACAAACTTGACAATCGCGGTAAAAAGCGCAAAATTAGACTATGCCGTCAAATAAGGGCTTGATCGTTCTCATGGGGTCCGGTGAACTCACAGCGACAATGGTCGAGGTTCACAAAGAAATCCTTGCGCGTTTCGGCGGCTTTCCCAGGGCATTTTTTCTCGATACGCCTGCAGGGTTCCAGCTGAATGCCGACCAGTTGTCTCAAAGGGCTGTAGAGTACTTCCGCCTCAATGTCGGCTATATGATGGAGGTCATCTCGTTCAAGTCCAAAGGCGTGCCGCCCATAGAGCGGGAACTGGCATTCAGCCAGATGAAAGAGGCTGATTATATCCTGGTCGGACCGGGTAGCCCCACATATGCCATCCGCCAGTGGAAGGAAACTCCGATTCCGGAAATACTCGAACTAAGGATCAAAGGAGGCGCGTGTCTTGTCGCTGCCAGCGCGGCTGCTCTCACAGTCGGGCGTTTTGCACTGCCTGTGTACGAGATATACAAGGTCGGTGAGGAGTTGCATTGGGTGGAAGGCCTCGACATTCTGGGTCATTTCGGACTGAATACCGTTGTAGTTCCTCACTGGAATAACGCCGAAGGCGGGACCCACGATACCGGCTTCTGCTTCATGGGAGAGAGCCGCTTCAGAAAGCTTGAATCAATGCTGCCAGATGATGTGAGTATACTCGGTCTCGACGAACATACGGCCTGCATTATAGACCTCGACAGTGAGGAAATATCGATAAAGGGCATCGGCTCTGTGACATTCCGGTATCAGGCAATCGAGAGGACATTTCACAGGGGTGAAAAGTTCCCGCTTAGGGTGCTTTCAGAGGGGAAGAGTAGCGTCGCTCCTGCGGTGCAAGCGATGGATATGCCTGAGTCTGGAGCAACGCCCGTCCCTCTTGAAGAGACAGGCTTCTGGGACTCTGTGCATGCGCTCGAAGTCGCTTATTATAAAGGCCTCGAAGATGACGCCCGCGATGCTGCGAACGCCCTTTTAAATCTTGACAGAATCATATGGCAGGCCAATCAGGACAAGGAGAGTCCGGAGCTTATCTCCCAGGCAAGAGAGCTTTTTCATGAATTAATTGCTATTCTAGGAATGCGTTTGTCTTCTGCACCGAAAAACTGTTATAAGTGTCTTGAGCCGCTCGTGGAAGAATTACTTGCATCAAGGGCCTTGTACAAGGAAAATAAACAATGGCATGAGGCGGATGTTATCCGCGACTGCCTGAAGCGGGCAAGAATCGAAGTGGACGATACTCATAACGGGTACCGCTGGCGGTTAGGGTCTGCGGACAAATAACTTGTGCTTCGAGGTAGGACATGGCTGTACAGAAAGACCGGCCCGAAACCTTTGGCTGCGGAAAAACGGTAACCGTCGAGCCGCTGCATCGTATGAAGTGCTACCGTCCGGATAACGGAAGCCGGCTGGAGTGGGATTGTTTGTTCATGCTTCCTCAATGGCTCGGTCCCTGGTGGTCATATTTCGGAGGGGACGCGCAAACGCACCTCTACGTTGTGAAACAGAACGATGAACTCCTCGGTGTGGCGCCGCTTGCCGTCACCGGAGACACAGCGCGTCTAATCGGAGACAGCGATCTGATCGATTACAGTGACTTCATCGTTGCGCCTTCAAGGGAAATGGAGTTTTTCTCAACTCTTTTTGACCATCTAAGACGCGAAGGCATAAGCCGTTTACACACGGAACGCGTCCGCGCCGATTCAAAGACATTCTCCTGTTTCCATGCTTACTCCGCGCCCCTCTGCTGCGATGTGTCCTGCAGCGCTGTGGATGTCCTATATGAGATGGATCTGGCAGACACATGGGAAGGATACCTCGATATCCTGTCGGCAAAAGAGCGCCACGAGACGCGCCGCAAGTTCAGCCGCTTGGAGAGCGCAGGCCGTGTCGGGCTGCGCGTCATAGAGGACAAGCAATACGTTTTAGATGCAATGGAGACCTTCATATCGCTTTTTCGGTCCAACAGTACAGAAAAGGCGCAGTTCATGGCCGGCGATGTCGAGTCATTCTTCAGGTCTCTGGCAGTTGAGATGGCTGATGCAGGACTGTTGATGCTTTTTTTCCTCGACTTGAACGACAGGCCGGTAGCCACGACAATGTGTTTCGACTACCGCTCAACTGTTTACCTTTACAACAACGGCTATGACCGGCACTTTGGCCACCTCAGTGTCGGGCTCCTGAGCAAGGTCTTGAGCATACAGGAAGGCATAAAACGCGGCAGAAAAAAGTATAATTTCCTTCGGGGCAGCGAGGCGTACAAAAGCCGCCTTGGCGGCCATCCGGTCACACTGTATCACTGCGAGGTAATCCTGAAATGAAGCCATTTCCGGTCATCTTACCGTATCCCAGGCCAAAAGTGCCGGGAACATACTATAATGTCCGGCCATTGAAAATAGCCGCGCTCAGTATCCATTCGAGCCCTCTCGGTGAACTTGGGACCGAGGACACCGGCGGAATGAGCGTTTATATTCGTGAACTTTCCCTCGAACTGGGCAGGGCCGGCCACAGCGTCGATATATATACCTGCGCCGACAGCGGAGGACGGGCCTCCAGGCTGTTCTTGTCCGACAACGTACGCCTCATCCATCTCGGAATCGGACAGAAGGGACATATCACAAAGAGCATGCTTTCCGGACACCTGCCGGAAGTTTTCCATTCTCTGAGGCATACATTACCAGTAACGACGTATGTTATGACCTTATCCACAGCCACTATTGGCTGTCAGGCGAAGTGGGGGGGCTTGCCAAGAACAGGTGGTATATGCCTCATGTCGTGATGTTCCACACGACCGGCATCGCCAAGCGGGTGGCCTGCAGCGGGGAAAGAGAACCCACTATGCGTCTGATAGCCGAAAAAAGACTGGCCATCAAAAGCGACAGGATACTTGCAGCAACCGAGAATGAGAAGAATCTGCTCGTGAAATACTATAACGTGCCTGTTGAAAAGATTGGGACAGTGCCCTGTGGTGTCAACCTGGAACGGTTTCACCCCGTGGCGAAGGACCTGGCTCGAAAAGAACTGGGGCTTCAGGATGCCGGGTTTCTGGTCCTTTACGTTGGGAGGTTTGCCCCTGTAAAAGGCGTAAGCAGACTTGTTGCTGCAGCCGCGCATCTTCGCTCAAGGCGCGGACTCATGTTCATGATCGTAGGCGGCGACAACCGGAAGACGCAGGCGTTCTCCGAACTTGGCCGGCTTGCAAACAGGGGATCTGTCGGGGACATCGTGAAATTTCAGGGCCGGGTTGACCACGACCTGCTCCCTTTATATTACAGCGCTGCCGATGTGCTGGTCGTGCCGTCTTACTACGAAAGTTTCGGCCTTGTGGCGCTTGAATCGCTGGCGTGCGGAACTCCTGTCATCGCCGCACGGGTGGGCGCTATGGACTCCCTTATAAAAGACGGCAAAACAGGGCTTCTTGTAGACAGCCTGAGTCCACGTTCCCTCGCATCGGCTATCGAAAGGTTAATGGCACTTTCGTCGAACGGTGGACTGTCCGTCAATGAAATCCGCGCTTCTGTCCTCAGGTATGCATGGTCCAATATTGCATCTGCAGTTGCGCGGGAATATGCAGCCGCTCTCAGACCTTGCCTTAAGTCGCACTAACAGGAACAATAGATTATGAATACATTTGCCGATATACTCGTCATAGCAGCCCATCCCGACGACGCAGAATTCGGAGCCGCAGGAACGATAGCGCGCTGGGGCAAAGAAGGCAGGCAGGTGGTCTATGTTGTATGCACGAGCGGCGAGAAGGGTACTGCAGACAGGACCATGAAACCCGAACTATTGGCCCGGATAAGGGAAAGAGAGCAGGACTCCGCTGCACGAGTACTGGGCGTGCGGGAAGTAGTTTTTCTCAGGCTTCCTGATCAGGGACTTGAAGACACTTCAGAATTCAGGAAGACGATCGTCCGGGCGATCAGGGTATATCGTCCCGGAACTGTTGTGACCTCAGATCCATACCGCCGCTACCTCTGGCACAGAGACCACAGGATTACCGGGCAGGTTACGCTCGACGCCGTATTCCCTTTCGCAAGGGACCATCTGGCATATCCGGACCTCCTGGAAGAAGGTCTGGAACCTCACAAGGTCAGGGAGATGCTCCTCTTTGGTTCAGAGGATATTAACTATCGCTCCGATATAACGTTGACATTCGATCTGAAAATCGCGGCGCTCCGCTGTCACGAGAGCCAGATCAAAGAGGCTCGAAATACCGGATTTAGAGACCTGGGTGCGGGAATGGTCATGCTCCATGGCCGAAGGTGCGGACTGCGACTCGCTGAGGCGTTTCACCGGATCGAGATCACCAGATAATCCTTTCATTATTTGCCGGCAACTACATTCAATAATTTATCAGGAACAAAAATTACTTTTTTAATGTTATTTCCGTGGATGTACTTGCTAAACTTTTCGTCATTGGTTACAAGCTCAAATAAATTATCCTGAGAAATTCCCTTTTCAACCTGAACAGTGCCCCGCAATTTACCGTTCACCTGGACTGCAATGGTCACACTCTCCTCGGTTATCAGGCTGCTGTCATATTCAGGCCATCCCTGGTCCATGACGCGGGCATCTTTACTTATAGTCATTTCCCACATTTCAGAGGTCAAATGCGGAGCAAAGGGATACAAAAGAACGCACAGCAGTTCAAACATCTTTTTCGGAATTGCGGACATTGCCGAAATTTCATTGGTATAAGACATTATTTCAGCTACCGCTGTATTGAAACGCATTTTCTCAATTCTTTCCGAGACATTCTTGATTGTTTTATGCATGAGCCTCAGGTTCTTTTCATCAGGTGAAATATCATCGCTGATTTTTTCCATGCTGCTCCACACGCGGTTTAAAAACCGGGAAATACCCACAAGGCCGTCAGTATTCCACATCACCGCAAGATCAAAGGCTCCGATAAACATAAGGTATACCCTGAAAACATCAGCGCCATATTCATCAGCGATGTCATCAGGATTTACGACATTGCCGCGCGATTTCGACATCTTTTCGCCATCCGCCCCAAGAATCATGCCGTGCGAGGTCCGTTTTTTGTACGGCTCCTTGCAAGGTACAAGACCTTCGTCATACAAAAATTTATGCCAGAACCTGGAGTATAACAAGTGCAAAGTTGTGTGCTCCATCCCGCCGTTATACCAGTCAACCGGAAGCCAATAATCGAGATTTTCCCTTGAGGCAAACTCTCTATTATTACCGGGATCAATATACCTGAGAAAGTACCAGGATGAACCAGCCCACTGAGGCATTGTGTCTGTTTCACGCTTCGCAGATCCGCCACACCTGGGGCATTTGGTATTCACCCAATCGGTCAGCCCCTCGAGTACGGATTTCCCGTCTTCCCCGGATATAAAGGATCTTACTTCAGGGAGCAACACAGGCAGTTCCTGTTCCGGCACCGGGACCCACCCGCATTTTTCACACAGGACCATTGGAATTACTTCACCCCAGTACCTTTGGCGAGAAAAAACCCAGTCCCTCAGCTTATAATTTATTTTACTTTCGCCGCATTTTTGCATGGAGAGCCAGTCAACTATTCTCTTTTTCGCTTCCTGCACAGATAAACCATTCAGGAAATCGGAATTAATTAACTGACCGTCTCCTTCATATGCCCCTAGTGATATATCGCCGCCGGATATGACCTGATCAACAGGAAGCCGATATTTTTTTGCAAACTCGTAATCTCTCTTATCGTGGGCAGGCACAGCCATAATAGCTCCGGTGCCATAGCCCATAAGCACATAATCAGACACCCAAATTGGAATTTTTTGTTTCGTAGCGGGATTTACAGCGCTGACTCCCTCCAATTTCACACCGGTCTTTTCTTTTGCAAGGTCCATCCTTTCGATTTCCGACTTGTGAGAAGCCTGTTCACAATAATTTTTAACCTCCTCACTATTGCTTATCAGTCGCATCAGTTCTGCCAGTATCGGATGTTCCGGAGAAAGCACCAAATAAGTTGCTCCGAAAATAGTATCAGGCCTTGTAGTGAACACTCTTATGCTGACCTTTGAGTCAGCAGGAAAATCAATCTCGGCTCCGTAGCTTTTGCCTATCCAGTTAATTTGCTGTGCTTTAATTTTTTCGAGATAGTCAACATCTTCCAGGTCGCTGATCAGCCTATCGGCATACCTAGTAATTTTCAACATCCACTGATTTTTATTTTTCTTGATGACAGGAGAACCGCATCTTTCACATGTGCCGTCAATTACTTCCTCATTTGCAAGACCGACCTTGCAGGAAGTACACCAATTAATCGGAATATCCGCCTTATAGGCCAAGCCCATATTAAATAATCGCAAAAAAATCCATTGGGTCCATTTGTAATAACCAGGGTCAGTTGTGTTTATCTCGCGGTCCCAGTCAAAAGAGAATCCCAGCATTTTTAACTGTCTTTTAAAATTTGCAATATTTCTCCTTGTCGATTCAAGCGGATGCACACCATGTTTAATGGCAAAGTTTTCTGCGGGAAGACCAAAGGCGTCCCAGCCTATGGGAAACAGGACATTATAACCCTCCATGCGTCTTTTTCTCGCAATAATATCCATAGCGGTAAAGCTCCTGGGGTGCCCGACATGGAGTCCTTCTGCAGAGGGATATGGAAATTCAATTAACACATAATATTTGGTCTTGCTGCTGTTATTAGCGCCAGTGAACGACTTATTTTCGAGCCAAATGTTTTGCCATTTATTTTCTATTTCCTTAAAAGGATAAGACATTCAATCCTCCATTTCAGTATGCAGTATGCAGTAAGCAGAAAAAAAGTTTTCTTTGCTGCCTGCTTCTCGCTGTCGTGCTGTCTAGTGCCTACTGCTTACTGCCTGCTGTTAATTAGTCCGGACGAGGCGAAAGCCGTCATTGCTGTCACGGTAGTCGGGAATGATCGATAGACGCTTCTCTGTACGCGTGTACCCCGCGCCATTGAACCAGGACCCTCCGCGCAACACGTGATTCGTTCCGCTCTCCGGCCCTAAGGGATTATTTTTCGGGCTGCTCTTGTAATAGTTTGCATCATAGAAATCCAGACACCACTCCCACACATTGCCGCTCATGTCGTACAATCCCAACCCATTAGGTTTCCTCTTTCCTACAGGATGTGTTTTATCACCCGAATTGGCATTATACCATGCATATCTCCCAAGTTCCGATTCAGTGCTCGTGCCCGCCCACTTCTCCTTCCTTCCACCGCTACTCGCAGCATACTCCCACTCCGCCTCTGTGGGTAAGCGATAATTCTTTCCTATCATCTGTTTTAACTTCTCTATGAATGCCTGCGCGTCATTCCAGCTTATATTTTCAACAGGGCAACTATCGCCGCAAAGATCGAATTGTGACGGGTTATAGCCCATAATCTCTTTCCACTGCTTCTGTGTTACATCATACGTCCCCAAATAAAAATCGTTAACGCAGACTTCGTGAACTGGCCGCTCATCAGCGTAACCATCGCCGAAACTGTCCCCCATCTGGTAACACCCGCCTTTGACAAAGACAAATTCCATATTAACGGCTGATGCTTCTCCCCCTGTCTTTGCAGGCATTGAAGGTGCAGCCATCATCTCAGGGTGATCTTCTGCCAGCCTTTGACCCATTAATCTTTTTGTAACCCTTTTGCTTGACTCTATCAGATCATCAACTTCGCATTTGCACTTGTCTTCAGAAATCCGTTCAACATTGCCTGTCTTAACGTCTATCAGGGACAGCGAAAGAAAATATGTCTTGCCAACCATGTTGATCGAACCTATGACGATTTTCCCGACGTCTAAAAGACGCCCAGCCTCAACTATGCCTGTACATGGGCCGGAAACGCAGGCGGACATTTGGAACATCTGCTCACCCAATTTCTCGTTCATGTCCCCCCTGTTGATCACCTTATATTTGCCGGACCCCACAAGCTCGCGCCGTATGCTTTCTGAAAGGGGACGTAAAATATTATTATCCACGTTCTGAGTTGTGAGGTCAAAAACCGCAATGTAGTTGTCCCTGAGCTCTTGCATTTTCGCCGGCTTCCCGGCTGCCGACAATGCTGTTGTAAATACAAGCAAGGACATAAGAAACAAACTAATTGATAAAATTATGGTTTTCATACGTATAAAAATACTATAACCAAATGAAACAAATCAAGGCAAAAAAAAGGTTGAGGTTGAGGTACAGGAAAAAGATAACCAATGCTTTTTTGTCTATTCTTAACCTTGACCTTAACCTCTACCTGCCTTTTCCTGCCACCCTCCTGCTCCACTCGTACGCCTTTTGCAGTATTGATTCCTCATCTCCTGTGACCAGTGCCCTGCCCAGGATAACCGGCCTGCCGTCAATCATTACATCTTCTATATCCGATGCCATTGCCGCATAGACAATAAGTGAATAAAGATCATAGGCCGGCACCAGATGGGGGCGTCGCATGTTCAGGGTGATTATGTCAGCTCGCTTCCCGGGTTGTATGCTCCCGATCTGCTCATCAAGACCCAGCGCCCCCGCGCCCCATCGTGTTGCCATAAGCAGGGCGGTTTTCGAGTCTACAACAGTAGGATCGTTTGCTGCCGCCTTGTGGACTTTTGCGGCCGTCGCCATTTCACTAAGGATATTCATGTCATTGTTGCTCGCTGCGCCGTCGGTGCCCAGAGCGACCCGCACTCCAGCGGCAAGCATTTTTGTAACAGGAGCAATACCTGCTGCAAGTTTGAGGTTGCTTTCGATGCAGTGAGAAACCGCAACTCCCCTTTGTGCAAGAAGGTCTATTTCCCTGTCATCAAGCCACACGCAGTGAGCGGCAAGCAGCCTATCGCTGAGAAGGCCTATGCTTTCCAGGTACTCGACAGGCCTTTTGCCATAGCGGTGCATAATCTCGGAGACCTCCCAGGCTGTTTCAGACAGATGTATGGTGGTCAGAACTCCCCTCCGGTCTGCCAATTCTTTCACCCGCTCTAATGTTTGAGTGCCGCAGGTATATGCAGAATGAGGAGCTACGCAGGGAGTAATCAGGGGATCTCCCTGCCATGAATCGATGAAACGGTCGGCATTGCCGAGATACTCGTCAACAGTATTCGCGGTCATGGTAGGAAAGTCGAGGACACCCACGCCCAGGAGCGCACGCATGCCGAGCTGCTTAGATGCTGCGGCAGAACTATCACCGAAGAAATACATATCATTATAGGTAGTTATTCCCGACTTCAGCATCTCCAGGCAGGCGAGCAGGACGGCATCGTACACGAATTCAGCACTCAGAAGCCTGTTCTCGGCAGGCCATATGTGTTTTTCGAGCCAGTCCTTCAGCGGAAGATCATCCGCCAACCCTCTGAAATATACCATTGCCGCATGTGTGTGGGTGTTGATAAACCCGGGCAGCACCAGCCTTCCCTGCCCCCCGATACTATGTGCCGACGAATATTTCTTAAGGATATTCTCTGCAGCGGCAACATCTGCGATCATGCCGCCCTTTACAGCAACAGCTCCGTTATGAACGATGTCCAGACGGTCGTTCATCGTAAGTATATCCTCTCCGAAAACAATGTAGTCTACTTGTTCCATTTTCCTATAGCCTGTTGCCTGTACTTATGGCGATCACCGTAAACACAAGGATCGCAATGCTTATATAACCATTCATGTTGAAAAAAGCCATATCGAGGCGGCTAAGGTCATCAGCTTTCACAAGCGAATGTTCGTATATAAGAAGTCCGGCAACAATGATCATCCCGATCCAATAAACGATATTCAGCCCAAATATGACTCCGGTTGCGGCCAAGAGGAGCCAGGTAGTGAAATGGAAGAGCTTTGAAAAGACAAGTGACCCTTTTATGCCGAACCTCTGTGGAATTGAATGAAGCCCGTAGCCCCTGTCAAACTCGATGTCCTGCAGAGCATATAGCACATCGAACCCGGCAAGCCAAAAAACAACGGCTAAGCTCATGGGTAGAATCTCTTTGTCAAGGCTCCCCCGAACAGCGATCCATGCCCCCAGAGGCGCTGCGGCAATTGCAATGCCGAGGACAAAATGCGCCATCCAGGTAAAACGCTTGGTATAGGAGTAAAGGGCCAGGACCAGAATTGCCAGGGGAGAGAGCTTAAAGCACAACGGATTAAGCCGGTACGCAGCAAAAATCAGCAACGAAAGAGCAACAGAGGTAAAGATAGCTGCATCAAGCACTCGTATCTTACCCGACGGAAGCTCCCTGCCGGCTGTCCGTGGGTTTGCCGCGTCAATCTTTCTGTCGATGATCCTGTTAAGCCCCATCGCTCCGGAGCGGGCCCCGATCATGGCAACGGTAATCCAGAAAAGCTTTTCAGCAGGAGGGAATCCCACTAAACCCAAAAAAGTCACAGCCTTCCCATTCCCCCACGCTGATGCCAGAATGGCCCCTGTAAAAGCAAAAGGCAGCGCAAATACCGAATGGGAAAATTTTATCATTCTTAAAAAAAGAAACGCCTTATTTTTCACCATTTCCATGAATTTTATGATAGCACACTTAAGGGCTCGCGAATAAATAGCTTGCACATTGATGCATCTCGGAGTTCATGAATGCACAAGTTAATTATTCGCGAGCCCTAACAATTAGTTTTTCTTGACAAAGGACTAAAACTATGTTAAGAATTTCTCATTCCGTGAAACAAATGGTATATGGATAATAGGTAATTAGTTGTTGATTTTTTCTGTCTTCAAACTATAGCCTATAACCCATGACCCTTAACCTACAACCTGTATAATGAGGAGGTACTATAATGAATCTGGATGATCTCAAGTATCACAAAGAGCACACGTGGGTGATGGTATCGGGGAAAAAGGCCACGATAGGCATCACCGATTATGCACAGGACGCACTGGGAGATATAGTTTACATTGACCTCCCGGAGGTAGGGTCATCTGCTGAAGCAGGTACCGAAATCGCAGAAATCGAGTCAACAAAAGCAACGTCATCAGTAATCACGCCGGTAAGTGGAACAGTTGTCGAAGTCAACGAAAAACTGGCAGACTCTCCTGAGATCATAAACGAGGACCCATACGGCAAGGGATGGGTCGCAATAATTGAAATGGATGATGCTTCCGAACTCGATGAGCTTATGGATAGTGGCGATTATGACAAGTATATCGAAGAGGAAGCCAAGTGAAATTAACGATCATCGGTGCTGGACCTGGAGGATACGTAGCTGCCTTAAAAGCTGCCAGGCTCGGTGCACAGGTAACCGTGATAGAAGACACGGAAGTAGGGGGGACATGTCTCAACCGCGGCTGTATCCCTACCAAATCACTAGTCGCCTCCGTCGAGGCGCTTCGGACTGCAAAACGACTCAATGAATACGGAATAGATATACAGGGAGAGATACTCCCCAACCTATCCAGGATAATGGAGAGGAAGAATAAGATCGTTGCGACACAGGTAAAAGGCATCAAATCTCTCTTTAAAAGCTGGGGCGTAACACTTATTGAAGGCAGGGGAACGATTCTCACCCCTGCAAAAGTTGAAGCGCGGAAAAAAGACGGCCCAACAGAGGTAATTGAGACCGATAAAATAATAATCGCCACCGGCTCCCGCCCCGCAGAATTACCGATGTTCCATCTTGATGGTGAACATATCCTTTCAAGCGATCACGCCGTGGCAATCGACTCCATACCAAAAAGTCTGATCGTTATCGGCGCAGGGGTAATCGGCTGTGAATTCGCATGCATATTCAGGGAACTCGGTACCGAAATAACAATGGTCGAGATGATGCCGGGGGCCCTTTCTACAGAGGACCACGAAATAGCAGCATTGCTTCAAAGAGAATTAATAAAGAAAAAAATCAAGTTGTTCTCCGGCGTCAGGGTAGACAGGGTCGAGCGCAACCACAACGGTATTCATGCATACCTCAACAACGGTGAGGAACTTGTTGCTGAAAAGCTTCTTGTTTCCATAGGAAGGGCATTTAATGTCGAAAATATCGGGCTGGAGGCACTGGGCATCCTGAAAGGCCCTCGCGGAGAAATAGCGGTAAACGAGAGAATGGAGACCAACATAAGCAGCATCTACGCAATAGGAGACGTTACCGGAGGCCCTCTCCTCGCCCATGTGGCTTCGAAGGAAGGGCTGGTGGCCGCCTGCAATTGCTGCGGTATAGATACCAGTATGGATTATTCAGTAGTGCCTGCAGGGACATTTACTTCGCCGGAGATAGGATCTGTAGGCCTCAGAGAACAAGAGGCAACTGCAAAGGGAATGAATGTTAAAGTGGGACGTTTTCAGTTCAGGATGCTGGGCAAAGCCCATGTCATAGGAGAGATAACCGGTATGGTCAAGATAATTGCCGACGCAGGTTCAGACAGAGTTTTAGGCGTGCATATTATCGGCCCCCATGCAGCGGAGCTTGTTCATGAAGGAGCCCTTGCCATGCAGGCCGGCCTGACCGCGGAAGCGATAGCCGGTATGATGCATGCCCACCCCACCCTTGCAGAATGCGTGATGGAAACCGCTGCGGATGTGTATGGTGAGGCAATACATAAAATGAAAGGTTGAGGTTGAGGTTGAGGTTAAGGTTAAGAAACGGCAAAAAAATATTTTGCCTTTGTATTGTCTCAACCTTAACCTTAGCCTTAACCTGATTCTAAATTAGGAGGTTTTTTTATGGGTGAGATTCTGGACATACTTGCATCAGAGGTGCTTGATTCAAGGGGCAACCCTACAGTGGCAGTAGATGTGCTGCTTGACAGCGGCGCAACAGGAGGTTCAATTGTCCCTTCAGGCGCATCTACCGGCCAGAGGGAGGCCCTTGAGTTGAGAGATGGCGACAAAAAGCGGTATCACGGTAAAGGGGTCCTCAAGGCAGTCAAGAACATAATGGAAAAGATAGCGCCGCAACTTATTGGTCTTGAATCGCTGGACCAGAGCCTCGTGGATATGGCTATGATAGAACTCGATGGGACCGAGAATAAGTCTAAACTCGGCGCCAACGCCATTCTTGGGGTATCTATGGCCACATGCCGTGCGTCAGCAAATGAACTGGGACTTCCGCTGTATCAATATATAGGCGGATGCAATGCAAAAGAACTTCCTGTTCCAATGATGAATATAATCAACGGAGGTTCACATGCGGACAACAATCTGGATATTCAGGAGTTTATGATCGTGCCCGCGGGTTTTGACACATTTGCTACTGCGCTAAGGGCGAGCGCTGAGATATTCCATACTCTCAAGTCAATCCTGAAGAAGAAAGGCCTCGATACCGCGGTCGGTGACGAGGGCGGCTTTGCACCAAATCTTAAATCAAATGAAGAAGCCCTTTCAATAATCATTCAGGCAATAAAAGAGAGCGGATATACCCCGGGCAAAGATGTCTTTCTCGCGCTCGATGTCGCATCATCGGAATTATTTGATAAGGGCAAATACACTTTTGAAGGTAAGAAAATATCGTCTGATGAACTGACGGCATACTACGAGAAGATAGTTAAGAAATACCCTATCCTTTCTATCGAAGACGGCATGGCTGAAAACGATTGGGAGGGCTGGAAACACCATACAAAGAGCCTCGGCGGAAAAATACAGTTGGTCGGCGATGACATTTTTGTAACAAATACGAAAATTTTAAAAGAGGGTATTGCAAAGGGGATCGCAAACTCCATCCTGATAAAGCTGAACCAGATAGGCACTGTTACCGAAACTCTCGATGCAATCGAAATGGCAAAAAAGGCGCGCTACACTGCGGTAATATCTCACCGTTCAGGCGAGACGGAAGATACCACTATCGCAGATCTTGCCGTGGCCTGCAATACCGGATTTATCAAAACAGGCTCTTTGTCGAGGACAGAAAGGACCGCAAAATATAACAGGCTGCTCGGCATTGAAGAAGAACTGGGCAGGGCTGCTCAATTTAAAGGACTGCGCAATTTTTACAATGTCCCTTCTTTAGGCGGGGCATAGTAAAGACAGGCAGAGGTTTAGGTTGAGGTTAAGATTAAGAAAAGACAACAAATCACGTTTTATCTTTTACCTTAACCTTGACCTTAACCTCCACCTGCCGTTGATTTTATGCCATCGTAGTGATAACATAACCCTATATCAGTATATAGAGAGGGTCGGGTTATGAGAGGCAGATTACAGCCGAGAAATCTCAGGCAGCAGGTTACCTTTGAGCGCAGGAGAAGAGACATCATATTCTTCACCGTCGTCACTCTCGCCTTCTTATACATGCTCATAGCGCTTGTCTTGGGCAACATGGGGTTCCTTAAATACACCGCTCTTACAAAAACAAGGAACATGCTGGATACCGAAATAAGCTCGCTTGAGAAGGAAAACAAAGCCTTAAAAGCTCGCGTCGGTGCTCTCAAAGAGGATAGTTTTTATATAGAAAAATATGCCCGTGAGGAATACGGTCTGGCAAAGCCCGGCGAATATATCTTCCAGTTCAAAGACGATGGCCGCTAAGCCTCTCTCCGTTGCCTTCCTCTGGCACATGCATCAGCCTTATTACAAAGATCCCTTTACCGGCGTCTACAGGCTCCCATGGGTGCGATTGCATGGCGTAAAAGATTACCTGGACATGGCGTCGATCCTTTCAGATTTTCCCGATATCCGTCAAACTTTTAACCTGGTGCCATCGTTGCTGGAACAACTTGTCGATTACACGGATAACAATGCGACAGATACATATCTTGAGTTGTCATTGAAGAGTCCTTCGGATCTTACCGAGGCAGAGAGGCGGTTTATCATCGAAAACTTTTTTTATGCAAACTGGGACACAATGATAAAGCCTCTTCCCCGCTATTATGAGCTGCTTATTAAAAGAGGGGTCAGGGTCACAAAAAGCGATATTGAGCGTGCCTCCAGGTATTATGATGACCGCGACATCAGGGACCTCCAGGTGCTGTTCAACCTTGCATGGATTGACCCGATGTTCAGGAATGAGGGCGACCCGTTTCTGCATGGTCTGATTGAAAAAGGAAAAGATTTCACCGAAGAAGAAAAAAAGATTCTTATCGGAAAGCAAATGGAGATTTTAAGGAAAATAATCCCTGAGTATAAAAGAATGAGTGAGAGCGGTCAGATCGAACTTTCGGTTACCCCCTTCTATCACCCTATACTTCCCTTGCTGTGGGACACCAACAGCGCAAAGATAGGAATGCCTCACGTGAACCTTCCCAAAAAACGCTTCTCCCATCCGGAAGATGCGGTAAAGCAGATCGAAATGGCAATTGGGTATTTTGAACGGCTTTTCGGGAAAAAGCCGGCCGGCATGTGGCCCTCCGAGGGATCGGTGAGCGAAGATGTTGTCAGGGCGATAAGCAATGCCGGGATCAAGTGGATCGCAACAGATGAAGAAGTGCTGGCCCGTTCTCTGCAGAGATCTTTCAGAACTCCCGAAGGCAATCTCATTGATGCAGCCACCCTTTACAGGATGCATCAATTCAGCGGAGTATCCATGCTCTTCAGAGACCATAAACTGTCGGACCTCATAGGCTTTACCTATTCCGGCTGGAAAGCCGAAAAAGCGGTTGCGGACTTTATAGGCAAATTAGCGGAGATTCGGAACACACTCCCCAGTGACAGGGCATACATAGTGCCGGTAATCCTGGATGGGGAAAACGCCTGGGAATATTTTGCCAATGACGGCCATGATTTCCTGGCTGCCCTCTACCGTGCCCTGAGCAGCGATGACCGTTTCAAGGCAGTAACCATTTCTGATTTTATCAGGGAAAACGGGGCCGGTGAGCCACTCCAGCGCCTGCATGCCGGTTCATGGATAAACGCGAACTTCGGTATCTGGATCGGACATGAAGAGGACAACATGGCGTGGGACTATCTTTCGCAGGCAAGAGATGATCTTGAAGCGTTCGCCGCTGCTAATCCCGGCAAGGACCTCTCCGAAGCATGGAACTGCATCTACGCTGCCGAAGGCAGTGACTGGAACTGGTGGTATGGAGACGACCACTCCACCGAAACACAGGAAGACTTTGATGAACTATTCAGAAGCTATTTAATGAAGGTGTATAAAGTCATGGGAAAGGACATTCCCTCTCACTTGTATGTGCCTATACTCATGGAAGACAGGAGCGTTGAGCCTGTCACGCGGGCGCGCGGCTTCGTACAGCCGCGGATAGATGGGTATGTAACCAGTTACTACGAATGGAACCAGGCCGCTTTCATGGATGTCAAGCGTTCAGGCGGCAGCATGCATAAATCGGAGAGCATGATTTCATCAATCCATTACGGCTTTAATAAGGACAATTTTTATCTTCGTATCGATCCCAAAGTCCCGTTCACCGAAATGACCGAAAAAATAATTATCCGCATAGATATCGTCAAGCCTTCTGTCTTTAGAATTATTTTTGATGCCCGGAAGGACCAGAACAACGCGGCACTTTACGAACAGGCAATTGAAGATTGGAAGGAAATAAAGACACTTCCGGATGTTGCTGCCAAAGACATATTTGAGCTGGGGGTTTTGTTCTCAGACCTTAAAGCGGAAGAAAATGATGAAATGCAGTTCTCAGTAGAGATAATGCGGAATGGTGAGGAAGTTGAACGATGCCCGTGGCGGGGGCATATTACAGTTACCGTTCCTTCACCCTATTACGAAACGCTTATGTGGTATTAAACAATAACCCATAACTGATTACCTGCCACCTGTCTGAATTACAGATTACCTGTATAATAGTCCATGCACATGCTCCTAGATCTATTTAAAGAGTTTGCCAAAAAAAAGGGCATTGCCGGCAATACTTATATTGTCGGAGGCGCAGTGCGCGATATGCTCTCGGGCCTTGAGACAAAGGACATCGACCTGGTTGTGCCGGGGGATGCCCTCGAAATCTCCAAAGAGTTCGCGCAGGCTACCGGCAGCTCCTTCGTCCTCCTCGACAGCGAGTTTGGTATCGCGCGGGTGGTGAAAGAGTCGGTCTTTCTCGACATATCGGCAATGAAGGGAGAGTCGATTACCGCCGACCTGGCGGGACGTGATATAACCATTAATGCAATGGCCCAGCCCTTGTGTGAATGGCAGTCAACACTCCATGTAATTGATCCTTTTGGCGGTAAGGAAGATCTTCAGTCCGGAGTGATCAGGATGGTTTCTGAGAGAAATCTTGTCAGCGATCCGCTTCGGATACTCAGAATCTACCGGTTCTCGGCTGCAATGCATGCCGATATCGAAATAAACACACGCCGTGCCCTCAACCCGCATAGGGCATTACTCGACGCTGTTGCTATAGAGAGAATAGCCGATGAATTGCGCCATCTGATGGAGCTCACGGATTCATATGAAAGCATGAAAGACATGGAAGAAGATTACATTATGCCAGTGCTGTTTCCTGAATTTCTGACTGCCCCCGGCGTCAGCATAAAAAAGGGCCTTGCTTGCTACGGGCAGTGCGAGGCCGTGCTTGGCGACCCGGCCCATTATTTTCCTCTTCATGAAGAGCGCATCCTTGACTACTTTGAACTTCCCGCTAGACAGATATGCCTTAAGCTGACAGCACTTTTTTCTGGGGAGACAAATGCACTGGAAGCCGCATTAAGGCTGAAGATGTCAAAAAAAGAGGCTGCTCTCATTGCATCGATCTCATCCGGATGCAAAAACATTCTATCGTTCTGCAGCCTTGCCGCACACAGATCCGAAATGCTCAGATTTTTGAAAAACGTTCAGGACGATATCTATCCGATGGTGATCCTTGCCGTCGCAGCCGGGCAGAAAGATCAGGGACCTTCCGGATCTTCTACGCCCGAGACACCTGACCCAGGAGACCGGGTACTCTCTTTCTGCAACAAAATCCTTTCGCTATACGTTGATGAGGTCTTGCCGCGGATGGGTATCCTCAGAATGATTACCGGTGACGACCTTATAAGGGAGTTCTACCTGCCCCCTTCCCCTCAGTTCAAACTTATATTATCCGAGTTGGAAGATGATATATTGGAGGGCAAGGTGAACACAAAGGATGAGGCGCTGAAAACTGTGAGAGATATTCTTGCAAGAGGTGTATGATGGTTATGCAATTCAGACAGTACAGGGTAATTTTTCTTTGCGAGCGATTAGCCCTTTGCGCCAGTCCTGCTGTCTATATGGAAAATCATCCCTGATCCAGTTGAATATGTGGGCTCGGCGTTACTCGCCCACTGCAGATAACCCAGGCGCTCGACTGCAGAAAAACAACCCAGTACTATCTGAATTGCAGATTATGGTTACCTCGTGTGCTCCCACTGTATCGCTTTAGCATAATCTTTGAAAAGCCGTTCCCGCTCTCTGAAAGCCCGCGTGTGAACAGAGCGCCTGCCGTCCTTTTCCCCGATACCCATAGCTGCATGGAGCATTTCATGGTAAACCACAAATTCAACATAATAGTCAGGCACCGTCTTCTTATCAAGGACCGGATTGATCCGTATGGTATTGCTGTTATTACTGTAGCTGCCCAATGTCCGCTTCCGCACCGCTTTCCTAGATGTCCCGGTCCCCCATGTTATGACAGAAGTAAGCCTTGAGTCGAAATATTCCCTGTTAAGCCGTTCAAATATTGAGTACAGATCATAGCACTTGCCCTGCGTCCTAACAGGAAAGCATCTCGCCGGTTTCCGCCGGACCACACTGCTCATTTTATTCAGAAAGGCCCTGAACCTTGTCATGCTTCCACTGCCGTGCTTAATAAATAAACCTATTTCTTTGAGCGTAGCTTCGTCAGCGCAGAGAAACATCCGATGCAGTCTTACACAAGACAGAGCCCCTTTTTTTCTAATAGAAAGCATGCTGGTTGAATTATCTGTCAACACGAGCGAAACAGACCTCCCCGAGGCCTTTTCAAAGGTGCGGACAAGAAACCCCGGGTCATGTTCGAAAGGAAAAGAAAGTTGTGCCTGACGAGCGCTCATTCTGTTATAGTCCATTATTGTTAAATATACCATGAACAGATCATCTGGCTGATATGATAATATTAAATATTATGAAAACAGCTTTGATACAACTTAACAGTGTCTGGGAATCAAAGAAGGCCAACCTTGAACGGGCGGCCTTCTTCACCGGGAAAGCGGCACAGGAGAAATGCGATGTAATCATTTTTCCGGAATTATTCTCCACCGGCTTTTCGATGAACATACCTGTCATAGCCGAAGATGGATACGGGGAGACGGCCTCGTATTTATCATCAATTGCACGGGAAAACGCAATCAATCTCATTGCCGGTTTTGCTATGAAAACACCCGGAGAAGAGCGCGCCAGAAACATGGCAGTTGTTTACGACAGAAAAGGCCGTCCGGATGCGACTTATACAAAAACGCACTCTTTTCCCCTGTCCCAGGAGGTTGAGCGGTTTATTGAAGGGACAGAGAGGGTCGTCTTTAATATTGATGCAATGCCTTCCAGCGTCTTTATCTGCTATGATTTGAGGTTCCCTGAGCTTTTCAGGGATGTTGCAGGACGGGTAAAGGCGATATTTGTAATAGCCAACTGGCCTTCCAAAAGAAAGGACCACTGGGAAACACTGCTCAAAGCGCGTGCGATAGAGAACCAATGTTTTGTGATAGGAGTAAACCGCACCGGAGTTGACGGCAACGGTATCGTGTATCCAGGCGCTTCCCGAATTTTTGGTCCATTTGGAAATACCGTCTGTTCCGGCGATGATACCGAAGAATTCATAACCTGCGAGTTCGATCCCGTCGAGACAGACCGTGTACGGTCTGCATTTCCTTTCCTTTTGGCCCGTGAACAATCACAAAAGGAGAAATGACCTGCGTATGACGACCCAAAAAAATATTAATAAGATAGCGATATTGGCTGTAATCATATTACTGATCGCCGCATTTAAGATCTTTGGGCTTGAACAATATCTCAGCCTTTCCTACCTGAAGGCCTCTCAGGAAAAGTTCGCGCTTCTGTATGCTGAACATAAGATACTTGTAATAGCCGGTTATATGATTATTTATATTATTGTCACGTCGTTATCATTGCCGGGAGCAGCAGTGCTCACCCTGGTGGGAGGGGCGCTCTTTGGTTTAGTGGCCGGGACACTTATCGTATCTTTCGCCAGCACCATAGGTGCGACCTTTGCATGCCTTGCCTCACGGTTCGTATTAAGGGATTGGGTACAGTTGAAATTCGGCGACAAACTGTCGGCTGTTAACAAAGGCATAGAAAGGGAAGGCGCCTTTTATCTCTTCACGCTTAGATTAATTCCGATCTTTCCTTTCTTTGTCATCAATCTTGTCATGGGTCTGACAAAATTACCTTTGCTGACATTTTATTGGGTATCGCAATTGGGGATGCTTCCGGGTACTATGGTTTACGTGAATGCGGGGAAAGAGCTTGCAAAGGTCAATTCTCTATCCGGCATTCTGTCTCCCGGATTGATCTTTTCATTTGCGCTCCTCGGATTATTTCCGATAGCAGTCAAAAAGATAATGGCGTTTTATAAACGGGATAAAAGTTAAAAAAATATTGAGGGCTCGCGAATAAATAACTTGCACATTGATGCATCTCAGATTTAGGCCATCTTTGCCAGATCCTCAGTCGCAAAATCCTCAACGTAGCTATGCTACGCCTGCGGTTTTGCTCAGTCGGATCATCCAAATCTGACCCAAATCTGTGCGCCTGAATGCACAAGTTATTTATTCGAGAGCCCTACGGAGAGATCAAAGGTCCTGAGAGCGTCTTCATAAATGCCTCGATCTGTAAAAGTTCTTCATCAGTCAGGTCCTGATGCTCCACTTGAGTGCTTGAACTCATCCTGTAGAAAAACATTACATCTTCCAGGGACTTGGATTGCCCCGCATGCATATAGGGTGGCCGCTCTGCAACATTTCGTAACGTTGGGGTCTTGAATGCTCCTATATATTTGCTTTTGTCCTTGTCTATGAACCTCAGTTCGCTGCATTGATCAGGCTTGGCATCGCTGTATTTACCGAGACAGTTGAACTCATCAGAAAGCACCTTGCCAATGCCCTCTGCCCTGCCCTTATCCTTTCCATTGTCCAGCCCAATGTCGTGAAACTCGCCGTTCGTAAAAAGCGGACCCATGTGGCAGGTGATACATTTGGCTTTTCCGATGAATAGTCGCAATCCTTCGACTGCATCGCGGCCCATTGCCTTGTCCGCAGCCGCCTGGTCGTTCCTGAGTACTGCATCGGCATACAGGTCGAACGGCGCGGGAGAAGGCACTATCCTCCTCACATAAGCTTCGATCGCCTTGCCGATATTCGCGTAGACCCTGTTGACAGCGTACCGGTCAGCCGGTTTCATCGCCTTCCAGAGCTTGAGCGCAACTGGATTACCTGTTCCAGGGCTTGCCTTCGGAGGACAGACTCTTGTGGGTTATCTTCGGGAGACTGCCGAATATCTCAGTGTATTCGTTCTTGTATTTGTCGATTATCAGGTGTGCGCAGTAAGAACGGGTAATGCCATGCTCAGGAACGCTCTCGATCGGTCCAATGGCCTGAGACCATAAGCTGTCCTTCCTGCCATCCCAGAAGAACCAGGACTGATAGGCTACACCGATGAGCGGCATGGTCCTTCGAGTATTGGTGCCCATGCCCCTGGCAAGGGCAAATCTGTCAGTGAATGAATATTCCGGAATATGACAGGTGGCGCATGATATCTTCCCGTTGGCGCTGAAACTTTTATCGAAGAAAAGCTTCTTCCCAAATTCTATCGCCTTGGGGTTATCTGCATAAGCGTTCGACGGGTCAGGGGGCAGCGGCGGAAGCGAGGCAAGAGAGAGGGAGCGTATCACATTCTTGTCTTCCTCGCTCCACTGATGAATCTGTTGGAGGTCCTTGTCCGCGGCCATGCCAGTGCTGCCTGCGCCCATAATCGTAAAAGAAATGAGGACAAGCGTCAGAAAAGTAAACCGGGCCATGATAACCTCCAACTCCGCTTTTGCATAAAATTACTTCAACATGAGGTTGAAGGAAGTATTGTCGGTTTTTCCGCCAGCGTTGACACTGACGTTGACCACCCACCATCCGGACATACTGAACTTCATTCCTTCCACAAGGTAGGTACCATCGCCGTAGTTCTTTGTGACCTTGGGCTGTGTAGGCATACCATGACCGTGTTCCGGCATGGTCCCGCTAACTGTAATCTTCGCATCCTTGACCGGTTTGCCGTCAGCAGTCTCAACCTTGAGTTTCCAGGACTGGAGCTTGTTAACCGGCACAGTCTGGAGATCACTTGTGTATGTTACCTTGAATGTTCCTGCCTTCGAAACCATCGTCTTTGCGTAAGCAGCATCAGAGGTCGGCTTTACCATAGCGCTTGCGGAGCAGTGCTTGCATTTGCAGTCTTTACCACAATTGCAGCCACCCTTGCCGTCACTCTTGCAGTTGCACTTTCCCTTGCCTGTTTTGCAATGTTCGCACTTGCAGTCCTTGCCGCACTTGCAGCCCTTGCCGTCACTCATACAATTACAGCCTTTGTCCCCTGCTTTGCAGTCGCAGTTTCCCTTGCTGCACTTTCCGCACTTGCAATCTTTCCCGCACTGGCAACCATTTCCGTTTTTACCGTTCTTGCAGTTGCAATCACCCTTGTCTGTCGTGCAGTTAGCGCATTTACAATCCTTACCGCAGTCGCATTTTGCGGCGGCATCGACCGTTCCTATTATCGGCGCACATGTCATGGACCCGATAAAGAGAACGGCAAGAAGAATGACTCCAAATTTTTTCAGCATAATTACCCCCCTTTAATTATGATTGTATAATTGTAAAACAGGACACCTTATTTATAGGTAGAAGTATACTCTACAACAACAAATATTGCAATAAACTGGGTGTATGCAAGTCAGACATTACGGGGTTGTTTTTCTGCAGGGGGTGCCCAAGAAGTCGGCAGACTTATTGAGGAAGAGGTGAGCGCCGGGATTAGATCTGTCTCAGCCCATCCCGGCGTTAGCTATATTGACGGTTATCGCAATATCTGACGCAAAGGTGCCTGAAGGTGTGATTATATCTTATATGTAATTTATTTCCCAGGAAATTGGAATTAATCCACATACATGCTGTTTAATAACCCTCGGAAATCCCAATAAACCAAGAAGATAACACATTGTCTTGCCTAGTATAATTCTTGCATGATAGTCAGTTGAGGATAAGACATGCGACCACAGAAAAATAGGAGGGAATACTGATGAGCTGGTTATGGCGTTTATGGTTTTGGCTGATGTGCGAGGGCGATAAGGTTACACCGGCAACCACAAGCATAGCGCTGGACGACGACTATTCGCCCGTTCCGGTACCGCTCAGCGCTGAGTATAATTACTACTTTGTCGAGGACAAGGACTTATAGCGCGCCCTTACCAGTAAGAACGATCCGGATCGTCCGAAGTAATATGACGAGATCAAGGGTCAGGCTCCTGTTCTTGATATAGTAGAAATCGTACATTAGCTTCTGACGTGCATCATCGATCGAATTGCCGTAGCGGTGATTGATCTGCGCCCATCCCGTGATCCCGGGCGAGACCATGTGGCGTTCAGAGTAATAAGGGATCGCTTTCACGTACTTCTCAACCAGGCTCACCGCCTCCGGCCGCGGCCCGATCAGACTCATATCTCCTTTTAACACATTGATCAGTTGGGGTACTTCGTCGATCCGCATTTTACGAATCAGTTTTCCAACCCGCGTTATACGATTATCTTTGTTGGTTGTCCAGTGGACATTGTTCTTGTCTGCATCCTCGATCATGGTCCTCAGTTTCCAGACGAGAAAAGGTTTGTTCCCCCTGCCGATCCGATACTGGGCATAAAATACCGGCCCCCCTGAATCGAGCTTGATCAGAAGAGCGACGAGGGGAAGCAGGGGCAGGGTCAGACATAAACCGGCGCTGGCGAGTGCAATATCTATCGAGCGCTTGGCATACCAGAAGTAGCGCTTACCTTTAAGGCTTAGTTCCAGGATGAACCAGTTGTCAGTCAAGTAATCAATAGGTACCTTGCCGGTAATCTCCTCTATCACGTTTATGAAATTGAAAACCCGGACCTTTATCTGCATGCATTGGAGCAGGAGGTTCATCAAATCATCATCGATGGAAGCGGTTGCAACAATGACATGATCAACATCCCTCTGCTGGGCGATCGATACAAGGTCCTGTATGCTCCCGAGATGCGGCATCCTGTTCTTTGCATAGGTCCCCGGTCTATCAGACACATAGCCCACGACTTCGGCACGAAGATATACCCGTGAAGTTATAAGCTGTGCAACTTCTGTACTTCGTTTGCCATCGCCAACAATGAGGACCCGCCAAAGCGTGGACGAACGAATGTTCTTAGTGATGATATAACGAAAAAGGACAATAATGATGAAAGAAAAAAGATAAAAAAGAATAAATACAGCACGTGGCACCATCTCCCGGAAAAAAAAGAATGTGAATGTCAACAGAATTGAACTTAGCAAAAGGCCGAACCCTATGGTTGCTATCTGATATAGAAACTGGAACGGCGTCTTGTGCAGGGTGTAAGCGTCGAGAATAAAAAAAAGTGTGACTGTGCCTGCCACAAGGATAGAAAAACCCCAGTGATAGTTCCAGACGAGACTGAAAGTGAATGGAGCTTTGTGGCCGACAAGGACCGCGATGATGAAAGATACGAGCATCGCCGCGATATCGCTTATCAACAGCAATGCTCCCTTTTCTTTGATATATGTCTGCAGCACTTAAGTAATATCTCCAGGTCTGTAGTGCTCACTGAACCATGCGTAGGTCATCGCAAGACCATCACGGAAAACTATTGAATGGCGCCATCCGAGGGCCCGAATTTTAGTGACATCGAGTGGACGACGGGGGGTCCCATCAGGCTTGGTAGCGTCCCAAACGATTTCGCCTCCATAACCACTGATCTCTTTTATCAAAAGAGCAAGATCCCTAATGGAAATATCATCACCCGTGCCGACATTGATCAACTCCCTGCCATCATAATGTTCCATTAAAAACACAGCTGCATCCGCCGCATCGTCCGCATGAAGAAACTCCCTCATCGGGTTCCCTGTTCCCCACAGGGTAACGGATTTTGCACCTTTTATCTTTGCCTCATGAAATTTATGTATTAACGCCGGGATAACATGAGAATTTTCAAGGTCAAAATTATCATAGGAACCATAGAGATTAGCAGGCATGCACGAAATCGCATTAAACCCGTATTGATCACGCATCGCCTCGCACAATTTTATTCCCGCGATCTTTGCGATTGCATAAGGTTCATTGGTAGGCTCGAGCGAACCGGTCAGCAAGTATTCCTCTTTGACAGGAACAGGCGCGAACTTTGGATAAATACATACGCTGCCCAGGAAAAGTAATTTCTTTACGCCACATCGAAAGGCTGAATTAATGACATTGTTCTGCACTTGCAGATTCTCGTAGATAAAGTCGGCGCGATACGTATTATTCGCATTTATACCTCCGACCTTAG
This sequence comes from Nitrospirota bacterium, assembly GCA_963710375.1. Classification (GTDB taxonomy): domain Bacteria; phylum Nitrospirota; class Thermodesulfovibrionia; order Thermodesulfovibrionales; family Dissulfurispiraceae; genus JADFXI01. Next base: position 38,188 of record CAVPZX010000008.1, read on the forward strand.
CTGCTGCCAGAAAAACATAATCAGGCCGTTCCAGCTCAAAAAATACCTCGACATCAGCCTGCCGTATCAGATCAAGTTCTCCGTGTGTTCTGCCGATTATATTTTCATAACCGGACTTCCGGAGTTTTCTGACTATCGCGGAACCAACCAGTCCTTTATGCCCCGCAACATAAATCTTTGAATTCCTATTCATACCTTCCGCCTTATTCAAAATACCCTCATCTATTTGCTCTTTTCTCCATTTCAGCAAGCCTCATGTCCGCGTCAGCCATCATATTGACCAGGCCCTCAAAGTCGGTCTTTGTTTTCCATCCCAATTTTGTACAGGCCTTTGAAGCATCCCCAATCAGGAAATCCACCTCGGCAGGCCTGAAATACTTTGGGTCAACCTCAATAACAATTTTGCCTGTTTTTGAGTCAATCCCCTTTTCATGGACCCCGTTGCCTTTCCATTCCAGCGGCATATCGAGCCTCGCAAAAACCTTTTCAGCGAACTCCCTGACCGAATGGGTCTCGCCGGTGGCAATAACATAATCATCGGGCTCAAGCTGCTGGAGCATCAGCCACATGGCCTCCACGTAATCACCGGCAAACCCCCAGTCCCTTTTCGCATCCAGGTTACCGAGATACAGGCTCGACTGGAGCCCCAACTTTATCCTGGCGGCTGCTCGGGTGATCTTCCTGGTGACAAATGTTTCTCCACGGCGCGGGGATTCGTGATTAAAGAGAATTCCGTTACAAGCGAAAAGGCCGTAACTCTCTCTGTAATTGACGGTGATATAATGAGAATATGCCTTTGCGCAGGCGTATGGCGATCTTGGATGAAATGGGGTCGTTTCCTTCTGTGGTGTTTCAACTACCTTCCCGAACATTTCCGAGGAAGATGCTTGATAGAACTTTGCACTTAATTCAGCTTCCCTGATTGCCTCTAAAATCCTGGTGGTCCCCAGGGCAACAATTTCACCAGTATACTCCGGCACGTCAAAAGATACCCTTACATGGCTCTGTGCTCCCAGATTATATATCTCCTGGGGGTGCACATTCCTGAGGATTTTATTTATTGAACTGCCGTCATTGAGGTCGGCGTAGTGGAGGAAGAGTGGCAGGCCCGATTCATGGATGTCGTGATACAGGTGATCAATCCTTGCTGTATTGAAGGATGAAGAGCGGCGGATGAGACCGTGTACTTCGTATCCTTTGTCCAGAAGCATTTCAGTCAGATATGAGCCGTCCTGGCCGGTGATGCCTGTGATCAAGGCACGTCTTTTCAAGTTGACACCTCCAAAATGCTTAAAAGTTCTCTTTCAAATATTTCCAGCACTGTTTTTTATCTAGTTTAAGGGAGAAGATAAAAGAGCAGTGTCTTTCGGTGACCTTTCCAGAAACTTGCAATATCCTCTTGTATTCCTCACTCTTTTTTGAATGTCAGCGCATCCAGCCTGTTGCGTGCATCGAGGTTAGCAGGGTCTATGAGCAGCACTTTTCTATATTCCTCTATTGCCCGGTACGTGATCCCGAGCTGCTCATACAATGCTGCGCAGACCAATTGCATTTCCGTGTCATCCGGGAAGTGAACAAGTCCCTTCTGTATAATGTCAAGGGCAGTATCGTAATCTTTCTGTCCCCTAAAGAAGTCGGAAATCGCGTAAACATATGATTTACTCGCAGACTTATCACTGTCTATGAAATTAAGGGCTTTGAGATAGGCCTGTTCAGCCAATGAGTCGTTGCCGGTCCGGTGAAGATACGATCCGAAAGTAATATACGGAAACATCCTTTGCGGCAGTGCCTTTTGTATTTCTTCGTCATTGTAACCATTAAGCACCAGAAGCGTTATATACTCACGTGTTTGTTCAGGTACAAGGCTCATCGAGAGCGCTATATTCTTAAGCGCTTCTTCTCTTCTGCCTTGCGAAATCAGCCATACGGCATATGTCCTGTGTCGCAAAGCATTCCTGCTGTCATACTCGGTTCCCAGACGAAGCAGACGCTCAGCCTTATCGAAATCCGAGCGGGCTGCATATGCAAACCCGAGGTCCTGCAAATATCCGCCGTTCATACAATCCTGCTCAAGTGCCTTTGTATAATAGCGGAGCGCACCGTCGTTGTTCGACAGCAGCACCTCCATTTTACCGACAGCATCCCGGTATCGCGCATCAAAAGGGTCACATAGAGATGCCCAGTAAGCCCTTTTCTTTATCTTGAGCAATTCATTCCGAGTATGTTGTTCATCGAGACTGAAGCTCTTAACTCCGGAGAACAAGATTTCAGCAGCCAATGCGCCTATATTTACGGTTGTTATTACTATCAATAGCACAACAGCTGCTCTGCGCAGTTTTGACAACGGGAAGGGTTGTATTGTCTCGAGATAAGTTGAATTGAGCTTCTCCCGCATCCGGGTATGCGTCGCCGAGACGAGTAAGCCGCAGAGAAAAAAGAAATAGAGCCCGTTTGAACCTATATGGAGGTTAAAATCAACAACGCTGTGAATCATGATTGCGAGCAATCCGGCAGCGCTTCCGATAGAGAGATATATAGAATAGGATTCTTTTCGCTGCAGAAAGGTTTTGTATGAACGATAGAGCACGGAGCAGAGGAACCATCCGGCAAGCAAAAAGGCAATTATACCCCCCTCAGTCAAAAGCTCAATATAGTCGTTTTCGGCATGGTCGGCAGTAAGTTCCCCGGGGAATGTCCGGTATCTTTGATAGCTGCTGACAAACGTCCCGAACCCTGTTCCGGTCAGAGGGAAATCCCGTATCAAGCGCGTGCTGTCGTTCCATAGTGTAGGCTTGATTTCAGTAATATTACCTTGGACATCCCTAATGTTCTCAAAACGCTGCACAATAGGTTCCCACCCTAACCAGGTCACAACGAGGAACAAAGTTATAAAGAATGCGATAATAAACATTCCATTTTTATAGCGCCCCTTTTTCCGGGCAACCATTAAACTGAAAAAGATCATCGAAAGGCAGAGGCTTACTACACCGCCGCGCGACAGGGATAGGAAAACCGAGGCCGCAACAAGTATTGAAAAAAATCCAATAAGTATGTGGCGGTCCGTATCTTTACTGGTAAAGATATTCAAAAGACGCTCACGAAACGAACGGTATTTGACCTTCGGTTTGAAATAGACAAAAATGCTCAGTATAATGGGTAGGACCATTTCCATGAAACCCGCATAGTGGTTTTTGTTCACAAAAGGACCAAATGGGTGGCCCCCCTGCGTTAGATTTCTGATCCAGTAAAGTTTACCGTTATAAAAAAGATACTGGAAAATTCCCAGAAGGGCGAGTCCGGATGAGAACGTGATGACCACTTTCACTGTTTTCCTGAGAAGCTCTTTTCCGGCAAGCAGCTGCACCGTAACAATATAAAAAGAGAGATATGCTGTAAACCTGAACCATTCCAGCATAGTCGCTTTTTTATTGATCGAAAGTGTCATCCAATTCACGGGTTCGACACTCCCTATAGTTTCGGCATAAACTTTATAAGTATTGGGAGAAATAATGTGCACTATCCCAGCCGGCAGGGGAATAAGCTGTATAATGCAATATGACCAGAGGGCAAACAATGGGATGATCCCCGGGACCTTGTAGAAAAACTGCAGGCCTTCGTTACGCTCCCTGCACAATAAAAAAAGCGCCCACAGAGAACACCCCTCCATAACGGTCAACGACCATTGCTCCACTGTCCCAAAGGCAAGCGGAGAAAAGATCAGTAGAAAAATAAAAAATGCGTAACTCTTAGGGCTTGCGAATAAATAACTTGTACCTTGATGCATCTCAGCTTCGGGGATCAGCTTTGCCCGATCCTCCATCACAAAATCCTCAACGTAGCTCTGCTACGCCTCCGGTTTTGCTCAATCGGATCAGCCAAAGCTGACCCAAATCTGAGCGCCTTAATGCACAACTTATTTATTCGCAAGCCCTTAGACGGCATGAAGCTCCAGTCCTGTTATCACTGCTTCGGGATTTGCGACCACCAGTTGCAATGCACGCTCCCTGCCGATGATCTCTTCTGCAATCTTCACACCTTTGGAGAGGATAGGAGGCCTCCATCCGCAGGAATGGGCATCAGTTGCGATACACCCTACTACACCCCTGCGTAAGAGATATAAAGCGCATTCCCTGACATCGGGTCCGAATTCTCCGGTCAGACTTTCCGCGGTGATCTGCACAGTGACGTTAGCATACAGCAGCTCAAACAAGAACTCCGGATTTTTTATTACTGATGCATTGCGCTCAGGATGGGTGATAATAGGAAGCAATCCTTGAAGGCTTATATTAAAGAGAATGTCTTTTGCGTTTTGAGGAATGTGAGTATGCGGAAATTCGATGAGAATGTAGTTAGTTTCACCAATAGTGTAGTCTTTTATCAGTGAGGGATTGAGGAAGGCATTAACATCAGCACCAGGGAGGACCTTCACCGGAATGTCCAAAGCTTGAAGATGCCTGTTCAAGTCGGCCACTCCTTTTTTGATAGCCGATACGGGATGCACGGTGTCCTTTACATGCGGGGTCGCTACTATGGTGGTTATCCCGTCTTCAGCGGCAATCCGTGCCATTTGTATTGACTCCCCTATGCCGGATGGTCCGTCGTCAATCCCGGGAAGTATGTGACAATGTATATCGATCACTGCTTCAGGCTGCTGCTCTCTTCCTGTGACGAATAATAGTAACGATGATAACGCTGATAGTAATAGGCATTTTTCTTTATATCAAGCGCGTTGATCACAAGTCCGAGTACATGCGCTTTCAGGTCTGTAAGGGATTTTAGCCCCTCTCTCACTTCATCGTACGTCACCTTGCCGGCGCGCGCGACAATGATAGTGCCGTCAAGCATCTTGCTAAGGATAAGAGCGTCAACTACGGTGAGAACCGGAGGGGAATCGCAGATGATGACATCGTATTTGCCGGCCACTTCAGTAAGCATCTCATTCATCCTGCTCGAACTAAGGAGTTCTGTGGGATTAGGCGGCAGAGGACCTGAAGTGAGAATACTGAGGTTAGGAAGCGGTCCCTCCTGGATAATGCTAAAATCCGATGCCCCGGCCAGGTAAGTGGAAAGGCCCTTTGCATTATTCAATCCGAAGATTTTATGGATACGCGGCTTCCTTAGGTCGGCATCTATCATTAGGACCGTGTATTCAGCCTGTGCAATAGCCATTGCGAGATTAACTGCCGTGGCAGTCTTGCCTTCTTCAGGACTCATACTGGTAATAAGGATTGTTTTGGGAGGCTTTTCTGCGGATGAAAGGAGCATGGCCGTCCTTATACCTTTATAGCTCTCGGTAATGATCGAGGACGGCTCGCTCAGCACAATCCCCTCGATGGGGTTTGCCACAGAGGAATTCAACGATATCAACCCGAAAACAGGGATACCCAACTTTGTCTCCGCCTCTTCAGGAGATTTAACCGTATTGTCAAGATAATCTACAAAGAAGGCCATGCCCACGCCTCCTAACAAACCGCCAATGAACCCCAGGAAAATGTTAAACATCTTGCGCGGTTTGGCAGGCGACTTAGGCGCTTCAGCCTTTTCAACTACCAGAACATTTACCGTCTGGACCCTTTCGGTGATGCTCTCTTCCTTGATTTTTTTCATCAGGGCCTCATAAAGCTGCCTGTTCGTCTCCAACTCTCTGTTAAGGGTGCTATATTCCACAAATTTTTCATTGGAGATCTGGGCTTCAGACTTCGCCTCCCCCAAAAACCGGTTGAGCGTTGCCACACTTGACGCTGCCAGATCGTAATCATTCTTTACGGAGTCAATGATCCTTAATATCTCAGTCTCTCTCTTCGCCTTGAGTATTTTAAGATCTTCCAGTGCACGGATCATGGCCGGATGCTTACTGCCATATTTCTGAGAGAGTGCATTGATATTCTGCTCACTCAGGAGCACCTGCTGGTTCAGTGCCTGCAGGAAAGGATCTGAAGCGATGACCGACATGGATTCCGCCTTTTCCAGATTCTTCGATACATCCTTCACCTTGTTGTACAGGGTTTCGAGCTGCTTCTTTTTCGTCTCAGCCAGTACCAACTGCGTGTTCAACTCATAAAGCTTCTGGGGCACTATTGCAGAAGCCTTGTCTTCGAGTGTTACGATATTTCGGTTCTTCACATATTCCTGAAGCGCCTTCTCTGAACGGTCCAGCCTGTCGCGTTCGTCCTCGGCTTTTTTAGTCATCCACTCAATAGCATAACGGGTGGAGCTCGTGTTTAATTCAAGGAGTTCTTCGATGTATGCACGAGCCAACGTGTTAGTAATAGTGCTGGCAAACCCGGGATCGGAAGAAGAAAACCGAATCTCTACTATCTTGCTGTTCTTGACCGGCCTGACCTCTATATTGCCGGAGATAGCCTTTGCTATCCTATCCACCTTGGCTTGAGCGGCATCCTCAACGGAAACGGCTATCTGCTGTTGTGATGAAAAAAGTGTCCTAAACCAATTGGCTATTTCACCGAAAAAAGAAAACCCCGGCCTCTTTGCAGGATCGTACCCTTTATCCAGATTGAGCAACTCCACCACTTTACGGGAAACCGCCGTACTCTTTATGAGCTCGTATTGTGTTTCGTAAAATGAAGGATCATATGGAGCAAAAGAAGCATTAGTCAGGTACCGTGACTCCTCTTTTTCAATAAGTATTTTTGTACTGGCCACATAGATAGACTTAGTTGTGAGAGTCCCGATAGCTACAGTAAGAAAAACAATGACAAAAAAGGTAATAACGGTCTGTCTTCTCTTCTGCAAGACTTTAACATAGTCGCGTAAATGAATCTCTTTCTCTTGCATAAAATCTCCTGTCCGTTAAAAGAAACTTTCGGGCACTACGATTATATCATCAGGCAGTATAGTCTCGTCCATCTTGACCCTTTCCAGCTTTTCTTCCTTGCCATTGATCTTTCTGATTATTCTGACCCTTGACGGCGATGCCTTATCAGTAAATCCCCCTGCAATTGTAATCGCCTTGATCACTGTGGTGCCATCTTCCAATTTATACGCATCAGGCTTTCTTACCTCGCCATTGAGATAATAAAGTGCCGCTTTGACAACAAAGATGCTGTCGCCGTCAATAATCGGGATGTCTTGGGAAGTATCGCCATGCTCGATAAGCCGCTTCAGGTCGATGGTAATTATGGTTTCTTTTTTATCCGGTGAGACGGGCTTCCTTTTAATGATTGCCTTATCTCCTGCGTCTTTGGCCAGATCGCCGGCATTTGAGAGTACCTGCAGAAGTGTTGTATAGCCATTAAGCTCATACAGACCCGGCCTGTTCACCTGTCCGATGACAGTCACCTTCTGGCTTCTGAACTCTTCAATGAATATAGTAACCTGGGGTGAGACAAGATAACCGTCTGACAGCAGTGACGCTATCTTTTCAGACACCTGCGAGATGGTAAGGCCTGCAACCTTTACTTGCCCGATTAGGGGGAAAAGGATTGTTCCATTGCCGCCTATTCTTACGAGTGTAGTCAGATCAGGTTGATCATAGATCGTGATTCGTAAAACATCACCTTCTCCCACGATATAGTCCTGTGCGGCAAACACACAAAAGCTGCTGCAAAGGACTATGAGCTGCGCTATAATAATTAAATACTTTTTCATTGATAGTTATTTGGCTTTTTTAAGTTTGAGGAGCGGAAAAAACATGAACCTCGCAACCTGACACCTTTAAACGATTCGGATAAAAAATATCCACCTATGGCAAAACGCTAAAAACCTCCCGTAATATTAAAAGTTACCATGTTGCTGTCAAAGCCATACGCCGAGAAATTCGAGTTTTTCTTCGTATAGACATACCCGAGTTGAGTACTTAACCACTTCCTGAAAGCATAAACTAACGCAACGCCGCCACTGTAATATCCGTCTTCCCTATTCTTGGTTTCGCTTCCGACAGTGACAGCGCCCCCCTTGTACTGGTCATCAGTAAACGCAGCATTTAGGCTACCCGTTAATTTATCAGTAAATTTATGATTAAACTGTGCACTGGCAGAGGCTGGAAAGGACATACCCAGTCCCGATAATATCGGTCTCCTCGGTTTTTCGTGAAATAACAAGACCTATAGAAGATTTCGGGGTAAATACATATTGTATCTGCGATTCAATAGTCATATCACCCGCATTGCTCACATTAGAACTTGTAAAGTTTTTTATTTGGTAACCCAGTTTTACCATGATCATCGTTTTTGCCGATACTGCCTTCAGGAACCCCATAAACACACGATCTTCCTCACTGCCCGGAAGAATATTTTTATCATACCTTACATTAGCAAAATCATACTCGCCAAATAACTCGGTCCTCGATGCGATTTTATAAAAAACATATCCTGATGCGGAGTTATCGGTGCGGTTTCTATAAATGTTGTTAGTCAACAAATAGTGAACAGGATAGTTTGAATAGTCGGCCCTAACCGCAAAACTATCGTTCACCTCATAGCTCAAAAGAGTATTAAAGGAATTCGTTTCATATTTATCAAGAGTTGCCGAGGCCCCGATACCCTGTATAGTGTGATATTTCAAATATTGCTCCGTCACATTAAGCAGCAACCCTCCGGGGAAGATGCACTGAAACATCCCCTCGACTTTTTGGTTATCCGAATCTTCAGACGTGTACTTCGCATACCTCTCAAAATCTCCTCTGTATAAGATATAACCCTGAAAGTTGCGCTGACCAGCTGAGACAAACCTGGTCAATGGTAAACCACCGGGGCTGACGTACGATGTCGAGACAGTATATGCCTGCTCGACCAGGCCCGGCAGGGCCACCCATATGCCGGGAGAAATAACCGTATCGAAATCCGGCTTCTTGTTGGTATTGGTGGCCGAAGGATTATCATTGTAAGTTTCCGAAAGGGAAAGGGACGGGTGAATATACCCCCCCAAAGATTCAAGAACATTAGACGTTGTCGGTCTGACTCCTATCGGCATTTCTTCGACTGCGACAGATGCGGCATATAGCACGGCAGGCATAAGGGTATATGCAACCGCAAGTAACAGAAACAACTTGGCTGCTCCCGGCATTTTCACCTACGTTATACTTCAGAACCCATGCCGGCTTATGAAGGGCTGAACCTGATTGGGATCGTTAGTCGGAGAACTAAAACTGCGGTTTACATATGGCAGAGCCGTCCCCGTCGTCCCGCCTGCCGGTGTATACGCAAAGCCCGTGCCGCCCCGTCCCATCACACCGGCAACCTGCTGGGGATTTGCCCCTGAAGAGGTCGCGCTTCTGGCAATAACATCGGTAGTCATGCCGGAAGCAATAGCTCCTTTAATAGCGCTATCGAGAGTAATACCGACGGAAAAAGCAGCCTGGAATACCTCTGTGACGCTGTATCCGGCATCAATAGCGCTTTTAACCACCTCTATTGGGCTCCTGCCTTCCTGCAAAGCGGTTTTAATTGCCGCTGCAAGCTCAGCCTCATTGAGTAGTCCCCCATCCGCTGCTCTAAGGCCGGCTATCTGAGCAAAAACCTGACCCCCAAACATTAAGATTAAACCTAATATCAGAATGATCACCATCTTGCTTTTCATAGGTCGCCCCCATTAATTATGCCTAATTTTTAAATAAACAGCTGCTTAAAGTCAAGTATTGCATTGCTTTTTGTCATTGTTTTTATGCTGTCTGCACATTGATTTTGTCAAATCCCCGACTTGCGGCCCGACGACCGGGAAGCAGCTAACTTTTGCCTGCCTTTTTCTCTGAGCACCCGCAAAATGAAGGAGGGGCTGGAAATAAAATTGCGTCGCCACAGGCGGCGGGGCTGGCGGAGCAGTCGCGGAAGCCATTCAAGACCGAATTCCTGGAAAAATGGATGAGATCTTTTGACATTACCGCTATAAAAATCGAAAACAAGCTCCTATCGCTCCGACAAACTTAACATTTAATTTATTTCTATTCTCGTAAATCCATTTCTCCTGCTTTGGTGCAGTCATCCCTACCCATAGGACATCAGGTTGAGCTTTATTGACCGCCTCAATCATCAATCGATTGTCTTCATCGCTAAATTGATGTTTGAAGGGAGGACAATACATTCCGCCAATTCTTATCTCAGGATATTCTACACTCATTTTTTCCCTGATCTTCCGGAGGGTTTCTTCAGTTGAACCTAAAAAAAACACGCTAAAGCCTTTTTTCTGATTGAGCATATGGTTAAGTCCCCCAAATATATCACTGCCTGTGACCCTGTTTTTTATTGACCCTCCAAGTATCTTTGAGGCAATTACAATACCGACACCATCCGGCGTCACAAGATCGGCATTCCTGATTGCCTCATCCAAGATAGAATCATTTTTTGCAACCTGCAGGGTGTGTGGATTGGCGCAGACAAAATATTTTCTCTTTGCACCATCCTCCAACCAGCGAATGATTCTATAAATGCAATCTTCTTTTGATCTTGCCGATATTCTATAACCAAGTATGAATTCAGCCATTGTTATCGTCCTCTATTACTGTTTTCAATTGCCTTTTGATAAATATGCATCAACATATCATAATTTTTTTCTGAAGTATACTTTGCCTCAAATTCTGTTCTGGCATTCCTACCCATTTGAATACAGGCATCCTCATTCTCAAGCATCCATTTTATTTTTGCCGCAAGGTCTTCAGGATTTCCAGGCTCGAAGAGAAGCCCGGTTTTACCATCTTCAACAATGGCCGCCATTGCGCCGAGATCAGATGCAATCACCGGTTTCCCGCAGGAAAAAGACTCTCTTATCACCATAGGGAAATTCTCATAGCATACTGCGGGCATTATTATGAACTTTGCCTTGACAAGTATTTGCATGCATTCACTAAAAGTCCTTTTCCCTAAAAACTCTATAGCAGCTATTCCCTCTGTTTGCACTCTATTTTCAAGGGGCTTTCTTAACGGCCCGTCACCTGCGATTTTCAGGGGTAAGGAGATATGTAGTTTAGAGCGCAATATAGTGAAAGCGTTTAATAGTATATCGGCACCCTTTTCACGGGACAGCCGCCCGAGAAATACTGCACAATCTCCGATTGAATAATCCGGGTCCGGCGGATTATCAAGAAAATTAGGTTTTATAAAAATCTTTTCTTCAGGCAAACCGCATTCGATAAATTTCTTCTTGCCGAATTCGGTAAGAGCTACATATGCATCAATCCTCTGAGACCATGTCTCTTTGAATTTGTGAATAGCCTCTGCAAGAGCAACAGGAATTGAATAAATCCTTGAACCCCTATAGCAACCATATTTAACACTCCTCCACGGGATTTTCCCAATACACTCTTCACAAATTTCTCCATTTCTCAATAAAAGGCCGTTAGAGCAATAAATTCTGAAGTTGTGAAGGGTCTGCACAACCGGTACTCCTGCATCCTCGCAAGCGTAATAACCAGAAGGTGAGATTTGGTACCATATATTGTGGAAATGTGCTATATCAGGCCTTTCTATCTTTAAAAGAGTTTTCAAGTCATTATAGCTGTTATTGGACCATATAGTATTCAAAGCTAATTTAAGTTTATTCGAATCATCCGCAATATCATCGTTATATTTTTCATAAGTTACAACCTCGACACCCCTCGCCCGTAAAAGCCCGGTTTCAGCTCTAAACACTGCATCCTCTCCGGATGGAGATGATGATTGATAAAAGTTATGTAAACATAATACTTTCAAAGGATTATCAAAAAAATATTTTTTTAGGCTAATTCACCCTGACATGGCCTTTCCAAAAGCTCGTAAGCACGCGGGTTATCAGCCCGACCGGAACCTGCCTGCGGGGAATGTTCAACGCCTTGATCGCACCGTCGGCAAATTTTTGGAGGGACCATTCCGATATGATGTCGAGAGACTTTTCTCCCATCTTCCGTCGCGCTTCCTCCCCGGTTTCCGACAAACGCAGCATGATATCCGAAAGGGCGGCAGCATCTCCGGGGTCAAAGGTCCAGCCGTTTACTCCCTCTTTCACCAGGCTCATCGACGAGCCGCATCCGCGGCTTACCACAACAGGCAGCCCCGATGCCATGCCTTCATTCACCACCAATCCCCAGGGGTCCGACAGGCTGGGGACGATCAACGCCTCAGCAAGACCATAGTAGGCACAGAGTCCATCCCCGGTCTGAGAACCGGCAAAAAGCACTCCTTCCCTACCAGAATCCTCCTGTCTGATCCTTCCACGATAGGGGCCGTCGCCCACGAGTACCAGACCCCATGGAGTTACGGCAGTTTGAGAGCGATAGCTACGGTACGCTTCCAACAACGTATCTATCCCTTTTCTAGCGAGGAATCTGCCCACAAAAAGAAAATATGATGCCGGCAAATGCAACGAGTTACGTATTTCCTCGGCTCTGCCCCTCGCTCTCCCGGCCCTCTGGCGGTAGTAATCGTTGTCTACCACATCCACGCCATAGACTACTCTCTCATCTGGGAAGCCCAGTGCCCCGTAATAGTTATGGTGAGATACAGCCGGAATGAATACCCCTTCTATGTTTTTATGTATCTCCCTTTTCATTCTCTTTGTCGTAACGCTTCTCCTGTCAGTACGTTCCCAGGCGTCGTCCATCATAATCACCCTCTTACGGTATTTCGTCCTGTACGCTATCGCGGCCATGCCTTCCGGGAACGGTGTGGCAGGACAAAACACAATATCGGGGTTGAATTCTTCCAGGGTCCTGAAGACCTCTGCATGTATCTGCCGGGCGCTCTGGTCATGATACGAAGAGTTCCGGAAGCAGCAGACCCAGTCAAATCCTTCATAACCTGCCTTGTCATCCGAGACAATATCATAGGCCACATCATGAGATGCCACTTCTATGGCAGTCAGCCGGCAGCCTTTCTCCTCCAGCCGCTTTTTCAGGCAGGACAACCGCGCCTTGTGATATGGAAGAAAACGCTGCCATATAACGGCAACATGTCTTGTCACGGGAACGTTGCCGCCGGCGACGCGTCCCGAACCCAATACCGCAACTCTCTTTTGCGGCGCGCTCAGTGCGGCCTCAATACCGTCGCAGAAACGATCCGACATCTTCTCAAGAGAATAGAGTCGAGCGCTTTCACGGCAATTATCGCTCATCCTGCTTCTTGAAGCCCCGTCCAACATGATACCGGCGACCGTATCGACAAAGCATGATACATCGTCCTTCGTCATGATCCCATTACGGCCGTATCGCATATACGCAATTTCGGGAGAATGCAGTTTGCAGTCGGTAGTGATCATGGGTACACCAAGAGCAAAACTGTCGAGTATAGAAAGTCCCACGAGACCGGGATTCAGCAATACCTTTCCAAGGGCCAGGAAGAGCACCTTTTCACGACCTCGCTTATGACCCACCCACTTGACCCATGGGCGCTCGCTGGAAAAGCGCACGACCTCTGCTCGCAGAGGGCCGTCCCCGATGATGATCAACTCGAAATCAGGGATCTTCCGCTTCAGAGCGTCAACCGCCTGAAAAAGAAAGTCCAACCTTTTATCTCTCGAAAAACTTCCTACAAATGCCGCGGTATTCGCACCGCTTATGCGGAGCTCGTTCCGCACCTGTGAGAGTTCTTCATCAGATATTTCTTTGCGCCATTTCAACAGGTTCGTCGTATCGACTGCGTTATTCAGGCAGGTGATTCTTTCTTCCGGGAACCCGTATGAAACCACCTTGCGAACTGAAATATCCGTGTAAGCAAACCACCAATCAACCTTTGTCGAGGTATAGGCTTTCAACTTCCTCCCGATGATGTTCTCTTTTATTCTTTGAAAGTTTGATCCGTGCCCCCAAAAAGCGAGTCTGTCGTGGTATAGTTCCTGGGAAAAGAGGATGTAATAGTTGATAAGAAGAGAGTTTTCCTGTGGCAGGATGAGCAGGTCCTGGTCCTTTAAAAGTTCTTTGGGCAGGCTCTCCCAGAAGAGCCTTGTGCGACCGACTTTAAGGCACCTGCATGGGACTTCAATACCCCACGCCAGGAAACCCGTGTCGTTCCTTTCCGCGTCCTCTTTCGTAGGATGGCTGTATACTACCTTCAGTTCAATCCCCTTTTCTGCGAGGCGCTCGCGCATGCCATCGAAGAGAGGGACGCGGTACTCGGTCATGCGTCGCTGGATTATGAGGACTTTTTTATTCATATGCATTGAGGCTTTTCCAATTCAAGCGCATTTGTCCTCACAAATAACCAACTGGCGATGCTTTGATATCCATGACACCTGAAACCTCTGCTTTTGAACCACAAAATAACATCAAACGGGTCAAGGCTGTTGCAGGCATCACTATCCGAGTGATAATAAACCTCATAATTTGCCCTGAGTTTTTTATAGCGCAGGGGAGCCGGCTTTGAAGATGAGAGAACGTAAAGAATGAGTCCGATAAGCCTTCTGAACAACACAATCGGCCATCTCACCAGGATAAAATCTCTAAATGGGATACTAAACTTAATAAATCTGCCTTTGAGGTCCAATTCTGAATAACTGCGTACCATATATCCCATGGGAAACCATGTCCTTGTATGCCAGGCAGGAGCAAAAAGGCATGTGCCGCCAGGTTTAAGAATCCTAACGATTTCTTCCAGTCCCTTTTCAATATCAGGCATATGCTCGTGCGTCGCATAGGTGAATATCACATCGAAGTATTCATCCGGGAAGGGCAATTTAGCGCCGGAAACGGCAACATACGGTTTATGATAATAAACTCGAAGACTCTCAGCTATGTCAACACCGGTATAATCGGCAACAATGTCTTGGAAGAGTCCTTTCCCACTTCCTATTTCCAGACATTTTCTATCTGTGAGATCCCACTTCTTAATAAAAGCTACAAGCGTATCATAAAAAGGATGATTGCAGGTATCATTCTCAGGAGTATAAAGTTGCGCCCGATCAATGGTCTCGTAAAACTCCCGATTACTCTTGGATCCCATAAATATATTTCCTGTAGAGTTTCCTCAGAAAACCATACAAATATTTGTTTCCGTTGCCCGGGAGATACGCGACAACTGCAAGGGCCATTAATCTCACATTACATCCCGATATCTTTCGTGAAGTATTAAGTTCCAGTCTGGCTTTATTCTTTTCTCCTGCACGGATAAAAATATTTGCTCTCATTCTATGCCAGAGTCCTCTATAAAGCAAGAAGCTGTCATATTGGTCAGGTTGGATTTCGGTGGTAAGCTTTTTCAGTCCTATTCCTACAATATCAGGTTGTTGAGGAAGTCTCCCAGGTCGGTCGGAAAGTCTCTCCGGAGCCCAGAAAAATGCCGATGGTTTAGTTGCGTATGCGATCTTATGTCTCACAGCAAGCCTTGCCCAGGTCAGCAAATCTTCCCCTGCGGTAACTCCCACAGGAAAACCGCCAACTGAGTCTATCGCCCTCTTCGTTACAGCAACGGCAGAGGACCAGAGCGGAGGATCGGACCGTGCAGCGACTCCAAAGTAATCAGCCAGAATTCCCTCCCTGAAACTTTCCGGCAACCCTCTTAACACATTGTTTCTATGCGAGCCGTTCTCTCTGCAAAAGAAATACCCTGTGGCAAAAACATCACAGGATAAATATTTTTCTCTTAATCGCAGAATGGTTTCAAGAAAATCAGGGGCCCATTCATCATCAGCATCCAGAAAAGCAATGAGGTCAGCCCTTGACTCCTGGGTCCCACGGTTTCGTGCTGCAGAAACACCGGCATTCAGCTGATGAAGCAGTATTATTCGTCCATCGTCCAGGCGCTGAACTATTTCAGCCCCCCCGTCAGTAGACCCATCATTGACAACTATCATTTCCCAGTCGCTCAATGTTTGCGCCTGCGCCGAACGGAGAGCCCTGCCGACCTCTTTCCCCTTATTATAAAGAGGCATGACAACAGATACGACCGGGCTTGTTATTCGATCTGTTTCCATTTACTTACAGAGTTTCCACAATGTTATAAAGATATCATGTCCTTGCGTCCAACGCACCGCTAAATAACTTCTGTATCCATTTAGAAGCATTTGCAAGCGCCACAGCCAATACCAGAACAACAAGCCCAAAAACAATAATGTCAACCGGGAAGAAAAGAGATCGAATTAAGTTATTGGTGTAAACCGCGTACTGCAGCAGATATATCTCCAGTGTCACACTTCCGATAAGGGTGATAGCAAAATGAATTGGCTTTGACAGACCTATCCTCTCCATTACAAAATGAGAGCGTGAAAGAGCCAGGACTAAAAAAACAATAGGAAAAGTAATGATGTGAATTAATGCCTGAACTTCCCCAAAGCCTGATTTTACGGCCATGATAATAAGAAAATAACAAGCCAATAAGAAAATCAGATATGCGAAATGAATAATTTTGCCGGCCTTGATCTCTTTATCCTTACTTGCAAGATACCCTCCAAAAAACATTACCTGCAAATAAAAGATCCACTTGAAATAACCCGGACCTTCTATGGAGTATCTTGAAAAGTCGATAAAAGAAAAATAATAATAAAAATAAGGGACGTAAAGAAACAAAATCCCCAAAATGTAAAATGCCGGCCGCCCGATTTTCATGATCATAAAAAAAACAAGATAGAAAAGCATAATCGCGGAAACAAACCATGCCGGCGTTGGCCATATAAAGTTTGATACATAATCAGCTAAAGCCCATTTTTGCCATCCCCTGTCCAGCCACATGTTGTATATCGCAACTGTTATGATAAGGGACGGATAAATTCTTGCAAAGCGCCTTCTATACCACTCTATAAAAGGACGCTGTTGTCTGGTCTCGCTCTTTACAAGTCCATATCCCGAGATCATGAAAAAGAGAGAGTTCCCGATAGCCCCTCCAGTCGCAAGCTGTGGAAAAGGATAAAGACCGTGAAGATGTGAGTTAGTGATCAATACAATTGCCAAAAACTTAATAAAAGATGTATCGAACCTATCCTGCATTATTACCAACATAGCCCTCGGTAATCATATACGCTACCATTTGATTTTTATTTTTTTTGTTTTGACAATTGGATCAGTACTTAAGGAGGCATACGCAATGCCAAGAAGAGTAAACTGCAGATTTCCATAAAAAGAGGCATATACCATAATGTTATCTGTAAACATTATTAAGGCAAAAGGTATAAAAGTAGCCGCACCACTTAAGAACAACATGCGGCTTGCTCCCTGTGTTTTTTGCCCTTTAATAAAGGCATGCAGAGCTGCGAATAGTAAACTCGCCGCATATATAACCGTTCCGGCTATTCCATAGTCATATAATGTAAGCAACCAGTCGTTGTGCGGATACCCGGAGTCACCCATCGTAATTTGTCTGATATAGTCTTCGCCTCCTCCTGTCCCATGGCCAAACCATGGTTTTTCTTTTATCCCATAGTTCATATACTCCCACATATTGTAACGTCCGCTATCGCCAAAGTCCTCGGTAAAAATATCAGATATATCCCCTTTACCCGAATAAAACATCTTACCCTGCACACGCGGTGTATAAAATATGGCCACTCCCAAAACACAAATTAATGCTATCAGAAGAGCTCTTGTCCGCAGTTTCATCGGCGCAAGAGTTGTCGGCAGAGTGAGGCCTGTGACAGCCATTGCAGTTCTTGTAAGGGCGATTACCGGCAGTACCGCTATCATACTCCACCATAAAATGTCTTTTTTCTGATTGATTGCGTATCCGGCGGCAAAGATCGTACAAAGGAGTGCTCCTGTCATAACTTCAGAAGCTAAACCGGTAGCCAAAGGCAACGTGCCGGTAAATGCAAGGCCGCTTTTTAAAAAGGTGATTATGACCAGTGCAACAGCAAGGTATTTACAGAGTTGCAGAAACGCCCCGATTTGCCGTTCTCCAAATTCATATGTCGATACAATAATGCCGATTATAATTGGGCAGATAAGCTGCATAGTCCTCTGCAAGGAAGCATGGTCCGAAAATAACATGTAAATGAGCGCCACTATAACCCATGGCGTCCAAAGAAAGACCGGAAATTTAATTTTATGCATTCTCAACGGGAATAGCACCAATGAATATACAAGAGGGATAAACCATCCGTAGCCGGACATATTGTACGTCAAAAACTTTTGACCGCCAATACAGGTTATAATTGTGAACACAAACACAAGCCAAACAATGAGTGGCAAGCCGGCACTTGCACCATTACCTTCTTTATTCTTTTCTGTGGCAGACGATTCTTTATTCATGATAAAACCGATATGCGGCGGTCATGGTATTTTCAATTCCGGGAATATCAGGATCCATACTTTTAATCATGTCCTATGTCATTGGCGACAAAGACTGTCGGTCCTATGTATGATTTATCTGTGATAACTTTATGCTCCTGAAAATACATATCAAAACACCGGTAATTATGTTCAGCTAAAAATCTCTCAAAATCCTCATTGCCGTGGTAGATATCATTCCAGGCGTACGGATGAAATTCACAAAATATTCTGTCAACCTTAGCTATCTCCCAGGGGAACCCGCGAAGCACCTGCAGCTCAACTCCCTCTGCATCAATCATTAGCAGATCAACATGCGAGATCTCGTTTTTTTCAAAAATATCTTTAAGAGTCATTACTTTCACCTTGCAGCCGGATTCTTGATTATTTGATATATGGCTCTCACTACCCTGTAAAAGAAGGACGCAAGTTCCAGCCTTGTCAGATACTGCCGTATGCTCGCATATTACCGTGTCTTGAAGCTCATTTAAACGGATATTTTTCTCTAGTATCATGAATGAATGAGGATTCGGTTCTACTGCAATGACCTTTCCTCCCATCTTTTGAGCTATCTTTCCGAGCACGCATGCATATGCTCCATGATAGGCGCCTACATCAACGATAAGAGGTTGTTTATTTATTGTTTGCATGAAATTAATAATTGCATGAAATTGAACAAAATCTCCATATCGAACAATCTCTGAATTCCATTTCCCCCGGGGGAGCCTTAGCCTGCGATAGCTGGGGAAAGCAGTCTCGGCTGAAAAGAATAAAGTTTCTCCAAAAGCAGTAATTTTTCTTTTCCCCTGAGCGCGCCATAAGAGTTTTATAAGGTTGATACCTATCCGATAAATAAATTTTTTCAACATTGATGTTTGTTTACAGTACCTTTCCTTGCAAGCTTTTGTAGGATGACACGGTATTCTCAAAAAAAATCTGAAATGAAAATAATTCTTTTGTGCGCCGGCGTCCTTCCTGTCCCATCTTGACTGAATATGCCGTGTCAGATAAAATGTCGATGATCGAAGAAGCCATTGCATTGTGATCATTGGCCGGGAAGAGGCATCCTGTATTGCCCTCTTCAATTATTTCCGGTAATCCGTTCAACTCTTGCCGCCGCAACCGGCACACCTGCAGCCATTGCCTCAATAGCAACAAGTCCGAATCCCTCTAACAGCGACGGCACAGCTACCACATCCATAATACTGTAAAGCTTATATACTTCATCAGGGCTTTTTGCACCTAACCATATGATATGTTCGTCAAGCCCGGACCTTCTTGAGAGATTTAATAATTTCTCACGGTCAGGACCATCGCCGACAATAACAAGCATTGTCCCTGGTATTTTTTCTATGATAGCAGGCATAGCCCTTAATAAGAGTTCCTGCCCCTTTTCGTGTCGCAGCCTCCCCACGACCCCTATAACCTTTTTGTCTGCCAGCCCAAAAGAACTCCTCAGCTTTTCCTTATAACCACCCTCAACCTGTTGTCTGACTTTATCCACATCTATAGCATTGTAAATTGTAAAATGCGTTCGGCACTTATTAAAATTTAATGGGTCAAGTAATTCGCTGTTGCCGAACCATGATTCTTCTACAGACCTGGAAACACAAAAAAAGGCTGTGCAGAGTTGCGCGGCCGTACGTAACAGTAACTTCTCTTTCCATCCATAGATACGCCCGGACTGATGCACAGTGGCAAAGATGGTTTTAATACCTGACAGTTTTGCAGCAATGATAGGAATGAGGCCCGGGGCTATATACTGCACATGAACAATGTCCGTGTCAAGCTCTCTAAAAACCCGGTTTAACTCTTTCGCCAAATGCCACATGCCTTCAGACCGTTCATGCTTCAGCAATATAACTTCTGCTCCGGTCTTCTCCATTTCGGAAACCATTGTCCGATCATATTCATAGTAGCAGCAGACTGTCACTCTATAACCTTCCAAAACCAGAACATTAGCAAGAGTCAATGTCTGCATTTCGGTTCCGCCGATCAAAAGGACCGGTATACATATGACCACTTGCTGCCGACAGGTTTTCATGTTCACATGCGCTTCAGCCGGAACAAGCCAAAATCACGTATTTGAATTATCCCGTGAAGAACTTTGACATATAGCGTAGCAGCCGGACGGCTGCGGCCCTGACCTGTCATCAAGTGCCACAGTAGTCTTGACCACTTGGGAGTGGACCGCTCCAAAAACCCTGGTTCCATGCTTTCAAATTCGTCCCTCAGTTCAAGTGCCCGCCCTGCCCAGTCATTACGCTCGTGCAGAACACCTTGAAAAAGGAGCAGGTTTATAAACCTGACAGCCTGCCTGTTTATTTTAATCGTGTCCTCAGGCCCAAGAATGGTGCCTCCATCATTGTAATACCGCACCTGAAAAAGATACGCCTCAGCCAGTTTAAGAGACAGCAGGTCGAGTCTTCCAGTCACTGAACCCTTGTGCTGCCTGAAGCTTGCTAAAGGTTGCGAAATCCCGACAACATCAGTAAAAGCACCGACCCTGAGAAAAAAATCATCATCAGCGATATGACCCGCTTCTTTCCTGTATGTGCATTCTTCAAGCAGGAGTTTTCTCGATGTCAATACCCCCGGACACCTGTGAATATGCCGGTTGGAGATTACACCGCTCAGATAATTGTGCGCATATTGTTTCCCAGAATAAAGCACGGGATCGGGAGAATGAGGTTCAGGAGGCATTCCCGTAATGCTGTCGTTTTCATCTATGTAGACGCAGGCGGCATAGAGATGCCTTGCCTCAGGATATCGTCTGACCGCATTTTCCATATGCTCCAGATATTCCGGATGCAGAACGTCGTCCTGATGAAGTATCGAAACAAAATCACCCGTAGCTTTTAAGACAGCCCTGTTCCATGCGTTAACAAACCCGGAGGCCTCTTCATTGAAATAATATTTGACTCTGCCGCCAAACTCTGCGGACTTCGCGATTTCAGCAGTCCTGTCCTTTGATGCGTCATCGACCACTATTATTTCATCCGCTTGCCGGCTTTGCCGCACGGCGGAAGAAATGGCGGCATGGAGGAAACGCTCTCCGTTGTGAGCAGGTATTACAACTGATAAAGTCGCGTCATTCATAATGAGAAATCCTAACGCTCGCGTTATTCAACATTTTCTCTACAGCTGCAAGAACTCTCTCAACTGTAATTTCGGCAGCAGATCCGTCTGAATAAACGATCTCTGCATGTTCGCCGTACCTGTAAGAACCGCTGAAGGGCAGATATCGTTTAAAACCTAGGTAGCTTCCCATCAAAACAATGCCGTGCGTGTTGACCGCATTTGCCAGATGGGCAGGACCGCTGTCAATGCCTATAAAAAGCCGCGCCCTGCGAATTAGCTCGGCACTTTCCAGGATCGACAGCTTACCGCAGAGGCTGGAGTAAATACCGGAAGAGCTATCAATAAGCGGATTCAGACCTACCTCAATGACTGGCAAAGCGCATCTCTTCTTAATCTCTCCAAGCAAGTATTCCCATTTCTCTTTCGGCCAGCCCTTTTCGTCAGAATTGGAAGTGCAGTTAATTACAATGAACTCACCGGGAAGTCCGAGTGTATCAACTGCTGCCAATGCATGCTGAGGAATATATACCCTCGGCCCCTCCTCAAGTGCCGGCAGTCCGGCGCTTTGAGCCATGGCAGATAGAAGACTTCCATAGTGGAAATAATTTCCGAGGTTTATCCCCGAAGTGCCCTGGTCTTTTTTTAGCGGTCTGCGGCACAACGAGCAGTACCTATCGACGAAATGAAGATCGACTACCTCATCAAAAAGCCCGCTGTTCATCAAAAGCAGACGTTCGGAAAGACAATGCACAGGGACGGTCAAATCTATAAGAGGATTGCTGTCGATCAACTCTCTGTAGACCTTCTTGACCCCCCAGACAATAAACGAACCCGGGGATTTCTCCTTCAGATACCTGACAACAGGTTCACATGCCACGATATCGCCCATGTTCTCAAGAAGCATGACAGCTATGATACGCCTCTCATGATTCTCTCTTTTTACCCGATTCCGCAGGCGTTTCAGGAGAAAATAGTTACGGATAAAGTTGAGACGTATACGTGCGCCGTGCCTCATATGTCTATATATCATGTTAAACACGGAATACAATACACCCAATGTTAATCGGTCAGGGCTTTCTCACAAAATACATGTAGCTAAGATAGCGATTCGAAAGACCGCTGTCAACGAGTCTCTTTCTGCGCCCGGCAGGCTCATAAAACTCGACCTTTCCATTATGATCCCGTTCACAGGAATTTGTGGCTGGCACAGCCTCAATAATACATTTCCTTTCCTCGCATATCTTCTGTATATCTTCATGGTGGAGAATATGCATTTCATACCTGAATTCATGATGAAACGATTCCGGCGGGATCAGCTTTCGCTTTATAGTAACCAAGAAAGGCAGCATTCGCTTCACGCGCTGTTTGATCCTGTGAAAAAAAGGAGGCGTGATAACCCTCTCATTAATGATATCTACAGGGACTTGAAATACCGCGAGTCCGCCCGGTCTCAGGATGCGGAGGAATTCATCCATGTAGCGCTTCTGAAAGCTGTTGGGTATGTGTTGGAGCACAATATGGGAATATATAAAATCTATGGAGTCATCCGCGAATTGACTTAGCGAGTCGGCTTGGTTAACGACGAACTTCACATCCTTAACATATGCTTGCGCCAGTTCTATCATTTTTGGTGAGATATCGACGCCGAATCCGGATTCAAACCGCTTTCTTAAAGCCTTGCTGATGCGGCCGACCCCGCAGCCGAAGTCAAGGAACGAACCGGACGGCGCAATGATTGATTCCCGATCCATGAATCTGAAGACTCTCCCTACCTCATCTTCCCCTGTTACAAAAAACTCATCGACATTCCATTTTCTGCCGTAATATTGCGAATCCGTCAAAATCACCCAGAGCGGATCACCCTCTGCATTGCTTTGCCATTCTTTTGCATACTCACCCAATGTTTTGTTCATATCCCTTTGGTTCATAGTTTTTCCCTCAACTGAGCGCCAATCACCAGTCGTAAACATGTATACCTGGAAAAAGTCTTCACTCGCGCATTCTGTCTTTCAGCTTTTGCTTCAGTATCTCTTCCATTACCCTCAATTTAGTCCTCACTCCGAATATATTGCGGGGCCTGAAAATGTAATCAATATTAGAGGGCTGAAGGAGCATACAGCAGGAGGCGTATCTCTGAAGACTGAGCATATCGTCAGGCGTCAACTCATCAGTCCGTGTAACGCATCGTTCAGCGCCGTATCTATCATAGTCCGCTTCAAGAAGGTATCCCTTTTCTTTCATTTCATCCCTTAGCGCAGTGCCAGGGAAAGGGATTGCCATAGAAAACCCCGCAACGTACGGCTTCAGCCGTTTCGCAAGGGCAATGCTGTCGTAAACCGACCGTTTAGTCTCACCCATATTACCTATAAGAAAAGAAGTGGTAGTCTTTATCCCCGCCTCGTGGGTCATCCTGAACGCCCGCTCGATTTCTGCTATCCTGATATTCTTGCCCATCGCTTTCAACATCTTCTCGTTGCCGTTTTCAGTGCCGTAAAAGATCATCCAGACGTTGGCCCGTTTTGCAAGCTGAAGAAGTTCAGGGGTCAGCAATGGTTCATTGACTCTGAAACAAAGCCTGTATGATATGTTCCAGTTGAGTTTCTTTTCAATGATCATGTTCAATACGGTTTCCGCCCACTGCTTGTTGGCATTAAACGTATCATCCTGAAAATAAATTTCCGAGATGCCGTATTTCCTGTGAAGCCATTCGATCTCATTTACAATAGCCTCGGGCTTTCTCGACCTGACTTTTGAGCCCCAGAATACCGGCGAGTTGCAGAACTTGCAACGTCCGAAACAGCCGCGTGAGGCCATGATGAACATACTCGGCATCGGACCCCTGGGGTACGGGCCATGATATTTTTTCATCCCTTCTTTGCCACCGATCAAATCAAGGTTGGTTAGAGGAATATGACTGAAATCCTGTATGAATGGACGAGGGGGATTCAGATTATCTTCATAACAAATCCCCTGAATTTCAGACATGGGTGTTCCCTCGACAAGTTCGAAAAAGGTTTCTTCGCCTTCCCCATAAACAACTACATCGATATCGGGGAAATGTCTGAACGTATCGAGTTTGAGCGCCGAAGGATGAGGTCCGCCGGTCACTACCAATATATTTTTACTGACCTTTTTTATTGCTTCGGAAACCTCCCTCGCTGACCTGGTCTGGTAAGTATTCATCGTAATACCCACGATATCCGGCTTGAATTTTCTTGCTCTTCCCTCTATGCCGGTGATGTCAACCTTGTCGCTGATCATCTGCACCACGGATACTTCATGGCCTCGTGCCAAAAGCATCGAACCCAAAAGGAGAAGCGCACCGGAAGGATAGCCTTCAGCCGTTCTTGGTATATTTTCCTGGGGGCATATCAGTAATACTCTCACAGTTTTACCTCATAGGCCCATGCCATATACAACAATATAATATGCGAGCTTCATGTACTCGCTCAGTACAAAATCCCTCGATGTCTCATTTTTCCACCAGTTTTTTGCATTCCACCAGGGAGGAGACGTGGCAACTATGGCATATCCCAAGCCCGACCCATTGAGGACATGACCCCAGGACCAGTTTACGCGTCTTATATGAGGAGGGTTAGTAACGATTATCACATATTTCCAGCCCCGGGCCTGCATCGTCCGAAGAGAATTCTGGGCTTCTTCAAAAGAGTTTTTTGAAACTGTTTCAAAGAATATGTTTTCCCGGCGTGCACCGACGTTCATAAACTCCTGTCTCTCCTGATCACTGCATGGATTAATAATGAGAACATTCGGGGCGTACTTTTCCTTAAGAAGTTCTACTGCCAGTGTGCTCCGCCAGCAACCTATGTCTCCGCCAAGGACTACAATCGCATCGGCCTTTTGAGGAGCGGAAGCGGGCGACGCCAGAAAATATCCGGCACTAAAGAAAAGATATATCGCTGCCGCAAACAAAAACAGAAGAGTTAATAAGAAGTACCTGCCCCTGGTCATCGTACAATTTGAGAGTTAGCTACCTCACTTAGAATATTTCCCCATCGTTCCTGCCACCGCTTGATGCTGAAGGCTCTCTGTGAAGCTTCCCACCCGGATTTTTGCATCCTGAGCCTTTCTTCAGGGAAGTCTATAAACCTGAGCAGTGCGTCAAGGATTGCCCCGTGGTCAGGCTCACACAAACGGCCGTTGAAGCCATCGATGATCTGGGTTATGGTTCCACCCATATTTGTTGCGACCACTGCACATCCGGCAGCCATCGCTTCAAGCACCGAAAGACAAGTCGCCTCGCCGCATAATGACGGGATAACGGCAATGTCATGTTCGAGGTGAATCTTCAAGGCATCCTCTGTTTTGTACGAGGTGACCGTAACGCGCTTCTCGCCTGAAAAGTTGTCTCTCAGAAATCCCTCGTCAGGACCCTCACCGGCAAGCGTTATTTGAAGGTTGGGGCGAAGCGTCAAAAGCCGCTTAAAGACATCAGCTATGACGCGTGTCCCTTTCTCCGGAACCAATCTCCTGGCAAAGATAATCCTTACAGGCAGGTCCCCATCTGCATTTTCGCGGCGAGTGTCCCACACGGCCACAGGAGCTGGATTTGGATTGTAGAAAAGACGCCCCTTGACATTAGGCCCCCGAAAGCTCCTGTACCAGTTCAGAAAATAAAGGTCTACCGCCACCCGGTTGTGACAGGTCTCGAACCTTCGCAGTCCCCGCAACTGGCAGCGATACCTGAAAAGTTTCTCACCCATCGCTGAATAATAAACGCTCTTTCGGGTGAGCAGTTTAATGTCGGCATCCCAGGCAAGACCATTTTGCACACAGATAGCGAGGGGATTGTCGTTTCTTACAGAAAAGAAGTCCGCTGCAAATATTTCGAGACGTTCGTCAGTCCCTGAATTCTTCCGTGCCACATCCCTGAAAAGCTGCACAAGTCTCTTGTTCGGCATCCCCCTACGAGGATAACCGGGGATTCCAACCACGCGTGTATTCCCGTAACGACTCTCGAACGCATGTCCCGCGCATTGGTAAACAACCACCTCATGGCCCAAACTTTCAAGAAGAGGACAGAGATGGCTGATAAGTGTGCCAATGCCACCGCCACCTACGCTCACCTCGTCGTCTTTAAGGAACTGTATGAAATAGATATCGGCCTTCACTATTAACTGTTATTCTGACGGTTTGATACGCGAGGACTGATTATGTCCGCTATTCGGGAATACTCTCATTAGATTTCGCAACTTGCGTAACAGTCTAAATATAAAAATAGACAGGTAACGGTATTTTCTCTTGCTCAGAAGGAGGGCTCTCAGATATCCCGGTTGAAAGCTTATAATTTGCCATCTGCGTCCCTGCGAATACTTCTCGCCCAACATCCGATGAAGCTCTTCCAGGTTGAGGTTGTGCGCTGCAAGACGAAATCTCGGATCTACAATTGATGTATAACTCATATTGCCTTTGTAAAGGCTATACTCTTCTATAGTAAGGGGTGGTTTGACATATTGCTCATAGATCGCGGTCCCTGGATAAGGTGTGGTTATGCATACGCCGTAGACGGTAGCCTTGATCTTCTCCATCAATTCGACGGTCCGGCTAACATCCTGCTCGGTCTCCCCCGGTGTATTGATGAGGATATTGGCGAACGTGCGAATATTTTCCGAACTGCACCGACGAAAAACCTCGAGAGTGTCCTCCACTTTTATGCCTTTTTTCATCCTGTCCAGAGACTCCTGAGAGCCGGACTCCACGCCGAAATCGATCTGGATGCAACCGCTTTTTTTCAGGGCGCGAAAGACGTTGTCCGGAAACTGATTGACCCGTCCCTCCATCCCCCAGACAAACCGGTATTTCAGATCCATGAGTTTTTCGCAGAATTCGATCACTCGATCCGGTTTGATCGTGAAGGTGTCGTCGTGAACGTAGAACCCATCGATATCAAAGGTCTCTTTCAGGTAGCGAAGTTCCCCGATAACAGCGTCTACCGTTCGATACCTGACATTCCTTCGTCTGTTTGCACAGAAGGTACAACTATAGGGGCAGCCCCGCGCTGTAAATATGTGAAACCCGGACAGGTATACCCACCGCGTTAGAAACTGATGGGGCTGCAGATAATAGTCAGTGTCAAGTTTTTGATACGGAAGAACCGGCATGTCGGCAAGCGACGGAAAGGCCGACTGGGGAGCGGTATGAACCACTTCGTTCCCCTCCTTGAAAACCAGACCTTCTATTCCTTCCAGAGAATATGCCCCTCCCCTTTCTGCTTCAATCAAACGGGTCAAAGGCACTTCTCCGTCTCCGACAACAGCAATATCGAAAGGACTATCTTCCATAACGAAAAAATCCTGCGGGGACACAGTAGCGTGTACACCGCCGATAATAATCTTTGCATTGCTCCTTGCCTTTATAGCGCCTGCCAATTTGACCAGATCATGGTATTCCTCGGTAAACCCGCTGAGGCCTATCAGCGGCGACCCGGAACCGACAGTTCGTTCAACCGTTTCATAAAAAACCCTTGCACTTTGTCTTTCAGAAAATTCCTCATTGATATCACTCTTAACGTTGACAATATCTACGCGATATCCCTGCTTTTCAATATAACCGGTCAGCCACAGCATCCAATGTGGAACAATAGGGCTCTTGGCACGTCCCAATGTGGGCGTTGATACCAGACAAATATCAGCCGTCAATTTCTTTTCCTTTCCACATTAATTGCCCGACTTCGCTTATTTCCATATCTCTTTTGCCCTGTTGACAAGCCATTGCCGGTCTATTCCCCTATCTATGACCTCGCTGATCATTTCTCTAATCCATCCAATTGTCCCCCGACGCGGCATTCTTTCCCTATCATCGTCTTCATCAAACAACACTTCATATGCATCAAGCATTCTTTCAGCCGAGTATCTCTGCACCGCGGATTCCCTTGCAGCTTCAGACATCAGGACAAGCTTTTCAGGATTTTTCAGCAGACCGACAATAGCATCTGCAAAGCCCTCAACATTGCCTGACTCCACGAGAGTTCCGGTAACTCCGTCCTCGATAATGTCATCAGTGATTCCGGGAAGATGCGATACAACAGGAACTGCACCACATAACATTGCTTCCACAATTATAAGACCAAACCCTTCCACGCGGGACGGCAACAAAAGAATTTCAGTATCTCTGAGTATTTTAGCAACCTGCGCTGCTGTGACATACCCTGTAAATGCTGCTTTAATTTTTTTTTCATTTAGTCTTTTTTCCAGCAAGGATCGTAAAGGTCCTTTGCCGGTAATAGTAATTTCAATATCCGGGAAACGCTGCGTTACCGGCTCGAGAATCAGGGGAAGCATGTCGGAGCCCTTATTCATATCCAGGTTCCCGACAAAAGAAATCCGGGGGCTTGTTAGACTGGTATCCCTTCTTCTAAAAGAAAATAGATCGGCATTTACACCGTGGGGTATGACTTTAATTCTATTACGAATATTTTTACCCACATAATGTCTGAAATGTTTCGCCAGCGCCCGCGAAGGGGCTACCCATCGGAAAATACGTTTATAGTAACGGCGTGCTACGTTATAAATCCCCTCGATATCATTATGCAAAATAGCAACAGGTTTTATTTCGACGGAAATGCAGGGTAAAGATTGGTGAAGGAGTGAACAATGATTCAACAATAAAATATCAGGCGCTGTGGCATTAACAATATCTACAGCTACTTTCAACTTTTTATAGGAAAGCGGTAATGATGTGAGATCATGGCAGCGGAAAGCAATTTTTTCCATATCTGCGTAGTATTCATTCGGTCCGTTGGTTACCAAAAAATGAATCACCCAACCCCTTTTCCGAAGTCCATCAGCCAGAGTAAGGGTATATGTCCCCAAGCCGCCTGATGTTATCGATTCGTTACATATTAGAATAGACGGCATTGTTATTCCCGGTATTCAGAGATATTTTTGAATGTTCGCAGAAGTTCAGCACTTGTCTTTAGCTATCCCGACTTTAATCACGGTTTTGTGCAACCATATGGCACTAAGGACTACGGCGGTAAGTTGTACGAAATAAGCCCACCAACTCATCCACAACCCGTAGTGCATAAAATATACCTGTTGGGGGAACTTTAGAGGGTATGCCATGTCTTGCGGCAACCATGGAGCCAAATTCAGCTTCATCCAGAACTGCGCGTACACGACCGTAAGAGCGGCTAATACGTATTTGAACGATGCCTTCGTGCTCGACGACTCCAGGGCAAGGACGAGACCTAAGACGAAGAAAGGCCAGGCAATGGTTATAAAGCGCGGCTCTCCTATTAGTCCCAAGGGCAAGGAAATCGCGATAATTGCTACGACACCTAGCCCTAATTTTCTTGCCTCGACACAAAATGCCTTCCAATAAAGAAGAAGCAACAACACTACAGGTCCCCAAAACACAGCTAACGTAACTATAGGTAATAGAAATTTTCCTTGAAGATGATGAAGATCATCACCGGGTACCAATACTCTTTTAATTAACTGTAGCATGCTGTTTGGATTGGCAATGCCTGGACTTGAAATGATCTTAACCAAATAGAAAGGTATAAGAACCGCTGCAATTGCCAGTGCGACTAAAGGAAGTTGTGCTCTCCGGAGATTGGCAAGAAGCGCCGGAAGGAACGATCGAGATCCAATTAGCATTGCAAGCGCAACCAGCATGCCGATGAGAGATGGCAATCCGGTAAGCAATCGTTCCAGTCGATCGAATGAAGGTGCGACATTGAACGGCATTACATTACCCAATATTTTTAGCCAGTTATTGAACACGGTACTTGCGTGTTCGGACACCGGCGCCACCCGCGCCAAAGTTATATACCCGATAATTGACATAATAAGCACTACAAGACCGCCAAGCTTGACAAGAGAGGAAAGCGTTACCGATTTAAAAGTCAAGGTTGACGCTGCAGGTTCGATTACCTCCCTTGGAAGGTCCTCCCTGGGGAAAATTAATAGGAAGGCGCCGCAAATGCTCACTGCGGGCCAGCAGAAAGCTCCAACTATCGTTGTGACGAACAGGGCGATTGGTTTCTTTTCAACGTAGAAAAGCAACAGCAACATAGCGACAACTAGAGCTGTGACGTCAGTGAGAACCGGATAATAGAATGCTTGCTTAGAACACTGAAAATTGACAAAAATCCCGCTGAATCCTATCCAACGTCCTGAGAGACTGAGCGAAAAGCTATCAGCCACACGCTTCCAAACCCAGCATGCTCCCACAAGAAGAACCAAATTATACAGTTCAAAGCCTCGAATGATATTTATGTCACTCGTTGGGGTTCCAGAGAAGAGCATCATGCTCCGCACGATGAGAGAAGGAAGAATTCTGTGCGCGTAATAGCTGTTCAGCTGTCCTCCACTGATCAATGAATCGAGGTTGCGGACCATGTCTGCATAAAGAACGCCGTCCCACCCAAGGCCTCCGCCTGCCTGCACTTTCTCTCCCCATATAAAATTTAGTAAGCCGAGAACAAAAACTATAAGGATCATAAGCCGGTGACTGCTTTGAATCCCGTTCCACGAAAAAGCTTTTCCTATAGATGTCATTTTATTGTTGACCACGATAATACGAGCATAATCACGTCTGCAGCGCGAGAATCTTTTCGAAAAAACTACGGACCTGATTCGACAAATAATGAAGAACCATTGCAAGGACTACAATAAAACCGAAGTAAACGAAGAAAAACAAATATAGGGGGGGCCTGAAGAGAAAAAAATCATACTTTACCATGAAAGGGAAATGAAGCAGAAAAATCTCATAAGAATATTTGCCCAGAAACGTTAATACCTTGCTCATGATATGATATTTTTCGATAAATACGGAGAGGATAACCACGCAGCATAATACAATAATCGACCTTATTAACCAAAATAAAGCTGAAT
Source organism: Nitrospirota bacterium (assembly GCA_963710375.1). Classification (GTDB taxonomy): domain Bacteria; phylum Nitrospirota; class Thermodesulfovibrionia; order Thermodesulfovibrionales; family Dissulfurispiraceae; genus JADFXI01. The sequence goes on from CAVPZX010000008.1 coordinate 69,244, forward strand.
CTGCACCCCTGAAAATCTTAAGTAGTGCACCCAAAAGTAAAAGGGTTGCAATTATAACCGTGCCGTTTTTGAACGAGATGAAAGTGTGCTGAATATGGCGATATATTAAATATACCGATACTCCAAAGGGAAAGGCTATCGCGAACTGAATCCAGATTTGCAAATACGGCTGAAGGCGAGTATGACGAATTACATAAGATATTCCTATCATGATACAAAAAAAGAGAACGCTCTTTTGCCATTCCTTTATATTAAGCCGGGATAACAGATAAAAAATAAGATAGGAAAACACAATAAATGATATAAACCATGCGCTTGCATTGATCGTGTTGCCTTGCACGAAAATAACGCCTAGAAAGCTTAAAACAATTTCATCAGCCTTGTGGACGCTTCCAAGCAGTAAATAATCTAAAATGATGAACAGACATAATGACAGCCAGAGAGGCACAGCTAATTTCAGAACGCGATTACGCCAAAAAGTGCTGCTAACACGGCTGAACCCATATTTTTGAACTGTTCCTGTTCCTGACAAGTACAGGAAAATAAGCACCGCATCATTTCCGCCATCCCTGAGGAACATCGGCGAATTGAAAATAATCTGCGCCGCATGTCCTATAAATAAGAATACGATCGCGACGCCCCTTAACGTAAACGAGGTGCGAAACTCAAACATACTGCTTGCTTCCTTTTTTGAGGTAAACCAAATCGCAATGACCAGCAGACAACTGATTATCAAGAAAGAACCGGCCGGATGAGGAACTTCGAGGCTTTGAAAACTATGTGACGCAAAATTGATCATATGTTTGGAAACCGCTTTGCCGATACGTCGCAATCCATCACGTTCACAGCTGAACTTTCTCGACTTCAAGCGGCTCGTTTGAGCGCTCCAGGATCCGGCCTGCTGCACGTACCACATCTTCAGGCTGAACCATATTCATACAACGCCTGTCGTCGTTGCACTCATCCCATTTCCAGCATGGCGCGCATTTCACAAAGCTGTTCAAATTCTCGTTACAAATGTAACCGCTCTGCCAGGAATGCTCCCGCCCCCCATAGATGATTACCGAACGGCAATCGACTGCCCGGGCAAGATGCATAAGAAATCCCGCGGTTCCGATAAAGACTTCCGACCGACTGAGTATACCCGCAGTCTCTCTGATCGATGTTTTTCCACGGCGGTCAATCACTCCTTCTAAAGGATAATCGTGATCGCTTCCGACCTGAATAATGGTCAGTGCGGGATATATTTCTCTCATCTGGTCAATAACGACCTGAAATTTAGCGGTATCCCAGAGTTTATTCCGCATAATTGTGGTGTAGGAATTTATACCGACGCACTGAACAGCGATTTGTCTTGCGGTGCGGACTCCCGATATTATTTCGTCACGGTGAAAGAAGAAATAAGGCTTTATTGATATTTCACCATGCACTCCGGCCTTTCGGCATAATTCAGCTATAATATGAATTTTAGGGGGTATCTCCGCTTTTCTGGGCTCCGTTTCTATGGCATAGCTAAGCCGTTGCCTTCTCGGTTCCATCATAATAGAATACCGCAACGGCCAATGCTCCATCGAAAACACCTTCGCGTAATCCGGATTGTGCCTCAAGAGTTCCGGTGAATGTGAAACCTGCCAGATTTTCACAGACTGCTTTCTTTTCTTGATCTCATGGGCAACTGCAGTCAGGAGCAATTCATCGCCAATGCCTCCCCCAAATTGGAGCATGATATCCGGAAAGCCGTGTCGAACCACATCGAGAAGAGCCTGTAACTCTATTGATCCGGCATGAATAATTTTTTCCAATATGTTCAAAAACGAACAACGCTCCTCATTTTCAGGGCTTACGGGCACAGACAAAAAAGGAATTGAAATGATCGGGACCATCATCTTTTTCAACAATCGTGAGTTCACGCTTTATCAACGCGTTCGTTACCGTTTCAGGCTCAGGGACCCATTTGTGAATTCCTGCCATAAAGGGATTTGACATATGCCATAATTTACAGGAGGGATGAGGCAGATATAGAAACAAAATCCCTCCGGCCTTTAACCTGGAAACCCAGAGATCAAGCGCTGGTTCCCACTCCGCAATATGCTCTAAACAGTGAGAGCTGAATACATAATCCTGTGAACCATCAGGGACCTCGTCTATCTGGTTAGCGGTTCCCGGTCCTTGCCCGGTATCGATTGGCGTACTGCCCGGCAAAGGCCAGAAAGCGGCGCCAATATCCAGCCCCTTTCCTTTACAGTATTTCAGCGCCTTTTTACGGATGGCAAACGAATTTCCTCCTACCGTAAGATAGTCGGGATAGAATTCTCCTTCGTAGATCCATCCACCCGGAACTCTTTCATGGCCGGTTGCAATCATAGCGCGATAGACATGAAAAAGCGCAGGGCAGTCAGGCATCTCATCCAAGGCTCTTAGAGGATCTCCTCCCAGTCTGCGCAAGGCCGGTCTCAATGCATGCCGGATGTGCTTGAATAGTTGTTTTACCATAGGAATTGACAACTCAGTCAGCGAGAAGAGAACGTATAGTCAACCTGTGGGATCAGTGCGCCACGTCTTGTATGCGCCCTAAATTTTGCAGATGCTTCAGAGGGCGTTATTTCGAAATATGCGGCTTCCTGAATGTAATCCTCCATGACAATATCAGAAAGACCCGACTTGAGGCCAAGGCCGAGCATATACATCCCCGGCATAAGCAGCAGGTTTCTAAATTCCGCTATAATTTTGTATTCACCTGGCTGGACATTGTCCGGCGATATACTATCTGAGGACAGGGAAGATGCAATCTCGATGAAGTTATTGTTATATAACGCTATGCCAAGCTCGATCGTGGGCAGCGGCTTCGTGACCGTCACCGATATTTCAAACGTGGGATGTTCTCCAAAAGCGATATGCCATGGGGTATCGGAATCAGTTATCATTTTTATTCCCTTTAGCATTGCACCCTTGCTGAGCATGGGTGATGTTCTTTTCTTGACCGAAAGGTCGATTACACGGCCAGAAGACCCGGCCCAATCTGCTACATAATTATTGACACATTTTTCTATCTCGCCTATAAACCGCGTAGAACCATCCCGTAAATGAATACCTCTATTACAGAAACTCAAAACAGCGCCCATATTGTGACTCACAAGTATTACGGTTCTCCCTTCTTTGCCCACATTTTCCATCTTCCCCAGACACTTTTTCTGAAACTGCACATCACCCACCGCGAGCACTTCGTCTACAATTAATATCTCCGGCTCAAGATGGGCCGCCACGGCAAAAGCCAATCTCACATACATGCCCGACGAAAAGTGCTTCACCGGAGTATCGAGAAATTTCTCGATCTCGGCAAAATCAACTATATCGTCAAACTTCTTTTTTATCTCGGCCTTTGTCATTCCCAGGATCGCGCCGTTAAGAAAGATATTCTCACGTCCCGTCAGTTCAGGATGGAAGCCGGTGCCTACTTCAAGGAGGCTTGCCACCCGTCCTTTGATACCGATCTTTCCGGTGGTCGGTTCTGTAATCCTGCTGAGAATCTTCAGAAGAGTTGATTTTCCCGCGCCGTTTCGACCAATGATACCCACGCGGTCCCCGCGCTCAATCTCGAAATTAATATCCTTAAGAGCATAAAAGTCTTCCCGGGAAGCAGCAAGAGGTGAAGTGGGATCGGTAAAAGGTGAAAGCATTCTTCGACCGAAATTTCCGACGCCCCTTGCAAGCACATCCCGCAGGGCGGTGTAACGCTCCGTCTGCTCGTGCCGCAGCCGGTATCTCTTGCTGAGCTTTTCGACTTTGATGACGGTGTCACTCATAAAGTCACATGAATAGTGAATTGTGAATAGTGAATTGATTTCCCACGAGACTATTTTTCACTGTTTATTTTACCTTTCATATAGTTCATCAATCCTGCCAACTTGCCGGCAACTGAATCGATCTTGTGATCCAGTTCGATCTTGTCCTCTTTGCTAAGGTACTCCAGATTAAATGCAATCTCCATCTGCGTATCCAACTCACTGAGAGACCCTCCAGCGACGTTAAGAAATTGAGCAAATGCCTTCCGGGAGTTGCGGGCAGCGCCTTCGGCAATATTACTAGGTACAGAAACAACGGATCGGCGCATTTGCGAGGCCAAGCCATAAGTTTCCGACTTGGGAAACCTTTCTGTAAGCCGATAGATATGCGTTGCAAGTGCAACACTTTCGCACCACACATCGAGTTTCTTATGTGCCCTGTATTGACTATTCACCATTCACTTTTCACAATTCACGCCCTAAATCATATCCGCAAAAGTCTTCTCGGTTTTTCTGAAATACCAAATGCCTGAGACAAGCAATATACCGACGATTGTCATCGAAACTATAAAGCCCGGTAGGTAGATTTTGCTTTCGCCTCTCAGGATCGCCCAGCGAAAGCCGTCTATCACACCCACTATGGGATTAAGCGAATAGAGAAAACGCCATTTACCAGGTACAATGCTGCTCGAAAAACCCACGGGAGAAATATAAAGGCCGAATTGGAGTATGAAAGGGACGATGTAACGGAAATCTCGATACTTGACATTAAGGGCCGTAAGCCAGAGTCCTGCACCCATGGAAGCAGCAAATGCAATTCCAATGAATAACGGCAAGGCCAGGATCCGCCAACCAGGCGCAATATGGTACCAAACCATAAGACTAACTAGGATTGCGCCGGAGATAAGGAAATCCACAAAACTCGTAATCACCGCGCTAGCAGGTATAATCAACCGTGGAAAATACACTTTCGAGATCAGGTTCGCATTTCCGACAAGGCTGTTGCTCGCCTCGGAAAGGGCGTTGGAGAAGAACTGCCAGGGAAGCATAGCGGCAAAAACGAGGATGGGATATGGGACTCCCTCGGACGGCAGCTTTGCCAGCTTGCCGAAGACCACAGTAAAAACAATCATCGTGAGAAGCGGCCTCAACAATGCCCAGGCAATGCCGATAACAGTCTGTTTATAACGGACAAGGATATCGCGCCACGTGAGAAAATAAAAAAGCTCCCTGTATTTCCAAAGGTCTTTCCAGTATCTCCCTTCGATTTTTCCGGCTTCAATGACTAGATCGAAATTATCCATCGTAGCACTACGCGATCAAGCAAACAACGCGCCCATCATTGATTCGTCCGGGCGTAATGGAAAATTTTTGCAAGCTACCGCCATTCAGCTATAAAATATTATAGTTGTCGAGATCAAAAAGCCATTTCAGATCAGACCACAAGACAACCAAAATTACTTTATTAGTGTATATCAAAACAAGCCGCTATTCAAAGGGAGACATCCCGGCAATCCTTCACTGAGCGGACGATTTCTCACATTGCCAGTTTTATTGCGTCTGCAACCCTGGCAACCTTTGACATCTCTTTTACATCGTGGACCCGGACAATATGCGCGCCGTTGAAAATAGAGATAGCTACCGCAGCAGCGGTGCCCTCCATCCGCGCGGATGGGGGTGCGCCGCCCAGCACTTTTCCGATAAACGACTTTCGTGATACGCCGATGGCGACGGGCCTGCCGAGCAGTGTGAACTCTTTCAGGTTCTTTATTATTTCAAGGTTATGATCGAAGGTTTTCCCGAATCCTATACCAGGATCTATAATGACCCGGTCTTCGGGAATGCCGGAATCGACTGCTAGCCTGATGCTGCAACGAAGATAGTCCATAATCTCCGGGATGAGCGCCTCGTATACCGGATGGGTCTGCATATCTTTCGGAGTCCCCTTTATATGCATTACGATGACCGGAACGCCGTATTCAGCCACGACCTGCGGCATCGCCGGGTCAAACCTAAGGCCGCTTATATCGTTCACTATGGATGCGCCTGCATCGAGAGCGCGGCGGGCGACTTCAGCTTTGCAGGTGTCAATGGAAACAGGAATATTTACTGACCTTGCAACAGCCTGGATAACAGGGATAGTCCTTCGCAGCTCTTCTTCCAGAGGCAGCGATGCGGAACCGGGCCTTGTGGACTCTCCGCCGATATCGAGTATATCAGCGCCGTTCTCAGTCAGATAATAGGCATGCCGGACTGCGCTTTCCTTATCAAAAAAAAAGCCGCCATCGGAAAAAGAATCGGGGGTAACATTAAGCACGCCCATAATATGGGTTTTACCGGTGAAATCCAGGTTGAAGCCGTTCCAGGAAAGGATCACGAGTTACCGGCAGCAATCTCCAGCGGAGGACTTATAGCACTCTTCACATCGGCTCTTCCTGACCTGACCTCTTCGATAATGGCATCGATGTCCTGAGCGTCAACAGTTTCACGCTCAAGGAGCGCCTGAGCAAGAGCCTCAACCAGGTTAAGATTTTCTTCCAAAATTTTCTTTGCATTCACATAGGCATTTGTAACAATGCCGCGTATTTCTTCGTCTATATCCTCTGACGTTTTTTCACTGTAATCCTTGTGCCTGGCTATCTCGCGCCCGAGAAATATCTGCTCTTCCTTTTTGCCGAAAGTCAGGGGTCCAAGCTTCTTGCTCATGCCCCACTCGGTTACCATCTTTCTTGCCAGTTCGGTGGCACGCTCAATGTCGTTGCCCGCCCCTGTGGTCATATGATGCAATATGAGTTCCTCGGCAGCCCTGCCGCCCATCAGCACATTCAGGGCTTTCTCGAGATACTCTTTTGAATAAGTGTAGCGGTCATCGATAGGAAGCTGCTGGGTCACTCCGAGCGCTCTTCCTCTTGGAATGATGCTCACCTTGTGTATGGGGTCAGTGCCGGGCGTTAATTTGGCAACCATTGCATGTCCCGCCTCATGATAGGCTGTATTCTTTTTTTCTTCGTCGCTTATCACCATGCTCCGCCTTTCAACACCCATCAATACTTTATCTTTTGCAAACTCAAAATCAAGCATATCGACTTTCTCTTTGACTTTTCGTGCGGCAATAAGCGCTGCCTCGTTGACAAGATTGGCGAGGTCGGCACCGGAAAAACCGGGCGTGCCCCTTGCTATCTTATCAAGATTGACGTCCTCGGCAATAGGGATATTCTTTGTATGGACTTTGAGTATTTCATTCCGCCCTTTCACATCCGGGGTCGGCACCACTATTTGCCTGTCGAATCTCCCGGGTCTCAACAGCGCGGGATCCAGGACATCAGGCCTGTTTGTCGCCGCAATAATGATAACCCCCTCGTTCCCTTCAAAACCGTCCATTTCAACGAGCAGTTGGTTCAGGGTCTGCTCCCTTTCGTCATGACCGCCCCCGAGACCAGCTCCCCTGTGTCTGCCGACGGCATCGATTTCATCAATGAATATAATACATGGTGCATTCTTCTTCGCCTGCTCGAAAAGGTCACGTACGCGGGAGGCGCCCACGCCGACAAACATCTCAACAAAATCCGAGCCCGAAATGGAAAAGAACGGCACCGCAGCCTCGCCTGCGATTGCCTTGGCGAGAAGCGTCTTTCCGGTGCCTGGAGAGCCGACCAATAGAACGCCCTTGGGGATCTTTCCGCCGAGTTTGGAGAATTTCTGGGGGTCTTTGAGAAACTCGATTATTTCCTCAACCTCGGCTTTGGCTTCTTCCACACCCGCCACATCGGCAAACGTAACTTTCACCGCCTTGTCGGAAACCAGCTTTGCCTTGGCTTTTCCGAAAGACATGGCCTTATTGCCGCCCATTTGCATCTGCCTCATAAAAACTATCCAGACAAGGACCAGAAAAAGGATCGGTCCCCAGGAGAAGAAGAAGTTGACATACCACGGACTCTGATCAGGCGGCTTTGCCGCTATCTTCACATCTTTTAGCCTTAATTCTTTCACCAGATCAGGATACTCCACAGCATAAGTTTTGAACTTGCTGCCGTCCTTCAGGCGTCCTGTTATATGGTTCTCCTTGATGGTAACTTCGTCAACGTCCCCGGCCTCAACCTTGCTGATGAAATCGGAAAATATCATTTCTTTTTCGGTCTTGGGCGGAACATTGAACAGGTTGAAAAGAAGAATCATAGCCATCCCGATGAGCAGCCAAACAAACAAACTTTTATACATGTCTTTCCCCTGCATCATTTTATTCTACCATATTTTTTGCTGGTGGGTCAGTTTGTTGACCCGCTGCCTACTGTTTCTTTCTGTATCTTTATCAACTCAGCAATGCCTTCCTCTGCCAGTGATAGCATAGCATCCAGCATTTCCCTCGAAAAAGCTGCTGCTTCAGCGGTCCCCTGTATTTCGACTATCTTGCCGCTTCCTGTCATGACGACATTCATATCCACCTCGGCCAGAACATCCTCAGCGTAACAGAGATCGAGTCGCGGCTCGTTATCGACGATGCCGACGCTGACCGCGGCGAGATAATCCTTGATAGGGTTTTTTGATATGATTTTATTTTTTAGTGCGTATCCAATCGCATCCTTGAAGGCTACATAGGCTCCGGTTATCGAAGCTGTCCTTGTTCCTCCGTCAGCCTGTATGACATCACAGTCAATCCATACCGTCCTCTCGCCGAGAAGTTCCAGCGCAACCACCGCCCTCAACGACCTTCCTATCAAACGCTGTATTTCCTGTGTCCTGCCTCCGACACGTCCGGCAGAGGACTCTCTGGTCATACGCGAATGTGTAGACCGGGGTAACATGCCGTATTCGGCAGTTACCCACCCTTTTTTCTGGTCGCGGAGAAATGCAGGGACCTTTTCTTCAATCGACGCAGTGCAAATAACTTTAGTGTTGCCGACTTCTATAAGCACCGATCCCTCGGCAGCGGAAATATAATTCCTCGTGATCTTTACTTTTCTCAACTCACCTTTTGTCCTTCCGTCAGGCCGCATTACGCCTCCATCGAGCTGCTAAATTTGTATTTTTTCGATAGCATCAATCTTTGTTTCCAGGAAACGTTCCCCAACCGATATGAATTTCTCGGGAGCATCGGTAACAAAAAACCTCTTAGCTCCAGCCGTCTCGTTCAGGGCCGGCATCCCCTCGTTAACCAGCAACTGCTCCACTGCAACAGCTGTTTCGACCGCGGAATCGACAAGGCGAACTGCGCCCATTACCTCTTGAATCACATTTTTCAGAAGTGGGTAATGCGTGCATCCGAGCACAAGGGTATCCGCGCCCTTATCTCTCATATCGTTCAAGTACCGATCCGCGACCATACGTGCGATAACGCCATCAGTCCACCCTTCTTCTACCAGGGGCACAAATAGAGGACACGCGAGGCCATAAACTTCAATATCATGTGACATCCCGTTTATGGCTTTTGAATAGGCGCTGCTTTTGATCGTTGTCTCAGTTCCTATTATACCAATCTTTTTATTTTTTGTAGCACTGACCGCAGCCCTGGCGCCAGGTTCTATAACTCCGATTACGGGAATAGGGACCCTCTTGCAAATTTCCTGCAGACTTATCGCGGAAACAGTGTTGCAGGCGACGACGAGGAGTTTTATATTCTGTTTAAGCAAGAAACCGGTGCATTCAAAAGAATAACGAGTCACCGTTTCAGGGGACCTTATGCCGTAAGGGACACGCGCAGTATCTCCAAGATAGATAATATTTTCGCGCGGCAGCCTTAAGCTCACCTCTTTAAAAACAGTGAGCCCGCCGATTCCGGAATCGAAGATGCCTATGGGTCGCTCATTATTATTCATTAATTTAAAAGACAGGTCAAGGTAAAGGTAGAGGTAGAGATCAAAGATAAAAAGTGATCTTTTGTCTTTTCTTAACCTTAACCTCTACCTTTACTTGCCTTTACAGTGGTCAGCTCGTTTGAGGACTTTTGGCTGCAGGTTGCTGGAGATCTTCTCGAACAGTGTCCCCCAAAGGATATAATGCATTAAAGTGACCTCCTACGCTTTCGACCTCTTTGCCGTCTATCAGCAAGCGCACATCCTCAGTACCCGGTATATTTACCGTAATGGTTTCATAAAGTGACTTCAAAAGTTCAAACTCCCGTCTTATATCGCCTGAGAAGTTTTTCCTGAACTCATCAGACACATCAACATATATAATACTCCTCTTATCACGGTAAACCCCGATCAGTTTCGTGTCACTTAATCCTTCTTGTAACGCTTTCAGGTACTCCGCTAACACCGCCTCAGCCATTTTAACAGGGATAGGGTTATTCTGGATTCTCCTCTCCACAACCGTTATCCCCTGATCAGATGGCAGGAATACTTTGACAGGCACGGTGTCATCGTTTGTCACTGCCGGCACATCAGTGTTGACAGTCGCTTCTCCACCCTTTAGTTCAATCAATGGCTGTGTAAACTGCTGGGCTGCTGATTGAAAGTGCTGCGTTGCAAACCACCCCGCTACTGCAGCCACAAGGAGAAAAAACAATGCGATAGCAATATATTTCATAGATGTGTTGCTTTCCTAGGCCTGCAACCCGCCTGCTGAGGAGTTCGCAATGCCCAGTAAAATTACGGTAATCATGCGTCCTCTCGACTTTACATCATAACTGAACTTATCAGGATTGGGCAGTTCGATTAATACAGCAGGCACATGCACAGAGGATAACAATAACAGCGGCATTTTTTCAATTTTCACATTTGTCTTAAGTGAGTTCCTGGCACTCTGCGCAATTGCCTGCGCAACTGCGTCGCTCCTGTCCCTGCCGGTTGATTTTTCAGAATCCACTTCATTACCGCCGGCAACCTTCACGAAAGGCTTGCTAGCAGTGTAAACAACGAGTTCGTTTTGCGACGAGACATGAATGCTTATCAGCAGTTCAGGCGATTTTTTGTTGACAATTCTTATCCTGTCCTTGAGCGAGAGCATTTGGTCCCCCTTCCGCGTAAGGGTAACTTTTTTCCCCTTGCCGGCCAGTGCCCCTGCAAGCTCTTTTGCAATGGAGAGTGCGAGGTCTTTCTCAACGGTCTTTCCAAAGTGTACGCCACTCTCATAACCTCCATGCCCGGCATCGATCACAAAAGATTCAACTTTGATTTCAGATGCGTCAGGAGCTGCCAGGGGGACCTCTGGCGGGCTTACTTCGACGCTGCCGGACGGTCCCTGATTAATATATGCGTCTATTACCAGGCGTGAAGGCAAAGATAGTTTGGTAACATTTATATCGTCCAGATTATCAATGGTAATAATACAACTGCTGATGCCGGCGGTAATTTTAAGGCCTTTATCGATCTCGTAAGGCGCGTTTTTCGAGACATCAGTTTCCATCTTTACGAATGTTTTCGGAGCATCTCTGCCCGGGACCCTTAAAGATATCGGAGATTGAAAATCGACTTTAATGGCATTGGCGCCGCTCAGACTGACAGATGCTTTTTGCACAAAGCTTTCGGTCGTTTCAAAAACAAGCCTGAGATAGTGAGCATGCTTGCCTACACGCAGTGTTGCAGTAGACGCCTTGACTGCCCGGTTCCCGGCTGCAGCCAGGGCTTTATCAGCTGCATACGTTTTCATGACCCCGGCAGGCCAGGTCAGTAGAAAAAGCTGCAAGGCAACAAAGAGGAGCGTAACAGTATTGGCAAACCGCTGTCCCACAGGTGAATTTCTCCTGTAAAAAGTTAACATGATATAAAAAGCATACTAAATACGGCAGATAATAGGCAATAGGTCATAGATTTTTTCATTGTGATTGAACTAAACGGAAGCATTCCCTTATACTATTTATATATGTGGACTGCAGTCATTATAGCAACATTGGCCTTCGCACTGAACCTTCCTTTCGGCTATTTCAGAAAGAGCGCCAAAAAGTTTTCACGCAAATGGCTCTTATGCGTTCACGCGCCGGTCCCCATGATAATTATCGCCAGGATCACAACTCACACGGATTACCGTTTTATACCTCTTTTTATTCTTATATCAATTGCAGGACAGATATGCGGCGGTAAGATAAACCTGCATTGAAAAGAGCAGAACTATTTCAAAAATCTTGAGACCTCGTGCAGAAGCATGGCCACATCAAATTTAACCATGTAACCGTCCGCCCCCACTCCCTTGGCCTTTTCCTTGTTCTCTTCACCGCTAAGCGAAGTATTGATTATTACAGGCAACATTGCCAATTTCGGGCTGTTCTTTAGATTCCTGGTAAAAGTAAGACCGTCCATCTCAGGCATTTCCACATCGGATATTACCAACTGCACAAAATCGGTGATCGGCTGGTCACCTATTTTGGATAAAAAGTCGCCCAGTATCTCAAAGGCCTTCTTTCCGTCAACCGCCTCCAGGACATGAAGACCAACGTTTTCGAGCGTGTCTTTGAGTATTTTCCTGGCAACAGAGGAGTCATCCGCGATAAGCACGGTGCCCTTCATCTTTTTCTTCCCTATTCTCTCGATCTCTCCAAGCGCTACTTCCTGAGTATGAACAAGGCCTCCCATTTCCGAAATAACGCTCTCAAGATCGAGGATCAGCAGCAGCGAGTCTCCCTCGTCATCTATCTTCGTCACGCCAGTCACCCTGCCGCTGTGCTTTGCCTGCAACAGCGATGGAGGCGGCTTTATCTGGTCCCAATTAATCCGGCGTATACGCTCCACCTCGTGAACGATCATCCCCACGGTAGTGCCAAGCATTTCGAGCACAATAACCTTGAGACGTATGTCCATATTTGCCGGTGGAGTCACTTTCATCCATTTGCCAAGGTCAACAATGGGGATAACTTCACCGCGCACTTGTGCCAGCGCCTCAGCATATACAGGCATATCCGGGACTTTTGTCAAGGTCGGCATCGGGATTATTTCTCTTACCTTTGCAACATTGACCCCGTAATCAAGAATTTCGGGAGTACCATCAGGCTGTGAATTGTACATCCTGAAGACGACAAGCTCCATCTCATTCGTTCCAACCTTTAAGACTTCCGGTAAAGCACCTGAACTCTGAGCCATAAAACCTCCGTTTGACTCCAAATTCTCCTCATGGCGTCAATATGTTACGATTAGATTATATATTTTCAACCTTAGTTTTGCAAGGAATTCCTTTCATTGTATCAACTAGAATTAGGAATGTCCTTTTTTTGTGCCAAAATAGAAAATTCCGGTTTATAGCTGCCGCATTCCGCAACTTTTTCTATGCTCACATGTCTAATACTAATTTAATAATAAAGCAATTACTATGCCAGAGGAGACAATGTTCTATCTTCTTGATTTGTTAGGATTTCTGAGGAATATCACACAGTACGGATATGGATAAATTCCAATGTCTATGGAAAACTTACATTTAAGATAAATCCATACCTTCAGTTCCGCGCTCAGCCAGCGGGAGAGTGACTATTACTTTCACCCCTTCGCCCGGCATCGGTATGAGCTCGATCTTGCCGTAATTTTTTCGCGCCGCCAGCCGCGCTATAGGCAGACCGAAACCGGTACCCCCTTCTTTGAGCGAAAAGAAGGGAGAAAAAAGCTTTTCCATGTCCTCCTCACGAGGAGGCGTACCTGTATTGAAAAGTTCTATCAGCAAGACATTACGCCCATGGGATCCGGGATAAGAACATATTTTAATACGGGCATTGTCTGGGTTGACGGCCTCAAGGCTATTCTGTAGCAGGTAATAAAAAAGATAATTAATGTCCTTTGCGCTGCCCATAACAGTCGGGAATGCCGGATCAAGTTCTATATCAATCTTTACATGAGCATACTGTTTTTCAGCCTGCAGTATTGCGAGCGCATTCCTGATGCATTCTTCGAGTACAACTGCGTCGGGTTGAGGTTCCTCATTAAGAATATCGATATACCGTATTATATCGGGCACCATATGCTCCAGACGCATGTTCTCGACCATCAGAGATTCATAAGTATTGTAAAGGGGGTCGCTTGCAGCAACACTTCTCTGAAGTCTCTTAATATTGCCGCCGATTATTGTTACCGGATTTCTGATCGCGTCGGCTATCCCTTTGACGACCTCGAGTTCGCATCGTGTTGTGGCCTCTATATACGCGCTCGTCTCGACAAGCAGGCAAAAGTCCAGCAACTTATCAATGGTCTGCAAAATCTCTCCTGCCGCTTCAGCCGGAATATGGGCTGGAACACTGGAAAGAACGATACGATGGCAGAACTGGCGGACAATGGAAAATCCGAGATTGGTGTAACGCTGATCGAGATTTACCTCAACATGCCTCAATCCGATCCGCCACAGACGTGCTAAAAAATCCTCACCAGGCCTTCCTTCAAAGAGTGATTCAAACCACTGCGCCCATGCATTCAGAAGAAAACCGGGATGCTCCGACTGGCCAAGGATTATTCTCGTCTCTGCCATTGCAGAAAAAAACTCATGCATGTAACGGGCAAACTCATGCTTCCTACCGATAAAAAAATCCCTGAACGGTGATAACTTTTGGAGCTCATTTTCATCTATGGTAAGCTGTTTCAGAAGTGTCTGAAGTTTTTCATACGGAACAGGATTATTCAGCACAGACCTCCTTAAAGACAAAGGCAGGTTAAGGCTCAGGTTAAGGTTAAGAAATGACAACAAGACTGTTAGTTTTTTTCTACTTAACCTTAACCTTAACCTGTCTTTACTACGTAGCTCCGCAACATTTTTTGTATTTCTTCCCGCTCCCGCAAGGGCAGGGATCGTTCCTTCCCACCTTCCTATCCTTATGCACCGGCTGCCGCGGCTCATCCCCTGCTCCCCGGTTATACACAAGCCGCTGCTGACGGGGCAGCTCTTTGATCTCTGCTTCTCCCTCATGCTTTACCTGGATCCTGAAGAGCCTCATCAGGACCTCGTTGCTTATACGGTCAGACATATCGGCGAACAACTCAAAGGCCTCTTTTTTATATTCCACAAGAGGGTCCTTTTGAGCATAACCCCTCAGCCCGATACCCTCTTTGAGGTGGTCTATGCCAAGGAGGTGGTCTTTCCACTGGGTGTCGATCACCTGCAGGAGAATCACCTTCTCCATATAGCGAAGCACCTCGGCGCCCGAGTCCTTTTCCTTCTGATCATACAGTGCCTTCACCGCTGCAGAAATGGTATCAAACAGTTCATTACGGTTTAGCGGCAGGTCAGGCTGAATGTTTATGGAGAAGGTCCCGTAGAGCGCATCCTTGAGACCGTTCATGTCCCATTCCCCGCTGTCGACATTCTCAGGGCAGAAAACAGAGATGAACCCGTCAATCTCACCATCAATCAAATCCAGTATCCTGTCCTTCAGAGACTCCCGCTGCAATACCTCCAGCCTGAACGAATAGATTTCCTTGCGCTGCTTGTTCATTACATCATCATATTCGAGCAGGTGCTTTCTGATATCGAAATTATGAGCTTCCACTCTTTTCTGTGAATTCTCTATTGCCCTCGACACCATTTTGTTCTCAATGGGAATGTCCTCCTCCATTTTAAGGAGATTCATCAGACCGCTTATCCTGTCGGAGCCGAAAATGCGCATGAGGTCGTCCTCAAGGGACAAGTAAAACCGCGATGACCCGGGGTCTCCCTGTCTTCCAGACCTGCCTCTAAGCTGGTTGTCTATACGCCGTGCCTCGTGGCGTTCAGTACCGATTATATGGAGCCCGCCTGCGCCGATGACCTGCTGTTTCTCCTGCTCGCAAATCCCCTTTGCTTTTTGGAGGGCCTCGGCGAACTCTTCTTCGCTGTAATCAGCTTTGTCCTTCAGCAGTTGCCTCGCAAGGCCGTCGGGATTGCCGCCTAGGACGATATCAGTCCCCCTGCCCGCCATGTTCGTCGCAATAGTGACCCCGCCAAGCCGCCCAGCCTGTGCAACAATCTCAGCTTCATTCTCATGGTATTTGGCGTTGAGCACCGAATGCTTAACGCCTTTCTTCTTCAGCAAACTGCTCAGCAGTTCCGATTTCTCTATCGAGGTGGTGCCAACAAGCGCCGGCTGACCATTCTTATGGCACTCCTCGATCTCCTGTATAACGGCATCGAATTTCGCCCTATGCGTCTTGTAGATCACGTCCGGGAAGTCCGGTCTTATCAAGGGCTGGTTTGTGGGTATTACCACCACGTCGAGATTATATATCTCGGCAAATTCTGCAGCCTCTGTGTCAGCCGTACCGGTCATGCCTGAAAGCTTGTTGTACATTCTGAAGAAATTCTGGAAAGTGATAGTAGCGAGAGTCTGGTTTTCGCTCGCAATCTTGACGCCCTCTTTTGCCTCAATGGCCTGGTGCAGCCCGTCACTCCACCGCCTGCCCGGCATAATCCTTCCCGTAAACTCGTCAACGATGATCACCTCACCGTCTTTCACCACATATTCTACGTCCCTCTTGTAAAGGTGGTGCGCCCTGAGGCCTTGAAGCACATGATGGACAAGTTCGATATTGGACGGATCATAGAGGTTGCTTACCCCGAGCATGCCTCTCCACTTTAGAGTTGCCGGCGTCGGTAAGAATGACCGTCTTCAGCTTCTCGTCGATTTTAAAATCAACCTCTGCCTTAAGTGAGGGGACAATGCGGTTTACCTTATAATATTTATCTGTTGACTCCTCAGAGGGTCCCGATATGATGAGCGGTGTCCTCGCCTCATCGATCAGGATGCTGTCTACCTCGTCAACGATTCCGTAGTTCAGTTCCCGCTGACAGTAATCCGAAAAATCGTATTTCATGTTATCCCTGAGATAATCAAAACCAAATTCATTGTTGGTGCCGTATGTGATATCGGCGAGATAGGCTTCTTTCCGTTCGCAGGGCCTCAGGTTGTTAAAGCGCTTGTCATTAGATAGGTATGCCGGGTCGAAGAGAAAAGAAGCGTCGTTCTGAATAACACCCAAGGAAAGGCCGAGGAAATGATAGAGATTCCCCATCCACTGGGCATCTCTTTTCGCGAGATAATCGTTCACCGTTATCACATGCACGCCTCTGCCGCCGAGAGCATTTAAATAGACCGGTAACGTGGCTACAAGGGTCTTACCTTCCCCTGTCTTCATCTCGGAAATCATGCCCTCGTGCAGCACCATCCCGCCTATAAGCTGGACATCGAAGTGCCTCATTTTCAAAGTGCGGCGAGACACCTCCCGAACAGTTGCAAAGGCATCCTTCAGGATATCGTCAAGGGATTGGCCGTTCTCCAGCCGGCGCTTGAATTCGTCTGTTTTTGCCGCGAGTTCAGTATCATTTAATGCGGCGACAGAGGGTTCCAGGGCGTTGATTTCATCTACTACTGCAAAAAACCTTTTGAGTACCCGCTCGTTCTTCGTGCCAAATATTTTTTTCAAAAAAGCGACCATGTCTTTTATACTAACAACTAGACTCAATTTCTGCAAGCAATGCAGAACAAGGACGACCCCCTGCTCTCAGGAGTTCCATCTCTCAGATTAGCCGTTGACTAAAGTCTCTTCGATGTGGCGGCGTTATCCGTTTTAAATATATTGGCGAACCGTTCATCAACGATTTCTTGTATGCCTTTATCCAACGATTCATACTTGATTAAGAATTCTCTGGCGTCTTCGGTGAGAACGGCGCCGCCGCCATTCCTGCCGCCCGTCTGCCGCTCAATAAGTCTGAACCCAAGCCTTTCTTCCATAGCCTTTATATATCCCCAAGCCTTTCTGTACGATATTTTGATCTCCTTGGCCGCCTGATTTATAGAGCCATATTTATCAATTGCCTCCAGCAGAAACCTTCTGCCTCTGCCAAAGACAGGCTTTCCGTCCACCTCGATCCATATCTTTGATTTAATCTTTATATCCATCATTCATCCGTTATGGAATATATGCATAACGCATATCAAAAAATATCCTTCCCGATATGCTCATAATATCCTGAACCCGCACAGGGTCTGCACAAGACCTTCCCGTCCTTGTAAACTTCCCTCAAGTCCTGAACGTACTCGCCGCAGGAATCGCACTTAATCCTGCTCAACGGTCTTCCCGGCATATCTTCAGGATTCATCTTCACATGCACTTCCATTAAGTGAAAGAGCTCATCGTCCGGCATGATTTTGTATGCCTCAAGCTGGGCCTCATACTTGTTCCCGGGCTCCGGTAAATACTCCTTTGCATTCTGCCGTGACTCCTCGTTCGCAATGACTCTTACCGCCCTACCCGTCTCGATGTTCAGGAATGTTGCGGCCATTTTCCCGTAGTCCATGAACTTCATCGTCCTGCGGCCAAGGCTGCACCCGGTGACAGACTGGACAGCGTCAGTCGCGCACCTGTCCATTTCGACATAGACAATGATGCTTTTCCTGTCTTTTCCCTTGGGATCCGAAATTCCTATCTCTCTGAGCCCGAGCACGGACATTCTTACCCCCAGCACCTGTCCTGGGCAGAGGTGCCCATGAGTCCTCACTGATTCCTGCAGAAGCTTCTCGAAATCAGTTATGTCCACTGTTGCAGCGATTGTCTTCATTTAATTAACTCCCTATAAAATCCATTACATTACCCGTAGTACCGGGCAGTACTTAGTAAAAACTACTCTCTATAGTTTGACGGAAAAATTCTTTTTTTGCAACACAATCTCACGGGCACTCAGAATTCTATGGCCTGTTTCCCCTCTGAGGTTTCCACTGTGAATTCGTCAAAATAAATGACTGAATCGGACTTCGTCCAGAGCCCGACGAATCCATGCAATGTGGTATCCGCCCTGTGCTCAAGCACCTGCTCGCCGTTTAGCGATCCCTTCAACGTGTCTCCATCGATCTCAACACTGAGCCTGTGCCATACGCCAGTCTCTATATTTTTCCGGACACTGCAGCGAGCAATCCTGCGCCCGTTCCTGTATTCGAAAAGGACCACATCACCCTTGAGCGCATTTGTCCTGAGCACAAAATAATTATCTATATTTTTTATGGCAACGGCTATGCCGGCTGCCCTGTCGATATTGCCGGCCAGGGGCTTGATTTTTACATGAACCGCGCCACTCGATATTTCGATGCCCTTTGCTACAGCCATCGGGAAATAATAGTATGCCTCCATCGTGTCGAGGAAATCGCGATACGCATTGCCCACTACTTTACCCACGAGTCCGGAAAGCCCCGAAGCCACCCTCCGTCCCCAGCGGGAGCCGTCATGCATGCAGCAGTTCCGTCCATCCACGGTGAGCCGTTTCCAGTGCCCGCCCTGAACGTAGAAATTGCGCAGCTCATCGTCCCGCCTGCCGGCAAGGAAGTCGTAGTTGCCCTTGAAAAACTCCTCCGTGTATACGGCCAGCACATCCTGATTCGAAAGCGTCATGTCCAGCAGGCGGCACGAGGCCAACAATCCTGCAGTAAGGGCAAGCCGTTCTTCAGTCGCTCTTCTGTCGAACCTCGAAAATGAAGCCCCTACAAGGTCGCCCTTAAGCGCTACGGTAAACCCCATCCGTTCCAGTATATCGCTGATCAGCCGCGCTCTGAGGGACCGGCCGTAATAATTTCCGGCGCCGCCAGAAAACTCAAGGGAGATATAATTATGAGAGCTGCTCTCGCCGCATAATGTGTCTATCGTAGCAAAGTGATACGCGAACCTGGCATTCATGTTCAGGTAATCGCTCGAAATAAGGGCGTAGCTTTCTCCCGTGCCCTGTTCGCCCAATTCCGAAGTGGCAGTAACAGCAAGCAGGCCGGCAAGTTTGCTGCCACCCAAATTCATCGTGCCTTCCCAGTTTACCCCCGGGTGTGTAAAGCCTTTCCATACAGCCAGCATGGGAACTGATTTTATGGAGTCCGGGGGCACATACCCGGAATCGGCAAATCCCTCCTTTAAACCGCCGCCCATGTCGATAAGCCTGATAGACAGCGGGATACTCGATATCAGCTCCACCGATGATTTTGAAGAGCCTGCATGGCCGGAGATACCGAACATTGAGCGGACCGCCATTTCATGTGTATATCGTATTATATCGTGATACGTAGCGCAACCCTCAGGAGCAAATTGCGGGGCTTCAGGATCGGTCAGCCGGAGGGGCGATATCTTGTCGATGATATCTCTCGTCAACCGGTGGACCGGACTGTCGAACATTGGATTCCGCGCAGGCCGCATCTCCTTTGCAAGCGACTCCACAACACCTTTATATACTGTAGCGTCTGTTGCGGACATGGTGATGATCTCGCCATTGGTGAGGAAACCGGTGGCAATTCCGGTATCGACAAGCGCCGGTATCCCGAATTCGCGCGCAACTGATGACATGTGGCTCGTGGCGCTTCCGATATCGGTGATAATTCCCCTCACCCTTCCCATAACCGCTGCCAACTTGGGAGACGCTGTCCTGGATATCAGGATTGCATCACCCGGGACCTGATTCAGGTCACCGACCTTTTCCACAATGTAAACCCTGCCGGTCGCAACACCGGGTGAAGCAGTAATTCCCCCGGAAAAAATAACCGGACTGTCGATAAAATTATGCCCCCGGTCTCCCGTAACTATATTGGGCAGATGAAGCGGGCGCGACTGAAGAATATAAAATGACCCGTTAGCATCCAGGGCCCATTCGACGTCCTGCGGCGACGAGAAAAATTCCTCGATACGCAATCCCCAATCGGCCAGGGCAATAACCTGTGCATCATCAAGAGAGGAAACAGCGGCCTCATCCGCACCGATCCCCTCAACCAGGACGCCTCCGCTTTCAAGGCTCACCAGCCGAGTGGTCTTTGCTGCAATGTGGCGTTCGAGAATATTCAGCGTCTCTCTCCCTATAACAAAAATATCGGGCGAGGCGCTCCCGTCAACGAGATGCTCTCCGACACCCCAAAGTGAATTGATCCTCATGGTGCTGGACTGGGGCGAAAGAGGATCAACTGAATAGAGCACCCCGCTCGCTTTCGAGTCGATCATGACAATTCCGATAACGCACATAGGCGTCTCTCGGTCGAAAAGCCCGTGCTGCTGCCGGTACGTAATGGCCTGCACCGAGTACTTGCTCGCAATAACGCGCTTGTACGCGTCAAGAATATCTCCCTTGTTTATGTTAAGCACAGTTTCGTACTGGCCTGCGAAACTCGCCTCGGCATCTTCGCCAACGGCGCTGCTTCTCATTGCTATGCGCACTCCGGCATGGGTAGCCTTCTCAAGCATAGCGTACGCGCCCAGTATTTCCTTTTCGAGCAGCGGAGGCACCTCAGCATCGAGAAAAACACGCCTGAGCCGGACGCCCGCCTTTGCTAGATCAGCTGTCGAACCGGAAGAGATTCTTACAAATTCCTCTTTCAGGTATCTGCTCAGCCCGTTGTGCTCCACAAAGTAGTCAAAAGCACGGGCCGTGACGGAAAAAGCAGGGGGCACAGGCAGCCCAATAAGATTATGTATCGCGGCAAGATTGGCGGCCTTCCCGCCCACGATCTTTCTCATATCAGGAGTAATCGATTCAAACGGCAAAATAAACCTCATGTCCCCGGAATTGCAGTACGGATTGAAATAGTGAAAAAGACCCTCGTCCAGTCCGCTGACCTTTTCAGATAATCCGTCTATGTCTCTCCCGGACAGTGCGCCATAAGCGTAGAGGATGCCGGTTACGGCCTCAAGTAGTTCCTCATACTTTATTCTTATAGTGGTTAGACTGAAAGGTTTGCCGCTGTAATAGAGCTGTTCCATGTCGGCAATCGCGGTAAGCGCGGTTTTGTTGTGGCTGAGAAGATGCCTGAAAGACCGGTATTTTGCTGCGATATCTCCTTCTGCCGCTTTCCGGGGTACATGTCCCTTTCCACGTGAAAAGATTCCGCGTAATTTTTTCATGTCAGGCGACCTTCATAACAAAGAGAAAAGTCCATTTCATGTATCTTTCATATACAGGGAAAGAGTATTCTTCACTTCATCCCGCAGTCTCCTGAAAGTAGATTTCAGCCCAAAGCATGATCCCTCCGCAATCATGGTGGAGGAAAAGGGGTCACGGAAAATCACATGATCTTTCCGTTCGCAGGCGGGGAGATCCGGGCAGACCTTTTCCACATCGGAACAGAGGACCACCACCCTGTCGAAACAGCAGCCCTTGAAAACATCGACATGCTTCGAAAAAGACCCGCCCATGTCTATCCCGATCTCCCTCATTACCTTGATCACGTCTTTCGGAACTTCCATAGGCATGACACCTGCAGAAAATGCCGTCCACACACCGCTTAAAAAGTGATTGACGATCCCTTCCGCCATCTGGGAGCGAACAGCATTACCTGTACACACGAATAAGATGGTTTTAAGCCCCGATGCCCTCGCCTTTTCAAACCGGTCCACCTCTTTTCGTGTCTCATTATTCAGGTTATCGTTCTTCGGCATATGCATACATGAGCACCCTGTAACACCTGAGGCACCTGCCTGCCTCTGCTACCGCCTCTTCGGAAGTGAACCCCTCATCGACCTCGCGAGACGGTATCTCATCATCTCGCACTTATCATTATCGCTGTTTTCCCGCTGCATAGGAAAGAATGCGGGCATGACCCGATTGTCAAGCCCGCGGTAGCGCTATTCCGCCTTCGGCTTCACCCAGACTAGTAAAGGGCAGAGCTTGCACATGTTGAAGCCAGGATAAGTCTCCCCGGTGCGCGGGAACGATGTGCCGCTGTCCCTCACCGTGCGCTCAAGCATCCATCGCACGGTCGGTGCCAGTTGGTCGCCGGGCCAGATCCAGTTTATCTCACCCTGTTCCGTCTTCCCCGCGGTATAACTGCCGCTGCACATCGGGGTTATGTTCGGCTTGTTCGTTATGTAGACAGCCGCTACCCCGTGGCATGCCGAACTGTTCATGGTCATCGTCATCTCGAAGGGATGGATGTCCATCGCAGCGCACCAGTCATTGCCGAGGTGGTATGACTGAAGCACGTCGCTCATGCCGTGAATTACGTCGGGCTTGAAGCTGGCCTTGTGCAGAGGCGCGGTCGCAAACGCCAGCAGTCCCGGTTTCAGCCTTTTCTTTGTCATTACGAACCGCTCCGCCTGCGCCATGTCCTTTGTGTATTTCAGATGGCTTTTTACCTCGCCTTCATCAAATTCCTTCCAGCCCCAGACATATTTCGCATTCGAACATCCGAGTTCTTTAATAGCACCCAGGAGTATGTCCCCCCTCTGCCTTGATGCGGCGAGAAAATGGCAGAAGGTGAATGCGTGAGTGGCGACTTTGTACTGGGAATTTTTTTTGAAATCGGCCAGTTCGTCCTCCGAAAAAAAGAACTTGACCGCAACGGGATAGTATTTCATCCTCAGGAGGTTGCGCAGCGAAAATACTATATCCGCATTGCTGAGTTCCTTCTTCTCCAGCATTGCCTTGGCAAAATCGACGTCGTTAAGCAGCACACTTGTATCAATCATAAGTTATTCTCCTTTTTTTAATTTCTTTGCTTAGTTACGGTCGCCGATATCAGTAAACTCCCAACAGGTTCAGAGCGAGAATTAACAACCCGGCAACTGCTATTCTCTTAACTATCAGAGGACTTACCCTTTTAGCGATCTGGGGGGCGATAAAGCCGCCCAGTATCGCAGCGGGAAACATTACAAGAAAGAAAAGGAGGTCGAAGTGCCCGAACTGGTAATGCCGCATAGTACCCATCAGAGTATTAAAAAAAATAGCCAGAAGCGAGCTGCCAACCACTATGTACATTGGCAGTCCGAGACCCACCGTCATCAGCGGGACCATAAAAGGCCCGCCTCCGAATCCGAACATCGAAGAGACAATCGCTATAATAAATCCCCCGATGCACCCCAATACTATGTTCACTTTGAATTCATGTCCCCAGAAATCTACTGTCATGATGACCTCCTATTTATTTTGAGGCAAAGCACATGCCGCTTCTTTTGTCTTAGCGCATTCTTCGGCCCTTTTCTTGAACTCCTTCAGGATCGCCTGCTCTTTCTTGTTCTTTGCCAAATATCCCGGCGTAGTCTGCCAGAACATAAGGCCGGCAAGCACAAGCAAAATCCATCCAAAAACGAATTTGAACTGATCGAGTGTGATCAGCTCAGTCAGTTTCGGTCCTATAAAGCCGCCTACGACCATCGCAAGCCCTATGGCAACGCCCAGCTTCCAGCTTATGAACTTTATCCTGGAGTAGTTATAGATGCCGCTGCCCTGAGAAAACAAAACGGTCGGCATAACAGTGCCAGCCACAACCGCGTGAGGAAGAGGCCAAAGAGAAACCAGAAGCGGGTTCATGATAAATCCGCCGCCTGCTCCCATCAGAACGCCGAATATGGAGATGAACAATGAAAGGAAAAATGGCCCGAACAAGTTCAGGCTCGTTCCGGCATTGCTGAGATAAACATTAGGAAATGTAATATTGTTTTCGAATACTGCGGGCAGGCTTCTCGTATTTTTGTCAACCGACGCTACAATATAATACTTGCCCGGCGCAAGCCCCTTCCTGATCCTCAGCACCGCCTTGTAAGTGCCGTCAGGGTTTACTTTCACTTCTGCTCCAATCACTTTATCAGGAGACCTGAAACGGACCTTTGTCAGTTGAATGGAGCGCTCAGTGTTGTCCTTTTCATCCATCTGAGGCAGCAAATCTCCTCTTGAACCTATAATGCTTCCCATAAGGGTTGCCTGATACCGGTCTATTTTGGCCTTTGCCGGAGCAGAATAAACGTCTTCAGCGCCCATATCCTTGAGGGCCTTTGAAAGACTCCACTTACTCCCCTCTTTCTTTATTTTGTCCAGATTATCCTTCTGGTCCTCTGGGACAAAGAGCTTGTAGTAGGCAGGCATTTGATGCGTCATGTATAGAATATACGGTCTTTTCCCTGTCTCTTTGTCCACGTCCGAATCAAAACGCGATGTCTGAACCTGTTTTTCGGACCAGACCTCAATAAAAACCGGCTTGCCTGCAGGAGCTCTCCCCGTAATCGTGATCGTACCGCCATTGTCCAGTGATGTTTTATCAGCCTGCAAAGTGATTCCGCTCCCTGGTGCGGAAGCAAATACGCCGCCATGCCAGACAAGTAACGCGGCAGTCAATACTATAAAGAACGGCAAACGCTTCATCTGTTATCCTCCTTTTATTATCAGTTACTAAATGATTGCATAAATATACCATAGGCTACATAAAGGTATGAAATAATGCAACTAAGGAATTTCTTCTGAATTCATGTTGAACTTTTTCTCGCAGCCTATTTTATCAAGTAAGCTGTTGCAGGGGCAAATCGCCAGGTTGAAAGATACGGAAATGGGTTACTTTGGTCCTACAGTATTTAGCATCGCCAAAATCTTATTCGTGACATTGGCAGGCAGCCGTACATATCCAAGTTGGGGGGCATAGTTTTGGCCATCCAGCAAACACCACTGGAAGAGATCACGGATGGACTTTGCTTTTTCAGGGTCCGGGTAGTTCTTGTAGAGCAGAATCCAGGTAAAGGTGACGATAGGGTAAGAATCCTGCCCGGATGGGTCAGGGACAAAGACTCGCAGGTTCTCGGGCATCTCTGCTGTAGCCAACGCGGCTGTGCAGCTCTGCTCTGTAGGCTTGATGAACTTCCCTTCTTTGTTCTCGAGGACAGCCAGCTTCAGCCCCAGCTGCCGGGCGAACTCGTAGCTCACGTAGCCGATGGAGCCTATTGACTGGTTGATACGTCCAGCCACACCTTCATTGCCCTTTGCCCTCATAGCGTTGCCGGGCCAATTCACCAGAATGGAAGGTCCATGCTGAGCGCGCCATTTATCGCTGATAGCATCGAGATGTTTTGTAAACGCATAGGTCGTGCCGCTGCCGTCCTGACGCACTACGGTCGCGATGGATAACCTCGGGAGCTTTATTCCCGGGTTCGTCTTTGCAATGGCCGGGTCGTTCCAACTCTTGATCTCGCCCATGAATATGCCTGCATACGCCTTGCGAGATAGTTTTAGGTCCCCCTCCAGGCCGGGTAGGTTATAAGCGAGTGCGACACTGCCTGCCGTGACCGGCAATAACAGCACACCGTCAGGGACCTTGCCCATATCTTCGTCCTGCATCGCGGCATCGCTGGCTCCGAAATCGACCCGCTCTTCTTCTTTGACGTTCTTCCCTATAAACCGCCGGATGCCCTCTCCGCTGCCGACGCTGTCGTATGTGATGATCGTCTTGGGGTGGTCCTTCTGATAGACATCAAACCAGCGTTTGTAGAGCAGTGAAGGGAAAGTAGCCCCGGCCCCGCGTAAAAGAATACCACCAGGCGGGACTTGTACCTTTTCCTCTTTGTTAACCTGCGAAGAACATCCTTGAGCACCCCCAAGGAGAACAACGACTGCCAGAAAGAACGCAGCGCCTCTCAAAGCCAAATGTAACGCTCTGTATACTCGCATAGTGTTTTCTCTCCTCTGCGGAATAGCGTCGTTAGCTGAACTGGCCACTGATATAGTCTTTGGTGTACTGTTCTCTGGGATTGCCAAATATCTGCCCCGACTCGCCGAACTCCACCAGGTATCCGCATCTGCCGCCGTCCGAGGTGTCTACGTATAAAAAGGCGGTTTTGTCAGCGACACGCTGCGCCTGCTGCAGGTTATGGGTAACAATGGCGATCGTGTAGCGGGTTTTCAGTTCGACCATGAGTTCTTCGATCTTGCGTGTTGCGATAGGGTCGAGCGCTGAACAGGGCTCATCCATCAGCAGCACTTCCGGTTCCGTGGCAATGGCCCTGGCAATACAAAGTCGCTGCTGTTGCCCCCCGGATAGCGAAAGGCCGCTCTTGTGCAGTTTGTCCTTGACCTCATCCCACAGCGCGGCGCGCTTCAAAGCATCTTCGACCTTATCAACGACCGGTCCTTTATAGCTGTTCAGCCTCAGGCCGAATGCGACGTTATTATAAATGCTCATTGCGAATGGGTTAGGCTGCTGAAATACCATGCCGATAAAGCGTCGCACCGCGGTTGCATCTACAGAAGGATGGTAGATATCTTTGCCGCGGAAATGTACGTGGCCCTTGAACCGAAAACCCCGCACAAGGTCGTTCATCCGGTTCAGGCAGCGCAAAACCGTGCTTTTCCCGCACCCTGACGGTCCGATGAATGCCGTGATCTTGTTCTTCTCCACCGGAATAGACGTGTCGCGTACAGCCTTGAATGTGCTGTAATAAAGCTCATCTATCTTGCAGTCGATGACAACACTATCACTCTTGGGCTTTTTGGCCGGCACTTCAGCAGTATCTATCTGGTCTTTCGAACATTCTTCTACGTTGGTTTTCTTTTTCATGTCTCGACTCTCCTATTCCTGAATTTGACGGCGTGAGAATGCCTGCCCGATAAGATTTGTTACCAACACCAGCAATACTAGAACCAGCGCCGCCACCCAAGCAAGGTCCACCTGGTTATCAAAGGGCATGCCTGCGAAGTTATATATGAGCACTGCTAACGACGCAGTCGGTTGCTTAAGGTCAAATCCGCCACGGAATAGCCAGTAGTTGCTGAAAAGGGCTGTGAAGAGCAACGGCGCAGTTTCACCTGCTGCGCGGGCTATCGCCAGCATAATGCCGGTAAGAATACCGGGCATGGCTGTGGGAAGAAGGACCATCCAGGTGGTCTGCGTTGGAGTTGCCCCCATCCCTATTGCCGCGTCCCGCATCTTTGCCGGCACCATACGGATGGAGTCTTCAGCGGTCAGGATGATAGTCGGCAGCATCAGGATTGAAAGGGCAACACCCCCAGCGATCGCCGAGTAGCCGCCAAAAGTCAACACAAGTACGCCGTAGGCGAACACGCCGGCCAGGATAGAAGGAAACCCTGTAAGAATCTTGGCCCCGAATCTGACCGCGCTTGCGAGTGGGCTCTCCTGCCTCGCCTGGGACAGGTACACAGCGCTGAGAATACCGAGTGGGATGCTGATCAATGCAGCGAGGGCAACCATGATCAGCGTGCCGAGAATTGCGTTGCCAAACCCTCCCCCTTCCTCCATGGGCGCGGGTGGCAATTGTGTGAAGACGTCAAGACTGAGCCTCTGGCCGCCGCGCCATATCAACATCAATACGACAGAGAACAGTGGTATCAGGGCCAACAATGTCATCACAGATACGAGGTTGCTCAAGAGAAGATCAATTAACGTGCGGGGACGTCGAAGGGACTTCTCCAGTTCGGAGAAGTCTACGTCAGCAAAAGGGTTGACTTCCGGCCCGCCTGAATCGGGAGGGCAGGGTGTGATATTAGCATTTAATGCGGTGTCCTGAGTGTTCATTATTTTGCTTCTTCCTGTATGGCCGAGGCCCTTTGCAAAATGAGCGAGCCGATGATGTTGACGCACAACGTGATCGCGAGGAGCACAAGTGCCGCATACATAAGCACGCCCACATCCTTCTTAGCAGCTTCAGGGAAGTTGTTGGCCAGGAGTGCCGCCAGAGTGTTTGCCGGGGAAAATAATGAAACGCTGATCCGGTTAGCGTTTCCGACGAGCATGGCAAGCGCCATCGTCTCTCCCAGAGCGCGTCCGAAAGCCAGGATCACAGCCCCGACAATACCACGGAAAGCTGTAGGAAGGATCACTGCAAGGATGGTCTCCCATCGTGTGGCGCCCATTCCATATGCGGCCATCCTGAGCTTTGGAGGCACTGCCACAAGGGCGCCACGGCTGATAGCCGTAATGGTCGGCAGAATCATGATAGCCAGTACAATGACAGCCGGAAGCACGCCTGGCCCGGTCAGCGTTGTGCCGAACAGGGGTATCCACCCTAGTTTCATATTGAGCCAGTTGCACGCGGGCCGGATAAGCGGTATTATCACAAACAAGCCCCATAAACCGTACACGACGCTGGGGATAGCGGCCAGCAGTTCAATCAGGTTCTTCAGGAGATCTTCAAGGCGGTCAGGCAGCTTAGCCAGCATTGGATGTAAATGAAGCCTCAAACTCTTCAAGATTATAAATACAGCCTGGGCGAGGAAACCTTCGCTGAGGAATATTGCCGCCGCCACCCCGAAGGCCGTACCGATGATCAGGGCAAGGAAAGACGTGTAGAGCGTCCCCCAGATTTCAGGGAGGATACCGAACTGTCCGGTGTTGGGGTCCCATGTTGTCCCCGCGAGGAAACCGAGGCCGTACTGCCGCATGGCCGGCACGGCATTTATAGCGATCTCCAGCACTATAAACGCCACCGTGAGGATCGACAGCCACGCAAATCCGTAACATAGCCCACGGAAAGCGCTATCGGTTAATTGCTGAGAACGTGTTGGTGGCCGTGATATCTGGCCCATGTCATTCATAATTGCACTTTCGCCTTATGCCCCGCGCCCGGTTACTACTTAATATTCTGAGTCGCAGCGATCACCTTATCGCTTACAATCTTCGGCAGCGGTATGTAACCGAGGGGTTCAGCAAACTTCTGGCCATCGGTCACCACATATTTCAAGAGGTCCTTAAGTATCGCAGCTTTCTTTTTGTCGGGGTAATTCTTATAAAAAAGCAGCCAGGTGTAAGTGACGATAGGATACGCGTCCTTGCCATTAGGGTCAGAGGCCCAAACAATCATGTCGTTTGGTATCTTCGCAGAAGCAAGGGCGGCCTGGCCGGATGCAGAAGTCGCAGCGACGTAGTTGCCCGACTTATTCTCGAGGATCGCCATGGGGAGTTTCTGGCTCTTGGCATAACCGTATTCAATGTAACCGATGGACCCTGGCGTCGTCTTAATACTGGCAGTGACACCCTCATTACCCTTGGAACGGGTTCCTGTCGGCCAGTTCGGCATTTTATTGGTGCCGGGGCTTTTGGCGAAGTCCGGACTGATGGTGCTCAGATGTTTCGAAAAGACAAAAGTTGTGCCGCTGCTGTCGGCCCGCACTACCACATTGATCGGTATGTTGGGAAGTTTGACCCCGGGATTGGTATTGGCGATCAGAGGGTCGTTCCACCTCTTGACCTTGCCCAAAAAAATGCCGGCGTAGGCTTTGCGGGACAGCTTCAACGCGGTCACGCCCTGTATATTGTAAGACAGCACTATGCTGCCTGCTGTCACAGGGAGGCATTGCACGCCTGCTGCGACCTGGGACATCTCGCCCTGATTCATGGCTGCGTCGCTGGCTCCGAAATCGACGGTTCTGTCGATCAAGCTCTTAATACCGCTGCCGCTGCCAACCGATTGGTAGTCGACCTGCACATTATTGTGTGATCCCGTGTAGGTCTTGAACCACTTGAAATAGAGAGGAGCGGGAAAGCTGGCCCCTGCCCCCTGCAACTTTACGAGGTCGGATGCTTCTCCCAATACGGTGAAACCAAGTACAAGCGCCACAAGCAAAACAATCGAACTCCAACGAGTAACCTTCATGTCAATTCTCCTTTTATAAAGTCATGATAGTGTGACTGGATAGATTTCCCCAGCAGTATCTGCTTCGGCAGCCATTAAAGTCGAGAAACTTTACAGGAAACTAAGATAGCACACGCATTGTTACACCATTATTACGCTTATGTGACATCTTTGTGTCGTATGCTGCCATCGAAATTTTCTTAAAAAAATCCGGCCTACACACTCTGTTTTCCGATTTGATGATTTATTATTTTTCCAGCAAGTTGCAGGATCAAAGGTAACTAAAAATTAACACACCTGTAAAATTCAATTCATAATGGAGTGCTATGATAATAAGCTGTAATGTTTAATTAAGACTTGGTATTTAGAAGATATTCCGGGACGTTACCGCATGGAAGTAAGATAGCTACTACGATGCAGGCTAACAGATGCAAGGCAAAATAACGCCGAAAAGGAGAAAGAAATGAATCATAGCGGAGACGAGGCATATACCAAAACTGACGGAAACCTGGGCATGAATATATCGCCCGATGAGTTGGGCCGGGAATTTGAGCGTCATCTTCGTTATACTCTCGCCAAAGACCACTACACCGCAACGGATCGGGACCGATACTATGCATTGGCATTGTCTGTGCGAGACCGGCTGATTGACCGGTGGATGTGCACACAACAGGCTCATCATAAAAACGCCGTGAAGCGGGTTTATTATCTGTCCATGGAGTTCCTTATAGGCCGACTGCTGGGGAACAATGTGATCAATCTTCAGATCGAAGAGACATGCAGAGAATCATTGCGGCAGTTCGGCGTTAACTGGGTCGCCCTCCGGAATTATGAGGTCGATGCCGGCCTGGGCAACGGGGGACTGGGTCGTCTGGCTGCCTGTTTTATGGACTCTCTTTCGACTCTTCAGATACCCGCAATAGGCTACGGCCTCCGGTACGATTATGGCATTTTTCACCAGCGCATCGAGAATGGTTATCAGGTGGAGGACGCCGACCCTTGGCTAAAGCACGGCTACCCCTGGGAGATTGCCCATCCGGAGTTCTCCTTCGAGGTCCACTTTGGCGGCCGTGTTGAGACCCGGCCGGGACCTGATGGACCCGAATGGAAATGGGTAGACAGCAGGCCGGTCATTGGTATGCCGTATGACCTGCCGGTCGTGGGGTACGGTGGACAGACCGTCAATACCCTCCGTCTATGGTCATGCAGGGCAGCCGAGGACTTCGACTTTGAGGATTTCAACCGGGGGTCATACGTCGAAGCTGTGGCGAGCAAAGTGCAGGCGGAGAATCTGACCAAGGTGCTTTATCCCAATGACAACATATTTGAGGGCAAAGAATTGCGTCTTAGACAGCAGTATTTCCTTGTTTCCTGCTCACTGCAAGACATAATCCGTCGGTTCAAAGCAGACGGCTCAGACCTGGAGGCATTGCCGGACCGGGTGTTCCTGCAGCTCAATGACACCCATCCCTCACTGGCTATCCCTGAACTCATGAGAATCCTGATAGATGAGATGAGGTTGGAGTGGAATAAGGCGTGGGATATTACAACTGCGTGCATCGGGTACACCAACCATACGATATTGCCAGAGGCGTTGGAGGTTTGGCCGATAGAGATGTTCAATAGACTTCTTCCCCGCCACCTGCAGATCATTTACGAAATCAACGGCAGGTTCATGCGATCTGTGGCTACCCGCTATCCACTTGACATCGATCGCCTGAGACGAATGACTATTATCAGTGACGAAAATGGCAAACAGGTCCATATGGCCAACCTGGCTGTTGTTGGTTCCTGCTCGGTCAATGGCGTCTCGGAGATTCACACACGGCTCCTTAAGGAAAGGGTGCTGCGCGACTTTGCGGAGTTCTGGCCTCAGAAATTTAACAACAAGACTAATGGAATTACGCCTCGGCGTTGGCTGTTAAAAGCAAACCCAAGACTGGCCGGTCTTATCACAGAAACGATCGGCGACAGATGGATCGTGGACTTAGATCAGCTACGGAGACTAGAACAGTATGCCACTGATGAAGGGTTCCAGGCGAGTTTCAGAGAGGTAAAGCAGCAGAACAAGGCCGCTTTGGCGGGCTACATCCGGGCCCGGCTGGGTATCAATATTTCACCTGACTCCATGTTTGACGTCCAGGTGAAGAGGTTCCACGAGTACAAGAGGCAGCTTCTGTTTGCTCTTTATATAATTGTGCGATACAACCAGATACGAGATAACCCCGCGCTGAGTTTCGTCCCCCGCACCTTTATTATCGGGGGGAAGGCTGCGCCCGGTTTCTTCATGGCAAAGTTGATAATCAAGCTCATCCACCAGGTTGCGGATGTGGTCAACAACGATCCATTGGTACAGGATTTATTAAAGGTAGTTTTCGTACCCAACTACCGGGTTTCGCTTGCTGAGCTGATTATTCCTGCCGCTGACCTCAGTGAACAAATATCACTAGCCGGCACAGAGGCCTCCGGCACCGGGAACATGAAGTTCCAGCTTAACGGGGCACTGACCATCGGAACACTCGATGGCGCCAACGTCGAGATGAAGGAAGAGGTCGGTCATGACAACATTTTTATATTCGGCATGACTGCGGATGAAGTCGAACAGCGTCGCCCATCATACAGCGCGTTTGACGTATACAACAGTGACGAGGAAATACGTAGGGCGATGCAACTAATCGAAGAGGATTTCTTTAGTCTGTTTGAGCCCGGCATCTTCCGTCCTATCGTTCAAGCCCTGTTGTACGAAGGCGACCGTTATATGCTTCTGGCCGACATGCGTGAGTACATAGAAGCCCAGGCCCGCGTTGATGCATCATACAAGGAGCCTGCGCAGTGGTATGAGAAGGCAATCCTGAACGTGGCCCGTTCCGGAAAGTTCTCGTCTGACCGCACTATTGGCGAATATGTTTCTGACATCTGGCATGTGGAACCTTGCGAACGATGTTCGCCTCAGTAGATAGAGGGCTATAGAAATCGTTCGCCGAATCGTGATGTGACCCAAGCTACCACATGTCACAGGTTATTTGTGCGCAGAACCTGAATACTGATATACTATCAGCAGTATGAATATAGCCCTTACCATAGCTGGGTCCGATCCGTCCGGTGGGGCAGGGATACAGGCTGATCTCAAGGTTTTTCACCGCTTTGCAGTATACGGTCTATCTGCACTGTCCGCTGCCACCGCTCAAAATACTTTAAAGGTCAGCGCAATTGAAAGAATAGAAGGCACTTTTTTATTCGAACAATTGACCACGCTGCTGACTGATATGCGGCCCGATGCGCTTAAAACAGGCATGCTCCTTTCGGCTGATGCCGTAAGGTATGTGGCTAAAGCAGTGACGTCATACAGCCTGCAGAATCTCGTGGTAGACCCGGTCATAATATCATCCTCAGGTGCGAGTTTGCTCGAAAAAAAAGCTGCCGAAGTTATGAGAGAAGAGTTGTTCCCACTGGCAAAGGCAATAACACCAAACATTGCTGAAGCTTCAACACTCACAGGCATCAAGGTGTCGGATGAAGGGACCATGGAGGAAGCTGCAATTGCACTAAAACGGTTTGGGCCGGAATTTGTCATCATCACGGGCGGCCATCTTGCGGATGAGACGGTTGAAATCATCTATGATGGAAAGACCGTCCACAGGCTGCGAGGCAGAAAAATTGCGGGCGAATTTCACGGAACAGGGTGTGCGTTCTCAGCAGCCATTACTGCACTGCTGGCGAAAGGTACTTCGGTAATCGATGCCGTCAAAGAGGCCAAGTCATTCGTTGCCAGCGCAATAGAAAGCTCGCTTGCACTCGGTAAAGGAATGAGGTTGCTTAACATTTAAAAAAATTGACTATGGCAAAAATAAAAACTATATTTCAGTGTCAGTCCTGCGGCTATGCAAGCCCTAAATGGCTCGGCAAGTGCCCTGATTGCGGAGCGTGGAACAGTTTCTCCGAGGAGCGGCAGAGCCCCAAGGCATTAAAATCCCCGGGCACCTTTGGCGGAGTTAGCGAAGCCCAGCCTTTGACCGCGATCACCGGGGGAAAAGAACGGAGAAATTGCATCGGCATAAAGGAGTTGGACCGTGTGCTGGGCGGGGGGCTGGTTGACGGCGCCGTTGTCCTCATAGGCGGCGATCCCGGCATCGGCAAATCCACACTTATCCTCCAGGCCCTGGCAAAAATAGCGGATAAAAAATGCCACCATGAAAATACAACGCTCAATCCTCAACGTGCCTCCGCGCAACCTACTTCCGGCTCAACGGTTCTTTATGTATCGGGTGAAGAATCTCCGGAACAAATCAAATTAAGGGCTGAAAGGCTTTCGATCAATGCCGAAACGATCATGCTGCTTCCCGAGACGCTGGTTGAAAACATTATCATTACTGCCGGTAAACTCAATCCTGCCGTTATGGTGATCGATTCCATACAGACTATTTTTACCGAGGACCTCACTTCGGCACCGGGATCTGTAGGCCAAATAAGGGAATCAGCTGCCAAACTGATGCTCTTTGCAAAAAAATCCGGGATACCGGTTTTCCTGATAGGGCATGTGACGAAAGAAGGCGCCATTGCAGGCCCCCGGGTACTCGAACACCTGGTCGATACAGTGCTCTATTTCGAGGGAGACAGGGGACATCCTTACAGAATCCTCCGTACAGTAAAAAACAGGTTCGGCTCAACCAATGAGATAGGCGTCTTTGAAATGACAGACAGCGGTCTGTCAGAAATCAATAATCCTTCTGAACTTTTCCTGTCCGAAAGGCCGATCAATGTTTCGGGTTCGACAGTAATCGCCAGCATGGAAGGTACAAGGCCGCTGCTCGTTGAAATACAGGCACTGGTGGCTCCCACGACGTTCGGCATGCCGAGGAGGACGAGTATGGGTGTTGATTATAACCGTGTAAATCTCCTTGTAGCAGTGCTCGAAAAAAAAGCTGGCATGCACTTGGGAGGAATGGATATATTTATAAATATAGTGGGGGGACTGAAAATAATCGAGCCCGCCTCCGATCTTGGAATTATCGCGGCAATTGCATCCTCCTTCAGAGAGATACCGATAGATTCAAATACCTTCCTTTTCGGAGAAGTCGGGCTTTCAGGCGAGGTGCGGGCAGTCGCACAAGGAGAAACGAGGCTCAAAGAGGCATCGAAAATAGGCTTTAAAAAAGCGATAATACCGAAAGGCAACATGGAGCGCCTGAAGGACGATTTGGGGCTTACAATTATGGGGGTTAAGAACGTTGAAGAAGCAATGGAACACATCAAAGCATAGCAAAAAGGACAAAGCGCAAAGTGCAAAGCGCATAGAGCAAAGTGAAAAGAAAAAAAATGACAATCCCCTGATTGCGGCTCTTTGCCCTTCGCACCGTGATCTTGACCCTATGCCCTTTGCCCTATGCTCTATGCTCTTTGCCCTTTGCCTGCTTCTTTTTGTTTCCTGTGCGCCAAAATACGCTGAAAAACCCTCACGGGAAGGTATCCCTCTTCCTGAGATACTTGCAAAGATGAACACCGTTCAGTCCATAGAGGCGATTTTATCCATAGACTATGAAAAAAATGACGCTACGATGAGCGGAGATGCCTTCCTAAGTCTTTCCCCTGCTGCACTGGACCTCAGAATTTATTATCTCGGCTTTCTTGCCGGCGAGGTCAAAGAAAATAATGGCGTCATAAAGAGCAAACCGAAGCTCGATAAATACAAAAGCATAGTCCTTGTAGATGGGCTGAGAAACAGCTTCTTGTGGTGGACAATAAGCGACTATACTATTCAGGAGACAGGAGACAGTTATGTGTTAAGGAATTTCAGCAGGACGCTGACAATAAGTAAAAAAAACCTGCTTCCGGTGGAACAGACAATCGAACTTGATAACGGGGAAGAAATGACCATATCCTATGATGAGCCGGCCATGAACAAACCGGAGGCCGGAAAAAACGGACTTGACCCGGAAATCGCGTGGTACCAATCCCGTCTGTCGATTCGTTATAGAAACCACCAGGTAAAAGTCAGGGTAAAATCATATACAGCAACAATAGGAAAGGCAGGTAAAGGTTAAGGTTGAGGTTAAGGATTGTGCTAAAAGCTAAACAGTGCTTTTTTTGTCTTTTCTTAACCTTAACCTCAACCTGCTTTTTTTGTTACCTGTTTGCGAGAGGCACATAGTCCTGTCGAAATCCGGGTACTGATGAAACGTAAGACGGCCTTATCAGTTTTCCCTGTATTATCTCTTCAATTCTGTGTGCCGACCATCCTGCCACTCTTGAAATTGCAAAAATGGGCGTGAATAATTCTTTAGGTATACCCATTGACCTGTATACGAATCCCGAATAAAAATCAACGTTTGCCGACGCCAATTTCCCTTTTTTCTTTAGGACCAGCACCGGCGACAGCCTGGCAACTTTCTTGTATAGCTCAAACTCTTTTCCCATGCCACTCTTTTCTGCGATCTCTTCCGCCTTACTCTCAAGTATCACTGCCCTCGGGTCCGACAGCGTATATACAGCGTGCCCTATACCATATATTTTCCCTGATTTGTCGTTCGCCTTCTTGTCAAGTATTTGTTCAAGGTAGCTTGAGACGGCTTCGTCATCGTTCCAGTCTTTCACGTGTGTCTTTATGTTTTCCATCATACCTTCAACAGCTTCATTTGCGCCGCCGTGCAGGTGTCCTGAAAGCGACGCGATTCCAGAGCATATAGCCATGTAACTGTTAGCGCCGGCAGAGGACACGGTCCTCACGGTGAAGGTCGAATTGTTACCGCCCCCGTGCTCTGCGTGGAGCACAAGCATCATGTCGAACAAGTTTGCGGTAAACCTGTCAGGCTTTTTGCCATTCAGCATATAAAGAAAGTTTTCCGCATGGCTGTAATCTGCTTTCGGCTCTATCAGTCTGAAATGCCCTTTACTGCGTTCGTTTGATGCATGGTAGTTGTATGCAACAATTGTCGGAAACTTGGCTATCAAATCTATGCATTGTCTCGCAAGGTTCATTATGTCCGTAGAGTTCGGGTTGTCATCAAACAGGTGCATTGCTGATACGATGGTATGAAGAGATCCCATCTGGTCATCATGAGGCGGTCTGCTGCGGATAATCTTCTTGGCTTCCTTTGGAAGATGCCTTCTCTCAGCGAGCGAACTCGTGAAGATATCAAGAAGCTTCCGGTCGGGGAGTTCGCCTGTAAGGAGGAGGTATGCAGTTTCTTCAAATCCGAACCTGCCCTCTTCCTGCTGGTGTCTGACCAGGTCTTTTACGTTATAGCCACAGTAATATAATTCGCCATCGAGATCCACTTTCTTCTCAGTCCCGTCAGCCTCGAATTCTTTTTTGTAACTGATGACCTGGCCCTTGCTGGTTATTCCTACAAAGACCCCTGTGCCGTCTTCGTTGCGAAGTCCCAGTTTTATATTTTTTTCCCTGATAAGCTCCGGGGATACCTTATCGTGTTTCAATGCCAACTCTTGGATGATTCTCAGGACGCTCTGCACTCGTTTCACCTCAATATAGTAACCTCCGAATAATTAACCGGAGGAACAAAATAATTTATATTTTACCATATTTATTTTATTTATTTTTAAGGAAGGCAGGAGAAGGGGAGCACTTGTTTTTCGACGCGCTGAAACTACGCTCCTCAGGGAATCCCTATGTCTTCATGGCAGCGATACACGAATCAGTTCTCAGGTCGGGCTCGGCGTTACTCGCCCTTGTTACAGTAGACCCGTGCATCGCGTCGAAAAACAAGTGCTCCCCTTCTCCTGCTGTTTATTTTATAGAATCAAATTATATTAGGAGCGGCAGCGGCAGGCTGTTTATCGGAGCGATGCACGGGTCTACTGTAACAAGGGCGAGTAACGCCGAGCCCCAGCTGAGAATGGGTATGGACAATTGCTACTATAACTTGATGTCACTTGCAATGAACGTAGTTTCAGCGCTCCGATAAACAGCCTGCCGCTGCCGCTCCCTTCCTTATAGGGCTTATTGCCTCACAGAAAACACCTGGTGTATAATCAAGACAATATGCAAAAGGGCCAGGGCCGTAAAAAGCGTTATACACTATCAGTCGTCAACCATAAGGGCGGCGTCGGCAAGACGACCACGACCGTCAATGTGGCTGCGTGTCTAGCGGAACTGGGTAACAGTGTATTGGTCATTGACCTCGATCCACAAGGCAGCGCCAGCCTCGCTTTTGGTTTTAACGATGACGGCGAACGGCTTTTCCAATCCTTGCAAAAGACGATTGCCCTCCCGGTCCAGGCAACCAGGACAGGCGGGGTAGACCTTGTGCCGGCAGGACCCGGCCTCATCGGGGCATGGCAGCGTTTTTCCGGCGCCCTAGGGAAGGAGATCCTATTTAACTGTCTTCGCTATACGGAGGGCACATGGGACTGGATCATCGTCGATTGCCCGCCCAGCATGGGCGTTCTCACTCTTGCGGCACTAAATGCGAGCAATGGCGTGCTGATGCCGGTTGAGGCAACTCATCTTGCCGCTGCGGGTTTACACCAGATGACCGAAACCATTGAGTCGATTGCCAGAGACCAGCGGGAGCGCAACCTCAAGCTTCTGGCGATTGTTCCCTGCCGTGCGCACCCCCGCAGACGGATCCATAACTCCGTAATGGCACATTTGGAGCAAGATTATCCTGGCATGATAGCGCCCATAGTACGCGAAAGTGCAGCCCTTGCAGAGTCGCCCGCTTTCGGCAAACCCATCATAGCCTTTGCACCTTCCTCTAACGGCGCTTCAGATTACCGCGCCGTCACAAAATGGATCGATAACCATATCCGATAATGACCGGACTCGATTTGCTAGCAGTGGGAGTGGCGGCAATTGCAGGAGGAGCGGTCAATGCGCTCGCCGGGGGAGGAACGCTCATCACATTTCCCATGCTCACAGCTGTTGGTGTTCCAGTTGTTGCCGCCAACATAACAAATACGGTGGCCCTTTGCCCCGGTTATCTGGGCGCAACCCTTGCACAGATGAAGGACCTGCGCGGCCAGTCGGTCCGGTTGTGGCTCCTGCTGCCGGCCGGAGTGCTGGGCGGCATTGCAGGAGGCATTTTATTACTTAACACGAGTGATCAGGTATTTCGTAAACTTGTGCCGTTCCTGATACTCCTGGCCGTGGTCCTGTTGGCTGTCCAGGATAAATTGCGTGCATTGCTCACGCGTCGCACCGGTGATTCCGGAGCAGCCACATTGCACGATGCATGGTCAATACTTCCAATCCTGCCAGCTGCTGTTTACGGAGGCTACTTTGGCGCCGGTGTAAGCGTGATCGTTCTTGCTGTACTTGGACTTGCGCTGGAAGACTCACTTACTCGGCTTAACGCCCTGAAACAGGCCATTGCGTTCGCCATTAACATTGCGGCCGCAATCTTTTTTTTGTTTTCAGGCCAGGTGGTCTGGTCTGCTGCAGTCATTATGGCTATAGGAGCCCTTGCAGGAGGGGCCTTAGGAGGCCGGCTGGCAGGCCGGATCAGCCCGTTCTTGCTGCGTAGGATTGTTGTAACGGTCGGCTTAATAGTCGCCGCAATTTACCTGGTCCACTGATTAGGAACATAGAATGTCCGTCTTTAGGCAAACTTAAACTATTTTTTTTTGCCGCAATTAAAAAGGAAACAGGGTTATCCCCCTTAAGCGTCAGCTGTGGTTGAGGAGTTACCTGCGGCTGAGATCGTATTAAAATTCTTCATAAAATTCTGCACTCCGGATGCATCAATGCTGTCTCCCGCTTTTTGGGCTGTCTGGAGCAGAGTGTCCAGATATGCCATGTTAAATTCCGGAAGCAGCATATTTTTATTCTCTGCAGTAACATTAGCGGCGCTGAGATGAGTAGCAACATAATCAATAACATCGAGTGGTACCCCGTTTTCATACGCACTGTGTAATACAGCTAGCTCATTTTGGGTTAAAGACAGAGGCAGATTGGACAGTTGGAACCTGCCGGATTTAACCTGTGCCTCCCAATTCTGAATATCGTTCTTATCCATAATACCGTTCTGCAATTTTACCTGGTTATAAACCGTATTATAATCGAGGGATACGCCATCGGTCTTTGCTTCGGAGACAATGTTCTGTGCCTGATTCTGTGCAAGCTGGGCATTGTATGTATTGTTAAACCACTCCATTTGCCGCGCCAGCGATGGAGTCTGGGCCAGCAATGTCTGCATCACAGTCCCCTCGTCGCTTAGCGTAACTGTTTCAGATTGGGTAGTGGAAGAGTCTGTGCCGGGCTGTGTGGTGGTAGTATTGCCCGAAGCGGTTATTCCTGATACTAAACTGCTGCTGGTTGTAGAAATATCAGATATCATTGTTCCTCCTCTGAAAAGAATTTCAAAAAATTGACCGCAAGAAACACGCCAGGGAATATACTAATAAATACAAAGATCACATACCCTGAATGAATACTTTTGGGGAAATATTTTCCTGGTGGGTGGCGGAAATTGGACATATTTTCTTGATTTCGATGTTGCGCTATCCAACACAATCTTCTTTTAACCCACATTATTCATAAATTTATAGAAGGAGCAGTCAGGCCACAGTGCTTCACTCATTCTAGCAAGGCGTCCAGCCTTGCTCCGAGGCTGTGACAGCCTGTGTCACCATCCTTGGTGTCACTTAGGCTGTCAAAGTCCGCTCAGCACCATGTCCCGCCTGCTCCTTCTATAAATTTATGAATAATGTGGGTTAGGCCCGCCGCCTTTGACAGTTCTGACTATTAAAAGTCCTGCGATAAAGAAAACACTCACAGAGAGCACCGCAGGCCGCTGGCTGCCGAATGTCGAAGATATATAGCCGAAAAGAATGGGTCCTGCAACAGCAGACGTTTGGCCCATAAGCGAGTAAACACCGAAATACTCGGATTCCTGGCCATCAGGAATGAACCTGGCATAAAAGGCCCTTGTTGCAGCCTGCACGGTGCCGAGTCCTAATCCTGCCGCGGAGGCAATAATAAAAAAATGTGTCTTTGTAGTCACAAAAAAGGCAGCAACTGATACTAATGTCCACAAACATAAAGATAGTACCACCACTTTCTTTGGTCCCCATACATCGGTAGGCTTTGCAAACAGAAACCCTCCGGCAAGCGCGGTAAACTGAACAGTAAGGAAAACTAAGATCAATTCCCGCGGACCAAAATGCAGCGTTGTTGCCGCAAAGATGCTCGAAAAAACTATGACTGTATTTACTCCATCAGCGTAAATGAGATACGCGATCAGAAGTTTTCTTTGCTCGCTGTTCGCCCATATTTTCTTTAATGCGGAAAGCGAATACCGCAAGCCTTCCCTCGCGGCCCCGGAAACACTTAGCCTGGATGTTCCGTCAGGAGGCAGAAAAGCGAAAGCCGGGAGAGAAAAGAGCAGAAAAAAAAGGGCGGACATGGGCCATGAAACAGTCAGGAACCCCTTGTCTATAAGCACCAGCGCCAACAAAAGCGACGAGATCGACCCTGCATATCCTGTTGCATAACCCCAAGAGGAAACCCTCCCCTGGTACCCAGGCCCGGCAATTTCCGGCAAGAAGGAATTATAAAAGACAAGTCCCCCCTCCTTGCCGATATTGGCAAGCACGATGAGCATGAAGCCCCCCAACGCCATTCCTTTTCCTAAAAAATAAAGGGCCGCAACAGGGACGATACACAAAAAAGTGTAAACAAAGAGCAGCTTTTTCCGTATTTTCGCATAATCAGCTATGCCGCCCATAAAGGGCGAACTGAGAGCAACAATAGCCATACTTAACGATATGGCCCTGCCCCACCAGACATCACCCTGGCCGGATGCATTGCCAACGATAACGTTCGTATAGTAAACAGGAAATATGACCGCGGTAATAATAGAATAGTAGCTGGTGCCGGCAAAATCGAACAGGCACCAGGAGAGTATCTTTTTATTCATGCTCATACAGTTTATACAGTTTCATAAAAAGTCCATAGGCAAGGCACGCAAAGCCTGAGGAATGAGGCGTACCGTGATGTACGTCGCACGGGGTCCCCAAAAGCCGCAGTCTTTTGGGGTGCGAGTGACGAAGGATGCAGCGTAACGCAGCATATGGATTTTTTATGAAACTGTTAGCTTTTTAAGCGCCTCTTTTGCTGCATCCATTTGAGATTCCTTTTTGCTCTTGCCGGTACCGCTTCCGAACAGTTTGCCTTGTATATATACTTCAGTCGTGAATATCTTCTTGTGCTCCTCACCCTCTTGCTTGACTATCCGGTACTCGGGGAGCGTACCTACAGAGCTCTGGACCTTCTCCTGAAGCTCGCTCTTAAAGTCATAGTCCTCTTTTCCAAGGATTGTTTGTGAGATCCTGTCATCAAACAGCTTTAGGACCACCTCTCTGGCTGTCACATAATCACTATCCAGGAAAACGGCCCCGACCAGTGCTTCGAATGCGTCGGAAAGAACAGACCTTTTCTGCCGGCCTCCGGTGAATTCCTCTCCCTTACCCAGGCTCAGGTAATTGCCCAGCGACAGCCTGGAAGCCATCTCGAACAGCACCAGCTCTTTCACAAGATAGGATTTTATTTTTGACATCCCGGCTTCAGTAAGATGCTCTTTGTTGAGGAACAGGGCCTCTGCTATGATCAGACCGAGCACTGAATCGCCCAGGAATTCGAGCCGTTCGTTGTGGGTCTTTACATCTCCTGCATTTTCATGGTGATATGATTTATGGGTAAGAGCGGTTGCGAGCAGCGACGTGTTTCTAAATGTGTAACCGAGTGAGGCTTCAATTCCCGCGATATTTTCCGAAGATAAGACAGGCATTTGTTCCCCCGAAACCGAAAGAATTTGAGAGCGCATACTTTACATCAACCTGCTTTGCGGTTTTGGGGACATAATCAAGATCGCACTCGGGGTCGGGGTTGTCCAGGTTAATCGTAGGAGGTACTTTGCCGTGATATATACTGAGAACAGAGAATATTGCCTCAACCCCGCCGGCAGCTCCCAATAGATGCCCCACCATCGACTTCGTAGAACTGACGCATAATTTATAAGCATGATCCCCAAATACGGTCTTGATAGCTGTAGTTTCGAGTTCATCTCCGTATTTCGTCGATGTGCCATGGGCGTTTATGTAATCGATCTTTTCCGGCTCAAGGCCGGCATCTTTTAATGCGGCTTTCATGCAACGTGCAGCACCTTCACCGCCGGGAGAAGGCGTTGTAATATGATAAGCGTCACTCGACATCCCGTACCCCATAACTTCAGCGTAGATTTTCGCATTCCTGGAAAGGGCGCTATCGAGGTTCTCGAGAAAGACAATTCCGGCGCCCTCACCCATGACAAAACCATCCCTGTCCATATCAAAAGGCCTGCTGGCCCTTTCAGGTTCGTCATTCCGGGTTGAAAGGGCTTTCATTACCGCAAAACCACCGACACCCAGAGTCTGTAATGCACGATTCAGTCCCGCCCGCAATCATCGCATCCGCTTCACCACGCTGAATTATTCTGACGGCATCACCAATGGAATGGCTGCCGGTAGCGCAAGCGGTAACAGGGCATGAACTGGGTCCCTTTGCGCCGAACTTGATGGAAACGTTTCCCGAAGCCAGGTTAATGATGAGCATCGGGATAAAAAAAGGAGATATCCGCTTATACCCCTTTTCCAGAAAAGCCTTATGATAATGCTCGATGGCAGGAAGTCCTCCCATACCGGAGCCGATTACCACTCCCACCCTTTCGGCATTTTCCCCGGTAATCCTGAACCCCGAATCATCGACAGCCATTTTCGCAGCAGCAATCGCAAAATGGATAAAGCGGTCCATCTTTTTGATTTCTTTTGCCTCGATGTA
This sequence comes from Nitrospirota bacterium, assembly GCA_963710375.1. Taxonomy (GTDB): domain Bacteria; phylum Nitrospirota; class Thermodesulfovibrionia; order Thermodesulfovibrionales; family Dissulfurispiraceae; genus JADFXI01. The sequence continues at coordinate 112,977 of CAVPZX010000008.1, forward strand.
ATTTGCCGGATCGAATCCCTTGACCTCTCCGGCAATGCGCACCGGAAACGAAGACGCGTCAAATTCCGTTATGGGCCCTACTCCTGACTTTCCGTTCAGTGCTGCACTCCATGTCTCATCCACACCGATACCGATAGGGGTGACCAGGCCCATGCCTGTGATAACAACTCTATTGTTCTCGATCATCCTAATTTTTTCTTTATATAGTCGAATGCATCTTTAACTTTTGTTATTTTCTCGGCATCCTCATCGGGTATCTCAATATTGAATGCCTCCTCGAATGCCATCACCAATTCCACTGTATCAAGCGAATCAGCACCAAGATCCTCAACAAAAGACGCATCAGGCGTCACTTCCGATTGATCTACTCCAAGCTGCTTTGATATTATTTCTCTTACTTTTTCTTCTACCATTATCTACCTCCAAATTTAGATTTCAGCTCATTGCTTATAGTCAACAGGTGCTCACTAAAAAAACCTTATATTTTTGCTTTTGCCATGAGCCAAGAACTATCAGATATTACATATACATGCCGCCGTTTACATGGATTACCTGGCCGGTTATGTATCCCGATTCAGGCGATGCAAAAAAGGATACCGCATTGGCAACATCCTGGGCAGTGCCGAATCTGCACATGGGAATGGCCTTCATCATCTCCTGCTTCACATTTTCCTGCAGCGCATCGGTCATGGCCGTCGAAATGAATCCCGGGGCAACTGCATTCACCGTCAGCGCTCTGCCCGCATATTCTTTCGCTATAGTTTTCGTAAGGCCAACGATGCCGGCTTTCGATGCACTGTAATTGGCCTGTCCCGGATTGCCGATAAAGGCAACCACGGATGCGATATTAATGATACGCCCATACCGCTGTTTGACCATTACCTTTACCGCCTCTTTGGAACAAAGGAATGTGCCTTTCAGGTTAATATCTATCACAGCATCCCAATCCTCTTCTTTCATGCGCATTAAAAGGCCGTCTCTCGTAATCCCGGCATTATTGACAAGTATCTCCACTTTACCGAACTCCTGTACAGCGTGCTCAAACAACCCGCTTACATCGGATACTCTGGACACGTCAGCCTTTAACCCTATGCTGCGTATCCCTAACTTCTCAAGATCCGATGCAGCCTCTTTGGCCATATCAAGGTCAACATCAGCTACAACTATATTAACTCCTTGCCGGGCAAGTGTTTCGCCGATTGCCTTGCCTATGCCGCGTCCTGCTCCTGTGATTATTGCGGTATGTCCATTCATTATTTCTTATCGCCTCAACTTAAAGTTGGCTATCATTTTAACAGAGGTCTGTTTTTATTTTCCAGTTCTTTCTGAACATGGTACTGGATGCAAACATGAAACAGGAGGGTGCACGGGAGTGCCTTCCTGCGGTCCCCAATCAGACTTGCCGCTGCACGACCTTCTCACCGGTAGTTCGAAAATTGAATATGAATATCGAAATCCTTTTCCTTTAGATGTGCCATAATGGCCTGCAAATCATCTATTTTTTTGGCCCTTACCCGCACCTGATCTTTCTGAATTTCCGGGCTTACCTTGAGCTTCATGTCTTTGATTAGTTTAACCATTTCCTTGGCTTTCTCCTGCGGAATACCCTGTTGGAGCGTTATAACCTGCCTGACTGTATTTCCAGCAGCGGGTTCCAGTTTACCGTAACTGAGCGCCTTGAGTGCTATCCCACGCTTCACCATCTTTGATTGAAGGATATCGATAACGCCCTTCATCTTCTGCTCATCGTCAGATAAAAGTGTGATGGTCCCCTTCCCTTTATCAACCTCTATGGAACTCTTGCTCCCCTTGAAATCGAATCGCTGGCCTATTTCCTTGATCGCCTGATTTACAGCATTGGTAACTTCCTGCATATCCACTTCGCATACTATATCAAACGAATGTTCATCTGCCATCAGTACCTCCCCACTTGTCAATAATACCACGCTCTGTTAGCGGCGTTGATGCAACATATTATACTATATACCTCGCCTTCTCCGGAGCAAAGTGTTCTCATCTCCCCACTATATCAGCGACCATATCACCGATCTGTGTCGTGGAGTATCCCGTTTTTCCTGCTGCGAGGTCTTTGATTTTTGTCGAGGTAAGCTCCATAATGGCCTTTTCTATCGCCATGGCTGCGCTCTCTTGTCCCAGGTGGTCAAGCATCATTGCGCCGGAGCAGATTGCCGCCAGGGGGTTAATGACGTTCTTACCCTTGTATTTCGGAGCCGAGCCTCCCATAGGTTCGAACATGGAAACGCCTTCAGGGTTGATATTGCCCCCTGCCGCAATGCCGAGTCCTCCCTGGATCATTGCGCCAAGATCAGTGATGATGTCTCCAAAGAGGTTGTCGGTAACAATAACATCAAACCACTCCGGGTTTTTCACGAACCACATCGTAATAGCGTCCACATGGGCATAGTCGGTTTTTACACCGGGATAATCTTTTGCTACTTCAGAGAATGCCCTCGCCCACAAGCCGGATGCGTAGGTGAGTACATTCGTCTTGCCGCAAAGGGTCAGTTTATTGTCTTTGTTTCTTTTCTTAGTGTATTCAAAAGCAAAGCGTATACACCGCTCGACCCCTTTTCTCGTGTTTATCGAAACCTGTGTCGCGACCTCATCAGGAGTGCCCTTCTTGAGGACTCCGCCGGCCCCGGTATAGAGCCCCTCCGTGTTCTCCCTGACAACTACGAAGTCGATGTCCTTCGGTCCCTTGTCTTTCAAAGGACAATCAACTCCCGGGAAGAGCTTGACAGGACGTAAATTGATATACTGATCCAGTTCAAATCTCATGGTCAGGAGAATCCCTTTTTCGAGTATTCCGGGTTGAACATCAGGGTGTCCGATCGCACCAAGATAGATCGCATCAAATTTCCTCAGCTCATCGAAGATGCCCTCTGGAAGAAGCTCCCCGGTCCTCAGATACCGCTCTCCGCCAAAATCGAAATGCATGTAATCCAGTTTGAAATTATATTTCCGTGCCGCGGAATTCAGCACTTTCAATCCTTCGGCAATTACCTCCGGTCCTGTCCCATCACCGCCTATAACTGCTATTGTGTAGTTTTTCGCCATTGCTGCTCCTCCTCATCTCTGTTGATATAATACCGGATATTATGTGACATTATTAATGTTTTGTTCAAATAATTCACGTATGGTCCATTATCAGGAATTGAACGACAGTATCCTTCAGGCTTGCAAAATCACGGAAATGTTTTGCGCCGGGGCAAGAGTTTTTAATTTAGTAAAAAAGGCAATCGAAAACGCTTGATCATTTTTCCTGGAATCCTGTCCGCTGAAGTACTAAGCATAATTACTGGCTCGTTTCCTTGCAGTCGAAACCTGCACACTTGAACCATGCCACCATGCGTGTTAACTCATCGGCAAGTGCTGCAAGCCCGTCTGAAGACTGCTTTATATCAGCAGTGGATACCTGTAATCTTTTTGTTATTTCCGCAATGGTTTCGACTCTGTGCGAAACCTCTTCGGCAGCAGTAGACTGTTCCTCAGTCGCTGTAGCTATCATCTGGGCCATATCCACGCCCTTCGAAGAGGCGCCTACTATTCCTTCAAGTGAATCACTTGCCTCACCTGTAAGTTTTAGTTCTTCTTCAACCTTGACCTGAGCGTTTTCCATAGCTGTAAAAGATTTTTCCGTATCGTTTTGTATAAGGTTTATGATCCCGGCTATCTCCTGGGTAGCCGTACCGGTGCGCTCGGCAAGCTTCCTGACCTCATCTGCAACAACAGCAAAGCCGCGCCCCTGCTCGCCTGCCCGTGCAGCCTCGATAGCGGCATTAAGTGCCAGAAGGTTTGTCTGGTCCGATATATCTTTTATTACCACCACAATCTCTCCAATCTTGTTGGAGCTTTCTTTAAGCATCCCTATGGTTGAAGAAGCCCCTTTGACTGAGTCAGCTATTTCGTGCATTCCTCGCACAGTTTTGCCTACAACATTCTTACCTTTGGCAGCCATATTCGATGCGACCTTTGAAGAATCTGCCGCAGCGCTCGCATTTTTTGCAACATCCATTATTGTCTGGCTTATCTGTGTTACGGCTGTGGCCGACTGCTCAGTCTGTGATGACTGCTCTACAGCTCCCTTATGGAGGGTTTCGGCTGTAACTGCGAGTTCCTGGGAGTTTGAAGACAATCTTATAATCGAATCCTGTAATTTCGATATTACCTGGCCTAAATTTGCAATCGCCATATTAAAATGAGAGGCCAGATTGCCGAACTCATCTTTAGTTGAGTCATTAATACGAATAGTGAGGTCGCCTTCTACAAAACCTGCAGCCAATTTCTCGAGATCATGAACAGGGTTCATAATCGAACGGGTTATCAACCTGTTCAGTATTAGCGATACAACCAGGGCGATAGCCGCAATGATGATGATAAGCCCGCTTGTCGTGGTGACGGTTGACTTTACCGCGGCGACTGCATTTTCCTGGCTGGTTTTAGCGGTGACCACTTCTTTATTTGTATCTTGAATTTGCCTTGAAACTATATCTTTCATCTTCTGGTTCAACTTTGAAACCTCTTCGATGTTTGCCAAAGACGCCTTCATCTTCTCAACAACCCCTTCCTTGCCCAAAAAACCCTGTTTTACCGCGACAAGCGCATCCGCCGAGGTTTTATACATTTTCATAGCGTCGCCGAGAGATCCCTTTGACAAGAGATCTCTCAATTGCTTGAGTGTCTTATCCACCTGTACAAAGGCGCTTTGTATCGATGCGACAGTTTTATCGAAATCAGCCGGGTTCCTGACCGTCAGACTGTAATTTATATTAGACTCTATGAATCCGCTTAATGAGATGAGGTTGGAAGCAGTCATCAATATAGCATTGGAATCCGAAAATGTAGCTATGCTTTTAGTCATCTCATGACCGCTGCTCTTAAGAGATTCGTTGGCTGTGTCAAAACCCCTTATCACAAGCGGAAGTATATAGGATAGTTCATATTCGGCGTCTTTTCCGAGTTTGTCGGATTTGTCTTTCTCCGACGCATCTTCATCATTAAGGTATTTCAGCTTGAGATTTGCAGCTTCAACTATCTTGGAGCTTGTTTGCCTGAACTTTTTTTCGAGTTCTTCTCCTGATTTATCGGCCCACTTCGTCGATTTTATTGCCTTAATAATATTGGCGGATGTTGTTTCAGCGCCGCTTTTTATCGCTGCTACACTCCTCCTGTCATCAGTTATAGGGAGCTGCGAAAGGCCGATCATCAGGTCTTTAAATCCGTCACGCATGATTATGAAATTGTTTGCCTGCTGGTTTGCAGCCGTTGTTCGATCAATGCTAGAAACCATTGTTGATGTAGAACCCTGCTGGAGTTTTCTGATATTGGCATCCAATGAACTTAACCTCTGTGATGCCTGGACAAGGCGACCTCTCAGGGCTTCCATGGACGTATTCGTGGATTGTTCCAGTGCAAGCCTCTTTTCGGTTATCTGAATAATGGATTTTGTTACATCGGAGATTTCACTGTTTGAAGAGTTATCCCTGCCGCTTAGCTTGGATACGTCATCTGACGCTTGAATCTCTTCGGTAAGAGATTCATTTGCACTCGCAGAATTCTTTTTGAATTCCTCGATCGAATTCGATGCCGCAACTTTTAACAAATTCGACGAATGTGATTGCAGCGCCCGTTGAAGATTAAATACCCTTATCTGGTAAGGAGTGGATTTCTGCGTCACTTCAAATATCTTGCTCTGGATGAATCTTATGCCCAGCACTGCGGTGGCTCCTATCGCTATCATCAGGATAAGAATAATGCCCGCATTCATATTAAGCTTCTGTCCGACTCTCATCTAGCCCTCTTTTCCGCCTTATTAAAATCCCCCCATCCCCGATCGAAGGGGAATAGGGGGATTCTTGTCATTGCCGCCTATAGCATGAGACTTTTCTGATCCGACTGCCGATCAATCTATTTGCCCTCCTGAAGCGCAGCCTCTCCAACCTTCGCCCTTAAATCTAACCAGTCTTTTTGATCTATGGCAGCTTCGTCGCCCTTCATGGAATTTAAGATCTCGAAATAATCTTCCCCGTATTTACTCTTCTTTACCTCGTCTGCAGGTTTGGCTATTTCAGCATAAACAGTCTGGATAGATTGATGGTCCCAGGGTCTCCAATACTGCTCATCTTTCAGTCCGATATAATGATGTCCTTCAAGCGCTTCTATAACAGCCTTTGTATCGAATGTCTTGGCACGCTCTACGGCATCCTTGTATTGATAAAGTATAACGTATGCCGATCCGCCGGCTTCTGAAGGATATCTCTTATATAGCTGCTCGAATTTGTTTACAAAGGCTATCCCCTTCGGGTAGTTGTATTTAAATGGAATGGTCCAGTTCCACGGCTCTGCGCCTATTATACCCTCCATGGCCTCTGGGCCTGCTCCTTCCGCCATATCGAGGGTCAGGTTGGGAACTATAATCTGCATCGTCTTTTTCAACCCCATCTCGTAAGCCTGTTTTACCGATATCCCCATATCCCGGCCAAACTCGGTCAGCACCAGGACCTGGGCGCCGCTCTCTTTGGCAGCAGTCAGCGCGTCCTTAAAATCCATAGCGCCAAGACGTGTTAAAACACCTCCATTTACGGCCTTGTCAGTAGTGTTTGTGAATTTTCTGAAGGCGTCTTCGGTTGTCGTGCCCCAGATGTAATCCACAGTAATGTAAAAATATTTCTTGCCGCCAAAATGCTGATTCAGATAATTCGACAACACCTTTGCAGCCATATACGAGTCATAACATTCCCTGAATATATTCCTGTTGCCTTCTTCAATCGTAGTCGCTGTTGCGTAAGTCAGAGTACCGAAGAAGATTTTATTTTTCTGTAAAGCAACTTTATTATCAGCAATTGCCACCCCGCTGGAGGAGCCGCCGAAAAGCATCGGCACGCCTTCCTTATCAAAGAGTTCAATCGCGTTTTCTCTTGCTATCTTTGGATTGGATTTTGTGTCCCGGTACACAAGCTGCACCTTTTTCCCCAAAATGCCGCCTGCAGCGTTGATCTCTTCAACAGCCATGTCTGCTGCCCTCTTCTCATCCAACCCCTGGGCTGCGTACGGGCCTGTCTCAGGGTAACTCAAGCCGATCTTTACTACCTCATCGGCAAAAACAGAGACGCCGGATGCAAACAAAAACATACCACTTATTATTAACACAACTAGTTGATAAATGAGAGAACCGGTCACCATTTTTTTCATTGCTACCCTCCTTAACGAGTTGGTTTATAAATCCAAAAATCATCAGGATTTGAGATGAATCGATATTACATTAATTTAAAAGATGACAAAAATGCAAGTATCTGTAGGCTGCGCAGCGGGTCTGGATCAGAGGGTATGGATATCACGGCAAGGCTGCAAAACGTTCAGCCTTCAGTGGCATCGACCAGTTCTTTTATGAGCATCAGCGCCTCGGCTGCGGCATCACTATCAATCTTCTGGATAGCGAAACCGGCGTGCACCAGCACATAGTCGTCTATCTTCGCCTCCTCGGGCAGCAGAAGGAGGCTGACTTCACGACGAGCGCCGTAAACATCAACGGTCGCAGTCATATCACCTATGGTTACGATCCTGGAAGGTATGGCAATGCACATAAAAGCTCCTCAAATAAGTTATTTAGTATATTCTACCTTAAAACAGCTTAACATTTGCAATAAAGACCCAAAGTTTGGGCAGATAAAAGTAGGCAGAGGTAAAGGTAGAGGGAAAAAATGAACAGTGATTTTTTGTCTTTTGTTTGTCTTAACCTTAACCTTTACCTTTACCTGCCTCATGAGCGGCTTGTTGACAACACTTAAACACGGTGCTTAAACTTAAAGGCCATGGAAAAGATTTTGAGAGCGCTTTTGGAAAAAGCAGCGTCGGCTGCTTTTAATGCTCCGTTTGATAATATAGAAATTACACCTCCAAAAGATGAGGGCTTCGGAGACTTGTGCACTCCCGTTGCAATGAGCTTGACGAAGCTTTTGAAAAAGCCGCCCAGGAAGATTGCGGAGGACATAGTAAACGTAATCAGTGGGCGCGGCACCTTCGAGAAGATCGAGATAGCAGGTCCCGGTTTTATAAACTTTACTTTCTCGCGTTCATTCCTCTGTAAAGAACTGACTGAACTCATTACCTCAGGCGAGAAATTCCTTTCCGAGGACATCGGCAAAGGCAGGAAGATACAAATAGAATTTGTAAGCTCCAACCCTACCGGCCCCATGCATTTGGGCCATGGCAGAGGGGCCGCCCTCGGGGCCGCGCTGTCGAATCTCCTGAGCGAAGCCGGCTATGCGGTAGAAAAAGAATTCTACATCAATGATGCCGGGCGCCAGGTAAAACTGCTCGGCATGTCTGTGTTTGCAAGATATAAACAGCTGTGCGGCATACAGTACCCTTTTCCCGAAGACGGATACAGGGGGGACTATACGGAAGACATAGCAAAGGAGATAAAAGAAAAATACGGTAATGCATTCGGGGAAAAGGATTTTAACGATGCTGCAGAGCTATTCATAGATTTTTCTTATATGAAAATGCTGGACGCCATCAAAAAAGACCTTGAGGATTTCGGCGTTTTTTTTGATACGTGGCAGAGTGAGCGGGAGCTGTATGAAAAAGGAGAAGTAAAACAGGCGATAGATGACCTCAGAGAACGCGGCTACATTTTCGAGGAGGATGATGCCACATGGTTCAGGTCAACAGCATTCGGTGATGACAAAGACCGGGTCATCATAAAAAAAGACGGGGAATATACCTACTTCGCCCCGGACATCGCCTATCACAGGAAAAAAGTTGCAAGGGGTTTTGATGAGCTTATCGACATATGGGGCGCCGACCACCATGGCTATGTGCCGCGTATGGAGGCTGTTATTCAGGCCCTCGGATGCCCAAAAAACAGCCTGCGAGTGCTGCTGGTCCAAATGGTTTCCCTTTTAAGAGGCGGACAGCCGGTCCAGATGTCAAAACGCTCCGGTGAATTCATTACGCTGCGGGAGGTCATAGATGATATAGGCGCCGACACAACCAAGTTCCTGTTTTTGACGCGTCGCTCCGACAGTCATCTTGAGGTAGACATCGAGGTCGCCAAAGCACAATCCTCTGAGAACCCGGTGTATTATGTCCAGTATGCCAATGCCCGTATCAACAGTATTTTTGAAAAGGCGAAACAAGAATCAACGGGAGGCGGCTTCCCGGCAGGAGAAATAGAGCAATACCTGGCTGCATTTAACGGCGAATGTTTTAACGATGAAGAAATGCGCATCCTTAAAAAACTGCTGCTCTATCCCATGATGTTCAGAAATGCAGCGCTCGCGCATGAGCCGCACCGCATCACGTTCTACCTTCAGGAGCTTGCAGGGATGTTCCATCCTTATTACCACAAATATAAGGTTGTTACCGGGGATGTTGAACTTACCAGGGCACGCCTTGCGCTCTGCCGGGCGATACAAATAGTCTTGCGTCACGGACTAAAAATATTAGGCGTCAAAGCCCCCGATCGTATGTAAAGTAAAGACAGGTTAAGGTTAAGGTTAAGGTTAAGGTAGAGGCAAAGAGTAAGTTAGATTTGGTAGTATGCCGTGTTTTTTTTGTCTTTACCTAAACCTTAACCTGTCTTTCTATGGGATCCCGTATTGTTTGCGTTTTCTCCACAGGGTGACTGATGTAATGCCGAGGATTTCGGCAGCTCTTTCCAGGTTCTGTTCCAGCTTTAAAACAGCCACGATATGATCTCTCTCAATTTCCTCCAGGGTCTTCAGCTGTTCACCTTTGGAAGTTTCAGAAACGTTCTGCAGGAGAATTGCCGGAGGAAGGGATGCATCTTCGACCTCTTCTGCAGTCGTGAGAATCACTGTCCGTTCCAACGCGTTTTTCAGTTCACGAACGTTCCCCGGCCAATCATAATCGAGGAGCTTCTGCATTACTTTGCCGGGAATTACCGGGACGTTTGATTTCCCCTGGCGGGTTGCAGCCTCTTTTATGAAGCGCTGGACAAGTACGGGAATGTCTTCTTTCCTGTACCGCAGAGGGACCAGATAGCTTTCCAGAATATTAAGACGGTAATAAAGGTCCTCCCGAAACCCCTTGCCGGCTACGGCCTCCTGCAAATCGTGGTTGGTTGCCGCGATAACACGGGTATTCACCTTGATTTCATCCGTTCCGCCAACCCTCTCGATGATTTTTTCCTGAAGAAACCGTAAAAGCTTTGTCTGCGCCGAAAGCGAGAGGTCACCGATCTCATCCAGAAAAAGAGTGCCGTTATCGGCCAATTCGAGCTTCCCTGTCTTTTCACTAATAGCGCCGGTGAAAGCTCCCCTGACATGTCCGAAGAGTTCGGACTCCAGTACCGACTCTGCGAGAGTCGTGCAGGAGACAGTTATGAAGGGGCCGCTTGACCTGCGAGAGCGGCTGTGTATGAGTCTGGCCAGTTCGGTTTTGCCTGTCCCGCTTTCTCCGGTAATAAGGACTGTTTCGTCCGTGGGAGCGACCTGATTCACGAAAATTTCCAACTGCTGCATTGCCGGAGAAACAAAACCCAGGAAATATTCAGGCCGGCAGCGTTCATTTCTCAGTGCCTCGTTTTCTCTTTTGAGTGAGATGAATGCCTGGACCTTCTCAATCAGGTGAGCAAGCTGGGCAGTGGTAAAAGGCTTAGGCAGATAATCAAATGCGCCCTCTTTTGTTACCTGTACCGCATTTTCGATCGACGAATAAGCAGTCATCACGACTATAATCACTTCGGGCTGAGCACGTCTCGCATCCCGGATAAGGTCAATACCTGTCGGTCCGCCTAATCGAAAATCCGTAAGGACAAGATCGAATGTTTCGGCCCTTAAAGCTTCTCCGGCCTCTTTCAGTGATGCTGCAGCAACAGCATGATGCCCCATGTCCGTCAGGGAAACAAAGAGTGTATTACGGATATTATTTTCATCGTCAACTAAAAGTATCCTAAGCTTTTGGTCCATGCCCCGCATTTTACTCATTTTCCTTCGGAAGTGGCAGGAGTATCCTGAAACAGGAACCCGTCGGTTCAACAGGTTCGTATTCAACCCTTCCGCCATGGGCCTCGGTAACCTCTTTTACAATGGTCAAACCCAGACCCAGGTATCCAGGAGCGCGGGCAGGAGTATCGGCTTGTTCACCTGTTCCTTTAAAGTAGGGGTCAAACATACGCCTGCGGATTTCTTCCGGTATTGTCGGCCCCTGATTTGTTACCCTGATTTCAATATTTTCTTTGTCGCCGCCAAGAACTACCCTGATAGTAGAGTCCTTCGGAGAAACCCTGATGGAATTGGTAAGCAGATTTGAGATCACCCATGGAAATTTTGTAGGGTCTATCTCGGCCCATATATCTCCAGCACTCTCTTTTTCATAGTTTAGAGTGACCCCCCGCTCTGCTGCAAGCAAGCCAAATGGTTTGAGCCACTCTGGGAGAAATTCGCTCAGTTTGGTTAATTCCGGCTGTATGAGAATTGAGGTCCCGGGAAGATGGTCAACCTGTATGAACTGATTGGCAACTGAACGGATGCGGGCCACGTCGCTCAGCAGTGTCTCGATGAGAAATTGTGTCCGCTCATCAAACAATTCCTTCTTCTGTGCCAGTAGCTCTATGGCTGTGCCAAGGGATTGCAGAGGAGTTTTAAGCTCATGAGAGAGAACGCCGATGAATTCCGCCTTGAGACGCTCTCTCTGGCGGACCTCGGTAACATCGTGGAGAAGAAACATTGTCGAGACAAGTTCTCCCATTGGAGAATGTACCTCCCTGATCCGGGCCTCAAAACTTCTTTGGCCCTCCTTTTCAGTCCTCAGTTCAAAAACCGGGGAACCCTCTTTTCCCAGCTCCCTCCATATTTCACGAAGCTTAAAATAATTATCCGACATGGAAGGAAGATCCATCCACATCATTTCAATGATACTGTCCGTGCCAAGACCGATGAGTTCAGCCATCCTCTGGTTTACATGAGTGACCCGTCCCTTATTGTCCCATGCAATCACTGCATCCTCAACCGAAGAGAGAAGCGTTTCCAACTGGTTTTTCTGCCTGAGAATCTTTTCGAGATTAAGCTGGTCTGAGCGGCTCACTCTCTCCCACAACAATGAGAGTTCCTCATTGAGAATGCGAATTTCGAGGCTTGTAGGCTCAGGCAGCTTGAGTCTCTCTCCAGGCTTTACCCTTGACCGCAGGACCTCGGCGATGTCCTTTAACGGCTTTGCCAGGCGGCTTGACAGCGAATCGACCATCAGGAGTGTGACGACAAAGATCACGACAAAAAAGAGTGCGGCCCCAATAACAAACACACGGCGAACATTCCCGCTTGTGGTGATAAGCTCAAACATCCCATGTTCATTAAGCACAGTCAAAGCCTCTAAATCTTCGTTCATTTCCCTGGTCAATTCATCGGACCGGACTCCCTGTTTCCATTGGTTCCAGAGGGCCTCTATTTTACCGGCTATTTTCCGATCACCAGGTCCGGAAATATTGGACAACTCAAACCTCAAGGCGCCGTTAAACTGGTCTATCCATCTTTTCTCCGGTAAATCCTGGTAAGCCCTGGTTAAATGAAGCGCGTTCCATGCCTGCTGCATTTTCCTTGAAGCCTCGATTTGATCATAATTGGCATGAATCATTTTTGGGGTGATACTTGTCGCCATATAAACAGAGGAGACGATCAAAAGAGTGCACATTACCCCGAACACAGCTATAAAGCTCAGATAGCCGTGCAGTATCTTCTTACGCAGGGGTGGAAGCACTGTCATTGTTCGTCCTCTCTGTATGGGGTAGAGGCTATAATATGGACATCGATCCCCACAGAATCATTCATAAAATTAAGGATCACCGACCCAAATATCCGCTCTTTTATAGGTGGCCTTTCCGTCTTTCCGAAGATCGCATGGCGGACCTTATGTGTCTGCGCAAAATTCACCAGGGTTTCAGCAATATCCTCGCCATGGAGCGTCACTATTTCAGCGCCGAGCATCCTGGCAAGTTTTAAATTGGAAAGGAGCTTTCTTTGCAATGAAGAATTAATGCGCTCCGGGGCTTCCTGTTTTCTCTGTACGTAGACAACATAGCACCGCGCTGAAAGCCGGGCAGCAAGTTGTGCAGCCTTCCTGATCAGCGCCTCTGCATTGGGAGCGCCCGAACTGATCGCAACCATTACAGCCTCATCCGCCTCCTGGGCAGCCTGCTCGGACAGGAGATGCTCCTCCTCGATCTTCCTTAGCTGGTCATCAGCAGCTTCCTGGAGCGCCAATTTCCGCAGGAGCGAGAGATTCTCGTGAGTAAAAAAATTCAGGAGCGCCCTCTCCGCTTTTGACATCTCATATACTTTGCCGGACCGAAGCCTTTCGCGCAGTTCTTCGATAGTGACGTCTACATTGACAATCTGGTCGGCCCTCTGCAGAATGTAGTCGGGTACCCTCTCCCCCACAGGGACCCGCAGCGCAGTATCCACTTTCTCGGCAATCGTCTCAAAATGTTGTATATTCAAGGTTGTGATGACATTGATCCCGTGTTCAAGGATTTCGAGCACATCCTGGAAGCGTTTCTCATTTTTTACACCTGCTGCATTTGAGTGGGCCATCTCATCCACCAGCGCGATTTGAGGATTGCGCCTGACAATTCCGTCAACATCCATCTCACGCACCGTAATGCCGCCAATGTTTAACTGAAGCGGCTCTATTATCTCGAGTCCTTCCTGCAACTTTACAGTGTCAGGCCGGTTGTGAGGCTCGACATACCCAATAACTACATCGTATCCCTGTTCCCTGAGCCGATGTCCCTCCTGCAGCATTGCGTAGGTCTTACCGACTCCGGCAGCATACCCCAAATATATTTTCAGAGAGCCTTTTGTTTTTCTCTCTAAGAGTTTCTCAAATCCGTCAGTATCCAAAACAATCCCTTTTCCACCGCTTGAAGTATAATATAGAGTATAAACCTTTATATTTTACACTGGAAGGTATACGTTAGTCATGCAAATGATTTTTTTATTGCTGGCTCTTATTTTATGTCACCCTCCCCTTTCTCATGCGGAGTCAGGCAACAGCCCTGCCGTAATCCATCACGATATCAAAATCACGCTCTACCCCGATAGCAGGAGATTTATTGCCGAAGATACGATAACTCTGCCTGACCAGCCCCATAACGGTCCCAATCGGGAAATAAGCTTTGAACTCCACCGGGGCCTTGCCCCTTCGATAAAAACTCCTGATGTGCATATGTCGGCACAGTCTTCGGAAGCATCGGAATCAGGACTGCCCCCGCTAGTATTTTATAGAGTTGCACTTCCAGCCGGGCTCAATACCTTCACTATTTCTTACGGAGGCACTATCAACCGGCCTGACGTTCCCATAGCCGCGGGGCAGGCGCAAAGCTTCATCGAAAACCCGGATATGATTTCTGAAAACGGCGTATTCCTTTCCGGAGATTCGTGCTGGTATCCAATCTTCGATAATGAAATGATAACTTTTACAGTTCGGGTCGCATTGCCCGTGGGTTGGGATGCGGTAAGCCAGGGGTTGCGGACCGTCCATAACCGTAACAAAAAAGAAATAAATGTGCAATGGGAATCACCTGAACCGCAGGAAGGTATATTCATAGTCGCGGCCCGGTTCAGCGAATATGATAAGCCTGCAGGACATTATACAGCTATGGTTTTTCTCCGGTCGCCCGACAGCAAACTGGCAGAAAAATACCTGGAAGCCACAGTGCGCTATATAACAATGTACGAAAAACTGATAGGACCATACCCTTACAAAAAATTCGCCCTTGTCGAAAATTTATGGGAAACAGGATTAGGCATGCCGTCTTTCACACTGCTCGGACCGAAGATCATTCGTTTCCCTTTCATCATCACTTCCTCCTATCCCCACGAGATACTTCATAATTGGTGGGGCAACAGTGTTTTCCCTGAAATAGAAACAGGTAACTGGTCTGAGGGGATCACCGCTTACCTTGCCGATTACCTGATAAAAGAGCAGGAGGGCGCCGGTGCCGAGTTCCGGCAGGCCACATTGCAAAAGTATGCCGATTACGTGGTCGGCAACAGGGACTTTCCCATTTTCGAATTTCGTGCCCGTCACAGCCCTTCTACAGAAGCGATCGGGTATGGCAAATCGCTCATGTTTTTCCATATGCTCAGACAGGAACTTGGAGACAAAATCTTTGTGGCGGGATTGCAGGAGATATACCGTGCATACAAATTCAGGTTTGCCTCTTTTGACGACCTAAGAAAGACCTTTGAAAAGGTTTCAGGTAAAGACCTCAAATGGATGTTCGATGAATGGATACTGCGCACCGGCGCACCGAAATTGAAGCTGCGCAATGTAAACGCCCATCCGGAAAAAAACGGCTACGTGCTCACGGCAATTATTGAACAGGTGCAGCCGGGGAAAACGTATCGCCTGCGCATACCTATTGCTGTTACTATTGAGGAGAAAGAGAAGGCATTCCAGTCGGAGGTATCGATGGACAAGGGGATAATCGAACTCTCGCTCCATCTGCCTGCCCAACCTTTACGTCTGGATATAGATCCTGAATTTGATATTTTCCGAAGGCTCGACCGGGACGAAATGCCTCCTGCACTGTCACAGGCGCTGGGAGAGAAAAAAATGCTCATCCTCCTCCCCGCTTCTGCAAACAGCGGGCTGCTGCGGGCTTACCGGGAATTTGCGGGTTCTTTTATCAATGAGGGGCCCGAGATGGTCGAAATAAAGCTCGATACCGAGGTGACTGAGCTTCCATCAGACTGCGCTGTTACAGTTCTGGGGTGGGAGAACCGCTTCCTCAAAGAAGCGATATCTGCTCTTTCAGGATATGGAGTTATTCTCGCTCAGAAATCGGTGCATATCGGAAAGTACGAAATACAAAAAGAAAAGAATTCGATAGTGCTCACTTCCAGAAACCCAAAAAACAAGGATATGGCGCTCACAATAATTTCTACGACTGTCCCCGCAGCACTGCCGGGCCTCGGCATAAAACTCCCGCACTATCATAAATACAGTTATCTCGGATTCGAGGGTGATGAGCCCTCAAATATCCTGAAAGGCAGATGGCAAGTCCTCGATTCTCCTATGACTGCACTCATACACGGCAAAAACGGTGCTGTCCGGAAAGTGAAATTGTCTCCACTCTCACCGAGGGCCGCTCTGATTAAGTAAATAAAGGGGACGGTTCTCTTTGATGAATATTAAAAAGAACCGTCCCCTTTATTTATGAGACGTTGCTACTTCTTTTTAGCTGCGGTTTTCTTGGTAGCCTTTTTTTTGGTGCTGCAGGTCTTGCTTGTGCTGCCAGGTTTGCACGCCATAGCTTCCTCCTTTAACTTTCTGCCGCGCAATAACAGGACCAACGGTCCCTCACGCCCCTGCCGAACTTGCAAAACCGGACACATGGCATTGGGCACAATTCCTTTATCGGCGAACAACAGAAAAAATTAAGGGTCAGCCAGAACTAGGTGCGTGATTTCCTTACCAACCTTTCCCCCACAGCGTCGATGAACTCTTCGGTAAGGGCATATTTCTTTACCGGCGGATCAGCGATCAGCATAAGGTCCTTGGTCATAATGCCGCTCTCCACCGTCTCGATGACCGTGCGCTCCAGTTTCATAGCAAAGTCTGACACAACGGGCGTATGGTCAAGTTCGCCACGTTTTGCCAGGGCACCCGTCCACGCAAAAATGGATGCGACTGAATTTGTCGATGTCGGGTTGCCTTTAAGGTGCTCATAATAATGCCGGACAACAGTACCATGTGCAGCCTCGAACTCGTATTTCCCGTCAGGAGATACAAGCACCGATGTCATGAGGCCGAGGCTCCCGAAGCCGGTCGCCACCATATCGGACATTACATCTCCGTCGTAGTTCATACATGCCCAGAGCATTCCTCCATCGGACTTTACCACCTGGGCAACGGCGTCATCGATGAGAAGATAGCGGTACTGAATACCTGCCTGCTTAAGTCTGTCGCCGGCCTTTTCAACTTCTTCGCCAAAGATGTCCCTGAAAAAACCGTGATACTGTTTTGATATTGTATCTTTTGTCCCGAACCAAAGGTCGTATTTTTCGCTGATCGCATAGTTTATGCATGACTGTGCAAAACTCCTGACCGATGGCTCGGTATTGTGCATACCCATAACAACGCCGCGCCCTTTGAAATCGTGGATTTTAAGCACGGTCTTCCCCCCGCCTCCTGCCGGCGTAAATACGATTTCAGCAGTGCCTGGCTGCTCAACAACTAATTCGGAGTTTTTATAAATGTCCCCATAAGCGTGGCGTCCAATGATGATCGGTTTCTTCCATTTGTGCACGGCAGGCGGAATGTTTGCCATGATAATCGGCTTTCTGAACACCGTGCCGTCAAGTATGGAACGAATCGTACCGTTAGGGCTTTTCCACTGCTGCTTGAGGCCGTATTCCTTTACACGGGCCGCATTGGGAGTAATCGTCGCACACTTGACGCCGATGCCGTACTCCTTTATGGCATTGGCAGCTTCAACAGTGACCGCGTCGTCCGTCTCATCCCTGTGTCGAATGCCGAGGTCATAATACCTAAGGTCAATATCCAAAAAAGGCTTTATCAGTTTCTCCTTTATGAGCTGCCACATTATCCTGGTCATCTCATCCCCGTCCATTTCAACAATGGGATTTTTCACTCTGATCTTTTCAGTCATTATTCCTCCTTCAATCCATCCAGGTAAGCGCTTGCCTGACCATGAACAGACGGACATTCCGTCTTCGAAACGCTTCGGACAATGCGCTCCAACGCGGCGCGCACTCTTTCCTGCAGCTGCGGCTTCAAAGAGTTTATATGCTGAAAGGTATTAAGCAAACGGCCTGTCGTTATAGCATTGATTGGGGCAAGCTCTATAACTGTGTCAGCAACCCATCTGATCCCCTGCCCTGTCCAAACCATTTTGTTATTAACGGCCATAGACATAAAAAGCGCCCTGCTCCATGTAGGTTGTCTAATATCGAAGCCGGGACGGTTTTTTTCAGCCTCTATCATTTCAAAGACATCCTCCCTTGTTCCGCTCGCCACAACCCGAAGGTAATTGGCATACCCGCTCAGATGCGAATGCCACTTTGAATATACCTCTTCAAGAAGTGTCCGTCTTTGCGGCGCGGAACTGCGGTTAAGGGCAAGCAATGCCGCTACCCTGTCAGTAGCAGTAGTGGCAGCCTCGAAGTGATCAAGGATCAGTTTATGACTTTCGGAGGAATCGTCAATAACGATAAGATCCAGCAGGATATTCTTCAGCATACGGTCCTCTATGCCGTCCTTAGGGGATTGCCGCTTCGAGACCGTGTAGGTGTCCAGTCCAACAAACAATTCCAGCAGTTCATCTCTGTACAGACGGTTCACTGCAAGCATCATTTTTTCGCGTGCTGCAACCAGCTCCTGATACCACGCAGCATATGCACGGTCCAACGGCTGCTCGTCTATGCGCAAAAAATACGGCTTCAGCGCAAAAGGGATGCTCCTGTCTGAAAGGATTTCTCCATACAGCGACAGCCAGCCGGGACTGATAGTATCGTCCGGATTCAACAAAAGTTTGGTCCTTTCATTATCAGTCAATTGCCTCATCGCATCCACGCGGTTATAGGAGTTAGGATCAAGACGCGCCTGCAAAGACGTTGACCCGGTAGTCGCATTGCTGTGCTGGAAAGTTCCGTAAAATGAATAATCACGGTTCATAGAGGCAAAGGCCGGCGCTTCCGTGATGTTTTCAAAGACCAGCTCTGCAACAGGCTCTCTGAGTTGAAACACCCTCTCTGTTCCCCCTATGTGCCTCCCGTTTTTGTCCACAAGTGCGAGCACTATCGGCAGATGAAACGGTGATTGCCCATGTTTCACTTCCTGATGGAAGGTTATCCTGTAAATCCCGGTCAAAGCCTCATATTGTGTTGATGCGGTTACCTTGGGGTAGCCCACAGTATATAGCCACTCCTTTTTGAATTGTTCAAGCGAGAGACCCGAAGCCTCTTCAAAACACTCGAAGAACTGGCCGGTTGTCGCATTGCCATTATGATAGCGCGAGAAATACAGCGTTTTCCCCCTGCGGAAGCTGTCGGCGCCGATAATGAGCCTGAGCATCCTGATGACTTCAGCAGCCTTTACATATGTAACTCCGTCGATCAACTCGTCAGGATCATTGAACCCTTCACGGACTATGCGGCCTGCATGGCCGGCATCCTCAATGGCGAGCGGCCCGAGCAGGGGATTTCGAATGCTGTCCACCTGGAAAAGACGAATAAAAGACGGATCAAAGTTATCCACCATGAACTGACGCTCTACATCAACAGTATACGCTTCATTAAGCCACACATCGAAAGGAGTATCCATGGTGGTCTCACTTCCGCACTGGTTGTGCTCAAACTCATGGACAATGACAGAGTGGGCGTACAGAAGTCCGATGTCCAGCGTATGTTCATTTATAAGCGCTGCATCAGTAACTATAGTGGTATTGCCGACATTCTCCATTCCGCCGAAATTAGATTTGTTCATACAGATCGTACGGTAGGCATCTCCTGTATATTCATAATCCTGCGTCTTCCTGATCCAGAGGACCGATGCTTTAAGTATTTCCATTGGAATGCGCACATTGTCAACAGCCCCTGGAGGGACTAGATACTCAAGCCGGACAGTCCGGCCCGATGGATAAGTCACGGCATCTGCCAGCGTGTCCCATGTTCCTGCGCATACTAAAAACAAATAAGGCGCCATGGGAACAGCATTTTCAAACGTGATAACCTGCCTTCCGGGACTGCCCTTCTTAGGCACAGGCTGCCCCTCAGGGTTCAGAAGGCTGCTGACATTACCGTTGCTGATGAGATGGGTATACGCGCTATCTGCCTCTATTGTAGTAGTCATGGTGCATTTAGCGCGGCAATCATCAAAGATGGGCATTATCCTTTGAAATCCCCATTGCTGGCATTGAGATATATACTGCTGCGGCGCGCCCGGAGGCGTAGTGTCCTTGTAAATTCCTTCTAAAACGTGGTCTGAAGGGAAGCAGCGGGTAAACGTCCTTACAAAGAACCTTTCTCCCTTGTCTACCTTGTGCGGAAGTTTTATTATGAGCCTGTTCTTTTCACGTATATATTCGTAGACAAGAGATATTCCGTTCTCGTCCGCAGGGCCGGAACAAAATTCGACGGTTAAAATTTCGAGACTGTTGGCATCGAGAGCTATTTCATCAATATCCTGCTCTGCCGTCATTTCAAGACAATTGCGTGCTTCTACGCTGCCGTCGATAAAATTGATGTACATGGTCAAGTGATGCAGGGTAACCGCAAGCCGGCCAAAATCCTCACGTCTGTATTTATACTGCCGGCCCTTTTCTATCTCTGGCATAACTCTTTTCTCCTTTTTCTGAAGGCACAAGTAAATTGTTCGCAGACCCTTAATGTTATATTATTTGTGTTCTTCCGAACAAGTTAGCCCGAACAGATGCCGCACTGCTTCATCCTTCTTTTTTCTCTCTCCACAACCCCGGATTGAAGTAGTCTTTAAGCGCTTTACATTTCTTCTGATGCCTGCATAAACTCCGGCAGGCGATCACATATTTAAAACATTTCTTTACAGAGCAGAAAATTTTATCAGTGTTCTTATCGGGCAAGGCACACCTTATCTATTTTTTTTTATATATTATACTTATAATTTAAAAAAAGAGGCCGCATTATGAAGAACGTTTTCTCATTGCGTGGCATATCCATCCCGCGATGCGTCGAACAGGGGATTCTATCCAGTAGTAGTCTCCGACTGCGTCTCCTCCTCGGACAAAGAAGCGCATGAGCGCTCTTTGAAAAATCTCGAAAAGTTGGCAATTGTAAAACAAGCCGCTGAGATATTGAAGAGCCTCGGGACTAAATAGAAAACAGGGACATCGCAGTTTTATATCGCCGGATTTGGATTATAATTAATTATCTTGTATACCGGAGGTATGCCATGGAAAAAAGGATTGTGTATTTCGAAAAAGCCGGCAGGGAAAACACGGATGCTTGTCTTCAGATAGTAAAAGATGCCATAAGGGACTACAGGTATAAGCACCTTGTGGTTGCTTCAACATCAGGAGACTGCGGGATTTTATTTTCAGAAGCATTAAAAGACAGCGGCATCAATCTCATCGTAGTCACCCACTGCGCGGGGTTTAAAGAACCAAATAGCGATGAAATATCCGCAGAGGTAAGACAAAGGATAGCGCTGGCCGGCGCAAAAATACATACCGGCACCATGATCACCCATAGTCTTGAAACCGCCTTTGCCTCGAAATTCAACGGACTTTATCCGACACTTATTGTCGCCCAGACACTCAGAAGGTTCGGAGAAGGTGCAAAAGTAGGCTGCGAGATGGTTATGATGGCGGCTGATGCAGGGCTTGTTCCTGAAGGTGAGGAAATCATTACCGTGGCAGGTACAGGGCGAGGCGCAGATACGGTGCTCGTTATAAGATCAGCAGTATCAAAACGTTTTTTTGATCTGAAAGTGCTGGAAGTGCTGGCAAAGCCGAGGGGATAAGGCCGTGACGCGTTACTTGGTTATCGCATAGGCGCATAACATGCAAAAGTTAGAACTGCACCTTTCAGGCAGTATACAACTACCTCACTTTCTCACAGCTATACTCCGCACCAGCGGTTGGCCTAAATATGCCGTGGAGTATAAACGGAAACACTCAGTGGTTAACTCAAACCAGCACGCTATACCGCGAAAGAAATAACCCATGAGTAAAGGAAGGTACGGGCAAAAAGTGAGAGAGGTTTAATTTCTCAAATGTGTAGACCTGACCCTGAGCCCTTGGTCACGAGCAGCCATTGCGCTCTGCTTCACCAGTTGTCTTAGAGATCAGTACTCGCAGGCTTTTAAGTCAAACTTCAAAGGCGCTGCTCGCCGCTCCAGCCATTGTTGGGGGCCGTTTGCCAGTTATGATAAAGGGCATCGTCGGTGCCGATGTAGAACAGTTCCAGTCGGCCGTCCTGGTTCTGGCCGACGGCGATTTGTTTGGCCAAACCACCGAGACTATACTCGCCGCTCCAGCCATTGTTGGGGGTCGCCTGCCAGTTATTATAAAGCGCATCGTCGGTGCCGATGTAGAACAGTTCCAGTCGGCCGTCCTGGTTCTGGCCGACGGCGATTTGTTTGGCCAAACCACCGAGACTATACTCGCCGCTCCAGCCATTGTTGGGGGCCGTCTGGCAGTTATGATAAAGTTCGTCATTGGTGCCGATGTAGAACAGTTCCAGTCGGCCGTCCTGGTTCTGGCCGACAGCGATTTGTTTTGCGAAGCCACCTAAACTATACTGACCGATCCAGTCATTGTTGGGGGCCGTCTGCCAGTTATGATAAAGGGCATCGTCGGTGCCGACGTAGAACAGTTCCAGTCGGCCGTCTTGGTTTCGGCCAACAACCAGGTCCTTGGCTGCCCCCCCTAACTCAGACTCCCCATGCCACCCGTCAGCTGTCTGCCAATTATGGTAGAGTTTATCATTGGTACCGATGTAGAAGATTTCCAATCGTCCATCTTCATTCCGTCCGACCACTACTTTCTTTGAGTAGTCGGTAACACCCAACCATTCCTCGCCGTGCCAATCGCCATTCGGATGGACCTGCCAGTTGTGATATAGGCGGTCATCAGTGCCTACATAAAATAATTCAAGGTGCCCATCCGCATTGACTCCAACAGAAAGCTGCTTGGCGAAATCACAGCGGGCCAGGGGGACGTCGGGTGACCACTCGTCGTTTGGGGCCACTTGCCATAGATGATAAAGTGCATCGTTGTTGTTGGTGTAAAACACCTCCAGTCGCCCGTCCTCGTTCTGTCCGACAGCCATCTGCTTACAGCCAAAGCAGTAAAGCGCGACAGCACCGCCGGGTGAAGCATTACTGACGATCACCGCTTCCTGACTGCAGTCAGTAATTTCATCTAACGCGTTCCAAAGTAATGGCGCCTGCACGCCACCCTGTAATTGTATTTCAATTGCATTCAAAGGAATTTTGCGAGTCGGATAATCGGATGCCTGATCGATGCAGTAAGCTTCCAGAGTTTCGACACATTGCCAAAGCTCATCGACACCGGTTATGGAAAGTCGAGTGTCCGGCATACCATCAAATTCACACACGTAGTCGTACTTTGAACCCGTCTGCCCTGTAAGTGTGATGACACCGGTTAAAATGTCGCCTGTATTAACTTGAACAAGATTCGAATGAAGCGCATCTCCGTCCTTACCGTCTGCGTACCAGCTCGCCACCTCCCAAGAACTGCCGCCGCCTGCAGGACTGTCGCCCCATTGCAACACCGGCTGCAGAATCATCGGTGAACTCTGTATGCCGTTAAAAATATAAATGAGTGGATGCCAAATCACACCCGATGTCGTAGCCGGCGCTGGTGGAACAGTCCACGTAGTCTTGAATGCGAAGACGGTACTCGTTGGGTCCCATCGCGCATCAACAACCCACCCCTGGCCCAAACCCGGTACGTTTCGGACCGGTTTCGACACGTTTGTCGGCATCAATGGCTGGTCGCCAGGACGGACTGCAAGAGGGCCGAAATCCTTCACAAGCCTACCGTCCGGGGCGAGTTTCTTCAGTCGCCCCCCGGAACCGTCTATTACATGTCCCGGCTCCACAAGATGCACACGAGACTCGTGCCTCA
The DNA here is from genome assembly GCA_963710375.1 of Nitrospirota bacterium. Lineage (GTDB taxonomy): Bacteria > Nitrospirota > Thermodesulfovibrionia > Thermodesulfovibrionales > Dissulfurispiraceae > JADFXI01. The sequence goes on from CAVPZX010000008.1 coordinate 136,615, forward strand.
AGCCGCCCGGCGTCATCACGTGGCCTTTGGGGATAACAAACTTCTCCTTCTGTTGGGGTTGCTTTTTATGAGAGCTTTCTTCACCTATTGTCATTTGTTTTCCCCTTTCTTTTCCCTTCATTCTCTTTGCCGGCCATTAAATATCTCTCGTTAGACTGCAGTTCTGCGGCCCAACCATGTAATTAACTGGTCTTATAAAAAGTAAATCATAAAAATAGTGCTCCGTCAAGCGAATGTTATGTAACGTAAGTAACAACGTCCCATACTGCCCATATAATGTTTTACCTATCACTTCTCCCCAAAACAGCAAAGAATCAATGTGTCAACCGGAAATGAACATTTCCCGCGAGATGTCTTATGTGTTTAGAGTCAGGTGAAACTTAGCATTCCCCAAAGAATGCTAAGGTGTCAGTGTTTCAAGTCCTTCTTCATCTGCGACTTTGCAAAGGCGCCGGTCGGAAGATACAAAGGTGATGTCATCATGCTTAAGGTTTAATGCAATAGCGAGCTGGATGCTGTCAATTGGCTTCATGTATCTTTTCAGAATAAGATTCTCTGCCTTGATAATGTCTTCCGCGCTCACATCCAGAATTGTGATGCCGAGGGTGGTAATGTCCTGGTAGAAAAATGCCCTTTGTTGCAGAAACTGTTCTTCGTTGGTAATCTTGTTGACCTCAAAGAGCCGCCTGAGATTCGATATGATCTCAACTATGCTTTGGGTCTGCGAATAAATAACTTGTGCATTCAGGCGCTCAGATTTGGGTCAGGTTTGGCTGATCCGATTGAGCAAAGCCGCAGGTGTAGCATGGCTACATTGAGGATTTTGCGACTGAGGAACGGTCAAAGATGACCTGAAGATGAGATGAATCAATGTACAAGTTATTTATTCGCAGACCCTTACGGAGGAAATAAAAACCTGCTGATCGGATGTTTGGAGTATCTGGGACACAAGGGCTGTCCCTTTCTCAGGCTGATATCTCTTGAAGAGAGCACTGGTGTCTATAAAGTAAGTCATCAGTTATCGTTTTGCTCTTTCTTCGATAACCCTCTTGGAAAGAGAAACTCCGATACCCGACAGGCTCTGCTGCATGTCCTTTAAAGTGATGTCCGAATGCCCCAATTTCTTCAAATGACGATGAAGCCTGGAGCTTATATGGGTCTGGCCTGTAGCCTTTGCAAGCGCTTTTGCCATTGTATTAATACCTCCTTTGTATTGTGTTGTCAGTTTATCAGGGCAAGAACTCTAAGGTCAAGATTCTCTCGCGAGCCCTCAAATATATCCCTCGACCAGTATATCTTCGCCGATTTTTCTTGTCCGAAGGTCCCGGACCTTGTAGGCGTCTTCAAGTCTCCTGAAGACGCTGCCGCCTATTGCAGGAAGCGAATGACTGCCGCCGATTATTTTGGGAGCGATAAAGAAAACCACTTTATCGACAATGCCGTCCTGCAGTGCATAGGCGCCCAGCGAAGAACCACCTTCTATCATGACTGATGTAATGCCGCGAATGCCGAGCTTAGTCATCAACCATTCTAGGTCCACCCGCTCTCCTTCATACTCGATGATTTCCACCCCCCTGTCGAGCAGCGCCTGCTTCTTTCTCTGCTTTACCTCCGACTGATGATCACTTCCAGCCGTTCTCTTGCCGATGAGTATGGTTTGGGGTGGAAGATCAAAAATGTTGCAGTCCAGTGGCGCTTCACAAAGGGGATCTATAACGATCCTTTGAGGCTGGTGCGCTTCATTCCGGCTTCCCATCCCTTTATCGGGCCGGGCAGTGAGGCGTGGATTGTCGGCCTTAACGGTCCCGACAGCGGTAAGAATGGCATCCATCCTGCTCCTCATCTTGTGGACAAGACGCCTGGATTGCTCGCCAGTTATCCACTTGGACTGGCCTTCGGGTGTCGCAATCTTCCCGTCAAGGGTCATGGCAACTTTTAAAGTCACAAAGGGTTTACTTGTGGTAATAAATTTTATGTATGCCTCATTCAGCCTTTGCGCTTCACTCTTGAAAAGTCCTTCAACAACATCTATGCCGTGCCGCTTCAACTCACGCATCCCTTTGCCGGACACTTTCGGGTTGGGATCTTCCATACAGACAATGACTCTACCTATGTTCGCTTTTATTATCGCTTTTGTGCAGGGAGGTGTTCTTTTGTCGAGATGGCAGCAGGGTTCCAGCGTCACATAAAGAGTAGAGCCTTCGGCCTTATCGCCCGCCTTGAGGATTGCGAGTGCTTCGGCATGTAGTTCTCCGGCTTTCTTGTGGTAGTCTTCGGAAACAATAACGCCATTATTTACAATTACAGCCCCCACCATCGGGTTGGGGCTTGTCATGCCTCTGGCTCGTGCAGCAAGCCGTAAGGCCCGCCGCATAAATATTTTGTCCTGAGGGCTCGCGCATAAATAACTTGCACACTGATGCATCTCAGATTTACGGTTCATATTTGACCGATCCTCAATCGAAAAATCCTCAACGTAGCGGTGCTACGCCTGCGGTTTTGCTCAATCGGATCAGCAAATCTGACCCAAATCTGAGCGCCTGAATGCACAAGTTATTTATGCGCGAGCCCTTATCTAAAATCCGAACTCCTTCCACCGGTGATCAACGAGCCGCTTTATTTCTTCTGACATAAACAGCTCCTGGGGCCACTCCCTCATCATACCCTCTTCCTTTGTTTTTCTTGTTGCATCGATGCCCATTTTTGATCCGTATCTAGGCCAGTTAGCGGCATGGTCGAGGTCATCCAGAGGGCCATCTGCAATTACCACGTCCCTCTTCCAGTCAACGTTGTTAAGGACACGCCAGGCAGTATAGGAAATATTTTGCACATCTACATCATCATCCACTATTACGAGCAGCTTTGCGAACATCATCTGTCCCTTGCCCCAGAGGCCATGTATTATTTTCTTGGCATGTCCGGGATAGCTCTTCCTGATCGAAATCAATGCAGCATTATGAAAAACTCCCTCCATAGGAAGGTTAATATCCCTTATCTCAGGAAAATCCAGCTTCATGAGCGGCAGAAAGATGCGTTCCGTTGCCTTGCCCATATAACAGTCTTCCATAGGGGGTTTCCCCACAATTGTGGCAGGGTACACCAGGTCCTTTCTGTGAGTAATACAGTCCACATGGAATACCGGGTAGTAATCGGCAGCCGAGTAGAAACCGGTATGATCGCCGAATGGTCCTTCGATGCGCATTTCTCCGGGCTGAAGATGTCCCTCTATCACCAGCTCGCTGTTTGCCGGCACCTCTATATCGGAAGTGATGCATTTGACCATCTCCACTGGACGCCTGCGCAGAAAGCCGGCAAAAAGCATCTCATCCACGGATTCGGGAAGCGGTGCGCTCGACGCATAGATAACCGCCGGGTCGCTGCCGACGGCAATGGCGGCAGGCATCTTCTGCTGCGCATCCTTATATCTCTCATAGTGACGGGCCCCGTCCTTGTGAATATGCCAGTGCATGCCTGTTGTCGTCTTATCGTATACATGAATCCTGTACATACCGCAATTCTGTCGTCCCGTTACAGGTTCTCTCGTGAATACCATGGGAAGGGTTATAAAGCGCCCCTCGTCGGTAGGCTGTCCGTCACCCGGCCAGCACTTGATTATGGGGAATATGCCCAAGTCGGGATTGTCCTTTTCGACGACCTCCTGGCATGGCGCACTCTTTATGGTCTTGGGAAGATATTTCGAGAATTCCAGGAGTTTCGGCAGCATTGCCAACTTTTCATACAGCGTCTTCGGAGGCGCCTGGTTGAGCATATCTTCTATGCGCACAGCCACATCATCGAGTTTATTTACTTCAAGTGCAAGGCACATACGTTCAAAAGAACCGAAAAGATTGGTAACAACAGGATACCGAGAGCCTTTTACTTTTTCGAAATAAAGCGCCTTACCCCCATTCGGGCTCTTGCACATTCTATCGGTAATCTCGGCAATTTCAAGAATTGGGTCAACCTCGACCTTAATTCTATGGAGAAGTCCCTTTGTTTCCAGCACCCCTATAAAATCTCTCAAGTCTCTATATGCCATAATTCATCTGAACCATCGACTCTTTTAGAATAACACTTGCCCCTCACTCCTCGCTTCTATTAATGAGGTACTTGGCAGCAACTGCTTCAAGAGTGCTGGGGGAAGGCAGCCCCTGATATAACAATTGCAATGCTTCCAGATCAGATTTCCACACAACATCTCCGGGAGCAACCAAAGAAATGCTCCCCTGCTCATAGCTCGTAAAAAGCTTATTATCCTTAAAATAATAATGTCCCTTGCTTATCCCGGTAGTATAAACCCGCATTAACGGAGGAATATCATCTGGTTTAAACCAAATCTTTATTTCTCTCTCTGCTTCACTCAATGTTGCCGACGCATGTATGAGATTATCCATACGTTCGCCAACGACATTCCCAGCATCATCTTTTACCGGTACAATTGCCCCCAGAGCACGAATGCAGCCGGGTCTTTGATCTCTGGCAACGTTAGGATTGGTCGGCCCCGAGATATGCCGAATTTTTTGCACAGCATCCTCACCCTGATAGACAAGAGCTATTATCCTGCGCTTCCATGGTTCATCAGGATAATGGCTATATCCCATGATGAACTCGATAAGCGCCGGGAAAAAAACCTTTCCCTTATGTTCGGCATAGTGTTCTTCGGCAAGCATTTTACTGACATTAACTATCTTTGCTCCGGCAAAACGCAAACCGGTATGGAATTCCGAAAGTTGGGATATCACATATCCTGTCAGCGAATTTTTCAATGCATCCGGTTTAATCAACACGAGCGTCTGTTCAGATACTCCTTTATTCATAAATAAAATCTCCTTATTATAACTTCAACTGTTCGACAAGCCCTTTTACCGCACTCACCGACTTCGCAAGATCAGCCTTTTCCTGCTCGTTCAATTGCAGTTCTACGATTTTCTCAATACCGCCGCTTCCAAGTATGACAGGCACTCCGGTATAGACACCCTGTGCACCGTACTCACCTTTGAGCATGGCAGAACACGGCATCATTCTTTTTCTGTCGAATAAGATGGCATCGACCATCTGGCATGCAGCTGCTGCAGGGGCATAATAGGCGCTGCCTGTTTTCAGTAAAGATACGATCTCTGCGCCGCCCTGCCGAGTCCTTTCAACCAAAGCATCTATCCTGTCCCTGCTTATGAGTTCTGTAATCGGGACCCCCCGGACTGTTGTAAAACGGGGCATGGGAACCATCAGGTCTCCGTGGCCGCCGCATACGAGAGCCTCCACATCCTGGGGTGAAACACCCAGTTCCATTGCTGTAAAGGCCCTTAACCGTGCTGAATCAAGCACGCCGCCCATGCCGACGACCCGTGACGGCTCAAAGCCCGAAACCTTTAAGCATATCTGTGCCATCACATCCATAGGATTAGTGACGTTGATAATTATGGCGCGCGGAGACAGCTTTGCCGCTTTAGAAGCGACATCCGACACGATTTTGGCATTAGCCATGAGGAGATCGTCGCGGCTCATCCCCGGCTTGCGGGCAAGCCCAGCCGTTATCACAATAATATCAGAATCACGGGTACTCGAAAAGTCGTTTGTCCCGACTATTGATGATGAAGACCCCCACAACGGGCATGCCTCTGCCAGATCCAGCGCCTTGCCTTTGGTAATCTCTTCATCGACATCAATTAGCACCACATCAGCAATACTGCCACGAGCAATCATCATCCCAAGCGTAGCGCCCACAAAACCTGCACCTATGACCGAAACCTTCTTGTTCATTGCACTCTCCCTCCTTTAATTATCAAGATATATTGCTCAGAATCCACAAATATTGAACGGACCTTTTATTTTTATCCTCACCTGTTCACCTTCCCTCTCTATGGTATATGTGCAGTTAAAGGCCCGTACATATAACTCGAACATTTTTAATTCCCTGTCATTGTTGTCGATGAGCACCTCGACATCTTCGTTCACCAGGCAAAGCCCGGCAAAGTGCCTATTGAATTCCTTAAGGTGTTCCGGGTGCGCCAAGCCTCTCGCATCAATAAACATCTATATCTTCTGCAATTCCGACACCGTCTTTTCCAATGATGCAATATCCTCAACATTGAAAAGTCGAGCCGACGGCTCTATTCGCTTAATAAGTCCTTTTAGCACCTTGCCGGGCCCAACCTCGATAAAGCTTTCTATCCCGGCCAGAGCCATATTTTTAATGCAATCTTCCCATAATACCGCGTGGCTCAATTGCCTGACAAGAGACTGCTTTATTACAGCGGGACCAGAAATACACTGCGCATCGGAATTGCTGAAAAATGGGATACCCGCCTCTTTTACAACAACTCCTTTAAGTGCCTCTTCCAATTGCCTTCCTGCATTATCCATCAGTTTGCAATGTACCGGAATGCTGACAGCCAGCGGCACGGTTCGTTTTGCACCGGCAGTCTTTGCGCGCTCCATGGCTTCTTCAACTGCAGGGCGTTCTCCGGAGATTACAATCTGGCCGGGGCAATTATAGTTTGCTGCTGCGACATAGCCTGAAACAACCGACCCGCAGATATCATCAATAACCATTCTGTCCAGCCCAAGGATGGCTGCCACGAGACCCTTACCTTCCGGGACCGCCTCCTGCATTATTTTTCCCCTGGTCCCGGTCAGCTTTACGGCATCCCTGAACGAAAGGCTCCCGGCCGCCACCAGTGCCGAATATTCTCCAAGGCTGTGCCCTGCCACAGCACAAGTATGAATATTTCCCGATTTTAAAACAGAATACGAAGCAATACTGGCCACAAGCAGGCAGGGTTGGGTCCTATTCGTTTTATTCAACGCTTCGACAGGCCCGTTGAAGCTAAGGCCGGCTACGTCAAAGCCGAGAATAACGGATGCGGTCTCATACAGTTCTTTAACTGCATCAAAATTGTCGTAAAGGTCTTTTCCCATGCCGACCTGCTGAGAGCCCTGACCCGGGAACACAAAAGCGATACGGCCTGACGCGGAGATATTTGTCACTGGTTTCCTTCTTTAAGTTTCTTGATCAAAAGCGGAATGACTTCATTCACGTCGCCCACAATTCCATATGTCGCGGCCTTAAATATAGGGGCCTCGGGATTTTTATTGATTGCGATAATTATATCAGATGACTGCATACCCGCAAGGTGCTGGACCGCTCCCGATATTCCGCAGGCTATATAGACTTTCGGACAGACCGTTTTTCCAGTCTGCCCTACCTGATGCATATATGATATCCATCCCTCATCGACTGCCGCCCTTGAAGCAGCTACAGAACCGCCCAACAGAACAGCCAACTCCTCAAGCATACCAAATCCTTTGGCATTGCACATACCCCTGCCACCCGAGACGATGACCTCTGCTTCCTGCAGATTGACCATGCATTCCGATGTCTCTTTAAGTGATTCAACCACTTTTGTTCTGCTGGTGAGATTACCTGCATCCACAGGGACAACTTCACCCTTTCTGCCGTGATCCGCTTCTATCCTCTTCATCACCCTGGGCCTGACAGTTGCAATCTGCGGGCGATTATCGGGACAAAGAATAGTTGCCATAATATTGCCTCCGAACGCCGGCCTTATCTGCAGCAGGTTGCCTGTTTCCTTATCAATTTCTAGCGCAGTGCAGTCTGCCGTCAGCCCGGTTTTAAGTCGTGCCGCCACCCTTGGGATAAACGACCGGCCCAGAGGTGTAGCGCCGGCAAGGACGATCCCGGGTTTGTGGTCTTTTATGAGTGCAGTAAGCATTTGCGCGTACGGCTCGTCATTAAACTTCTCAAATATCGGGTCGCCGCAATAGTACACCTTGTCCGCGCCCCATGAGATCAGCTCCCTGGCAGCGTCCCCGGAGGCGCCGAGCAGCACTGCAGCCAACTCAGTCTTCAGTTCATCGGCAAGTTTTCTGCCTGCTCCCAGGAGTTCGTATGCCACGGAAGCGATTCTTCCGTCCCGCTGTTCCGCAAAAACCCATACACCCAGGTAGGCTGCCAGGTACTCTGATAATCCTGCTTTTTGTTTGTCTCCCTCCTCTGCAATTTCAATAATCGCTCCTTCGGGACAAGCACTCATGCATGTTCTGCAGAATTCACAATACAAATTAATAAAGGCCTTTCCGCCTTTTATTTCTATCGCGGTATAGGGGCACGTTTTTATACATTCCTCGCAACCGGTGCATTTCTCTGTATTTATGATGATACGCATTTCAGCCCTCTCAGCTCTTTTACAAGCGCTGCCACCTGTTCCTCAATACTGCCCTCAAGCATCTTCCTGTTGGATCTTACTTGCGGTGCAAATATATTCTTGACCTGTGTAGGGGAGCCCTTTAACCCTACATTTTCCTCTTCCGCGCCTATTGCCTTTAAATCCATTTTCGTAATAATCGCCTTCTTCGCAGCCATCTTGCCCTTGAGCGAGGGGAGGCGCGGCGTGTTCAATTCCTTCACAACAGTCAGCAGCACCGGAAGTGATGATTCCACCACATCATAGCCGTCATCCATTAAACGTTGCACCCTTATCATGCCGGCTGACAGTTCATCAATCTTTCTCACATACGCTATATGGGGGATATTCAGGAATTCCGCCACTTCTGGACCGACCTGCGCAGTATCGCCATCTATTGCCTGTTTGCCGCAAAAGATGATGTCATAGTCCATCTTTTCTATGGCTTTGGAAAGCGCATATGATGTCGCCCACGTATCGGCGCCTGCAAATGCCCTGTCCGAGATGAGCCGCACTTCATCAGCGCCCACAGAGACGGCATCCCTCAAAGCGCTCTCTGCCTGAGGAGGACCCATAGTAATAACCGTTACTTTCCCGCCTGTTTGCTCCCTGATCTGGATTGCAGCCTCGAGCGCGTGCAGGTCATAGGGATTGATAATACTGGGAACTCCCTCGCGCACGAGCGTATTTGTATCAGGATTTATCCTTACCTCGGCGGTATCCGGGACCTGTTTTATGCAAACAATGATATTCAATATAACCTCCGGCTTTCTTGATATTTAGCCCGTCATTATACCCATTATTTATTTGTACTTTCAAGTATAACCAATGCCACAGCATAATGCCGCTCGTGGGAAAGGGTAAGACTAATAACAAATTTCTCCGGTAAATCGCCCCGGACAGTAATATAGGGTTTTCCTGATGGATGGTTCAGGATTACGATATCTTTCAGGCTGGGTACCTTGTCCCAGGCCTCCGAGTCTGACAACGCCTTTATAAGTGCCTCTTTTGCAGCAAAACGGCCAGCCAGACACTGAAACACGTTTTTTCTTTTATAACAATAAGATATTTCACTATCACTAAATATCTTCTCCAGGAACTTGTGTCTCCACCTTTGCACTCCATACATTATTCTATCGATTTCAACGATGTCTATGCCGATGCCTATTATCATAATAAAAACCAGGCAATAGGCAATAGGCTATAGGCTATAGGCATAAACCAAAGACAAATAGACAAAGAGTCAAGAAAACCTGAACAAGATTTTTTTCTTTTCCTATTGCCCATTGCCTATTGCCTATTGCCTGTTCTTATCAACTCCTTCATCTCCCTTACCGCCCTCTCGATTCCCACAAGTACAGCCCTGGAAATGATGCTGTGGCCTATATAAAGCCCTCTGATTCCTTCTAAGGAGGCAATTCTTTTAACATTAAAGTAATTGAGGCCATGTCCGGCATTAACGGCAAGGTCTAGCTTGTTTGCAATGTTCACCGCTTCCATAACACGGTGCAGTTCGGCATCCTGTTTCTTCCCCTTTGCATTGGCGTATAGTCCGGTATGGATCTCGACCATGTCGGCGCCGACCTCTTTAGAGATGTCCACATCCATTATGTAAGGATTAATAAACAGGCTGACCGGGATATTTGCGCTGTGAATTTTTTTGATGGCCTCCTTGAGACGCTCTTTCTGAGCTGCCATGTCCAGCCCACCTTCTGTCGTGAGTTCCTGTCGCTTCTCGGGCACAATGGTCACCAAATCGGGTTTCACCTCAAGGGCTGTTCGTATCATCTCATCTGTAGCAGCCATCTCAAGGTTCAGTTCGCAGCACACTGTCTCCCTCAAAAGCCTCACGTCCCTCTCATGTATATGCCGCTGGTCTTCCCTCAAATGAACGGTTATCCCGTCAGCTCCTCCCAATATGGCAAGCGTTGCAGCCATAACAGGATCGGGTTCGAAAGTTTTTCTGGCCTCTCTCACTGTAGCCACGTGATCAACATTAACTCCGAGCAGCATTTGTATGCCTCCTAATATGCCAATTTATAAAACAGCAGACCCAAATATTCATGCAGAGCAATCGAGCTTTCTTCAAAGGTAACAGGCAGAAAATCCTGCCATCCGTATACCTTGTTCCTCCAGGTCCTGAAATTCGCCGGAAACGGCAGAACTTTCATGCCGGCTTTTTCAAAGGCTGAAACTGCTCGCCGCATGTGAAATGCCGAGGTTACGAGTACCGGTCTTTTGAAACCGTATTGAGTGCAGATTTCCACACTATATTTAGCATTCTCTATGGTATCCCTGCTCTTCGATTCCTCGATTATTTTTTTATGGGGCACCCCGAGATCTTCAAGAAACCGCCTCGCAACAACCGCTTCCGTCGTCGTCTGACCCTGATAAACGGCGCCACCGGAAACAATCACCGGGATACCGAGCAATATTTGGAGCCTTACAGCGGTAACGATTCTCGTCATCATTTCCCCACCTGGTGCTCCAATGCCAGAGAAATCCGGAGCTCCGGCAGAAATGCCGCCTCCGAGGAGCAGGATGACATCTCCATGTGGGGACTTTGGTATAGTATAGCTGCATTCGAGTTCCCTAAACAACACATCTGTAAAGAAAATCGTAGAGGCCAGCCATACGGCAATGGCGATGACACAGCTTGCAAATCCCTCTTTCCACCGCCTTCTGGACAAGAACCATATACCGCAGAGGAAGAGCAGCAATATAAATATTCCCGGAGGAAGCAAAAAAGAAGCTATGATTCTCTCAATCATGAACATTCGTGCCTCAGCTCATAAATACGGTGTCGCACCGAGAGCGTAGATGCGCCGCGCCAGCTAGGCGCGTGACCGAGGCGTACCGTATGTACGGCGAAGGAGCGCAACAAAGCTGGAGCAGATGCAGCGGCGCTCGAATGCAACCGTATTTGTGAATTGAGGCACGCCAACTTAATCAGCATCGGCAATCTTAACCAGTGTCCCTTTTTTTGCGGCATAACGGAAAACAGTGATGCCCTTTGCCCCCTTTTCGTAGGCGAGGAGATAGGCCCGGGCAACATCCTCTTTTGTTGCCTTGTGTGGTAGGTTAATGGTCTTGGATACCGCATTATCGGTATATTCCTGGAAAGCCACCTGCATATCAATGTGGTCCTCATATGGTATTTCAAGGGCTGTCTTAAAAAGTTTTTTCACTCCTGATGGTATTTCCTTTATTCCCCTCAGATTCCCATTGCCCAACACTCTGCTCATTACGGCATCAGAATAGAACCCCTGCTTTTTTGCGATCTCAACAAAATACTTGTTTATCTCATAAAGTTCTGTATCAAGCACAAGCCTCTTGTAGGCAATGGCAAAGATAGGTTCAATACCGCTCGAACAGTCGGCAATTGTAGAGATTGTACCAGTGGGAGCAACAGTAGTTGTCGTGGCGTTACGGACCTTCGGCATGCCGTCGGCATCGTATCTTGACCCCCTGAAGTTCGGGAAAGTGCCACGCTTCTCTGCAAGATAAACCGAGGCCTGACGCGCCGTGTCTTGTATAAACTTCATGACCATCCGGGCCAACTCAAAAGCCCTCCTGTGATCGTAAGGGATGCCCATTAGTATAAGCATATCAGCCCACCCCATAACGCCAAGTCCTATCTTTCTGTTTCCTTTATGCATTTTTTCGATTTCCGGCAAAGGATACCGGTTTGCATCGATGGAATCATCAAGAAATCGCACCGCAGTCTTAACCGAGTCGCCAAGAGACTCAAAATCTATTTTTCCTCCTGAAGCATAAAGTGACAGATTTATTGAGCCGAGTACGCAGGCCTCAAATGGAAGCAGCGGCTGCTCTCCGCACGGATTAGTGCTTTCGAAAGCTCCGATAAGCGGCGTAGGGTTTGCCATGTTGATCCTGTCTATGAAGATCAGGCCAGGGTCCCCTGTTTCCCACGCGCTTTCAACAATCTCGTTAAAAACATCTTTTGCTCTGAGGCGGCCCGCTGTTGCACCTGAACGCGGATTGATCAGGTCATATTCGGCATCGCTCTTCAGCGCCCTGATAAATGCGTCCGTTATCGAAACAGAAATATTAAAGTTGGTCAATTCCCTGCTGTCCCGCTTGATCTTTATGAATTCAAGTATGTCGGGATGGTCCACGCGCAGCATCCCCATATTTGCGCCGCGCCTGGCTCCTCCCTGCTTTATCACCTCTGTAGCGGTATTGTATATCTTGATAAAAGAGACCGGACCGCTTGCAACCCCACCTGTAGACCTGACCATGTCCTTTCTAGGTCTTAATCGGGAAAAGGAGAAGCCGGTGCCGCCGCCGCTTTGAAGTATCAATGCAGCATTTTTAAGCGTATCAAAGATACTCTTCATCGAGTCTTCAACCGGCAAGACGAAACAAGCGGCGAGCTGTCCCATGGGTTTTCCGGCGTTCATAAGCGTGGGAGAGTTAGGAAGAAATTTGAGCGATGTCATCAGCTCATAAAATTTATCCTCCCAGTACACGGCATCTTCACTGTAAAGCCTCTCTGCATCGGCCACGCAATGGGACACGCGTCTGAACATTTCTTCAGGGGTTTCGATAATGCGGGCCTTTTCGTCCTTGAGCAGATACCGCGCCTGCAGTACTTTTAAGGCGTTTTCCGATAATTGCATAAACAGATTATAATATAATACAAAATGGATTTCATTAGTTTAATTAATAAATATTATCCTTCCGGCTCGCCGGCGTATTCCCTCTTACTTAAACACAGCAGGCTCGTCACACAAAAAGCGCTGCAGATAGCCGGCAGAGTCCGGTCGCTTGGTCCGGACCTAAGTTTTATTGAAGAGGCATCCATGCTCCATGACATAGGGATATTCCTGACAAACGCTCCGCACATAGGATGCTATGGCGACAAACCTTATATCTGTCATGGTTATCTCGGAAGAGAGATATTGGATGAGGAGGGACTGCCGGGACACGCAGTTGTATGCGAACGGCATGTCGGCGTCGGATTGACCGTAACAGATATTGAAACCGGCAATCTTCCACTTCCACTCAGAGACATGGCGCCGGTGACGCTGGAAGAAAAAATAATCTGTTTCGCTGATAAATTCTATTCAAAAGTAAAAGAAGATTCCGGGGATCAAAAGTCCATATCGCAGATCAGAAAGGAACTGCGGCGCCACGGCGAATCCAAGCTGCAACAGTTCGATGAGTGGCTCGTTTTTTTTAAAGAACCGTTATAAAGTGTGAAAGATAGGTCTTGACCTGTCGGTCGATGTCAGATTAAGTATTAGTTGCATTTTGTGCACCGCGTGTTTCTCGCCTATTGGATTATTATTTTGTTACTTCCCCAAAACCGCAGTTTCATTTCCCGCAACTATATGCGGGGTACGCGTGGAAATATGGCCCCGCGCACCTTCATCAATGTCTTCCCAGAACGATGTCCTCTACGAATGCGTCCGCGAACGCCCCTGCCCGCTTTCCTTGTGAAACCTAAAACGTCGGGACCGGCATTTTACCCCAGCCGGTTTCCTTCGGCAGATCCTTCAAAGTGATTAGCGTCAGATTATGGATATCCACATCCACCATAAACTGCGGGACCCTTTCAGCGTATATTGAAAAGAAATCGTATGGCTCACTGATTGTTCCATCTGTGACCTTTAGAAAAACCAGCCTTCTTACTACTCCTTTGTTCATGTCATGAGATCCATGGTTGAGGACGGAATGGTGCCCTGATAAGTGACTGAAAGGGTGGAATATCCAATCGAGAAACCTGATTAAGGTAACGTGTCTCCTGTAAAGTCTCCACTCATCTCCCGTATCCGCGATCATTCCCTGCATGATGTAATCCACAGGCATGAAATAGACGAGATACTTCTCATTATCTTTCAATCTTGTCCCCACCTCTTTCATAGAAAGTATATCATTCATCCTGTGCTCCATTTTTTGAGTGTCTTCTGAAAGAAGCGCCAATGCCACTACGTTTGGACTTGTCCAGAGGGGAAGGTGCCTTATTGTATAGTTTCTCAGAGAAAAGGCTCCGCCGATCGTAAATGCGGCAATCAGAACAAACAGTGCAATCTTCCCTATGACCCCTGAAGGAGACAAACGTCTTTCGATCTTCTTTGGCAGGAACATGCCTGTTCTTTCCATATACGCCCCGTAAGTCTCCGGATGCGCTTTCAGCATTCTCCTTTCTTCGTCTTTGGAAAGGAAATAATAGAGCACTATCATTACGAGCCAGAGGGGAACGACAAGGAATCTCGGCCACAGTATGGAAAGGCCTATGCCCGCCATGGCCAATCCGACATATTGGGGGTGCCTTACGATGGAGTAGAAACCTTTCAGGGCGGTTCCTTTTTTCAGGAACTTATTCGTATATACCTGCAATGCGCAGACTGATAAACACTGCCGCGCCGGACACGAATAGAACTGAACCCATGATCCGTATGAACTTCAGGAAATCATCAGGAGGGATAACCATGTGCGGAAGGTAAAAAGCGCTCAGCCATTTTGTGGCAGGATACTTTACGGTTTCAAGGAGAAAAGGGTTGAACACGGAATAGAAAAACCCGGCAAAGGGGCTTATCATTATCAGGATTTCAAACCCGACAATAAAGTAAAGCACGATTGCGCTATTTGATATAACCTTTATTTTATTCATAATAATACCTCCGAAAATTAATTGTTAAAACATGTCATCCGTAATCGAAACGTCAAATTAGGATGGGCATAATAATGCAGGCGTCCGTCCTCATTCTTCGGTTTAGATTATGCTTATTTTTTTGCGGATGTTGGGTTATGTGGAAAGAATGCGGACAGGTGGTCGTAAAAGCGGCTCCAAATGCACATCGTTTACTTGGACCGATTTAATGCCAGGAGCACGGTTTATGGGAGAAAGAATTTGAAATGTGTTATTGAGGTTGCTGATGTGGATCAAAAAAAAATGATTGATATTCGAAAGATTCTTTTTAATCTGATTCTGCGCATCCGGCGGGTGTGCCTCATTCATAGGACAATGCCGGCATAGTGAGGAGTGGGAGGAGATAAAGACTGTCTTTGCCGCCCATCCATAGGGGCAGGTATTCTGCATAACAATGGCAGCCGCGATAAGAAATATTATAATCCGAATCATCGACATTCTCAAATAATGACCCCGCTTATTCTGCGCCTAAACACGATAACACCACATCTGTCCCGCGAACACCCACTGTCATCATTATCATACCAAAAATAAATACTTTTTATAAGCCATCCGAATTAATATAAAACATCACCAACAGCTCAGAGGCAGTATTGTTTTCCCAGAGCGAAGGTCTGCTCACTAGTGGGTCAGCGATGCAGCGCCCTCTCAACTGTCTTGATCGCGCAAAACTCCCCGCACATACTGCAAACTTCTTTCTCTGCCGGCGGCGCCTGGCTTCTCCAGGCCCTGACCTTCTCCGGGTTTAAACTTAACGATATCTGCCCTTCCCAGTCGAGGTTCTTTCTGAATCGCGCCATTTTCTTGTCTTTTTCAATAGCCCCAGGTACACCTTTGGCAATATCCGCTGCATGTGCGGCTATCTTTGATGCAATAACCCCTTCCCGCACATCTTCGATGTCAGGCAGCCTTATGTGCTCAGCAGGTGTCACGTAGCATAGGAAATCAGCGCCCGCAGCACCGGCAATAGCGCCCCCTATTGCCGCAGCGATGTGATCATACCCCATTGCGATATCCGTGACCAAAGGCCCCAGCACATAAAATGGCGCACCCTTGCATATCTCCTTCTGCAGCTTGACATTCAGTTCCACCTGGTTCAGCGGCACATGCCCCGGTCCTTCGATAATGGTCTGCACCCCGGCCTCAAGCGCCCTGTCCCTCAATTCTCCAAGCGTGACCAGTTCCTCAAGCTGGCTCCTGTCCGTAGCATCGGCAACGCAGCCGGGCCTGAACCCGTCTCCAAGGCTCAGGGTCAGGTCATATTTTTTCGCCATGTCCAGCAGACGGTCATACTGTTCGAAAAGCGGGTTCTCCTTATCATTATAAATCATCCACTCAAGCAGAAATGCGCCTCCCCTGCTCACCACATCAAGTATACGCTTGTCCTCTCTCAACCGTTGTATGGCTTTCTGAGTAATACCACAATGGACAGTGATAAAATCAACACCATCCTTTGCGTGGCCCTCAATAACCTCGAAAAGGTCTTCAGGGTCCATTTTGGCAATGTGGCCGCGTCTTTCAGCGGTCTTTACAATAGTTTCGTAGATTGGGACCGTGCCGACCGAAACAGAAGAGCGTTTGATAAGCATGTTCCTTAAATCCCGGATAGCGCCGCCGGTTGAAAGGTCCATCACCGCATCTGCACCGTGGCTTATCAGCACCTCCAGTTTTTGCAACTCATCATCATAAGACATCTTGTCCTTTGATGTGCCGATGTTTGCATTGACTTTCGTAAGCATCCCCCTGCCGATACCCAGAGGCGCAATCTCGTGAAAGACGTTCCGGGTAATTACAGAAAACCCTTCCGCAATATCACCGGCGAGTTTTTCAGGAGATAACGATTCTGCCGCAGCTACTGATTTTATCTCATCCGTGATGATGCCTTTTTTTGCAAGTTCAATTCGTGTCATAATTCATCTCCTTACAGTCTTTAGCTACCCGTCACCCGTGTTCAGTGATAAGTATATATCTCCAGAGCGAATCGCGGAGTCTTGGTAACAGTTCTCGGCGAAGTGAGCGTAAAGCAGTCGCAATGTCTGAGCCCGAAGGGCGAGTTTTGCGACTGTAGTGAACAAGCCGTTAGAACTGTCAAGACGCAGCGTCTGAGCGTAAGAGATATATACTTATCGCTGAACCACCGCATCTATCATTTGCAAATAATCTTTTGCAGCCATTTCCTTTTCAGCCGCACTCAATATGCCGGTTATCACTGCTATGCCGTGAGCACCTGACTTCATCACTGCATTTATTGTGTCGAGCTTAATTCCTCCGATACCGAAAACAGGAATACCAATTTCTCCGGCAACTTTATTCAGCGCCTCCAGTCCGACCGGCGCTCCATATTTCAACTTAGAAGGGGTTAGATAAACAGGACCGAAAGTTATAAAATCTGCCCCTTCCTTTTCAGCAAGGGACGCCTCTGTTAAATTATGGGTGGAAACGCCTATGGTAAAGCCTTCACCGGCTATCTTTCTGACTGCGTAGACAGGCATGCTTTCTTGCCCGAGATGTACACCGTCTGCTCCGGCACAAAGGGCTATATCAGTACGGTCATTTACAAAAAGCTTCGCGCCGTACTCAGCGGTCAGTTTTCTCATCCGGTATCCCACATTAAGTAATTCCCTTGTCGGCAAATCCTTCTCCCTTAGCTGTACCGCCCTGACTCCAGCCTTCAGTGCGCCTTCGATGGCATCAAAAAAAACATCCTCGTCAGGAAACAGTGTTCCGTCAGTGATCAAGTATAGCCTGAAATCTATTTTCACTTGGCCCATTGACTATCGCCCGCCCTTAAAGCATCCCCTCCAGCGGGCTGCTCGCGGTTGCGTAAAGCTTTTTCCCCATTCTCCCTGCTTTATAAGCCAGCCGTCCGGCGATAACCGCATGCTTCATTGCAGCTGCCATTGCTACAGGGTCTTTGGCTGCTGCAATGGCAGTATTTATCAGCACCGCATCGCAGCCAAGCTCCATTGCGATCGTTGCATCGGAGGCGGTACCGACTCCCGCATCGACCAGAACAGGGACTTTCGAGGCCTCGAGGATTATTTTTATGTTGTAGGGATTTCTAATACCCAGCCCCGAGCCTATCGGCGCTCCGAGCGGCATCACTGCCGCAGCACCTGCATCTTCGAGCCGTCTTGCCATTATTGGGTCATCGTTAGTGTATGGGAATACAATGAAGCCCTCTTTTGCGAGTATTTCCGTTGCTTGTAAAAGCCCTATAGTATCGGGGAAGAGTGTTCGCTCATCGCCTATAACTTCGAGTTTGATCATATCGGATACGCCTGCTTCCCGGGCAAGCCGTGAATACCTCAAGGCGTCATCAACGTTGTAGCATCCGGCAGTATTCGGCAGAATCTTGTATTTCTTAGGGTCAATGTAATCCAGAAGGTTCTCTGATTTCCTGTCAGTGATGTTCACCCTCCTCACTGAAACAGTCACCACATCAGCGCCTGAAGCTTCCACTGCTTTCACGGTTTCGGCAAAGTTTTTATATTTACCCGTACCGATCCAGAGCCTCGATTTGAACTCGGTCCCTCTAATACTTAATATGTCATCCACGTGTGCCACCTCCGACAAAATTAACTATTTCCACAATATCTCCTTCGTGCAGCAGGTACCGTTCAAAGTCCATCCTCCTGAGCACTTTAAGGTTTACTTCAACAGCAACCCTTTCAGGCTTGATTTTCTTCTCCTGCAAAAGCTGCAACAGTGTCGCCGCCGCTGTATCGATTTCTTCACCGTTAACTTTAAGTCTCATAAAAAAATCCTCTATCCCTGATGAAGGAATAGAGGACCCGATAGCTGCGTGCCATGTTCCAATTTCCTACGCCAGAATTATCTGGATCAGGTTCAAGGGGTCTTTTCGCGCAAGCGGAAAACTCTCAGACCTAAGGCCTCCCCCATGGTATATTTACACTATAGTATCAAAAAGCGACGTTTGTCAATTAACTTTAACTTTATTTGCAATTCAGACAGTGTAATGAAGAATGTGTCTCTGAAGCGAATCGCGGAGTCTTGGTAACAGTTCTAGGCGAAGTGAGCGTAAAGCAGGCGCAATGTCTGAGCCCAAAGGGACCGGGGTCCCCAAAAAGTCGAAGACTTTATGGGGTGGCGGAAGAGTTTTGCTCCTGCAGCGAAAAAGCCGTTAGAACTGTCAAGACGGAGCGCCTGAGCGTAAGAGGCACATTCTTCATTACACTGTCTGGATTGAAGGAACTGTCACGTAACGTGGACTATAACTCTATCGCCTTTTTTGATACCGTATTGCTCCGCTGCATTCCCTTTATTCACAAACAGCTCCAGATACCCTGAACTGTTCACAAGACAACTCAGACTTTTTTCTCCAGCCTGGGCATAATACTTTACAGGCTGAATAATTGCATTATTAATCTCGACAACATAATGACCGGCAAACGACGTCAGGTCAGCACCCGTGATGTTGGTTATAGCGTTGCCGAAACTGTTGACGTAAATGACCTGTCCGGAAATACCTCCGTGCGTAACTTCGGACCGCGGAACAGGGAAAGTGCCAAAATCTTTGGCAGGCGGCCCGAATTCTCCGGGTGGCAAGCCTTTTGAAAGCCAGGCGCCGGCAGGCGCAAACAAATCCCTGCCCTGAAATGTAGGGCTCGCATTTGAGCGCATGTATCTTTCTTCGGTGATATATACGCCCTTCACCGGCTGTGATAAACCGAGGATATGGGAAAACACTCCGTTGTCAGGCCCGACAAAATAAAAGCCCCCATTATCGAGGATAAGGGCTTTACGTCTGGAACCGACACCGGGATCGACAACTACGATATGGATAGTTCCAGATGGGAAATAGCCAAAGCTGGAACCTATGATGTATGCAGCCTCTTCAATGTCCTGCGGCTGTATCGAATGGGTTATGTCAACAATTATAGCGTGAGGATTTATAGATAAAATGACGCCCTTCATTTCAGCTACAAATGGGTCTTTATAACCGAAATCAGTGGTCAGCGTTATGATTCGATTAAGAGTCATTAGGCGTCAGGCTTCCGATTATACTATTAATATCAGAAATATTTTCTTCGATAAGAAATTTTTCTATCCCTTCGATTATCTCAACCGCAGCAGCAGGATTGACAAAGTTTGCTGTCCCGACAGCAACCGCCCTTGCACCGGCAATCAAAAATTCCAGCGCATCGCCGGCAGTCATGACTCCTCCCATACCGATAACCGGGATGCTGACCGCCTTGCAAGTCTCCCATACCATGCGAACAGCGATAGGTCTTATGGCCGGTCCTGAAAGCCCTCCGGTATTATTTGCGAGTACAGGTTTCCGCTTCCTGATATCCACAACCATGCCGGTTATCGTATTAATTACTGATAAGGCATCGGCACCGGCATCTTCCGCCACTTTTGCCATAAGGCCGATATCAGTGACATTTGGCGAGAGCTTGACGATCAATGGGAGACTGGTGGCTTTTCTGACTTTGCCGACAACGTCGGCCATTATTTTCGGATCTGTGCCGAATACTATCCATCCTTCCTGTTTATTTGGGCAGGATATATTCATCTCAAGGGCGTGAACCCCATCCTCGGCGCTCAATTCTTCAGCAGCCCTGACATACTCCTGGACAGTATCCCCGAAAAAATTGGCAATCACCAGCGTATCGAATTGCTTCAGGAAAGGGAGTTTGTCTTTAATGAAGGCTCTGACTCCTATATTTTGAAGACCTATTGCATTGAGCATGCCCGCAGGAGTCTCGACAACCCGGGGCGTAGGATTCCCATCACGGGGCGTAACAGAGAGTCCTTTAACCACAATTGCGCCAAGCCTGTTTAAATCTATATATTCCGAGTACTCCTCTCCATAGCCGAACGTCCCCGAGGCCGTCATCACCGGGTTTTTCAGTTTCAGAGAGGCAATAGTTACCGACAGGTTCACCATATAATATCCAATTGCAATTCAGACAGTATATAAATCTCTGAAGCATTAGCGGAGTTTTGGAAACAATTCTCGGCGAGTGAGCGTGAAAGTCCGGGGTCCCCAAAAGTCACAGACTTTTTGGGGTGGCGGTCAGGAGCGAAACTGACCGAAGGGAATTTTGCGACTGTAGCGAAACGAGTCGTTAGAACTGTCAAAACGGAGCGTAGCGAAAGAGATTCATACGCTGTCTGAATTGCAATCACCATATAATATCCTCAAGGTTGAAGACAGGACCCTCTTTACACACCCGTTTTTGTCCGGTAACGGTCTTCACCATGCAGCCGAGACATGCGCCTATGCCACATGCCATATGCTCTTCGAGGGATGCACAACATTTGAGTCCCGCGGCACGCGCCATCTGAGAGAGTTCCTTAAGCATTGGAGTCGGACCGCATGAATAAATAGGCAATGCACTATGAGTGATGCGTGATTCTCCGATAAAGTCTCCCACCGCACAGGTCACGCATCCCTTTAGTCCATCAGACCCGTTATCAGTTGTGATAAAAATCTTCTTCGATAATTCCCGGGCCTCTTCAAGCATGACCAGTTCATCACTTTTCATCGCACCATAAAATAAATATGCACGATTTTTATATTTCCGCATAAATGGAAGCAAGGAGGCAATGCCTATCCCGCCGGCAACCGCAATAAAGTCCCCTTGAGGCTCGGGGTAGCTGTTTCCCAGAGGCCCGATAACCTGGAGCATGTCACCCTCTCTGAGTTGAGAAAGCGACAAGGTCCCTTTTCCGCGGATCCGGTAAAGGAAGCTCAAATGGTTCTGCCGCATACTGTAAATACTAAAAGGCCTTTTTAAAAGCGGATCGCAGGCGGTGCCGGTCTGTATCATATAGAATTGGCCAGGCTGGGGGACAATGATCTCTGACAAAGCCCGCAGCGTCAGAAGCTTGAAATGGGTGTTCTGTGAGGTGTTGCCGACAATCTCAGAAGTGAAAAATTTATACAAAAGTTATCTCTACGATCTCGTATTCAATACTCCGCGCAGGCGCCTTGACCACAGCAGTATCGCCTACCTCTTTGCCGATCAGCGCCCTGCCGACGGGAGAACTTATCGATATCTTTCCGCTCTTGACATCCGCCTCGTCAGGACCTACGAGTATGAACTCATACTCTTCATCAGCCCCTGTATCAAACACCTTGACCTTTGCGCCAAAGGCCACCCTTGATTGGGTTATCTTTGAGGTATCGATGACATCGGCCATAGCCAACTTGCCCTGGAGCTCCTGGATACGACCTTCAATAAACGATTGCCGTTCCTTGGCAGCGTGGTACTCGGCGTTCTCCGATAAGTCACCGTGGGCCCGTGCTTCCGCTATGTCCTTTATGTTTTTCGGCCTGTCTTCTTTTAACAACTTGCCGAGTTCTTCCTTCATCTTCTGATATCCATCAGGTGTCATTGGCATTCGGACCATCTATAGTTGATTCCTCCTTGAACACAGAGTTTTCTCTGCACACGTAATTTAAGATAACATGTTTAGACAGTTTTTTCAAAAAGCGCCTTCGGCAAACTTGCGCTCAGCATTGAGCTTTGGGTAACAAAGGCTAATTGCTCTCGGGCGGAAAAACAGCACTGCCCATGCCTTTAACGCATTTTATGAAGAACTTTTTTGAGGCAGGACCGGCATGGGGGTATTGAAATCATACCTTTCGTCATCCATGAGAATTTGTGCTGCGTGGTAATTAGCAATATTTATAACAATCGGGCACCTGAGGTTGGCCGTAATGACGTTGTTCGCAACACATAGAATGGCAAAGATTACTACATCAGAAGGTCCCTTAATCCCGAGGAACAACTCTTCATCATCCTTTATATCCACGGAATAAGAAGGAAAAACTATAAATGGATTGATAACGATAAAAGCCACATCGGGATCATCCACCGCATGGAGCCATTTTATCGGGTCCTTGTGTTCGATCAGGACAAACCGTTTTAATTCCCTGAACCCGGGTATCCCCATAGGGAAGGTAATAATTTTTTTCTCGTCAATCTCAATTTCACCGAATCTTGTTGTAATAATTTTCACCTTTACCTCGCAATAAATTTGTTCAGCACTCATTGTTCGCCAAGAAAATGTTTAAGTCTGTCCATATCCATTTTCGCCGATTCCTTGTTCAATTGCTTGAGCTTCTCGTAGAGTTCCTCCCGGAATATCGGCAACTCCCTGGGGGCCTCGATACCAAGCTTGACCATACCGTTTCCAACGTCAACGATCTTGATCCGTATGTCATCACCTATGTTAATTATCTGTCCCGTCTTGCGGGTGAGAACAAGCATTCATCCCTCAGCTCAAAAATCAAGCAGGCTTAATAAAATCAAAGAGACTTTGATTCAAAACATCTACTGTAATAGTCCGCAGCGCCTGCAGCGCGGTTTGCTTCAGCGACAGGTCGCTGGTGACCGCGGCAAGGTCCGTATCCTGGGTATTGGCCAAAAACCCCTGGATATCAGTCTGACTGCTCGTCTGCTGAGCGCTTTCAGTGTTGACTTCGTCCTCCGTAGCGCCGATTTTCGACTGAGTCTGAGATACAACAGCCGACAAATCGCTCGTATACTGTATGGCCTGCTGGGCACGCCCGTCGTCACCGTTTTGAAGCGATACTTGTTCGAAGTTCAGAGCCCGCAGAATATATTTATCATTGAGATAGTTGTTATTGAAGCTATAGTAATTAGCCAGCACAGTATTGTCGCTTTGAACAGATCCTCCACCGGCCTGTATACTGGCGTTTGTCGTTGTAGCGGTATTAAATCCCAATAGCTGTGCTGCGGTTGTATTCGCATTGCCCCATTCAAAATTAACACCAACACCTGCTGCATTAGTTTGATCGATTTTGAATTTCTCGGAATTCGTATCATACGATACTGAATAAGTATTTCCGGAACCATCGGCTGTAGCAATTTTGTTCAGGTTAGTCTCGATGTCAGCCGCCAATTGGTTCGCTGTATACGTTCCGGGATCGATGGACATTGTTTGAGCCGCATACCCGGTCTCCTGGACAACAATTTGATTATTTGCAATGTTGTCATTAGAGCCGTTATCAATGACTATGCTATCATTGGCAGATGCCTGGGTAATATAATTGTAATTCGTAATATTGGTGCCCAGCGTCATACTGTTGCTGACGCCCGGAGCATTGTAAGAGAGCATGTTAAGCCCGGTGCCTGAAGGATCTGTCGTTGATGTAACGCTGATATCGATATTCGCCGAACCTCCGGCAGGTTCAGAAGCAATAACGAGCCTGAAATCAGGGGCTGCACTTGTTCCAACATTTACAACTTGGGCCTTTACACCCGCGTTAGCACTGTTTATGTCATCACGAACGTCCTGAAGAGTTGAATTAGCTGCGATAGCCACAGGGACTGCTGACTTCCCGTTGCCGGACGTAATACTAACAGTACCTCCGTTTGTAGTAAATATGCTGTTAGATGAATTAAATGCCCCGATAGTATTATCACTTTCAATAGTTGCGTGCGCACCGATTGACTGGACACCTGGAGAACTGAAGCCAAGGGCTTCCTCTGTATTCAGCGTTGTTCCTCCCCAGTTTACAGGTACGATGGCGCCAGTGTTATTAGTGATCTCAATTTTATTAATACTGGAATCATATGAAAAGGTCACCCCTGTTGCAGTAGCCGGAGCTGCCGCATTAAGTTGGGCGACAAACGAACTTGCGGAGGTATAAGCAACGGCAGCAGAGCCGACGTTAAGGGCGTAGGATGCAGTGCCTATACTGATCGAATCTCCAGGATCAATAGTATATATTGGACTGGTCGGAACAGTTGTCTCCAGCGCTGATACAGGGTCGGCATCAAAGATGGTATTCGCCCCGTTGTTTTTCCAGTTATAAGTCGGTAAAATGGCAGTTGTGGAATCCGCATTGCCATTGACACGCGCAAAGCTGAACAGGCTGCCGGCCGGAACGTTGGCGGTAACATTGACTCCGATACCTATATTGAGATTGACTGAACTGTTGTCCGAAATAAGCTCGCCCGTCTTTGGGTCAATAGGATTCACATTAGAGTTGTCCCCTGCAAATATGTACTGGCCGTTTACATTTGTATTGGCAATACTGGTCGCTGTGTTGGTCAGTTGTTGTAGTTCATCTGATATAGCTTGCATTGATTGGACGTCAGTAGTGCCGCTCCCTGCGCTTATCGCAAGTTCGTTGGCCCTTTGCAGCGTATTGTTCAGGGTTGAGAGGGAGGTGTCAAGGGACTCGAGAGGAGCTTTAGCAACAGTAATAGCGTTTTGATATTCTGTGATATCAGACAATTGGGTCTTGTAACCGACAATCTGAACAAGAGCGGCAGGATCGTCCGAGGGTTGATTGACCTTGTAACCGCTTGAAATCTGTTCCGTATCAGTGAGCTCAGACTGAAGGTTTTGCTCTACCCCTGTCATAAACTGGTTCTCAAACATTTGGTTAGTTATTATTTCCATAAACGTCCCCCTATTCGACCGACTTCAATGTGCCGCCTGACTGTTGTTATGCATTTGGGTTCACCATCTGTAAAAGCGTTGTCAGCATCTGGTTAGCAGTGGTTATCAACTGTGCCGCAGCCTCATATGACTTCTGATAAACTATCAGATTGCTGGCCTCTGCATCCATGCTCACACCAGAGACTTGTTGCTGCTGTTGGCTAAGTTCACTCATAAGGCTAGAGTGATATTGCAGATTTGTGTTTGCGGACGATGCATCTACACCGATGTTCGAAACCATGCTCATATACATATCAGTCGGCGTTGAGCCTGCAAACCTGGTTCCGTTAGACTGGTTGAAAATAGTCTGCGCATTAGAATTATCTCCCGGCAGCCCCAGTGTAGCGTTCGTCTCGACAGATGCAGGGTTATCGCTCACAGCGGAACTTCCCACTGCGGCAGAGGAAACGCTCCCGTTGACAGCGCCGACTTTTGCCGGAATAGTCAAGGAGCCGCCCGAAACGAAACCGAACTGCTGAGGTTGGGCGGTGCTGGTACCCCAGTTAATTGTCGCGGCAGCACCGCCGGAATTCGAAATAGTGAAATTATTGGTGGCTGCGTTATAAGCAACAGATAAAGTGGTGAGCGGCTCCGCGGTAGTCAGGGCAGTATTAATCGCTGCAGCAAGAGCTGCTCCTGTATACGGCGATCCAGCGGTTGAAATTGTTGCAGTCTGGTTGCCTCCCCCATCGTTGAAAACTATTGTATTATTTTGATTAGGGCCGGCTCCGTTAATTGCAAAAGAATTGAGTGAAGCGTCTTTGCTGAAGCCGAATACCTGATTTGCCGTCGATGCAGAGTTCGACGACCACAGCAAATTTATAGAGTCACTGCCGCTCGGCATCGTGATATTAAACTGTTTTGTATTCGGGTTAAAAGCAACTTGAAGCGTATCCGATAACGCACTCCCGGTACTATTCTGATACGCCGTTTGAATTGCCGCTGTTAAAGCAGCGGAAATGTCATCCGATTGTCCGGGATCATTTGTATATGTTCCCGACGGGATCACTGCCGTTATGTCGGGCCCGCCATTCACATTAAATACCACGCTGTTATTACTGCTGTTTATGTTCCACGTATCGCTTGATGCAGCTACCTGATTGGGGTCGGCAATAGTTGTCGCAATGTCTTCGGCTGCTTTGGAGTCAAGTTGTACGCCAAATGTCTCGCCGTTGGGATTAGTTGTGCTGTTGATCCCTGTGCCGTCTATCTGAACCTGGATACCCTGGAACTCAAGTGTTCTCGATAACCCGGAAGCATCAGAGGTCAGATTAACATCAGATTGGTTAATAGTAGATGGGTCCGAAGGATTATACGATGTATTCGGAGGAACCGTTGTCCATGTGCCGCCGCCGTCCGTCGATTCCATAACGCGCCAGTATATACCGGTAGTGCCGTCTTCCTGATAGCCGGCGCCACCGCTATAATTATAATCTATCTTATATTGGGCATTTGCGACCGTCTGAGCCGGATCAGTAACGCTCACCGATGACATCACAGTGCCGGCAGCTCCGGGAGTGCCGCTGGCAAGCATAGGACTGGTCGCAAGCAAATTGAGGCCTGAGCCTGCGGCATCATTCGTCGATACAACCCCTATCTTCACATTCCCCAGGTTCCCAACCGGGTTTGATTGAATGCTGATCCTGTAATCAGGGCTAGCTGTAGTACCGAGGTTAACAACCGATGCAGTCACTTTGGAACCTGCCTGCTCATTAATGTCCGTAACAGTTTGCTGAAGTGTTGATCCGGCGGCAACGTTGACTGTTGCAGGTGACGCATCGTTGTCACCGAGTTTTATCGACAACGTACCTCCATTAGTAGAAAATGTCTCATTCGGCGAAGTAAATAAGCCTGCAACTGAATCAACAGAAGTATACTTTGCCTGAAATGAAAGAGGCTGGAAGAAATTGGTTCCAGTGGAGCCATCAAGCCCGTATCCCTGTGTTTGATAGTAATTGGTGGTATCGGCCAAATTCACTGCAAAGGCATTCAACTGATTTATATAGCCCGGGATCTGGGTATCTCTCAAGTCAATATTAGCCTTGATCTCACCGCCTGTGATCAAAGATGTAATGTCAGGCTCACCTGGACTGCCCTCTGCAGAATTGGGCACAACGCTGACATAGAAACGCATATTGTTGGAAGAATCAGTGGCAACGCTCATTTTGTACGATTCGTTACCCTCAACAAGAGGGGCGCCTCCCACCATTACCGAATACATTCCAGAGGCGGGGTCCTGATAGGTTGAGACTTTTACAATCCCATTCAACTTGTTCACCAGGGCGTCCCGCTGGTCCTGAAGGTCCAGTGAGCCTGGGTTCCCTGCTAGCTCTCCGTTTAAAGTCGCGATCTGTGAGCTATATGTATTAACCTGAGTTACAAGCGTCTGACTGCTTGCCAGCAATTGGTTGCTCACGCTGTTAAGAGAACCCGCGGCCGTATTCAGGCTGTTACTCAGACTCGTAGCATCCGCAATAAGCGTTGTCCGTTGCGCATCGTCTTGCGGATTTTGCGCAATATTCTGCCAATCATCAAAAAAAGTTGTTATGGCAGGGCTGATGCCGGAGCTGGACGCCTCATTAAAAACATCCTGGACCTGAGTAATAGCTGTATTATAATTAGTCCAGTAGGAAACATTTGAATTTTCAGCATTGACCTGGGCATTGACAAATGAATTATAAGACCTGGTTATGTCACTGACCTGCACTCCATTTCCCGTAGAACCTTTCGCGCTTATAATTCCGCTCGGCACGGTCAACACATTTGCCTGCTCCACAGTATAATCAGGGGTCTGCGAATTGGCAACATTATTTCCAGTGACTTGCAGCTGCTGGTCCGCAGTTTCAAGCCCGGACAGTCCAATATTCATCAAAGCTAAAATAGACACTTAAGCCTCCACAGATACTTTTTGCCGCGCGGTTACGCCGAAGCTGTTAAGAAATTTATATGAAGCTTTAACATAGTAAAGAGATTTTTCAATTAATTTTCCATTAAATTTATTTAGTTCAGTAATGCTGTGTATAACCGAAGTAAATTTTGATGCTATAGCCGTGAGCTTATCTCTGTATTCATCAGCCGCAGCTGCCGCAACCTGGGATATTGTCTTGTTCTTAAATCCAAGCCGGTCAAGTATTCTTTCACGAGCTTCATCACACATTCTGATATTAGTTGAGATGGCTTCCTTTTCAGCAAGCAATTGCTCCAATGCGTTAGGGTTAAGACTGATGATAACATCTTTCTCCTTTTGTAACAGGTCTACAAGCTGGGTGCAAAAGAAAAACTCTTTTTCCAGAACATCAATAAGCTCTTCATATAACAGAATCAATTAAAGCCTCCTTCAGCACCTTGCCGGCCACAGCTTCTCCTTTGACATTGTAGGTGCCGTTATTAATAGCATTTTTTACTTCATTAACAACATCCGGCCTTATGTCAGGGAGTTTGCTCACTTCTGCCTGGAGTCTCCCTATTTCCTTTGCCTGGTCAGAAACCAAAACCTTATCCTGAGGAGCAACCCCGCCAGCCTGCTCGCCGGTGCCCTGTCCCTTCGTCCTGTCAGGTGGCTGAATACCTGAACCGCTAATGTCAACCTTGTCTGTGATAATCATTTTCTCTTTACCCCCTCATTTGGTATGTATACATAAGTATACATATACTATATCGGGGAATTGTATAAAATATTAACCAGCCGTGCCTGGCCTCAATATCACCTTGTTTTTATGAGCTGAATCTCCTTTTTCAGTGTTAATTGTTTTAAAAGTGCTTTCATTTTTAAGGAAAAAATCTGCCAAACCGATCCCTCTTACAGCCAACGACTTCGAGATTTCCGAAGTTATGACAGGTAAGAAAGTGGAAACTGTTCTGTCTTGTCCGAAAGACGTATTTTCCATCATTACCCTTAACAATTCATTCAGGAATTCTGTTTCAACCTGTTTTGCGGCAGTTTTTGCATCATCCTTCTCACTGCCATGCACATTCTGTGCCCGGGTCTTCCCGAATGCCATTTGCGCTGAGTAAATGTGATGTCCTATCCCGTTCATGATTTCAATTTCCTTAAAATTATACGGCTTTGTATATACGGCTTTGTAAAAAGTCCATAGGCAAGGCGCACAAATACCGAGGAATAAGGCGTACTTTCATGTACGCCGCAGTGAGGAGGTGTGCAGTGCAACGCAGCATATGGATTTTTTACGAAGCCGTCGTTCACATTATCACCAGTTCTGCGTTTAGACTTCCCTCAGCCTTGATCGCCTGCATTATTGCCACAAGATCTTTCGGAGTAACACCCAGGGTATTCAGGGCCCTTACGAGTTCTCCTATAGTAGAGCCTTTTACCTGAGCTAACGATACCCTTTGCCCCCCGGCTGTCGGCGCAGCAGCCGCCCCGGCCCCTACAGGTGCCGGAGGAGGAGGCTGATTAATCATTATGGTCAGCGCGCCCTGCGCGAGAGCAACAGGACTGATAGTCACGTTTTCACCCATAACGACAGTGCCGGTCCGTTCATTGATGATTACCCGGGCAGGCGTGTCGACAGAAACATTAATCATTTCAACGGTTGCGATCAGATTCACCACTTTATCAGCAAAGCTATCGGGTACAATCAGCGACACCGCCGAAGGTCCATCAGCTTTTGCAAAAAGGCCGCCGAGCCGTTCATTAATTTTGCTAGCGACTCTTATGGACGTTGTGAAATCCGGCATGTTAAGCAAAATTTCGAGACTGTTCTTCTTGTTTAGCTGCACAGGGACTTCTCTTTCAACTATGGCTCCGTTCGGCACTGTTCCTGTATTAGGAGTGTTCTTTATCGCCGTTGTGATGCCGCCCGCGGCGAACCCCCCGATAGATACAGGCCCCTGCGCTATCGCATAAACATTATCGTCAAGTCCCTTAAGGGGTGTCGTAAAAAGCGTGCCACCCAGCAAACTCTTGCAGTCGCCGATGGAAGAAACCTCAACATCGATCTTGGCGCCGGGTTTAAGCATGGTTGGAAGTTTGGCCGTAACAATGACCGCCGCGATGTTTTTAGTTTTTCCTTTTACATCACCAGGGAGTATATTAATGCCCATACGTTTAAGCATATTGGCAACGGGCTGGAAATAATATGTCCCGTCCGAATCTCCTGTTCCTTTAAGTCCGGCGACAAGCCCATACCCGATAAGTTCATTTTCCCTGGCCCCTGAAAATGTTGCTATATCCTTTATCCTCTCAGCATGGACAACAGCAGGCAGTAAGCAGTACGCAGCAAGCACTAAAAAATAAGAAAAAAGAACTTGCCTTATTAAGATTGTACCAGGACCGCACTTCATTGTTTATCCTCCATGCTGCCTATTGTTTAGTTCTTACTGCTTACTATTGTCAGAACGGCCATATTTGGTCCAAAGCTTTCACCAGCCAGCCCTGCGATTGCTTATCAGCAAGCACACCGTCGCCAACAAGATATATCTTGGCATCGGCCACCTGCGCAGAAGAGATGGTATTGGTCGGCGATATATCTTCCGGCCTGATGATACCCCTTATAACAATAATCTCTTTATCGTTATTTATTATTCTCTCCTTGCGAGACTCAAGCACCAGGTTCCCATTGGGGAGCACTTCGACCACCTTCGCCGAAATCGTATCGGTAAAAGTTGTTGTGCTTGCCGTATCTCCCTCACCTGCAAAACCAGAATTTGAGTTTGCCTGAATACCGGACTGGAAGTTCCCTAATCGTTTTGTGAGCTGAGAAATGCCCAGCACGTTAGGGATACTGTTATTAAGGCTCGAGGTGCTGGTATCGTTAGTCGTCGCCTTTTTGGATGCATTTGTTGTTTCAGTAATAAGAATGGTCACAATATCATTGAGCCTTCTTGCGCGCAAATCCTCATAGAGCGATGCCCTGTCGGTCCATAGGGAACCTTCACCTGCATATGATTCCTTTTGTTTTGCCTCCACATATTTGGGAGGCATCGGAGCAGTCTTAATATCACGAGCTTCCTTTAATCCTGAACAGCCAAAAAAAGCAAAGAGCAAGGGGCATAGAGCAAAGAGTAGAAGCCTTAACCCAATACTCTTTGCGCCTTTTACACCCTTTGCGCTTTGCTCTATGCGTCTTTGTTCTTTGCTTCTCATATCTTCACCTTCACTGTATCCGCAGAAACAAGTATTCCGCTAATATCCTTCTTTTGAGCAGTACACGCGACCTGAGCAACGCCGCCTATTACGGCATCATTACGGAGCACTCCTTTAGTAGAGATCAGCACATTTTCTCCTTCAACTAGCACGGTAACCTCTTTGCCTCTCTTAATACTCAATGTGTTGCTGAAATAATCAGCCTCTCATTATCACTCCCTGGGCAATATTTGACTTGAGGCTCTTTCCTTCGATCCCGGTCATATCTGTTACAGCCCCCATCGGCAGGCGTGAGCTCTTCTGCTTAACTGTGTAGACGTCATCTCTGGTAATTATTGAGCCGCTTACGAGTGGTTTTGCCGTAACAAAAACGTCGGCAAGGACGTCATATGCCGCCTCCACTAAAACCGTACGGACTACTTTCTTGTCGTCACATAGGGCCGCGCGAAAGATGATTTTATTGCGTCCGTTATATCCATCCGCTGCAATACTGCCAACGGTATAGGTTGCTTTATCATCCAGAGCTTCAAAACCCCTTACAATTCTTATTCCAGAGAGCTCAACGTTTTGAGAGACCGATCGGACAAGTTCGGAGAGGACAGCTTTCTTTATTGTGTCCATAAGATGCTCCCTGTCAAAAGCAACAGCAACACAAGGCGCAAAGAGCAAAGAGCATAGAGCAAAGAGTAACAACCCTAACCCTATGCCCTTTGCCCTTTGCTCTATGCAGGTGTGTTCTTTGCTCTTCATAATTACGCCTTCATCGCTGCTGTGGTCTGCAGCATCTGATCTGATGCCTGGACAGCTTTTGAATTCATGTCAAAGGCCCTCTGGGCCGTAATAAGATTTGCAAGCTCTGTAACAATACTCACGTTAGAGTTCTCAAGAAATCCCTGGCTGATGGCGCCAAACCCCAGAGCATCGGGGGCGCCGGTAATTGGGTCGCCCGAAGCATCGGTGGCAAGAAACAGATTTTTGCCGATAGACTGCAGTCCGGCGGGGTTGATAAAACGCGCCAAGGTTATAGAGCCTACTAGAGATGGCGCTGTTGTTCCTGCTACCAGTATATTGACGTCGCCGTTAAAAGCAACTGTTATTGTAGTGGCGTCTGTTGGAATAGTTATTGGAGGTTCGAGAGGGTACCCATCAGGGTTCACGATGTTGCCGTTTTTATCGAGGCTGAAGGTCCCGGCCTTTGTGTATGCAGTAGTCCCGTCAGGCCGTGAAAGCTGGAAAAATCCGTCCCCCTCTATAACAAGATCAAGCGGATTTCCTGTATTGATGAAATCTCCCTGACTAAAAAGCTTTTGCACTGCCACCGGCTTTACGCCGAGCCCAACCTGTATTCCGGAGGGCACCTGCATGCCGGTTTCAGAAGGTGCACCGGGAGACCGCAACTGCTGATAGAACAAGTCCTCGAACTCTGCCCTGCCCGTTTTATACCCTATTGTGTTGACATTCGCAATATTGTTGGATATGACATCGACCATCAACTGCTGGGCTTGCATCCCCGATGCCGCAGTAAAAAGCGCTCTGATCATAAACCCCCCTCTTCTTTAGAATTCAGCACACGGCGTTTAAACTTTTGCAATTTCAGTGACGGTCTTCTCCGCAAGGGTATCAAAATTAGTGATAACTTTCTGTGCCACTTCAAACTCTCTTAATGCACTTATTATGCCAACCATTTCATTAATAGGGTTAACATTGGACATCTCTATAGCCCCTTCCACTATCTGGCCGCCTGACACGCCGGACTCCGTACCTGAGAACAGGGAATTACCGAGGTGCTGCACAGACGAGGGATCGAGCTTTACCAGTTTAAGCTTGCCGCTGTTGTTTCCATCTGCATAGATAGTGCCGTCACTTGTTACCTGTATTGCGCTGCCTTGAATACGTATCGGCTTGTTTGCTGTATCAAGAACCGGGTCCCCGGAACCGTCTACCAATAAACCGTCTTTACTGCGGATGAAACTGCCGTTTCTGGTGTAATAAATATTATTCCCGGCGCCCTGCACCGCAAAAAAACCGTCTCCCCTGCATGCAAGGTCAAGCGGGTTTCCTGTAAGCTGCACAGTGCCGTCAGTTGTGTCTATTGAAGGTTTCCCTAAGTACGCCATGGCTTTTGCATTGGGATAAGCGGCATTCTGCGTATCCGGTACTCCTTCAAGAAGGGGATACAGACGGGAGGAAAATGATGTCCGTTTATAACCTGCGGTGTTGGAATTTGCCATGTTTTGGGTCACATTATCCAATTCCTGGCTTCTCAGCATAGCTCCGGTCATTGCAACATAAATGCCTTTATACATTATCAGGCTCCTCTATGCATCATTAATAAACAAAGTATTGCAATATCGGTGCCACTGAGAGATAATTAGAGTAAAGGGATCATGATTTTAACCGATAAATAAGGCAAGATGGCTGATGATGAGGGCATAATAGACGTCTACAGGGTTCGGGAAGTGACAGGTATCGGTCCGCCCCGTGTCTTTCCCATGAGCCGCGTTGCTAAGAGGAAAAAGAGGCCCGTTCAGGAGGAAGCGGAGCCTTTGGAAGAAACAATAGAGGAAGAGTCTCCCAAATCAGGCGAAGGAATCGATATCGAGGTATAATTTTCCTATCGCAGGTAAAATTTTCCCGCTTTTAGGGCTCACGAACCTTTATTCGAGCAAATGCTCTTTTTGAGCGTCGAAATCCCGCTTCAGGTTTTCCTGTATTGAGTTAAACCGTCTCGTTGTCAACCCTAATTGTTCAAAGCCGATTTTGGAAAATTCTACCGGACCCTGCATCCCTATTCCCATATGAAGACACATTGCATCAGCTACCTGAACTATCTGGCACATCGTCTCGTAGCCGCTGTCTTCAAAAGGCGGATACTGCTCAGCATGATGATATTCGATTACCGCCTCAAGGTTCCTGGGGAGTTTCCACTTCCTCGCGATAAGCCCCCCGACATTGCAGTGATTGAATCCCAGTATCGCATCCTCGGCCACAATGGAAGGGATCTTTTCCGCATATACCTTGTCGGTGACCAATTTGTACTGATCAGGCAGACTATTGTTAATGACGATCTTCCCAACGTCATGTATTAAACCCCCGATAAGCACATCGTCCGGCATCAGCATTTTAGTGTCTGCCGCCAGGAGCGATGCTGCTATCGACACACCCAGACTATGCTCCCAATGCTGCTGCTCGAAGGGTCCTGATTTCCTGTGAAGATCTTTCAGGGAAGCAGACATTACCAGGGACTTCACTGAATTAAAACCTATAATAATTATAGCTGTAGAAATCGCATCAACACACTTGCCTCTGCCGTAATATGGCGAATTGGCTATTTTCAAAATACGGGTCGAAAAGGACTGGTCCTGGGCTATAATGTTTTCAAGCTCATTGATAGATGAATAATCACTACTGACCAATTTCAGGACTTTTGACGCCACGGGAGGAATACTCGGGACATCAACAGTCTGCATAATAATTTTTTCCAGGGTATCTTCTCTCATCGCTGTTCAAACTCCTCTCATATTATGATAACAGAAAAGAGCATTACTCTTCTGCTCTTGCCTCTTGCCTTTAGACAGAGTTAATGATTTCTCCGGCCATATCTTCCAGCGATAGCACTTTATCTGCAATTCCCGCATCGACTACAGCCTTCGGCATGCCATATACTACACAGGTTTCCTCATCCTGCGCAAATATCCTCCCACCTGTTTTTTTCAGGCTGATCAACCCCTTTAGACCATCATTACCCATGCCGGTCAGTATTACTCCCAGCGCCCTGCCCGGGAAACATTCCGCTACAGAACCCATCAGTGCATCTACCGAGGGTCTGTATATAAAATCCTCTTTATTGTCGGAAATGCTGACAGCAGTCTCTATCCCCCTCACCCTCTTTACACGCATATGGCCCCAGCCCGGTGCTATAAGGGCAACTCCAGGCTTCAAAGTCTCCCCCTCCTTTGCCTCCCTGACCTCTATCTGGCTCAACTGATTAAGCCTTTCAGCAAAAGGACCGGTAAAGTTAGGCGGCATATGCTGGGCGATAACAATCGGAGAAGGAAATTCCTTCGGAAGCCTCGGGATGATCTCCTGTAAAGCCTTCGGACCGCCGGTAGAGGTGCCTATAGCGAGAATCCCAATCCTCCGCTCGCCGGTGGTCCTGAGCGGCATATGGGTTGGGACCTCAATTGGTTTCGGTGCTGCTGCCCTGCCGGCCGGCCTGACCTGCCTTTTGACAAGACCTTTCCTTGCTATCTGCTTTATTTTATCGATCAATATCTCCTTGATCTTCACAATATTGATCGAAAGTTCGGACAGGTTTTTAGGTATGAAGTCAACTGCGCCCAGGTCAAGGGCATCCAGCGTTACCTTTGCACCTTCTGTTGTAATAGAACTTACCATAATTACCGGCAAGGGATTTGTCACCATGATATGTCTCAACGCGGAAATCCCGTCCATTCGCGGCATTTCAACATCCATGGTGACAATATCAGGCTTGAGACTCCCGATTTTCTCGATCGCCTCAAGTCCGTCTCTGGCAGTGCCGACGATTTTGATCTCTGGATCAGAGGAAAGCATAGCGGACAATGCATTCCTCATAAAGGCAGAATCATCAACAATAAGCAGCTTTACCATGGCGCCTCAGAATCCAAGATCCTTAAGTAGTTCGTTGACATCCTCCTGTGAAACCTTCTCCGGAGCATTAATTTTATCTGATAACCGGAGCTCAGGCTTGACACCAAACGTCGTTATAAGTTTTACCAACTCGTCTTCGATATCTCCGACAAGTTTTATCACTTTCTTGATGCTCTGCCCTGTAAGATCCTGGAACGACTGCGTAGTGAGAATTTCTGTGAGATCATCCTCTAATCCTGCCTTGAATGTCTTCAGATACTTAACCGATTCTTCCGGCTCCTTCAGATTTCGTATATGTGAACCAAGTCCGTCCATAATTAATATATATTTCTCGACTATTCCCATCGTCTTGTTCGCGGCAGCTTCCGTCCTCTCAATAACGGCGTTCAACTGGTCAACGGCATTAGGCATCTCGGTGACTGCCATATCCCTGAGTTTCGGATCAAGTGCTTCTTTAAAGCTTCGTATAGAATCATGGAGTTTTCGCGTTACCTTTCCGACCTCCCGGTAGAGGTCATTCTGCCCTTTCTTCAATATGCCCTGGATTGCACTGTCGGCTTTCTCATAGTCCTGGACCGCAATTGCATTCATGAAGCCGACCATTTCATCGAAGAGGGCGTAACGAGGGTCCGCAGTGTCGATTCCCTGCCGCGTAAGGAAATTAATTGCGTTGCTCACGTCATTGACAAGTCCTTCTTGTCCTGTACCCTCGACCTGCTTTATCACCTGTAGCTGATCGATCTCATTCTTCACTTCTTCATTCTTCACTTCAAACATCTCATCATCAAACATGCTCATGTCTTCAAGAGGTATCAACTTCTTTGTATCCAGCAGGACGATTAACTTTTCGCCTACCTTTGCAACGCCGGATACAATATCTGAAGTGTTAAAGTCACTAGGGGGCTCTATCGCTGAATCCTCTATCGTAACAACACCCGTTATGGCATCGATAAGCACTCCGAAGATTATACGGCCGCTCGTTACAACAATTACCTTCTCTCCTAAAGAATCCCCTCCGAGGCCAACCATTTTTTTCAGGTTTACGATGGGAATGATCCTTCCCCTGAGGTTGGTAACGCCCTCTATATAATGAGGGACTTGCGGCAGCCTTGTCAGGTGCGGAAGATTAACAATCTCCTGGACTTTGAGAATCGGTATAGTGTATTCATTACCGTTCATGGTAAAACCTATATACTGCATATTTCCTCCTAGACATCAGGTTAAGGTTGAGGTTAAGGTTGAGATAGACAGCTAAAATTTTTAGAAGCCTTTATTTCTAAACCTTAACCTAACCCTTAACCTGTTTTTATAATGCTATTTATTTACAAATATATTGCGTGAAAATACTGCAAGATCAAGAATAAGTACAACCCTCCCGTCACCGGTGATTGTGGCGCCCAATATGCCGCATTCTTCCGATTCTATTCCGTTGATCGTCTTGATCACTATCTCCTCCTGTCCGATCAATTCATCGACTGCGATGCAAAACCGCCTGTCTCCGACGAGCACGACAAGCACATAGGTATGGTCCTTTGGCTCATTGTTTCTATTCTGCACCGAGAGGACATCGGACATATCGAACAGCGGGACAACCCTGCCCCTTATAGTCAGGACCTTCTGCCCGGTTATGTCCTTTATATTGCTTTTTTTAATCCTGAGTGTTTCTTCTATCATGGATTGAGGGACAGCGTAAAACTCTGCGCCCACCCTGACCATCATGGCCTGCAATATAGCAAGTGTAAGAGGCAGACTTATTTTGAAGGTGGTCCCGATATCTTTTTTTGAAATAACTTCAACATACCCGTTCAGTTTCCCAACGTTAGTTTTAACCACATCCATTCCGACCCCCCGGCCGCTCAATTCGGTCGAAACGTCCTTGGTAGAGAATCCCGGAAGGAAGATCAGGTTTATTGCTGCATCGTCGGACATCTTCTGCGACTCTTCTTCTGATATAAGCCTTTTTGCCAGCGCTTTTCTCTTAACAGCTTCAATATCAATACCCTTGCCGTCGTCTGAGACTTCAATCACTATCTGCGTCCCTTTTTGGTAAGCGCTCAGAATTATTCTCCCTTTTTTCGGCTTGCCTTTCAGTTCTCTTTCATCCGCAAACTCGATCGCATGGTCTATGGAATTCCTGATGATATGTACAAGTGGATCACCGATATTCTCGATAACAGTTTTATCGACCTCAGTATCCTCACCAAACATCTCCAGATCTATGTCCTTGCCAAGGGTCCTTGACATATCTCTTACCATTCTGGGGAACTTGCCGAAAACCTTCTGAATGGGCTGCATCCTCATTTTCATCACAGCAAGTTGAAGATCAGAGGTGACTCTATCCAGAAAACCGGTTGTTTCAAGAAGGCTTTCAACGTATGGATCATCGGAATAATTTACATCGAGCTTGGCTGCAAGGTTAAGCAGCCTGTTCCTGGCGAGAACTATCTCTCCGGCAAAGTCCATCACTTTATCAATTCTCGACACGTCAACTCTCAGCTGAGATACGACTTCTCTTTCCTTCGCAATCTGCTGTGCCTGGTCAGCTGTAAACGAAGGGGAAGGTATAGGTTCAGCTTTTTCTTCTGGCTCTGCCTCGGCTTTTTGTTCTGGCTCTGCCTTTGTCTCTACCTCTGGCTCTGGCTCTGTCTTTGCCTCTACTTTTATCTTTTCTTCCTCCATCCGGGTTGCCGTCTTTGCAGATTCCGAAGCCCTGTCTAATTCTTTAAGGAGATTTGAAATATCTTCCTCGATGCCGTCTTTCATCTTTATATGGAAAATAAAGAGCCGTAATGCATCGACACTCTTCAGTATGACGTCCATCAACTCCCTCGAAAGGACAATTTCAGCATCCCGAAGCCGTTTCATGATGCTTTCAGCCCTGTGGGCAACATCAACTATGGGCTGAAAGCCGAGAAACCCGGCAGCTCCCTTGAGAGTATGCATGCCGCGAAAGATCTCATTGAGGATGTCTTTATCATAGCCCTTAGCTTCCAGTTCGACAAACATGGGATCGATTCTTTCAAGCGTTTCCGCGGCTTCGATGACGAATTCGCTTATTATTTCATCCATTTCGTCAGCCATGATTATCCTCCTGCTTTCAAAGATTTCTTCTTTTCCGCAATTTTTTCGAGTTTTTCTCTAAGTATCTCAGCAGTAAATGGCTTAACGACATAGTTGTCGACTCCTGCTTTAATGGCTTCTATCACTTTCTCCTTTTCCGCCTCTGCCGTGACCATTAGAAAAGGAATGTCCCTCAACGGTTCTGGCTCCTTCCTGACTTTTCTGAGAAGTTCGATACCCTCCATATTCGGCATATTCCAGTCGGAAATTATCAGCCCGAAATTGCCGCCTCTCAGCCGATTCAATGCCTGTACCCCATCTTCAGCCTCATCTATATGTTCAAAGCCCAGCTGTTTCAGAAGATTCCGCACTATTCTTCTCATCGTCGGGAAGTCGTCGACAACAAGCACTTTGAGGCCTAGATTAAACATTACCATCACCTCCGCTAAATATCTTTTTGACAATGCGCTTTATACTGTCACTAATCGCGTCTGCATTAGTAGGTTTGACCAAATAGTCATCAACACCGGCATCAAATGCTTTTTTCTTTTCGTCGTCATCAGCTTCTGTAGTGACCATAATTATCGGAATATCTTTCAAGACGGTATCTGACCGCAATGTTTTTGTAAGCTCAATGCCGTCCATGTACGGCATGTTCATATCGGTAACAACAAGGTTTATACTTTCGGTCCCGAGTTTTTCAATTGCATCCAGTCCGTTTTCTGCAGGCACAACCTCGTATCCTTTTCCCTTAAGGTACAGACTGAGCAGTTTCCTCGTTGTTTTGTCATCATCAACAATCAATAGCTTCATGTTCGAACACCCCCGAAAATCAGGTTAAGGTTGAGGTTTAGGTCGAGACAAAAAACATGGTAACCAAAATTCCCCCCAGCTCCGTCAATCATATGTTGCACCTCGGCTTTATTATTATTCTTAACCTAAACCTAACCCTTAACCTGTTTTTACACTTTCTGGTATATAATGACCTTATTTATAACCACCGGTCTGAAGGCCCTCGTCAGATTATGGAGGCTTTCAGATGTGCCGATGATTAGGTATCCGCCCGGCCTGAGAGCATCATACAAATGCGATACCACCTTCTGCTTGGCCTTATCGTCAAAATAAATAAGGACATTCCTGCAGAAAATTACATCGACCCCTCGTATCATCCTGACATCTTTCTCTTCGACCAGATTTACCTTCGAGAATTTTACCATCGATTTGACCGTACTCGATAAACTATATTGCATGTCGGTGTTTTTAAAGTATTTGTTCAAGTAAGCGCCTGGGACATTCCGTATGGCATATGAACCGTATACGCCTGCACGCGCAGATACCAGGACTGATTCGCTGATGTCCGAAGCCAGGATATCTTTTTTGAATCCGGCGAGTTCAACTTTTTCGAGAAGGACCATTGAAACGGTATAAGCTTCCTCCCCGGTAGAAGATGCGGCAGACCATATTTTTATGTCCCTGCGGCCTGTTTTAGCATTTTCAGCAGTGATCTGGTTTAACAATTCACCTCTGAACACCTCGAATTGCAGCGGCTCACGGAAGAAAAAAGTCTCATTGGTAGTTATTAAATCAAAAAGCCGCTGAAGTTCGTTGTGATCGGAATTATACCTGAGATTATACAGGTAATCCTCGTAGCCCTTGAGGTTCAATTCCTGTATTCTTCTTCCGAGTCTGTTCTCAAGAAAATATTTTTTATTGTCCGGAATAAAAATACCGCTTTTCTCATAAATAAAGTCCCTGAATTGTTTAAATACCTCATCTGTTATTGAGATCATCATAAAGAGTTGAGCGCCTCCCGGATTTTCTCCCGGACATCTTTATTATCATGTTCTTCATGCGCAGAAAGCACCTCATACGCTTCCCGTCCGCCCAGTTCAACAATGGCGTCTATGGCAGACATTACAACCGGGATGAACTCATCAAGAAGCAATGGAGCTATCTTGCTGATTGCCGTTTCTCTCTCGCAGGAGAAAGCAACAGTCTTGATCGTATAAAAACGGACCCAGGAGTCGTCGTCAACCAGTGCATTCAAAAGTTCCGGGGAGCAGCAACGCGCCTCTCCAAGGCCAACCACTGCGGCCTTCCTTATATCTGCATCACCGTCTACCAAAAATTGAATCAGCCGCGAGTTGCACTGATCGGTGCCCAAACTGCCCAGGCTGTAAATGGCGGCAATTTTTACTTTCTTATCAGGGTCCTCGGTCAGCCTCAGTAGAATATCTATATCCGATACAGTCTTGGCAGTGATCTCGCGGATAACTGCACTGTATTGGGTAATGCCGGAAAGGAACCTGCCCGCATCTATCTTGAGGAGCGATTCAACAATTTTCTCAAGCACATCAAAATACTTTTCCACATACATAAGTTCCGCGAGCGGTTCATATGCTTCTTTTGCCCGTATAGTGCCTAGTGCCTCAATTGCAATTCGTCTCACATGAGCATCCACATCGCGCTGCGATGTCTCAAGCAGAGGATTTATAGACTCAGGACCGCCTATTGCGCCAAGCGCAAGGGTAGAAGCCCTCCTCAAATCCCTCCTCGTGTCATTCAAATACCTGATAAGGACAGGAATAGCGCTGCCGCTTTTCATTTCACCCAGAATCTCTATCGCAACCGACTTCCCCCGGTACCTCATGTCCTGAAGCTCAAGCAGCCGTATGAGTTCCTTTTCGGAATCAATCGACTTAATGGTAGATTTCAACATCGAAATCTTCTCTTCATTGTCAGGCAATGAGGGGTCAAGGGATCCCGTAACATCAACCATAAGGCTGACAGCTTCTCTGCAATTAAGCGCTGCTATACCCTTCAGCGCCACCTCTTTGTCTTCCCATTCACCCTCTTTGAGCATGGTTATCAGGTATTCTGCAATATCGGACATATCGGGGTTAATGCCTATTTTGATGAGACTTTTAATTACCGCGTTTCTTTCATCCTGAGGTGCATGCTGCAGATAGGCGACGAGCTTCTCTGCTGCTTTATCTGAGCCCAGCTTGCCAAGAGTATCAATAGCCTCAAGCCGGACAACCTGGGAAGGAAGCGCCAGCAGCCCGGCTATCTGCTCTACTGTACTATCATCCTTGAGTTCGCCAAGCGATTGCAACACTGAAAAACAGACCCATTCCTCGTCATTCAATGCATTAACCAGTTCCGGAATGGCCTGACGATATCCAAGCAGTCCGACTGCCTCTGCCGCAGCAGCCCGTACATTGCTGTTGCTGTCTTTGAGCAGCGGGACGATATAAGACGGGTCAACGCCATGGCCTATATCGGCCAAAAGGTCAATGGCGAATTTTCTCACATCGTCATCTTTATCTTTAAGCAGCGGGTAAAGAAGCGGTAACGATACGCCCCCCAGGCGCGTGAGGATAATAAGAGCAGTGTTGCGAAGATATGAATTTTCCCTTAAGAGCGGCAGCACCATGTAAGCGGTCACCTCTCCTCCGATGGCTATCAGGGACCTCATTGCAGCATCCTGCACACCAGCACTTTCATCGCTCAGCGCTTTTATCAGTGGAAATAAGGCCCTTTCATCACTTTCAGCCAACTCCTCGATAGTCCGTTTTCTGACAGAAGGGTCTTGATCTGATAATTTCTTAATCAAATTATTGATATTCTTTGCCACGTAATCAGCCTCCGAATGACCCTCCACATATCAAGGAGAGATGAGGTAATCCTGCAACTTGCTACAGGGTTTGCTTGTTTAAAATCTGTTATAGAATAATATATAAACTATATAAAAGTATTCAAGGACTATAATTATACCTAAAAAAAGATATATAAAAAAACAAATGGCATAGGAGACAGCGGCTCATCTTGTTTTTGCCCAAATAGAAATGTCCGTTTTTTTACGCCGCCGCTTTCCTCAATGTTTTGAGTTGTAACATATCTTATATTCTATTGATGTAATGATAAAGCAAGGACTATGCCAGACGAGGCAATCTATTATCTTTTTGATTTATTGGGATTTTTGAGGAATCTTATACAGCATGGAGATGGATTAATTCCAATGTTTATAGAAAAAATACATACTTTTAATTAATCACCGTTTATCACGGCAGCTCAAGCTCCTAATTCCGGGACGCTCCTTGCTGATCCGCAGCCCCCAATGTTCTCTCCCTCATTTGAAGTCCTCCATAACAGACCGCAGTTTCAAAAGGGCCTTACCATGCAGCTGACAAACTCTTGATTCGCTTATGTCCAGGACTTTCCCTATTTCTTTCATCGTGAGTTCTTCATAGTAATAAAGGGTCATAACAAGCCTCTCCTTTTCCGGCAAACCATCAATGGCAGTGCCAAGAGTGGCTCTCAATTCTTTAAGGTTGAGTTCATCGAGAATGTCCTTGCCCTCTTTATCCGAAATGCATTCCAGAATGTCCAGGCACTCACCTTCGTTATTCGTAATTCCAAGGTCTTCAAGATTTATCATGCGCATTGTATTTGCAGTGGACAAAGTCTTGTAGAGCTCCTCAAGAGATATATTCAATTTTTCGGCAACTTCCTCATCACTGGCACTGCGATTAAGCTCCTTCTCCAGTGCTGAATATGCACGTCTCGTATCGTCAAGCTTTTTTCTGGCATCCTTGGATACCCACTGCATGGAACGTACTTCATCAATAATGGCGCCCCGTATCCTGAAATCGGCAAAGGTGCTCAAGCTGGCATTAAACGAGGGGTCATACCGTTCTATTGCCTCCAAAAGTCCTATTATGCCCGCCGACACCAGGTCTTCAATACCTAACTCGGGGGGAAGATAAAAAGTATACCTGGACGCATAATATTTTACTCTCGGCAGGAATTGCTCGATTATTTGCTCCTTTTCTTTTTCCGATATTGTCATTCTACCCTTAGCGCCTTCTTTAAAAAAAACTGTATGTTGCCTTTGACATCGGAAAGAGGATTTTCAATCAGCCTGTTCCCTATGACGGCGAGCTTCTTAGAAAAAACACTGTTCGGGTACATTGCAATGTAGCCTTTCTGGGCAATAATAGCATCTTTGACATGCTGTTCATAAGGCAGAAAGCCTATGTATTCCACAGAGAGGCTCAGGAATTTGTCTGCTACTATTGCCAGCTTTCTGAAAGTATCAAACGCCTCTTTTTCTGACCTGGCCGTGTTGACGAGTATCCTGAAGTTCCTTTCTCCAAAGTCCCTGGACAATACCTTTATCAAGGCATAAGCGTCTGCCAGCGACGTAGGCTCCGGGGTGACAATAACAATAGTCTCCTGAGCTGCGCTGCAGAAAAACAGCACGTTGTCCGATATGCCGGCGCCGGTGTCGATCAGGAAGATATCGAATGGCAAATCGAAACGGTCCAGCTCTGAGACAAGTTTCATGCGGTTTTTATCGGAGAGTTCAGTCAACGCCCTTACACCTGAGCTTGCGGGCATAATCATTATGCCTAACGGACCGTTAACAACAATATCCTTTATCGTCTTCTCCCCCAGCAGGACATGTTTAAGGTTGAATTTTGGAGCTATGCCGAACAGCACATCAATATTGCTTAATCCAAGGTCGGCATCGAGAATAAGCACTTTTTTGTTCAAACTCGCATAAAACAGCGCAAGG
The DNA here is from genome assembly GCA_963710375.1 of Nitrospirota bacterium. GTDB lineage: Bacteria > Nitrospirota > Thermodesulfovibrionia > Thermodesulfovibrionales > Dissulfurispiraceae > JADFXI01. The sequence continues at coordinate 181,326 of CAVPZX010000008.1, forward strand.
TTTGCAACAAAGTTGGTCTTGCCCACCCCGCCCTTTCCGCTCGAAACCGCTATTATACGTGGTCCTGAGTTATTCATTATATTCCTCCAATAATCAGGCCGGCAAGGAACTCCGGGGTGGGGACCCTGATGTCGTCCGGCACACTTGGCCCGGTAGTGATAAATGAAAGCGGCCGGCTCGTGAGCATGGAAATGTTGTAGAGGTCCCCGTAATGAGTCGCCATATCAAGCTTTGTAAATCCGATCGAGTCGATCATCTCGGTCTTGCAGTTATGCCATGCCTTGAGAGCAGAAGATACGTTCATAGAGGAATCCATAAGAAAGCATTTTTTAACAGGGAACCCCGAAGGAAAGATATCTTTGATGTCCTCCAAAATATTATTGAATTCAGTACCCGGTGTATCTATGAGCATTGGTCCCCTCCCCATTTCCTTATATATTATTTTCGGCAGGTCACTTACCCTCCTAACCACTCTTAAAGGACATCGCAGTTGTTTGGAGAGCTCTTTCATGTTTGCAATAGAACCTATCCTGTCGGAATCTAGAGAGATAAGATTAACAGGCCTCCTTTTTGATGTAAAGAGATGGGCAACTTTAGAAACAGTCGTTGTTTTGCCAACGCCAGGAGGTCCGAGAAATATCATCCCGCTGTCCTCGGCCGGAAGAAGCCCTTGTATTTTAAGGTCACCCTTTATACTGTTTTTCAAGCTGTCGAGCGTTTCCTGAGATCTCTCCAGCAAAAGCATGGCGAACTGGGTATCGACTCCCTGCCTAACGAGCAGATTAAAAAGCCCTTTCTTGTCCTTTCCTATTCTGAGCGCGGGTACAATCGGACGCAGCGTCTCTTTTAGATAGCAGACCTCCTCCCTCAGCCCCTTTATCTCTTTCAACAGGTCTCCCATTTCAGAAGTAAGCGCCTTTTCAGGAGGCTTAGACGATGAGTCATCGTTTTCGTCAAGGGCCACGGTAACTTCGACCGCCTCTTTGTTAAGCATTCCGAACGGGCCTGTCTTTAGTGATTTGCTCGACAATATTATTGCATCGGAACCGAGCTCCTCTTTTCACTGTCTCTAATGCTTCTTTAAAACTCCCGCCGACAAATTTCTTGATCCTCATCGAATTATCCACCTCCTTAAAGCTTTAAGCGTTTAGAGTTCAGCGTTATAATATTCTGCAATTTTTTTTGCGTTGAACGCTCAACGCTGTACACACAACTCCGTACGATGTTTCATTCTATTTTCAGCGTACCAATCGAATATACCCGCGTATTAGGGGCAACTTCGCTGTGAGATACAATCATAATGCTGCTCGAAATCCTCTCAGCCAGCTTCTTCAGAAACCTCCTTATCGACGGTGAACAAAGCACGACCGGCTGATAGCCCTTACGGACGCCGTCCTCATAATTTCGTTTCAAGTTCTCGGTGATTTTTTCGGATGTTGCAGGATCAAGGGCAAGATAAGAGCCCTGCGGGGTACTCTGGACAGCCTCTATTATCTGCCGCTCCACCTTCGGGTCCACCACTATGACCGATAACGAGCCGTCGGTTCCCTGCAATTGTTTTGTAATGCTCCTGGCGAGCCCTTGCCTGACATACTCGGTAAGCACGTCGGTATCCTTAGTGACCGCCGCATAATCCGATAGCGTCTCGAGTATTGTTTGAAGATTCCTGATGGAAATTCTTTCCTTCAAAAGATTTTGCAGAACTTTCTGCACAGCACTTAAGCTCAGCAGGGCAGGGATAAGGTCCTCCACCACTTTAGGCTGGGTCTTGGCCAGATTGTCAAGCAGCTTCTGAACATCCTGTTTACCTAATAATTCACTTGAGGAATTTTTTAGTATTTCTGTCAGGTGTGTCGTGATGACTGACGGGACATCGACAACCGTATACCCGGCAACATGTGCTTCCTCCTTCATCTTTTCATCAATCCAAACCGCATTTAGACCAAAAGCCGGGTCTTTTGCCGGAATGCCTGCCAGCGTTGGAGCTTCGGCACCCGGCGAAATAGCAAGGTATTTATTAAGCATTACCTCTGAGGTAGCAACCTCGACACCTTTTATAAGAACAGAATAAGCATACGGCTTCAACGATAAATTGTCCTTTATATGTACCGGCGGAACAATAAAGCCCATGTCCATAACCATCTGCCTTCTGATCGCCTTTATCCTGTTTAAAAGCGGCCCCCCTTCCTCAACAATCGGTATGAGCCCATACCCAATGTCCAGCGCGAGAGAATCCAGCGGGAGCAATGATTCAAGGGTCTCCGGCGGTTTAATTTCCCCTGCGGCAGGGGCGCCCGCTGCCGCTGCACCCTTTTCAGCCAGCTTTTGTCTCATGAAGTATGCCCCTGCTCCGGTTATACTGGCGATCATCAAAAAAGGTATATGAGGCAGACCCGGTATAATACCGAAAAATCCCAGTATCCCGGCAGCTGTGCCCAGCACCTTGGAGTTCGAAAAAAGCTGTTTGACCACATCGCCGCCCAGGTTGGCTTCCGATGCGGCCCTTGTGACAATAATACCGGCTGCAGTTGAGGTGACCAGTGCCGGTATCTGGGCTACCAGCCCTTCACCTATGGTGAGTATGGTGTAAGTCTGCGCGGCCTCTGCCATTGGCATGCCCTTCTGGAGTACCCCGATAAGAAATCCACCGATGATGTTGATTATCATGATAATTATGGCAGCAATGGCATCTCCCCTGACAAATTTGCTCGCACCGTCCATAGCTCCGTAGAAATCAGCCTCCCTGCTTATGTCCTGCCTTCTCTTCCGGGCCTGTTTTTCATCTATTAGTCCGGAGTTCAGGTCTGCATCGATACTCATTTGCTTGCCAGGCATTGCATCGAGGGTAAACCTGGCTGAAACCTCGGCAATCCTGCCCGCACCCTTTGTAATAACGACAAAATTTATGATTATTAAAATGAGGAAGATGACGAAGCCTACGACAAAGTTACCGCCAACTACAAACTCTCCAAACGATTTAATGACCCGTCCGGCAGCCTCCGTACCGGTATCGCCCCTCATGAGAATAAGCCGGGTAGAGGCAATATTCAAGGAGAGTCTGAACAGCGTCGCTATCAGCAGAATGGAAGGGAATACGGAAAAATCAAGGGGCCTTTCCGTATAGGCCGAAACAAGCAGTACAACTATGGACAGCGTAATGCTGAACGATAAAAAAAGGTCGAGCAACATCGGAGGCATGGGAATGATCATCAGTCCGAGGATCAGCACAATGCCTACTGCCAGGATAATGTCGCTCTGTCTTAACAGTTTTTCAAGCATATTATTCAGGCTATAGGCAATAGGCTATAGGCAATAGGAAAAAACCTCAGGAAGTCTCTTTCTTCTGTCTTTCCCCATAGCCTATTGCCCATCGCCTATCGCCTTATCCTTCCTTTCAATTTATAAACGTTTGCAAGTATCACAGCGATCGCCTTGTAAAAAACCTCAGGGATTTCCTGATCAAGCTCGAGTTTATATAAAGCCCTGGTGAGCGGCTTATCTTCAAAGACCGGCACCCCATGCTCTTTTGCTATCTCTTTTATCTTCTCGGCAATCAGATTGGCCCCTTTTGCCACTACAGCAGGCGCGCCCATTGTGGCTGAATCGTACTTAAGCGCAACCGCAAAATGGGTAGGGTTGGTAATCACCACATCTGCCTTCGGCACTTCCTGCATCATTCTTTTGCGCGCCATTTCTCTCTGGAGGCTCCTTATCCTCGCCTTGACCCTGGGGTCGCCCTCCATCTCCTTATGTTCTTCTTTCACTTCCTGTTTGGTCATCCTCAGGTCTCGTGAATACTGCCACCGCTGGTACGCATAATCTGCAATGGAGAAAATAGAGAGGACCACGACAGCCGTCAGAATAAGCTTTTTTACCTGCACAAAAATAAACTGTGCAATAAGCGAAACACTCATGTCTGGAAGAAGGGGAAGATTCACTAGCTGCTTTTTTATAATCAGATAAAGAATTATGCCGAGGATGATAACTTTTAATATGCCCTTTGCCCCCTCGAAAACAACTCTGAGGGTGAAAAACCTTTTTATCCCCTCCAGCGGGTTGACTTTATTGAGGTCCAGGGTCAGCGACTTGGTTGAAATTAAAAAACCGCTTTGCATAAAATGTACAGCCAAAACAGCGATGAGCACCGAAACAAACAGGGGGGCCATCATCATAAGCGTTTTAATGGAGTCAGTCCTGAATATTTCTACGAATGAGGCGTCCGTAAGCGAAACCTCAAACCCTCTTTGCAGAGCTGATCTTAAATAGGACACCAGCATGGTAAACATGAAACCGCCGAAGGAAAGGTACATGAATACCACCCAGAGCGGCATGATGCCGGTGAGATCCTTGCTTTGGGCGATATGACCCTGTTCACGTTCCTTTTGACGTCTTCGCCCGGTTGCCTGTTCAGTTTTCTCTTGAAACTCTTCTGCCATCCCTTACCTCGTGATCACCATAATCGTGTCTTTCATGCTCATAAATGCTTTTTCAATGACCGCTATAGTCATCGGCATTGACAGAACTATGAATACTAGGCCCAAAACTATCAGCAACGGCATGCTTATGAAAAAAATGTTCGCCTGCGGAATTGCCTTTGTAAGAAATCCCATTGCAAGGTTTGTCAGCACCTGCACAGCCAGCACTGGGGCCGCTATCTTAAATGCGAGCGGGAAAAAAAATGCATTCAGCTTTAGGACGGAACTGAACACACTGTTGTAGTTAATACTGGTAATATCAAAGCTGCGCACTACACCCTCGATGAAATAATGATGCATGTCGAATAAAAAAAATAACGTCATTGACAGCATTGTATAGAAGAGACTCACCGGACCAAGTTGTTCCTGAAATAGAGGATTGAAAACGGCTGCCACTGTCAACCCCATCTCCACACTCATCCATTGGGCAGCCATATCAATAGCTCCCAGGATTATCCGTGCGGTTAATCCCATTGCCGTACCCACAAAAAAAGCCTCAAAAATTGCCCTTTCCGGATTAGCCATATCAACCTTCACTATCGGAAGGAGCATAAGCGTAAGCGCAAGTGCAAGGCCCGCCCTCACCATCACGGGTGTTTGCTGCGCGCCGATAAAAGGGATAAATGTCAGCATAACAGCCACCCTGATAAATATGGGAATGAATTTATCGGCATAGAGGTTTATTACGTTATATAATTCCATTTCACCTCACATAAAGCGTTATATTGCCAAAAATACTCCTTGTAAACCCCACCAGCACCTTTACCATCCATGGGAGCGCAATAAGCAGGGTGAGAAAGACCGCGATAATCTTCGGAACAAAAGTCAATGTCATCTCCTGCAGCTGCGTAACCGCCTGAAAAAGGCTTATCATCAATCCGACGACAAGGCTCACCAACAATATGGGCCCGCCTACCAACAAAATAGTTGTAAATGTCTGCCTCGATATCTGGTTTAACAGCTCAATGGTCATCTGAACCCTCCGATGAGAGAACCTATCAGCAGTTGCCACCCATCGACCAGGACAAAAAGCAGCAACTTGAAGGGCAGCGAAACCATAATAGGAGGGAGCATCATCATGCCCATGGAGAGCAGTATGCTCGCAACAACCATATCAATAACCAGAAATGGGAGAAAAATAAGGAACCCTATTTCAAATGCCCTCTTAAGCTCACCGATAGCAAAGGCTGGGACGACCACACGCAAAGGCAAATCCATAGGTTTCGCAGGGTTCTCCAATTTTGACATCCTGAGGAAAAAAGCGAGCTCTTTCTCTTTTGTCTGTCTAAGCATAAATTCCTTCAGAGGAACAGAAGCCTTGTTAAGCGCTTCTTCAGCCCCGATCTCTTTCCTGGAATAAGGCTGATACGCATCCGCGTAAATCCTGTCCAGGACCGGTGACATGACAAAAAATGTGATAAAAAGAGCGAGCCCTATGAGCACTTGTGTCGGCGGTACTGAAGGAGTTCCAAGAGCCTGCCGGAGAAAAGAGAGCACTACAATAATCCGCGTAAATGAGGTGACCATGACAAGAATTGCCGGCAATATGGACAACAATGTAAGAAACAGGAGCAATTCAAACGGCGTCAACATGCCAAAAAAACCGCCGCTAGCAGCAGGAGGCGCAGGGGCGGCAGAAACACCGGAAGGCAAAAGGCCAAGGACTAAAAAGGCGCAAAGCGCATAGGGCAAAGGGCATAGAGTAAAAGCCTTAACTCCTTGCGCTTTGCGCTTTGCGCTTTGCTCTATGCTCTTTGCGCCTTTGCCTTTAGCCATTTCCTTTTGCCCTTAACCATCTTTGTTTCGTTTTCTGTACAATGTTTTCCGTGCTCTGTGATTTAAGCGCTTCTTCCACTCCCTCCCTGTTCAGCTTGCTCAGAAGTGAGATGCCTTGGTCGCCGATGCCGACAGCCATGTAGTCGTTAAGTATCTTAATTACAGCTATCCCCTTTTTGGGTCCGAATGATTGATAGTGAAGCATCTCTATCATCCCCTTATGCGGCAGCATCTTTTGCTTCAGAAGCCTGAGCAGCAGATAGACCGCAGCAAGGGTGACCAGTAATGCAGCAAAAACCTTGACCAGCTCTATTCCCAATACAGCCTCCATACATTGAAGACAGGTAAAGGTAGAGGGATACCTTCTCCTATACCCGTCATCTTAACTGTCTCACCCGCTCGGTAGGGCTCACGATGTCCGTTAATCTGATGCCAAATTTTTCATTGACCACAACCACCTCGCCCCTGCCAATGAGCTTTTGATTGACATACACCTCCATAGGCTCGCCCGCCAGCTTATCAAGAGCAATGACCGAGCCCTGGCCGAGTTGCAATAGCTCCTGAATGAGGATTTTTGTGCTCCCGATAACTACCATCAGTTCGAGCGGGACATCAAGGATAAAATTTATATCACGCTGAACAGCCTGGGGAGGTTGGACCTCCCCTTTAAACTCTGGGACTTCCGGATTCTTAATATCTTCCGCCATTATATTATCTCCCTTCAGATTTTACTGACGTCCTGGACCGCCCTGGTTATTTTTACAGCCCTGTATCCCTTGAACAGGCCAAATTTGGCTTTAAACTTCACAAAGCCCTCAACTGTCACTCCAAGGTCATCTTCTACATTGGTATCAAGGACAAGCACGTCATCTTCTTTCAGTGCCAGAACCTCACTTACATTGAGCACAGCACTCCCAAGAACGCCGGTCATCGTGACAGACGTCTCTTTCAGCCGCTCCTTCAACCGCTCAAGCCATTTAACATCCAGTTCATCCCTGTCTGCGGAAAATGCGCTGTACAACTTCTCCTTTATCGGCTCTACCGACCCGTAAGGGATACAGAGAAAAGCCTTGCACAGCCTGCCTTCGATCTCAAGGACAAATTCTACTTTAATGACAACATCAACCGGGGTAACAATAGTCACAAACTGGGGGTTCATTTCAGAACGTACGTAAACAGGTTTTATTGGATGAACCGGCTTCCATGCATCTTCCATGTCGTCAAAAAACATTATGACCACTTTATGGATGATTTTCTGTTCAATAGGAGTAAACTCCCTTCCCTCGGGTTTATAGTAGCCTTTCCCCGTACCTCCAAAAAAGTATTCGATAAGACTGAATATCATTGAGGCATCAAACACCAGAAGCCCGAAGCCTCTGAGCGGCTCCATTTTAAAAATATTAATGCTCGAAGGAAATGGAACGCCTCTCATAAAATCATAAAATTTGGTAATTGTGACATTGACGTTAGTGACATCCACCATATGCCTGATCGCAGCAGACAAAGAAAGGCGGAAATTCCGGGCTAGCCGCTCATTTGCAATATCAAGAGAAGGCATCCTCCCCCTGACGATCTTCTCCTGGCCGGTAAAATCATATGCCTTTACACCGGAAGTGTCCTCAAGCTTCTCTGTCTCTACCTCTCCTTCAGAGATTCCCTTTAGTAGGGCATCAACTTCATCCTGTGAAAGAATATCTTCCATCAAACCTCCAAAAAACAGTCCAAGGTAGAGACAGAGGTAATCAAAACTCTACCTTTACCTGTAGCACTATTGCATTACAAATTCAGTAAGATAAACATTTTTCACCGTATTGTTCCCCAGAATCTGGTTTCCCATCATATTTATTTCGTCTTTTAGCTGCAGTTTTCCTTCAGGAGACATGAGCGAATCAGAAGTCTTGCTCGTCAGGAGATTGATAACAGCATCCCTGATCTGCGGTGTTTTTCCTTTGGCGCTTTCCAGAATAGCGGGACTTGATAGCTCTAATTGCATTGATACCTTAAGAAACTTTGTGGCGCCCTGGTCGCCCAGATTAACGACAAAAGGGTCAAGGACAAACATGACACTCTCTTCCTTCTTCGCATCTTCCTTTTCCTTCTTTTGCCCTTTGTCGCCGCCCGATTTTGAAAGAAAGAAAAATGCGCCGCCCCCGCCGACAAGGACTGCAACGACAACTATAATGATGACAATAAGCCCTTTACCCAATTTCTTTTTCGGTTTTTTAACTTCTTCATCTAGTAATTTTTCATCCCTGTCCTCATCCATAAATAAACCCCCTTAAATTAACGTCAAGCGTCGCGCTTTTATAGAGCACAGAGCATGCCAATATGTAGCTTATTGAATTTAAAGATATATTAAAGAGTGGGGTCAACAAAATGACGGTTGGATGGCTATTTAAACCTTCCAACCGTCAAAATATAGATAAAATAAGGCAATAGGCGATAGGCACGGGGCAATAGGCTATAGATTAATTCTATGACTTGTCTTCTTGTCTTTATTTTTCCTATTGCCTATAGCCCAGTGCCTATCGCCTTTCTTTATTACTACTGTTTTGCGTTCTGTAATGCAGTGAACAGTTCCTGAGCAGTTGAGATAACTTTTGCATCGGCCTGATATGCGCTCTGAACAGTAATCATATTGACAAATTCGCCTGACAAGTCAACATTACTTTCCTCAAGGGAATCGGAGAAAATACTTCCAAATCCGGCGTTCCCTGCAAGACCGGGAATCGGTTGCCCTGAAGCAGAGGATTGAGTATACAGGTTGTTTCCATCATTTGTTAGCGCAGTCGGCGCATTAAACCGTGCCAGTTGAATTTGAGCAATATTCTTGGTTTGTCCATTAGTAAATGTACCTGTTATGACACCGGTCTGAGAAACGCTGAAACTCGATAGACTGCCGGCTGCGTATCCGTTCTGGTACTGGTTCGTGACCGAGCTCGGTGAACCATATTGTGTTGTGCCGGTGGTTCCACTGCCGCCCTGGGCAATCGTCTCATTCTCTAACTGGCCGAAATCAAAGGTAATCTGCTGATTCTGCTGTACGCCGCCGGAGAAATTGAAGCTGTTATATTGGTCAGGCGTAACGCTTTCAAGGTCACCTGCGGTATCGAAATTGAGAACCCCTGCGGTCGTTATTTGAGATATCGTGGGTTGAGTACTGCCGCTGACGCTGTCGATCGCAGGGACCACGGACCAATACATCCAACTGTTTCCCTGTGCCGACGAGGATATTTTCGAGAAATAGACATTAGTCAGATGGGTGTTGCCGTCCGAGTCGTATACAGTCATAGATGTCGAAAAAGCGCCTGCAGGGTTGTTTGGGTCAAACCCGGCGACCTGAAAATCACTTGACGCTTTATTGCCTGCTGCAATGCTCGTGACGCCTGAAGCTGGAACCTGACCACCAGTGTTAATATTCGAAAAGCCCAACATGTTCGATGCTGTCGTGTTTGCACTACTCCAATCAAAATTCTCCTGTATGAGATTGGCATTGATATTATTGATCGTAAACTCGTACTGAGTGGCGCTGGCGCTGGCAGTATAACTAACATTTACTGCTGTAGCCCCGAACGTGGCAATAACAGAAGAATTGGTATTGATCGCAGTCTGTACTGCAGCGGCAAGCGAAGATGCGCTATATGAACCCGCCGCGATAGTTATTGTAGTAGCTGCCAGTGCGGTTCCGCTTATCACAATTTGATCATTTGTAGGGCCTATAGTAAAGGGTGTGCCGCCTATCGGATCGTTCAGGGGCGACGATTCGTACAGATTCGCAAAGATTGTCGCCTGTGACGTCGCAGTTGGAGCGCCTACGCCGATCTGTGATATGTTTATGGAGCCGCTGGCGCCGAACGTGCCGGGTGTTACGCCTGTTTTTGTCGTAATCGGCTGAGTCAGCGCTGCGTTGCCCTGCAGAAAATCACCGTTGGGATTCACAAGGTTCCCGTTTTGGTCAACACTGAACTGGCCGGCTCTTGTGTAATATTCGGAGCCGCTGGTGTCCTTGACAATGAAAAATCCGGCCCCTTGAATAGCCATGTCGAGGGGATTCGAAGTCGTTTGCAGCGTCCCCTGTGAAAAATCTGTTTGTACCGATTGAAGTGAAACGCCATTCCCGGTCTCGGTCGAAGATGTGGCTCCCAGAGATGTACTCAGGAGATTGGCAAATGTTGTAGAGCCTCCTTTGAAGCCTACCGTATTGCTGTTGGATATATTGTTGCCGATAACAGACAACTCCTGCGACATTGCATCCAGACCGCTTACCCCGGTATAGAGTGCAGATTCAATTCCCATAATAAACCCCCTTTTTCTTTGCAATCAATTTTTTAAGCGTTTATACTTTGTCCCATTTAAGGGAAATCTAATCCAAAAAACGCGTTCACTATAACCCTTAGGAGTTTTCGCCGAGCAGAGTGAACATATCTGTGAACATTTCGTTTGTTGCCGACAGAACCGTAGAATTCGATTGAAAAGCATTCTGTACAGAAATCAAATTCCCAAACTCATCCGACTGATTTACGTTGCTTTGCTCAAGGGTACCACTGGCAACAGTGCCGGCGCCACCCGAGGACGGCAACAACAGTTTAGGCGCTCCCGACCCGTCAGTCTGGGAATACTCATTGTTACCCGCATTAGCAAGCTGGGTCGGCGCATTGAAAACAGCCAGTTGAAGTTGGGCAACTGTTTTCACCTGTCCGCTCGCGTAGGTGGCGTTGAGCTGACCGTTCGGTGTCAGCTGGACAGAAATCGGCATAGCGCCGGTTGCATCGGGAGGTATAATTATATTACCTCCAGATCCTTGAACTATCTGTCCGCTGGCGTTTATAAGGGTTCCGGTCTTGTCAAGAGAGAACTCCCCATCTCTTGTATAGAAGGTATCATTGTTTCGGCTTGGGTCTTTAACTATGAAAAAACCGTTGCCGTTAATAGCAAAGTCGAGGGGGTTGTTGGTATTTTGCAAAGGGCCTTCAGTGAATTGCGTCTGGATAGCCTGGACATTTACTCCGCTCGGATTCTGCTGGAGTGAAGGCACGCCGACAGCCGAACTTAACACATTCGAGAACAGTGTCCGTCCGCTCTTGAACCCGGTGGTGCCAAGATTGGCCAGATTGTTGCCGATGACGTCAATGGCTGAAGTGTATGCATTGAGCCCGCTGGCGCTTATAACAGTATCAGATAATCCGCTCATTCCAAATCCTCCTTGCCTATTGTTAATTAGCTGCTCGTCCCCTGGCTGTTGGATAGGGTGACATTAGTAATATTGGAGTAATCAATGGTCGATGTGGTACCGCTCGAAGTGGTAATATCAAGCTGGAGCCCGGTTGAACTATTGGGGCCTCCGTTGCTAACACCCGTAACCACGCCTGTATTGCCGGTGTTGTCCGTTACCTTGTACCCGATCATGCTGTTCGCAGCAAACTGTTGTAAATTCTGGTTTACCTGGGTTTCCTGCTGCAGACTGCTGAATTGGGCGAGCTCAGCAACAAAAGCACTGCTGTCCTGGGGATTACTCGGGTTCTGGTTTTTTAACTGTGCTATCAGCAGGGTCATAAAATCGTTTTCTCCCAATGCTGCCGACGATGAAGATGAACTCGAAGTAGTAGACGAACTCGACGCAGACGATGAATTGGTTGTGTTTGAGGTAGCTGCCTGGTTAAGGTAATTTGTTATGTCTGTCGATGATACCATAATATCCTCCTTATTTATGCAAAAAAATCGAAGAAACTTTGTTTTTGTTCTTTTTGCTGTCTTTGCTGTTGCTGATTTGCATCCTGTTGTCTGCCGCCGCCTGTAGATCTGTCGTCTTTCAAATCTGCAAAAAAATTCCCTGTCTTTACACCGGCGCTTTCTATCGAATTTTTTATCTGGGGCATTGCAACAGAGAAAAGGTCTTTTACCGCAGAGGAGTCAACCTTGAAGTCGGCAGTTAAAACGCCGTTTTCCACTTTGAGCCTTATTTCGATTGTGCCCATTTCAGGGGGAGAAAGCTTTATAACCAGACTTTTCCCTCCCGATGCAAGCGTTTTCACAATAGGATCACTCAACTCATTTAATTTATTTACAGGCAAGGTCTCCTGCGCCGGTTGGGAGTCATTGGCAAGCGGAGTCTGCTGCAGTGCTGCGGGAGAAAAAGCAGCGTTGCTGTCAGCATCTCCGGACGTAGATTTGTTTTGGTTATTCAAGGATAGACTTATTTCCTTGATACCCAAATTGCCGGTCGTGCCATCCATCAGCGAATTGAAAGTACCTCGCCCAGAGTTCACCATCGTATCGTTTGCTGTAGTCAGCGTTGCAGAGTTCGAATTGTTCAGCGTTGCAGAGTTCGAATTGTTCAGCGTTGCAATGTTCGCATTGTTCAACGTCGAAGTGTTCGCATTGTTCAACGTCGCAGTGTTTTCAAAGTTCAGCGTTGTAGTGTTTGCAGTGGTCAGTGAGGCAGTGTTCAGCGCTCTATCGTTGGCAGGGTTCAGCGTTGAAGCGTTTGGAGTATTCAGCACTAAACGTTCAGTATTACCGGTTAAACTTTTCTGTGCCGCCACGCTAAACGCTGCAACTTCAAGATTTGCACCGCTCGTTCCGGCATTGTCAAGAGCGTCAATAGGCGCGTTTTGATCTGTAACAACTGTATCCTGTGTTAACAGCACGGAATCCATGTCCAATTGTTTGCCCGCTGTCTGCCCTGTGGCCAGCGGCACTTCAGGAGTGTCACTAACAATCTGTCTTTTTATATCGCCCTTTTGAATTGCATTCCCCAAAGCCGCGATGAGGGCGCCAGCGCCATCATTGCCGCTATCCATCCCAGTTGCAGTAATAGAGGTGGTATCAGAGGAAGAAGCATTGCCGGACTGATAAGGAGCAATAAATGTAACAGGCTGAGCAAACGATGTCTGTAGCTGCGCCATCATTTGCTGAAGCACATCGGTCACGCTGTCCCCGGAAGCTGATTTTTTGTCGGACCCAATGCCTTTACCTTTAGACATTCTTTGTATTAGCTCCATCAGGTTCTCCGACGCAGCTGTTTTGCCATCGGCGCGGATAATAGATCCGCCCTGAAGATTTCCAAGACTTTTATCATCACCCGAAACTATTGCTTGCAAAAGATCGGTAAAATTTGTTGCCGGTGAGCCATCCTCGCCAATCCCTTCAGGTACACTGGAAGACGTTATGCCCAAAGAGAGAGTTTTAGCACTTGCCTGCACCATTAAGCTGTCCAACATCCCACCTCCTGATGACTTTGATGAGAAGAGGAGAAGCAATATGCATGCCAAACAAAAATCGTCGGGCGTGTGGCATCACGAGGAATGTTAAATGTTGAATTTTGAATAATAAATTATGGACTTTTTCATTAATTCAACATTCAGCATTCAAAATTCAAATTTTTAAGAATAACGCTGACTCTGTGGTTAATTGCATTATTTGGTTACAGGAAAAAACTTCCAGGTAGGAAAAAAAAACCCGGCAATTGTATGCTACTTATTGCCTTTGGTGATAATTCTTTTGGAAATAGATGCTGCCTTATCGCTGTCCATCTGGGCAAGGATTCCGCCGGCAACTCTTGGCTTCAACATGCTGATTATAGCCACGGCAGTGTTCTCGTCAAGCTTTTCGAGTCTTTTTGCAGCTTCTTCAGGAGGCATTGCCTCGTAAATCTTACTTACTTTCAACAGACGCTCTTTAGTGTTTTGGTCTATAGTCTTTTGTGCCTCTTCAATCTCTTTTTTCAGCTGTTCGTTGTGTTCAACTTCCTTTTGAATATCCGATTTAATGATTGATAGACGCCCCTCTTCGATGGACTCCTGTTGCTTCGGCTGCTGCTGTGTTTGCTCCTGCGCAAAAGAGAGGTTATAGGCAATAGGCAATAGGCAATAAGACGGGCAATAGGCAATGGGCAATAGGCTATAGATTAAAGAAAACAAAAAAATAAAAAATATTCTATGACATGTCTTATTGTCTTTACTTTTCCCGTTGCCTGTCTTATTATTTTTTCCCATAGCCCCTCGCCTATCGCCTGTCTTATTCATGCAAGTTTTATTCTTTCGTTCGACGGGCATGCCGAATTCCCGCATGCTCGTCGGTCCCTATCTGCTCTTTCCTTTTAAATTCCTTGCGGAGCGCACTTTTTTGCTTCTCGTCGAGTTTCTCAAATGTCTTTTTCTCTTTCGAGGCTTCCTGAAGAGTCTTACGGGCAGTTTCAACCTGTATTTCCTTTAACTCGATCACCTTTCTCTGGCGCCGTATCCTGGCAAGCATATGTTCAAGATAATAATTCAATCTCTCAATTTCAGCAATGTCGATTACTTCTTTCGATACAGATTCAAATTTCCTTCCCGCGTGCATGTATTGCTCTTCCAGACCGAGAAGGCGTTTCTCTTCCGTATCAAGTTCTTTAAGGGCAAGTGCAAACTTTTGTTTTGCCTCATCCTCGCTCCAGCGCTTAAGATTCAACAGACTTTCGATAGCTCCCATATTTCCCTGTCAGAAGTTATTTCAATAATTCATCGAGTTCTTGAAGGCCTTGCTCATACGTTACCTTCTCGTTTATTTCCTGCCTCAGGAAGACCCTGATCTTTTCCATCATGCCTATTGCGTAATCCAACTTTGGATTAGTCCCTTCCTTATAAGCGCCGATAGTAATAACATCTTCGTATCTCTTATATAACGCCATTATTTCCAGCACTTTCGTCACATTATTGATATGCTTCTGCCCGGAGATATCTTTCATGAGCCTGCTTATGCTCTGCAGTATGTCGATAGCCGGATAATGATTATGGTTGGCAAGCTCCCTGGAGAGAACAATATGGCCATCAAGTATTGACCGGGCTGCATCCGCAATAGGCTCATTCATGTCATCGCCTTCAACAAGTACCGAATAAAGTCCGGTTATCGTGCCATCCTGCTGCCATGTGCCGGCCCGTTCGAGGAGTTTCGGCAACAGGTTGAAAACCGACGGGGTATACCCTTTAGTCGTAGGCGGTTCACCAGCCGCCAATCCTATCTCTCTCTGTGCCATTGCAAATCGTGTCAGTGAGTCCATCATGAAAAGAACGTTTTTGCCCATCGACCTGAAGTATTCGGCAATAGCCGTGGCGACAAAAGCACCCCGTATTCTGATAAGCGGAGAGGCGTCCGAGGTGGCGACCACAAGGACCGACCGCTTTAGTCCCTCCTCTCCTAGGTCCTTCTCTATAAACTCCCTTACCTCTCTGCCGCGCTCACCTATGAGGGCAATGACATTGACATCGGCTGCCGTATGGCGTGCCATCATGCCGAGGAGCACACTCTTGCCTACCCCGCTGCCTGCCATTATCCCGATCCGCTGTCCTTTTCCGCAGGTAAGAATAGTGTTTAAAGAACGTATCCCAAGATCAAGAGGTGTGGTGATACGCTGACGGTATAACGGATTGATCGGTTCATTATAGACAGGGAACAGTTCACCGGTGAGCGGTTCTTTTCCATCTATCGGGTTGCCGATGCCGTCAACAATTCTGCCCAAAAGTCCGCTGCCCACCCTTATGTAGCGCTGTCTGCCTTTAGCCACTATCCTGGAGCCAGGACCTATGCCCCTCAATTCACCAAGAGGCATCAGAAGTATCTTATCTTCCTTAAAGCCCACAACTTCAGCCTCTATAAGCTGTTCTGCCCCATCGACGTTTGATTCTATCTGGCATATATCGCCTATACTGGCCTGAGGACCAAGGCCCTCGATCAAGATACCAATCCCTCTGCTTACCTTGCCGTATACCTTGACAGGATCGGTCTCCCTGAGAACAGATTTACATCTTTCTATGAGTTGCAGTGCTGATGACATCTTCGACTTCCTTTATCTGCTCTTCGAGCCTGGCGTTCGACCTCTCCAACAGGAGTTTCAATGTAGCAGCCTCCCTGAGATATTGCGGCTGATGGCTCAACAGATATGTTTTTCAGTCCTGATTGTTCCTTGAGCAGGTCGATATACGATATCATAACTTCATAATCAAGCTGGTTCACCTTTATAACAACATTTTCTTCCTTTTCTGCAACCTTCTGAATGGCGTCCCTGGCAACGGAGACTATCAGGTTTCTATCGAGGTCGATTTCCTTATGAACTATCTTCTTCGCGATTTCGAGCGAGAGCTCAATGATATTGGGTAACAGTTCAGCGAGCTTGTTCTCCCTGAATTTATCTAGATATACTATAATTTCTCCGAGTCTTTTGACAGAGGCGTTTACTTCATCCTCTCCTTCGGCCAAACCTTTAGCGAGACCTTGAGCATGCCCTTCAGCATAACCTCTTTTACGGGCATTGTCCTCAAGGGTTTTTATGCGCTCCTGCAGCGCCTCCTCACTCCGCGGCTCTTCCAAAGGAACGGCATCCTCAACTACCGGAATGGGTTTTACGGCATCAAACTGCGGAAAGGTATAAATTTGCACAGGCTTTTCCTGCGGGCTAAACAATAATTTCTTCTCCACCTTTGCCTCCAACTACGATCTTGCCCTCTTCTTCGAGCCTGCGGGCAACCCTTACGACATTCATCTGGGCCTTTTCAACATCCGAAACCCTTACAGCGCCTTTAGCTTCCATCTCTTCCTTCAGGATCTGAACAGCTCTCTGCGACATATTCTTGAATATTTTTCCCTTGAGGTCATCAGATGCCATTTTCAAAGCCAACGCAAGGTCATCAGTGGTTATTTCTTTCAGGATCATCTGTATCCCCCTGTCATCAATGACAATAAGGTCGTCAAATGTGAACATCAGTTTTCTTATTTCATCAGCGAGTATCTGGTCCTTCTCCTCTATATTTTTAAGAATCAGGTCCTCGGAAGCCCTGTCGAGCTGGTTCAATATCTCGGCCACGGTTTTGATACCGCCGATCTTACGCCCTCTGGTGTAACTCTGCAGCTGGGACTGGAGCACGTCCTCCAGTTCGCCCAATATAGAAGGGGATATCTGATCAAGGCTCGCAATTCTCAAAGCAACATCTATTTTTATATGCTCCGGGAGCTTCGACAAAACTTCAGCAGCCTGGCTTGGTTCAAGATAAGCGATAATTATTGCGATCGTCTGGGGATGCTCCCTCGACAGCAGGTTAGCGATAGCACCTGAATCAAGCCACCTCAGGATATCGAAAGCGCTTGCACCGCTCTCGATCTTGTCCATCAATTTTTTTGCATGATCTTCGCCAAAGGCCTTTACTAATATTTTTTTAATGTAATCCTCATCTACGACTAGCATGGCGGAGCCTATTCTTTCGGCAAACTCATCCAAAAGATTTTCAGCCAATTCGGGGGATAGCTTTACGCGCGCCATCATGGGAATGACCCTTGCCAGTTCAAGAGGATCAAGATGCTTAAAAACTATTGTTGCCGCATCCTCGCCGATAATTGACAGAAATGCGGCAACCTTTTCAACACCGGATAATTTTTTCATTCACCTATTCCGAAAGCCATTCCTTCAGAATCGAAGCAGCCCTCCGAGGGTCTTTTTTCACCACTTCCGTCACCTTTGTCTTCATTGCTTCTTTTGAAATAAGACCTGCCTCTTCTTCCCCAACACCTCCAAGCCCGCCAACACCCCCGGGTCCGCCAACACCAGCAACTCCTACTCCCGGCGGAAGCCCTGTAGGCGGCAGGCCGCGGGCCTCGGGCATGGTCTTAAGCGTCTCAATAACAGGTTTAATGACAAAGAGAATAATCATCATGATTAAGACAATCGGGACTAAATATTTTAATGCAGACAGAACGATTTTCATATAATCCGTTTTTTCGACTTCTTCCGGCACTGTTTCAAAGGGCACATTGTTGACAATCACCTGGTCTCCCCGCTCCTTATTGAATCCTATAGCGGCCTTTACTATTTCTTCATATTTATTTAATTCAGCTTCACTTCTCGACTGATAGACCTGTTTACCTTTGTCTTTTTTATAGGTACCGTCAATTAGCACCGCAACGGAAATGCTTTTAATTTCACCCCGCGGCTGGATAATCTTGCTGACGCTCCTGCTTACCTCGTAGTTTATATTTTCTGACTGCTTCTGTGAGAAATTAGGTGATGAAGAAGCAGCCGGTGCCTGCTGGCCCGGCTGGTTTGACAACGCACCCGGAATGCCGCCACTCGCCGCGCCGCCGCTTTTTTCCTGGTTGCGCTGAACACTCCTCATAGCGATGGTATCAGGATCGAAACTCTCTTCAGTCTTTTCGACCTGCGAATAATCTATCTTTGCAGACGCCCTGACAATGGCCTTCCCTTTGCCGACGATACCCTCAAGCATGCTTACCAGCTTGGTTTCATAATCCTTATCCACCGATTTCTGGTAATCACGTTGTTTCGCATCTGCCACAACATCACCATCGGACGGTTTTGACAGCATGTTCCCCATATTGTCTATTACCGTCACCTGCTCAGGTGTCAATCCCTCAACACTGCTCGAAACCATATGTACAATGCCGCCGATCTGTCCCTGACTCAGCACTCTTCCCGGTTTGAGCTTCAAAACAATCGAAGCAGTCGGCTTTTGCTGCCTTTCAGTAAAGATCGTCTGCTCTGGTATTGCTATATGCACCCTCGCCTGGTCCACCTCGGCAAGCTGCCGGATGGTCCTTGCAAGCTCCCCCTGAAGCGCCCTGACATAATTCAGCCGCTGGACAAATTCGGTGACCCCTAACTGGTTCTTGTCAAATATCTCAAAACCGACACCCCCCCCTGCGGGAGCCCCTCAGCAGCCAATTCGAGTCTGAGTTCATAGACTTTACTGCTCGGAACATAGATGGCATTTCCATCAACCTTGTAAGGGACCTTCATCTCTTTCAATTTGTTGATGACCTGCCCGGCGTCCTCCTGGGTAAGATTACTGTAAAGGACCTGGTAGTCAACTCGCTCACTCCAGAGCATTATCCCGGCCATAAGCGCTATGGAGATAGCAATAACGGCAATAAGCGATATTTTCTTTTTAAGAGGCCATGCTTTTATCTGATTTAGAACATCATTCCACGCCATTGTAACTCCTCAAACGCTTATATCTGCATGCTCATAATTGTATTATATGCATTAAGGAGCTTGTTTCTTACCTGCAGCAATGTCTGCATAGACATATCGGCCTTCTCCATGGCAAGCACAACGGTGTGAATATCCTGGACATTACCTTTTGAAAAATCCTCAATAGCCTTATCAGCCTTGTTTTGGACATCGGATACATCCTTTAATGCATCTTTGATGGCAGTGTCGAACGATACGCTTCCTTTTTGACCTGTTTTTATGGGTTCAGAAACGTTCGGCTGTATGTTTCCAGTGATCTCGTAAATATTACTCATGTGCGCCCCCTTCCTTATGTGTACAGCAAGAAGTTCAGTGCTTAATGCTTAAGTCCCCTATGCCTACTGCCGTTTATTATATTTGCGTGAGAGCAAGTGTCTTCGTAAACATGTCTTTATACACCGTAATGAGCGTCAGGTTCGCCTCATAGGCATGAGTAGCGTCTATGAGATTGACCATCTCTTCTATCGTATTGATATTGGGGTAACTGACATAGCCATCTTTATCGGCATCCGGGTGGCTCGGGTCATAGACCTTTTTCGGGGGCCTCTCGTCCTCAACAATTTTTGAGATGTTTACACCAACATTACTCTCGTCATAGAGATATGACTCGAACATAACATCTTTCCTTTTGTATGGACCACCCTCAGGCGACGAAGTAGAGTTAACGTTGGCAATATTTGAGGCAATGGTATTCATTCTTATTTTCTGCGCTTCAAGGGCAGTTGCACTTACGTTCAAAGGTAAAAACATTTCTTCCATCAGTGGCCTCCGTTTATGGTGCTGATAAGATATTCTTTTTCATACGCTGTTTCATACCCATCAGTTGCACTGCCGTATCGTATATTAAGTTATTTTCAGCAACCTTTGCCATCTCGATATCAACATTTACGGTGTTGCCGTCCCTATTGGGCATCGTCGTCGCAGACTCATATATATCAAATCCTTGGTTTCCCTCTGTGCCGGCAGCCTTTTCCATCTCTTTTTGGAACGATATATCTTTTGCCTTATACCCCGGGGTATCCGCGTTGGCAATATTTGATGTCAACACCTTATTCCTGAAAGCGGCAACGTCAAGCATATGTTCAAGAATCATGTGTATACTATCCGGCATATCGTCCTCCTTAATAACAGATTAATAATCGCAAAAATTATATGCAATTATTGTTCCAGAAATTCGATGATTATTCACTGCCCATATACTCCTCTTCGCGAATAGTATACTCCTTTATCTTATTTCTTACGGTCCTTACTGTCTTCCCAAGTAATTCAGCGGCTTTTGTCCTGTTGCCGCCCGTTTTCCTGAGCGTTTCAACTATCAGTTCCCGTTCCATGTCCTTAATTGTGCCGGTTTTGCCCTCACCACCAACTGCAGTATTTTTTGACGGCCCATCTGCCGGCGGCATTAATACCTCAGCCGGAGATATAACGGCAGTCCTGTAAATAAAATTCTCCAGCTCGCGTGCATTGCCCTCCCAGGCAAGATCGCCAAGGTATGATTTAAGCTCATCGGACAGTGAAAAGTGTCTGCCCATCTTGGCTGCTAATTTTTTAAGAAAGAACTCGGCCAAAGGTATAATGTCATCCCGACGTTCCCTGAGAGGCAGCAGCTTCAAAGGAAAAACATTTAACCGGTAGTAAAGGTCCTCCCTGAAATGCCCGTTCTTCACCTCGGCAAGAAGGTCGCAATTAGTCGTAGCAATGACCCGCACGTCAACGGGAATCGGCAACCGGCCGCCTATACGGTCTATCTCCCTTTCCTGGATGGCTCTTAACAGCTTCGCCTGGAGCGAATAATCCATTTCACTGATTTCGTCCAACAGCAGCGTTCCCTGGTTGGCAAGTTCAAACTTACCCATGCGCCGGTCTACAGCGCCGGTAAAAGCGCCTTTTTCGTGGCCAAACAATTCTGACTCCAGGAGGTTTTCTGAAATAGCGGCGCAATTAATGGCAACAAATGCCTTATCGGCCCTGAGGCTGTTTTTATGTATAAACCTGGCCACGACCTCCTTACCGGTTCCGCTGTCTCCTGACAGCAGCACAGTAATATCGCTCTTCGCTACCTCTTTTGCTACGGACAGCAGGTTCTTCATCTGATTTGACGTGGCTACGACGTCGGTGTCCTCCGAAGGGATTATCCGCTCAATGACTCGCCTGAGCGAATCAAAAGAAAAAGGTTTCATGATATAATCAGTTGCGCCGAGTTTCATCGCGTCAACGGCATTCTCAACAGTGCCAAATCCGGTAATTACAATGACAGGCACAAAAATATTCCGCTTCCGTATTACCTGAAGAAACTCGATTCCGTTCATCTTCGGCATCCTCATGTCCGTGATGATAAGCGAGAAATCCCTGATATTGCATGATGCAAGGACATCCACCGGGTTGTGATATACGACGGGATCAAAATCGCACCGTCTTAACGCTTCGCTGAGCACAAGCGCCATATCGACCTCATCATCAATTATCAAAACCGGTTTCATATTATTCCGCTCATGTCTTTATTAACTCCGGCAGGGAAACCTTAAACTCTGTCCCTGCGCCCGGCCTGCTTGTGACCTCTATGCTTCCTTCATGGGCCGCTATTATACCCGAGGTTATCGATAATCCGAGACCGGTGCCCCTGTCTTTTGTCGAAAAGAATGGTTCAAATATCCTTGACTTTGTCTCATCGTCCATGCCGGGACCATTGTCACGGATCGAGATTTCGATTGCAGAAGGTATCACCTCTGAATATCCTATTTCCACTGTAATGTTCCCTCCATCAGGCATTGCCTGTACCGAATTCAATAGGATGTTGATCAGCGCCTGCCTTAATAACCCTTTGTCTGCATTTACAGGATAATGTCCATGCTCTATAAATTCAAACCGAACATTGCTCCCTGAAAACAATTCCCTGAATTCCCTGCAAATCTCATTAACAACATGGTTTAACAAGCACTCTTCGCGGTGCAATTTTATCTCTTTCGAAAATCTGAGCATGTTATCGAGAGTATTGACAAGCGTCTTTACTGAGTTGGAGATCCTGTTTGCATAATCCCCCTGTGTCGTGCCTTTCAGGTCATTGGAGATCAGGTTAGCAAACAGCTCGATGCTACCGAGCGGGTTCCTGATCTCGTGAGCAATTTTCAGCACAAGCTCGCCCATGGCGCTCAGCCTGGCGTTCCTCTCGTTTTCAGCCTCGAGCTGCCTCAATCTGGTAATATCCTTGAATATGAGCACATGGCCAATTTTTTTTTCTCCGGAATCATTCACAGGTGAATTTGATACAAGGGCATAAAAAGGTTTACCTTTTTCAGGCAGAATCCTTAGCATTCTTGCCCGACGATCTGGCCGTTTTGCACCAGCGTCATCACCGATCTCGGCGCGGAGCGAGCGGCCTCCTATGATTTTATCGGATTTGACCGAAAGCAGCCGTTCAACGGCACTATTTATCAAACGTATAATTCCCTGCTTGTCAAAAAATACAACACCTACATCAATGCTATCCAAAATACTGTTGAGCAGACGTTTTTTGTGCTCTACCTCTTCAGTCAGCAGTTCAACCTTGTCCTCAAGCGTTTTATAATAGAGTGTCAGCGTCGCAGAGGCAGAATTAAAGCTTTCGATCGCTTTGTTAAGCAGTTCTATATCAGCCATAACCCATTCATCCTTTACCTTTCAATTAGCAGTCCGGCAGCTTTCCCTACTATGCCGCCGCTCTGCGCAGCCTTTTTCAAATACTCTTTATTGCCGGTCATTTTGCCGTACTGGTAGTATGCCCACTGGAGATTCTTTTGATCCGAAAGGCCCAAACTCAACGCCCGCTTATAATACGCCCGGGATTGGGATGCGTTTCCGCTAAGGTAAAGCAGATCACCGGCCTTCAGTGCAGCAATTGCACCCCCCATGTCAGAGGCGGTCTTATAATATTTTAATGCCGTGGTCCTGTCTCCGGTCTCTATATATAGATCGGCAATCTTGCTATCGATCCTGCTGTCTTTTGAATATTTGGTCGCCTTTTCAAGACAGGTGATAGCCCCTGCCGGATCTCCCTCCCTGCTCAATATATCAGACATGAGAAATGTTGCCTGGGTGAAGTATCTGTTTTCGAGCAAAAGAGGTTCGACAAGTTTTTTGGCCTCGCTGTATTTCCGGTCATTGAAAAGCACTTCAGCCATTGCAAGAGCAGCATCGCCTCTTTCTACACCATTCAGTGCCCTTCTGAGCAGCATGGTGCCTTCTAATTTCTTTCCGCTGTCGATCATGTATCGCGCAGCCGTAACAATAAACGGGCTATCCGAGCTGATCGCAACGGAAAATTTGCTCAGGTATGCCAAAGCTTTGGGATTCCTTGCAGCCATAAGCTTCTTGAGATGCTTTTCCATTTCTGCGGACCTGATGACCCTGTCCTTAACCAGGCTCAAATATCTTAGGGCATTTCCAGTCTCTCCTTTTATATCATAAAGCTTAGCTATGGACATCTTTATGTTGTCAGCCGGATCATAAGGGACAATTTCGAGATACAATGCCAGAGCCTCATCCACCCTTCCCTTCCCCTCGTACAATCTTGCAAGGATTTTCTGGGCCTTCTGTAGTTCAAGCTTCGATGCAGGGTCTGCGATTATGGACTTGCAGAGTTTCTCCGTATCGTTGTACATGGACGCATTAAAAAAAATTAATGCCTTTTCCGCCCTCAAGTCCTCTTCTTTTAATGTAGCATTTAAAACTTTGCTGATTATGTTTACCGCCTCTTTATGTATGCCTTTCTTACTCAAGATGGCAGCCCTTACATAGAGTGCCCGTGGATTATATTCCAGATCTTTCTTGTCTACAGCACCAATGATTGTTTCTGCAGCCGCCACGTTATCGCTCCTGAGAGCAACCTCAGCCCTTCCTATATCGCCCAACGGTTTTAAAGGACCACTTACCCTCTCAAAATAACGCTCAGCCTGATCCATTTTGTGATCATTCATTAAAATATAACCGAGGAGAAGAAATGCGTCGTTCACATAAACCGACTGCGGGTAGGCCAACAAGAAGCGATCAGCATTCATGTGAGCCATATTATAGCGTTTTAGTTTGTAATCACTTTTGGCCATCCCGAATAATGCACGCTCCGCAACCGGACCCTTCTTGTTGTTAATAAAGACCTCGCGATAAATCTCATCTGCTGCGCCGTAATTTCTTTGCCTATACAAATTGTCTGCTGATTTCAGCTGGTCTTCATTAGCACAAACCGGACACGTGCATATAGCAACCAGCACTATCACTACAGACAAAATACATAATGCTTTTTTTAAATCCAACCTTCTGCTCCTCACCTGTTTTCCACTCTTCACTTTTTAACTTTTCATGCCTTACTCATATAAATGCAGAACAACCCATTCTTTGAATGAAAAAAATATGCCAGCCCCTTGAGGGGCTAATGACAATCCTGATTACCTGAGATCAGGCATTATCAAGTCAATTATATGACATATTTATTTTCTTTCATTTTCAAAAGTGTTATTTTTATGACATCTAATAAAGGATTGGCCATGGCCCGTTATTTACAAATCCAACCGCTTCATTTTCTCGATTAATGTTGTGCGATTGATATTAAGATATTTTGCAGCCTGACTCTTAACACCGTTATGAAGCTCCAGAGCATGAAGAATAAGTCTTTTTTCGTAACCCTCAAGCGCCGCATTAAGGTCAAGACCGCTGACAAAGGGGTTGTTATCATCATCCTCGATATGAGGCAATTCGGGTATTCGCTTTCCGGTCATCCTTTCAGGCAAATCGGATGGTGTCACAATATCATTGTCTTTCAACACAAGAAGCCGCTCTATTGCATTTTCAAGTTCTCTAACATTGCCCGGCCACGAGTAGCCGGCCAAAACCTTCGCAGCTTCGCTAGTAACATTTATCGGGTTTCTTCCAAATTTTTTAGAGTATTTTTCTATAAAAAAACCACAAAGGAGAGGGATATCATCCACCCGATCCCGCAGAGGAGGAATTTCAATTGGAATAACATTAAGACGATAAAACAGGTCTTCCCTGAAACGTCCTTCTTTAACAGCAGCCTCAAGGTTTTGATTGGTCGCGGCGATTATCCTGACGTCAACACTGATGGTCCTGGTGCCGCCTACCCGCTCAAAAGAACGTTCCTGAAGCACCCTTAGAAGTTTCACTTGCAGCATCTGCGGCATCTCCCCGACTTCGTCGAGAAGTATTGTTCCCCCGTCGGCAAGCTCGAATCTTCCGATCCTCGTCGCAATTGCCCCTGTAAATGCGCCCTTCTCATGGCCGAACAATTCAGACTCAAGCAGATCGGTAGGAATGGCCCCGCAATTTACAGGGATAAACGGCCTGTCAGCCCTGTCGCTGTGAAAGTGGATTGATTTGGCAACAAGTTCCTTGCCGGTGCCGCTCTCTCCTGACATAAGGACAGTACTTTGACAACAGGCCACTTTGGCCATCAATTCATAAATACGCTTAACAGCTGGAGAATTACCTATAATCTGGACAGTATTGACAATTTCTAAGGGCTTGCCATTTCCCATGTCATAAATATGACATAAGAAATAGTAAAAGGTCAATAAGATTGAACAATACTAACCCACATTATTAATAAATTTATACAAGGAGCAGGCGGGACATGGTGCTGAGCGGACTTTGACAGCCTAAGTGACACCAAGGATGGTGACACAGGCTGTCATAGCCTCGGAGCAAGGCTGGACGCCTCGCGAGAATGAGTGAAGCACTGTGGCCTGACTGCTCCTTGTATAAATTTATTAATAATGTGGGTTATAGCTCATAAATACCCTCTAAGAAATTCTTTGCGTAACGCTCAACTTTAGCGTCGTCATGCAATACCGCATCGAGTTGCCTTGTATAAGCAATCAGCCTGCCTAAGTTATCGAGCATCTTCTCCATGTCGTCGCGTATTATATTCGCAATCCGCCCGATAATAAGATCTCCCTTTGTTTTCGTATTGAACCCGTATTCTTTTAAAATAATCGCGATCAACTCTATCCTCCTCGATCGTTTTACCATTTCGGTAGCGCCGCCGGTAAAACGGAAGTAGATGTGGTTGTTCCTCGCAGTTTCACTGCAATAACAATCGATCATGTTAAAGTGATAGCCGAACTTGAGGCTCAGATTGAGGTATTCATGCGAAATAACTGCAACGTTGTTGGCCGCATAACTGTCGTTGCCGGAAACGATATCAGGCATTCGCATCATGCTCGTGAGAAAATCATTCACCCTTAATGATACAGGTCCGGAATGCCATGCCCCGGGATGCATCATACCATGAAGAACAGCCCTGAGAGGAATGGAAACAACTTGTTCGAAACTAACGCTGTCGCTCCCCGCCCTGCGATTCATAGTGTTGTCCAGACCGCCTCCTATATCCACCACGATAATTCCCGCAGGTATCGGCAGGTCCAACTTCATGGCCGCTTGTCCCTTTAGTCCGTTCATTGCATTGTCGATAAGCTCCATGACAGATTTCTCATGTATAAACCTAAGGATATCGTGCATGGTCTTGCACCCTTCAGGACTAAATCTTTCCAGCAGGGGGTCCACGAGGTTGAGAGGAGAAATATATCTCAGCACATATCTCTTTTTGCGGTACTCGTAGATATCCTCCATCGCAGCCTGGCCGGAACGCGCGTGTTCAAGCACCTCTCTGAGTATCCCGTCATATACAATCAACATATCCTCATCGTCTACAGTCACAGTAATCTCCTGCCCTTGCTTGAGAATCTGCGTTGATGAGCCTGCGTTGACAAACGCAGGCACCTTGAATTCCCTGCATAGAGAAGCCATATGACTTGTAAGCGACCCGGTATCGGTAATAATTGCAGAAGCATAGGGCATAACCCGTATGAAATCAGACGAGTCATTCCTGGCTACAAGGACATCCCCCCTGGAAAATTCCTGAAGCCCGTCTGCATTCTTGAAAATGAAAACCCTGCCGGCGCCCACACCCTTTTGCACAACATTACCCCTGGCTTTCATCAGGATATTTGTCCCGTCATGAGAAAATGAGAGTTTAGAGCTTTCCTTATCGCCGGCTGCAATCTTCAACGGTCTCGCCTGAAGTATGAATATTTTTCCGTCCCTGTCTATGGCCCATTCAATATCCTGAGGCTGACGGAAGTAATTTTCAATGAGCATCGCCTGTCTTGCAAGCCCCAGCGCCTGTTCTTCCTGCAGTGAACTCTGACCTGTACTTGCCGCAGAAGCCTGTACCTGAGTCACACCACAGTCTTCGCGGCATACTATCATAGAACGCTTTTCCCCGATCCTTTTAGTTATTATTACAGGCGACGTACCCTTTCTGATCAAATAAAAATCTGCATCTGTCTGACCTTCAACTACCGAAGTGCCCAGTCCCCATGTCGAATTTATGATCATAGTGTCTGAATCTCCGCCCGGATTTGTCGAATAGATGACGCCGCTGACGGCTGCATCGACCATAAGCAGACAGCCGACCGCCATTTTTATGCTTCCGATAGCTACCCCAAGTTGCTGATGATAAGCTGTTGACTTGTCCGAAAACAGACTGGCAACCACCCGCTTGTACGCCTCCTGTACCGCCCTGTTCTCCAACGGTACATTCAGGACAGTATCAAACTGTCCCGCGAAAGAAAATTCCCTGTCCTCTGCCTGGGCGCTGCTCCGAACAGCGAGAAAGCATTTATCTCCATATTTCTCCCTGAAGGTCGATATGGCTTTGTCGAGAGCATGTTCAATACCGGAAGGGATATTTCCGTTCATGATCGAAGTATATATTTTGTTCAACGCCTCTTTTGGATAAATATCATTTCCTTCCAGCGCTGAAATCATTTCATTGATTTTATTATGACGAATAAATTCATCGTATGCGAACACAGTAACAGCAAATGCGTCAGGAATGTCCAGAGCAACGTTATTTTTCAATTCAGCAAGATTGGCGTTTTTTCCGCCTACCTCATGCGCCATGCTCCATGTAAGCGCGCTATAAGGCAGCACATATTCCCTTTGATAAAAATAGGAATAGCGGCCATCCAATGTACTATCATTTCTTTTTGTTTCGATTAAATGGGCGCTGTCCCCGTTTTTATAAACAAGCAGTCTGACTTCTCTATCGATGCGGCCAAATACATCTTTGAGGCGAGGATATTTATTCTTTGTGAGGACATCGAAGCTTGCCAGAGACTCTGTTAGCGTATCGTACAATCCGGCATAGGCGCTCCTGATATAAGAAATATCAAATATATAGTCACCGCCAAGTTTGTCGCCCATATCAGCGATGATCTCAACGGCCTTGTTATGACTTTCAAGCACCTGCCTAAACCGGGTGAACATTTCCTTAAAGGTCACATGGCCCGCGGTGAATGTGTCCCTGATAATTTTCTTACCTAATGCTATGATCTTATTGAAAGGCATAATTATGTTAATTATGAATTAAAAATTAGGAATTACGAATGAATGTTTCTTCCATGATCCGCAATTCACAATTCATTATTCACTATTAACTTAGCGCGCGTTGTATGGATGCTTTAAGCTCCTTTATTTTGACCGGCTTGGGGAAAAAGTCATGGACATCTCCCCTCAACGCCTCTATCGCGGTATCGAGGTTGGCAAATGCCGTAATCATGATTACCTTAACACCGGGGTAAAGCTGTTTTACCGTTCTCAGGATCTCCATGCCGTCTACCCCCTTCATTTTAAGGTCCGTAACCACTACGTCAAACTTTTGCTCAACCAGGCGCGCAAGCGCGGCCTCGCCGTTTAAAAAAGTCTCGACTGCATAGCCTTCCTGTTCCAGAGACATCTTCGCCATGTCGCCCACAATTTTTTCATCATCAACAATCATGATCCTGTAGTTGTTCATTTAGTCCTCCCTAAAAAAGTTAAGGTTAAGGTTAAGGTTGAGGTTAAGGAAGATAAGAACAAAACGATGATTTTTTTTGTCTTTAACTTTTTCTTAACCTTAACCTCAACCTCAACCTGTTTTTTTATAGACCGGCAATTCTACAGTAAAGGTGGTACCGACACCTACCATGCTTTCCACCCTGATATCTCCTTTGTGCTTCTTGATAATTCCGTAGCTGACCGACAGCCCGAGCCCTGTCCCCCCCTCTCCCTTGGTGCTGAAGAACGGGTCGAATATGTGAGGCAGGAATTCGCGAGGTATTCCCTTTCCTGTATCCATGACCTTGATCTCCACAGAATCCCCGCCGCTCCCAAGCCTGGTTCCCAAAAAGAGCGTCTTGCCGGCCTCCATTGATTGTACCGCATTGGTGATAAGATTCACCATGACCTGCAGTATCTGGTACTCATCGATTAAGACATCTGGGAGATCCGGGACGAAGTCCAACTTAGTTTTGATATTGGAGATGTCGAGCATGTTTTGCATAATCTTGAGAGTCTTATGCATTACCGCATTGATGTCGGTCTCTTTCAGGTGGGCCTCTTTTGGTTTTGAGAAGTCAATCAAGTTTTTTATAATTTCCTTTATCCTCTCTGTCTCCTTCTCGACCTTATCCATGAATTCAATTCTCTGGTCCTTGTCCAGCTTATCATACATTTCAGCATAGGTCTGCGCCATCATTGAAATGTTATTCAGGGGGTTTGTCAATTCATGTGCCACGCCGGCAGTGAGTATTCCAAGGGACGCAAGCTTTTTGGACTGGATAAGGTCCTCTTCACGGTTCCTCAGTTCCTCGGACATTGAATTGATAGCTGCCATGACCGAACCGAATTCATCATCCGGAATTGCGCCCTCGATTCTCTTGAAATTGCCCTTGGATATCGATTTTGCAAGCTTCTCTATCTCCCTCAACGATAGCAGAATCTTCTGAGAAATAAAATGGCTCACAAAAACAGCGCATATGAGAATCACCCAGAATGAGTAGAAAAGTATGAGCTTCGAGCGTGATATAATGTCATTTTCCGCTTTCCTCTCAAGACGGGTGATGGTATCTGAAAATTCACGCAGCATTTTACCTTCCGCACTTAACTTTGAGTTAAGGACGGGATCACTGTGAGAATTATGCTTCACTTCATTCACGATATCGGAGTAATGATTCAAATGTGATTTAAGCAATACAAAGTTGTTCTCTCCAACACCACGGATAATGTCCCTGCTTGCGCTATCCAGCGATTGCTGGGCCTTCTCTATCTTCTCCTGGATATCGGAAAGAAAGTCCTGCTTATGGAAAATGAAATAGTTTTTCTCTGTAAGCCGCATTTCGAGAAAAGTAGCGTTCAGGTCATCCGCTATCTCAACAAATCTCAGCTTTGTCTGCATTTGATTGAGATTCTGCATTGCAAAAAAACCTATCAGCAATATCAGCCCGATATTGACTACATTGGAAAGTATAATTTTACTTTCTATCTTCATCCAGGTACAGGGCACCTGGGGACTTCGGCTTGTTCATTTCTTACCGGCATATACCATAACCATCCGTCTATTGTCATCAATACTCCGGCTATGATCAAAAAACCGTCGATGGCTGTCAGAATACTGAAACCGAAATAGTGTATCAACCCTAACCCGAACCCCACAAAGGAAACCCCTGTCCTGATAAAAGCGAGCCCTGTCCTCGCCCTTGCATATATGGTGCGGTAGCAAGCAGCAACTGTACGTTGTGCCGCCAGAACATTTCTTTCACGCGCCAGATGGGTACGCTCCCTGCTGGAAGGCGAAGGATACAAAATGGTGCAGTGGTCCGCAAGAAAATCACCGAGACGGGCAAGCATAGTCTGTTTGGCAGGCAGGTATGCACCGGCCTGATCAATAAAATGATAGTTCTCAAGAAATTGCACGGTTGCCGCAGTCACTTCTACAAGCGTCTGCTCTTCGGGAGGCGTCATTCTCGATCTCCTTATTTTCAAATAAGCGAAGAGACCGAAGAGTGCAAGCAAAAACCCGGCTGCCATGACCCCGAATAAGAAATAAACGCGCGTCAACCTGTAATGGCGAATAAGTATGTCCGACACTGCGATAAGCCGCAACCCCCATCTGAGAAAAGAAAAGCCGGTCCTGGCCATTGCCAGGTCGGTCCTGTAACATGCGAGCCGCGTCCTCCATTGGGCCATTGTGTTACGCCAGAAAGCCAGCCCGGTCCTTTCGGTTCCGATGAGATAGCCCGGCTTTTCATGCAGAAAATCCTGGATGAACCATTGTATATCCTCGCCGAGCGCCACCCAGTATTCATACTTCTCCGCCTTTATAAACGTTTTTACTTCGTCATGAACAGCAGGATCTGTTGGGTCATTCGCCGCTATGACCACCGTATCACCGTCTATAATAACCGGAAACCACTGATATATCGACAGTCTCTCCCCATCCAAACCCGTCAGCAGTTCAGGCGGGATCGGCATCCGCTCATCATATTCCAAAAAGGGACAGTGGTAATGATTAGAAAGCGCCTGCAGCAGAATATGTTTAGGTATGCGATACTCCGAGATAAGGATGCTTTCCACATCGATACCCCTGGCGATAGCTGCGCGTTCAGCATCGCAAATTCTATCCTCGGTCAGTACACCCCAACCGATCAGATCACTGAATTTCTTGGAAGCAATGTTATCAACGCTCATCACTACTGAACACCACCTTGCCCCATGAACGGGCCGGTACACCGTAATCAGGTATTATAAGCTCCATTTCTCCATAACAGTACGGGTACTGTTTCCTTATTTTTTCCGCAGGGAAATGCCAGTACATTCCATCGATAAAGA
Organism: Nitrospirota bacterium; assembly: GCA_963710375.1. Taxonomy (GTDB): domain Bacteria; phylum Nitrospirota; class Thermodesulfovibrionia; order Thermodesulfovibrionales; family Dissulfurispiraceae; genus JADFXI01. The sequence goes on from CAVPZX010000008.1 coordinate 213,291, forward strand.
GTGCCAATCCAACCATTATTAGCGACATATTAAATACGGTCCAGGCTAAATTGCCCGTGCCGAAGTAGACAAGGAGTTCCATGCCTACCGCGGCTATGCCGATTCCGGTCCTGATAATAGCCAGGCCGGTCCTCGACCGCGCCATTACCGTCCGCAGTCTGGCCATAACGTTTCTTCTATCAGCCAGCATGGTCCTGTCGAGGGCAAGACCTGTAGTGGCCCAGATACCGGGGGCGTAAGACGGCCTGACCTGTGGAACGCACTTGTAATCAGAATCGGGCTGCTTCATCGCCGGAGGAAAGACAAAATCCCATATACTCTGTTTAGCCTGGGTCTTCCTGACTAAATCAAAGCTTATCGAACCGGCACGTCGGCCCGGTAAATACCAATAAAATCCTTCTGCCGCCATTGCAATGCCTGCCATAATAAGGGCAGCGTCAAAAAAAGTCCATGGCCCGGGGCGGAACTGACGCAATAGTCCAATACCGAATCCGCCACACGCAACACCCGTTCTGGTAAATGCCAGCCCGGTGCGTGCCCTCGCCATTTTTGTCCGGAAGCCTGCCAGCATTGTCCTTTCTTCGGCAAAGTCAGTTCTGTCACTGGCAAGGAACCTGCGCCTCATTACCGGAGACAGATTGCTCCATCTGGAACGCAGAGCAGCAGCCTCCTCTATATGATCAGTACGTCTAAATACAGGATTGTCACCGGGATTCACCACTTCCAGCACCGTGGTCCCCCATGTCGGTTCAGTGCCGTTAAAATCAAATGCTTTTCCCCCTGATTTCCGGGCAGGCAGATACCATAGCAAGCCGTCAACAGTCATAATGATGCCTGAAATTAATAATGCCGCTTCGAACACAGTCAATAAACCTACACCCAGAATCCTGAAAAGCACTATTGCGATAGCAATAAAAGCTACGCCTGTGCGGAAAAAGGCGAGTCCGGTCCTGCCCTTTGACAGAGCTGTCCTGATACAAGCCATCAAAGAGCGCCTGTCAGCCAGAAATGTTCTCACTTTGGCCAAAGGCGTCCTGCCTGCGGTGGAGGGGAAATGGGGGTTCACATCAAAGTTATGTTCGACAATCCTTACAATATCCGGAGGCAAGGCAATAATAAAGTTAACCTTTTCAACCCGCAGGGTATCTTTGATATCCTTAACCAGGTCGGAATCGGAAGGGTCATACATAATTACCTCGGCGCGCTTTCCCCCCACATAAATGGGAAACCAAAGTTGGCGTTTGAGTTTTTCCATGTCAAGACGCATGGTAATAAAATATGAAGACAAGCCGCTCTCATCGTATTCGACAAAAGGGAAATCGAGATGCATTGTGAACGCCCTTCGGGACGGTATGATAGTCTCATCATATTCGACAAAAGGACAGTGGTAGAATTCCGAAAGGCAGAACAATATTTCGTGCTTAGGAATTCCCTTTTCAATCAAACATTCTTCAGGGTATGTGCCAGATGCAACTGATTCACGTATGCACTCATCCAACGCGCTTTCGGTGATAACGCCTCTTCTTATAAGCCGCTCAAATTTAACGTTCAGCATAGCAATAGTTTTTCAGCTTCCAGACTCGCCGGCCATTTTCATGCCAATGGTTATTATAAATGATATAGTTCTCATAATAAAACACTTTCTCTTTCGGATAATGCATCCGTCACATCATGCACCCTAGTCATTATCGAACACCAACTTTTTCCATGAACTTGCCGGTTTCCCGTAATCAGGTATCGGGATTTCCATGTCTCCATAACAGTACGGGTACTGCTTTCTAATTTTCTCGGCCGGAATATGCCAGTAGTACCCGTCTGCCATAGATGCCAGCCCGGTCACTATCAGTATTACATTGAATATTGTCCAGGCAATATTGCCTGTGCCGAAGAAAACAAGGAGTTCCGTGCCGACCGCAGATATGCCTATTCCTGTTCTGACGAGTGCCAGGCCGGTCCTTGACCGCGCCATGACCGTCCGCAGCCTCGTCATGACGTTCCTCCTGTCAGCGAGCATAGTCCTTTCGAGGGCAAGTCCCGTAGTAGCCCATATGCCCTTAGAATGAGACTGCCTGACAGGTGGAATACATTGATACTCCGAACCAGGGTGTTTCAGTGCCGGAGGGAAAAGAAAATCCCATATGTTCTTTCCTGACTCCACCTTGCAGATTGCTTCCAAACTTGCAGCACCTGCATGGCGGCCCGGGACATACCAGTAAAACCCCTCGGCTGCCATTGCAAGGCCGACGATAATAAGCGCGGCATCAAAGAAAGTCCATGGCCCGGGGCGGAACTGGCGCAATAGTGCGATACCAAATCCGATAAATATAACGCCGGTGCGCGTAAATGCCAGCCCGGTACGCGCCATGGCCATCCAGGTCCGGTAGTATACGTGTATCGTCCTTTCTTCGGCAAAATCCGTCCTGTCGCTCGCAAGGAACCTGCGCCTCATGACCGGGGACAGGTTGCTCCATCGGGAGCGGAGAGCCGCCGCCCCTTCCACATGGCCGGTACGGGTAAAAAGAGGGCTGTCACCGGGATTCGCCACTTCAAGAACAGTAGTTCCCCACGTAGGTTCGGTAGAAGTGCAATCGAACACTGTTTTGCCTGCTTTCCGGGTGGGCAGATACCATAGCAGGCCGTCAACAGTCATAATGATGCCTGATATTAACAATGGGAGTTCAAACAAGGTCAGAAGCCCTATACCAAAAATCCTGAAAAGCGTAACGGCAATGGACAGGAAGGCGATGCCGGTGCGGATGAAGGCCAGTCCTGTTCTGCCTTTTGCCTGGGAGGTCCTGGTGCAAGCCGTCAAAGAACGTCTGTCAGCCAGATATGTTCTCACTTTGGCCAAAGCCGTCCTGCCGGCTGAGGCCGGGAAATGGGGATTCACATCGAAGTTGTGCTCGATGATCCTCACGAGGTCAGACGGCATGGCTGCAACGAAATCGATATCCTGAACCATAAGTGTATCTTTGACGTCTTGAATTACATAAGGGTCGAAAGGACGATAGGCTATTACCTCGGCGCGCCCTTTACTGACAGCAAGGGGAAACCAGAGATTCCGTTTGAGTTTCTCCATATTGAGACGCCTGGTGAGAAAAAAGGAGGCAATGACGCTCTCATCGTATTCGACAAAAGGACAACCGTAGAATTCCGCAAAGGAAAGCAATATCTCGTGCTTCGGAACACCTTTTTCTATCAACCATTCTTCAGGATATTTGCCCGATGCAAGTGACTCTTTTAGCCCCTCACTCAATTCCCCTTCAGTGAGAATTCCTCTTTTTACCAGTCGCTCGAATTTTTTATCATACATATGGAAATTTATTGGAGCGGGCGACGGGATTCGAACCCGCGACCTCCAGCTTGGGAAGCTGACACTCTACCACTGAGTTACACCCGCAAATCAATGAGTTAGCGATATTATAACACACAAACATCATAAAAATATGCAATCATAACAAGAAACTCATAAGGAAAGGATCGGCAGGGGCAGGCTGTTTATCGGAGCACTGAAACTACCTTTATTGCCAGCTACAATGCGGTATAGTCTCCATGGTCATACCAATTCTCAGGTGGGGCTCGGCGTTACTCGCCCCTGTTACAGCAGACCCGTGCATTGCTCCGATAAACAGCCTGCCCCTGCCGATCCTATAATCTGATTCTATAAAATAAAAAGCAGGATAAGGGGAACACTTGTTTTTCGACGCGATGCACGGGTCTACTGTAACAGGGGCGAGTAACGCCGAGCCCCACCTGAAAATGGAGTCAAGTATAGCTGCTGTGAAAACATCGGTATTTGCTTACAAAGGTAGTTTCAGCGCGTCGAAAAACAGGTGCTCCCCTTATCCTGACTTCCTTATTATTCTATTTGCTGTTCGATCAGCTCAGCAGTATGCATAACTTTGATCGCAGAGCCTTCTTTGTCAAAACCTCCCTTTATCTGCATAACGCAGCCGGGACAATCCATGGCAACAATGGAAGCGGATGTGTCCCTGATGTTTTTGAGCTTCCGTTGCAGTATGGGGGCGGAAATTTCAGGGAGCTTGAGTGAATAAGTGCCTCCCATGCCGCAGCACATGTCCGACTCAAACATTTCGACCAGGTCAAATCCTGATTTTTTCAGAAGTTCCCTCGGCTGATCATAGACATGCATTGTTCTCTTCAGATGGCAGGAATCGTGATAAGTGAGCAAAGGGGATGACTTTTCGGGGAGACTGTTCTTAAAGGTCAAGCGGCCTTCATCAGCCAGATTCTTGACTAAGGTGGAGAAATCCATTGCCAGCGCAGAAACCTCACGTGCCTGGGGCAACCAATCGTTTTTGCCAAGACTCTCAAAAGTGTTGATGAATTCGTGTTTCAGTGCCACAGTGCAAGTCGGACAGGCTGAGACAATGTGCTGGACGTCTTCTTTAAGCAGGGCTTTGATGTTGTCGATTGCATTTTGGCCCGCAACCTCGTATGCTCCGCTATAGCGCGCGGGCGCTCCACAGCAAGTCTGCTCTTCAGGGAATACGACCTCTATTCCTGCCTTATTCAATATCTTCACAACTGCACTGCCCATATCCGGATATGCAAAGTCTATGAGGCATCCGGCAAAAAAAGCGACCTTGACCTTCTTTTTAGATATTTGGGACTGACCGATTTCTTTAAATTTGTCCCTGAAGGGCACAGGGGCTATGGACGGAAGGCTTCTGCTCTCGGTAAGGTTCGACAGAAACATCGGGAGGTGGCGGATAAACCCCCCCTTCGCAAAAGGTTTTTGCGTTAACGAGGCGGTGCGGAGCATCGAATGGAAGAGCCTGCGGTTGTTCACCACAGAGAAGATAGCCTTCTGGGCGATCGATTGCCCCGCGTCCTTTACGATACGGCGCCTGATTTCGAGTATCAGTTCGGGGATGTCGATCTTTGCCGGGCAGACCTCCTTGCAATTGCCGCACTGGATGCAGAGGCTCTGAATGTCTTCAGATTGCTTCATTTCATCAAACCATGCAGTGAGTATTGTGCCGATGCCGCCCGTATAGACCTTGCCGAAGACATGACCGCCAACGAGTCTGAAGACAGGACAGACGTTGAGGCACGAGGCGCAGCGTATGCACTGAAGCGCCTGTCTGAACTTTGGGTCATTCGCCATCTCTGTCCTGCGGTTGTCCATCAGAATGATATGGAGGTCTTTCAACGACCCATCAGTGTTAGGAGTCCGGCCGGTGATAATAGATACATAACTGGTCAGCAACTGGGACGTAGCACTCTTCGGAAGCGCTGTCAGAATGGGGACAATGTCTTTAAAGTCAGCAACAAGTTTTTCGATACCGATAATTGCGACATGGATCTTTGGAAGTGTAGTGACAAGCCGTGCATTCCCTTCATTGGTGACAATTACTATGCTGCCGGTCTCGGCCACTGCAATGTTGGCTCCCGAGATACCCATGTCGGCAGTAAGAAACTTTGTGCGGAGCCTGGCCCGCGCTACCTTGACGAGTTGAGGGATGTCAGTGCTAAGGCGCTCATCGACCTCTTTGCTAAAAAGCTCTGCGACCTCCTCTTTGGTCATGTGGATTGCCGGAAGTACCATGTGTGAGGGCCTCTGCCCAGCAAGCTGGATGATCCATTCCCCAAGGTCGGTCTCATTTACAGAGATACCATGGTCTTCGAGATAAGGGTTCAAATGGATCTCTTCCGACGCCATGGACTTGGATTTGACAACCTTCCTGACGCCGTTCTTCCTGGCGAGGTTGACTATATATTCCTTAATTTTTTCAGGATCTGTCGTCCTGAAGACCTTAGCTCCTTTCGCCTCGGCATTCCTGGTAAAAACCTCTGCCAGTAGATCGAGATGAGACGCAGCATACGATTTCAGTTCTGCGATCCTGGCCCTGAGGGCCTCAAAATCTATCCCTTCGTAAGCCTTGGCACGACTCGTCCTGTAGGCTTCCGAAAACCTGCCGAGCGCGCCCGTCAGGTTCGCATTCTGCAGGGCCGTATTTATGGATTCTCTGAATTCTTTTTTCATTGATTCATCGCTCCAGGCCCATCGACAAATATTATGATAAGTCTTTCCGGGCCATGGACGCCGATGGTAAGCACACGTTCGATGTCAGCCTGTCCGGCTCGGTCCGGTAATTAACGCCATATAGCCGCTCTCTTTGGGATCAATCTTAGTCAGCAGAGATGGCAGGTCTGCCAGAAGCCTGTCAGTGGCTGCCAGGGCTACGTGGATAAGCGGCAGCGAAGATGCCAGCCTCTGATCAACCGCCGTAGAATCCTGCATCAGTGATCCCGTATTTGCTATGGCCCAATCCATCTGGGTAATCCCTATTCTGGATTCCGCAGCAGCCTTGCGGCTGAAGTCGAACTTAAGTCCCGGCACTTTCTCAGATAGCTGCTTCCTGTCAAGCCCGTCGAGAAAGCGGCAATCGGCCCAAACAGCATATGACCCGGGATTGTCGGCAATGCCCTCTTTTTGGAGAAGCTCGATAATAAAATCAAGTGCCTCTGCGTCTGAACGAAAACGATGGACTTCCGCATTTACCGCTTCAGCACGCATTTTGAATATATCAAACACAGCCCTGGTCCTTCAGCACGATCTTCTTTCCCATTAGTACTTCCTGCTTCAGCTATACCCCTGCTGGATTGCCCATGACTCTGGACATCACTGTAACCAGCAATGCGAGACCCGCAGTCAAACCAAGATATGTCAATCCGTCAGATGGAAATGCCGGCTTTGCGGCAGCAGCCGCAGTCTGCGGCGACCACAGGAGGAGCCGCGGCCGCCACTTTTACGGCTACAGGCACAATCCATTTGATGACATATGCCTGCAGACAAGCCATAAGGCCGATAACGCTGGTTAGGATAATGGAATGTTTTAGGGTAAAGCGGAAGATATCAGATTCGTGCCCCACAAGTCCTACAGCCGCAGTTGCAACAGAAAGGGACTGAGGAGAAATCATTTTTCCGCAAACGCCTCCGGAAGAGTTTGCTGCCACCGTGACAATCGGGTCGACGCCTATCTGGGTAGCGGTCACGTACTGCAGCTTCCCAAAGAGTGCATTGGAAGAAGTATCGGAACCGGTCATAAATACGCCGAGCCAGCCTAAGAATGCGGCAAAGAACGGGAAGAGTACGCCCGTCATCGCAAAGGCGTTTCCGAGGGTAATCACCATACCCGAGAAATTAAAGATGTAAGCAAATCCGAGGATCGAAGAGATTGTTAATACAGGCAAGCGAAGCTTCTTCAGCGTGTCTCCGGCAACACTTAACGCCGTCGAGATCGACGCGCCCATTACAGGTATCGAGAATAGTCCGACAAACAGGATAGCGGTCCCCGTTGCGCTAAGAATGTTGAATATGTATACTGCGGGCATCGGCTTCCCACCCCTGATGACCATATTGTGAAGTCCGGGTATCTGGAATTTGGCGAGGCCGTAAAAATCGAGGGCTGCCTTGATGGGCTTGATGCCCCAGGCAGCCACAAAAATAGAAAGGATAAGAAAAGGCGCCCACGCCCTGAAGACCTGCCCGCCTGTACATCCGAGTTTCCCTCTGCCGCAGGCTGCCGCTTCATGGTCGAAAGTCCAGCTCTCTTTAGGGTGCCAGAATCTGAGGAAGAATGTCAGGCAAAGGATCGAGGTGATGGACGCAAGGATATCCGGGAGCAAAGGTCCCAGAAAGTTGGAAGATAAATACTGTACAATCGCGAATGACCCTCCGCTCACAAAGCAGGCCGGCCAAACTTCCACGCCTTTCTTCCAGCCGGACATAAGCACCACAAGGTAGAGAGGGATAATAACACTGAGGAAAGGCAGGGTCCGGCCAACCATCTGGCTGAGAGCCATCTGATCAACTCCGGCAACCTGTGCGCCGACTATGATAGGTATTCCGATAGCGCCGAACGCAACCGGGGCGGTATTGGCTATAAGACATATACCGGCAGCATAAAGCGGATTGAAGCCGAGACCCATCAGCATTGCAGCGGTTATGGCTACCGGCGCACCGAAACCGGCAGCGCCTTCAAGGAACGCGCCGAAAGAAAAGGCTATAAGAAGGGCTTGCATACGCCGGTCATCCGATATGGCGGCAAGCGATTGCTTGATGATCTCGAACTGCCCCGTCTTTACAGAAAGGTTATAAATGAAAAGGGCTGTGACAATGATCCATGCGACCGGCCACAAACCGAACAAACAACCATTGAGCGTCGCAAGCACCGCATACTGTACAGGCATTCCATAGCCGATAATGGCAATGAGCAGGGCTATCCCAACAGCGCTCATTGCCGCCCAATGTCCTGCCATCCTTTTGAACGCCAGCGCCCAGAAAAGATATATTACGGGAACTGCCGCCATCAGGGCGGAAAGACCGAGATTCCCTAAAGGATCAATCACTGTTTGCCAAGGCATATTCTTCCTCCTCGTTTAATACTGGAATTTTAACGATGATTTAGTTTATGGCATTGGGTCAAAGAAGAGAATCGACGTTAGTCTGATTTTATTCATAGGGTTTTGTCCTATAAAAAAGGCAGGTTAAGGTTAAGGTTAAGGTTAAGAAAAAGAAAAAAGACAAGGATAAAGTCTTAACTTTATTTTCTCAATCTCAACCTTAACCTTAACCTGCCTTTTTTTACCTGCTTTTTTCAGTACACTTGTCCACAAGGTAAACGATCGACTGATAGTCTATGCTGCTGTGACGGGTCAGCCCGATCTCGCAGGTGCGGCTATTAGAATATCCCGCAGAGCAATCAGCCGGGATCGATCCTCTCAGTTCAGCAAGGGCAGACGCGTTAAGCTCGGGATGAGAAAAGCCCCTGTCTCCTGCGAAGCCGCAGCATCCGACAGCGGGAGGAGTAATGACCTTCTCTGCGCATGCCTCGGCAACAGCCCTGAATTTCCCCGCAAGTCCCATCTTCACCGAACTGCAGGTAACATGAACCGCTACAGTGTCCGGCGCTTTCCTGAACGTCAGCCGGTCCATGAGAAATGTGTGGATGAATTCCACCGGCTCGTAAAGCTTCAGCCCCGAACTAAAGGCATTCCTCATGCGGTACAAACATGGACTGGTGTCGCATAGCACTGGATATTCGTCCCCGCCGCAGGCCAGAAGCGCTTTTTCGAGTTCAGCAGACATCCGGTCTGCCTGCTCGAAAAAGCCTTTGCTTTCGAATGGCAGACCGCAGCATAACTTTTCGATCCCTTCAGGGAACAACACGTCGTACCCTGCCTTTCTCAGGATGGATAGCATAGCCTCGAATACCTTTCTTTGGTCTTTATCATATTTGGAAGGACCCATGGTCCTCACTATGCAGCTCGGGAAATAGACAACGGCACGGTCCGAGCCGTTCCTGATATCCCGGAACCGAGGAGCGGAAATCCCCTTCGGCATGTGACGGTTCCAGCGGGAGCTGCTGATTCTCTCCATGAGTGAAGAACCGAGTACCGAGTGCAAGACCCCTGCAGCCTTTAAACCATATCTGATGCCGGTCAACGCCAGGGGATAGTGGTCAGCGACCCACCGGGCCGCACGGATGCCGGGCAGACCATGTTTAAGAGAGCGAAGATATTTAGTCAGCCGCCCGGTATCGATTGCTATGGGGCAGGCCGTTGCGCATAAGCCGTCAGTAGCGCATGTCTGCTCCCCCAGGTAATTGTAGCTGTTTTCGAGAACTCGAAGCAGTCCGCCATTGTTGCCGGCTGCCCTGAGCCGGGAAATCTCCCTTTGCACCGCGATGCGCTGTCTCGGCGTCGTGGTAATGTCCTTCGAAGGACACTTGACCTCGCAGTATCCGCATTCTATGCACCTGTCCACGATCTCATGGGTTTTCGGAAGAGGTTTCAGGTTTTCTATGTGAACAGCCGGATTATCATTTATCATCACACCAGGATTCAGGATGTTGTCTGGATCGAAGGCTTTTTTTGTCCTTTTCATCAAATCATATGCCTTCCTGCCCCACTCCAGTTCGACAAAAGGCGCCATGTTCCTTCCGGTCCCATGCTCGCCCTTTAAAGAACCGTTATATTTTTTCACTACTACATTACAAACATCATCCATGAAACTTCGGTACCTTTTCACTTCTTCGGGTAAGTTAAAATCCTGTGTAAACACAAAATGCAGATTTCCATCGAGGGCGTGGCCGAAGATGATCCCCTCGCTATAGCCGTGTTTTTTCATCAGCGCCTGTAACTCAACTGTAGCACTCGCAAGCTTTTCGATAGGGAAGGCAACATCCTCGATTATGACCGTAGTGCCGATTTTCCTGGCAGCGCCCACTGCCGGGAAAAGTCCTCTCCTGACGTCCCAGAGCGTTTCATATTCCTCCTTCAAATCGGTGAATGAAACCGGCAGGACTGTATGGATGGCCCGCAGGGAATCCATGATCTCGTCTATCTGTCTTCTCAGGGTATCCTGGTCACCTGCCCGTGTCTCTATGAGCAGGGCAGCGGCCTCCTGGTCGAGCGACTTCAGATATGAAGGCATTCCTTCCCTTTCTTCCACGGAACGTAGAGACTCCCTGTCCATCAATTCCACCGCGGAGGAAGGTCCCCCTTTCAGCATGATCGTTGCCTTGCAGGCATTCTCTATGTCAGGGAAGATGATGAGCGAGCTGGCTTTATGCGTATGTTCGACGACTGTCGCATAAGTAATCTCGGAAATAAAGCCGAGCGTGCCTTCCGAACCGATCATTAAGTGCAGGATTATGTCTATTGGATCGGTGAAGTCCACAAAAGAATTAAGGCTATAGCCGGTAGTATTCTTGATGCGGTACTTATCGATTATCCTTTGCCTGAGATCCTTGTCACCGTTTATTTCGTCTCTGATGCGTCCGATCTCATCCAGAATCTCTTTACGGGACTCCTGGAACCGCAGCCGCGATCCGGGGTCGCGGGTGTCCAGCACATAGCCGTCGCCGAATATAATCTTCATTCCCTCGACGGTCTTATAACTGTTCTGGGCGGTGCCGCAGCACATGCCGCTGGCGTTGTTGGCAGCGATACCGCCGATCATGCAGCTGTTGATCGAAGCTGGATCCGGTCCTATCTTCCTCTTGTGAGGAATGAGATAAGCGTTAGCCTGAGCGCCGATCACTCCTGGTTCTAAGGTAATCCGCTCCCCGTTGTCGTGGATCGCAAACCTCTTCCAGCCGCCCGATATAACCAGCAGAACTGAGTCGGTTACCGCCTGTCCCGAAAGGCTGGTGCCCGCTGCCCTGAATGTGACCGGAACCTTGAAAGAACGTGCGGCGTTCAGAATACGCGACATTTCCTCCGGCGCTTTTACCAGGATGACGATTTTCGGGACCAGCCTGTAGAAACTGGCATCCGTACCATACGCCAGTGACCGGAAGGCATCGCTGAAAAGCCTCGACCCTGGGATAAATCCGGCAACCTCCTGATAAAATGATCTGTAGTTCCCTGCAAGAATGTCCGCCATGAACTAGAATACAACACCGGGCAAAAAAATGGATATCAGACTTTGTCCTATGAAAAAAAGCAGGTTAAGGCTAAGGTTGAGGTTAAGATAAAGTCTTAACTTTAAATTCTTGACCTAACCCTTAACCTTAACCTTAGCCTTAACCTGCTTTTCTCAGTCAGTGAGACATACGAGGTTATGCTTTATGGCATAATTGGTCAACTCGGCATTGCTCTTCATCTTCATCTTTTCGAGGATATGGACTCTGTGCGTGCTGACTGTTTTCACGCTCAGGAAGAGTTCAACAGCTATTTCGCTCACCGTTTTCCCGCTGGCTATCATGCACAATACCTGGTATTCACGGTCGGAAAGTCTTTCATGAGCAGGTCGTTCCGGTTCAGGTTCGAGGTCGAAGAGAAGCGTTTCCGCGATCGAGGCGCTGATATACCTACCCCCCTTGGACACTTTTTTTATCGCCTCTATTAGCTCTTCAGACGCACTCTTTTTTGTGATATAGCCGGCTGCTCCGGCCTTTATTGCACGAACCGCGTACTGCTCCTCAGGATACATGCTCAACACCAGCACACGCAGTTTCGGCTTACTGCTCTTCAGAAGTTTCAGGGTATCGAGGCCGTTCAATCCGGGCATCGCGATGTCGAGAAGGAGGAGGTCGTAATCATTTTTTGAAACCTTCTCCAGGACCTCGTGGCCGCCGCTCGCCTCGTCAGCAACAACCATCTCAGGATCATCCTCCAGTATCTGTCTGAGTCCTTCGCGGAAGATCGCATGGTCGTCTGCAATCAGTATTCTGATCATCAGTAATTTCTAAACCTCAACCTCAGCCTTTACCTGTCTTTTTAGCGGAATGCTCACCTTGACAGTTGTTCCTTTTCCCGGTATGCCCAGTATATCGATGTTACCGCCAAGGAACCGTGCGCGTTCCCTCATTCCCATGAGCCCGAAAGAAGAGCGGCTTAAAACCTTTTCAGCATCGATTCCCATTCCATTGTCCTCTGCTTCGAGAACCAGGGTATTATCCGTCTTTCCCAACTTTACATCAACACGGGTGGCCTTTGAGTGGCGGATCACATTTGTCAGCGTTTCCTGGACTATGCGGAAAACAGCGGTAGAGATGCTCTGGTCTTCAACCGAAATGTCGTTGGATATGGCAGCAGAGCATTCGATCCCAGTATGCTCCCTGAATTCCTTCATCTGCCATTCTATTGCAGCCGAGAGTCCCAGATAGTCCAGCACGCCAGGCCTTAATTCTGAGGATATCCTCTGGACAGCCGAGATCGTTGTATCAATGAGGCCCGACATGTTGTCCGTCTTTTCGATGAGCTGTTCCTGCCCGTTAGTCAGCCGTTTTTTCAGCCACGAGAGGTCGAGTTTCAGTCTTGAAAGGGTCTGGCCCAGTTCATCATGTATCTCCCGGGCGATATATCCCCTCTCTTCTTCCCTTGCCGACTGGATATGAGCGGAAAGGTTCCTCAACTCCTCGCGGGAACGCTTTACTTCGTCTTCCACCCTTTTACGTTCGGTAATGTCCCTTCCGATGGTCTTTGTCCTGAGCAGTTCCCCGTTTTCGTCAAGCTCAATGAACGCATTTAATACCACCGGAAAAGATGTTCCGTCCTTTCTCACAAATTCCCTCTCAAGGCCATACATAGCGGCATGGCCTTTCAGCTCGGCGAATTCCTTTTCGTATGTCTTCCGGGATTCCTCAGTAAGGAAATCGGCGATAGGTCTGCCGATAATTTCGTCCTTGCTGTAGCCTAACATTTTCGCTTCAGTATCGTTGCAATCGACGATAATCCCGTCCCTGCCGATTGAGTGGTACATATCAGGAGCGTTGTCATATAGGTCGCGGTACTTTTCCTCAGACTCTCTAAGGGCCTCTTCATATCTCTTCCTAAGAGAGTTGTTGACCAGCAGCCCAACAATGATCAAGATAAGCATGGAGATAATGGCGGAACTCGTCAGAATGAACTTTTTGTACCTGGAATAAAATGTGTCAGGTCTGCCTATGACAACGGCCTCTGCCGGAAGATTCGACTCCCTGGCGTTGAAGCGCTTCAGTTCACGGTAATCGAACATATACAGGTTCGGGCTCTTCTTCATGATAGGAATGGCCGAGACCTTTTCCCCCCGCAGGATGCGAAGAGCCATTTGGGCTGCTGATTTGCCCTGCTGAGTACTGCTCGTGAGCATGCCCCCGGCAATACCGCCGCCAAGATAAAAATCCCAGAAACTGTAAATGGGGACTTTCGATGCCTTGTATATCAGATTGAGGCTCTCCTCGTAAGGGAAAAAGTTCCCTTTACTGTCCCTGTTCACTACTGTCAGGAGAATAATGCTGTGTGGAGGAATCTCCCGTACTTTCGACAGAAGCTCCCGAATGTCAAAGTCCTCTAGAAACGCGAATCTGACCCGGTCCCTGAAATAGGGAACGACCTCGAGCACCTGATTCTTCATTGCGATACCGGTTGTGGTCTTGTCTCCCGCCACAACGAACTGCGTGGTATCGGGATGCAGCTTCAGCGCTATCTCTATGGTACTTTTCACGTCGGTATCTTCCGCTACTCCCGTTACGCGATCGTACCCCTTGACCATCGAGTCATTGTAGTCGTTGACTCCGCAGAAGACAATGGGAACTCCGGAAAACAGCCCGTGGTAATGCTTTCGGGCAAAATCAAAGGCATCGTTATCGGTGACAATCACCACATCGAAGTGAGTAGTCCGGTATTTTTCTTTGTAGGCGTCATAGAGTTTCTGAAAGTACCGTTCACCAAAGTATCTCTTAGTGTCCATATATTCATAATAAAGTTCGATATCCCGGCGTTCTTTTTCGCCTTTGAGCACTGATTCGATACCCTTTACGATGCCATCGGTCCAGCTTAGCCCTTCGTGATAGGAATTGAGCACAAGGACATTCTTTTTGCCTAATGTCCCGGCATAAGCAATTTGATTAAAAATTACGAGGAAAAGAAAGAAGAGAATTGCTAGTAGGTGAAAGATTGAAGCTGAGAAGATGGGAAGTTGCGAAGTTGAGCGAAACAGTCTTGGTAACTTCACAGCTTCACAAGTTCTCAACTTCTCATCTTCGGGGATTTCGCCTATAGCCCAGTGCCCATAGCCTGCTGTTATTCGTCACTCATGATCGCACCGCTGCCGGCGGAGCTCACTAGTTTTGCGTATCGTGCAAGATACCCATGCCGTATCTTTGGTTCAGGCTTTTTCCATACGCTGAGCCTTTCCTTAATCTCTTTGTCCGATATGAGAACTTCTATTTTTCTTTTTGGGATATCTATTTTCAACCTGTCGCCATTTTTTAAAATAGCTATAGGACCCCCTTCCATCGCTTCCGGTGAAACATGGCCTATGCAAGGGCCCCGGGTACCGCCGGAGAATCTGCCGTCGGTAACCAGGGCCACCGATTCGCTTAAACCCATTCCAGCGATGGCTGATGTAGGAGAAAGCATTTCCCTCATTCCCGGTCCCCCTTTAGGCCCCTCATATCTTATGACCACTACATCGCCTGCCTTTATCCTGCCATTCATAATTGCCTTCATTGCAGCCTCTTCAGAGTCAAAGACGCGGGCCGTGCCTTCAAATTTCATTGTATTTTTACTTACTGCAGTCTGTTTTACGACAGCCCCTTCAGGCGCCAGGTTGCCCTTCAGGATTGCTATTCCGCCCTCTTTGTGGTAGGCCCTGTCCAAAGACCTGATGACTTCCTCATCCATTACAACTGCATCCCTTGCAATTTCGGTAATATTAACTCCGGAAACAGTAAGAGAAGGGTTGATCATCCCCTGCAGCCTGTTAAGCACAGCCGGAATGCCTCCAGCGTTGTCCAGATCTTCCATATAGTGTGCACCACCGGGGATCATGTTGGCGATGTGAGGGGTCTTCCGGCTTAGAATATCGAAAATCTCAAGAGGCAGCTTGACTTTTGCTTCATGCGCAATAGCAGGAATATGAAGGACAGTATTAGTAGAACCTCCAAGGGAAAGGTCGACCATAATAGCATTCTCAAAGGCCCTCAAAGTCATTATTTTGCGCGGGGTTATGTTCTTTTTAACCAGATCGAGAACCCTCCTGCCGCTCTCGAAGGCTATCCTTCTTTTTTGAGCGAGCACGGCAGGGGAAGTTGCACAACCGGGCAAGCTCATGCCCAGCGACTCTGTAATGCACGACATTGTATTGGCCGTGTACATGCCCTGACAGGAGCCTGCTCCGGGACAGGCGCACATTTCCATGGCTTCCAGCTCATCGTCTTTTATCAATCCCTTTCTATATTTCCCGACTGCCTCAAAGGTATCGCTGGTAAGATTAAGCCTCCTGCCCTTATAATGTCCCGAGAGCATCGGGCCCGCAGTTACCACTATGCTCGGAATGTTCACCCTGGCCGCAGCCATCAGCATGCCGGGAGTAATTTTATCACAGTTGGTAAGAAGAACAAGACCGTCAAGTTGGTGCGCCTCTGCAATGGTTTCCACCATATCCGCAATCAACTCACGTGATGCCAGGGAATAATGCATTCCTTTGTGACCCATGGCAATGCCGTCGCATATGCCGGGTATGCCGAACAGAAAAGGATAGCCGCCACCGGTATGGATACCCTTCTCGATAAAGCGTTCAAGGTCTCTCATTCCTGTATGCCCTGGTATAATATCGGTAAAACTGGTTGCAATCCCTATAAACGGTTTTTCCATTTCGCTTTTAGGGATGCCAGTAGCGTAAAGGAGTGCCCGGTGAGGGACCCTTTCAAGACCTTTCTTTATAGTGTGGCTTCGCATTTTCATAAAAAAATCGTTGTGCGTTCAGCGTACTGAGTTGTGGGTTAAGAAATCTATTATTTTCGTTGAACGTCCATTGTTGGACGCTGAACGCAGTGCTTAATTGATGCCGCTCTTATAGTTTTTTATCAGTTCAGCTATCTTGTCTTTCTTGGAAAGCTTCTCTTTCTTCATCCGATGCATCTCTATTTCCTCTTCAGGTGTAAAATAATGCTTCTTGTTGAATTCCGAAAGCATGCTATCCAGCTCCCTATGCTCCTGGTAAACCCTTCTGAATTCCTCATTCTCCTTTTTTAAAGTTTCAATGATTTCCTCATCGCTCATATAGCATCCCTCCCTTCTAATGATTTGCATCTGCTAAATTTTACAATAAACGCACCAAAAAAATACATTCTCCGTCACTAATGGATGTGAAGGTCTAATGGGTTCTTTGGTGCGATCGGCACGATAAGGGGTTTATTCTGGCCTTGCTGGGTTGGAGCTGGAGTTACTGTGGCCGCTTTTCGGGAAGGCTCTGCCGGTGCCGGCTGCGCACTTTGGAGCGGCTGCGGCGCTTCTACAGGTTTTATTGCAGCGCTTTCAACCGGATTAGGTTTTGGGGGCTCCTGAACTTTTTCCTGGAGCAGAATTATGCTGATCCTTCTGTTTCTTGAGTCAGTGGGATTATCCTTATAAAGCAGTTGAGTATCAGCATAGCCGGAGACCCGCGATACCCTGTCGGAATCTATACCGTTGTCCTGCAGCAACCTTCGGGCAGCTGACGCCCTTTCAGTAGAAAGTTCCCAGTTGGTGAACTTTTGCTTGTGAAGGGGGGATGAGTCGGTATGGCCTTCAACAGCGACCTTGTTAGGCATGTCTTTAATATTGTCAGCAACAAATCTCAAAATTTCCATTGCCGATGGACTAGGCTCAGCACTGCCGGGACGGAACATCGGCTTTCCCTCTGTATCAACGAGCTGGATCCTGACGCCATCTTCCACTGTATCGACCATCAGGTGTTCTTTTAATCCCTTCAATTTTTCGTCTATCGCCTTTTTAAGCTTGTTTTTGAACTGTTCGGCAGACATCTCGCCAGGCCCTTGTGAAAACTCCTTATTGAGGGTCTTTACTTCCCCTGCAGGCTTTTCCAATATCTGTGAGGATTCTTTCATAAAAGATTTTCCAGATTGTTCAAAAATGGAAAAGTGTTTGAAATAGTCCGATATGGCGGCCCTCTTTTCAGGTGAAACCATCGCAAGCAGCCACATCAGCAGGAAAAAGGCCATCATTGCGGTAACAAAATCGGCATAGGCGACCTTCCAACTGCCCCCATGGGCGCCGTCATGTCCCCTCTTAACCTTTTTAACTATTATTGTCTTGGATTTGTCTGCCATAGTGAAAGCAGGTTAAGGCTAAGGCTAAGGTTAAGACAAATGCCTAGTTTTTTCTCGACCTTAACCTCAACCTTAACCTGTCTTATTTTTTCAGTTCTCTGATTTTTTCCTCTACTTCGATGAATGTAGGTTTCACATTACCCGGGACTACCCTTCTGCCGAATTCCACCGCAATCTGCGGGGCCGCTCCTCCTACAAAGCCGACAAGGGCTACCTTCAAAACATTAAGATAATCTCTTCCTTCATTGGCCGCGAACTCAAGATTTCTTGACGCAGGCCCCACAAAGCCATAGCACAGCAACACGCCGAGAAACGTGCCGACCAGCGCAGCACCAATGCTGTGTCCGAGGACTTCAGGGGGTTCGCTTATCTTCCCCATGGTTAGAACCACGCCGAGGACCGCAGCCACAATTCCGAGGCCTGGCAGTCCGTCTGCAACCGTTCCAACACTTTTAGATGGAATCAAAGATTCTTCATGATGTGCTTCAAGCTCGGCATCGAGCAGCGATTCGAGCTCGTGAGGCGCGATACTCGTGGTCATTACCGTCCTCAGTGTATCGGTAACCAGCGCAACAGCCTCATGATTTTTCAGAAACTTAGGATACTTGCTGAAAATCTTGCTTTCAGCAGGGCTGTCCACGTCAGCCTCTATCGACACAAGTCCCTCTTTTCTTATTTTAGTGAAGATTTCACTTAAAAGCAAAAGCACCTCTATATAGTCCGCCTTGGAATATGCTTTACCGGATAGTATATTGAAAAGTCCGCTAACGACAGCTTTGATCACCTTTGAGGGAGAGGCGATAATAAAACCGCCTATCGCCCCGCCAAATATTATAAGCATCTCAACGGGCTGAAAGATTACACTGAGATTTCCTTTTTCGAGAAGATAACCTCCGATAACTGAAACAAGAACAATACCCGCTCCGATGATAGCAAACATAAATTAATCGTTATCTCCTCTGTTCCCGCAGGATCTCACGCTGCCTTTTAAAGACAAACTTAACAACTTCATCCGTGATTTCTTCATCCAGGGCAACGAATTTAGTAGCAATCATGTAACCCTTCGGCGTCTCGTCAACCTTGACGACTTCGCAGTAAAGAAACAGTGCTACCGGCGGCATCATGGGCAAAATCACCTTCGCTTCTACAATATCACCCAAGCTATACCTTTCTTTCGAAAAAAAACCGAGCCCTCCGCCACTTATGTTGACATGGGTGAGAGGCAAAGTACCAAACCCTTCTTTCTGAGAACTGAGCTTGATGATAATGTCATCGAGCTTTGAGTTTAGCATCCTGATCCACTCGCCAAGTACCTTGTCCTGCAACTCCGGCAGTACCCTGGTATCGACAAGAGGCATATCGCCCAATGTCCTGGATTTTATAGTGCCTCGTTCAGCTTTAGGCACAAGCCGCACCTCAAAGGGGATGTGAGCATCAACCCTCGAAAACCCTCTCATTTTTGAATACTGTTCGTCTTCCGGTATCATTATATCTGTCCTCTCTCAGTCCGCTTAAATTATTTCAACGCTTAGACCATAAGCGACTATTTAGCTATTACAATCTCAACACGCCTGTTCTTCTGCCTGCCCTCTTCAGTGGCATTACTCGCCAACGGCCTGAATTCAGCGTATCCCGCTATAGAATAGTTGGCGGGATCGATCCCCTTTTCGATAAAAAAGTGGAGCATGCTTGCAGCCCTCGCAGTGGACAACTCCCAGTTAGATGAATATTTGGAACTTGAAATGGGCACATTGTCGGTATGCCCCTCAATGGCAATCTTTCCGGGGACGGTTGACAGCAACTTCGAAAGCTTTTCGAGCACGGCAAAAATTTCGGGCTTGAGCTCCGCAGACCCTGATGCAAAAAGCACGGAATCCGAAAATGTCACAACGACTCCTCGCGGCTCATTCCTTACGGTAATACCCTGGAGATCACCGGTCGCTTTCTTTATATCTTCCATAAGCACACTTTTTTGGGTGTCTATCTGTGGAATAGGCTTCTCGATTACCTTGAATGTCTGGTTTAAAGAGCCGGAGAACTCCGCCATTTTTGCCTTATCGACCGAAGATAACGCATAAAGGGCGGCAAAAAAGGTAAACATCAATGTAATAAAATCAGCATAAGATATTAGCCACCGATCAAGGTTTTCGGGCTCATCCTCATCTCTGCGCCTCATACTCACTCCTCAAAAAGTGAATGGTGAAAAGTGAATGGTGAATAAAAAACTTGGATGGTAACATGTTAATATTGAACACATTTGCTTGTCTTTTTTCTTCACTTTTCACCATTCACTATTCACATTCTTTTAAGCTATTTATGTTTTTTCATGCTGTGCCAGGAATGCATTCAGGCGGGCCTTGAGGAAGTAAGGGTTTACTCCGGCTTCGACTCCAAGGACACCCTCCAGAATCAGTTCTTTTATAAATACCTCTTCTTTAAGCCTGTTAATTATTTTCCTGCCCAACGGCAGAAAAATAAGGTTTGCGGACCCGACACCGTAAATTGTTGCAACAAAAGCAACAGCAATCCCATCGCCTATCTTCGATGGTTCGGTAACATTCCTCATGACCTGTATAAGACCTAATACTGCGCCAAGTATGCCGATGGTCGGCGCATAGCCCCCTGCTGATTCAAAGACTTTTGCTGCCTTCTTGCAGGTGTTCTCATACGTATAAATCTCCTGGAAAAGTATGTCCTTGATCATAGCAGGGGGGATCCCATCGATGACAAGGTTCAAACCTTTACGCAGGAAATCATTGTCGATACTTTTGACCTGTGACTCCAGGGAGAGCAGGCCCATCTTCCTGGCCTTGACGAGAAGACCCAGGATTTCCTCAATGACTTCTGAGGACGACGACGACCTGGCGCCGAAGACCATGCCTAATGCTTTAACGGCATTAAACATGTCCCTGATAGAAGAACTTAAAAGGGTTGCCCCCAGGGTACCGCCGAAAACGATAATTGCTGCAGCTGTCTGCACAAGATGGGCGGCATTGCCGCCCTCAACCATGTTGCCGCCGACAACAGCACCTATACCGAGAAGAATCCCCACAAATGCGGCTATATCCATTTCACAATCTTTCTCCGTTCATGTTTAATAACCAAACCGATGTAATTATATACTATTTTGAAAAAAATTTTTCCACACAAACAGCAAAAAACAGCAGAAAACATCTCTGCTGTTCATGTCTTCAGCTTTTTGAGAGACTTTTAAACTTTGTTCCTGACCTCGACCCAGGCCTTCCTCAGGTTTTCGAGTAATCCGCTAATATGCATCAACTTGTCGGCGTCATAGTGGATATTTGCCAGTACAAGCTCTCTCATCATATAGTTATAAAGGTTGTGCAGGTTAACGGCGATTTCTCCTCCTGCCTCGAAATTCAGGCAGCGGTCGAGTTCAGTGATAATTGCCAACGTTCTTTTAATGTATTTAAGCTTTATCTGCAGGTTTTTAAGCTTGATGCCGGTAGCCGCTTTATTAAGATACTCAATGGCCCCATCGTACAGCATTATAATAGGGTCCAGAGGGTGGTCAACCGATGCAACCTTGGCTTGTGAATATGAATTAAGGGCGTAAGCTGTATTGACCATTATATTACGCTCGTATTTCTATCATTTTGAGCTGTCTCTTGCGTCAGATAATTGCTGATACTGGCGTCGTTCGAAACCGTATTCTCAAGATCGCTATATTCGGTAGTGAGTGACTGTTGTGTAAAAGCCAGCTGCTGCGCCAGGTCGGTCTCCTGGCCTTGCGCAAACGATATCTGACTATTCACGTTCTGTTCCTCAGCAGGGACCGCAACATTTATATATTCGTTCAGTGCCGATCCAAGCTGATTCGCAAAATTGTTGATCATGTTAGTTATATCGCCTGCATTCGCAGAGGTATACGCTGAACTCAATGCTGACGCATCGAATGACATAACACCGTTTTTGTCTGTTGTAATGCCAATGGCGGCAAGATAGTTATTTTGGATGTTGCTGCTGGCGCCGTATTGCGTAGTAGGGACAGCCTGCAACTGCTGCTGCAGGTTGAGCAATTCCGAATCGCCGTTCAGATATCCCTGACCCTCTTGTTGCTGAGCGCTGGTAGTCTGAGAAGTAACGGGATTATAGAGTCCGTTTATAGTGGTCATCGCAGAGTTGTAAGCTGTAACCAGCGACCCTAATTCGTTTGCAAGCGAAGAGCTGTCGAGTGATACATTAACTTTTAAATTAGCCGAACCCGGGGTCGTTTCAGCCTGCAAGAGGTTCAAGGTGACGCCTGGAATTGCGTCCGTGATAGTATTGTTCGGCCGGTACAGCGTGACTCCATTCACCGCCAGTTTGGCATCCAGGCCGGCCTGAGTTTGTGTCATATTTGCTGTTCCGCCACTGGGATTTCCTGTTGAATCATATGAGGAGGGATTGAAAGCAAGCACCGAAAGACCGAATTTATCCGTATCGCTGTAATTATTACTGCCTGCCTCATCCACCTTCACAGTAATCCTGTTTGCCGTGCCGGTTGAATCCGACGTCAACGCCAATTGATACGTACCGTTAACAGCATTAGTTCCGGTAAGTGTGCCGCCGTTCGCCGCAATGGTAGGTGATTGGACCCCTGATTCAAAGCCTAACTGCTGAGGCGCCAAAGTGCTGCCTGCCCAGTTGATGGTTACATTATTGGCAGGATCGTTATTCTTTATCGTAAATGAATTCGTCGCAGTAGTCCCATAATCAGCCGAGAATGTGTTTGCAGGTATAGCTCCACCGCCGTTGCTGCTTTTTGCCGCATTCATTGCGCTCGCAATTTCGGCAGCCATATCGGTGCTGGAATAATTCCCGGCGGCCAATGTTGCGGTGTAATTATAATTGTTGTATGAAAAGGAGATAGTATTATTTGCGACAGTATTATCGCTTCCATCATTAATTACATAATTCGACGACACCTGCTCAACCGATGCATTGACACCTATATTGGCATTGTTGATAGCGGTTGCAATGCCTGAAAGGGAGTTGTTACCAGAAGTTACTGCTATGGTGGCTGACTGAGAGCCGTTCGTTATCTGCAAATTCTCTGAAGGGGCATCAACAGTCAAATCCGCAACAGGACCGGTCTGTGACCCGAAACTAATGGAACTAATGCTCTGGGCGCTCGCAATATTGTCAATCTGTACAGGTGTAGAGCCCGTGGTAGGGGTGCCGGAGGCTGTTGCAGTAAAATAGCTGCTGTTCGACGAGGCAGCCGACAGGCCTGTAGTAGTACTTTGCATTGCCGTAACAGCGCTTTGCAAACCCGAGATACCTGAAAGCAGCGCTCCATACGCGCTGATCGTTGTTTGATAGCCCGTTACCTTATTCTGTAAAGCAATCAGAGGCTGCTCGTCCACCTGCATAAGCTCGCTTACGATAGTGTTTACATCGATGTTTGATGCTCCACCCAACCCAAAGGCTTGCAAAAGACTTGATACATTGATCGGACTCGTTGACATATGAGCTCCTCCAAACAAATATACGAGTTTAAGGGAAAATGAGCAGATGAGTAAAAGGCGATCAGCTCATTTATTATTCTATCGGCATATGGAGATTAATCTTTAGCGTTTAAACTGTTATATGGAATAAATTCTTGGTTACCTGTTTTAATTCTTTCATCATCTCTATATAATCTTCGGGCGGGTACTGGGCCACTACTTTACCGGTAGCATCATAAAAACGCACTACAACACCATTATGGTCGTCAAGAGCAAGACCGCCTACTATACCTGTAGGTTCCAGGTTTGAAGATGCATTAGCTTTGCCCATGTCCTGATTCTGATTGGACAGTGGATTGTTCTTAGCCGTACTTGTTGCCTGATTGCTCGCAGTTGGGCTGTTATTTGCCTGATTGCCAACAGCCGGCCCGCTATTACCCTGCAAGTCACTCTGGCTTGTTATACCTGGCATATTTAATGTTGTTGCCGGATCTATTATCATTCCACTTGCCTGTAATTATTATTGTATATTATACAACACAATACACCACAATGATAAATATGTCTTTACTCTTTTTTTATCAGGGGTCCGTCCGCCGAGGCGGACGGACCGCCCTGTGTTTATACTTTCAAGCAGTTCTTACACTACACTGCTTGCAGCTCAATCCCTACTTCTTACGTCTTCGGCAGCAGCGTGAGTATATACTGTGGAAGCGTATTAGCCTGGGCAAGCATTGATATACCGGCCTGCTCAGTAATCAGGGCTGTTGTCAGGTTACTGGTCGAAGCCGCGTAGTCAGCGTCCATAAACGTCAACCTTGCAGCGGTGATATTCGTACTATCGCTCTGAAGCTCCGAAATAGCAGAATTGAACCTGTTTACAACAGCGCCGAGATAAGCTTGCGAGTTGTTCATCGTGTTAATTCCCTGCTCAACTGCGAGAATTGCGAGGTTTGCGCCGCCAACTGTGTTGATGTTAATGTTATTAATTGACTGGCTGTTAGCGAGTGAGATACTGGTTGCGGTAGAAGCAAGACCTAATGCAAGGTCATCCGCAGTGGCACCCTGAGTAGGCGTACTAGTCGTGCCCAGAGGAGTGCTGAAAACGATCTGCCCGTTCTGACCTGCAGCTATGCTCGCGCCAGCTGTGCTGAATATATTATTCGCCAACCCTGTGCTACCGGCATCTGCTGTGGCAACCGATACGGTGATTGCAGCTCCTGAGGTGTTGACCAGAGCAATACTGTAACCGCTGGCGACCGATGTATCAGCACTTCCAAGAAGAATAGCGGTTACCCCTGTCTGTGTAGTATCGGTATTGATTGCCGTAACAAGAGCGGAGGCCTCAGCACCTGCATCTGTTGTCAATATCGACGCTGAACCGATTGTGATACCATTGATAGTCAAATAACCGGCGCTTAAAGAGGTAGCAGCGCCATCAGCTATTGCCGCTGTGCCAGCATATGAATTACCAAAAGAGAATGCTGTGACATTGGTCTGGCCTGTATACTGGTTTATACGGTTAATAACGGTAAGGCTGTCATTCAGCGTATTAGACTGCGCAATAGCAGCACCCAGACTCACACCTGCAATAGTTGCGGCAGCAGATAAACCGTTTCCACGGAGAGTCATTGCTGCAACGGCACATCCGATATTAGACTGGTTAGCAGCTGAATTGGTAAAATCCACCCTGGATGACTGTACGCCAAAAGCGTTTGGGGCCACATTTGTGGTGGTTACATTTATTATCTGTCCGACCTCGTTGCCGGTCTGGAAGTTGGCGCTGAAGGCCTGGTTCAGGAACGTTGACCCGTTATACTCGGTCTGGGAAACAGTGCTGTTCAACTGGGCGATGAGCTGTTGAACTTCGTCGTTCATGTCGCCTCTGTCAGATGATGTGTTATAACTTGCGGACTGGTTTGAAAGTTCATAAATTCTCTGCAGGTTATTCGTCATTCCAGTCATGGCGCCTTCCGCGGTCTGTGCAAAATCAACGCCGTTATTCGCGTTATTCACATCCTGGGCGTAACCATTGATCTGCAGCTGCATTCTTGTTGCAATAGCAAGACCGGCAGCATCGTCTGATGCATTATTGATCTTCAGGCCTGTTGAAAGTTGTTGCATAGCCTGACTAAGAGGCTGCTGGGTTGTTGAAAGTGCGTTCCGTGCATTAAGTGCAAATAGATTTGTTGCAATCGTGAGAGCCATTTTTTCCTCCTTGAAAAAATTGGTTTTTTTTTGCTATTTAGGGCATCCTGCCCTTTGGCGATTCAGCGTACAGCGTTGTGCCGTAAAAAAAGTCTCTTACTCACCTCCTTGATTGGTTTGCACATAAACCGCATGCTTTTTTCGCTTGTCTATTTTATCGGAGGTTATTTTAAAAACTTTAACAGGTGAAAAAAATATTCAGGGAGGGCCTGACTTTATAATAGAGATGCTTTCCGAATTACCTGTATTTCTTACACTTTCATCAAATCCCCTGCGTGACGCAAGAAATCATCATCTTTGGGCAATTTACCTACCCACCTGGCAAAAAACTTAACCCTGTTCTTCCAATTCTCATCAGAGACATCTTCTCGAAAAAAAGTCTCTTTATAATTAAATGCAAGGCAACCAGACAGGTATCTGACAGGAATATTCAATTCTTTTGCCTTAAGGCATATATCCGGCTCAATAAGATGATTAGCTAACCCATCATCAAATTTACGAACAGATTCAAATATAGTTCTATGCATTCCGATCAATCCCCCGCCCACAGCCTCCTTATGATCGTTCAGCGTTAAGTCCTCTTTTATAAGGTACGGAGCAAAGTTAAAATCAAAACCTATGCCGAGACAATAGGGCGTCATGTCCCGGTTCTTTATCGGCACTCCAGCTATCCCGTCTTTCATGGCATTGTCTATCCCCTCGCCTTTAAAATAAACGAGGCCCGGCCTCATGAAGACCAGATATTCACCCGAAGATGCTTCAGCTCCGGTATTATAAAGATGAGCAAGATTACCTTCAGCTTCGATAACTCTGACATCTCCTGAAATAGAGGAAAGCGTTTCCTTTATGGCTCTATCACTCGCCACAATTACAACTTCCCAATCCCTATGTTTCACATTTTGTGAAAGAGAGGTAAGAGTTGCGAGCAATGCCTCAGCATCACGCCCTGATGGGATAACAAAACTGACCCTGCCCTCAACAAACTCCTTTCGGCCAATTCCAGCAGTTTTTTCTTTTTTTTGCCTGACTTCGAAAATATAACTTATAACGCCGGCAGCCCTTTCGACACTCCTGCCGTCGAGCTTGTAAAAATTCTCACTCAAGAATTCGCTTGTGCGGTTTTGTATGCCGGCCGGAACTCCATTCTCCATAGTGCTGATCAGGTTCGTCCAGTTGCCGATAGGATAAACGGACTGGGCAATCCCTTCATTTACATAATAATCATCGCCCCCTGCGTCGGGATCGGGGACCGAAAACATGGGCTTGCCAAAAGCGACGGACTCTATGGTAAGCGTAGTCTGCCCCAGAGTGACACAATAATCGGCAATGGCAATCAACCGGTAGGGATCGTATGATTGCATGATAACAGCAGAAGGGGCCAGTTCATTGATTATCTCTTTAATCTCGTCCGCGGTTTTTTTTGCTACATTCGGATGCCATTTAAAAATGCAGACTATATCCGTCTCTGTTCTTTCAGTTACCTTCATTAAATTCTGCCATATCTCTTTTTCCTTGATGCCGGCAAATTTAATCCCTACCAGAAAAAGCACTACCTTCTTGTTTTCGGGGATGGCAAGATCCCGCCTGATAGCTGTTCTCATTTCGGAATTCGCATACTCTTTGATAGCGGCATCGATATGAGTATTACCGATAGGAAACATCTTGTCCCTCGAACATGTGTATCCTGCCAACCGCTCTTTTGTCACCCTGCCCCAGAGCAGATCAGACTGTCGAATATTCCGTATGAACAGCATTGCCCATGGTGCGGGCATAATAATCGCCTTCCTGGAATGTGACAAAAGGAATCGCTTTCTTGAAGCATAGATGGCCCATTATCTTGCCCCAGCGTGAGCACTCGTGATGTGCAATAAACATGTCCGGCTTCTCTTCATCCATAAACATTTCCAGGCAAAAGTACTCTTCCACAGACTCTGCCAAAAGCCACGTTTGTTTACCCAAAGGCCATCGGCTATAACCCTGCCACTTGAAACAGTTGCCGGCCCACCCGTCGAACAATTCCCTCAAAGATGCGTTGACTTTATCCCTTATGTCCGGAGTCATATAATCAGAAAAGAATCTGTATTTCATTTTGCGCTTCATCATGTCAAGCTCATAAGGATATTCAGACAGCGGGGTAATAAACAGCAGTTCGCCGCCCTGCCTTTCTATTTCATTCTGCAGGGGGAGAAAAAATCTGGTATGTTGTGGAAGGGCTAGAAAACAAGCTATCCTTCTTCTTTTCATGTTCAGTGTCATTTCCTTAGAAGCGCCTTGATTATGTCCGCCATGCCTTCTGTCTCTTGCTTTCTTTCATAAGCCGCCTTAAGCGAATGCGCCAGATCCCCGGGGCTATTTATAAAAGTAACCCCATCAACGTCAGGCATTTGTCCATTACGGGGATTATACACCCATGCCTCTTTTCCGTTTTGGGCCGCAAATTGGACCGGACCTATATAGGTAGGAGATATAATCACATCCGATATCATAACGACGGGCACCAAACTCGCTGTTTCAACCAAAAAAAATCTGCACTTTATCTTTTTAATATCCTCGAAGAAGACCCCCTCTATTATTTTATCCTCCATCAGTTCACGAATGACAAACCCACGCTTGACTAATGAAAGCACCACGGGCAGCTTCGCAGCCGCGATAATCCTGAACACCTCTCTCAACTGGGGTCTGTACTTGGGATGATTATACACCACAATACCCAGTTCGGCCCGACTTATTTGTATCTCAGAATTATACATATTGTTCTTATAGGCATCTTCAATAGTGGACAATGAATAGATGTCCATGTCATTTTCCAAAACCCGTATTTTCTCAGGCGCATTGCCCCTTTCTACATAAAAGTCCTTTTCGTATTCCTTCTTGACTATAATGGCATCCAGCAACCGCGGCATAAGCTGATTACTTTCAAAAACAGGATAAACCTGATATCCTACCACTTTTATCCCCGCCTCCTTGGCGTTGAAAAGCAGTGTAGTATAAAAAACATCTGCATCGTCGGGAGTAGTTTCATCGTAGTTGATTACAGGGAATAAGACCATATCGGCATCCAGATTCGTGGCCCCTTCGAAGGCATAGCTGGATATATGGCCCCAGAAGTCGTCAAATGCCGCTGTCTTCCACAATTTCAAATCTGTGCCCGGCAGGACCATATCATATGTGTACCTCACAAATATTTTAGAAAAGTCATTTCTGAGGTCATAGGTCACGGGCTGGAGTTTCCCTTCGATAAGCTTTATATGAAGATTGGGAGGAATAGCGCCGAGCTTTTTATGGATATCATCGTATACTTCTTTTGAAATCGTCATTAACTCCACGATAAAATTCTTTGAAAGGTCACTCAGCATCCAGCCTGATCCTTCCCATAATTGTAGAATAATCCCTGTCGCAAATCGGAAACAACAATTTTTTCATGAATCCGCCATATCATTTCTCAGGGTTTCTGCCTTGGTCATTACATCAAATGCCTTTTTAATCCTCTCGCTTCCCGTGGCCTTGCAAAGCTTCTGAACAATATCCCTGATTTTTGCATATTCAACAGAATACCTTGAAGCCATGGGGAGGAGAGTGCCGTAAATCTCATCCATGACGCCCTCATGGATATATTTATAATTGAACTGTTCGTTGTCCCCTTTATCCACAGACAGTAAATAATGGATTATCGTTTCGAGCATCTCGTCAAATCTTTTCATATCCAGCAAGAGCAAAGATTTAACAAACAGAAGATCTGCGTGCTCCTTCTTGACCGCAAGCCCTTCTTCAACATACCGCGCAGCATTTTCAAAGTCTCTGTTTTCGACAAGAAGGAATGCAAGAGTCGAGAGGATGCTCAAATATATATTATTTTTCTCGTTCTTTTCGTGATCGGGGACCTGTGATAGCGCCATTGATAACGCCTCAATTGCAGCATCTTTCTGCCCAAGTTTCAAATATGACAGGGCGAAATCATAATTGGCCTTGTACGGTTTCTCGCTCATGGATTCACTCCCGAACAAATACCCATTGCATCGGTGTTCCTTTTTTAATATCCCTGTTGACTTTCCTGCCGAGTATATCACTCAGGAATTTAGGATGCAAGCCAAAGCCCGGTCTTATCGACCTTACATTCTCAACGGTTATTGTTTCTCCATCCACTATGTCTTTTACTGCAAAAAGAGAGCGGGCAAACTCCCTGCTCTTTTTAGTTTTCTCAGATAGTGCATAATTTACGATGCCCAACGCCTTTTCCACATCTCTCACGGCTTTTACCATTGACCTGAACTCTTCCGGCTCCAGGGAAAATGCAGCATCCGGCCCCCCTGAATTCCTGTCCAGTATAAAATGTTTCTCCAATATGCTTGCGCCGAGCGCCACTGACGCGGCGGGAACGGAAATACTGATTGAATGATCGGACAGCCCGACAACCGTCTTGAAAGTTTCGGCCAAATTCGGGATAGTCCTCAGATTCATCTCTTCCAGAGGCGCGGGATAGGCGGAAGTGCACTTCAGCAAGGCGACCTGTTCATTCCCCATTCTTTTACAAGCGTTTACAGCCTCTTCAATATCGCAAAGGGTCGCTATTCCGGTCGAGATAATTACCGGTTTGCCTTTTGACGCAATGTGTTCGATGAGGGGGACGTCAGTTATTTCAAATGAGGCAACTTTGTAAGCTGGAACATCCATGCGCTCCAGAAAATCAACTGCGGTATTGTCGAACGGTGATGAAAAACAAAGCAGGCCGATATCTTCTGCCACCTTTTTTAATTTCGGCTGCCACTCCCAGGGAGTGTATGCCTCACGGTAAAGCTGATAAAGAGTCTTGGAGTCCCATAAGGTACCGTGCTTTATCTGAAAATACTCATTATCGCAGTTTATAGTAATCGTATCGGGCGTGTAAGTTTGCAGCTTTATCGCGTCTGCACCAGCCTCTTTTGCAGCTTTTATTGTTTCCACTGCCAGATCGAATTTATGATTATGGTTCGCTGATAGTTCAGCGATTATGAATACAGGGCTGCCCTCGCCAATGTTTCTTTGAGATATTTTAAGATTCATTTCTTCTCATTATTTTTTTTCAGGGCGAACATAATCTCCGGTGAGTACCCTTCAATCGGATTGAATCCTTTTTTTGTCAGTTCCACGGCAAGGCGGTTTATATCCGAGAAATAATCCGGCTCTCCCTGAGATAATGCGGCATTGAAAACCCTCGATATAAAATAGTACAAGCTTGCAAAATCCATCCTTTTCTCGACACGAAAAAGGTCATTAATTTTTTCTAATATGTCGAACGACAGGTACTCGTTAAAAAACTTTACCTTTATCTCATTAAGCTCCAATGTCGCCCGTATTTCATTTATTCTAAGGAGCGGTTCCGTAAAACACTCTATCATAATGTATGTGCCGTTGTCCTTTAACACGGAATAAGCGTTCTCGACCGCTTTCAACTTTTCATTTCCCTTCAGGTTAATCAGCAGCCGTTTTGTCATCACTTTGTCGAACCTTGCGTCTAACAATGAAGACAGGTCTTTAGAGGCTGCGTCGAAGTGATAGAAATGCACATTTGGCAGACTCATTTCTTCCTTTTTGGCATTAGCTGTTTCAATCATGCCTTTTGCAAAGTCAACCCCGTAAAAAACAGCCTTTGGCCTTTTGGCTGCAAGAGTCATAAGCGTTCTGCCGTTTCCGCATCCCATATCACAAAATATGTCGCCATCCCCTATAAGACCCTCCAGAAAGAAAAGTTCCAGTTCCTCGGCCAGAGGATCAAAGTTCACAGCCTGCACTCCTTCTTTAAACTTTTCCGCCTGGCTTTCCCAAAATTCTCTCATAACAACCCTCTTGCATCTAGATAATTTTTTACAGCTCTCACCGGCTAAATGGCCCCGGGAAAACTCCGGATGTGGTTAAGTATAACAAATTAATTGGTCTCATCGTTTATTCATGCCGACGAGGTAATCCACTATCCTCTTTGCGCCCTTTCCATCAACCAGGGCACTGCCGGTCTGTGACATTTTTTTTCTTCTGTCGCTATCTTCTAATTGTTTAAGTGCTCCGTCCACATTATCCAGGAGCATACCATCTTCCCACCACCCGGCATACTCTATAAAACCAGTCCGTTGCCAACCTCTTGCATGATTAAACTGATTGTCCGCTACCGCCACAACAACAGCAGGAACCCCCACCCTCGCAAGCTCGTATAATGTCTGTCCGCCCGCAGATATGGCTAAATCACTTTCTAGCATGACGGACTTCATACCTTCTGCGCCTGGAAAATAAATTAATTCTGTCCGTCCATCTGCCGCTGTTTTTATTTCGTCCGCATTCCGGTATCCCCTGCCGATAATGACATTTTTAGCAATAAGTGGGTACCGTGTCACCAGCAATCTCAACACTGCAGGCGTTATATTTCTTGGATCATCACCGCCGAATGTGATCATAATGCTTTCAACCTTTTCCCTTATTTCCTTATCAGGTACATTCCAAAACTCCTTTCTCTGCGGTATGTATTCCGGGCCGAGCAGATAAGCAATATGTTCTCTTGAAGGGTAGTGAAGCAATTCTGCAGAGATCGAGCCATTGACAACTACCCCTTTTGGATAGTCCACTCTTTTATTATCATCGATATAGACCGGAACGCGCGCCGAATCGGATACTTCCCTGTAAAAATTCAGGTCAGCCAAATAAGAGTCAATAATAGCTATATCCGAGCCATTAATAGAGGATAATATTCTCTCCTTATGTTCATGCCAGTTTAATCTTTTATATCGCATGTTCTTCAAAACATCATCGATGCTCGCATCACCATATACAACAAATTCAGGCAGAACACCGCTAGCCTCAAACGCCTGATACAGAGAAAGGCATCGCGTAATATGACCGAACCCGATACGATCGCCTCCCTCAGTGACAATAAATACTTTAAGTTCGCTGTTCATTATATCATCCTGATCTGAGCAATAACTATTTTATCCGCAAATTCAGACAGTGTAATGAAGGATGTGACTCTGAAGCGAATCGCGGAGTCCTGGTAACAGTTCTCGGGGAAGTGAGCGTCTAACAGGCGCAATGTCTGAGCCCGAAGGGCGAGTTTTGCGACTGTAGCGAACAAGCCGTTAGAACTGTCAGGACGTAGCGCCTGAGCGCAAGAGACATATCTTTCATTACACTGTCTGAATTCCAGCTATTTTATAGCTTAACATAACGCTCATGGATATGTTATTCTAAACATAGAGTTATGAGGGTTCTCTTTCTTTTTCCCGAGCATTATCTTAACATTGGGATTCCCGGTGGAGTTTCGATACTGTCAGCCATTCTCAAGCAGCACGGTCATGCCGTAAATGTATTTGACACTACCTTCCTAAAAACAGACCCTGATTTTGACCGGAAACGTCTTCATGCCGATATCCACGGCGGCAACAGTGAAGCAGATAAGGCAGGGATGCAGCAGTTCAAGAAAACCGCTTACACACTAGAGGACCTTGTCAGGAATGATCCGGTAGTCCGGTATGAGGAAGAACTCCAGAAGACGATAGATTCGTTCTCGCCTGATCTAATTGCCGTTTCTACGATGACATCAACGTTTGATTTTGCGATGAATCTCCTGCGTAAAGTCAGGTATAAAGCCAAAGTCATTGTGGGCGGGGTCCATCCTACAATTGCAGTGGATGACTGCCTTGCCCAGAAGGAAGTGGATATCGCCTGCATAGGGGAAGGAGATGATGTGCTCGCAGAGCTGTGCGACCTGATGGAAGCTGGCAAGGACTATACTAATGTAAAGTCAATGTACTTTAAGATGCCGGACGGGAGCATTAAGAAAAATCCTCTTGCGCCGAGGGTTGACCTGAATGATCTGCCTTGTCCCGACTGGGGCCTTTTTGATGAGCGCCACCTCTTCCGTCCTTTTGAAGGGGTGATATACAAAGGGTCGTTCTATGTGCAGTCCAGAGGCTGCCCTCAGCAATGCACCTACTGCATAAATCCGACAGTGTCGAAAATGTCGCGGGGGGACAAGAGTTATTTCAGAGTGCAAAAACCGTCGGTAACCATCTCCCACATTGCGGAATTCAGGGAAAAATTCGGAGCAACATGGTTCAAGTTTGCAGACGACAGCTTTCTGCTGCCTCCCAATGAACACCTTGAAGAACTGAGAGAAGGTCTTAAGCCGCTTGGTATAAAGTTCGGCTGCTCGGTTATGCCGAATACAATAACGGAAGAAAAAGTGAACATAGCAAAGGATATGGGATGTGTTGCGATGACTGTTGGCGTGGAAAGCGGTAACGCCGGTATACGAAAGATGATTAAAAGGAATTACAATGACGAACAGCTAATCAGAAATCTCAAAATAATACAGGACTTCGGTATTAAGCTGTCAACATTCAATATCATCGGATTTCCCGGCGAGACAAGGGAGAATGTCTTTGAAACCATCGAGATCAACAAGAAAATTGGCACCAGCGCCTGCAATGTGTATATCCTGTTCCCTTATCCCGGCACGCCGATCCAGAAGGAATTCAATATACCGATCAGAGACAAAGATGGAAAGATATTCCCTGTCTCCAGAGCAAAAGAATTCAGACTGTCTAAAATGACGCCGGAAGAACTCGAAGGTCTGCAGAACACATTCAATCTTTATCTCAACCTTCCCAAGACCCTCTGGCCGCTTATCCGTTTGGCTGAATCCACATCCGGAACCGGCCCTTCACTGCTGGTAATATTGCGCAGATTTGCAACGGCATTGATATCATCTGAAACAATCGACCTGAAACCGGTAACATCTGTGCTGCCCGAAGCAGCGGTCAAACAGCATCCCTGCGATTTTCGTGTTCCTGCACTGCTGTCTGAAATATTCACGCTGCCGCTTGGCGATGCAATGGGAACAGCGCTGGATGCATGCCGCAACTACTCAGAGTCGCCATAATAATACACTGCATTCTACATGCAGCCTCAAAAACATATGCGTTGCAAACCCTGCCTTGAAGTGGGCAATGCTGAGTTCTTTTTCCGTTGGTTTACAGCTGTCTCCAGGATAAAAGCGCTCCCCTAACTTATGCCACCTCAAACCACGGGTTTTCATGTGTTCAATGGCTTTCATTTGCACTACGTGACCCAACGGCTTGTCGAAAAGGTTACGGTCATATACACCAACGGCGTACAAGCCTTCTGTTTTTGATGTGTGGAACAAACCGCCCCCAACCATTACCCCTTTGTCGTCTCTCAACACCACAAGAAACGCGTCACCACTGTTAATGGCCTGCTCCTGAATGTTCCATGTCTCGACAGAGCGAGTGGCGCGTCCGGAAACTTGATAATGCAATTGCCGGAATTCATCGAATACATTATGCTCAACCTCAGCAAATACGTTTGACTGCCAAAGTCTGTTGCCCATGGAAAGCAGTGATTTATAACTCTTTCTCAAGTTTGCCTTAATGTCCTCGATACTCATCGAAAGGTCTACAAACATCTCGTGCGCGACCCTCTGGATAGTCGCGCCTCTATCCATGATTTTGCTATGCCATTGATCCAGGCCGTTAGTCCCTATAAAATCGACTCCTCTCCATATCTTTTGTTCGACCATCCTGCACAATTCATCAAGAGCATCAAGACAACTTGCCATCAGGTTCTTTCTGGTCTTTTCGGCAATTTTGTCTACAAATAAAGGGGCATAAACAGGACCTTCATTCGATCCGCATACCCATGCGCCTTCTGATAATCGCATATTTAAGGGCCACACCCCGACAGGTTTATCTTCATGGAATAAAACAATCGAAAGGTCAACGAATTTATCCACTTTCTCCATTATATAGGCCGACTGGTATAGAACCATAATGCGCGTATACGCCACCGGGGCATAGGCGGCATTTTCCAGAACATTATCCCAGTCTGCGGATGCCTCTGACAGAGGTTTTGAATTGCCTAAATGCGAAATCGCTTCATAAAAGGATGGCATCTTTATTTCAAACCCTTCTGAATACAGGTTCCAGCAATTTACCTTCAAGCAACGAATCCACCATGTTATAAGCGACCCCGTATTTTAAAATATTCATGACCTCAGAATAGACTGACAAAGTTTTTTCCATGACTGAGTCATCATGCGGCAGCGAAATGTTATGTCCACCGGTGAACAAAATGCCTCTCTTTGCGCATTCCTGCTGGAAAAGGGTTTTCATTGCAAGGCCCTCCTTCTCCTCCCCCTTGAATCCCATGACCGTTCTGACAGGGAAACCATCAATGGAGATCATGGCGTCAAGTCCTCTTTCACCTATAAGTTTCTCAATGCCATCCTTGAGTCTTTTCCCTTGCTTCCATATATCCCCTATGACGTCGTGATCATGCATATAGCGTATCGTGGCAAGCGATGAAGCAATGGATGCAGTCTCACCGCCAAAGGTGAAAGAAAAGAATATCTCGTCGAAAAGCCGCATGTATTCTTTCCTGCCCACTATGGCAGAAACAGGCAGGCCGTTGCCCATTGCCTTTCCGACACATGCGATGTCCGGCGTGACTCCAAAGAATTCCTGGGCGCCCCCCAGAGCAAACCTGAAGCTCGTCACCACTTCATCAAACACGAGCAGTGCATTATTTTTATGTGCAACCTCTTTTACTTTGTTGAGAAAGTCATTCTCAGGCGCTGCCAGACTGACCGGCTCCATAATCACGCAAGCGACCTTGTCTTTGTATTGCTCAAACAGCTTTTCCAGGCTCTCTATATTGTTATACTGAAATGATAGCGTAAGTTCCTTAACTGCTTGGGGAATGCCCTTACTGCGGGTAGTCGTAGCAATGTACCAATCCTGCCAGCCGTGATAGCCGCAGCACGCTACATAGTCTCTCCCCGTGTACGCCCTCGCAAGTCTTACCGCCGCCGAGGTAACATCAGAGCCGTTTTTCCCGAACCGCACCATCTCGGCGCATGGTATTACCTGCGTAAGAAGTTCAGCAAGCTCATACTCAAGATAGTGAGGAAGTGTATAGGCGCTCCCCTTCCCCAACTGTTTTTCGACTGCTTCGAGAACCGGCTCAAATGCATATCCCAAAATACAGGCCCCAAGTCCCATGGTGTAATCAATGTAGTTATTCCCGTCTACATCGGTGATAAGACATCCTTTGCCTTCTCTTGCAAAAAGTGGCGATGCCCCGGCGCTGAACTGCAGATAGGACTTGCTGAAAGTCTGAGAGCCGTTGGGGATAATGCCCAGCACCTTTTTGAAAAGCTTGTTATTTTCGTCGAGTTTCAAAGGCTTTGCTTTCAGGCCTATAAGAAAGGCCTTGTCCTCCTCGACAGATTTGCGATAACCGGCATTTGGCACAACATGTTTAGTTTTCTCAAGCACTTTTGCATCTCCTTTTATGAGTATAAACACATCTTCATACGTAAAATCCTGCTTCTCCAGCCGCTGGAGAACTGCCCCTATCGTGTCGGCATCCTCAGGGTAATCAAGGCTCAGGTGAACGTGCGAGAGGTCTTCTTGTCCATAGGGTATGCCGATTGCTTTGAACCTGCCGCTGCCGCGGATATAAGGACCAACATGCTCCCTTTCTGAAGGCATTACGGCATTATTATCCGCATAGAGTATCGCCTTGCCGCTGATTACTTCCACATCGAAGCCGTCAATAATTTGCGTAAGCACAAGATAATCGGCATTGTTCTCTCTGAATTTTTGTATAGCAAAATTTGCCAGCCGGTAATCTGTCAGGATGCAGTCACCCGTTATACGTACAACATAATCAAGATTATATTCTTTTACCGCCTGTGCGAACCTGTTAAGGACGTCATTCAGGCTTCCTCTAACCACATTCCATCCTTTATTTTGAGCACAGCCTGCCAGAGAGTCGTCGTCACTATCCTCTGAGGTTGCAAGTATTTTATAGTCCGTATCAATTCCCCCGCACCTGTCGAGAACCCATTCGAGGGTCGTTCTGCCGAGAAAATCATGCAGCATCTTCTTCGGATACCTCGTTGAGCTATTCCTCGCCTGAACTATTACACCGCTACTCATTGGGCCTCCAGCGAATACAGCCTTGCATCATGCAAATGGATTTTTAATGCAACTGTCCCTTTTACTGCAGACTTGAGAGTGTAATCAATAGAATTCACCCTTTTGATATCAAAAGACGCTGCGCTCTCGGATCCCTTCATAAACTCAACAGAAACCCGGCCGTCACCGGCATCGAGGTTCAAGCGGAGCAGTCCTTTCTTCATATTTACCTTCTTTGTCAGACAATAACCTCCCGACATCGCATAAGCGTAAACGAATCCATCCTTTCTCAGATTCGCAAGCCCTATTTTGAAGCCGTGTTTCTCCTCGTCATAAGGCATGCCCTCATGGCCCACTCCATGGCTGAAGTTCGAGCCTCCGTAATAAACGAGTATTTTATCTTTTAGGAAAAGAGGGGCATTTGCAGTATATACCATGTCGCTGTCCCATCCGCCGGGGGTCAATGCTATAAACGGCTTGTCTGAAACTCTTTTCCAGTTCCTGCAGTCATCACTCTGCGCCAGATATATCTCGACCCTTCCGTCATGGGTGCCACGCTTCACTTCATGGTCGATAAAAAAGAGCCAGAGAAACCCAAGATAGCTTGCACCGTAATTGAAACCGCAGAGGCCGTAAAAATCAGCCCATTTAAAGCCTTTTGCCATCGCCAGCGCATCTTCCGAAGGCCCAGGCGCCCATAATGTTTCCGGTTTGCTCCATGACCTGAAATCCCAGCTCTCGGAAAACCCTACGCATCTCCTTGTCAGACCTTTGTCATCTATCACATATGTCTTTACGAAGGCCGCAAACCTGTCCTTCAAGGTGTCTTTGAAGGCCGGGGCTACATCGCTGAACCAGGTCTTTTTCGTAAGTGCGTTCGGGAAGGTCATGAGCGGAATAACAGGGTTGAGTTCATTTTCCCTGAAATGTAATCCATCCCTCGAGAATGCCGTACAGAAACCGTTATCCGTGTATCCGAAAAGTTTGTAGGGATATTTCTTGTCCCCGTCATCGCGGATAACGCTCGGGATATGATAGGTCGACAAAATGTTGGTAAGGCAGCTCCCCCCGTTGTTTTGGCGTGAATAGAAATCCTGTATTTTATTGTCGAGCGCAACAGTGGGATAAATACCCGGTTGTTCAAAGATGAATTTCTTTATCAGCGGCTTCCGCCATTGAATACCGTCCGCAGACCGGGCATAATTCACGAAAAAGCCGTAGCCGTCCACATATGACTGATACCACATACGATATAAAGGTCCTTTCTTGAGTACAGAGCCGTAAAGATATATATTTGTGTCTTCCCACGGATATTCAGGAACTATCACCGGTTCCGGGCGTTTCTGCACCTCACCCTGCCTGAGCTCGACACCCTCCATGTGATCAATAGATGACGCATCAGGAAAAAGTATTTTCATGCATTCCCCGCGCTATGCCATTTATACGGTAAAATAATCTCCTCATCATGTACTGCCAGTCCCGATAATGCCGACTCCATGGCAGCAAAGCGTCCTGTATGCCCCGCTCGAAAACATTCGTTATTGCTTATTAACTGCTTCACGCTGTCAATGCCCACCACAACTCCTTCCACCCAAGGTTTAGATGCGGCAAATAATAATGCAAGGCATTCCGGTTTCATGCCAATTGCTGATGAAAGCTCCCGTATCTCTCTGACTTTTCCTCTCACCTGTTCAAATCTCCCCTGCAAGGCATCATCACTCAGGAAAAAAAGACCCTGTAAGAATACCGACCTCGCAAAAAACCTCCACCCTCTGTTATTAATATCCTGTACTAAATCACTATTCAAAAATCTCTGATCAAATAGATTCAGCGGAAACTCGATCACCAGCGTATCTTTAGTCTTTAGAGCTATTTCAGCAACATCTTCAGGGTGGTATACAGAGATGCCGTAGTTTTCTACAATGCCATCCCTGCAAAATGACTGAAGCACTGGAATGACCTTATTTCCATACATTCTATACGTGTCGAAAGAATGGATAAGAAATGCGTCGAACGAGGCAATATTCATTTTTTTTAGCGAGCCTAATATCTCATCCTCTGCAGACTGTGCGTTCAGATACTCTTTGGCCGGCAGTTTGCCGATAACTTTGAATACCTTGCCTCGCTTTGCAAAGAAATCGCCGACCACTCGCTCGGCATCGCCATAGGCGCTTGCGGTGTCTATCCACTGTATGCCCTGCGTGGAGGCATAATCAAGGATGGCAAATGCCTCCTCATGACTTAACTTTTTATCGTTTGCAATGCCGTACCTGAGGCCGAAATTTGCGGTCCCGATGATTAATTTGGGCATCATAACTCATTAAACACAGAAAGCAATCGATGGGCTACCTTGTCTGCGTCGGCATCGCTCATCCCCTGATACAGGGGTATGCTGATTTCCCTCTCGTAGAAGTCCTCTGCAAGGGGACACAGTCCCTGTTTGAACCCTAAATTTTTATAATAGGGCTGCAAATATACAGGGATATAGTGGACCTGGACGCCAAGTCCTTTTTCCTTCAGCCTCGAGAAAATCACCCGCTTATTTTTTTTGTATGAGTCTCTGAGCCGTATGGGATAAAGGTGATGCGATGACCGGGCATATGACCTCCGGACAGGAATATCGAAATATGGATTGCCTCTAAACGCCTCATCATAGCGTAAAGCAATCTCTCGTCTCCTCTCACTAAAACCGTCCAGCTTTTTCAACTGGGAGGTTCCAAGAGCAGCCTGAATATCCGTCATCCTGTAATTGTTTCCCAGAAACTGCATCTCATAATACCAGTCGCCGTGGGACTCATTAACAAAGTTGTCTTTTGTTATGCCGTGCGTCCTGAATTGTTTGAGCCGTGTATATATTTCAGGGTCATTGGTCAAGACAGCCCCGCCCTCTCCTGTCGTCATTGGTTTCACCGGATGGAAACTGAATACCGTAATATCCGAGTGTGTACAACTCCCTATTCTGATCCAATCATTATCGCTTCCTTCCGCGCTTTCGCCTTGCGCCGGCTGCAGTCTGTACTCTGCACTTATTGCGTGGCAGGCGTCCTCTATGACGACAAGCCCGTGCCTTTGCGCGACAGCGTGAACGGCGGGCATATCAACAGGGTGACCAGCATAATGTATGGGTACAATCGCCTTTGTTGCGGAATTTATCAGAGGCTCAAGCAGCGCTGTGTCCATATTTCCGCTGTCTCTCTCGACATCGACAAAGACAGGCTTGATGCCGAGCATGAGCGCTGCATTGGAAGTAGCGGCAAAGGTTATGGGGGATGTAATGACTTCACCGCCGGCTTCAATGCCGGCCGCGAAATATGCAGCGTGCAGGGCGGCGGTTCCCGAGGACATGACTACAGCATAACGGGCGTTCACATACTCCGACAGCTTCCGTTCAAACATCTCTACCGCAGGTCCCTGCGTCAGATAATCGGATTTGAGCACCGCAATTACCGCTTCTATGTCATCCGCACCTATGCTTTGCCTGCTATAGGGGAAAACATCAGTCAATCACGAGCTCCTTTACCATGGCAATTATTTCCTCCGGAGCAAGCCATCGCTCGTTCTTATCGCTCCTGTAAGAGAAGCCGTCAGTCATCCTGTGATATTTCAGGTATCCGAAATGCTTGCTTTCCTGGAAGCTGAACTGGGGCAAAATAACGTATACATCGCCCAGGTCAACGGTATTCCTTCCCTCGTCTTCAGAGATAAGAGACTCGTGCAGTTTTTCGCCTGGCCTGATGCCGATAAATTCAGATTCTCCATCAGGGCAGAGCGCCTTTACAATATCGGTTATCTTTGTGCTGGGGATTTTCGGCACGAAAACCTCTCCGCCTACGCTATCTCTGGCAGCCCTGCAGACGAGCTCCACCCCTTGCAAAAGAGTTATCCAGAACCGTGTCATGCGTTCATCGGTAACCGGGAACTTCTTCTTGCCGGCCTTTGCCAAATCAAGAAAAAGCGGGATAACACTTCCCCTGCTCCCGATCACATTGCCGTACCTGACTACACAAAAAGAGGTCTCCCTGTTGCCGACGTATGCATTACCCGAAATAAACAATTTCTCCATAGCAAGCTTCGTGGCTCCGTAAAGATTAATGGGACTGACAGCCTTGTCGGTGGAAAGCGCGACAACTTTTTTAACGCCTTTATCTATAGCTACTTCAACGATGTTCTGGGCTCCCAGTATATTGGTCTTCACAGCTTCGAAGGGGTTGTACTCTGCTGCAGGGACCTGCTTGATTGCAGCTGCATGAATGACGTAGTCAATCCCGTCAAACGCCCGGTACAGTCGGTCCCTGTCTCTCACATCACCGAGGAAAAACCGGACAGGATACGTTGTTTCCGGAAAAGTCCGTGCCATTTCAAATTGTTTGAATTCGTCTCTGCTGAAAATGATGACCTTCCTTGGTTTGTAATGCTGCAAAAGATATCCGGTGAACTTCTTGCCAAAAGAGCCGGTCCCGCCGGTAATCAGTATTACTTTGTCATTGAACATGTGAATCTCCTCGCTGCCTGGTATTTGGGATAGAAATAATCATAAGATTATCAAGCAAATATCATACCCATAGGTGAGTAGATACGATCCAATTGTATTTTAAGCTTATTTCTACGTTTTATTCCGTAATGCCTCAAGGCTGTTTCTGACAAAGAGAAAGTTTTTCCCGTCATAAAATTGACTATAGTATGTTATCGGGAAGAGAAGGAATAAACTTTAAAAAGCAGGCAGCCAGTCCTGGCAATCGCACTATTTCATGACTTATGCTTCTCAACTAAAATTTTCTGTACATATTGCTTTTCGAAATACCTGCTCTTGGAGACATCAAAT
This sequence comes from Nitrospirota bacterium, assembly GCA_963710375.1. Lineage (GTDB taxonomy): Bacteria > Nitrospirota > Thermodesulfovibrionia > Thermodesulfovibrionales > Dissulfurispiraceae > JADFXI01. Next base: position 255,304 of record CAVPZX010000008.1, read on the forward strand.
GCAGCCGTCCCTTTTACAAACAGTGCCTCAAATGTCGTTTCCAGAAATTCTCTTTTATCCTTAATATGCTCCTGTATCATTTCGTTCAGAAGAGCATCATTTGGTTCGCATTCACGCAGATAACTGCCCCCATCTGCAGCCAATGCCTTATCAAACATGATATTCTCAGCCATTTCCGTCTGGCTTGTCTTCATCACCTTTTTATAATTCTTGACAGATGTTTTAAATTCAACATTATTCAAACTCTTGTTGATATCCTTGATCAAGCAGTTCAGCTCAGCCGCATCGTTGTATTCTATGTGGCTAAATCCCGAATATGGAGGAGTTTCCACAAGGTGAGGATGGGAAATAAACGGCACTTTCCTCATGAGGGCATCGTTTACAGTCGGATGGGTCTCGGGATAAAACAGACTTATATTCATCAAGAGATGGAGATATCTTTGCTCTGAGAACATTTCGTCCTTTTCCTGAATGTTCAAATACTTTTTCTGGTAATACTCGGGGAATAGCAATTCCCACGGGGGATCCCCGTAAAGGAGCACCTTACGATCCGTCCGAATGCTATCAATGACTTCGTATTTCAGGAAGGATAAGCAGCTCTGATAAAAAAAAGTCCCTAAACGGAACTCATCATATCTCCGTTGCACTTCGTTGAGCTTCATCTCATTCAAAATCATCCAGCGCAGCGAAAGCCACCAGAGTTCCAGCTCCGTAAATAACCTCTTCTCGTCAAGAAAGTCGAGCAGATACAAAATCGAGTATATCGGTGTGACGACCTGACGAAATCGTGTACTGCTTAATATCAAAAGCGAATAATCATCCCTTATCTCAAACGAACAATCATCATCCTCATAATCGTGCGGATAAGGCACATAATAAATATTCTTTAAATCGAACTTCTCGTCATAATACCTTTCAAAATATGGAAATACAGAAAATCGGGGAAACATATCGTATGAGTATGAGGCTTTTCTTATATATCCAACGAAAGTTTCTAGGTAGCTGTCTCCGTCCATCATAACTAGTTCGACTCCCATAAACAGCAAGATTGGCATAATATGAATTCGATGATTTTCCAATACTAAACCGGCATAGTAATCATTCACTGTTACTATTTTTTTAATTTTTTCCTCTTTAATAAACTTCGCAAGTTCATGAGGCGACATAAAACTGGCCTTGCTGGAGTCAAACATACGGGTATTATTATCCCATCCCGACTCCACAATACGGTAAAGCACGTGCTCAGGGTCCATCTCGCTGCATTTCCCGAAGAAACTGAAAACCCTTTCATTGTCACCTTCATTGTAAAACAGTATCTTTTTATATTCTGCAGCTATACCCTTTAAATGCATATGCTCGGAAAGAAACCGGTTGGTATTTCTGAGTATATCCGCAAAGGTGTTCACTGGGCCGCTTATCTTTTTCCAAACTTCAGCAGAGCAAGACCCTTTCATGTCGGAAAAACCAGCCAGCGGCATATGACGGAAAATATTTTTGCCGGCGTTGAGGAGCCAGAAGTAGATATACTCTTCGTCAGCAGTGTTAATTTCTTCCAGTGTTAAAGAGTCTTGAGCAATAAGTTTGCCGTTACCATAAAATTTCAAATAGAGTCTATCCTGATCCATTTCAAGACGAATGTTAACGCACATTTCTGCCACTAGCTTTTCTCCACTTTTTTTTAATGCAGTCATTATAGCTAATCCTTAACAAAATAGCCGGCTGGGGAATTAGTCCATGGTAATACCTTAATTTGTATTTGCGGCATACCGCTGAAGAAGTCATCTACAGCCTTTGTTTCTCCCGGCCATTCTGCTAATCCATATTCGTCAAAGATTATGACTCCACCACGGGAAAGTCTTTCCCATAGGCACTCCAAGGCAACCTTTGTCGGCTTGTAGAGATCACAGTCAAAGTGAATAAGAGAAAATCTCACTCCAGGATTAGAATCTGTAAACTGGACAACCGTCTCCTCAATATTTCCTTTTACGAGCTTTATCCGATTTTTGAACGGAATGAATCGATCTCTATCAAAGATAGCTATTGCATCAACAAGTTCATCATAGTAGTGTCCGGGTGAGAATCCACCGATGATCTTTTGGACATCCGGTTCTTCTTTTCCATCCTCGGCAGAGAGGTTTGGGAACCCCTCCCAGTTGTCGAAACCATAGACAATTTTTGTGCGGTTTCCGATGCAATAGGCTTCAAGCATGTTTGCCCACGACATCAGACCCAAGCCTCTAAATACGCCAAGCTCTGCAATGTCGCCGGGCACGTCAATGGTTTTTTGAAAAAGATCGTGGTGGGCCATGAAGCGTTTCAACCATTGACGGCGCGCTAATACAGGGAAAAACTTTGTCGCGGTTAAAGGGTCAATATTGAAACGCGTGCAGTGGTCAGAGATCATCTTTTCAATATCGGCATCTGTGCCCAATTTTCTGTATCCATCGAATTCTCTGTTTTCCATAGATAACTACTCCTTAGGTAGATTAAAGATCGAATATGCATCAAGCGGTTTTGTAATGCCCACGTAAGGCATAATGTATTTGTCTATGAAACTATGATCCTCACCGCATAAACAGAGCGGGTTAGTGGTAGAGCCAAAAATTGGATTTGTCAATAAAGCATCCCGAGCAATCTTCAAATTTGTGTCCTTAATGTTTCCAAGTGAAAACTGCAGGAAATTGCATGGCAGGATATTTCCGTTAGCTGTAATGTGCATGAAATCTGTTCCTGCCGGGCAGTGGTCTACTGGATCACAAAAAACATCACGCTTGATGGATTTTTGTCCTTGAAGCGTTAATGGACTTTCATCTCTCAATTTTCGTATATATTCCACATCTGCTTTTGTCATCAAAATATCTTTTCTGCCGTCCCAATTGCCTACCGGTTCGGCAATTTGCAAATCGATTCTTATTTTTTTGTTAATTGCATAATCGTATACCTTCTTAAAACCTTCACTATACAAAGATTGATGAGTCACAACAACATCAAGTGCCACTATTAAGCCCTCGTTTGTTATGTTATCGACAGCTTCAAGTACTCTTTTATAAGACCCTTTTCTCCTATTGGAATCGTGTCCACTCTCCAGGCCTGAGTCGAGGCTGATCGAAATTTTATCAACCTGAAGGTCCTTTAACCATTGTATGGTTGCCAGTGTCATGTCCCAACCATTTGTTGTAACAGTAATAAATGACTCCTCCGGATGACAGTTCTTAAGTATTGACTCGACTCTTTCACGATCCAATATCGGTTCTCCACCCATCAGGACATAATGTGAAACACCAAGTTCATGCGCATACTGAAGAGTAGAAAGCAAATCTGATAATTCGATTGGTTCTGTATTCTTGAAGGTCGAAGCATAACAGTGCGGACAACTCATATTGCATTTTGTAGTAACATCGATAACCAGTGTTTTTAAATCGCCCGATTTCCGATCCTTTTCCTTTCGATGCAATTTTGTTTTTTGGCTGAACATTTCTATCTCCGCAAATTAACACAAGGTAAGGATTGTTTATACACAGCTACCAATCAACCTTTATATAACCTGAAGGGGCACTGTGCCAGGCAAATTTCACAATATTAGGCTTCATCCCAAAATGCTCCTGAAAGTATTCATCCACGGCCTTGGATTCACCTCCAAATGTTTCCAAGGCATATTCATCCAAAATTATAATCCCTCCCTTTACCATCATGGGTGCAAAGTTTTCAAGAGCGACTTTGGTTGGCTCATACAGATCACAATCAATATTAAGAAGCGTTACACGCAGGCCATGGCCTTTAGCTTTCACAAATTCAGGGATTGTCCGGACCATGTCCCCTTTGATAAGATCTATTCGATTCAAGTGTTTAATATGTTTGTCGGCGGATAATGCCTTTTGAGCAAGGTGCAAATCCCTTTCAATAGAAGTACCTGTTGCAAATCCTCCAGCTTTCCGGTCAACCTCAACATTTTCATCTCCGTCTTCTTTTGCCAACGAGGGGAAACCTTCAAAAGAATCAAAGCCATAAACTACCTTCCTAACGTCTGTCGGACAGAATATTTCACATAGTTTAGCCCATGTAAATGTAGATGATCCCCTGTAAACTCCCAGATCAATTATGACGCCCGGCAATTCATAAATTTGTTTGAATAACTCATAATGAACTAAAAACCTGGCCAGATTATACCTCGGAGTGAACACAGGAAAATTCCTGAACATCTCAAAAACGGACAAACCTGTAGTTGAAAACAAATCTTCCAATATCTCTTTCTGCAGCCTTTCATTTTCATGTCTTGACGATAAATCCGTCATGCGATATCTCCTTTTACTATTAAGTCAAATCTCTTCTACTTTTGACAAATATATTCCTCTATTATTCTTGTTATGGTATGGCTGGAGACGCTGAAACACTCTCTCATCCCTTTTGCATCTCTTATTTCATGAATAAACCTGTAAGGTATTCCAATTGTTTTTAATATCCACTGGGGCATATATTCTGCATGCATTTTGGCTAATATGCTTCCTAAGCCGCTATTTTCAAAGTGCTCCTCAACGGATATTACGAATTTCATATCCTTTAAAATGTCAAACAATACTTCATTGTTTATGGGCTGTATGGTTGGTATTGATATTAATGCGGGCAAGATATTTTTTTCCGCCAGGTAATCGTATGCTTCCATAACCTCAAGAGATATAGAACCATGAAATAGAATTGCTATGTCTGTACCGGTTTTCAAAACTTGTGGGAGTGTTATATCAAAAACCTCATCTGTGTGGAGATTAGGTTCTCCACGCTTTGGAAGTCTGACATAGACAGGATCAGGAGAGTCTAAAGAATAAAGGGCAGCCATTTTTGCCTCGATAGGATCTATTGGCGATATGACCGTTAGATTGGGTAATGTTTGAGCGATACCGATATCCTCTACCGAATAATGAGTCATGCCGGCCGGCGCATAGGTTACCCCGCTGCCAATCCCTGCTAAAACGACAGGAAGCCTTTGATAGCAAATATCATTTCTCACCTGCTCATAGCATCTGTACAGCAGAAAGGGGATAATATTGTACATATACACTTTATAACCTGCCATGGCAAGTCCGGACGAGAAGCTCGCCATGTTCTGCTCGGCAATGCCCAGGTTAAGAAACCTGTCAGGATATTGTTCCTTGAATTCATCGAATACCCCAAGACCGGCGTCACCGCTGATCATAAAGATATCGTCGCGCTCATTGCAGGCATTAATAATCGTATTTATAAAAGCGTTCCTCATCTCAGCTCTTGCAGCGCCCTTTCCCTATGCTCATCTGTAACAACATAGTAATGCCAGACAAGCTGGTCCTCCATAAACGAAACTCCCTTTCCTTTTGTGGTGCAGGCAATAATTATTTTCGGCTTCCCTTTCGGGTCCTCATTGAAGGCGTCTTTCAGTGCGGACAGGTCATGCCCGTCTACATCTACCGCATGCCAACCGAATGCCTGCCATTTCGCCCTCACCGGTTCAAAACTGCAGATACTCTTTGCCCTCCCGTATCCTTGCAGGTTGTTGAAGTCCATTACCGCAGTAAAATTATTAAGCCCGAGTTTCGGAGCAAACAGCGCTCCCTCCCATACGGAGCCTTCCTGCGATTCTCCATCGCCTATGAGTGCATAGACTTTTCTGTCGTAATTACTTTTTTTGAATCCGAACGCAATACCGAGACCAATATTAAAACCATGTCCCAAAGAGCCCGCCGAAACTTCCACGCCCTTTGCCGTAAATCTGTCAAGGTGTGCCGGCAGGGAGCCGTTGTCACAGTAATAACCATCCAGCAGGCCTTCGTCGATAATACCCCGCACAGCCAAAGTGCTGTACAGAGACATTGCCGCATGCCCCTTGCTCAAAATAAAAATATCCCGTTTCTCCCAGGGCTCCAATCGTAAAATATCAAAGTATAAGGCCGTCAGGATATCGACACAGGAGAGAGAAGAACCTATATGCGGGCCTTTCGACCTGTTAGCCATATCAATGATCTTTCTTCTTATTCTCTTTGAGATTTCTATCATATCCATAACCATTCGTCATTCACTAAAATAGGCATACGGGTGAATAAGCTTCACACTCATTCACTCGTTTACTCATCTGTTTTCTCATCACTTATCGGTCTGTAATATTTCTGTAGTTTGAGAAGCTATATGGCTCTTAACAGCATCAGCAACTTCTTCTATGTCGATATGCTCCATGCAATTCAGACCGGTAAGACATTTTGCACGATAACACGGCATAAGATGACATTTCTGATTGGAATAAATCGATCGTCCGAAACCGTGAAGATCTATCTCCTGCGAACCAGTCGGGCCGAAAAGCACGATTATCTTTTTTTTGAGGGCAAGACCTATATGCAGACCCAGACTGTCCTGTGATACCAGAAGTCTGCACGAATGGATCCAGTCCATATAGTCATAAAGATTCTTGAGCCCCTGCTGCCATGATATGGAATATCCCGCTTCCTGTAATTTTCTTTCCAGCTCTTTCCATTTTTCGAGCGGCATTGCCTTTGTCTGCCATTTTGTCCCTACATTAAAATTAAATCCGACATCATATGTTTCAACCGATTTCGGCTGGTAACCGAGCATATATCCCTGGCCCTTCCACTCTATGCCGGTCATCTCTATGAGTGCCTGCTGCCAACAATCCTTCGGCTTTTTCCCGTTCTTCTTCGCACTTATGTAATCGATAAAGCTCAGGCCCTTTTCATAAGCGTGGTACGTCCCGTTAATGCTCTCAAAACGGAAACCATATTTAACCCATGCGTCTATCATATCGGAGATGGCGCAAATGCCTGGGATCTTTTCAAGATTTACAAGTACGTCAAACTTCTCTCTCATCAACTGAAAAGGAACAAATTCATCCCATGTCAGCAACCTGTCGATGAATTTAATTCCGTTTAAGAGCGGCTCCGCCTCCTGTGAAACAAGCCACGTTATATGTGAATCAGGATACTTCTCTTTAAAGGCCCATAAAACAGGTGTTGTCCTGATAACATCACCCAGGCTTGGAACCCTGCCTATCTCAGGGTCCAATGTCTCAGAATAACCTAGCTTTATTATGAGAATCTTTGTTGCCACAATCGCCTCCCTGCCACTCAAATAAAGTTTATATGCTCCGGCTTATTATCCAGAAACTCCAGAAACTCATTTATCCTCGACATTCTGCAGTTAAGCCTGCATTCCTCCTCTATGATCAAGACTTCTTCTCCGTACCTGATCGATGCCTGTCTTTTCTCTCCAGATAAAATCTCAGCCATCCCGTTTGCATAAATATTTCCTGTTCTGAACCTCTCATCCCCTATGAAAACACTGCATGTATAGAAGTCTCCCTTGGAGGAAATATATCCCCAAAACGGCAGAGCGCGACAATGCCCGAACATCTTGTTTTTTTCAACATACCTGCTAAAGGCCTCTTTTCTGAAAATCACGTTAAGTTTTGAATTAGCGCCATATTCGCTGATTACCGCTTCGACCCCGTCTATCAATTCATCGGTGTATGCCGTGTCCCTTTTTTTTATCATTTGAGGGTGCAGGGAATAAGGCTTCAGGCTTAAGTAATCCACTCCGATTTCGTCAAACAGACGCAAGGCATTTTCAATATCCTTAATATTTTCCTCTATAATGAGGAACTGAACACCTATGGTGACTTCAAGTCCGAGATCTCGCTTGACCCTCAACGCCTCTTTTATACTTCCTATTGTCCTATTGAAAAAATCTGCCGGGACATTATGGACCTTTGAATGCACCTCAGGGCTCCCGGCATCAACGCTGAAACGAATCCAGGTGAGGTAGGGAAGAACCTCCGTCCATATTTCATAATTGCCGATAGTGCCGTTCGTTGTCAGGGAAACATCCATCCCTGAATCTTTTGCAACCTTTATAAGCTTCGGCAGGTCCTTATGCAGCAATGGCTCTCCTTCTCCGGCGAACATTATGCTCCTTACACCCAGCCTTCCCATTTCTTCGAGTCTTTTGCACAGAAGCCCGGTATCCAATTGGAACCCCTTGTCCCTGGCAAAATCAATGCCGCAAAAGATGCACCTGTGATTGCAGAAAGAGACAGGGCTAATCTCAATATAAACCGGCGGAATGACCCTGTTATCCTGCCATTCGACAACTCTGTCCAGATGCCAAAACAGCTTATGACCGTCTATAAGATATTTATCCAAATTGAACCTCTACCCTTTGCCCTATGCCCCTTATCTCCACGCTCGTATGGCCGAACACCTGAAACCTGTTTGTCTTGACCTTCACGTCGCATGGATTGCAGTCGCCAAAGGATGAGCATTGCCTGAATTCATCTATAGACGCCTCGCTAAACCCCTTGTCGAGAATATGTGCTATAGGATCCCTGCCGTTGTATAAGTCTGAATGGCATTTGTAGACATAACCGGCAGGATCGACTATGATCTCGGTGGTCCTGCATTCACAGCTTCTATGATTTTCTCCGCGAACAGAACCTTCGTATTTAAAAGTCCCATAAAGCTTCCCTTCCCATTCACCCAGGAACTCCTTGGTCCTGAAATCAATACCGAGTTTCAGACACCTCTCTTTTGTTTCGAGTATATGATTTATTATCACCGGGTGCTCGATTCCATATATCCCGACCCTAAAGCCGGCATCGTGAAGTTTTAATGCCTTCCTGACGAGGTCTTGAATATCATTTTGCCCGGGATGATAACTTACTCTGATCGACGCATAGGGGGCCTCTCTGGTAAACCTCCAGACAGGTACATTCCCTATGAACTCATCAACATCGAACATCATGTTTGTCATCAAATCCATCTTGATATCGGGTTTGACTTCGTTGACTACTCTGTAAAATCCCTTAAAGAGGGTCGGCTCTCCTCCCTGAAGTGTGAGCGGCAAATCATCCCTTAAAACCAGCCGGTTTGCGGCTTTTATCCAGTTATCCGCATCCATATGCTTTCTGGCTGCCTTTGTATATCTGGAGCCGCCACCGTGCAGGTTGATACAATAAGGGCAATGGAGGTTGCATGCGAGCGTGAGGAAAAACGCTACGTAATTATGATGTTCTTTTGGTTGTATGAAGCACGATTTTTCAGACATTTATCTTTCCATCGCGCAAAAATAAAGCAATAATTATGCCCGCGGCCAAAAGCAAAGCATCAAATTGTATTTCAAGATAATTTATTATTCGTGCAGCAATGCTTTAAAACCTCTTAACAATAAAGGAAAAAAGTTTTCCTATATAATGAGGAAATATTTTCCTGTCATATAATTGACTATTAATATTTTATCGGCATTTATAAAAGTGAGGATAAACTTTTCCCTGAATTAAATGCTAACATTTAGTTGTTGCTAATAAAATGAGGCAAAGGTGAAAAATGAAATTTTTAATTGCCGTACCCAGCTATGTACTGAAAAGGTTCCATTACTACCATATTCCGCTGGGACTCCTCTATATTTCATCAAACCTAAAAAAAAGAGGCTTCGACGTCGAAATCGTTAACTTGAACGAATTTCCAGAAGATCCCTTGGAGTCCACATTGCGCAGATTCCTGCTAGGAATGAAAATAGACGTATTGTGTACCGGTGGACTATCCCCACACTATCAGGCAATAAAAAGCATCTTGCAAGTCGCTAAACATGTCAAAAGCGACATAATTACCGTTGCTGGCGGAGGACTTATAAGCAGTGAACCGGAATTGATGATGCGGTTACTGCCTTTGGACTTCGGGGTCATCGGAGAAGGAGATGAAACTATAGGGGAACTGGCAAGTGCACTTGAGACTGGCAAAGGCTTTGATAAGGTAAACGGGATCATTTATAAGGACCCTGAAAATGGGGCTATAGTGCAAACATTGCCTCGTACACCGTTGTCCGACATCGATAGTGTTCCCTGGCCCGATTATGAAGGTGTCAATACCGAGGATTACCTTACACTACAGAAACCTTCAGACTGCTATTACCGTAGCATCGTTGACAATCCACGTGAACTGGCTCTTATAGCAAGCCGTTCCTGTCCCTACAAATGCACCTTCTGCTATCATCCTTTGGGGAATAAATACCGACAGCGGAGCCTTGACTCCATTTTCGAGGAAATAGAATTTCTTGTTCTGCGTTATAAAATAAATATACTGGCCATATATGACGAATTATTCTCTAGCGATCTTAATAGACTAAGCGAATTCTGCACCAGGATTAAGAAATACGGCATCCACTGGTCTGCTCAACTAAGAGTGGACAAAGTAAACCGCGAGATACTGTCCCTGATGAAAGACTCGGGATGTTATATCATCAGTTACGGGATAGAAAGCGCGCAAGATGAGATACTGAAGAGCCTCAAGAAGTACATTACTGTGGCCCAAATCGAAAATGCCCTTCGGTTAACAAACGACTCGAAAATTTGTGTACAAGGGAATATTATTATCGGGGCTGAGGATGAAACAATCGAAACGGCCAACACCTCCTTGCGTTGGGCCCTTGATAACTGGACCTATCAGTTGGGCGTCAACCATATACAGGTTTATCCTGGCAGTGAACTATATGCCATAGCTCTTAAAAAGGGAATTATTACCGACAAAGCTGCCTATATCGAGGCACGCTGTCCAGTCATAAATGTCACTAAAATGACAAGTGAAGAATTTTCCAGCGTATCAGCTTCCATCAAAAAAATGAGGTTCCCCAAAATTACAAGTGTCGCTGAAATTATCTCTTTGGAGAAAAAAACTGAGGATTCTTTCGGCCGGGACTCATACTATCTAAAGTTGCGCTGTCAGTACTGCCGCCAGGAAGTTGAATACAACAATATGGCTGGACCAATGCCCCATGGAAATAGCCTCTTCTTCTGCAGGAAATGCTTTATGCGTTACGAAATACCGCTTTATTTTAGCGGCCTGCTGAATTACGAGTCCTTTAAGGCCCTTAACTCGGCAATTGACTATATATTGAACAGGCTTAAGCAGGATACCAAAATCGCTCTGTGGGGCTTCAACGACGTTACCTACCTGGTTTTTGTCATCACAAGACTGTGCCAGAAAAAAATTGCATGCATTTTCGACAGCAGGAAAGAGGTACAAGGACAGGAAATGGACGGGGTTAAAGTAATACCACTGCCTGACAATGCCGCCGAAGCCCTTTCGTACGCAGATGCCATTATCATAACTTCGAACAACAACCGTACCGAACTGCAGGCGCGGGAAGCTGATCTTCAAAAAGCCGGCATAATGATAGCCGATCTGCACATTAAAGTAGGGGCCAGTGATCTTTAAATCGGTAAATCCCTTGAGTGACGCAGAAAATCATCATCTTTTGGCAAAAAGCCTACCCATTTCGTAAAAAACCTGACCCTGTTCTTCCAATTCTCATCAGAGACATCTTCCAGAAAAAAAGTCTCCTTATAATTAAATGCAAGACAATCAGGCAGGTATCTTATTGGAATACTCAATTCTTTTGCCTTAAGGCATATATCCGGCTCAATAAGATGATTTGCCAGCCCATCATCAAATCCTCCAACTGATTCGAATACGCTTCTATGCATACCAATCATTCCACCGCCCAGAGCATCCCTATGTGTGTTGAGTATTATGTCCTCTTTTATAAGGTAAGGCGTAAAGTTAAAATCAAAGCCTATGCCGAGACAGTAAGGCGTCAAATCCGGGTTCTTTATCGGCACTCCGGCTATCCCGTCTTTCATGGCATTGGCCATGCCTTCATCTGTAGAGTACACAATGCCGGGTCTTATAAAAACCAGATATTCACCTGATGATATTTCAGCGCCGGTATTGTAGAGATGAGCAAGATTTCCTTCAGCCGCGATAATGCTTACACCTCCTGTAATATGGGAAAGCGTTTCCTTTATGCCGCTGTCACTCACGACAATTACAACTTCCCAATCCTTATGTTTCACATTCCGGGGAAGAGACGCAAGAGTTGCCATCAATGCTTCGGAATCATGTCCTGAAGGAACAATAAAACTGACCTTACCCGCACTAATTTCCTTTTGCAAGGCTGCCGAGCCCCTTTGTCTACTCCCCCTCACATCTAAAATATAACTCATAACACCTATCGCCCTTTCCACAGACTTGCCATCGAGTTTATAATAATTGTCGGCTAAAAATTTGCCGAGGCGGGCCTGCAAGTCAGAAGGGACTCCTTTTTCCATTGTGCTGAATAGGCTTGCCCAGTTCCCAAGTGGATAAACAGACTGTGCAACGCCCTCATTAACAAGATAATCATTTGTTAAATCCGGATCCGGAACAGAAAAGAGCGGCTTGCCAAAGGCCAATGCTTCTATATTGAGTGTTGTCTTGCCCAGGGCCACGCAATAATCCGAGATAGCAATTAACTTGTAGGGGTCATAGGTATCACAAATAATAGCAGCTGTATTAATCTCCCTGAATATCTCCTTAATTTGTTCAACAGGTTTCTTTAATACATTGGGGTGCCACTTGAATATTAAAACAGCGCTGTCTTCGACCCTTTCAAGTCCATGCAACAATGCCTCCCAAACGTCCTTTCTTATCATTCCCCCATATTTTACTCCTACCAGAAAGAGAACGATTTTTTTGTCTGGCCGGATGGCCAGTTCCTTCCTGATCGCATTTCTCACTTCATGACCTGAATATTCCTTAATAGCGCCCTCGATATGAGTATTTCCTACAGGAAACATTTTATCCACCGAGCATTTGTATCTCGACAGCCTCTCTTTTGTCACATTGCCCCATAGCAGGTTGGCGGTAGAATATTCTGTGTGCATAGCATTGCCGATCTGACCCGTATAATAATCCCCTTCCTGAAATGTCACAAGAGGTATTTTGTTCTTATAACAGAGATGGCCTATTATCTTGCCCCAGCGTCCGCATTCATGATGGACCAGAAACAGGTCAGGCCTCTCAACCTCCATAAACCTCTCCATACAAAAATACTCTTCTATAAATTCCTTGAAGATCCAGGTTTCCTTAAACAGGGGCCAGCGCCGAAATCCTTTCCACCTGAAACAAATAGCTGACCAGCGTTCGAACAGACTCAGATAACCCGGTATTGATCTTATTCACAACATCGTCCGTCAAGTAATCGGTAAAATGCCTGTACCACAGGTTACGCTCAATCATGTCAAGCTCATAGGGATAATCCGACAACGGCGTGACAAAAAGGATGTCGCCTTTATGTTTTCTTATTTCCTCTCTGATAGGCATAAAAAACCTTGTATGATGAGGAAATGCCAGGAAACTCGCTATTTTCTTCCCTTTGAGGCTCATCGTTTTCCCGCTGTCAGCTCGTTGATGATATCAATCATGCCGACTGTATCATTCTTTGTTTTATAGGCCCTTTTGAGGGACCGGGCAAGTGTAACGGGACTTTTTATAAACATAACACCATCATTGTCAGGCATTGGGTCATTCATCGGATTATATATCCATGCACCCTTTCCATTCAGGGCCGAAAATTCAACCGGAGAGATATAGGATGGAGATATTGCAACATCAGAAATCATGACAACGGGCACAATACTGTCTGGTCCAACCACATAAAATCTACCCTTGATTTTCTGCAGATATTTGAGAAAAACCCCCTCTATGATTTTATCTTCCGTAAATTCCCGTATAACAAAATTGCGCTTGACCAGGAATAACACGACCGGAATCCGGGTTTCTGTAATGACCCTGAAAATCTCCGTCAACTGGGGCCTGAACCTTGAATGGTTAAAAACCACTACGCCCAGCTCGGAACGGCTCACGGTTATCTGTGAATTATAGAGATGGTTTTTATAGACGTCTTCTATAGTAGATAAAGAATATATGTCTTTGATGTCCGTCAATACACTTATTTTTTCCGGAGCAATCCCTTTTTTAACATAAAATTGTTTTTCATATTCTTTTCTAACGATAATGGCATCCATTAGTCCGGCCATGAGCAGGCCGCTTTCGACTGCAGGGTAAACCTGGTATCCCGCCACCTTTATACCTGCCTCTTTGGCGTCAAACAGCAAGGTGGTATAAAAGACATCGACGACATCAGAAATGGCTTCGTCATAATTCATTAACGGAAATAAAACCATATCAGCATCGATACCGCCAATTTCCGGGAAGGAGGATCCTGATAAATGCCCCCAGAAATCATCAAATGCAGTGGGCTTCCATAATTTCAGGTCTGTTCCCGGCACAACCATATCATATGTATATTGAACAAAACCTTTTGCAAGGTCATCTCTAAAAGCATCGGTAACAGGCAGCGATTCCGCCTCGATGATCCTTGTAAGAATATTGGAAGATGGACTGCCGAGTTTTTTATTTATGTCATCATATACCTCATTTGAAATAGTCAAAACCTCCACAATAAAATGCTTCGATAGTCCATTCAGCAAATGACAAATTCTCCCCGACGTCGCAAAATAATCGCGTTCGCTGACAGGAAAGAGCAGTTTCTTCATGAATTCTCCTCGTCGCTCCTGATGGCTGTTACCGACTGAAAAAATCGCTCAAGTTCTCTCACCGCATCAATGTTATCATAAAATATATTATTCCTTTCGAGTATCTTTATACTTATTTTCTCTCTCCAATCTGCATCGTTGGCCAGTCGCAACGCTAACTGAATGTATTGTTCGCTGTTATTGCTGATGAGATCCATGATATCCATTTTCTTATAGTAGGCGTATGTAAAACGGCTTGCCATCCTGCTTGAAGGCCATGTTACTATCGGACAGCCGACTGAAAATAACTCCAGGCTGGTTGTGCCGCCACAAAAATAAGGTGTATCCAATACAGCATCCGCACTTCTCAAAAGACTGAGAAAATCATCGATAGGAAGACGGGGCAAAAAAATTATCCTGTCCGAAACATCAGGCATTGATCGCAAGAACCGCTCCATAAGCAAGGTGCTCCAATGCTTGTTCGCATCATCAAATAAAATGAGCAGGCCCTTATTGTCGCGTCGTAAAATCTCACCTAAGACAGCATCAAAATCCGGGTGGAATTTGATTAAGCTTTGAGGCGCAACATATAATCTGCTGTCTGCCGGCAACCCCACCCTTCTCCTGATCTCCAGCGAGCCTGTTAATTCAACAACAGCAGGTCGATAAAAATAATTTGGCACATTTTTCATTCTGACAAGACATTCCGAGTATTGAGTTTCAGAACCCTCCGGCTCGAAGTCTTCACAGGATATAAAGTAATCCAAATTGGGTATCCCGGTTGTGTCAGGATGCCCCCATGTGACACACTGCACAGGAGCCAACCTGGAGAAAGCAAGGAAATAAGTAAAGGGGTCCATTCCGATATCAGTATAAAACAGGATATCCAGCTCACATTCGGCTATCTGCTCCCGAGCCGTTTCCAAAGCAGGAGCGAGCGACACTGATTTACCGGCATTTCGTTCTATGAATTGCGATATTTCATCGGATCTCTTTTTGCCAAAGAAAACATTGACATTAAAAAGCTCACGGGACAGGTTCGCAATGACCCCCCGGAAATGTTTACCCATAGTATGTTCGCAAAAATAGCTCGAAATAAAACCGATCTTTATTTTTCCTGTCCTCTCAATATTCCCTCCATTTTTGCAATGCGGCGCCGTATAAAGCAGCGAAGGGCAGGCATCTGCATAAAGCTTTGCTATCTTAATCTGCAATTCCCGATTGTTGAGCCCATGATATGCCAAAAAAAAGTTTGTTTGACCAATATCCTTAAGAGGATTATTCAGGACAACACCCGATTGTAGGAAGTCATCTATGGCATGGTCAAACTGCCGGCGAAAATGCAGAACACTTTCTTTGGACGGCATGATTATCGGCGGCAGTGCTGCCAATTTTATTTTCACGCCGGCACTGTGTGTTAACTCAAATACTTTTCGGTAATGGGCCTTAGCTTCCTCAATCTTGCCCTGGTCCGCAAGCGCATTACCCAGATTGTAATGCGCCTCATGAAAATCAGGTTTTGAGGACACAGCCCTGCGGAAAAAGGGTATTGCTTCATCTATCTTCCACTGCTCTGCAAGCGCATTGCCCAGATTGAAATTAGCCATGTGCGAATCGGGTTTTAGGGACACAGCCACGTAGTAACAGGCTGTCGCTTCTACCAGCTTACCTTGCTCTTTAAACGCATTGCCCAGATTGTATTGGGCCTCGAAAGAACGAGGGTCCAAAGACACGGCCCGGTGATAACAGGCTATCGCTTCATCCAGTTTACCCTGCTCCGCAAGCACGGAGCCCAGATTATTGAGCGCCTCGAAATAATCCGGATTTAAAGATAATGCACGGCGGTAACAGGCAATTGCTTCATCAGGTTTAATCAAAGCTCGATACACATTGCCGGCATTATTATGATACAAAGGAATCGCCTGATTTACATTTATCGCTTTTTCAATTAAACCGATCGCAGTTTCGTTCTGCCCAAGTTGATTGGCAATAACGCCGAGTAAGTGTAATGCGTCAGCATTGTCGGGTTGAGTCTGCAATACTTGATGATAAATAGCTTCTGCTTGTTGCAGCTCACCTTTCTGGTGGTGCTTTAACGCCAGTTGCAGTGCATCAGTAACAGCTAAGTGCTCCGGTTTGTTCATTTCTTAGCCCACAACTTGCGTCAAAACGTGATTCATGTTGTATTTTAGCAAATATTGCACCCCTATTGCCGGGCGAAGGCTTCTAACGGTAGCAGACTCCGCTTCACTTCCCCGCACAGTTCTGGCATGTTGAATGAATGAATAGAAACTCATAAGAAAAAATGTTATGATTGAGTAATTTCCCCAAAAGGAGGCGAACTATGCGAGTAATGGATATTCCACAAATTAAAAAATTAAGTGTACCCGAAAAGATTCTTCTTGCCGAGGATCTGTGGGATAGCATATCTTCTGAAGAATCTACTATCCCTGTTCCAGAGAGCCACATGACAGAGTTGGACAGACGGCTTGCTAGACATGCCTCCAGTCCGGGAGGACTTTTATCTCTGGATGAGCTTCGGAAAAGAATAGAAGCAAGCAAATGACTTATGACCTGCGGTTTCTTCCCGAAGTTGAAGAAGATATCGTCAACGGTTATGTTTGGTATGAAACAAAATCCAGAGGGCTCGGTGAAGACTTTCTTCGCATGTTCTATGTTTGTGCAAATGAAATTCTCTGCAATCCGCTGCTTTACCGGAAAGTTCATCTGAACTTTCGGAGGCGTCTGCTTCGTCGATTTCCCTACGCTATCTATTTTATGATAGAGAACGACCAGATCGTTGTATTTGGGCTTTTTCATTGTGCGCGCTACCCACAAGCTATAAATGCAGAACTCCAAAATAGAGAAAAATAGAGGCCATTCCGCAGGATGCGGTACGACCGCCGCACCTGTGACCTCAGTCGATGGATTAGATTTCAGAAGATATGGCTCAAGAAATAAATAAAAATTTGGTTCAGATCAAACAGGAAATAGAAGAGCTGGTTAAAGACCTGAACTATCACAGCTATCGATACCATGTTCTTGACTTGCCTGTAATATCTGATGAGGAGTATGACCGTCGCTATCTTCATTTAAAAGCACTTGAAGAAAAAAGTCACTATGTTCTGCCTGATTCACCCACGCAACGAGTCGGAGCTCCTCCGCTTGAAAAGTTCATAAAGGTCAAACATACAGTGCCTATGCTTTCGTTGGATAATGCTTTTACTTTCGAGGAAGTGAAAGATTTTGACGCCAGGATTAAGAGGCTGCTGAACACTAATAATGATATAGAATACACAGTTGAGCCAAAGTTCGACGGGCTTGCCATTGAGCTGACATATCTAAAGGGCCTTCTCCATAAGGCGTCTACGAGAGGTGACGGCTACGAAGGCGAAGATGTTACGCAAAATATCAGGACTATTAAAGCAATTCCGCTAAAGATTGAACTCCAGGGAGAAATACCGGAGGAAATTGATATACGGGGCGAAGTATACATGGACCTCGATGAATTTGAGAAGCTGAACACACAAAGAGAGCCTCTCAGGCGAGGCCTTATTCGCCAACCCCAGGAATGCCGCGGCAGGGTCTGTGAGACAGCTTGATCCTTCAATTACATATTCCCGGAAACTCCATCTTGCATGTTACGGAATAGGGACTGTCAAAGGGATGGATTTCGATAGCCACGAAGAATTTATCAATTGGTTGAAAGAAGCGAGATTCCCTACCCCACATATGAGACGTGAAAAGGGGATCGGCAGAGTTCTTGATGTGATAAAAGAACTGGAGATGAACAGAGGCTCCTTCTCATACGAAACAGATGGGGCGGTCATTAAAGTGAATGATTTCGGGCTTCAGCAGAAGTTGGGAGTCAAGACAAGGGAACCTCGCTGGGCCGTCGCTTACAAATTCCCTGCTCATCAGGCAACAACAAAGATAAAAGATATCGGGGCAAGCGTCGGCAGAACAGGGGT
Source organism: Nitrospirota bacterium (assembly GCA_963710375.1). Taxonomy (GTDB): domain Bacteria; phylum Nitrospirota; class Thermodesulfovibrionia; order Thermodesulfovibrionales; family Dissulfurispiraceae; genus JADFXI01. The sequence goes on from CAVPZX010000008.1 coordinate 273,655, forward strand.
CATCACTCCCTACGCTATTTTTGAACCGGTCCCAATCGGGGGAGTTACAGTATCGAGATCAACTCTTCATAACTGGAACGAATTGGCAAGGAAAGATATCAAAATAGGTGACACGGTTGTGGTAGAGAGGGCAGGCGATGTTATTCCTCACGTCGTCACAGTCGTAAAGGACCTGAGGACGGGTCAGGAAAGGTCTTTCCCCATACCCGATAAGTGCCCGGCATGCGGTTCGAAAGTTGTCAGAGAAGAGGAAGAGGTTGCAGTAAGGTGCGTTTCCCTCCACTGCCCGGCGCAACTGCAGGAGAAGATTATTCATTTCGCATCCAGAGGGGGCATGGACATTGAAGGACTTGGCGAAAAAAATGTGCAACTGCTCTACTCAGAAGGGCTTATCAAGCATTTTGAAGACATCTTCAAATTAAAAAAGGATGACCTTATCAGGTTGCCGAGATTTGCTGAAAAATCGGCTCAAAACCTTATTGACGCGATCAATCGTTCAAAGAATGCCACTCTTGCCAGGTTTATCTATGCTATTGGTATACTTCATGTTGGCGAATACGCATCAAAACTGCTCGCAAAGAACTTCGAAAAACTCGAAGACCTTTATCATATAAAACCAGGAGACATTACGACCATAAAACAGATTGGAGAAAAAATAGCCTCTTCTATATCGACGTTCTTCAATGACGGAAAAAATATCAAGACCCTCGAAGCACTCATAAGGCACGGGCTGAGAATAAGTAATCCCGATTTTATGGCAGAAAAGAAGGGAGAAAGTCCACTTGAAGGTTTGACTTTCGTGATCACCGGCACACTGCCGAAACCAAGAAAAGAAGTTGAAGAACTCGTAGAGTTTCACGGCGGTCATGCAGCTTCCTCAGTTTCCGCAAGCACCGATTACCTTGTCGTCGGTGAAAATCCAGGATCCAAATTGCAAAAAGCAGAGTCTTTAAGAGTTAAAACTATTACCTATGACGAATTGATGAAAATAATTGCGGAAAAAAGCCGCGCTCCGAGACTTTTCTGATAAGGAGCACTGAGTAATAATTTTTCAATCTCCCTTAACCTTGCCGACAGGTGCGAGGTAGATCGCAAACTCGTCACTCCCATCAACACCCAAAAGTTTGTCTAACAACTCTTGATGATATGCAGCAACTGCACAGGTGGCAGCGCGGATCGCCTCACAGGCGATATAGAGGTTTTGGCAGACATGACCCGCATCAATGGCAATGACCTTGTGTGCGGCTATGTCATATCGCCACTCCATCCGATAGGGTATGGCAGTCCAAATGAAAGTAACAGCAGACTTCCCTACGAAAACCTGTCCCAGGGCTGCCTCAGAGATCCTGGAGGATAAGTGCGCCGGCTGAGAAACCGGCAGCAGCTGATGTTCCACCGGCAGATAGCGATATATCCCCTCTTCAAGCCCTGCAACATTAAAGACACAGAGATAGGTCTCAAGTGCATGCCTGCATCCTGCAGACGGAACCACTCTGAAGGCGTTGCCCGGCGAAGCGGGCTTCCGGACCCCCTGAGTTGCCCAGAGCAGAAAGGAAAGCTCTTTCATTGAAAGCGGTACTGCATTGAAAACCCGGCGGCTCCTTCTGTGGTCAATCGCGGTAAAGACATCAATAACCGGGATATCGCGAAGTTTTTCAGCCGGGACGAGATCGATACATTGAGTTCCGCTGGGGATAGGTTTTTCGAGAGGCGGAGGGGCTATCCCTCTGTTCTGATCGGTATTGCTGAAATCAACCTCCTGCCTCACTGTATCCTTCAGAAAATCCCTGAACCTGTCACGCGATAATCTATCCATTTTTGTTCTTCCCTTAAGACCGTATGTCTTCTCCGGCGGCTTCAAGAAGGAATTTCATTGCAAAATAAGAAGCCTTTTCCTTATTTGCAGCCCTGTCGCCCGACAACAACAGCTCTTTGACAATAGTTTTCCCCTCGCTGCTTACTGCGATATATACAAGCCCTCTTTCCTTACCTTCAAGCACGTCCGGGCCGAGATTGCCTGTGGTAGCAAGGGCGTAGTCTGTCTTAAGCAATGCCCTCACCCTCTCCGCCATTTCACGCGCAACAGTTTCGCTTATTACGCCGTATGTTTCGATAGTATCCGGAGCAAGGCCGAGAATGCTCAGCTTTGAAGTATTTGAGTAGGTCACAAGGCCTGCCTGAAAAAAAACGCTCGAGCCGGGCAGCATTGTCATGAAGTGGCTGATCAGGCCGCCCGTGCACGATTCAGCAACCGCAAGGGTCAACCCTTTCCCGGTGAACAGTTTATGCACACGCCTGATGCTGCCCTGCACATCTTCATCCATCACTATAAACTATAATGAAAAAACCTGCGTGTCAAGAATTTTATTTTCTGAAGTATAATAGAGTCATGGGCACTCAATACCGGAAGATTGAAGAACCAGATGAGCTTGTCCTTGTAAGGCAGCTCATCAATGGTACCATGCTTCCCTGTGATATGTTTATAAAAGAGAACGACACTTTCAAGTTGCTCTTTAACAGGGAGGTCCTCTATACGAAAATTTCAGAGGACATCTTGAAAGAAAAAGGCATATCCGAAGTCTACATTTTTAAGAGAGATGTCCCCAACTTCGACTCTTACATCTCCAGGAACCGTTCGCTAAATCGGAACAGAGATGTCAACAGCAGTGGGATATTCAAAGAATATGCGTTCCAGAAAGAAAAGCACTATCAGATCGATGCCGCAGTTCTGACGCCTGGCACAAATATACATTTTAGCCTCTTTGTCGTGAATAAACTGAATTTTTCTCCGCTTGTTGAAGCGACCGACCAGCATCCGGCTGTTGTCAACGACAGCGTGTTGAACATCGCTGGTGACGTCGTCATAAAGAAATCCGACGTGCCCCTCTACCTTGAATATATCTCTTCCCTGGGGCAATACTCTAAGCAGCTCGAAAACACTGACACAAAAATAAAAGCGATTGCCCTGAGAGAGACCTCAAAGGCCGTATTGCAGAATTTCCTTGACGACCCGAAGAGCGGTGAGAAAATAAAAGAGGTAAACACGCTGGTCAACAGCATGATCGACTTTATCCTGCAGGACAAGGATGCAATATATATGCTTTTGTCCATGAAAGGATACGATTATTATACCTATACCCATTCGGTCAATGTCGCCGCACTATCCATCAGCATGGGGATTTTAACAGGTATGAAGCAGGATGACATGGAAAAACTCGGCATGGGGGCCATGCTTCATGACATCGGAAAAAGTCAGATCTCGCACGAAATATTGGGCAAGCAGGGCAAGCTTAGTAATGTCGAATACAATATGATTAAAAGCCATGTCCTCGAAGGCGAGAAAATCATGCGCAACCATAAGGACTTTTCAGCAGAGTCTTTATATGCTGTATTACAGCACCACGAAAAGCTGTCCGGCAAGGGATATCCACTAGGCCTTGCCGGGAAAGAGATAAGCCTTTTCGGCAGAATTTCCGCTATCGCCGACTGCTATGACGCATTGACAACACGGCGGCCCTACAAAGCGGCCTTTACACCGTTTAATGCCCTTTTGATGATTTCCAAAGATACAGGAGACTACGATGCCGAACTTTTAGCGGTCTTCATAAGAATGTTAGGCAAGATAAAGTAATGGATTTATTTGACCACGAAGAGAAATCTCCCGAGAAACCCGGCCTGTCCGCTGCAGCTGCACCGCTCGCGTACCGCATGGCTCCTGCTACACTCGATGAATACGCAGGACAGGACCATATTATTGGCAAGGGGAAGCTTTTGAGGCGTGCCATTGAAGCCGACAGGATCTCCTCGTTAATCCTTTACGGCCCTCCCGGCACCGGTAAAACAGCACTCGCCAGGGTAATCGCAAACCGGACGCAGGCACATTTCGAATGGCTCAACGCGGCGGTTGCCGGTATCGAGGACCTCAGAAAAATTATACAGTCGGCAAAGGCGCGCAGAGCAAACGGCATACGCACCGTGCTTTTCCTCGACGAAATTCACCGGTTTAACAAACTGCAGCAAGATGTGCTGCTGCCGGATGTTGAGGAAGGCATTATTACGCTGATTGCTGCAACTGTCGAAAACCCTTTTTTCTATGTCAATTCCGCGCTTATCTCGAGAAGCCAGGTTTTTGAGTTGAAGCCGCTAAGCACTGAGTCTCTTCTTAAAATTCTTGATGCAGCGCTGCAGGACAGAGAACACGGGTTGGGGAACATGAAAATTCAGGCCGACAGCGACGCGATGCGCCATATTGCCAAAATGTCTGACGGAGACGCCAGAAAGGCACTTTCCGCCCTGGAACTCGCCGTGCTCACCACCACGCCCGATGAGGACGGCCTCTTGCACATCACGCTTGCCACAGCAGAAGAATCGATTCAGAAAAAGGCGGTTTTATACGATAAAAAGGGTGACCAGCACTATGACACTATTTCGGCGTTCATAAAAAGCATGCGCGGCTCCGACCCCGATGCAGCTGTCTATTATCTTGCCAAAATGCTTTATGCCGGAGAAGATCCCCGTTTCGTGGCACGAAGGATTGTCATATGCGCTTCAGAGGATGTAGGTAATGCAGACCCTATGGCTTTAGTTCTCGCAACTTCGGCGCTGAGAGCAGTTGAATTTGTAGGCATGCCCGAGGCCAGGATACCCCTTGCCCAGGCAGCCATCTATATTGCTGCCGCTCCGAAAAACAACGCCTGTTACCGTGCGATCGAAGCTGCAATGGCTGATATGGAAAATGAAGAGACTATGGAAGTGCCCGACCATTTGAAAAGCAGCAGCTATTCCGGTGCAAAAAAACTGGGCCACGGTGAAGGCTACAAGTATCCACACGACTACGGCGGACACGTGGAGCAGGAATATCTCAAAAAAAAGCGCAGCTACTATAAACCTTAAAACAGGAATGTGAGTATATGAGTAGTGGATAACAAATTTAACATTTATTTTTATTGTTATGACCTGAATATTCCGTCAGGGGGAATCAGAGTATTATATAAACATGCCGATATCCTGAACAGGAACGGCTTTCCAGCTTTTATACTCCACCAAAAACCTGGCTTTCGCTGCACGTGGTTTGAAAATCGTACGCCCGTTACGAATACTGTCAACACCAAAATCATGCCAAATGATTACCTTGTAATTCCCGAAGAAATATTTGCGGAAATCATTAAACTGGCAAGAGGTATCAGGAAGATAGTTTTCAATCAAAATTGCTATTATACCTTTTCACATGGATATTCACTGGATAAAAATGAAAAAATTATAAGTTATCAGGATAAAGAAGTTATTGCAGCTCTTGTGGTTTCCGATGACAGCGAACGGTATCTGTCTTATGCGTTTCCGGAGTTAAAAGTCATTAAAATTCATAACTCCATTGATCCGCATCTTTTTTTCTATAATAAGGCCAAGAAGCCTCTTATTTCCTTTATGCCCAGAAAACATTTGGAAGACTCATTGCAGGTGATAAATATTTTAAAATCCAGGGTTGCATTCGGCGATTTTGAAATCATGCCTATTGCCGATAAAACCGAAACCGAAGTTGCGCAGATACTAAGAGAATCCCTTATTTTTCTGAGTTTCGGATATCCGGAGGGGTTTTCTCTGCCGCCTGCTGAAGCAATGGCTTGTGGATGCATCGTTATCGGATATCACGGCATGGGGGGCCTCGAATTTTTCAGGCCGGAGTTTTCCTACCCCGTCACTAACGGGGATATCATCACCTTTGCACAGACAATCGAAAAGGTCATAGACCTGTATAAGCGTGATAAAAGCATTCTGGACGAAAAGGGGGAGTCGGCTTCTCAGTACATATTAAATAATTATTCCCCTGAACAACAGGAAACAGATATCATACAATTCTGGAAGCATATTACAGAAAACCATAATATTGCCGGAAATCCCTAATGAAAAAATACAGTACAAACCCCGAAGGTGTCGGGTCGCCTGCCATGAAAAAATTCACGCAGTTACTGTTTTCCGTTTTAGTGTTTTTATTTATTTTTGGTCCGGTGCAAAGCTACGGTGTTGAGAGAGTTGTCAGGATAAGTGACGGGAAAGTTATCACCTTTATGCAGATGATTCAGGAAATCAGGGACTCGAATATTATCTTTGTCGGCGAAGCACACAATAATACTGAACACCACGCTGCGCAGCTGCAGGTCATCAAATCACTTGAGGCATTGCCGGTTACTATCGCAGTCGGGCTTGAGATGTTCAAGGCCGATAGCCAGAACGTGTTGAACCATTGGCTGGCAGGCAGATTGGGAGATGAGGCTTTCATCGAAACCTACCTGGATAACTGGGGCTACCCATGGCAGTACTACAGGGATATCTTCCTTTATGCAAAACAACGCCGGATTTCGATGATAGGGCTGAATGTTTCCCCTGAAATTACTCAAAAGGTTTCACAGAACGGTTTCTCTTCGCTCACACCCGGCGAGCTCAAACAACTGCCGCCTCAAATAGGCTGTGATATTGATGAAAGGTATATGGATTACATTAAGAAGGCTTACGAATTCCATGGAATGCAAAGCAAATCCTTTATACATTTCTGCGAGGCGCAAATGATATGGGACAAAGTCATGGCATGGAACCTCGCAAAATACCTGACTCACAATCCCGGCACAACCGTGGTGGTACTCGCTGGAACAGGTCACGCATGGAAAAGGGGCATTCCGGAGCAACTGAGAAGGCAGTATGAGTTCCGTTATAAAGTAGTGCTGCCTGAAATACCTGACCGCATAAACACAAGCACCATAACAACCGAAGACGCGGATTATATTTTATTGCAATGAAAACAAAACAACTTCTCCTGTCTTCCGCCGATCCATTGCATTTTCGCCGCTTTTTCTGTTTTAATTTTTAGGTACATAGAAAATACAGTATGGGAAAGGAGTTACATGATAAAACTGGTTCTACTCAGACACGGCGAAAGCATATGGAATGAAGAAAACAGGTTTACCGGCTGGACAGATGTTGACCTGTCCCCTAAGGGAACTGAAGAAGCTAAGAAAGCAGGTCTCGTTCTGTTAAACTCAGGGTTTGAGTTCGATACCGCCTTTACATCGGTACTCAAAAGGGCAATAAGGACCTTGTGGATTGTCCTGGACAAGATGGACCTGATGTGGATTCCTGTATACCATTCATGGCGTTTAAATGAGCGGCATTACGGAGCTTTACAGGGATTGAACAAAGCTGAGACGGCAGGCTGCTATGGAGAAGAACAGGTGCGCATATGGCGGCGGAGCTTTGACATCCCACCGCCGGCTCTTGACAGCAATGATCCCCGTTACCCAAGAAATGACCCACGTTATAAAGAACTCAGCACCACAGACCTGCCGTTGACGGAAAGTCTAAAAGATACCATAGCGCGGTTTCTGCCCCACTGGCATGAAACTATCGCTCCAGCTATACGTGCAGGCAAGAAGGTAATAATCGCCGCTCACGGCAATTCCCTCAGGGCCCTTGTAAAATATCTCGACGCCATCCCCGACGACGAAATTGTGGCACTTAATATTCCTACCGGCATCCCCCTGGTATATGAGCTTGACGAAAACCTGAAGCCGCTCAGGCACTATTACCTCGGCGATGCCGCAGAAATTGAAAAAGCAGTCCAAAAGGTGGCCGCCCAGGGCAAGGCGGTCGATGCTCCAGGTCAGTAACCTATCAAAAGCATATGGTCAACAGGTGATCTTTGATGCGGTCAGCTTCACGGTCAATCCCGGAGAGCGCGTAGGGCTGGTTGGCAGAAACGGGCACGGCAAAACCACCCTCTTCCGCATGATTCTCGGTGAGGAGAAGCCCGATGATGGAGTAATCAGCGTGCCCGCAGGTTATACCGTGGGCCACCTTTCACAGCATATCCGCTTCACCCGGCCGACAGTACTGGAAGAAGGAAGCGTCGGTCTCCCGGAATCAGAGGACGGCAGGGACGAATCCTACAAAGTAAAAACCGTTCTGACCGGACTCGGCGTATCGCCCGGTGCTTTCGACCGGGACCCCTACGAACTCTCGGGCGGATACCAGATTCGCCTGAACCTCGCAAAGGTGCTGGTGGAGTCGCCCGACCTCCTCCTCCTCGATGAACCTACAAATTATCTCGACATCGTATCTATACGCTGGCTTACACAATTTTTACGCACCTGGAAAAACGAACTGATTTTAATTACCCACGACAGGGACTTTATGGACAGCGTAACAACCCATACTATGGGTATTCACCGCTGCAAGATCCGAAAAACAGCAGGCCCTACCCAAAAGCTTTACGACCAACTGCTGCAGGAAGAAGAGGTCTACGAGCAGACAAGAATCAACGAGGGTAAAAAACGTAAAGAGGTGGAACAATTCATCAACCGTTTCAGGGCACAGGCTACACGTGCCAGGGCCGTGCAATCAAAGATTAAAGCACTTCAAAAAAAAGAGACGCTGGAGAAAATCGCCGCAATAAAAAACCTTGATTTCGAATTCAGTGCCGCGCCATTTACAGGAAAATTTCTCGTTGAGGCAAGCAACATTTCATTTGCATTTGCCGCTGAAGAACCCCTCTTAAACGGCTTCAGCATAGCTGTCGGGAAAAATGACGTCATTGCCGTCATAGGAAAAAACGGCAAGGGGAAAACAACGCTCCTGAACCTGCTGGCCGGAGAATTACATCCTTCGAAAGGGACAGTTATCCGCCATCCGAAATTAAAACTTGCCTACTTCGGACAGACCAATATAAACCGCCTCAACACCGACAAGACCGTTGAGGATGAAATCCTGGATGCCCTGCCCGAATACAACAGAAAATTTGCGCGCACAATCTGCGGCATTATGATGTTTGATGGAGATAAGGCGCTGAAAAAAATAGAGGTCCTTTCCGGTGGAGAGAAAAGCCGCGTGCTGCTGGGGAAGCTCCTTGTAAGCCCCGCCAACCTGCTCCTGCTGGATGAGCCGACCAACCATCTGGACATGGAATCGATCGATTCTCTTCTGGAGGCGCTGACAGCCTTTATGGGAGCGGTTATAATAGTTACCCACAGCGAAATGATCCTCCATGCGCTTGCTACAAGACTTGTAGTATTCGATGATGACCGGGTGAGCGTATTCGACGGCACTTATCAGGATTTCCTCGACAGGGTTGGGTGGGCAGATGAAACATCAGATGCTGGAAGCTCCGTTCCATCTAACGGCTCCCGTTGCGCTAACCTAAGCAAAAAAGATATGCGAAGATTCAGGGCCGATCTAATCAGCGAAAGGGGAAGAGTGCTGGGAGCGCTCAAAAACAGAATTGCCGAAATCGAAGGGAACATAATAGGATTGGAGCAGAAAGTGAATAACGACACAGAGGTACTGCTGGATGTTTCGGTAAAAGGGGACGGTGCGGCAATAAAAAGCCTGTTAAAGTCACTGCATGCAGCAAAAGGACAGATCGATGCCCTTTTTGACGAGATGGCAGTTCTCACCGCCGAACTCGAAAGCAAAACAAAAGAATTAGACCAAAAAATAAATCAGGCAATAGGCCAGGGGCTATAGGCTACAACCTATAACCTGTCTTTTTCAGGAGTTCTCCCAGGCTGCCAAGAGCGCCGGTAGACTTTCCTTCAGCCTTGATGGAATCCTTGTAACGCTTGAAGTCTTCCCGCTCCTCCATCTCCTTGAGCGCCTTGCGGCTAAGGAGCACTTTGCCGCGCCGGGTGTCCACTTCACGCACGGCAACCTGCATGGCCGAACCAGAGGGAAACATGCGGCTATGATCTGAACCATTCGGCGTGTCCATCTCAGAATTTGGGACGAGTCCGGTCAGCTCATCGCCTATTTTAACAAAAACTCCGAAAGGCATTACCTTATCCACTACCCCATCGATAATGTCACCTTCGGAAGGCAGGACAATCTTTTTCACTTCACGCTTTGGCTGCATCGAAAGGGAAAGCTTCCTGTTCGGCGGATCAACAGCGAGTACATATGCTTCAACCTGCTGGCCCACCGCAACAACTTCTTTCGGATGCTGTATACGCCGGCCGGCCCCAAGATTCGATATGTGCACTAACCCGTCTATTCCATGTTCCAGCGTGACAAAAGCACCAAAAGGCGCCACTCTGACAATGGTACCGGTTACTTTTTCGCCCACAGGATACTTCTCCGCCACAATGCACCATGGATCAGGCTGTATCGCTTTCATGCTGACCGTCAGACGCTCTTTGTCCCAGTCGAGAGATAAAACCCTGACCCTAACTTCCTGTCCGATGGACAGTACCTCATCAGGCTTCTCTATTCGTCCCCAGGATATTTCGCTGAAGGGGATCAGACCGTCAACGCCGCCGAGGTCAACAAAAGCACCGAAACTCTGGAGAGATACTACTTTCGCGGTGATGTCCATCCCGATTGAAATAGTCTCCTTAAGAAGGTCGATACGGGCACGTCGCTCCTGCTCAAGCGCGGCCCGCCTCGAGATCACTACGGTGCGCCCGCCTTCCTTATAATCCAGGACCTTGAACGAGAAGGTCTTGCCAATATATTCGGCGCCCGTTCTTCCACCTCTAATGTCAATATGAGACCAGGGACAGAAGCATACTACGCCGCCTATAGAAACCTCGAACCCTCCCTTTATCTCACGTTTGACCTCTCCGTTTATTGCAATTCCCGCGCTGAAGGCATCGCGGACTGCGTTAAGCCGCAATGAAGAATAACCATTTAAAAGCGTGGTAAGATTTCTGATCCCGTCCTGCACAGACAGGAAAAAAGCATCGACAACATCTCCCTCTCTCACCCCGCATATTCCGTTTTCGTCGATAAATTCGCTTAGCGTTATCATGCCCTCGCTCTTTCCGCCAAGGTCGATATAAACAGCATCGCCGGAAATACTGATCACTCTGGCCCTGACCTTCTGGCCGGGCGTGAGTCTTACAGAAACAGCGCCGTTCTTCTCAAGCAGGGCGGCAAAACTCTCTTCTTCAGGAGCACCCACGGTATCTAAAAAGTCTGTGGCTTCTCGTGGAAAGCCGACTGGGGGAATCGTTTCCTGCCCTGCAATATTCAGAGCAGCATCTTTTACAGAATCATCAGACATATTGTGTACCTCTCACTTTATCTCCCGCAGCAAGCTTCGGGGTATTCTAAAATCTTCCCTCCCATGACGGGAGGAGATGCAGGAAAAAGCATATCAATGTAATACGCTTAATTAGATCAACCGTTAGTCTAAAGGATTTGAGCAATTTGAGTCAATTTATGTTACAGAGGGGTAGCGGGTCAGTTTGTGCTTTACCTTCCAGAACCGGCATAGTATAATTTAGAAAAGGGTGGAAAAAATGGAGCAGGCTAAGAAAAATCCTTGTCCGGATTGTACGTTTTGTCAGTGTTGCAGTGAAACTCGTTGCAGCATGTGCAGGCCTTCTGTAAACAAAAAACCGAAAAAGGAAAATAAATTAAAGGCACACAAACCGCTTTTCAGGCCATACTAATTCAAAATTCAACATTGCTTTTCTCAGCCGCCTCTCATCATAAGCAATCTCGCCTTCCATGCCCACTTCCTTTCTATTTTGCGCTTATAACGCGGCGCCTCTTTGAATACGGCTACCGCTTTCTTAAGGTACTCCCTTCCCTCGTCTGCCTTCGCGGTCTTCATTTTGACTAGACCCATCTGATAGAGCCCTTCAGTGCTCGAAATACGCACCTTCAGGAACCGCTCAAGAAACGGCTCCGCTCTGTCATATGCACCCGTATCAATATACACTTCTGCCATTGCCAGATAAGGATCGCCATATTTCAACCCGGGAGCGGCAAGAAGGGCATTATCCACAAGCTCTCGTCCCTTGTCAACAGCGCCGGTTCTGGCTAGCGCGATGCCGTAATAATAATTGAATTCCGGCTCGTCGGACATTTTTGATGAGGCCAAAGTGAAATACTCGAGTGCTTTCTGATAATTTTTCCTTTCGACCATAAAAATGCCGAGTTCTTTCATTGACCGGGCATCATGAGGATTAATTGCAATAATCCTCTGAAGTTCCCTGATTCTGCCGGCAGACCTGAATGCCCGAAAAGGGTCCGGAACAAAGCCATAATATCTCCTGTCTATCGCCAGGTAAACAACGAGCAGAATAACCACTGCTATGATCGGATTTCCCGTGAGCCATGAGAGAAAGAAAAACAGCATCAGCTTGCCCACTAAAACCTCCAAGAAAAAACGAGTGAAAAGTGAATGGTGAAAGGTGAAAAAAAACTAATACAGATTGCTTCTATTGTTAAGTTTGCTTTTAGTCTTTGCTGTTAACTTTTCACTTTTCACCTTTCACTTTTTACTTGTCTTATGTATAGGCGGACTTGTCACCAATATCATAGTGCAAGGGCATAAACACCTTTCTTAAAGTGAAAACAACGAGCATGGCTGCTATCAAAATAAGACCATAGGAGACCCCTTTAGCTGTCAAGCCCCGCCCAGCCAGCACGACAAGATACACGGGCATCGTCAGGGCAAGGAGATACCCTTCGATCAGCCTGAAACAGAAAGCCTCTTTTACAGTAATAAAACCAAGGCAGCCTGACAGGGGAAGAAGCAGAATCGGCCCGTAAGTCTTGCTGACAAGGACTCCCAGTACATCTCCCCTGCCGATGATAAACAAAAGGATTAACGAGATAACCGCAATATAATAAAGTTTCTTAAGAGCCCGGTGAAACTTGCCGACATAAAGATGTATAAAAAACACACTAATGCCAACCGCTACATACAATTTTATCAGGAGCACATTGGTCAAGAACGCATATGATATATACTCCTGATAACGAGAGGCATTTGATGAAAAAAAAGCACCGGCGAGGATAAACAATGTTGACAGCACAATGCCCGCCCGGTATAAAATTACAGAAATTTTGTCCCCCGGCGTCAGCGGCTGAAAGTATCCCTGTTCACCCATATTTCATATCATAGCAAATCCTCATTTTTTTGAGGAGAAAAAAGACGCAGTGAGAAGCTTTTAAGGCTGGTGTATCAAAAGGGTTCTCACAGTGGGCTTAACAATATGTGCTGCTGTCTTGGTTGCGTTATTTTCTTTCTCAATGATATTCTTTACTAAAAATTGCGTCAGAGCGGGTGATCTTGTATGAAACCACTAATGCCTCCGGGAGCAAGGCTTTTCGGACGTCATCCTGATCTTCTGCATTTATTGAATAGGGTCACTGGAAGTGGGCTGACCGTTGTCTCCGGACGCCCAAGGATCGGTAAGACCTGGCTGATCAGGACTCTCTGCGACAATCTCGCCTCCACAAAAAACTGTCTCATAGGATATTGTGCAACCACTAGCGAGTCTGATGTTATGGGCCAATCCCTCTCAAATCTCTATTTCCGCTGGCTGGAGGATGCCACCTACCGGGAGCAGGCCCGAAGCCTGTACGAGAGGCACAAGGGAAAACTGACCGAAAAGGTAGGAACTTTCATTGGCGGGCTTTTCTCAAAGGCAGTACCTATTGTAGGAGATGCCGTAGAAAAGGGGATGCTGGCGCTCAAAAGCCTATCCGAAGACATGCGGATTGGAGGTATGCAGTTTGCCACTGTTCCCTATGAGACTGTGCATGACCTTGTCACCTCCCTGAGCACGATCATGGAAGGTCGCCCCATTCTCCTTGTCCTGGACGCCTGGGAGCAGGGACAAAACCCTAAAAGTGATTTCGGGACACTAAGAAAGTTCCTGAGCAACCTCTGGGACTGGCCGGATAATTTTCACGTGATCGTCATCATCCGCGATGAACCTAAATATACGCCATATCGTGAATTGGCTGGGGAGCTGTGCATGTCCCCTGCCGCTGAACTATTCGATCTGACTCCGATGCACCTCGATAACGATCCGGAAGAGGCTGACAGGGTTGTGAGATATATCCGTGAGCTAGCTCCTGGTGCGCAAAATATTGACGCCCGGGGGCTTCTGGAGATGGTGAACGAGAACCCGGCTGTTCTTGAGAACTGGGTAAATGCTGCGCCACAGACAGAGGCGGCGCTAAGAAATACCGCCGCCAATGCCCATAGCAATTCATATCCTGAACTGGAGGCGATACTGTTTGGATTGTTCAAGGAGAACAAGGACTATTTTACCGTTGCCGTCCGTCTGGCGGTTCTTTATGAGTTTACTGCTGAATCTGGATGGGAGCCATTAGCTCCTATTGTTCTAAGCAATGCGCCTCAATATGGGCTTACTGAGCTGGAGAGCCAGGGCCTGTTGAAGGGACAGTCTCCACCGTCTTTTGGCCACACCACCCGGTATGAGGCAGCGCGGCGTTGTCTTTTTAATAATCAAAGCCTGAGGCCCTATGCCAGGGATATTACATTTGACCTGATACGCATGATTTCCGGGCAGATAAGGCAGGTCATTGAAGACAATAGAGCCTTTGCATCGGCCTTGACAGTAATTCTTTCTCCGGCGGAAAAACTAGGGCTTACTGATTTTCAGTATTACCCCTGTGTCACGGCCCGCACATTGTTTGGATTGACCTTGAGCGAATCACACAAAAAACTCATACGAGAAAAAGCCATACTGACTGCCCAAAAAGTGCCGGAAACACGCACCCTTGTTGCCGTGGGGCTGTTCAACACTCTCAATGAAGCCAAAGAGGAGAATGATCTTCCGCGCAGGGACGCACTGCTTGATGAGCTCGACAGACTGCACACTGCCTATCCTGATGACAGCACTGTTAGAGAAAATCTCGCCAAGGGGCTTTACAACACCCTCTTTGACGCCAAGGCGGAGAATGACTTTCCTCGCAGGAACACACTGCTTGATGAACTGAGACTACTGCAAGCTGCGTATCCTGATGACGCCGCTGTAAGGGAAAATCTCGCCACGGGGCTATACAAAACCCTCATTGACGCCAAGGCGGAGGATGACCTTCCGCACAGGGACGCACTGCTTGATGAGCTGAGACAGCTGCACACTGCCTATCCTGACGACGCCGCTGTAAGGGAAAATCTCGCCACGGGGCTATACAAAACCCTCATTGACGCCAAGGCAGAGGATGACCTTCCTCGCAGGAACGCACTGCTTGACGAGCTGAGAGCTGCACACCGCCTATCCTGATGACACCGCTGTCAGTAAATACCTCGCCAAGGGGTTGTACAACACCCTCTTTGACGCCAAGGCGGAGAACGACTTTCCTCGCAGGAACACACTGCTTGATGAAATGAGACTACTGCACACTGCCTCTGATGATGCCGCTGTCAGGGAAAATCTCGCCAGGGAGCTATACAACGCCCTCATTGACGCCAAGGCAGAGGATGACCTTCCTCGCAGGAACGCACTGCTTGACGAGCTGAGACGGCTGCACACCGCCTATCGTGATGACACCACTGTTAGAGAAAGACTCGCTAAGGGGCTTTACAACACCCTCAATGACGCCAAGGCAGAGGATGACCTTCCTCGCAGGAACACTCTACTTGATGAGCTAAGACGGCTGCACTCAGCCTATCCTGATGACGCTGCTATCAGGGAAAATCTCGCCAGGGGGCTGTACAACACCCACATTGACGCCAAGGCGGAGGACGACCTTCCTCACAGGAATATACTGCTTGACGAACTGAGACGGCTGCACACCGCCTATACTGATGACAGCACTGTTAGAGAAAATCTCGCCAAGGGGCTTTACAACACCCTCAACGATGCCAAGGCAGAGGATGACCTTCCTCGCAGGAACACACTGCTTGACGAGCTGAGGCGGCTGCACTCCGCCTATCCTGATGACGCCGCTGTCAAGGAATGCCTCGCCATGGGACTGTACAACACCCTCAATTACGCCAAGGCACAGGACGGCCTTCCTCGCAGGAACGCACTGCTCGATGTGCTGAGGCAGACTGCACACCGCCTATCCTGATGACGCCGCTGTCAAGGAATGCCTCGCCATGGGACTGTACAACACCCTCAATTACGCCAAGACGGAGAACGACCTTCCTTGCAGGAATGCACTGCTTGATGAACTGAGACAGACTGCACACCGCCTATACTGATGACGCCGCTGTCAGAGAAAGACTCGCCAGGGGGCTGTACAACACCCTCAATTACGCCAAGGCGGAGGATGACCTTCCTCGCAGGAACGCACTGCTTTATGAGCTGAGGCAGCTGCACACCGCCTATACTGATGACGCCGCTGTCAAGGAATGCCTCGCCAGGGGGCTGTACAACACCCTCGTTGACACCAAGGCGGAGGATGACCTTTTTCGCAGGAACGCACTGCTTGATGAGCTGAGACAGCTGCACACCGCTTATCCTGATGACGCCGCTGTCAAGGAATACCTCGCCAGGGGGCTGTACAACATCCTCGTTGACGCCAAGGCGGAGGATGACTTTCCTCGCAGGAACGCACTGCTTTATGAGCCGAGACGACTGCATGCCGCCTATCCTGATGACGACGCTGTCAGGGAATACCTCGCCAAGGCTGGTTAACACCCTCTTTGTCCTCGGACAGAAGACAACGGCAAGTGGATGAAAAAAAATATCAGGAGATTAAAAGGTTACAGGATGCCTCGGGGATATTCTTTCATTTCCTTAGTGCGGCACTTCCTGCTATCAGCCGGGCGCTTGCTCTTTATTTCATCTTTAGTATTGCCCCGATCTTCTGACACAGGACCTCAGGTGTGAACGGCTTTACGATATAACCCGTTACTTTTTCACTGATGCACTCCTCCACGCTCCCTTTTGCCGTTGTCCCCGTCACCATGATAAACGGAAGTGTTGCAAGCGAAGGCGTGCTGCGCACCCATTTCAGAAGGTCAAGGCCGCTCAGTTCAGGCATTTCCCAATCGCAGAGCACAATATCAAAATGCTCGTTCTCGAGCTTCCTTTGTGCCTCCTTCCCGGTAGCGGCTTCGCGCACGATAATGCCAGGAAAGGCCTCGATAAGGCTGTCCTTGATAATGTCCCGCATCAGCACAGAGTCATCAGCAATAAGCAGCTTTGTCGTCATGTCCGTCTCTCCTCCTTCACGCTCTGGCGGTTGACCTATTGAATACTAAACACCCTCTAAGGAAATATTAGCATACTGATGTTGTTTTTACAGAAAAAATGCTGCTCTGCTAACTGTATAGCACGCGGGAACTAACGCTCGATCTAATATTGGAGGAAAAATGGATGAAACAGTGGTGCATTTACGGGTGCTTGTCATCTCTTCTTCTGCCCCATCACTAACAGCGGTGCATGGTTAGAGGTAAAAAAGGGCGGCTCCCGTCTTATAATCGGTGCAATTGCCGGATGCCGTTTAAAAGTACCATCCAGGAACTGTTTTACCCGCTTCCTGGACCATCCCTTCGGATGCCTGTAATCTGTATAAAGGGACAGGTCTCCTTCATAAAATGTGCTTGTGCCGAATAACGCGGCATCGGGACTGCTTATCGGCATATTAAATAGAGCGATATTCAGGAAGCCGATATCCCTGCTGTGAGCAACTGTAAAATCCAATGTCTTTCGCGCCTCATCTTCAGACTCATACGGAGTACCGAATAGCAAATAGATGTAAGTCGCAATCCCGGATTCCGCAAGCGTTTTCAGCACGCGGGATACTGTTCCCAAATTAATGCCCTTCTGCATGTGGTCGAGCACTCCCTGATCCCCTGACTCAATCCCGAGCTTGAGCATGACACAGCCTGAGCGTCTCAGAGACTCGCAAAAAGAGCGGTCAGCCAATTCCTCTCCAATTCTGGCAAAGCCGTACCACGGCATATCAGGCGGATTCTCGGATAATGATTTCATGAGAGACAGGCTTACAGCATTATCAAGCAAATGGAGGAGCACCGGCTTCGTCTCCACATCCCGTCCAGTCATGTCCGCAATCTGACTTAGGGCCTGTTCGGCAGGTATAGGCCTGTATAAGTTTCCTTCAGAGCTCTCAGGGCAGAATGAGCACCTGCACCAGTAACAACCTTCCGAAGCGCTGTAAGGAAGGACCAAGCCAGGAGCAATGTAATCATTTCCGCTCACGAAACTGTAATCGGGCTTATAGTGCTCTTGCGGAACATCCACCCCGAACAAAGAAAGCAAAGGTCGTTCGCCAGGTCCGGCAATGATGTGATCTACTAATCCTGCAAAGGGATTCCGCCGATTCCAGCCCGGACTCTTCATCCAGGAGGTCACCAGACCTCCTCCAAGGCAGACGGTTATCCCCGGATATTCCTTTTTCAAAAAACCGATCATTGCAAAGGTACACAGGGCCTGGCTCAAAAAGGTGAGTGAAAATCCAACGGTATCATCCCGGGCAGATTCCAGTGCTGTGCCGAGGCGGCCCTTAAAATAAGGGTAGAATGGATTTTCTTCCGGACTCTCCGCAGCCCTGAGGAGATCGCTGCTTTTTACCGGAGAGAGTCCATAATGCCGGTAATTTGAAAGACTCAGTGTTACTTCTTTCTTGTCCAGGGATGATTCCAGAATACGGTTAATATCTGAGACTGCCCTCCGATAGCGTTCGGGATGGCTATAGATGTCCAGCGCCCTGAGAGAAGCAAGATGGTCCGAACGGTTCCTTAATGCACGGTGAGTCCATGTATCAATCGATGTCTCAGGCCGGTGCAATAGATGCAGGATTCCCTCCAGGTTGGCATCCAGGACACTGCTTTGTATACCGTGTCCATTAAGGGCGCCCAAAAGTCTTGCTACGCCTGCAGGCGGTTCACAGGGTTTTGCAACCGGAGGATATATAAGAATCATTTGATGAAAGAACAGCAGTAATCAGTCAGAGACGTTACCCTGAGTTTGAATTTTGCGTTAGATGCAGCCTCAAACGACTCTCCCCCTTTGATCGTCTTCCATGTTTCTTCTCCGGGCAGCAACACCGCAAGTTCACCAGAAAATATTTCCATCGACTCTTTATCCGCGGTTCCGAATTCATATTCGCCAGGCAGCATTATGCCTAGCGTTTTCTTTGATCCGTCACCAAAAACCACTGTCCTGCTCGTGACCTTGCCGTCAAAATAGACATTCGCCTTTTTTACTACGGTTACGTTTTTGAATTCCGACATATCAATTCTCCTTCGTGCTTTTCAGTTCATGAATGAAGCGCTTATTAATCTTAATTTATGACCCGGCATGTCATTACACTCTATCAGACGCGCATAGGAGCATTCAAGGGGGCCTTTCGGGCGCCGCTTTTTTGTGTTACAATTATACGGACAACTGAAAGGACATGCCAGAATGAAACAGATACAATGGAATCTCAGACAACTCTTCGAGGGCGACAATGACCCTGAGATCGAAAAAGAAAGACAGCGCACAGAAGAGAAAAGCTACCGCTTTATAAACAAATGGAAAGACCGCACCGATTATCTTGAAGACCCGGCTGTTCTCAAACAGGCACTCGATGAATATGAAGTGTGGTCAGGAGATTGCGGGACCGATGGAAATGAGGGGTACTATTTCTGGCTGAGGACACAGCAGGACCAGAATGACCCTGTGCTCAAAGCCAGGTTCAATCGGGTCGAAAACTTCAGCAGGACCATCCAGAACGACATACAATTTTTCCAGCTCCGCATAGCCAAAATCCCTTCCGGACAACAGAAAAAATTTCTCGACTACAACCGGTTAAGTGAGTATAAGCACTTTCTTGAGCGCATATTCGCCGAATCAAAGTACCTGCTGAGCGAGCCCGAGGAAAAGATTATGAACATGAAGTCATCGACCTCGTACTCAAACTGGATAAAAATGACTTCCGGTTTCCTTGCAAAAGAGCAAAGGACCGTCCTGCTTGAGGATAGCTCAAAAGGCAGCAAAAACATTTCAGAACTGTCAAGCCTTCTGGACAGCAAGATCAAAAAAGTGAGGGACTCTGCGGCAAAAGCTCTAAACGGCATTTTTGACAAATACATCGAGGTAGCGGAGGCGGAACTCAATTCTGTCCTCGCTAACAAAAAAACGGATGATGAACTGCGCGGCATTCTGCGTCCCGATCTTTCGCGGCATATCAGCGACGACATCGGAAGCGAAATTGTAGACGCCCTCATCGACGCTGTATCGGGCAGGTTTGCTATAGCGCACCGTTTTTACGAACTCAAGGCAAAGCTGCTGGGGCTTAAGAAACTGAAGTACCACGAGAGAAATATCGAGTACGGGGATATCGTAAAAAAGTATCCTTATAAAACCTCACTTATGCTGGTCGAGAAGGTTTTTAAGGGCCTGGACCCGGAATTTTCCGAAATCCTGTCCATGTTTATAGAGAACGGCCGTTTCGACGTGTATCCTAGAAAGGGCAAGGGAAGTGGCGCCTTTTGCGCCCACCACCTTATTTCGCAGCCTACATATATTCTGGTCAACCATACAGATAAGCTGAATGATGTCCTTACACTGGCCCATGAACTCGGGCACGGAATCAATAACGAGCTGATCAGAAAAAATCAAAATGCCCTGAATTTTGGCACTTCCACCGCAACTGCCGAAGTTGCAAGCACATTCATGGAGGATTTTGTACTACAGGAAGTGCTAAGAAAAGCCGATAACGAACTTAAGCTCGCCATGATGGTAAAAAAACTCAACGATGATGTCTCGACAATATTCCGTCAGGTTGCCTGCTACTGTTTTGAGCAGGAACTCCATCGTGATTTCAGGAGCAAAGGCTATCTTTCAAAGGAAGATATAGGGGGTCTTTTCGTAAAGCACATGGCTGCCTACATGGGGTCTTTCGTAGAACAGTCCAAGGGATCGGAGAACTGGTGGATATACTGGAGTCATATCAGGTATTTCTTTTATGTGTACTCCTATGCAAGCGGCCTGCTCATCTCCAAGTCACTTCAGCACTCAGTAAAGGAAAATCCCGCCTTCATCAGCCGTGTGAAGGGATTCCTCGCAGCCGGCCTCTCTGATTCACCGCAGAATATATTTAAACGGCTCGGCGTAGATATAACCGACAGCGGCTTCTGGAATAAGGGTCTTGATGAGGTGGAAGGATTGCTGGAAGAAACAACCGCTCTTGCGCGAAGACTGGGCAAAATATAGCCTTGTGGGAAATAAGGTTTTGATGTCGCACAGCCATCATCTTTAAAGAAGTCGAAACTGAGGAAAGGAAACGGAAATGGAAGCTTCCCGGATCTTAAAAGACGGAAATATGGCCAGTGTGCTGGTAGTCGACGATGAGGCGATAATCAGAAAGGACTTTTGCAGCTTCCTGAGTGCAAACGGATTTGACACTCATGAGGCGTCGGCCGGCAAATCAGCCATAGAAAAGTTCAGCAAGGTAAATCCCATGTTGGTGCTGCTCGACCTCAACATGCCTGATATGGGCGGGATAGAAGTCCTGCAGGAGCTGAAGAAAAGAGATCCGGACGTTCCTGTGATAATAGTAACGGCATACGGCGATATCCCGTCTGCGGTCAATGCAATAAAGCAAGGGGCCTATGATTTCCTGTCAAAACCGGTAGATTTCGAAAAGCTTTTGATGATAGTCAACAGGGCGACTGAGAAAGCCATGCTTGCAAAGAGGGTGGACGAACTGAATAACGCCCTGCACTCATCCCTCGAATCCATTTTCGGCCGAAGCATTACCATTAAAGCTATAATCGACAGTTTGTGCCAGATTGCCGCAACGGACTTCTCGGTAGTCATTCTTGGAGAGACAGGTACAGGAAAAACTTTTCTTGCCAATACGATTCACCACTTAAGCAAAAGAGCTCAGATGCCGTATGTAAAGGTGTCGATTGGAAGCATCCCTGATACGCTCATCGAAAGTGAACTTTTCGGCCATGAAAAGGGGGCCTTTACAGGAGCGGAAAAAATGAAGAACGGCTACTTCGAAGCTGCCAACACTGGAACGCTTTTTATAGATGACATAGATAACATCCCATCCCACGTCCAGGGAAAACTGCTTAGCTCAATTGAAGACAGAAAAATATTCCGTTTAGGCAGCACCGTCCCAATAGACCTTGATTTCAGGGTTATATGTGCAACCAATGTGGATTTATTGCAGGCTGTAAAGGAGGGAAAATTCAGGCAGGACCTTTACTATCGTCTAAGTGAGTTAGTTATACATATTCCGCCCCTGAGGGAAAGGAAAGACGACATAGCATTTTTTGCCCAAAAGTTCATCGGGGATACGTGTTTGGAATTGAACAGACCTGAATATAAAATTCTCGAAAGCGCTATGAAAACTCTGCTGGATTATTCCTGGCCCGGCAATTTAAGGCAACTTAAGAACGTGATAAGAAGGTCAGTGCTGCTGACTGCCGATGGTATGATAAAACCCGAAGATGTCAGTTTTTTAATGGAAAATAGAAATGAACCTGTAAAGGAATGGGGGGGCATTGACACTAAGGAAGGCCCTGTCCTCAGTGTCAAAGAGGCTGAGAAGATCGCCATTAAAAGAGCTCTTCTCCATACAGGAGGGCAGAAGCTCAAAGCGGCTTCCATTCTGCAAATAACCTATAAGACACTCGTAAAAAAAATGCAGGAATACAATATACTGTAATGAGTACGTATATTCCCATATACAATGGTAATATCTCCAACTTACAGGATTAATATAATAAATAACCTTAAAAATCATTTGGTATTTTCAGGTATAAATATTGCAGAAGCATATTTTAACTATGCCTGCGAGCGTTCAAAAAAGCATTCTTGTTGTAGACAGCGACCCTTATTATGGCAGCTTGATGATTTCAGCTCTCAGGTCGGTAGGCTTTTGCGCCCTGGCCTGCAACGAGAAGGAAGCTCTTATTACTATAAAAAAATCACTTTTCGATTTGGTGATTCTGGATATGGGCATGTTCTCTATTTCTGCTAGACAGTTATTAATGACAATACGGCGAAAAGAGACAGCCATACCTGTTTTTACGGTGGCCGACCCTGCAGACAAGATGTTTGTAATCGATTTGCTTAGAAACGGACACAAAGACTTTTTAGAAAACTATATGGCTGTAGAGCAGGAAGAACGAAAGCAGCTGGACATATTTAATTGAGTCGACCAATAGCCGGTATGACGGTCGAATTCAATAATAATATTGTCCGGAAGATTACGGGCTCGCAAACCCTACCGGACAACACGGCGTGAATTAAAAAGAGATATTGGTTATGCAACTGCTGCCACTTGGGAAAAGAGAGCTTTTTAATAAGCTGATATCGTTAAAACCATCCGGTCTCCTCTGGTTAGCAGTGGTATTCTCCATAATCTCCACTGAGATTATAGTTATCCCGCTGAGTATATTCTTTAACGGGAGAGTTACTTACGATTTTTTTGTTACTGGTCTCGTCTGTGCCTCTTTGGTCTCTCTGGTCGTTTCTTATCTCCTTATTCACCTGATCAATAAAGTGCGGGACAGCGAAAAAGAATTCCGGACCATTTTTGAATCAGCCACTGACGCACTCTTTATCATCGACATGGAGGGGAACATAATAGATATCAACAGAACCGCCTATTCGCGTCTGGGCTACACCAAAGAAGAAATGTTGTCCATGAGCATATCAGAGTTGGATATGCAAGAGGCTGCAAATACAGCACCCACGCGTTTAGAGCACGTTAAGAGATATGGCAGCGGTGTATTTGAATCGGCACATCGGAAAAAAGACGGTACAAGCATGCCTGTTGAGGTAAATGGCATGGCTATTGATTTCGGTGGGAAGAGCGTCATTTTCAGTATCGTGCGCGACATCACCGAACGCAAAAAAGCGGAAAAAGATAAAGATACATTGCTTCAGGAAATCCATCACCGGGTAAAAAACAACATGCAGATAATTTCGAGCCTTCTAAATATCCAGGCCCGTAATATTGAGGATAAACAGCTGCTTGCCATATTTCAGGACTGCCAAAACCGTATAAGGGCAATGGCCCTTGTCCATGAGGAGCTGTATCATTCCAGGAACCTGTCTAAAATCAATGTTAAGCATTACCTTGATGCGTTGCTGCAGGGGCTGTTGTCTTCTCTCGTAAAAAAAGCAGATGTCAGGTTAAAAGTAACAATTGACGACATATTCTTTAATATTGATACGGCAATCCCTTGCGGCCTGATAGTCACTGAACTGGTAACAAACTCCTTCAAGCACGCATTCCGTGAACAGAGAGAGGGTGAAATATCAGTGGCTATCCTGCAGGAAGACGGCACTTTCACTCTCAGCGTAAAAGACAACGGAGCTGGATTGCCGGAAGGGTTGGATACCGAAAAGACCACATCTTTAGGGTTTCAGCTGGTACGCGGGCTCACAGTTCAACTCGGTGGAACCATAAAGATCGGATCCGATCACGGCACAGAAACAATTATCGTATTCAAAGAAATTAAACCGGCAGGTATGGGACAGTAACCGACCCACTATCCTACTCTACCAGATCTCCAATTACCCTGAACTTGTCCTTCAATGCCTTTTCTACCACTTCGGGCACCAGCCCGCTAATATCTCCGCCCAACGACGCAGCCTCTCTTACAATCGTCGATGTAAGGTAGGAGAACTCTTGCGAGGGCATCATAAAAACGGTTTCCAGATTGCCCGCAAGCCGTCTGTTCATTAGTGCCATCTGCAGTTCATATTCGAAATCCGACACTGCCCGCAAACCCCTTATAATCGCTATACCGCCTTTTTCTTCAACATAATCGACGAGCAGCCCGGCGAATGCCTCCACTCTCACACCGCGGTACTCCCTGACTGACTCTTCAACAAGCGCAAGGCGTTCCGCCACGCTGAACATAGGCTTTTTCTTAGGGTTATGCGAAACAGCAATAATCAGCTCATCGAATATCATCAGCCCGCGTTTAACAAGGTCGAGATGCCCGTTTGTTATTGGATCAAATGTGCCCGGATAAATTGCCAGCTTCATCGGTCTTCCTCCGAAAGACAAGTGAAACGTGAATAGTGAAACGTGAATAGCAAAGACTGAAAGCAAACTAAAAAAAGAAGTAATTTGTTTTAGGTTTTTTTCACCTTTCACCTTTCACTTTTAACTTTTCACTTGTCTTTTATATAGGCTTAACGCTGTATCGCCATATTTATATCTCTTCTTTAATACCAATTCGCCGGCCTGCTCCCCCAACTCTCTTTTTGAGGAATGTTCGGCGATAACGATTCCATCTTCATCAGATGTCCCGAGTTCGTCGATCAGTGATATTATCTGCATTGTTTCTTCCGATGCATAAGGGGGGTCAAGAAAAATAACACTAAACCGCTCTTCATTTTTCCTCAGAAAATCCTGGACCCGCGCCCTCACGATAAGTGCTTTTTCCCTGAAGCCGAAACGGTCCACAAACTCCTTCATTATATTGACCCTCAGATGATTCTCTTCTACAAACACGACCCTCCCTGCGCCCCTGCTCAGTGCCTCGAGGCCCACAGCGCCGGTCCCGGCATAAAGATCGAGAAATGCAGAGCCTTCTATTCTGCCGCTCAGGATATTAAAGACCGCCTCTCTCACTTTTGCAGGCGTCGGCCGCAGTTCGTCGCCATCCTCCCGCCGCAAAAAGGCTTTTTTTATGCCGACCTTCCTGCCTTTTGCCGTGCCGCCTGAAATCCTCATAAAATCAGGTTAAGGCTAAGGTTAAGGTCAAGGCTAAAGCAATATTTTCTTTTTCTTTTTTTCTTAACCTCAACCTTAACCTCAACCTTTTCTTAAAGGCGGATTCACAATATACCCGTCTTGCATTTCATAACCGGAAATCCTTACCGCCCTGCCCTCAACGCGCAGCCTGCCCTCCGCATATAGCCGCAGAGCCTCTGGATATAACATATGCTCCAGTTTCAGTATTCGTGAGGAAAGCGTGTCCTCGGTGTCGTCCGGAGAGACAGGTACAGCGGCCTGAATTATGACAGGTCCGGTATCCATTCCACCGTCAACAAAATGCACTGTACAGCCGCTTATCCTCACCCCATACTCCGCGGCCTGCTTCTGTCCGTGGAGGCCTGGAAAGGCTGGGAGAAGGGCTGGATGTATATTCATGATCCTGGTTGGAAACGCATCGATCAGGGGTTTTCCGACAATGCGCATAAACCCGGCAAGCGCCACCAGTTCCACATCGCGCTTTTGAAGCTCACGTGCAATGGATGCAAAATAATCGACCCTGGATAGTGAGGCTTTAGGGTCTATATGGAGGTAGTCTATCGAATGTTTTTTCGCCCTCTCGATAGCATAGGCTCCGGCATTATCAACAACGAGCAGTTTGATTGCAGCAGGAAGCCTCCCTGCCTCTATCTCATCAATGATCGCCTGAAAGTTTGAGCCCCTGCCGGATGCAAGGATACCGAGATTGAGCATACATGCCTCCCTGCCAACCTGCGTACTGAATAGATTTGATTGAAACAGTCAATCTATTTTATTTCTGATTTCAGCGTCGCCCCTGCGCTAAATTTGGGGACTTTCCTAGCCGGTATCTTGATAACCTCGCCGCTCCTGGGATTCCTGCCTTTCCTGGCCTTCCTCTTTGAAACGGAAAAAGTGCCAAACCCTACAAGAGTAACTTTCTTTCCCTTCTTTAACGAACCAGCAACTGAAGACATAAAAGACT
The DNA here is from genome assembly GCA_963710375.1 of Nitrospirota bacterium. Lineage (GTDB taxonomy): Bacteria > Nitrospirota > Thermodesulfovibrionia > Thermodesulfovibrionales > Dissulfurispiraceae > JADFXI01. Next base: position 300,059 of record CAVPZX010000008.1, read on the forward strand.
TGAGCGCTGTTTCCGCCTGCTTCCTGGAAATGTCCGCATCCTTGGCCATCTTTAAAACAAGTTCAACCTTTGTCATAGTGTCCCCCCCTGTAAATTTATGTTGAATTATTGTACTTTAACTACAGCGTCTTTACAACAACAAAAAACATACCGGCTCAGAGTTCTTCTTTTATTTCGTCCAGATATCTTGACTCCAGCATAGGTGAAATATTACCGAATTTCATCCTCGACCCCGCCGATGAAAGGTATAGTCTCTCTTTCGCCCTCGTGCATCCGACATAAAACAGCCTTCGTTCTTCCTCAAGACTTGATAAATTGTCGAGCGATTTTGCGGAAGGGAAAATCCCCTCCTCAAGTGCAGGTATAAAAACTACCGGGAATTCGAGCCCTTTAGCAGCGTGGAGAGTCATAATTTTTACCGATTGATCACTGCCGATCCTGTCCTGCTCCGAACTCAAAAGATTATCTTCCATGAATTCCGAGAAAGTCTTCCCCTCGGTCTCAAGATTTTTAAAAACGTTGGCAAGTTCCGATATGTTTTCGATGCGATCATCATAATCATCCTTGTACTCATTTTTCAAGTAATCAAAGTAGCCTATCTCCTTTATGAGTTCCATCAGGACCGAAAATGGAGCATCTTCGATCATATCCGAGTATTTTTCTACAACATTTATAAATATATCTGCGTTTATGCGCTGCCTGGGAGACAGTTTTGCTTCCCTCAGCGCCTGTACCCAATCTGTTTTGTGATGTTCTCTTATCATCGACAAGGCTTTGCTGCCTATGTATCTGGAAGGTATATTAATGATCCTTTCAAACGCGGCTTTATCTTTTCGATTTGCTATGAATCTCAGGTATGCGACCAAATCCCTTATTTCCGCATGCTCATAAAATGCAAGTCCTCTGACCACCTGGTATGGAATGTTATTTTTCATTAAAGCGCTTTCCAACCCTCGTGACAGAAAGCTCATTCTTATTAAGATTGCTATATCGGAATAAGAATAGCCATGGATATTCAAAAGTGACCTTATTTTATTCGCTATGTAGTTTGTTTCTTCAATGTCATTTTCATTCTCTTTATTTTCAATCTCTCCGTCGAGCTCGCTGTCCGTATGCAGTTTCAGGATTTTATCTCCCCACATATCACCTGCACCACAAAGTATCTTATTGGCCAGCTTAAGAATTTTTTTTGTGGATCTATAGTTCTTTTCGAGCTTCATTTCAACTGCACCGAAATCCTCTACAAAACGGAACATATTTGAGGGTTTTGAGCCTCGCCAGGAATATATGGATTGAAAAGGATCGCCAACTGCAAAAAGGCCCTTTTTGTTTCCGGCGAGGAGTTGAATAATCTGATATTGGACATCATTTGTATCCTGAAACTCATCTATCAAAATGTAATCAAATCTCTCTTGCCATTTGTGTCTTGTGAAAGAATCTTTTAAAAGCACCTCAGTAGTAAAAAGCAGAAGATCATCATAATCAAGTGCATTAGATTTCTCCAGGTCTTTCCTGTATTCATCGGCTACAACCGAATATGACGACGCGGGAAAGGGAAGACTTTTAATGTAATCGACCATATCAGCCCTATGTTCTTGCTTTGCTTTCGATATAATATCTTTTGCCATGGCAGCCTCTTTTGGCTTCATGTTCAGCCTTTTCATTATGTCTTTAATTATTTTGAGACTGTCATCAGCGTCGTAGATAATGAACTTTCTGTCGAAATTCTTGCCCAGGACAGCTATATCCTCCCTCAATACCCTGACCCCAAATGCATGAAAGGTGCTGATCCAGTGCGGGCTGACAGATAAAGCTTTCCTGACTCTCTCTGCCATCTCATTTGCAGCTTTTTTCGTAAACGTTATCGCAAGAATCCTGTTTGCCCTGGTCCCTCTCTCTTTAATAAGATAAGCGATCTTTGAAGTCAGGACCTTCGTTTTCCCGCTGCCGGCTCCGGCAATCAAGAGCAAAGGCGAATCAAAATATTTTACTGCTTCTTTTTGCTGAGGGTTGAGGCCGTCGAGCAACATCACTTCTCCTTTAACCATACTATCAGTAATTGAGTTTTGAGGTAGTGGGACAGGCTGGATTTACCATTATGATCTTACCTCTTATTTTACCATAATCGTGCGGCAGCGGAAATCAAAATTCATCAAGTTGTAACATAAGCTTAATACTAAAGTAATTTTGATATGCTATTATTAAAGGTGCTGGTAAACTATATGCAACCGCCCTTGAATGTCATTGCCGGCCCCTGCATTGTGGTTTCACATATTTCTGAAATAATCACTTTCCAAGGAGGATCGTTATGAACACTAAAAAGCAGTCTACAAAGAAAACAGTCACTAAAACCAAAAATAACGGGGGAAACGTCACTGAAAAAACTCAGGTCGATGAGAAACCTTCAGTGCCGGAGAAACTATTAACAGAGAAGAACACAACTGCGAGGTCAGGGGCGGCAAAGAAACCCGTTGCTGATAAACTCGATGTTGCCATAGCGCCGGCTGTCGCACAAAAAGCCGGCCCGAAAACAAAATCACCTGCCCCGCAAAAATCCAAAGCAGAACCTCATGGGATCATGAAAGAGTATACTAAGTCGCGGAACCTCTGCAAAGTCACATTCATATTGCCTGGAGAGGCCGCACCAAAGGCTCAACAGGTTGCTATAGTTGGAGATTTTAATAACTGGAACATGACATCCACTTACTTAGGCAAAACAGAAAACGGTGATTTTAGTGTCACACTTGAGCTTGAAGCAGGAAAGGAATACCGTTTCCGCTATCTTATCGATAACCATCGGTGGGAAAATGACTGGTTCGCTGATAAGTATCTTGCGGGCCCATACGGCGTTGAGGATTCCGTCGTGAGCCTTTAGGGTGGGCACTTTGTTGATTGACTCATTGCCCCGTCATTTATCAACTCCGTGATCCTCTAAACATTCTTGATATGTACGCATTCTCTTCTTATTCTGGTCCCAGGGCGGTCGCGGTCGTGCGTTCACTTTCTCTTCTTCCGCACACAATGCTCTTATATCGGATGGTCTATATTTATACCAGTAGATCAAACCAAGAGCGGTTAGAGTTATAAGTACACATAAAAGTAATATGACTCCCCGCGAATGCTGTTTCATTTCTGACCCGCTCTCTATTTATTATTCTACCACAGTGAAATTACTATCCGTGAAAGATTTGGCAGGGATCAGTTTGTTTTACCTCTGGATCACTGGGTTGTCAGATGCAATTTCGATCCGTTGCAATCATAAACTTCAATAGGTTATGATAATGTTTGCATGGTTTTTTGTGCTCTGGTAAAGACGAAATGCAGGGTGGAGGCTACGGAAGCGGTGATGCCTGTTCGGATATTAGTCGTCGATTATATGATGCCCATGAGGGCGTTTATCAAGGCTGGTATTATAGCAAATGTTTCTAAAGAAATCGAGATCCACGAAGCAAGCAGCGGCGAAGCAGCGAAAGCGAAGCTGGAAAGTAAAGGCTGTATTGAGCGAGTCCATGGCCGACGGAACCAGGAAAGCGGAAGGTTAGAAAAACATGGACGCTGAAAAAACAAAGAGCGACCGTATTCTGGAACAGTTAAGGAAACGCAGTGCACGCGAAAAGGTAGTGGATGTAGAGGAGGAGAAGGTCAAGCTCGTCATCTTCTCCCTTGCGGATGACTATTACGCCTTTAACGGCAACGAAGTAAGAGAGATTATGCTGCCTCCCGGCGATATTTCTTATGTTCCAGGCACCCCTGACTATGTCCTCGGAGTAATCAACGTGAGGGGAGATATAGAATCAGTGGTAGCCATCAATACCTTCCTGGCTCTGCCCGAAAGCAAAAGGACCTCCCGAAGCAGAATTGCAATTGCTGTCAAAGGCGGCGTCCGGTCCGGCATTATGGTGGACTCCATAGAGGACGTGCTCGACGTGCCTGTGAGCAGCATCAAGCCTCCCCTTTCGACACTCGATGCATTTAAGAAAGAGTGCGTCACGGGCGAACTGACATTTAAAGGCAGAAACGTTACCATCCTTGATACCGGAAAAATCTTCGGGAAGCTGGCGGTTTGATGGAAGAAGGGTGCTGCCCTGTCTGCCCGGAAGAACTTACTCTCCTCGTGTTTAACGTAGGTGGTGTCAGAATGGCGGTTGATACCGCCCAGGTAGATGGTATGGCGCATCCCGATGATGTCGAAATGCAGGGCAGGGAGACGCTGGGTTTCGATCAGATCATTTCATTTCGTAATCCCGTATGCTACAAGGCCCCGTGGGTACTACAGGTGAAAGACGAAACAATGCCCTACGGTGTTATGATAGACCAGCCGGATGAGATTGTCCCTGTAAACCTCGATGTCCTTCAGCCTCTCCCCTACCTCATTGAGGCCGGCAGAGGCTCTGAGGCGATTTGGGGCGCCATGGTCCGGGCAGACGGTACTATTCTTTTAATTGTTGATCTGTACAAACTGCCGAGAAGCGTTCCGGCAATGGAGGGCAGCAACCCGGCAAATTCAAGGGTTACTTGATTGGACTCCGAAACGAAAGGCTCATTTAGATATTTGTTTAAATAAAATTGGCGAGGTCGAATATGAAACTTTCAGTGAAAAAGAAAATATTAGCTTTTACCACTATTCCTTTGATTCTGGGTTCGTTTGTTTTTTCTTATATCGGAGTGGCAACTATTACCTCTGCAGGTGAAAAAAGGTTGAAAGAATACAGGGAAACGCTAATGGCTGAACGAAAAGAGAAAACATTGAACCTTATTGAAATTGCGATTAAATCACTAGAAGATTTGCCTGAAAAAAAGGCTGCAATTGCCCTTAAAAAGCTTCGGTATGGCAAAAACGGTTATTTCTTTCTCTTAGATTTTAATGGTTTTATGATCTCACACCCTGATCCAAAACTGGAAGGTAAAAATGACAACGACCTGAAAGACCCTAACGGAGTATACATTGTGAGAGGAATCATCAAGACAGCAAGGGAAAACCCGGATGAGGGAGGATACACTTCATACATGTGGAAAACTCCCGGCAGCGATCAAATGCAGCCCAAGCTCACTTACTCAAGGGTCATAAAAAAGTGGAACCTGGTAATCGGGACCGGTATTTATATAGACAATATCGAGGTCCTGGTTGCCAAAGAAAGGGGGAAGGTCAACAGCGAAATTTCGTCCCTGGTCGTCAATAATACGATTATCACCGTAATTATTGTGATGGTATTATTGGCAATTGTAACTTTCTTCGTGAACAAATACATTAACAAACCAATCGGTGATATCAGCAACGGCATAAAGAATTTCGACAATGACCTCACAAAGAAAGTCACCGTAACCACCGATGACGAAATTGGAGAATTGGCAAAATGGTTTAATAGCTATATCGACAATTTGCACGATGTTATCAAGAAAGTTTCCGATGCCACTACGGATATTAATTCAGGTCTTAGCGAGTGCTCAACGGCTGTTGAACAGCAGGCTACAATTTCGACGGAGCAGTCTGCGGCGGTCTCCGAAATCACGTCTACAATGGAAGAACTTTCAGCATCATCCAGCCAGATCGCCGACCATTCCAACGCTGTGGTGGATATCGCCACGAAGACCTGGGATGACACAAAGAAAGGCACCAGCGCCCTGGAATCATTGATAATGAAGATGGGCGACATTAAGAACGACAACCTCAACAGTATCCAGGAAATAGTTGAACTGGGACGGAAATCCAAGGAGATATCAAAGGTGATGGAGATCATTAATTCCATAGCCGACCAGACCAAACTCATCGCGTTCAACGCTGCATTAGAGGCCTCCAGTGCTGGTGAAGCCGGCAAGAGATTCGGCGTAGTTGCGGTAGAAATCCGGAGACTCGCGGACAGCGTCATGGAATCCACCGGAGAGATCGAGGGCAAGATCAACGAAATCCAGGAGGCGATCAACCGGCTGGTCATCGCGTCCGAGAAGGGGTCTAAAGGTATCCAGGATGGCATGGAATACTCGACCCAGACCGCAGACCTTCTCTTCGGGATCGTGGATGCTGCCCAGACCACCACAGACGCGGCAAAACAAATATCCCTCTCCACACAGCAGCAGAAGACAGCCAGTGGCCAGGTGGTGGCTGCCCTACGCGAGATAGTGGCAGGCTCCAGCGAGACCACTGATGCCATAAACCAGATCAGCACTATCACCAAGCAGCTTTCCCGGCTCTCGAACAACCTGCAAGAGATGGTCGCAACATTCAAGGTGGAAAGTCACGGCGCGAAAGAAGGGAAAGAGGTCTAAAAGGACTACTCCTAATGAAAGAGATCAGGACCCTGGTGGTTGACGACAGTCCCTTTGCGCGGGAGCTGATCATGGATATTCTATCCACCGACAAGGAGATAAGGGTGGTGGGGGAGGCGGCAAACGGCCTGGAGGCGACGCAGAAGGTCAGAGATTTAAAACCTGACATTGTGACTATCGACATCGAGATGCCGGTAATGAACGGCATTGACGCTATTGAAGAGATCATGGCCAACAATGCGGTCCCCATACTGGTCGTCACAACCAGCGGAGACGCCAAGACTGCCTATGATGCCATTTCCCATGGAGCGTTAGACCTGGTGATGAAACCCGACGTAAGCAGGGAGGGGGCCAGGGAATTTATCGACAAGATTAAACTCCTTTCAAGGATTAAGGTCATTACCCATATCAGCAAGAGAGCCATGAGGGAAGCAAAGCACGTAAAGAAGTTCTCATTTGCGGGCGGAGAAATGGACAGGACAGTGGCTATCGCTGCTTCCACCGGAGGGCCGGAAGCTCTTTCACTTATTCTTTCTTCCCTGCCCGCAGGTTTCCCCTGTCCGGTAGTTATTGCCCAGCACATATCTGACGGTTTTGTTGACGGAATGGCTAAATGGCTCGGTAAACTGTCGAAGCTCAATGTCAAGTCCCCTGCCGACGGAGAACCGTTGCTCCCCGGCACTGTCTATATAGCCCCGTCAGAGAAGCACATGGAAATAACCGTCGCAAAAACCATTACATTGGCGGAAAGACAGGATAAGGACATCTACCATCCTTCCTGCGACAGATTGCTATTCTCTGTGGCCCGGGTCTTTGGCTCCAGAGGTATAGGAGTGATTCTCACCGGCATGGGCAGCGACGGTGTGCGCGGCATGGAGAAAATCAAGAAAGCTGGAGGGATCACCATAGCGCAGGACCAAAAAACCTCTGTTGTCTTTGGGATGCCGAAGATAGCCATCGAAAGCGGCTGCATTGACAAGGTGCTGCCCATCGAGAGAATAAGCAGCGAGATCGTAAACATCTTGAGCGGGGCTGCAGAGGAGTGGAAGAGACGATGAGTATGAACCTGATCCCCTTCAAGAACCTTATCAGGGACAGATGCGGCCTGCACTTTGAAGATGTGCGGACAGCGTCCCTTTCCGAGGGCATCAGGAATAGGATGGAACAAAAGGGGATGAGCTCATACCCGAACTATTTGGATTGCCTGGTGTATGACCAGGACGAGTTCCAATGCCTTGTGAACCTCCTAACCGTGAACGAGACATATTTTTTCAGGGAGCCGGGCCACCTGCAACTTTTAACCGATCGTGTAATCCCGGAGTTGTTAGCCACAAAAAAAACCGGGGATAAGATTCGGATCATCAGCGCCGGATGCTCCACAGGTGAAGAACCCTATTCCCTGGTCATTGCGGTCATGGAGAAGTACGGTGCAGCCGCGAATGCATTCTGTACAGTCATCGGAGCGGACATCGATGGCGATGCCGTGTGCAAGGCTGAAAAAGGAGTCTACAATACACTTTCCTTTCGGGGTCTTAGTGATGACCTCCGGGAGCGGTATTTTGAACCTATGCCAGGCAACCAACACCGTATCAAAGACTTTATAAGAGAAAGAGTGGAATTCAGAAGGCTTAACCTGCTAAGTGACGACTACCCGTCTGAATTCAGTGGAGCAGATGTTATTTTCTACCGGAACGTTTCGATCTATTTCGAGCCTGATGTGCAGAAACATATTTTTACCAAACTGGCGGGTATCCTTAATGAAAACGGTTATCTTTTCGTCAGTTCCACCGAGACACTTTCTCACAATATCGGGGTCCTTTCCCTGGTAGAGATCAACGGGATATTCCTCTACGAAAAACATATAGAGATATGTCTAGATGAAAGGCGAAGGCAACATGCGCCAAAAGAGAAGAAGGAAGTCGTGCGGGAGAGGCCGGAGCGGAAATCTCCCCCCGGCAACGCTGGTGCTGCAGAGCGAAAAAAGGCTTTGACCTCTGTCCTCACTAGAAGTGATGACAGGAGAAAGGACAGTCCTTCGCTCTTTGACAATGTCTTGTCCCTTGCTAAGGAAAAAAGGTACGAAGAGGCCTTGGAGAAGACAGAATCCCTCATCGGTCAGGACCCGACCTTTGTAAAGGCTTATTCGCTGAAAGCAGGTATCCTTATCAATATGAAGCGCCTGGAAGAGGCAGAGGCTGTCTGTTTAATGGGTATCGCCAAGGACCTCTGGTGTCTGGAAGCATATCTTCTTTTGGGGCTCATCTCCAGGATACGGAACGATGAGGAAAGCGCTCTCAAGAGATTCAAGGAGGCCCTTTACATTCAGTCGTCCTGCTGGCTGGCCCATTTTTATCTGGCGGACATCCATGCCTCCCGCGGTGAAGTGGAGAAGGCATGCCGCGAATATGAGATTGTTATAAAGCTGCTGACAAAGGGGGACGTGGCAGACCACGGCCTCACTTTTTTCCCCCTGTCGTTTCCTGCAGAAAACATGGCGCATCTCTGCAGGCATAACCTGACTGAACTGAGAAAAAGACTGCAGTAAAGGGGAGCTTTCATGGCTTTGGATATGGCTAAATTTCTCGCGCGTTTCGTTGAAGAGGCGCGAGACCACGTGACGAAGCTCAATGAAGGCCTTGTGCGTCTCGAAAAAGACCCGGAGGACGCGGAGACTACCAACGCCATCTTTCGCTCGGCCCACACCATAAAGGGGTCTGCCCGGATGATGAAGCTGGCCCCCATATCGGACGTGGCCCATAAGATAGAAGATTGCCTGGGTGCGGTGCGGGAAAAGAAAATTTCTTATTCGCAGGAACTTGCGGACCTCCTTTTCAAAGGTATAGACACCATCTCGGAGATGATAGAGAAGACTGCTGCAGGGCAGGAACTTACCATGGACAATGCGACCCTTTGCGAGGAATTAATGAGAGCTGCAGAGGGTCAGCCTCTGTCAGGGGACGCGGTCGCTATGCCCGCGGAAAAAAAAGCAGAGACATTGACCGTCTCAACTCAGCCTTTTCAGGCAGCAGAAGCGGCCCCTCCTGTTCCTGGAACTCCTCCTTCGGGCACGTCAGCGACACCACCTCCTGCCAGTGCTCCTGAGACCGCAATTCAGCAGAAAACGAAGGAGATGACAGGTGAGAGCGTTCGAATCAATGCGGAGAAACTGGATGATCTCATCAAGCTCATGGGAGAAATCGTCTCCAACCAGAACCGTCTGAAGCAGCGACTGCGGGACGTGAAAGAGCTGGAAGCGGTTGCGCAGCGCCACGCGAAATTCGTCACGAAGCTTGAAAGTGATAATAATTCCGGTTCCGGGAAGGAGATAGTGTCGACGACCAACTCTCTTTTCAGCAAGATAAAACAGCTCGTATTTAATGTAAGGAACGATACCGTAATACAGGAGTTTCTTACAGAGGAGCTCCAGGAAAAGGCGCTGATGCTGAGAATGGTCCCCCTTTCCACGGTCTTTGATTCTTTCGGACGGATGATGAGGGACATCAGCCGGTCACTTGGAAAAGAGATCGATTTTCTTGTGGAGGGAGGAGATATCGAACTGGATAAAAAAATGGTGGAGAAGCTGGGTGACCCTCTCGTCCATATGCTCAGGAATTCTGTTGACCATGGTGTCGAGACCGGGGAGGAGAGGATCAGGGCCGGAAAGACCGCGAAAGGAATGGTAAGGCTTTCGGCATCTTACGATGCGGGAAGTGTCCTGATCGAATTGACCGATGATGGCCGGGGCATTTCTCTCGAAAAGATCAGGGAAAAGGCGCTCAAGAAAAATATGTCCACTCGCGAGGAGCTGGACGTCATGCCGGAAGCGGATCTCATCGATTTTATCTTCCATCCGGGGTTCAGCACGAGTCCCATTATTACCGATATGTCCGGACGGGGCGTTGGTTTGGACGTGGTAAAACGTAATATTGTGGAGGAACTCCGGGGCACAGTCAACATCGAAACAAGGGATGGTTATGGCACTGCATTTTTCATCAGGCTTCCTTTGACACTAGCAGTCATGCGTATCCTCCTTGTCAATGCTTCGGGTATGCCTTTTGCCATCACCTCTCACTACGTCTCCGAGATCATAAGGGCCTCGCTGGAAGACGTTATTACGGTAGTGGACAAGAAGGCGGTGCGTCTCCGTGAGGAACTCATACCTGTAACAAGGCTCGAAGATCTTCTGAAACTTCCGTCAAGTGAGAAGAAAGCGGACCGGGACAAGGAAGGCGCGCTGATCATTATTGTGCGTGTAGGAAACGAGAAAGTCGGGCTCATAGTGGACAATATTTTGGACGAGGAGAACATGGTGATCAAGTCGCTGCCTACCCACATGCGGAACATCCCTCTGGTCTCAGGCCTTACCCTGTCAGGGAAGAACGAGATCATCAATGTACTGAATATCCCTGCCGTGATCGATGCGGCCAGGGAAATCCGCGAGGCAAAGGTTTCCAAAGAGGCTGTGGGCAAGGAGCGCATCAGTATCCTTGTAGTGGACGATTCCATGAACACGCGGGAAATCGAGCAGAATATCCTTGAAGCATACGGGTACAAAGTCACTCTGGCCGGGGATGGCATAGAGGCACTAGAAAAGACAAAGGAGTTCGCCTACGACCTCATCATCACCGATGTCGAGATGCCCCGTCTCGACGGTTTTTCCCTTACGGAAAGGCTGCGGGCCAGCGAGGAATACAAAAGCACCCCCATTATCATTGTCACATCAAGGGAGAAGGAAGAGGACAAACGGCGCGGCATAATGGTGGGCGCCGATGCATATATTGTAAAAGGCGCTTTCGACCAGTCCAATCTGCTGGAGACGGTACAGAACCTTGTGGGATAAAAAATATTTTTGAGCATACGGGAGAGACTATGGGACCGGAAAAAACAACGATTCTTGTGGTGGATGACGATTCCTTTGTGAGAGAGATGCTGTGCATGATTCTCGAGACCAGCGGCTATGCCGTTGCAACTGCCGAAAACGGTGCTGCCGCCTTTCACCAATGTGTCGGAGGGCAGAGGACCGACCTCATCGTCTCTGACATGAACATGCCGCAGATGAATGGTCTTGAGCTTATCCGCAAGCTTCGCGAAAACAACATAGACACGCCGCTTATTATTCTTACCGGCAATAACGAGATATCGGTGGCGGTGGAGGCACTTAACAGCGGCGCCACCGATTATCTTCTGAAGGACGAGAACATCCAGGACACAGTTATCCTCTCGGTGGAGAAGTCCCTGGAGAAATACAGGCTCAAAAAGCAGAACATCCAGTTGCTGGAAGACCTGGCCGCCAAGAACTGCGAACTTGAGGCTTCAAACAAACAACTCATTTACCTGGACAACCTGAAAAACAAGTTTTTGGGCATCGCGGCCCACGACCTGCGCAACCCGCTGACCTCTATCAGAGGCCTCAGCGAAATCCTTATCGGCGAAGCCTTCGGTCCGCTGACTGCGGACCAGAAAGAATATCTAACCGTCATCAACACAACATCGGACGAGATGCTTTCGCTGGTGAATGACTTGCTGGATGTTTCGGTCATCGAGAGCGGAAAGCTCGAACTGCACACCACCCCCGGTTCTCTAAAAGATACGCTGGAAGCGAGAGTGAAGATAATTACGGTGATTGCTGACAGAAAAGGGATTTTGATCGAAGCAAACCTTGCTCCTGTTCCTGACGTTGTCTTCGACAGCAACCGCATCAGTCAGGTCATCGACAACCTGGTGAGCAATGCAATCAAATTCTCGCCGGCAAACTCCACAATCCGTATCACCCTGGCAGAGGCCGGAAACGGCGTAAGGGTGAGCGTTAGAGATGAGGGTCCCGGAATACCTCCTGAAGACCGCGCCAGGCTCTTCAAAGAGTTTCAGCGACTGAGCGCTCAGCCAACCGCGGGTGAGAAAACCACCGGCCTGGGGCTGGCCATTGTCAAGAAGATTGTTGACGCACACGGTGGCAGCCTGGAGGTGGAAAGCGAAGTGGGCAGGGGTTCGATCTTCAGTTTTACAATACCGCTGAAGCGCAGCGGAGGAGATTTGAAACTTTGAGCAGACCATCCATAAAGGACCAACTGAACAAACTGCGCGAAGCATACGCTTCGCAGCTTCCTGAAAAAATCAGCAGGATCGAGAAGGACTGGGTTGCTTTGCAAGAGCACACGGACAATGCTGAAGGGACCAGGGCGCTGCTCCTTGCAGTTCATACGCTCAACGGATCTGCCGCTTCTTTCGGTTTTAAGGAAGTGAGCATTGCGGCCCGTGAACTCGAATCGGAACTGAAGACCGTGGTGGAGAAGGGCTGCCTGGCCCGGGACATTCTCGATCTTCCGTTGGCAACGTATATAGAGAAAATGCGCTCTGCCTGTTCCGCCAAAGTAGACGCTGCGGCCCAGGATATGACGGTAATATACGAGGATGCTGAAACTCAGCCCCTTGACGAAGACGACGATAATATCCGGGAGCCGAAGATAGTATTTCTCGTAGAAGACGATCTCTCTGTTCTGGAAAGCCTGAGCATGCAGATAGGCCATTTCGGCTATGAGGTGAAGACTTTTTCCGACCTCGCTCCGTTAAAGAAGGAACTGCAACAAACCGAACCTTCTGCCATAATCATGGATATGGTCTTTCCGGAAGGCAGCCTGGCAGGCGCCGAGACTATAACAACCATACAGGAAGGCAGGGAAACCAAAGTCCCGGTAGTCTTCATCTCGGTGCGTAATGATTTCGATGCCCGCCTGCAGGCGGTGCGGGCCGGTGGGGACGCTTATTTCCTCAAGCCGGTCAGCGTCGGTTCCCTTATCGACAAACTGGATGCAATCACCAGGAAAGAAGTGATAGAGCCCTACCGCATCCTGATTATTGACGATGACGTTGACCTCACCTCCTTCTATTCCCTGATTCTCCAGGAAGCAGGAATGGCGACCTGCGAGGTGAATAATCCGAGGGAGGCGCTCGCCGCTATCACAAAATTCAACCCGGACCTCATTTTGATGGATGTATATATGCCGGAGTGCAGCGGACAGGAGCTGGCAACAATGATCCGGGCCATGGACACATATGTGAGTATTCCCATAGTCTACCTTTCGGGAGAGACTGACCTTGAGAAGCAGATGTCCGCCATGAGAATGGGAGGTGACGACTTCCTTACCAAGCCAATCGAGCCTGCGCATCTCATCTCGTCAGTGTGCACGCGGGCTGAGCGCATGCGCATCATCCGCTCGCACATGGACAGGGACAGCCTCACCTCTCTTTTGAACCACACGAAGACCAGGGAGCAACTGGACATAGCCATGGACAGGGCCCGCAGACATGGCGGCAGCCTTTCCTTTGCCATGATCGACATCGATCATTTCAAGGAAGTGAATGACGCGTATGGACATCCGACCGGGGACAGGGTCATCATGAGCCTTGCCAGGCTGCTCCAGCAGCGTCTGCGCAAGACAGACGTGGTAGGCCGCTACGGCGGCGAGGAATTCGCTGTGATAATGAACGATACCGGGGCATCCAACGCGGCCAAAGTTCTGGATGCCATCCGCATCAGCTTTTCCCGGATCAGGAACATGGCTGATGGCCGGGAGTTCTCGGTCACCTTTAGTTGCGGCATCGCATCTTTCTCAGGCCATGGCGACGCCGCTGTCCTCACAAGCGCTGCAGACAACGCACTCTACGAGGCAAAACGCGGAGGCAGAAACCGCATTGTTCTAAGGGGTTCCGAATAAATAAATGGCACATTGATGCTTACAGCTCTGCCCTTTTGGGGCAAACGGTTCTTGATTGCTCAATGACAAAAAGGTGATAATATAACATTCTATTTAATTAGCGGCATTAGGTATAACAGGAAGGAACAAAATTTGATCTCACATATTTTCTCTCTCCAGGCGTCAAAAAAAGAAGAAGGTTGTCATGCCGGATAAACCAAAGTTAAGCATGTACTGGGCAGCATCGTGCGGTGGTTGTGAGATCGCCCTTGTAAACATCAACGAAAAAATACTGGACGTGGCCGCAGCCTTTGATTTCATGTTCTGCCCCTGCCTCATTGATACCAAGAAAAAAGACATTGAGGCAATGCCCGACAAGAGCATAGCCATTACCCTTTTCAATGGGGCTATACGAACAGAGGAAAACCTGGAGATGGCGTGTCTCTTGAGGAAGAAATCCCGCTTCCTCATTGCATTCGGCTCCTGCTCCTATGAAGGGTGCATTCCAGGTCTCGGAAATCTCTCGACGAAAGCCGACGTTATGAAGACCGTTTACCTGGACAACGCCAGCATCGACAACCCTTCCGGGATCGTCCCCCAGCCGGTGACTCAGGTCCCCGAAGGCACTCTGCACCTGCCTGTTTTTTTTGATGTGGTTAAGACCCTCGCTCAGGTGACGGACGTCGATTATTTCATTCCGGGATGTCCTCCCGAGCCGCACCAGATATGGAACGTGGTGGAGGCGGTGGTCTCAGGCGATCCCCTGCCGCCCAAGGGGAGCGTTATCGGAGCGGGTAAATCGTCAGTATGCGAGGAATGCGACCGGATTAAAGAGGACAAGAATATTGGAGGGTTGCGGAGGACTTACGAGTTCATCCCGGACTCGAAGCAGTGTCTCCTTGAGCAGGGATTGATCTGCATGGGCATCGCCACGCGGAACGGATGCGGCGCTCTCTGCCCCAAAGTTAATATGCCTTGCACGGGCTGCTACGGCCCGCCCGAAGGCGTGCCGGACCAGGGAGCAAAGATGATTGGGGCGCTGGGTTCCATCCTTGACATCGGTGACTTGAAGGGCCTCCAGGAAGAAGAAATTGATAAAAGGACCGACGCTATCATCGACGCGATCCCAGATTTAGCCGGGACATTCTACAAATATACTCTGCCCGGGTCGATTCTAAGAGGCAAGGTTTCATGAAAAAAATCAGTATAGACCCCATTACAAGACTCGAGGGACATGGGAAGATCGAGATATTCCTGAACGACGAAGGGGATGTGGCAAATACCTACTTTCAGGTGCCTGAACTCAGAGGGTTTGAACAATTCTCTGTCGGAAGGATGGCAGAGGACATGCCGGTGATCACCAACAGGATATGCGGTGTCTGTCCCGAAGCCCACCATATGGCGTCTGTTAAGGCTTTGGACATGCTCTTCGATGTGGAGCCGCCGTCGGCTGCGAAAAAGATCAGAGAACTAGTCTACATGGCTTTTTATGTCACTGACCATACAACTCATTTCTATGCCCTGGGCGGACCGGACTTTATCGTCGGCCCCGATGCTCCCCCTTCGGAGAGGAACATCCTCGGCGTGATAAAAAAAGTCGGTATCGATATTGCGAGACAGGTTATCGATTGCAGGGCGAGGAACCATCATGTCATAGAGAAGCTGGGCGGCAGAGGAGTCCATCTCGTAGCCGGTGTTCCCGGAGGATGGAGCAAGCCGGTTTCCGAGGAGGAGCGGAAAGAGATTGAAGAGATCGCGAAAAAAAACATCGACTTCGCTCTCTTCTCTCTTAAAGCCTTCGATGACATAGTCCTGAAGAACCCGACCTACCTGGATCTGGTGACCTCAGACATTTATATGCACAAAACATATTACATGGGAACGGTCGATGAGAAGAACAGGGTCAATTTTTATGACGGTATGATACGAATTATAGATCCCGAAGGCAAGGAACTTGTTAAGTATCACCCTAAGGATTATGCGTCGCACATTGCGGAACACGTCGAGACCTGGACGTATCTCAAATACCCTTATATAAGGAAAATCGGCTGGAAGGGTTTTGTGGACGGCATGGACAGCGGCGTCTACGCTGCGAGTCCGCTGTCAAGGCTCAATGTTGCGGACCGTATGTCAACGCCAAAGGCTCAGGAGCATTTTGAGAGGATGTACGAGACATTCGGTTCCAGGAAGGTCAATGGCAGATACCAGCCGATACATCATCGTCTGGCAACGCATTGGGCAAGGCTGGTAGAGCTTCTTTATGCTGCCGAACACATGCTCGAACTTGCAACAGACCCTGAGATCACCTCCCCAAATGTACGGACTATTCCAGGAAAGATCAAGGGTAAGGGCATAGGTTCAGTGGAGGCCCCGCGGGGGACACTGACTCACGATTATGAGTCGGACGAAAGGGGAGTTCTGACAAAAGTCAACTTGATTGTGGGCACGACCAATAATTATGCGCCTATGACAATGTCCATCAAAAGGGCTGCTGAAAAGCTTATCACCAAAGGAAGGGTAGTTGAAGAATCCCTCTTGAACAAGATCGAGATGGCCTTCAGGCTCTATGATCCCTGTCTTTCCTGCGCTACCCATTCCATGCCCGGAAAGATGCCCATGACGGTGAACTTGAGAAACCCGGATGGCCAAATTATCAGGACGTTCAAAAGAGAGGGACGCAGTTGAAGACGATCGTCATCGGTCTCGGCAATCCCATCTTGTCTGATGATTCAGTGGGGGTGAGGATTGCGCGGGAGTTGAAGGAAAGAATTGAAAGCGCCGGACAAAGCGATGTGGAAGTCATAGAAATGTATGCGGGAGGTATCCGTCTAATGGACGCGATGGCGGGTTACGATAGGGCCGTAATAATCGACTCCATGGTAACGGGTGTGGAGAGGCCGGGGACTCTGCTGCGACTTTCGCTTTCCGATCTGGTAACCACTCGGAATACCCTGTCGGTGCACGACATGGATCTGCCCACAGCACTCGAGATGGGGAGGATGCTGGGTATGCCCATTCCCTCTGAGGTTGTCATCTGGGGGATTGAGGCAAAAGACGTGGAAAACTTTGGTGAGGAACTTACAGCAGAGGTTGAGGCATCATTGTCCAGTACCATCGAGATCATCGAAGAAGATTTGAATTTTTCTGTACGGCAGGGAGCATTTTAATGAAGATCGGCATATATTTCTGCAAGTGCGGCACTAATATCACCGACAGAGTGGACGCTGACAAGGTGAAGGAAAACATCAGCGTCTCTTCTGGTGAGATACATTTCAAGGCCGTTGATTTCCTCTGCTCAGAAGAGAGCAAGGGATTTCTCGAACAGGACATTCGTGAAAACGGTGTAGAGCGTGTAGTCATTTCCGCCTGCTCGCCCCGGGAGCACGAGAGCACTTTTATGCGTGTGCTCTCAAAGGCTGGGATCAATCCATATCTGATGCAGATGGTAAATATCCGGGAACAGGTGGCCTGGGTGACAACTGACAGCGAAAAGGCAACCGAGAAGACGTCGCGCTATATCAACGCGGCCATCAAGAGGGTCGTGCTGCACGATGCGCTGGAGAACAAAGAAATCGATGCAAGTCCCGATGCCCTGATCATTGGAGCAGGTCCCGCAGGACTCAAGATTGCACTAAGCCTGGCTGAAGCGGGACGTAAAGTGGTTATTGTGGAGAAGACCCCTGTTATCGGCGGTATGCCGGTGAGGTACGAGGAGATCTTCCCCAACATGGAATGCGGACCCTGCATGCTCGAACCGGTGATGGGAGATATTCTGCACGGTGAGCATGCAGAGAACATTGAACTGCTCACCATGGCCGAAGTAAAGGATGTGGTGGGCTCATACGGCAACTTCACAGTTAAGATACGCCAGGCAGCACGCTACTCGGACCCTCATAAATGCATCGGCTGCTACGAATGCATCGGGCCCTGTCCGGTCTATGCGAAAAACAGCTTCAATTGCGACCTGAGCGAGCGGAAGGCAATTTCTTTCCCCTTCGCAGGCGCACTGCCCAATGCTCCTTACATCGACAATGCCCTCTGTCTGCGGATGAAGGGACAGGATTGCCGGCTCTGCAAGGACGCATGCCCGGTGGACGACGCCATTGTTTTTGACGAACAGGAAAAAATCATCGACAGGACAGTGGGTGCTATTGTTATCGCCATAGGCTCCGACATCTACGACTGCACAAAGATCCCGAACCTGGGCTATGCCGATGTTCCGGATGTATATACGGGGATTGAGTTCGAGAGGATCATGGCGTCCAATGGTCCCACCGAAGGTGAAATACGGACATCAAAAGGCGTTGCGCCCCGGTCCGTGGCAATCGTGCACTGCGTGGGAAGTCTCGACAAAAACCACAAAGAGTATTGCTCCGGCATATGCTGCCAGTACGCGTTCAAATTCAGTCATATAATAGAAACCAGGCTGCCAGGAACAAAGATATATCATTTTTACAAAGAACTTTCCATTCCCGGCAAGGATGATTTCAGCCTCTATCACCATGCAAAGAACAATCCCGACGCCGTTTTCATCCGATACTCGGACATCAGGGACCTGACGGTGAAGGGAAAGAACGGGGAGAACGTTATCGAGTTCAGTGACTCCTCCGGGGAGAAGGGCCTGGCGACGGCAGACATGGTGGTTCTCTGTCCTGCGGTTGTGCCTTCAAAGGGATCTGACAAACTTGGCCATCTGCTGGAAACGTCCCAGGACAAGGCGGGTTTCTTCGAAGAGCTTCACGACAGGATGGATTCCGCCCGGAGCAAGATAAAAGGCATTTACCTTGCGGGTTCCTGCCAGTCGCCCATGGACATCCAGAAGACCATAAACCAGAGCATGGCTGTGGCAGGATATATATTGTCCGGCCTAGTGATGGGAAGGAAGCTTGAGATCAAACCAATCACCGCCGTCATTAATTCCGATGCGTGTTCCGGCTGCCGTGTATGTTTATCGGTATGCCCGTACAAGGCGATTTCCTTTGATCCATGCAAAAAGGTTTCAGTAATAAACGAAGTCCTTTGTCAGGGCTGTGGCACCTGTGTGGCAGCCTGCCCGTGTGGAGCTGTCAATGGCAACCACTTCACCAATGAGGAGATTATGGCTGAAATTGAAGGAGTCCTGGCATAACCTCAAAATAGAGAAGCAATAAAGCTGATATAGCTGTGGAACCAATTTTTTTAAAACAGGTGTGCATGCATGGCAATGGATTTTGAGCCGAAAATAGTTGGATTTCTCTGCAATTGGTGCTCCTATGCCGGGGCAGATAAAGCAGGAACAGCACAAAACGTTTATCCGCCGAACATCAATGTGGTGAGGGTAATGTGCAGTGGCAGGGTCGATCCGCAGTTTGTAATGAAAGCATTCGAAAAAGGTGCGGATGGTGTCTTAATACTGGCATGCCATCCGGGTGACTGCCACTATAAGGAAGGCAATTACCGGGCAGCCCGGCGATACCGTATGCTCGGCAGACTGCTGGCCCAGCTAGGGATCGAAGAGGGAAGATACCGGTTTGATTATGTTTCAGCGGGTGAAGGCGACAAATTCGTTTCAGTGATAACGGATATGGTCAATACGGTGAAAAAATTGGGTCCCCTACGCATGGCGCTTGCTGATACAACAGCATGCAGCAAATAGTGGTAGGGAAGTTTGCTTGGCATAAATTTTCTCGCAAGGAGGTTCAAGATGGCTGTTCAGGTTCTCGAAGCGAAGGGTCTTAAATGCCCCCAGCCGACATTGAAGATTACGGCAATGGCGGTAAAGATGAAGCCGGGCGATGTGTTGGAGGCGATTGCAGACTGCCCTACCTTTGAAAAGGATGTGAGGGACTGGTGCACCCGCACCAAGAAAATCTTGCTCTGGATCAAGGAAGAAGACGGAGGCTCCAAAAGGTGCAGGATCCAGCTCTAGCGGTATAGCACAGTGACTGGTCCCGAAGATACCGATAGCGCGGAAACAGAGAAAGGCCTCGAATGGCTGGAGGGAGACAGGAAGCTCCTAAAGGGGATTCAGGTTATTTTTGTGAAGAACGTGCCGCGGCAAATTGAGAAACTCCGTGATGCCATAGCAACGAAAGACGCCTCTCAGATCGAGTTGCTTTCCCATTCCATAAAGGGCGCAGCATCTATGGTGGGGGCTCTTCCGCTCAGGGATAAAGCCGGCAAGGTTGAACGGGCTGCGATGGGAGGAGACTTGGAGATGGTGCGCTTCCATTTCGAAGAGATGTCTGAAGAATTAACAAAGGTGCTCACCTCATTGACCGGTACCGGCGCATAGTTTTCTTATCGACTCAAGACTGCCTGCGCCCTAGGTCTGGCAGAAACGCGGTAAAAATGCCGAGCAACGGCAGATAAGAGCATAAATGATAAACGAATTCGATCCCGGAATTATCGGCGAGTTTGCCGAGTACTGCAGCGCCGATCCCGGCCATGCCGAAAGCGAGGCCAAAAAAGAGACCTGAAACAGTACCCACCTTGCCCGGAATAAGCTCCTGCGCAAAGACGAGGATGGCCGGGAAGGCAGAAGAGAGAGTAAACCCGATAACAAAAGCGAGGATGCCGGTCCAGGCCAGGTTTGCATAGGGCAGAGCCAAAGCGAAAGGAGCAGCGCCCAGGATCGATATCCATATCACCAGCTTTCTTCCGATGCGGTCGCCGATGGGGCCGCCCAAAAGAGTGCCTGTTGCAACTGCGAACAAGAAAGTGAAAAGGTGAATCTGAGCAGATTTCACAGGCAGGTGGAAGTGGTGCATCAGGTAAAAAATATAATAGCTGTTAAGACTGGCCAGGTAAAAAAACTTGGAGAACATCAGAACCAACAGAATTACCATGCACATAAAAACCTTCCGCGCAGACAAAACCGTCCGGCCTGGCAGAACCGGGAGCTCCGGCGATACCGGGCGCAAGCCTTTATCAGCTGCAACAATGTGTGAAGTCAGCTCCTGACGACACTTATACCAGCCGGCCACCTTCCAGAGCACTGCGATAGCGAGCAGAGCAGCGAGTGAGAACCATGCAACGCTGCCCCGCCCATAGGGGATAACAATCCATGCTGCCATCAGGGGACCCATAGAGGCGCCCATATTGCCTCCTACCTGAAAGATCGACTGCGCCAGCCCGTGCCGTCCGCCTGATGCCATACGGGCAATGCGCGAGGACTCCGGGTGGAAGATCGATGAACCTGTTCCGACAAGCGCAGCCGCAAGGAGAATTGTACTATAGTTGGACGCGGTCCCCAGGACCAGAAGCCCGACCAGTGTGCAACCCATTCCAAAGGCCAATGAGTACGGCTTCGGATGACGGTCGGTGTACAATCCGACCATTGGCTGGAGCATGGAAGCGGTCAGCTGGTAAGTCAGCGTAATCAGCCCGATCTGCGCGAAGCTGAGCTGGAACGCGCCCTTGAGAAGCGGATAGATGGCAATGATCAATGACTGGATAGTGTCGTTCAGAAAATGTGAAAAGCTGATCGCGCCAAGCACCTTGAAGACAGTGCGCTGACTAGATTCCGTCACTGACAACTACCCGATTGCGGCCTTGATTCTTTGCCTTGTATAAAGCTTCGTCAGCATATTTGATTACGTCGGATGGATTCATCTTTTGGTGGGGTATTAATGCAACTACGCCGATACTAATTGTAACAAAGCTGCTTACTTTGGATTTCGCATGCAGAATCTTGAGCGCTTCTATATCCGTGCGTATCTTTTCTGCAATGGAAACTGCATGCTGCTTATCCGTCATGGATAATACAACAACAAACTCCTCACCGCCAAAACGCGCAACTTTATCTCCGGGCCGTCGTGCCACGCTTTCCAAAACTTCGGCAACTAACTTAAGGCATGCGTCTCCCTTCAGGTGACCGTAAGTATCATTGTATTTTTTGAAAAAATCCACATCTATCATCATCAGAGAAAGTATATGGCCGGCCCTTTGCGCATGTCTCAATTGTTCGTCTAAAAATTCATCAAAAGCACGCCGGTTGGCAAGTCCGGTCAATTCATCTATTGTTGATAAACGCTGAAGCAGCTGTTCCGCTTTCTTGCGCTCGGTAATGTCCCGGGCAATGACAGAAGCCCCGGTAATCCGGCCGCCGTGTTTCACCGGAGATATTGTTAAAGCCACATCTATCTGGGTCCCATCCTTTTTTCTGCGCACAGTTTCATAGTGGTCTACGACCTGTCCGCTGGAGATGTGTGCACGAAGCGCCGGCCCCTCCTCGCTCCGTTCAGGCGGGATCAGGATAGAAGCGGGATGATTTATGGCTTCAGCTTTGGTGTAGCCGTAAAGTTTTTTCGCACCATTGTTCCAGCTCATAATGATGCCGTCCAAAGTTACCCCTATAATGGCGTCATCAGAGAATTCGACAATTGCTGCCAGGTAAGCAATAGTCTCCTCTGCCTTTTTACGCCCGGTCAGGTCGTTAAATATGACTATATTGACATCCTGCATCGAAGCCATCCTGAACTCAATATCACGCACAGTCCCGTCTTTACATGTAACTTTCCATTCCTGGGTTTCCGTCTCTTTTTTATTCTTTATAGCCTTCATTGCGGCCGATTTCCAGCTGTGCATAACCGTTTCCCTATATTGACTGTCGGGGTAAGCTCGGGGCCACCAGTCGTCCACAGTGGGAATGTCTTGTAAGGTATATCCGAACGTTTTGATGAACTTGTTGTTAAAGTAAACGAATTTGCCGCTTTTGTCCGCCACCACCATAGCAACAGGATTGCGGTCCAGCAGGCGTCTGAAACTGTCTTCATTACTCCTCAAAATGCATTCAGCCTGCTTGCTCTCCGTGATTTCCCTCGAAATTGTCACAATCGTCTTCACTTTTCCCTCAGTATCAAATTCAGGATAAATGCGCCAGTCAAAGTAATTGCTTCCCTTTCCGGAATCAATTTCGAGCTCCAGGTTCTCCGATTCTCCTGTTTCAAATACTTTCCGGAAAGACTTCTCTAAGATATTCACTTTCTCCTCCGGAAAACCAACTTCCCCGCATTTTTTTCCGATGAAATCTTCCTGGTTCAGAGGAAAAGACCGATTGATGCTTTTGTTGACATATAAACAACGATAATCACGATCAAAACGAGCTATAACATCATGGCTGCTTTCCAATAAGGAGCGTAAATGGAGCCCTGCGATATCCGAATCTTCATATTTGTATTCATCCTGAGACATTGTATTCTTTTACCCCACAGTGACAACACACTCTAATAATAACCGGTTTAAACCCTCTTATATTATACATATGCATCAGGTTTTAAAACACCTGATAGGGTATAATTACTCTGATGGGTAAAGTTAAGGATAATGACCAAAAGCAAAGAGAACTTGAGGATAAATCCCCTGAAGCCGAACGCACGCAGATGAAAATACTTCACAGAGAGGAGAAGGATTTTTACACGAGTATAATCAACGGGACCCCCGCTATCATTTGCGGAATAGATCCGGACGGAACAACAACCTTCATTAATTCGGCGGGGCTGACAATCACCGGGTACAATGCAGAGGAATTGATCGGGGAAAACTGGTGGACGATCCTCTACCCCGGTGATGAATATCGGCAAGTAGAGCAATTGTTCCGCAATCTTAAGAACGGTAACATAAGGGATTATGAAATGACGCTTACAACCCGTGATGGGAAGAAACGGACAATTTCCTGGAATTCCCTGAACAGATTGGATAAGGACGGAAATATCATCCAGATCATCGGCTTCGGTAATGACATCACTGACCGCAAACGGGCGGAAGAGGTCTTGCTCAAAAACGACCGACTGCTGCGCAGGGCTGAGGATGTGGCCAAGTTCGGCAACTGGGAATTTCTTCTGGACGAAAACAAGGTGCTCGCTTCCAAAGGAGCCAGGGATATTTATGGATTGGAGAACGAGGAGTTACGTATATCCGACGTGAAAAACATCCCGCTGCCGGGGTACCGGCCTATGCTTGACAGGGCGCTGAAAGATCTGATCGAGCTGGGAACGCCCTATAACGTCGAATTTGAGATCTGTCAACCTACCGACGGCAAAATAATCCATATCCATTCAATAGCAGAATATGATGCGACGGAAAAGGTGGTATTCGGCGTCATACAGGATATTACGGAACGCATGCGGACGGAAAAGGAAAGAGATGCGCTGCAGGCGCAACTGCTGCAGGCGCAGAAGATGGAATCAGTGGGGCGACTGGCCGGGGGCGTGGCGCATGACTTCAATAACATCCTCACGGCAATCATTGGCTACTGCAGCATGGCGCAAATCAATCTTAAAGACGATCCGACAACACGGGGCTATATACAAGAGGTGCTTGACGCGGCAACCCGTGCCGAGGACCTCACGAAAAGGCTGCTTGTCTTCAGCAGGAAACAGGTCATAGAACCTATGCTCGCGGACCTCAACGAGATAGTAAGGAACATCGAAAAAATGCTCCAAAGGATCATGACAGAGGATATAGAACTCAGTACCGTGCTTAGCGCCGGAGAACTTCCGGTTCTGGTCAACGTAGGTC
Source organism: Nitrospirota bacterium (assembly GCA_963710375.1). Classification (GTDB taxonomy): domain Bacteria; phylum Nitrospirota; class Thermodesulfovibrionia; order Thermodesulfovibrionales; family Dissulfurispiraceae; genus JADFXI01. The sequence goes on from CAVPZX010000008.1 coordinate 324,517, forward strand.
AGATCGATCAGGTTCTGGTGAACCTTGCCGCCAATGCCCGTGATGCCATGCCTGAAGGGGGGCATCTGGTTATACAGACGGATGCGGTTAATGTAAACAGCCGTTATGCTGAAGAACATTTTTTTGAGAACACTGGAATGTATGCGGTTCTAACGGTATCGGACACCGGAGTCGGCATGGACCAGTGGACGAAGGAAAACATGTTCGAGCCTTTCTTCACCACAAAGGAAGTGGGCAAGGGCACGGGGCTGGGGCTTTCCATGGTCTACGGCATAATCGAACAGCACAACGGCAATATCAAAGTATGCAGCGATGCGGGAAGGGGAACGACATTCAAGATATACCTGCCACTGGCACAGACAAAGAGAAAGACAATACATGAGCCGGTTCAAACTTTGCCCGTAGGTAAAGGGGAGACGATAATTCTTGCCGAGGACGAAAGTCAGGTCAGAAAGAGTATGACGTCCATCTTGCAGAAGAACGGTTATAGGATAATAGAGGCCGTAAATGGAGAGGACGCGGTAAGAAAATTCAAGGAAAATATAGGTGCTGTGTCCCTTGTTCTCCTTGACGTGATAATGCCGTTAAAGAACGGCAGGGAGGCACACGAAGAGATTAAGGGCATTGACCCTGGTATTAAGACAATATTCATGAGCGGTTACACGGACGATATCATTTCGAAAGATGGGATACTTGAAGAGGGTTTTGATTTTGTCTCAAAGCCGATCAATCCTGACGCATTGATGCGAAAGATAAGGGATGTATTGGACATGTAGCACAATCGGGTCAGGTCTATTTATTCTTTCCTGAAAATGACCATTCAACATTCATCAATCACCTGTTATCAATACTCCTATGCTGAAGAATAGGCATCCAATTATTCCGCCACCATAAGAAATCAATAAAGGAGTCCAATTACTCCACATAATGCCCGCATACCATGGGGTCGCAATAAATGTGACCGGAGCTACTGCGAACCCTATGACAACCCCAGCAAAACCGGATACGTTGCCAATGGTTTTCAGTGAAAGGATAAAGCCCCAAAATCCAAAAATGGCAAAATCAAGACAACCACAAATCTTAAAAAAGCCGCCTAAAAATTTTCTCACATTTTTGTCCTTCATAGTCCGGAATACTATCCAGTAATATCTTACTCTCTTTTTTTTCATAAGGCATCAATTTTTATGTCACTCATTCCCCTGTGCAAAAAAACCTGAAAACTCAAACACCTATGGGGTCACATCTATATATCCATGCTCGAATTGCAATGATAGAGTGTTACACTTTGAAGACTTCCTGCGAAAACACCGAAAGCTATGGAAGTATAAAAAATGGAGATAAGAAAACCGGGTGGTATAATTATATATAACACTGAAAAAAGGGGGGCGGTTTATGAAGGCAATACGGGTTCATGCTTTTGGCGATCCTGAGGTCATGCAGAAAGAGGAGGTCCCCGACCCTGCGCCGGGTCCCTCCCAGGTTGTCGTTCGGATATACGCTGCCGGGGTTAATCCTGTTGATGCGTATATAAGGGCCGGAATCTACCCTTTAAAACCGGAACTCCCTTACACCCCGGGCATGGACGCATCTGGAGTTATCGAATCAATAGGAGAAAAAGTTACCAGGGTATCAGCCGGCGAACGGGTATACGTTGCCGGATCCATCAGCGGCACATATGCTGAAAAAGCGCTCTGTATGGAATCACAGGTACACCGGATTCCAGCCTCATGTATCGTTTTCCCAGGGTGCGGGAGTAGGTGTCCCGTATTCTACGGCATATTTCGCCCTTTTCTACCGGGCGCATGCAATGCCAGGCGAGACAGTGCTTGTCCACGGCGCCAGCGGGGGTGTCGGTATAGCCGCAGTGCAGCTAGCACGCAACGCAGGAATAACTGTTATTGGAACGGGCGGCACCGAACAGGGACGGGCCCTGGCAGCAGAACAAGGGGCACATTACTCCATCGACCACAAGGCCCCGGACCACATGGAGCAGGTACGTAAAATAACAGGAGGCCGTGGCGTTGACGTCATTCTCGAAATGTTAGCCAATGTGAACCTCGGCAAGGACCTGGGCGTTTTGGCGTTCGGCGGGAGAGTCGTCATAATCGGCAGCCGCGGCACAGTTGAGATAGATCCGCGCGATGCCATGAGGTCCAATGGAACAATATTGGGAATGTCCATCCTGAATGCCCATGAAAACCAGATGCTCAGTATTCATGCTGCAATCGCTGCCGGCCTCGAAAATAACACCCTGCGTCCGGTAACGGGAAAGGAGTTCTCCTTGTCTGATGCTTCCAAAGCACACCACGAGATCATGGAAACGAGCGCCGGCGGTAAAATAGTGCTGATACCATGAGACGCCAGGTTATGCAACTCACGGGCTCATGGGGATGCCGCATGATTGCCAGTGCTTGTTCGTTGAATTGCCCTACGTGGAATATGTAAAAAGGAAAGCTCTCAGAAAGTAGTGCTTAAAAAAGTGTCCATCACTGTTTTTCTCAGCTCTATTACTTTTTGGAATTCTTTTATGAATTGCCTGTACTGTTTTGCGGCCCCATCCTCCATACTTTTCAGGAGCCCACCGCAGAAATACCAATTACATCTGAAAGGACGTAGGGATCTTTCAATCGCGCAGCCGGTTACTGAAAGAAATTGGCAGCAATCCGTATCGCGGACATCCTTTTTGTAAGCGGGCAGCTCCAGTCCAAGTGCTTGAATGTAGACGAGATCTGCATAATCGTAATAGCCGTGCCTATTAATACAGCACACATTCCGGCAGTTAGGACAGACTTCAGCCGTATGTTTCTGTATAAAGGCATCAATTGTCTCAATAGAATTTTTAAGCAGCACTGCACTATTGAACAGTTTCGATGACTCCATCATACATTTCCGCTCAAGAGAAAGTAGCATAATTATAGCAGAACATTACTAGAAGATTTCGGGCCGTACAACTCCCAGTCTGAGAACCACGGGACCCGTGCAAGTTTCGCCACTTATTCTTGCGGGAAAAAGCTTTAGGTCCTTTTGAGGTGAAACGGACTTTCGACTTCTCAGAAGTTCGCATTGTCGCTTTTCTGCCACAGGCGAGAGATTTCTTTGGAAAGGGAAAGATTCCCTGTCAGCTAAAATATTTATTTTTTCACAACGACCTTAAAAATCCAGAGGACTTCTCACCTCTTGACCCAAGAAATGGCCAAAGGGGCAATGAGTTCACATTTATACTCCACCCCCACCCAGTACCTTATAGAGTGTTACCGAATTGATCAGCCGAGAACGACGAACGGTAATTAGCCCCTGCTGCGCACTGTAAAGGGAGCGTTGCGAGTCTAGCACATTCAGGTAGCTTGCTATTCCATTGAGATAGAGCGCCTCCGATAAGTTGTAGCTTTTGGCGGTGGCATCTGTTAATGATTGCTGGGCCTCCATTTGATCGTCAAGGGTGCCATGTTGTGCCAGAGCATCGGATACTTCACTAAAAGCGCTCTGAATCGCCTTCTCATATTGGGAAAGGAATATCTCACGATCGACTTCCGTCACCTTCAGATTGGCCCGGTTTCGCCCTGCATCGAAGATCGGCAGGGTAATTTGCGGTGCAAAGCTCCATGCTGTAGCAGCTCCTCCCTTAAAAAGCTGGGACAGCTGAGCGCTTGCAGCACCAATGCTTGTCGTGAGCGTAATGCTTGGAAAGAAAGCCGCACGTGCGGCGCCGATGTTAGCGTTGGCAGCTTTGAGGAGGTGTTCTGCCTGCACGATATCGGGACGGCGTTGCAACACATCTGACGGCAAGCCCGCGCTGAGTTCTTTCAGCGCGGTAATCGTACCAAGCCCGGACGGCAGGAGATCAGTAGGCACTGGCGAGCCAATCACGAGCGCTAGTGCATTTTCGTCCTGGGCCACCTGGCTGGTAAAGCTGGCAATATCCACCCGGGCCGAATCGACACTTGTCTGGGCCTGGCGAACATCCAGTTCCGAGGAGACACCGGCTTCGAAACGGCGCTTGATAAGGTTATACGAGGCCTGCTGGCTCTCGAACGTGCCTTGTGCTATTTTCAGGTGCTCTTTATCGGCAGCAAGAGTCAGGTAGTCGCTTGCAACTTCGGCCACCAAGCTGATCTGCACACTGCGGCGTGCCTCCTCAGTGGCGAAAAACTCCTCGATTGCCTGGTCTTTAAGGCTTCGCACGCGTCCGAAAAGATCGATCTCGTAGGCGCTGAACCCGAGGCTGACATTGTATACATGCCCTGTCACAGTCTGTCCCGTGGTAGATAGTACCGCAGGTACCCGCTCGTCGATCCCCGTGCCGGTGGCGTTCACCGTAGGGAAAAGATCGGCGCGCTGGATTCTATAAAGCGCCTGTGACCTTTCTATGTTGAGCGCCGCTATCCGCAAGTCGCGGTTGTTATCGAGCGCCAGGGCGATCAGCTGTTGTAGTTTCTTATCCGTAAAAAACTCCTGCCACTTGATCTCGTCGGCGCTGTGGCTGCCCTGCACGGCAGTGTTATCTCTGTAAGCCGGACCGCTCGGCCATTTAGCAGGAACAGGCGCTTCCGGGCGCGCATATTCCGGAGCCATACTCGCACAGCCTGACAACATGAGAAGCACCATCGAGAAAATTAACGAG
>CAVPZX010000009.1:0-107864 GCA_963710375.1 Nitrospirota bacterium
CATGCGGCATAAGAAAGACACGCCTCTCGTTCGGCAGCCGGGTCCTCCCAAAGTCAGGCCGCCGGATATGGACAAACTGAAGCGGGATATTGATCAGTTGTCTCATGGTTATAATCGCACACAGGGCACGGGGGCATTATATGCTCGTTACGCATCAGGCGTCTCAAGAAGGGAGTTGCAAAGAATGGTACCGATGGCGAGGCATGATCTCAATATGTTGCACCGACAGAATCTGAGGCGCATTCACTGGAACGTGCCGAACGTTGCGTGGTCTATGGACCCCTGCGAATACGCACAGCGTGACGAAACCGGCGCAAAGATGTACCTGAACCAGATGCAGGACATGGCTTCTCGCTACAAGTTCAATCCCATGACAGGAGACATCCCCTGCGGCGAAGAAATATCCGGCTATCTTACTGCAACCTTCAACCGTTTCGGCTCGCCACTGTTTCTCAAGCGGGACAATGGCGGTAACCTCAATCATTCGGCGGTCAATGACGTGCTTGCTGATTACTTCGTCATGCCGGTGAACAGTCCGGTTCATTATCCGCCTTACAATGGCGCTATCGAAGAAGCGCAAACCGAGCTGAAAAACGGGCTTGCTTCGAAGCTCGCTTATAAACCCTCTTGTCCGCGTGAACACCTGGAGGCATATGCCTCGACAGTTGAGCATGATCTTAATCACCGGCCTCGTCCATGCTTGAGTGGTAAGAATGCTTGCCAGGTGTACTTCACCGGCAAAAGAACGTTTTCCAAATGGGAAAGGAGGGATGCCTATGACTGGATAACGAACTTGCAAAATGATATATTATGCAGTGAGGGAGTTCAGCCGCAAGCGGCCTGGCGCATCGCCGTGGAGTCCTGGCTGAACATGAAAGGCTTTATAACCATTACCCGAAACGGAAAAGTGTTACCCAGTTTTTTCTGATTTCGGTATCATAAACTCATGGCGTGCACAGTCATTTATAAAAACCTCATTCCTTTCCAAGAGCGGAGACAAAAAATGAGATTGAAACGCATGCTGCCAATTTATTATCAGGACAATGAAGTTGACTGTGGACCTACCTGTATCAAAATGGTAACTGACTATTATTGGAAACCTAAAGGCAAAAGCGTGACTGAAGAATATTTTAAGAAAATAAAAAAATCAGCTAAGAAAGATAAAGGGTCAACGGGCAAATCGGACATGATGGACACAATCAGAAAAATTGTGAAACTTAAATACAAGGAACTTGAAGGCGACGAAAAGGATAAAATACGTCAAATTAAAGAGGCCATTAAGAATCACCGACCAGTCATATTATATTGTATAGTTCAAGGAAAATATGCTCACTGGGTTGTTGCTAAAGGTATAGATGACGAATATCTCGAAGTAAATGATCCTTATAAAGGAAGGCCTTCCCAAGTAGAACTAAAATATTTCTTAAAAAAACATAATAAATCAAGAAAATATGGGCAGTGCCTGAGTTGGTCACCAAAACAATGGGGAATTGCAGTTTACGAACCTTAATAAGGTAAAATGGGGGGAAAGGCAAAATAGCACAGATTAAACTGTAATAAATAAGACTTGACCTATCAGTCATTGTTAGATCGAGTGTGAGTTTACGACTGTACACCGCGTAGTTTTTACCTGTATGGAAATTTTCTTTTCCTTCCTGAAGTCCCCACTGCCTGGGCAAGGATTAAGAGTGAATGTTTCTTTTGGTATTTGTGAGCAGACTGAATTTATAAGAGGATGCAATCCGGTTTCTGTTTATCAACATATCATCCAGATATTCATGATTATGATAATATTAATTATGAACAATGGCATTGACCAAAGTGGAGATCGCAACTTACCTGGAAGTGCGAAGGTCGCAAAGATATCACGTGGCGCTTTACAAACTGTCGCCGGTGTCGTTCCTTTTGCTGGCGGGATTTTGTCCGCGATAGCTGGGGCTTGGTCTGAAGGGGAGCAGGATAGAGTCAATCATTTTTTTCAGCACTGGGTGCGAATGCTCCAAGATGAATTAAAGGAAAAAGAGCAAACAATAATTGAAATTATGGCGCGCCTCGACCTTCAAGACGAAGCTATCGCTGCACGAGTTGAGAGCAAAGAATATCAATCATTAGTAAAAAAGACTTTCCGAGAGTGGTCTGGCGCGGAGAGTGAAGAAAAACGGAAGTATATACGAAATATCCTTTCAAATGCTGCAGCAACGCAAGTATCCAGCGATGACGTAATTCGCTTATATATCGATTGGATCAACCAATATTCGGAGATGCACTTTCAGGTTATTGGCGCGATTTACAACACCGGCGGAATTACTCGGGGGGCAATCTGGACAAAGATTGGCAGGGAGCCTGTTCGTGAGGATTCAGCAGATGCTGACCTTTACAAACTTCTATTTAGAGATCTCAGCACGGGCGGCATTATTCGCCAACATCGTGAAACTGATCGTCTGGGTAACTTTGTGGCAAAAACACCGCAACACAGCCCCAAAGGTAGCGGTCCCAAACCACTTGTGTCTGCTTTTGACGTGCAAGAGGGCTACGAATTAACGGCTCTAGGCCAGCAGTTTGTCCACTATGCAATGACAGATTTGCCTTTAAAAATTGAATTTGCAAGTGACACAGAATAGCCCTAAATTAACCGTCTTTGAAGGCTTATATCACATCACTGGAGGAATCATATGAAACTCCCATACGAAAAGCTATCTAATAACTGCTTAGTAGTCCGTTTTTTGGAATCTGAATGACTGCATCGTCCTTGAAATATTGAGCTGAAGAATGGAGAAGTGTTTATGAGTATACGGCTAAACATATTCGACCAGTACAAAGAGACGGAAAACCGCCTCACTTATGCCCTGGCGGTTACCCTGGACCGTTCTAAGGGCTTTATGAACAATTTTCTGAAAGAGGTTGCCGAAACTAACCGGCTGCATGGCCGCCCAAGTGTATCGGCACAATTCGGCGGCGGTCAGACCGACAATGATGGGCGAAGATATGGAATACCGGATTTAGCCCTGATTGACGAAGAAGAAAAGAACGCCATTATCATTGAAGCCAAGCTTGGGGCATCCCTCGATTGCCAGCAACTGAAGTCCCATGAGAATCAGGCTCACAGAAAGGGGTTGCGGGTAGTGGCGGCTATAGTAATTACTGGCAGAGATCTCGATCAGGCGTCTTTGAATGAATGGATTAGCCATGAAAAACTTAAGCAAACATGGAAACATGTAACTTGGCAGCAGATATATCGGTTTGCATGTCAGCTTGCGCCCACCGACCAATGGGCTGACGAGCTACGCGATTTCATGGAAATCATGGCAGAAAAATTGGATGAAGAAGAAATGGAGGCTGATGTGAAAATCATCGATTTCGCAGGCATATCAGAAGACACGAGAACAAACTACTCTCAGAAGACCGCCAAAAGAGAATTACGGTCACTAATGGACGAGTTGCGAGCGGATAAACAGTTTTTAAAAGATATCGGCATTCCGGATGATCAACCACCCCGGAAACGCAAGGCTATAAAGGGAGTGTGGGATATTATTTCTCCAATGGGGAACGATGATAATTTTACAAAAAGTCACCATTTCACCGTTGGAATTAACCCGAATCGTATTGATGCTTTTCTTTCGATACCCAATGCATCGTTTGCCAAGTTTAAAAAATTTGTTGGTAAGACTTGCCCCGAAGAATTTGCTGCGTTGATCGACGGTGTGACAAAGAATCTGAAAAAGAGCGGCGTAATTAAAGCAGGAGGCAGACCGACTATCGTTCTTATCCAGCGTCGCTATCGCAATAGGAAGTTACATGCAATGGATGGCAAGATGGAATTTGATTTACGCACCTGGACAGGGGGCAATCAACGCAAGGACGAACCAGGAATAAAAAAGCAGGTCGAATGGATGGAATTCAGCCATAAACTCATAGTTGGGCACAGTTCAAATATTCAGTTTCAAGTAGGTGCGGTGTTTCCATTCAAAACTTGCGATGCCCTTCGAAGCAAAAAAGCACTTGACCTAATCAAGGCCACATTCCAGGCTGTAATGCCGCTGTTGCGGGAGACCGGTCTCAGCGCCTGAAGATTTCTTTCGTAACTCTGCTATAGTTGCGATTCGACGTACCTCAACGTAGTCGGGGAATTATTTAGTTAGAGCTGTGTTGATCGGCATTGCCATTTGACCCACTTTTAGGCTAAATCGGCATCCAACTTTGACCCGTCATCTTACGTTGCATCTTATTGTTATAAAATCTTTTAGCATATGCGTGAGCGGGTCAATTTTGGACGCCGATGGTGGGTCAATTTTCGACGCCGATTAACAAACCTACCTAGGAGAGCAATATTGAGAGTTGAAATGACTTTTTTTCAGTAAGTGACTCCAGATAGCCGTTAATATTATTTAACGGCTATCTGGAGGAATATTGAAAGTGCACCATTTGTGCACCATATTTCGGGCGTTTCCAAAAATGGAAGTATTTGATAAACAACGAGGAAAAAAAATAGGCACGAGGGGTTTCGAACCCCTGACCCCTACCGTGTCAAGGTAGTGCTCTCCCACTGAGCTACGCGCCTAAACTCTTTGAATAATAACCTGATTTCATGCTGCCCGTCAAGCATAATTTACCGACTGTACTAAGCATCCATCCTGAGCGCCTTTGCTTTTACCTTCTCGTTGAATTTCGACGCGATGATTATGAACCTTTCGTGGGTGCCTTCGGATATTTTATCGACGCCGTCGTCGGCGATGATTGAGAAAGTGAGTTTCCGTCCTTCTATCCTCTCCAGTTTCACTCTGACAGTTACGGTCAACCCCGGCGGTGTAGTTGCCTCATGAGTCAAATTGAATGCCGTACCCACAGTTTGTTCGACAGGCCAGTCTATATGAGAGTTGATTGCCTGAATGCAGGCCCATTCGAACAGGCCCACCATAAATCCGGAAGCCAGGACCTTGGGCATAATGCTGAACTCGGGCGATTCCGGATAAAGATACGGCACAGTCTTGTTCTCCTCTATCTTAAAACTGAATTCATAAGACAACCCCGGCTTTAATGAAGTGTTCGTCATTACGTCCTCCTCGCTTGTTTTATGTCTATAAATTATGACGAGCAACGGCTTATCAGTCAAATTAATTATTTATGAAAATATCATTAGCTATGTTAATATACAAAAAAATCGGAAGGAGACAGTTATGGAGTGGCAACAGGTTATAGGTTTCTATCACGTTGCAAAACTCCATAGTTTTACGCGAGCTGCCGAAGCAACATACAGGACCCAATCAGCGTTGACCCAGCAAATCAAGTCTCTTGAGGAGGAGTTAGACTGCAGCCTGTTCGAAAGGATCGGCAAACGAAAGATTAATCTGACTCCTCTCGGGGAAAGATTCTTCAGGTTTTCCGAAACACTTCTGCAGGAGTATGATGGGCTTATTGGGGACATGGAAGAACACAAGGGCCTCAATAAAGGGCGCTTGAAAGTGGCCGCGCCGTTTACTACTCTATATCACCTTCTTCCGAATGTTATAAGAGAGTATAATCGTAAATTCCCCTGGGTGGAACTCTCTCTGTTAGACCGCTCGCAGAGGGAAGTGGTCGAATTGGTCAAAGGCGGAGATGTCGATCTAGGGCTGGCCCTCGAAAATATCATACCCCCTGAGTCTGAATAAGCGTCGTTGGAAAACAGTTGAGCCTGTTCTGCTGACGTCCAGGGGACACCCCTTGACAAGGGAGAAGAAGGTATCCCTGGAGGATATCGCCCAATACCCGCTAATCTTACCGCCGAAAAGCGGCGACTTTACGCACCGCGGTAGACTAGAGGAAATATTTCGCGAACACAATCTCAGCTATTTTGTGATCATGGAGTCCTCGAACGTTGAACTAAGTTCTCTCTATGTTGAAATGGGACTCGGTGTCTCCTTCGCGTCTATCGTAAGGGAATTGCCGGTTTTCAAAAAGAGGAAGATAGAGTTTGTTTTATTGGACCATTACCTAAGGGCCGAGCATATATGCGTGTTAACGAGACGAGACAAAAAGTCGGACTCTTTTCAGGACGCATTCTTAAGTATATTATTTAGTATAAAATAAAGGGATTTGGGGATACTATGTACACTGAAATTCAAGGGACAATAAAACCTTCCGCGCAGTCTTTCCGGTTTGCTGAACCGGCCGCCCGCGTCCGATATAGTTTCATATTATTATTCGCCATTCTGTCGGCAGGCATCATAGCCGTTGGTTACCTCTGTTACCGTGGACCTGAAGTGTATGCGCCCGTGAGCGGGCAATTGAGGCTCGTATTGTGGTTGGTGTTGTCCTTGCTCTTTGTCGCCGGCGCCGGATTGGCCTATGTCTGGAGGCAGCAGAGCATTGGGCTCCGCCAGGAGCAGTATAGGGCGTCGGAGGCATTGGCAAACAGTGAGATACTTTTGAATTCAATTGTTCAAACCGCCTCGGACGGAATTATATCGGCCAACTCCCAGGAGAAGATCGTTTTATGGAACAAAGGTGCTGAACAAATCTTTGGTTATTCAGCTGATGAAGTTTCTGGTAAAGACATGTCATTTATTGTGCCTCAGAGATACTTGGCCGCTCATCAACAAGCGATCAATGATTTAATGGCACCCGGTAACAGCAAAACATTGGAACTGGCTGGATTGAAAAAAGATGGCAGTGAGTTCCCTCTTGAACTTACAGTTGCAAAATGTGAGACAACTGAAGGGGTCTTTTTTACATGCATACTAAGAGACATCGCAGCAAGCAAACATACCGAAAAAGACCTGAGAGAAAGCGAGGAGCGATTTAGAAACGCTTTTGAGCATGCTGCGATAGGATTCGCAATTTGTATGCTCCACGGTCGCTTTTTGCGCGTTAATCAGGCCATGTGCAAAATGCTGGGCTATTCGGCAGAAGAACTCATGACCAGGACATTCCAGGACATCACTTATCAGGATGACCTTGGTTTCAATATGGACCAAATCAACCAATTAATATCAGGGAAATTACCTGTTGTGCACTTCCAAAAGAGATACATTCACAAGCTGGGCCACGAGGTATGGGCTTCATTAAGTGTATCTGTAGTTCGTGATGATAAAGGGAACCCGTTACACTTGGTCTCTCTTGTGGAAGATCTTACTGAGAAAAGAAAGCTTGAAGATCAGTTACGCCAGTCCCAGAAAATGGAGGCAATCGGACAGCTTGCCGGCGGCGTGGCACATGATTTCAACAATATCCTAACTACCATTATGGGTTATGGAGGTTTTGCCCTGATGAGCATGTCAAAAGACGACCCCCAAAGGAGAAATATCGAACATATGCTTGAGGGCGCGGAAAGGGCAGCACACCTTACAAGCGACCTGCTTCTTTTCAGCAGAAAACAGATCAGCGAAAAAAAGCTCGTGGACATGAACGAGATCATTAAAAAGATGGAAACGTTCCTGACGAAGATAATAGGGGAGGACATCTCATATAAAACCACATTACATCCCGGAGCGATACCGGTCCTGGCCAATGCACACCAGCTGGAGCAGGTGATGATGAACCTTGCAACAAATGCCAGGGATGCCATGCCAAAGGGGGGTGTTTTCAGTGTGACAACCGGACAGATCAGTCTTGATAAGGAATTCATAACAGCCGGACAAATCAGGTTTGATAAAGAATTCATAACAGCACATGGATACGGTCAGCCTGGCACGTACGCCTTCATAACAGTTTCCGACACAGGCAAGGGTATGGATGAAGAGACCCGGCAGAGGATATTTGAGCCCTTCTTTACCACAAAGGAAATGGGGCGAGGTACCGGACTCGGCATGGCAGTAGTCTACGGCATTGTAAAAGGACATGACGGATACATTAATGTCTATAGCCAGCCCGGGCTTGGCACAACCTTCAGAATATACCTGCCGCTGACAACCACAGATGCGGAAGTGACACAGGAGTCGATTCAGCCCCTCGCGTTGAGTAAGGGTGAAACAATAATAATAGCCGAAGATGAACCTGAGGTGAGGGAAGTACTCAGAATAAGCCTTGAAGAATACGGCTACATTGTAATAGAGGCTGAAAACGGAGAGGAGGCGGTAAAACAATACAGGGAAAATATGGAGAAGGTGTCGCTGGTCCTTCTTGATATGATAATGCCGCTAAAAAATGGCAGGGAGGCATATGACGAGATAAAGAGTCTCAGGCCCGATATAAAGGTAATATTCATAAGTGGGTACACTGAAGATATTATTATGGGAAAGGGGCTGCTTAAATCGGATACAGAGTTGATTCCCAAACCGATCTCACCTGACAGTCTCCTGAGAAAAGTCAGAGAAGTGCTGGACAGATAGAAGGCCAGAGAATTATCCAACCGCCATGAGATTTTGGGCAAGGTGACGGGCAAAATCTGCGAGGGTCTCGTCTCTTGCGCCAAGGATTGCATAACTGTCCCATTCCGCGGACCGGCTCAATATCGTTCCCCTGCTCTCCACCACCTCAACAGATTTTCCACGTTCGCGTATGCTCACGGCAAGGTCACTGCTCGATATGTCCTTGCTAGCCGTCCCGCCGGCATAGTATATCGGCAGCAATATGAGATGGTCACTGCGGCGGAGGTTTCCAGCAAATGCGCCGATATACTCTGACTTCATCATCCGTGTCGGTGCAAACCCGTGGGGCTGGAAAATATAGCAGACGCGCTCGCGGACATTCTGCATAGTCCTCATAAAAGATGCTATCTTATGCGGGTTATGAGCGTAATCGTCAATGACGAGCCGCTTTCCGTCGTTAAGATGTATGTCGAACCGCCTCTCTATGCCGCTGAATTCAATGAGGGCGTCCGCAATTTTTTTACGTGAAATACCCATTTCCCCGAGGAGAGCTACGCAGGAAAGCGCATTGTAAAGATTATATTTGCCTGGAATGGAAAGCCTGAACCGTGTTCCGTTCACGGAAAAGGCGGTGCTAAAAGGTTGCAAATCTATGGCTTCTGCACGGTACCCGGAAGCAGTATCGATCGAGAAACGGACCGTATTCCGCAAGGGAACTTTCCCAAGATTAGCATCATCAGAGTTTAAAATGATCATACCAGAGGTATTGCCGCCAAGAATTTCGAACATTTCAGCAGTCTCTTCTACAGAATGGTGGTCCAGATCGAGATTCAAAATGATGGAATGCTCAGGTTTATAGTTGATTATAGTGCCGTCGGATTCGCAGGCCTCCATTACAAGCAGTTCCGATTCCCCAGTAATCGCATTACCGGCATTATGCTCTGTTTTGAACTGTTTGACCCTGCCGCCTCCTATGAAGTTAGGCTGCATGCCGAGCCGCTGCATAAGAAAAGCGAGCATCCCGGCCGTAGTTGATTTTCCGCTTGTCCCTGCTACTGCTACGGTCTTGAATTCGGTCACCATTTTTGCAAGGTATTCAGGCCTTGTTTGTATCGGGACTCCAATGCGCCTCGCTTTGATCACCTCTGGCTGGTCCGCTTCCACAGCAGTGCTGAAAACAGCCATATCAAAAGAGTCTGTCAAGGCCACTGCCGTCCTGGGGGACAATAGCGATATTTTTTGATTTCAGGATTTGATATAAAGGATGTGCCGGATTGTCGTCAAAAGACCTGTCGGAGCCGACTACTATGTGACCTTTGTCAGCCATGAAACTTGCGATCGCTGAAACGCCGCTGCCGCCGATGCCGGAAAAGAATATTTTTGACACGGCAATTAAGAATTACGAATTCAGGATTAAGAATTCAGGATTTTCTTTCACAACCATTCCTAATTCCTAATTCCTAATTCGTAATTGTCGGGAACGATTACCACCTTCAGTGACTCCTCTGCTTCCGAGACTAATTTAAAACCTTTCCCGATCTCGGAAAGAGGAAGGACATGGGTTATCATCCTGCTTACATTCACCCTGCCTTTTTTAATTAAGTCCAGGGCTTCCTGAAGGTCTCCGGGAGCTGCGCCGTATGAAAAGGCAACGGCTATCTCGTCTCTCCAGAACCTCATTGATGGGATGCTTATATCTCCCTCCGGAACAGCAAAAAAGAGTATCCTCCCCCTCCTGTCAACAGATGACACTGCGGCCTCAACCGCTTGTTTAGCTCCGGCGCAAACAATAACACGGTCCGCAAGTCGCCCTCCGTTTACTTTTTTAAGTTCATCCTCGGAATACTTTTCTGCTCGAAATACATGGTCGGCCCCGAATTCGAGGGCCTTGTTCAACCTGTATTCATTAATATCAGTTGCAACTACGGTAGCCCCGCGAAGCTTTGCCAACTGTATATGCAGAAGTCCGGAAATACCGGAACCTATTATCAACACAGTATGTGTTCTATCAAGCCTGATCTGCTTCTGTCCGAGCACCACGCATGCAAGGGGCTCAATCATCGCAGCATCCTCATATTTCATCGCATCGGGCAGGAGAAATGTTCCATACTTCACATTCGCCGCAGGCACACGTATATATTCCGAAAAACCGCCCGGTTCGTAATTTCCAGTATGCAGTGCCTCACATGCCGTATAGTTGCCTTCATCACAATAACGGCAGCTGTAGCACGGTACATGATGAGATACAAAGACCCGCTCACCTGTCTTTAATTTCTCCACGCCCTTGCCTGCTTCAACGATCTCTCCGGCCATCTCATGGCCCAGGACACGCGGGGGCTTTTTTTGCCTGTACCACTGCATGACGTCAGTGCCGCAGATACCGGACGCCATCATCCTGACCAGTATCTCGCCAGGGGCTATGCGCGGCACAGGGCGTTCCTCTATCCTCACATCGCTGTTGCTGTGGTAAACCGCTACTTTCATAAATAAAAACAGGCTACAGCCCGACTTTTTATACCTTCTCCATTTCAGTATTTATGCGTTCCGTCATCGCTGATTTCTTGCTCCCGTTATAAATATCGAAAGCCTCCTGTGACGTAATCCCCTTATGCACAATAGCCCTTACCGCTTTTATCATTCCGGCCGGGCTGTCACTCTGAAAGATGTTTCTTCCCATATCTACACCCTTTGCCCCTGCCCTGATGGCATTTTCAGTCATCTGCAAGGCTTCCATCTCGGGAAGTTTTTTCCCTCCAGCGATAACAATAGGCACCGGACAGCCTGCAACAACCTCCTCAAAACCATCACAATAATAAGTTTTGACAATATGTGCGCCTATTTCTGCCGCCATCCTGCATGCAAGCCCTATATACCTGGCATCCTTGCCCATATCTTTCCCAACTGCTGTTATTGCCAGGACAGGCATACCATACCGTTCCGCCTCGTTGATCAGTCTGCCGAGATTTGCTATAGTCCTGTCTTCATTTTTGGCGCCTACAAAAATAGACATCCCTATGCCTGAAGCATTAAGCCTGAGGGCCTCCTCCATTGAGGTCGTTATGTCCTCATTTGACAGCTCGCCCAGGACACTCGGACCTCCGGAAACCCTGAGACAAATCGAGGTATCGATCCTGGGATCAATGCAATTCCTCAATATCCCCCTGGTGACAAATAGACAATCCGCATGAGGAATTAGAGGGACAATATTCCTCATGTCCCTTAACCCTGTTGTCGGACCCTGAAAATAGCCGTGGTCCACGGCAAGCATAACGGTTTTGCCGGTTTTCGGATTAAAAATCCTTGAAAGCCTGTTCTTAATTCCAAAATCCATATATATTCCCTCCTTGCACAAATCTATCCGACAGTATATGAAATGATATAATTATCTGTCAATTTTATGAAAAAGGCCCGCATAGGGTTGACAAAACAGCCCGTTAAAATTAGAATATAAATTCAACTCTTTCCGGCGTTTGAGAGTATTATATGAAAATTGTCATTTCGGAAATCCCTGAAGAGGGAATAGATGTAGAATTCAACGAAAATATTACGTTGGAGTCTGTAAAAACAGCTTCGCCGATGCATGCTGTTCTGAATATTCGAACAATGGGTTCCGAAGTGCTGGTGAATGGCATGCTGGAGGGCGAAGTCGAGCAGCTGTGCAGCAGGTGTCTCAATGCATACACCATGAAAGTGCGGCAGCAAATTGATGTTGTATATGAACCTTCAGAGATTATTAATAAAGAAGAGCACCATAAATTGAAGAGGGATGAACTTGACACCGGCTTCTACAAAAATGATACGCTTGATACTGATGAAGTCCTGGTGGAACAGCTACTTCTCAATTTACCCATGAAGCCGCTCTGTTCCCCGGAGTGTAAAGGCATATGTCCGAGATGTGGGGCCGATTTGAATGTATTGAGCTGCAACTGTGATGTTTCAGAAATAGATACGAGATTGAAAGTATTGGAACAGTTATTGAAAAAAAAGGAGTGACCTATGGCAAATCCAACGCACCGTCATACACGTACAAGAAGGGACAAAAGAAGGGCAAACTGGAAGGGCCAGTCTCCTACCCTTGTCGCCTGTCCTGACTGCAAAGAAATGAAGCAGCCGCACCGTGTATGTTCCCACTGCGGGACATACAATGGCAAGAAGATAGTTGAGGTAGTCTCTAAAGAATCATGAAGGTTGCCCTCGATGCTATGGGAGGGGATTTTGCTCCTGAAATGACCATAGCGGGAGCAGTCGAGGCGGTCAACGAGTATGACATAGAGGTTATCCTTGTCGGTGACCATCAGCAGCTGACTGATTCCCTGAGCGGCAAACGCTATCCGTCTCATAGAATATCCATCGTACATACGTCTGAAGTTGTTGCGATGAATGAATCACCGGCAATGGCGCTCAGGAAAAAGAAGGATTCCTCGATCCGGGTGGCAATTGAGCTCGTCAAAAGCAATCTCGCCGACGCTGCTGTCAGTGCAGGCAATTCCGGTGTTGCAATGGCAACTTCACTTTTTATTTTGGGAAAGATTCCCAAGGTGGACAGGCCTGCAATTGCAACGACAATGCCTTCGCTCACAGGTTTTTTTGTGCTGATCGATGCGGGAGCCAATGTGGACTGCAAACCCGAGAATCTTATGCAATTCGCGCTAATGGGGAATGCGTACTTCAAGGCCCTTTTCGATGTGCC
The DNA here is from genome assembly GCA_963710375.1 of Nitrospirota bacterium. GTDB lineage: Bacteria > Nitrospirota > Thermodesulfovibrionia > Thermodesulfovibrionales > Dissulfurispiraceae > JADFXI01. The sequence continues at coordinate 12,976 of CAVPZX010000009.1, forward strand.
TGACCCCAGGGTCTCTCTCCTGAGCATAGGTGAGGAAGATACAAAGGGGAATGAACTCACCAAAGAGACTTTCAAACTGCTCAAGCATGCGGGCCTTAATTTTAGAGGCAACATTGAGGGAAAGGATATTTTTTCGGGAAATGCGGATGTAATTGTGTGCGATGGTTTCATCGGCAACATTGTTTTGAAAGTAAGTGAAGGGCTCGCCGAGGCCATCATGAAGATGCTCAAAAGGGAGATCATAAGTGCCGCTACCGGAAAGATGGGTTACCTGATGATTAAACCCGCCATTCGGAACTTCAGAAAGAGGACCGATTATTCGGAGTATGGCGGCGCTCCGCTCCTCGGAATAAACGGTACATGCATAATAAGCCACGGACGTTCCTCTTCAAAAGCCATAAAAAATGCCATACGGGTGTCTGCCGAGATGGCAAAGAAAAAAGTACACGAAAATATTGCGCGTACTCTTGGCGAGTATGCACAGATAAAGATTGCGGAAGGTATATAGATTATGGTCAGAGCGCGTATAATAGCAACAGGATCCTATGCTCCTGAAAAAGTGCTGACAAATTTTGATTTGGAAAAAATTGTCCCCACTACTGACGAATGGATTACAGATCGCACCGGGATAAAAGAGCGGCGAATAGCTAGGGAGGACCAGGCCACCTCAGACCTGGCATTTGAGGCCTCGAAAAATGCCCTGAAATCCGCGGGCCTCAAGGCAAAAGAACTGGACCTTATCATCGTCGCAACCTGTACCCCCGATTCGCTTCTCCCGTCAACTGCCTGTATTCTTCAACACCGGCTGGATGCAAAAAAAGCAGCTGCTTTTGATATAAATGCTGCGTGTTCGGGCTTTATCTACGGCCTTTCGGTTGCAAACAGCTTCATACTGTCAGGACAGTACAAAAAAATACTTCTGGTGGGCGCGGAAGCGCTTTCGCGTGTGACAGATTGGGAGGACAGGAACACCTGCGTTATTTTCGGAGACGGCGCAGGAGCAGTTATCCTTGAGGCCGTTACCGGAGAGAATGGCATTCTTTCCACACATCTCCATGCTGACGGAAGTTTGGGTGATTTATTAATCATTCCCGGAGGCGGATCAAGATATCCCGCGACAAAAGAAACAGTCGGCAAAAAAATGCACTATATAAAAATGAAAGGCAATGAGACCTTCAAAGTTGCGGTAAAGGTCCTCGAAAATCTCGTCACCGAGACGTTAAAGCAAAACAATCTTAAACCCTCTCAGCTCGCATCCCTAATACCCCATCAGGCGAACCTGAGGATCATCCAGGCCACAGCAGCCAGGCTGGGTTTCTCAATGGATAAGGTCGTCATCAACCTCGACCGCTACGGTAATACGTCCGCAGCTTCAATCCCCATAGCGCTCGATGAGGCAGTGAGGAGCGGAAGGATCAGAAAAGACGATTACCTGCTCCTGGAAGCCTTCGGCGGCGGGCTTACCTGGGGATCTGCCCTAATCAGGTGGTAGTTTAGTACTTCTTTAGCCCACATTATTCATAAATTTATACAAGAAGCAGTCAAGCCACAGTGCTTCACTCATTCTCGCAAGGCATCCAGCCTTGCTCCGAGGCTATGACAGCCTGTGTCACCGTCCTTGGTGTCACTTAGGCTGTCAAAGTCCGCTCAGCACCATGTCCCGCCTGCTTCTTGTATAAATTTATGAATAATGTGAGTTAGCGCTTCTCAAAAAAAGGTTTCAGCATTTCTATAGGGAGCGGGAATATTATAGTCGAATTCTTCTCGGTTGCTATTTCCGTAAGCGTCTGCAGGTATCTCGAGCTGCAGCGTGGCCGGCTCGGATGAAATTATTTTAGCAGCATCAGCAAGCTTCTGCGAGGCCTGATATTCTCCTTCAGCATGAATTATCTTTGCCCGCCGTTCCCTTTCCGCCTCAGCCTGTTTTGCGATGGCCCTCAGCATCTCCTGGGGCAGATCGACATTTTTAACTTCGACTGCGCTGACTTTAACACCCCATGGCTCCGTCTGCTGATCGATTACGCGCTGCAGTTCCACATTCAGTTGATCACGTTTTGCGAGCAGATCATCGAGCTGGCTCTGGCCGAGAATGCTTCTCAGTGATGTCTGTGATATTTGAGAAGTGGCAAAATTAAAATCCTCAACTTCGGTAATTGCCCGTATAGGGTCAACCGGTCTGAAATAGATTACCGCATTGACTTTAACAGTTATATTGTCTTTCGTAATAATATCCTGCGACGGAACGTCCATTGTGACTGTCCGCAGGCTCACTCTTACAAGCTTATCGATGATAGGAAATATCAGAACTAGGCCGGGACCCTTCAAAGGAATTATCCTCCCGAGCCTGAATACTACACCTCGCTCATATTCTTTAAGTATTCTTATCGCACTCCCAAGTATATAGAGCACAATTATAATAATGAAAACCAGGCTCAACGATATCTCATTGAAGGGTGTTCCCATAAAACCTCCTGTGACAGACAACGGATTAATTGTTTAATTTTAAAGCTCTCTCATACCAAACAGAGATGCTGCCCTCATATGGTAACCAAGGATAGTATACCCTAAGCACGCATTCTTTCAACATAAATGCTCTGCGTGTCGGAACATTGAACCACAACTCTTTGCGAAAGCTCTTCATGACCGGCCTCCTGAGGGCTGTTTCGGCATGTACTTGTATTCGGCCTTCAGTTCCGCCATGACTGCTTCGGAAAGTATCTTTGCCGGTTGTCCCGTCTTTTTAGAAAGCGCTTTCAGGTCGGAGAATTCAGGAGAAATATTGATAACAGCGCCTTCCATCCGGGCTATCTTTATCCTCACTTCGCCGAATCCGGTCTTGATTTTTCTGATCTCCCTGGTGAGCACTTTGCGTCCCACCCCGTAAAATCTAAGGCCGATAGTAGTCGTTTCATTGAAAATCAGGGCAGCAATGTCCTCACGCTTATTTTCATCGGTGAGAACGGTCAGTTTTATGGCCGGCCGCCCTTTTTTCATTATGATATTCTCCAAAAACACATCCAGAGCGCCAGCTTCAAAGAGCTTATCTATAACATCTTCGTAAAGCTGCGGGTTCATGTCATCTATATTGGTCTCGATAACCGTTACCTCTGTATCGGACGGTTTCCGAAAGGCCGGGAGATCTGTACCAGCTGTATCCCCGACAAATATCCTGAGCAAATTGGGCAGACCCTCGAAATCCTTATTGCCGGCCCCATAGCCTATATGCCCGGTCCGCATGGATGGAACAGGAAGAGCTTCAGCTGACAGCCCCTTTAAGATAGCCGCTCCGGTCGGAGTGGTCAGCTCAAAAGGAATGCCGGATGCATACACCGGGTACCCCCTCAAAAGCTCGGCTGTTGCAGGGGCCGGCACAGGTAACGTCCCATGACAGCACTTTACCGTACCGCTTCCCGTATTGACAGGAGATGTAAATACTCTCTGCACTCCAAGGAGATCAAGCCCGATCAGCGTTCCGAAGATGTCAACCATGCAATCTATTCCACCAAGCTCATGCAGATGCACTGCTTCAAAGCCTTTGCCGTGCACCTTTGCCTCTGCCTCAAAAAGTCCCTTGAAAACCTGCAGTCCCTGAAGCCGTATTTTCTCCTTGAGTTTCGATTTATTGATGATTGCCTTTATATCCTTCCACTGCAACGGCGAGACCTTATCCCCTTTATCAAGCACCACATCAACCTTCGTGGCTGCAACGCCTGATCGTGAAACCCGGGTTGCCTTGATATGATACTGTCTCACAGGGAGCCTCTTAAGCAATAAACCGAGTTCTTCAATACTGACACCTGCATCCACAAGCGCGCCGAGGCACATGTCTCCGCTTATCCCTGAAAAACAGTCGAAATATGCTATCTTCATTAGACTATTGTACAATATTCAGAGCATATGAGTTAATGAGTAGACTCAATGGGGTGTAGATGAAAAAAAGCAATTCATCCGTTCAGGTTGTGGAGTTTTGCATACACGGTGAACTTACCCTTGGTTTTTTTAAACAGGAATTTGATAAACTATAACACTTAAAATATGTCTCTATTCATTCTGATGGTGCCGGGATAGCACAGTTGGTAGTGCAGCTGATTCGTAATCAGCAGGTCGTCGGTTCGAGTCCGATTCCCGGCTTTCTTTTTTCAATCAATTACAATGACTATAAAAATTGGATCTCGTCTTTATCTTTTATTAAGCCGGAGGTGTATTTGCTAAGGTATTTGAACTACAGCGAGAGCAATATATTTTTATGCGGCAGACTATCCTCATGAGATTTCACGGGAATACCGGCTTCAGCGGCAGCCTGTGAAATCTCAATAGGGAACCCTCGCATGTCGCCGAGTGCATTTAAAAGTTTAACGGAATTGACCAGGCCAAGAAGATGTTTCTTCAGCAACAGTGAGATTGCCATTTTGAAACGAGCCTCGTAATTTACGCTGTTGTCCTTGTGCAGTTCTATATATACTTTCCCTTCACTTACTCCTATCTTCACCGGCTGGCTCACAATCGTGACCTGTGTATCCTTGGCCACCATCCTGAAAAGTTTAGGGATATCTTCAGGATAGAGCCTTAAGCAACCGTGACTTGCCTTCCTCCCGACAGCATAAGGCCTGTTCGTACCATGAATGAGAATGCTTGGAATTGAAAGACGCAGGGCATGGGTCCCCATGGGGTTATGGGGTCCTGCAGGCACAACAGCAGGCAGTTCAGGGTGTGCCTTTCTAATTGATGCAGGCACATACCAGGCCGGATTAGTTATTTTCTCTATAATCCTGAATGAGCCCAGGGGAGTTTCGGTGCCTTCATCGCCGATGCCGATCGGGAAAGTCGCAACTTGCCGTCTCCCCCCTGACTGAAGAAGTAGTACAGCCTTAACTCTGAAATATTGATAACGATGCCGTCATAGGCTTGAACGTCTGGTATTATCCATGATATGGGCAAAATGACGGTCTTGCCTTGTCCGGGGACAAAGGGATCAAGGCCGGGATTCGCATCGACTATTTCATTGTAGCCAAGGTCGAAATGCCGTGCCAGCTCTATAAGTGACTCATTCTCATGCTCAATTGTATAGGTCTTGATAGTGCCGATAACTGTACTATTTTGACCATAGAGGTATGTTTCGGCGCCTTCTGCAGCAGAAAGTGATACCAGAATAAAGACGATGGCTAAACAATATGCCACGGTTCGCATAACAACCTTAATGATAAATGACCGCCGGTCATGAATGCAATACAGAAAAACAGAAAAAAACAAACTTACCCGCTACCAAAACTGATAATTACTTTATAATACGGCTATTGAGGGAGGAGCATATGGGAATATTTTCGGTCAGCCAGACAAAAGAAAAGGCCCTCAGGGCCAAAATGGAGGCGTTGAATGTACGTGAAGAGGACATCCAGGAATCCTTTATTCGCTCGGGCGGCAAAGGAGGCCAGCATGTGAACAAGACCTCGACATGTGTTTATCTCAAACACCTGCCGACCGGCATAGAGGTCAAGTACCAGAAGGAAAGGTCACAGGCCCTGAACCGTTATCTAGCGCGTGCGCTTCTTGTCAGCAAGATCGAGCAGATGGTAAAGGGGGCGGAAAGTGAAGAGATGAAGAGGATAGAAAAAATACGCCGCCAGAAAAGAAAACGCTCCAGGAAAGCAAAAGAAAAAATGCTGGCAGATAAGGCAAAGGTGTCTGAAAAGAAAAAAATGCGCTCCAGCCGATTCAATGAATCCGGAGAAAGTGACTCTTAAACTTTTCTGTCCAAAATTTCTCTTATTTTGGTAAGAAGGTCATGCGGCGTAACAGGTTTTGAGACGAAATCAGTTTTTTCTTCTAAGATACCCCTTTTGTGGATGATATCAGTCTGTATACCCGCTGATGTAAAGAATCTTGATATCAGGTTTCATCTTTTTTATCTCATCACTGGCTTCCTTGCCGCTTTTCTTAGGCATTATGACGTCAAGTATGGCAAGCTGAATACACTCTTTATTCTCCTCGAACTTATTAATGGCATCCTCTCCGTCCACTGCCTCTATTACCTTGTATCCAGATTGCTCAAGCACTTTCTTTGTAAGCAATCTCACGTCTTCATTATCTTCTGAAACAAGTATTGTCTCTGTTCCGCCTTTTGGGATGATCACTTCTGCGATCGTTTCCTGAGAGACCGGTGATTTGATAAGAGGCAGATATATTTTGAAAGTGGTGCCTTTACCGGGCTCACTGTAAACATATATATTGCCGTTGTGCTGCTTGACTATCCCGTATACAAGTGCAAGTCCGAGACCTGTTCCCTTTCCCAATTCCTTGGTTGTAAAAAAAGGCTCAAATATCCTCTGCCTGGTCTTTTCATCCATGCCGATGCCTGTATCAGTTATAGATACAAGCGCATACATGCCCATTTTCTCAATATCATGCGTTTTGCCATATTCCTCATTGAGCTGCGCCTTTTCAGTGCTTATGGACAGCAGTCCTCCCATGGGCATGGCATCACGCGCATTTGTGATCAGATTCATAAAGACCTGTTCTGCCTGTCCCGGGTCCACCATTACAAATAAATTTTCATCTGAAAGTGTTAATTGCAGCTCGATATCCTCACCGATCACACTCTGCAAGAGCCTGTCCATTCCCGTGATAAGCCCGTTTAAATCCACCTGCTTTGGACTGATCACCTGTTTTCTGCTGAATGCAAGGAGCTGCCTTGTAAGATTTGCCGACTTCTCTGCCGAGCTCGAGTATATGTTCCACAAGCGGCTTTAATTGGCCATCTTCCCCCAGGTTATTTTTTAAAAGACTACCATAGCCTATTATTGCGGTAAGCATATTATTGAAGTCATGGGCAATGCCTCCCGCAAGCTCTCCAATTGCCTCTAACTTTTGGGCCTGCCTGAGCTGTTCTTCAAGTTTCCTCTTTTCAGTAATATCGATAATGATCTCTATTACCGAAAGTGTGTCGCCTGAATTGTCTTTCAATGGATACGCCTTTGTCTCAACGTAAATAATATTATCTTCCCTGTCCAGGTGGGTATGAATTGCGCTATGTGGCTGGCCCGTCATAAAAGTTTGTCTTACCGCACAATCCTCTCCCGTCTCATAACATGGGCTGGATAAGTGATGCGAAGTCTTATGGCACTTCGACCCTATTATGCCCTCCGGTGGCATACCTACCTTATTAAGATAGGCCTGATTTGCAGATACGATTGTGTATTCACGGTCTATGACGACAAATGCCTCGTCAATAGTATCAAGGATGTTCTTTGTAAAGTCATGCGCCTTCTTAAGATTGGCTTCGCTTTCCCGCAATGCCGCTTCGGACCTCTTAATCGAGAGAAAGATAGGTTTAATCGAAATAACGCCTGCAAGCATGATTGCCGAACCTGCAAGACCGGCAATTTCATAACCGAGTTCCGTTATATGCGGCGCACCATCGGCAAGCAAATACAAGAACGATATTAACCGCCGTATGCCCATGGTTGCAATCCCGATTGATAAAAATACCCAGGCTTTCTTCGGACCGGTGACAGGAATCATTTTTAATGCGAAAACAATAGTAAGGATCTGCAAAAAAAATGAAATACCAACCACTGCGGTAACTAACATTGTATCTATCCCCTTGCCCGTCACTGACGCTATCGAATTTGATAAAAGAACTAGATATTTCGGCTGCTCAGTTCATGTACTGCATCCACCATCGCAACAGCGTTGTCAACCGGCGTCTCGGGAAGTATTCCGTGGCCGAGATTAAAGACATGGCCCTTTGCGCCACGTGCACCGCCCAGTATTCCGGAGACCCTGTCCTTTATCAGATCCTTAGTCCCAAAAAGGATGCAGGGATCGAGGTTGCCCTGGACTGCCACATTACCGCCCAGTGTGTCAACCGCCTCTCTCATATCGATCCTCCAGTCAAGTCCAAGCACGTCAGCTCCAGAATCCTCAATGCGCTTGAGCATGGCGCTCCCGTTAAACGCAAAGTAAATAACCGGGACCTTACCCTTGAAAGCAGAGACAATCTGCTGCACGTACGGCAATGCAAAGCGCTCAAAATCAACGGGGGAGAGGATGCCCGCCCATGAATCGAAGACCTGGACCGCGTGGACCCCGGCATCTATCTGTGACTGAAGGTAGTTGATCACAGTGGCCGTAATTTTTTTCATCAAAGACTCGAACAGCTCCGGCGCCCGGTACATCATTTTCTTCGTATTAATAAAATTCTTCGAACTGCCGCCTTCTATCATATATGTGGCAAGTGTGAATGGTGCGCCGGAAAATCCGATAAGGGGAACTTCCAATGCACCTATAAGAATCTTTATGGCATCAGCAACAAAGGGCACGTCCGCCCCGGCCTCAATAGTCCTTAGCCGGGAGACAGCCTTTGCGTCCCGCACAGGGTCATGCAGTATAGGGCCCTTTGATTCCGAAAATTCGAGCTTCATACCCATGGGCTCGATTGGAACAAGAATATCCGAAAAAAGTATTGCAACATCGACCTTGAGGATATCCACGGGCTGGATAGTTACTTCAGCGGCGAGTTCTGGTGTCTTACAGAGCGTCAGGAAATCAACCTTTGTCCGCACTTTTTGATATTCAGGGAGATACCTCCCTGCCTGTCTCATAAGCCACACTGGGGTATAACCCGTCTTTTCGCCCCTGCACGCCTTCAGAAATGTATCATTCATAAACTTCCTCTTTTCTTAACCTCAACCTCAGCCTTAACCTTTTTCATTTTAAGCGGTACGTAGCTGCAAAACGGCTCTTCAGCAAGGTAGTCGCCGTATATTGAATAAGCCCTCGCCCTGCACCCGCCGCATACGTTGATGTACTCGCAGGAACCGCACCTTCCCTTGTATTTCTTGAAATCCCTCATTTCCCTGAACAGTTCGGAATTCTCCCAGATGTCCTTGAAAGACTGCTCTCTTATGTTCCCTGCCGGTTTCGGGAAGTAGCTGCAGGGCAAAACATTTCCATCCACGTCAATGAGGCATATAAGCTGTCCTGCCAGGCATCCCTTGGCGCCGCCAGTCGAAAATTTCAGCGTGCGCCGTTCAAAGCCGGCGCCTCCCTCTTCCTTTGATTTCTGAAGGACAACCCTGTAGTAGTGCGGCGCACATGTAGGACGCACCAGCAGATCATGCTCGTCCTTTTCCATATGGTAATGCCAGTCGAGGATTTTATCGTAATCCTCTTTTGATATCAGCTCGGCCATGATATCCTCACCCCTCCCTGTAGGCACAATCATAAACATGTACCATGCAGTGGCGCCAAGCTCCTTTGCGAGCCTGTAAATTCCGGGGATATCTTCCTGGTTGCGTTTAGTAAAAGACGAATTAATAATGAATTCGATGCCGTTTTTCTTAAATAGCCTTGCGGCGTTTACTGTTCCTTCAAAAGCGCCCCTTTCATTCCTGAAGTTGTCATGTACAGCGGCAGTCGCACCGTCCAGGCTCATGGATACTATCCTGATGCCCGAGGCTTTTATTTTGTCGCATACTTCGTCGGAAACAAGGGTACCGTTGGTTGCCAGGCACATCCTGAGTCCTTTGTCGCTTCCATAGCGGGCTATATCAAATACATCTTTTCTTAGAAGGGGCTCCCCTCCGGACAGCACCACCACAGGCTTTGCATACCCTGCGATGTCATCCAGTACGCGGTAAGCCTCCCCGGTAGGGAAGTCCTGGTGTCCCTTTATCTCCATTTCCGATGAAGAACGGCAGTGAACACATCTAAGATTACAACGCCTGGTGATTTCCCAGGCTATCCATTTAGGCGTAAATTCCACAGTTATTATTATACATTAAAAGACCATCAAACATCGCTTCATGCCCTCTACTGTCAGACTTCACGCTCGGCGCATAACATCTGCCGGTCCTTCTCCCATATGCCCTGCTCAACCGCCTTTAATAACGGTGCCAGAGTTTCAGGCTGCTTTGAGGACACGGCAACCGCATTATACCGCGCCTCCATGTATGCCGCTTCATCTTTAGCCACCTTATCGAGTTTGTTGAAAACAAGCAGCCTGGGCTTGCCGTCAAGCTTGAGGTCCTTTAAAATGTTCTCGACTGACGCAATCTGTTGCTCATGGCGGGGGCTGGCCATATCGACCAGATGAATAAGCAGGTCAGCATCTTCAAGCTCTTCGAGGGTCGCTTTAAAAGCGGCAAACAGGTCCCTGGGGAGGTCCCTGATGAACCCGACAGTGTCAGTTATAATGATCTCCCTCTCTCGGGGGAACCTCAGCCTCCTGCTTGCGGTATCGAGCGTGGCGAACATCTTGTCCTCAACAATTGTGGAACTCCTGGTCAATGTATTCAACAGCGTCAACTTGCCGGCGTTGGTGTATCCTATTATCGAAACGATGGGGACCCTGTTTCCAACCCTTCTCTGCTTACGCTGCCTCCGTGCCTCGCTGAGTATCTTCAGTTCCTTTTCAAGCCTTGCTATCCTGTCACGTATACGCCGCCTGTCGAGCTCGAGCTTCATTTCTCCAGGTCCCCTGCCGCCTATGCCTCCCATCAGCCTTGACATGGCTGTCCCCTTGCCTGTCAGACGCGGCAGCATGTATTTGAGCTGCGCAAGTTCAACCTGTGCTTTACCGTCACGGCTGTGCGCCCTTCTTGCAAATATGTCAAGAATAAGCTGAGACCTGTCTATGACCTTAAGCTCCGTCGTATCGGTTATCGCACGTATCTGAGAAGGGGCCAGGTCCTGGTCGAAAACAAGCAACGTAGCGCCTTTTTCCATGGCATTAATTACAATTTCCCTGAGTTTTCCCTCGCCCAGCAGGTATTTGGGGTTGACCGCTTTCAGCCTCTGTATGACTGTATCGAGTACGGCCAAATCACTCGATTGGGCCAGTTCCTTTAATTCCTCCATGGAATCTTCCATCCCGTAACGTGGTCCCGTCGATGCGCTTACCAGAATTGTGCGCTCCCGCTGATCATTTTGGTCTATTACCCTGGACCTGTCCATTTCATCTTCAAGGGATCGGACGAAACTGTTGAAATCCAGATCAAAACGATAAAAGTCCTCTGTTATCGTTTCATATTTTTTTGGGGAACCATAGGGCATTAGATAGGCTGCATAAATTTTATGAGGGAGGCTGCCTTTAATGCTTATTGCTGCTATCATGTCGAATCTGAGAAGGACCAGGTCTGACAAATCCTCATTATTCAACGGTTCATCCTTGAGGTGTGTATGGATATATCGAAGGCCTCTCAGCGCCTTCCGGCCCAGCGGATAAGCATCGAGTTCAGGGATAAAGACGCTGTTAGCGTCGCCGACAATGACATGAGTTATCGAACCGTTCCTTGCACTGATAATGCCTATTTGTCTGCCAAGATCATTAGAAAGCCCCGCAATGTATTTGGCCAACTCAGGGGTAATTAAAGCTCCGGCGGGGATTTTCCTGCGATAAATCCTTTCAAGGGAAGAGATGAGATGCTTCTTTAAACCTGTTATGTTTCCGTGAATAGCTGCGATAGTATCCTCCTTTTTAATATTATCAGAGAGAAAACCATCTTGACAACAAAACAAAGAGGTTATAGGCTATAGGTAATTAAGCTTTTCGTAACAGGAGGAGGCACTATGGGCTACACACAAGTCGCTTTGGAGGACAAGGTACTGGCAATGTACCCGGAGATAACAAAACACGGCATATCATTGGGAATGAACTTTGACGCTGGCAAAAACGCCTGGATTCTGAAACTCCGTAAGGGCGCTAATGAACTTACAACCCATCTCGAAAAGAAAGATGCCGATGAATGCATGAATAATATAAAATGCGTCTATCTTGGAGTGCAACTGGCGCAGTTCATCAAGAATTTCGAAGAGAGAAAATAGACCTTATATAGGGTTCGCGAATAATTCGCGAGCCCTTACTTACGCAAGTCCCTGAAATAACGGTAAAGAAGGTAGACTGCCAGCGCGATTGTCAAAAACACGACGGCGGCATGCCCTATTTCTTTTACGTTCTTTTTGACAATTTCGAGACTGTTTCCCCCGACATAGCCTGCCCCGATCATTAGTGACATGGTTAAAACAGCTGAAACAGCATCGGCTGCAACAAACTTTAACGGTGACATTTTCATTGAGCCTGCGGCAAGGAATATCTGGGCCCTCAATACTGCCAGATGCCTTCCGGCTATGATCAGCCAAATACCTTTTTTCGCGAATTGATCCTTCATAAACTTAAGTCTCTGCAAAGATATGAATTTATGAAATACCGGATGGTTAATGACCGCGCTGCCGTATTTATTCCCTACAAGAAAAATAAAGAAGTCGGACATAAGCAGACCGGCATATACAACCAGCAGGACAGGGACGGGTTTGACTACCCCTGTAGAGATAAGAAAACCGCAGAGGATAAGCGTGGCGTCTTCAGGGAACGGCAGGCCCATGCCGCCAAGGATGAGAAGCGCGAACAGTCCAAAATATGGGAATTGATCTACAATTCCCGACACCAAGGGCATTAGAGACAGATCATGGGTCATAGTCGAAATCACCGAAGATGAGAAGATGAGAACTTGTGAAGGTGTGAACTCCTGAAAGTTGGTTCGCTCACCTGCGCAACTTCACAACTTCTCACCTTCAAGCTTTTTACAGGACAAAGTCAAATTCTTTCTCTGTATCTCCAAACAGAAAGACCTTCCTGAGCACCTTCACCTTCAGCAGGTCGCCCTTCTTTTTATAGAGAAGTTCTATCCTTACATCGTCAATAGTTTTAACAGGAACATTGTCGATCGAGAGAATGACATCCCCATCCTTCAGCCCAGCCTTCTCCGAAATGCTTCCCTGGGGAAAATCAGTAATGGTAAGCTTCCCCTGGATGTCATCCAGCATGACCATCATTTTAGGGGTAGTTACGCCCTCCTCCGGCTCGGGATAGATAAGGTAATCCGCGATGTCCCTTTCGATATCAATGTCATTAAGAATAATGGCATAGTCCAGGCCGTCTCTTCTAAACGTCCTCTTGGGGATCCCTGAACCGAAAGAAAGATGTCCGCTGCCGGCAATAACAACCACCTGCCCATCTTTCTGAAAATCCGGCCTGCTCTTCAGGAAATCATCAATAGATTGCGACATGAACTCATCCCAGAGGATTTGCGACTGATAAAAAAAGTCGAAGTTCTTCTCCTTAAAGCCGCTGTGTTTTTGGAAAATATCAAGCAGTCTTTTTTTGTAGTCCTCATTAGAGAAGTCCATATGTGGAGGTATTTCTTTTTTTTCTTCTTCAGAAAGTGAATCGATCCCTCCTTTTGAGACCTTATCGACAATTTCATTCTGTATGTTAAGCGCAATTACCGGGATTTTTTCTTCTCTCGCATAAGTAAGGATCGGCCTGTAGAGATTATAATCGAAACCCCACCGCTTAAAATATTCCGTACCTTTGAGCATGGACCTCTCGTCAATTGTTCCGGCTATATATTCGTCAAGCACTTTCTGAAAAGGCCTCTGAAACATCTCCATACCTATAGCTATTTTTCTATTTTTCCGGTGCAGGGCCCTTATGACCTCCAGTTGCACAGTATGATTTGAAAAACGGTCATGGTATTCTCCCACATACACTATCCTCTTGCCCGAAATGCGCGAAACTACATCCGGCAGAGACATGATGGTAGAAACATCAACAGCTATGGTCTGATCCTTATGCTCCATGCTCATTGCGCTTTCGGTTCCTTCCACTTTCTTTGATATTCGGTCACCGGCATTAGCCATGCCCGGCATAAAAAAAAGAATAAAGAGAAGAAAAAAACAATATCGAATCATTACGGTAATTATACAATATATTGCGCCTTGACATCATTTTATGTGAAAAACTAAAATGATGAGGAAATCCATGAAAGCACTACTTATTTATCCTGAATTCCCGAATACCTTTTGGAGTTTCAGGTATGCCCTGAAATTCATTCACCGAAAGGCGAGCAGTCCACCACTCGGGTTGTTGACTATAGCAGCGATGCTTCCTGAAGCGTGGGAGAAAAGACTTGTCGACATGAACGTGGAAAGCCTGGATGACGAGGACGTGAAGTGGGCAGATCTCGTATTTTTGAGCGCTATGTCTGTCCAGAAGGAATCGGTTAACAGAGTGATTGAGAAATGCAAGGCCGCAGGCGTCAGGATTGTCGCCGGAGGTCCACTCTTCACGACAGAATATGAGGACTTTGGGAATGTAGACCATCTGGTGCTGAACGAGGCCGAAATCACCATGCCCCGTTTCCTGGAAGATTTCCGAAATGGCGATGCAGGCCATTTCTATACAACTGATCAGTGGGCGGACATACGGAATACACCCATACCTCTATGGGGTCTTATTAATATGAAGCACTATGCCTCAATCAATATTCAGTATTCCCGTGGATGCCCCTTCAACTGCGAGTTCTGCGACATTACTTTGCTTTGCGGTCGGAGGCCCCGCACAAAAGATAAGGACCAGGTCATCGCTGAACTGGAGAGTGTTTACGCGTCAGGATTCAGGGGCCAGGTCTTCTTTGTTGACGACAATTTTATCGGGAACAAGAAAAAGCTGAAGGAGGAGATACTTCCAGCCGTCATCGAATGGATGGAAAGGAGAAGGCATCCCTTCTCCTTCAATACACAGGCATCCATAGAACTGTCCGATCATAAAGATCTCATGGAGATGATGGTCGGTGCGGGATTCGACGTCGTCTTCATCGGCATCGAGACGCCGCATGAGCAGAGTCTTGCAGAGTGCAGCAAATTCCAGAACAAGGACCGCGATCTCCTCGCAAGTGTGAGGAATATCCAGAAGTCCGGCCTAGAGGTGCAGGGTGGATTCATTGTAGGTTTCGACAGCGACCCCCTCACGATTTTCGATACCCAGATCAAGTTCATCCAGAAAAGCGGGGTCGTCACGGCCATGGTCGGCTTACTCATTGCCCTTCCGCGCACGCAGCTTTACGAGAGGCTCAAAAAGGAGCAGCGGCTGCTGCTGAAAGATTCCTCGGGGGACAATACGGATTTCTCGACAAATTTTATACCCAGGATGGAGTATGACCTGCTGATCAGCGGCTACAAAAAGGTCCTCAGCACCCTGTATGCTCCAAGACACTATTACAAAAGGATCAGGACATTCCTGAGGGAATACATGCCACCGCGGAAAAAATCCTTTCATTTCCGGTTCAACTACATTTCCGCATTCATCAGGTCTATCATTGTTCTGGGACTCCTCGGGAAAGAGAGATTTCATTATTGGAGGCTTTTGTTCTGGACCATGTTCAGCCGTCCCCGCCTCCTTCCACAGGCCATCACCCTCTCGATCTACGGTTTCCATTTCCGCAAGATCTTTGAGGAACGTCTTAAGAAACAGTAGAGGGAAAAAACCGCAAAGATATCATTTCATCTATAAGGAGGCTAAGATGTCAAAAGTTTTTTTTGTTTCCGCGCGGGTGGGAAAATGGCGTTACGAAGAGAGCATGCCTGGAAAGCTGCAACGGCTGCTCGATGAGGCCCCGCTGTCGGGATACTTCGGACCTGATGAATGGGTTGCGGTCAAGACGCATTTCGGTTCGACGGGCGCTCACCGGATTGTCAGGCCGGTGTTTCTCAGAAAGGTGGTGGACTCTCTCAAATCAGCAGGGGCCAAACCTTTCGTTACCGACACTGTGAGGATAAAGGGTCTGGATTACCTTGACGTAGCTAACGTCAATGGCATCAATCACCTCTCGGTTGGAGCTCCTGTCGTCATAGCAGACGGACTTTACGGAAACGATAACATTATGGTCAAGTCAGGAGAAATACTTGGAGAGATTGCAGTTGCTTCCCTTATTAACGATGTCCCGGCTATGGTCGTGTGCACACACGTGAAGGGGCATATAATGGCGGGGTATGCAGGTGCTATCAAGAATGTCGCCATGGGTGGCATCAGCAGCAGCCATCGTACCTGCGGCTGGAAATGCGGACGGGGTGCAATGCACACCATCGGAGAGGGAAAGCTTGTATGGGACGGCGAGAAGTGTACCCTCTGCTTCCAGTGCGAAGAGGTCTGCCCGCTTGACTGCATCGACTTTAAAGGCAATACATTCAGTTACGATGACGAGCGGTGCTGGCGATGCGGCAGATGCACGCGGGTATGCCCCGAAGGCGGATTGACGCTACCAGGGGATGATCAGCTTTTCATGAAAGCGCTTGCCGAGGCGTCGAAGGCAGTGCTCAGCACGTTTCAGCCGAAAAAAGTTATTTACATAAACTTCCTCACCGAGATCCAGCCTGAGTGCGATTGCATGCCGGCTGCAGATGTCCCGGTGATACAGGACCTCGGCATACTCTTGTCAGACGACATTGTTGCAATCGAACAGGCTTCCATTGATATGCTCCTGCGAGCAAAAACACTGCCCTCATCAATTGCCGAGAGCGCTGAAATAAAGGACGGTGAGGATATATTTCTAAAGCTCCACGGAAAGCCCTATGCCATACAAGTTGAAGAGGCTGAACGGCTAGGGCTCGGCAGCAGGGAGTATGAGTTGATCGAATTAAAATGAAAGTTAAAAGCATGCACTTATTATTTTCTCATCTCCATGTCTTCTATACATTTTTTTGTTATGGCAATTATGTCCTGAAAATTCCTACTCATACACCCGGCTATTAATTTCTGCGTCATGGCATAATAGATTGAATATAGTTGAATGCCCATTTTGACATAATCCCCCGCCTGAGTCATCCTCCAGTTACGCCTCTCTTCAAAAAAGATGCAGATGATGCAGCAGAGGTCAGCGCCTTCTTTCAGGATATCCGGGTCTTCCTCTTCAATCCCCTGGATTAAATAATCGGTTATATAAAAGCTTGTGAACTTTTTTGAAAGGGTTGCTCCGAGGACGTTTGCAACATACAGGCTGCATCGGAACAGGTCCGCATTGAGCAGCCTGTGGTCTATGATAAATGAGCCTATTTTTGCCTTGAAAAGGTCCTCGAAGCTCACATTCAGGTGAAAAATGTTGTTATCTTCTGTTCCTATTGCATCTCTTTTGATTTCAGCCACATTTTTAAGCATACTGGTGAAATCGCATTCGAATGCCGCCTTTAACTTATTCCTGTCCGGCAAAGGAATTACGTGTCCCATAGGTCACCTCCATGTTCCCTGTATACATTATCGGCTGAATGCGGTCAATTATTTAATTCCGAAGTTTTATCGGTGGATGCTTTGAGCGGAACTAATATAATATATTCATGATCAGCTGATATTTAGAGGAGGAGGTTGTATGCGACTAAGGATAGTGGTTGCCGTGCTTTTTGTTTTAGTGCTTAACGTGGTGTCATGTGCTCCTACTAAAGAGGTGGTGGTACAGCCGCCGCAGCAGAAACCGGCAAAGGTGGCAGTTGTGCTCGGGGCAGGTGCGTCAAGGGGGTTTGCCCATATAGGTGTGCTTAAGGTGCTTGAGTCGAACAATATCCCGATAAATTTGATAGTCGGTACCAGCGCGGGAAGTTTTGTCGGAAGCCTCTACGCATATGGATACAATGCCTTCCAGCTCCAAAAGATGGCGATAGATTTGCAGAAGAGCGATATCGTTGATCTCTGCATTCCCGATAACGGGTTTATTAAGGGAGAACTGCTTGAGGAATATGTCAATAAAATGATAAGAAACACTCCTATCGAGAAACTGAGGACACCGTTTTATGCTGTTGCCACGAATATTCAGAACGGGCAGGAGGTTATATTCGGCAGCGGCAATACCGGCACTGCGGTTAGGGCAAGCTGCTCGATACCCGGCATATTCAGGCCGGTCAGGATAGGAAACCGGATGTATGTTGACGGCGGCGTGGTAAGCCCCATCGCCGTAGATGCTGCGAGAAAGATGGGAGCCGACGTGGTTATTGCCGTGGATATATCATCAGACATCGGCAATACTCTGCCGGAGGGCACTATGGACACGATCCTTCAGTCTATCGATGTCATGTACGCAAAGATTTCGGATGCACAGCTTTCGAAAGCTGATGTCGTTATAAGACCTAAAGTGGGCCTCATCGGGTCAGGCGACTTTGACAAACGTCATGAGGCGATTCTTGAAGGAGAGAAGGCCGCACTGGAATCTCTGCCCAGGATAAAGGAAATAATAGCCAGGCTCAAGACGGAAGGGAGGTTATAACTTTAGGGTGGAGAAGGTTTTCTTAAAACGGACCAGCAGAGTGCTGGCCGGGCATCTCTGGATTTTTTCAAATGAGCTGGCATCGAGTCCACGCATGCATGCGCCGGGGAGCATCGTAGAAGTCTACGACAGTAAAGAAGCATTTATGGGAATGGGATATATTAATCCTAACTCCCTGATCGCGGTGAGATTGCTTACTAGGCAAAGGGAGGACATCAATGCCGATTTTTTCAGACAAAGGATTGCAGACGCCCTGAGCTACAGGAAGCGTTTTTTGGCTGAAGGCGTTTCCGGCAGACTTGTTTATAGTGAGGGCGACTTTCTGCCCGGCCTGATAGTTGACAGATACATCGCCACCCCGGAAAGTCTCCGACTTTCTAGGGGCCCCGGTGCCGGTTGCATCGTTGTGCAGCTTTTGACTGCCGGCATGGAACGTCAGAGGGACCTTCTGCTGGGTTTGCTCGATGAAATGCTGTCACCGGAAATGATTGTACTGAAGAATGACAATCAAAACAGGACTCTGGAGGGGCTCGCCCTCGAAAAGACCATGGTGAGGGGCGCTGCCGGCGCTGCTGTATCGATTACAGAGGGGGATATCCATAGTGAAGTGGATCCGATGTCAGGGCAAAAGACAGGCTTCTTTCTTGACCAAAGGGAGAACAGGATTGCCTTCAGCCGGCTTGTCAGCGGCGGCAAGGGGTTGGATCTCTTCTGTTACTCCGGGGCCTGGGGTTTACACCTTGCAAAAAAAGGAGCGCACGTTACGTTTGTGGACAGCTCTGAAGCGGCAATAAAGCAGTCAAAGAATAATGCCGAACTGAATGCGCTTGCCGGAAAATGCTCATTTATAAAGGCGGATGTATTTAATTTTCTGAAGAGAGAGGTTGATTCCGGCAATATGTATGATTTTATTGTTCTCGATCCCCCTGCTTTTGTCAAAAGCAAGGCAAAATTGAAAGAAGGACTGCGGGGCTACCGGGAAATAAATGCCATGGCCATGAGCATCATCAGTCAGAAAGGTCTCCTCGCCACGTCATCATGCTCACACCACGTAGATAAAACGGCCTTCCTCGATATGCTTCAACACGCTGCAAGGGATGCCGGCAAGAATGTCAGGGTTCTCGAAATGCGTTCTCAGGGGCGGGACCATCCGGTCTTGCTGTCAATGCCCGAGACGGAATATCTAAAGTGCGCTTTTCTCGTTATATAATCCGCCACTGCATCTTCAAGAAACCTCAGCGAGGCATGGTGTGAGGAGTATATGGGAGAACCGGTTTTAATAAAAGATACAGATTTGAAGTTCCCCCACTTCACGGTCCTTAAGGCGTCGGCCGGTTCAGGGAAAACTCATGCCCTCACAGAAAGGTTTGTCCAGTTTCTTCTTTCCGGTAAAGTCCCAAGGAACAGTCTGAGGAACATGCTTGCCATAACCTTTTCGAACAATGCCGCAAAAGAAATGAAGGAAAGAACACTCTCGCGCCTGAAGGAGGTTTACTTCGGGGACGAGGCAAAGATACGGGAACTCTCGAACATAACCTCTCTTGATATTGAAAACATGAGAGAGAAGGCCGGCCTCTTGATCGGAGAGATACTCGACAGTTACTCGGATTTCCAGGTGAAGACGATCGACAGTTTCATGACAACCGTTTTTAAGGCCTCTGCTATCGACTTTGGGTATAACCCGGACTTCGATATCTTAATGACCAACGATTTGCTGATGAGTTACTCCTTCAATCTATTTATGCGAAATGTCAAACACGGTACCGCCGAGGCAGCCTGTATCGAAGCGATCGTGGACCAGTTGCTGGAGCAGAAGAAGGTTACTGATGCCTACTTGTGGGATCCGTCAACAACACTTCTTGACGAGATAAAGAAGATATACCGGAAGCTTTCATCGAGAGGGAAATTGGCTGAAATCGAGGATTACAGTAAAGACCTTAACGAATCAAAAGACAAAATAAGTGCGCTTATTGACGACATTGAAAAAGAGATCGAAGCCGCCGGACTGAAGAGACACGGCAATTCATCTTACAAGACTATCTTGCCCATAATAAGGGAAAAAAGATTCCCTGATCTTATCGGGAAGGGCTTTGCCAACCCTCCAGTGATCAAGCCGAAAAAAAGTGCAGGCGATGAACAGACTGCATATAGCAGGATATTAAGTTTGTGGTCTGATGTAGCGGAATGGACCTGTCACTACACTGTCTATTTCGTTCGCACCCGATGTATGCCATACGTGAAGGCATTTCAGGCCTTCAGCGAGACTGTGAATATGGTCAAGAGGCAGCAGGGCAAGGTCTTCATCGAAGATATCAACATGCAGCTCGCCGAATACCTCAGCAGTTCCATAGTCCCTGACGTCTATTTCCGACTTGGCGAGACCATCTTCCATTTCCTCATCGATGAGTTTCAGGACACCTCGCCCATACAGTGGCAAAATCTCATGCCACTCATCGAGAACTCGCTTTCCCAGGGAGGAAGCCTGTTTGCAGTCGGTGACACAAAACAGGCTATTTACGGCTTCCGTAATGCAGACTATACAATCATGAAAGGGCTCGAAAAAACGAATCCATTTCCTTCAGCAGAGCATGCAGTCAGGGAGCTTGACACTAACTACAGGAGCAGAAAGAGGATACTTGAGTTCAACGAGAGAGTTTTCAAAGAGAAACTTGCGGGGATCGATGAATACAGGGAGGCCGGTAATAGAAGCGGCCTTACCGAATACATACAAAAGCCAAAAGAAGATAAAGACGTCGATGGATACGTAGAGGTCTCTCTTCTTGAAAGGAACGACGAAGAACCTGCCGAGCGTGAAAAGATCCAGGACCTCATAGAAGAGTTGCACATACGCGGGTACCGGTACGGTGATATGGCCGTGCTTACACAGACTAACGAAGTTGCAGTCAGCGCCACAACATGGCTGAACGAAAGGGAAATACCATTTATCTCTTACAGCAGCCTCGATGTGAGGAGGCGGAAGATAACCGGAGAGATTATAGCACTTATGAACTTCCTTGATTCGCCTACAGACGACCTTTCATTCGGCGCCTTCATCCTGGGAGATGTTTTCACAAATACGATTGCGGAAGATGATTCCGGCTGCGGTATCGATAAGCTAAGGGCGTTCTGTTTCATGCATAGAAAGAACCCTCCCCTGTACAAGGCATTTCAGGAAAAGTTCAGTGGCCTTTGGGAACAGTACTTCGAAAGTCTTTTCAAGGCAGCGGGGTTCCTGCCCTTGTACGACCTGGTCACAGAGGTTTTTGCGGTGTTCAGTGTTTTTGAGAACATGCCTGAAGAGGAGGCTGCACTCATCAAGATACTTGAAGTGGTCAAAAACTTCGAAGGAGGAGGATTCAACAGCCTCAAGGATTTTCTCCAGGCCGTATCAGATGATGACAACAGCGAGGCTGAATGGGACATGGCCGTCCCCAAGACCATTGACGCTGTGCAGGTGATGACCATACACAAGGCTAAAGGGCTGGGGTTTCCGGTCGTACTTGTCCTCCTCTATGAAGTAAGAAACAGGGGCTTTGAATACATCGTCGAGGAAAAGGGTGAGACTGTCTGCCTCCTCAAGATCAACAGGACCACAGCTGCCTGTGACGAGACCCTCCAGCGTCTCTATGATAAAGAGAGGATGAGTGAGATGGTGAACAGGCTTAACAGCCTCTATGTGGGGTTCACCCGTCCCGAGAGAGAACTTTACGTGATCGGGGTAGAAAGCAATGACAAGGGTTACCCGTTTGTCCTGCTCCCGGCCGATGAATTCCCCCCTTCAGCCAAACCTGAATACGTTCCGGGCATCCGACTATCAGCACCAGGGACTCCAGCTCCTTGCCGGCTGCTTCACCGTAGCGGTCAGCTGAAATTCCAGGCCGGTCCCGAGACGTTCCTGACCATAGATGAAAGAAGGAGGGGCGAGTTTATCCACAGAGTATTGTTCTTCGTCAACTACTTGAAGGATGGGTTTGAAACTGAACTGCAAGAGATCATAAGTCGTGTCAGGGATGAGACCGGATCGGATTATTCCGACATAGAAATCAAAGCTCTCGTTCTTGCGATAGTAACCAACAAGGAGATAGAAAGGTATTTTACCAAGGCGCCAGGGCGGCTGATCAGGAAAGAGCAGGAGTATTCTGACAGTTTTGGCAGGCTTTTCAGGATGGACAGGGTGGTAATAGACAGTGACAGCGTCACTGTGATCGATTATAAAACAGGAAAGGACAAGGAAGCGCTGGACCAATACAGGGCTCAATTGAAGAACTACATGAGCATACTCCGTGATGTCTATACCGGAAAACCCGTCAAGGGTGTTATTGCTTTCGTTGACCTGGCCGAAATGGAGAGGATTGGATGAACACGCTTATCATTCCATCCGACAAGAGCTTGATAGAAGAAGTCCTGTCTCATTTGGCAGGGAATGAAAGGGATTACTCTTCATCCATGGTGGTCTTCCCCGGCAAAAGGCCGTCTCACTTTCTGAGAAAGGCGCTGGCAGCAAAGGTCGGGGCAAGCTTCATCCCGCCTATGGTTTTTTCGATGGATGAGTTCATCGATTCGCTATTCGATGAGTCAAGTCCAGCAAAGAAGATTGAGACCATAGATGCTGTCGCCCTGCTCTACAATATCCACAGGAAGGCCCCGACGCCGCTTGGCGGAAAAGGGTTCATGACTCCTGACAGTTTTTTCCCCCTCGGGCTAAAAATATATCGTGACATCGAGGAGTTGACCATTGAAGGCATCAATCCCCAGATGGTAAAGGGAATCGAATTCTTCATTGCGGAAGGCATGCCTGAGCAGACGATAGAAAGATTACAGTCCCTGTCTTATTTCTATGACCAGTTCTATAGAGAAATCAGTGCATTGGGCTTTACGACCAGGGCAAGGAGATATCAGACTGCTGCTGAGAAGATAGACAAAGCCGGACTCAGCAAATTGCAGAGTATAATCTTCGCCGGCTTCTTTGCTCTCACCAAGGCAGAAAAAACCCTGTTTCAAAAGCTGCTAAATTACGACAATACAGTATTTGCCTTCCAGCATGGGAACGGACTCAATGAGAAACTTAAGGAGCTTGGCATCACCTGCGACATGAAGGAAAGTATAGACACAGCCCCGGAGGTGCACTTCTACAGCAGTCCCGATGCTCACGGCGAGGTCCTGGCGCTGGGGAAAATACTTGAGACGAACCTCGCAGCAGGTAATGATCTTGACGAGAACACAGTGATTGTTCTGCCTTCGTCAGAGACCCTTTTCCCTCTCTTGCGTCAAGGGCTATCGTCTATCCCCGAGGATGACTATAATGTATCATTAGGGTATCCGTTACATCGCACCCCGGTCTTCGGTTTTCTCAATAACCTGATGGAACTGGTCAATTCAATGGACGGGGACAGGATCTATATCCCCGACTACCTGAAATTCGTTCTTCATCCTTACACGAAGAACATTTATTACAGGGGAAAGTCCGAGACGACACGCGTGATGTTCCATACAATTGAGGAAGATCTACTCGAGCACAAGGCCCTGACCTTCACCACTATCGAAGAGATCGAGAGCAGCGAAACCCTTTTTATGGACATCCTGAGAAAGCTGCCAAAAGACGAAACGGGGATCAGGGAAGAACACCTCAAGGCACACCTGAAGGCCATTCACAAAAATACAATAGAAAGATTCATTTCCTTCAAAAACATCAGTGACTTTGCCGGTAAGTGCATCGACATACTCCTTTTTATCTTCAATAACAGCACTGCAAGGCTTCACCCACTCTTTTATCCATTTTCAGAGTCCTTCATAACATCTCTTGACGTCCTTCTGCGCTCTATGATGAAGGAAGTCGCCTTCTCGGAAAGGTCCAGCTATTTCATATTCTTCAAAAAATATATAATGACCGGCCATACCCCTTTTTCAGGCACGCCTGTCAAGGGGCTGCAGGTCCTGGGGTCACTTGAGACAAGGAGCCTGAAGTTCGATACGGTCTTCGTCCTGGACGCTAATGAGGACATCCTGCCGGATACGAGAAAAGAAGAGACTCTCCTTCCCTTCAAGGCCCGGGAGATATTGGGGCTTCCTACTTATATGGATAGGGACAAGCTCGCCGCATATTATTTCGACACACTCCTTAAAGGGGCAAAGAAGGCACATCTTTTCTTCATTGAAAACGACAAAACAGAACGGTCGAGGTTTGTTGAGAAGCTTCTATGGGACAGGCAGAAAAGGGACAATACAACCGACGTCAGGTCCTACGTCAGACCTGTCCAGTATCAGGTGAAACTAATAAACAGCGCTCCCGGCCCGATTGGAAAAACTGATGAGATCGTGGCCTTCCTTAAAGACTTTAAGTACAATGCAACCGCGCTGAACAGCTATCTCAAGTGCCAGCTTCAGTTCTACTATAGCTTTGTCCTCGGACTTAGCAGGAAAGAGGAGATGACAGGGGACATCGAGCGTGACGACCTGGGAAATTTCGTCCACGCTGTCTTGATGCGCTATTTTTCCAACAAGAAAGGCAGGTCTTTAAAGGAAACAGACATAGTCTTCAGACAAATGGACGCTATTGTGGAAGAACTCTTTGAGGAAAAATATGGTAAAGACCCATCTGGAGCTCTCTATTTTCTAAAGAGGCAGGTAAAGAGACACTTGGCTGATGTTCTTAAATATTACTATCTTCCTCTTGTGAAGGAAAGAACAGTGACTATTTTGGAAAGCGAGGAGCTGATACGGGTAAAGGCAGACTCCTTTAATTTGAGCGGAAGGCTTGATAGCGTTGAACAGAGAGATGATAAGACGGTCATTGTTGATTACAAGACAGGCTCAAGCCCGAATTATCTGAAGATAGACCTCGAAAAGCTTGACACTGCCAGGAGAGAGACTTGGGACCAGGCCATAGGAAGCCTTCAGCTTCCATTCTACCTCCTGCTTTATACTGAAAAGAAAAGCAGGCCGATAGACGATCTGGAAGCTATTTTCTTGCTTTTAGGCCGCTCAAAAATAAGCGGAGATGTTGAACTTCCACTCTTCGGCGGTTCATCTCCGGCAGAAATGTTCGAACTTATGAAAATAGTGATCTTCAAACTGCTTAGAGAAATAATAGACCCTCTGGTCCCATTCATCCAACCTAATGACAAGAAGAAGGTTTGCCCATCATGTGATTTCCAGTACATCTGCGGCACCCAGTGGGTTGTGAGATAAAATGCGTTGTCAGTTAGCTGTTGTTAGACTCAGTCGCTTGTGAAGATTTGTAGCTAAAGTTGATTGTCTCACCTCCTCACAGAACACCTCGTTAGTTGCAATTTTTTTCTAACTGATCATTCCGTCCCGAATTGTGCGTAGTCTAACCATGTCCAGAGAGTGCTATCGTCTTTCCGATATGAAAGAACCCAGGTTTTCCTCTATGCGCAATACTGGTAGTACTTTTCACAGAGGACAGTTGACAATATGTACCAATTAAGGTACATTACTATATGGAGCATAGAGAACCTGTTCTGCGAGTAATTTTCTATCGAAGTGAAAGCGGCTCCGAACCTGTGAGGGAATGGCTCAAAGAGTTGAGGAGAGAAGATCGAAAAGCCGTCGGCGAGGATATCAAGACGGCTAAGTTTGGCTGGCCACTCGGCATGCCCCTTATCAGGAAAATTGAGAAGGACCTTTGGGAAGTTAGATCAAATATCACCGACGGCATTGCCAGAACGTTCTTCACGGTAGAGGAAAATACCATGGTGCTTCTGCATGGGTTTGTTAAGAAATCACAGGAAACTCCGCAAAGTGAACTGCGGACAGCCAGGCGGCGATTGAGGAATATCCTCGGAGGTTAACTTGAAAAACAAACATTGCGGCAGTGATTTTGACGATTTTCTTAGAGAGCAGGATATACTCTCTGGGGCGGAGGCCGTTGCGGCAAAGCGTGTGCTCTCTTTCCAGATCGAAAAAGAGATGAGAAAAAAGGGATTGACCAAGGTTGAGATGGCGACTCGTATGCGGACGAGTAGGTCGGCTGTAGACCGGCTGCTGGATCCTGCGAATGTTTCGGTCACATTAAATACTCTGGAGAAGGCCGCACTTGTGCTCGGCAAGAGGTTGAGCATCAGGCTCGGGTAAAGTGCTGTCCAGGCACCGTTGAAACCTACGCTTCTTGCGGAATGCGTCCTACGTTGTACGACATGTACTCCTCGAACTGGCGCCATCCAGTAGACGTTGGGTTTCTCACAGTATTCCCCACCGGACGGCGGTCGGCTGAGACTGAATGTTTCCTGCGGGAAAATAACGCGCACAAGTCTGTTCTCAGTCAAACCTGTTTTTGTGACAGGTAATCTCGGTACGACCTTCTCCTAGTAACTTCTCGTTTAAAGATGCAGTAATAGCAAGAATAAGAAGAACCCCTGCTCCAAATGTGCCGATCTGCCACCAAAATTATAGGCTGAAACAATCTTGGTTTAAGCCACTCACTGCCATATTGTGCATTATGTCTAATTACTCGTATATCTTCTCTCCTTCTGCGTCCGCATTTAGAGCATCTTCTTCAACATTACGGATGTCTTCTTTTGAAAGGACATTGAGGTATTCTTTATACCATTCGTTTTGTATGATGCTCTGCATGATTTCGTTGCTACCCACCCATATCATGGACAACCTGATATCTCGGACAATGCGTTCGAGAGGGTAAACATTGGTGTAGCCAATACCACCCATTGTCTGCATACATTTGTTTGCTATATCCCATGCGGCTTCAGTGACGAACTTCTTGGATTCGGATACCAGGCGTCTTACTCTGTTCGGATGGGCTTTCCCAGAATCAACAGCTAGGCAAGTTGAGTATACCATTGACCGTGCGGTATCCAGTAGCATAACGCAATCTGCTATTTTGAACCCCACTGCCTGGAAACTCTGGATTGGGACTCCGAATGCCTTTCGTTTGGAAGTATACATGGTCGCAATTTCTATTGCGGGTCTTACGGAACCTAGAGTCATGGCCGCTGTCCCAAGTCGTTCAGGAATCATCATCCTGACAAAGACATCAAAACCACCATTTATGCCATTCAACGCATAGCGTTCCGGCACTCGAACATCTTTTAAAACGAGTCTACCAGCCCCACCGCCCCGTACCCCCATGAGACCATATATATATTTCGACTCGACGCCTTTGGTCCTAGGAACAATGAAGGCTGTCATGCGCTTGTGAGGAGGGGCATCAGGGTTAGTTACTGCATAGACAAGAAACCAATCTGCGCCTTCTGCGCCTACTATAAAACGTTTCTGTCCATTTATGATCCAGTCATCACCATCTTTTTTTGCATAGGTCGTTGCGCCGAAAAAATCAGATCCGCCTCTTGGTTCAGTCAATCCTTCTGCTGCAAAAGTTTCCCCCTTTAGTAAGGGTATTACAACTGCCTGCTTCAGCTCTTTATTGCCGAACAGGGAGATTGCATCGCAAACTATATCAGCACCCACACCCCATAGGCAGGCCAAAGAATAGCTTGCTACACCTACCTCCTCGGCAACTATTGCATCCTCCACCCAACCAAGGCCTCTTCCTCCTAATTCTTTAGGAATCCTTATGCCCAGCAAATTTCTTTTTCCTGCCTCTTGCAGATATTCTCGAGGAAACTGGACCTTCTCGGCATCCATGTCTAGTATGAGTCTGTTTAGGCACCCATTTTGTGAAGGCTCTTGCTTCATTTCGTAAATTTTTCTGTTCATCCGTCATGATGTAGTCGAACACTGTTCCTCCTACATAAAGAATTGTTGTTAAATTATTTATTTATGTTATAAATTTGTCAAGCTCTCTGATCAATACGAATTGACTCACAAAAAATGTTACCGAAGGGAGGAGCGTGAAACAAGTAGGCATAAATAACTATTCCACCAACCACGGCTTCTAGTAACAGGCTCAGCAAAAACTGACTCGACGGTAGCGCGGCAGGAAAGAAAAATATCGACAGCAAATACGGAACCGTCGAAGGGTCAGACCGGGGTCTAGACTTGATTATTGATTTTCGTTAGGAAGCAAAAAGGTATTTTGAGGGTTTCAAACGGAAACCAACGACGTCGCTGACATGTCTCATGTGCCACTCTCAGGTCAAGTGAGAACCCTTCACGATTCACTTTTCACGCTTCAAGAGTTTTGTGCGCTTGTAAAAAAAAGGTTTCAAAACCTTTAATCCGACAACTCCTGCTACAGGTTTGACCAGCCACGACGCGACGTCCCTGCTCCCCAGGCACCGCTTGCAATAAGGGTGCTCAAGCCTGTAGTGTCTGAAGCCTTCGACTATTTTCCCAAGCCTGTCAGATGAAAGTATCTCTTCCAGCGATGAGTCATAAAGGTTTCCCACTTTCGTATTTCCGTCAAAATCCATGCAGCAGAGTACTACATCGCCGTTATAGAGAATGCCAAAGTGGTCGCGCATCCCGAAACAGTAACCGCCCCAGGCTTCACGAATTTTTTCACCCTCAAATGCATGTCCCCAATCATCCAGCACATATGTTTCGAAAAAAACATTCGGGTATATTTCAACCACATTCCATTTGTAGGACACAAGGTTTTCGATGCCCCGCATTGCCGCATCCCGGTCTTCCTGCGCAACTCCTAACAGTTCATATATACGCCCGGCCCAGAAAGCGAATGTCTTCCTTAGTTCTTCTGAGGAGGAGATGACATTTATCATGCCTATCCTGTCCTCCATTGCTTTTTTCCTGAAACGGGTATTTAAAAACCGGAATTTAAATACGGTATCCCTGTGTTTCACATGGTATGCCCGGAAGAATTCGAGTATGCCCTCAAGGTAGGATTCAAAGGTCCTGGTCCCGGCCTTCCTGTAAGCGAACGAACGTTCATCGGGTGTCTGGAGTGAAATATCAATCTGGTGGAGCTCATAATCGAGGAGCCGCCTGCCTATCTCACCACCGAGACCTCCCCCATTGGTAGTAAGTCCGACGTTCATCTTTTGCCTTTTTGCATGGTCAAGTATCTCGAAAAAGTCCTTATGCAGCGTCGGCTCGCCCATGACATGAAAAGTGATCTTTTCACAGATGTTGCGGGCCTTGAGTTCAGTAATAATCTCTTTGGCAAGCCCTGTCTGCATGTAGCCGTAGGGCCGTTTCATTGCAGACTTGGGGCAAAAGATGCAATTGAAATCACAAATATTAGTCAGCTCAATATGTACGCGCTTGAGCGGGATTTCTATGTGCCCGAATGTTTTCATGACATATTTATTATACCTTATGACAGACTTTTCCATAAATTGCATAACATTTCTGCCTTGTGTTAGTATATTTACATTTAATTTAGAGGAGAGTGTTTTATGGAAGAGAAGATACAGGCGCTAATAAAAGATTTCAGAGAACACGAGGGGAATATAGTCTCCCTTTTGCAGGAAACACAGGAAGCATTCGGGTACGTTCCGGAAGAAGCGGTTTTTCGTCTTTCAAAAGAGCTTGACATTCCTGCAAGCAACTTCTTCGGCGTCGCCACTTTCTATGCCCAATTTTACCTCAAACCGAGAGGGAAAAATATTATTACCGCCTGTTGCGGCACCGCCTGCCACGTAAAAGGCTCAGAACGACTGATAAACAATCTAAAGGAAAGCCTGCACCTGACCGGTGAGGAAAACACCACCCCTGACATGAAATTTACCCTTGAGGAGGTAGCGTGTTTCGGCGCCTGCAGCATCGCGCCCGTGGTTATATTCAACAAAAAAGTACACGGCAATATGACACTCGAAAAGGTAAATAAGGAAGTCAGGATGCTGAGGGGGGGCTCCCATGAATAAAAACATAACGGTGAAGGTATGCATGGGGACCGGAGGTATAGCCGCCGGCGGCGCTGAAGTGCTTCAGGCATTTCAATCAATAATGGCAGAAAAAAACATCTCTGCCGAGTTCAAGAAAGGGTGCCACATGCACAAAGTGGGATGCCGCGGGTTCTGTGCGAGGGACGTTCTTGTGGACGTCATTGTTGATGACCAGAGGACTACCTACCAGTATATACAGCCCGTAATGGTTCAGCGGATTATCGATGACCATATTATCGGCGGCAGTCCGGTCGCAGCATGGCAGGTAACGGAAGAATACCACAGATTCCACGGGAAACAGGTGAAGGTGGTCTTATCGGATTGCGGCCATATTGATCCTGAAGACATCGAAGCCTACCGCTCAGTAGACGGTTATTCCGCTGTTGAAAAAGTGTTCTCATCAATGACTCCTGCGGAAGTCATTGATGTAATGAAAAAATCGGGACTGCGCGGCCGCGGAGGCGCCGGCTTCCCGACAGGCGTTAAATGGGAGGCCTGCCAAAAAGCCCCTGGTGATCAGAAATACATTATCTGCAATGCCGATGAGGGCGATCCCGGGGCCTTTATGGACCGGGCTGTTATAGAGGGGAACCCTCACGCTGTAATAGAGGGAATGGCAATAGGAGCCTATGCCATCGGCGCAACACAGGGATATGTATATATACGGGCTGAATATCCGCTTGCTGTGGAGCGGTTGAAAAAGGCAATTACATCGGCACGGGGAAAAGGATACCTGGGTAAAAATCTTTTCAATAAAGGATTTGATTTCGATATTAAGATAAAGCTCGGCGCTGGAGCTTTTGTGTGCGGTGAGGAAACTGCTCTCATCGCCTCTATTGAGGGGCAGCGTGGAATGCCAAGGGCAAAGCCACCCTTCCCTGTCCACAAAGGATTATGGGGTAAGCCGACAGTCATAAACAACGTCGAGACACTGGCAAACATCCCTTACATTCTCAGGAAGGGAGCCGACTGGTTTTCGTCCTACGGAACGGAAAAATCAAAAGGCACCAAGGTCTTCGCTCTTACCGGCAAAGTGAAGAATACCGGACTTGTCGAAGTGCCCATGGGCATTGCCCTCAGAGAGATCATCTATGATATCGGCGGCGGGACAGAAAATAACAAGAAAGTGAAGGCGGTCCAGACAGGCGGCCCATCGGGAGGCTGCATCCCTGCCGACATGCTGGACCTCACCGTGGATTACGAGTCACTCGCAAAGGTCGGCTCTATTGTCGGTTCGGGCGGCATGGTTGTCCTCGATGAAGATAACTGCATGGTAGATGTGACAAAGTATTTCCTTAACTTTACCCGGAACGAGTCATGTGGGAAATGCGTTCCCTGCAGGATCGGCACCAAACGTCTCCTGGAAATTCTCGACAGGATAACCAAGGGGCTCGGCAAAGAGGGTGACCTTGAGCTTATAGAAAAACTGAGCAATGACATAAAAGCCACATCGCTTTGCGGACTTGGGCAGACCGCTCCCAATCCGGTACTGAGCACCCTTAAGTATTTCAGGCATGAGTATGAAGAGCACATAAAAAATAAAAGGTGTCCTTCGCTCGCCTGCAAGGAGATAGTATCGTCGTCCTGTCAGCATACCTGTCCGATAGGTACCGAGGCCTCGGTTTACGCCGCCTTGATTGCTCAAGGGCGCTTTGAAGAGGCCATTCAAGTCATAAGAAAGGGGAACCCCCTGGCAAGTGTCTGCGGGCGGGTTTGCCATCATCCGTGCGAATCAAAGTGCAAGGCCGCTGAATCAGGTAAACCAATCGCTGTGAGGGCACTGAAGAGGTTTGCCGCGGATTATGCGCACGAAAAGGGCATTCAGGTGCAGTTCCCGAAGGAGGGAAGGAAGGAACAGAAGGTCGCTGTTGTGGGCTCCGGACCCGCAGGCTTGACCGCGGCTTATTTCCTTTCTCTAAAAGGATATGATGTCACGGTCTTTGAGGCAAAACCCGTGGTGGGCGGAATGCTAAGAGTGGCGATACCCGAATACCGCCTGCCCCGCGAGGCCTTTGATATCGACGTCGATTTCATGGCGAACGCCGGGGTAAAATTCCAGACAGATACTGTACTGGGGAAGGACATTTCAATTGACAGCCTTTTCGAAGAGGGATATAAGGCCATATTTGTAGCTATCGGCTCACATAAATCGATGAAACTCGGAATACCGGGTGAAGATACTGAGGGTGTAATGCCTTCGCTGGCATTCCTCGAAGCTCTGCATCTTTGTAAAGAGTTGCATCCCGGCAAAAGGGTAGTGGTGGTTGGAGGCGGCAACTCGGCGGTAGATTCGGCCAGGGCCGCGTATCGTATGGAAGGCGTAGAGAAGGTCATCTTACTGTACAGAAGGACCCGCTCGGAGATGCCCGCATTTAAGGATGAAGTTGATGCTGCTCTGGAAGAGGGTATCGACATTCAATTCCTGACTGCGCCAACCAGGATTATAAGCAAGAACGGCAAATTCAATGGCGTGAGCTGCATCCGCATGAAACTGGGAGATGCAGATAAGAGTGGGAGGGCAAGGCCAGTCCCAATTGAAGGTTCTGAGTTTACCATTGAAGCAGACACGCTCATTGCAGCAATCGGGGAAAAACCTGATACATCCTGCATTGATGAAACCTCGAAGATCGCGGTCTCCGCAAGAAGCACTCTGGTCGTTGATCCTGATACCCTTGCAACAGCCAGAGAAGGCGTCTTTGCCGGCGGCGATGCAGTGACTGGACCGAATACGGTTGTCTGGGCAATGCACGCCGGGAAAAAGGTGGCTGAATCGATCGACAGGTATCTCAGCGGAGAAACTTTGCCTATAAGGCATGAGTTAACAAGACCCTCCCGTTATATAGAACCTGTCGAGTTGACCGATGAGGAGATCATGGAGTTAGAGCGCCCTGAAATGCCGTCTCTTTCCCCGGAAGAGAGAAGGAAGAATTTCAAGGAAGTGGACTTGGGGTTTACGGAGGAGATGGCGGTTAAAGAAGCCCGTAGATGCCTCAGATGTGAATTGAGCACATTGGATGGCCAGAACGCTGTCCAGGAAATGAAACGGAAGAAAGTAAAACAGATGGAGAAGGAGTTAAAGGCATGCTGAACCTAACTATAAACGGCAAGAAAATAACTGCGAGCGAGGGATCAACGGTTCTTGATGCTGCAAAAGCGTCAGGGATTTCGATCCCAACACTCTGCCATCATCCCAAGCTCACACCATTCGGCGGCTGCAGGCTCTGCATCGTGGAGATAAAGGGGATTCCTCGCCCCGTCACCTCGTGCACCACACCGGTAAGCGAAGGGATGGAGGTAACGACCTCATCGCCCAAAATCGAAGATTTGCGCAAAACCGTGCTGGAACTTATCCTTTCCGACCACCCAGCTGATTGCATGATATGCGAACGCGCAGGCGACTGCACACTGCAGGAAATGGCGTATTCTTACGGCATCAAGGAAAACAGGTTCGCCGGGGAGAGAAGGGTTTACGCAAAAAAGGACGCCAATCCGTTTCTCGAAAGGGACATGGAGAAGTGCATCATGTGCGGAAGATGTGTAAAGGTCTGCGACGAGGTGCAGGGCGTGGGAGCCATTGACTTTGCTTACAGGGGTTTTAAATCAAAAGTATGCCCGCCGTATGAGAAGCAGCTTGATTGCGAATTCTGCGGTCAATGTGTATCTGTGTGCCCCACCGGGGCGCTTACCGGTAAGATGTGGTCTCAGAGAGGACGGCAGAAAGACGTAAAAGAAACTGATACGGTCTGCGCCTATTGCGGCACGGGTTGCAATATAACGCTTAATGTAAAGGACAATAAAGTCATACGGGTCACTTCAAAACCGGATACATGGAATGAGGGCTGGCTGTGCGTAAAAGGGAGGTTCGGATACGGATTCATCAACAGCCCCGACCGCCTTACAAAACCTCTCATCAAGAGGGATGGCAGGTTTGAAGAAGCCTCGTGGGAAGAGGCTTACGAATGCGCTGCAAAAAGGCTGAACAATATAAAAACAGCCCACGGTCCCGATGCGATCGGCGGATTATCTTCAGCGCGTTGCACCAACGAAGAAAATTACGCCTTTCAAAAAATGATCAGGGCTGCGGTGGGAACGAATAATGTCGACCACTGCGCCCGTCTCTGACACGCGCCAACCGTGGCCAGTTTGGCCGCAATATTCGGTTCCGGCGCAATGACCAACTCCATTAAAGAAATAGAAAATATGGAGGTGATTTTCATTATCGGCTCCAACACAAAGGAGACGCATCCGGTCATAGCAAATTGGATGATCAAGGCGTACAGAAAAGGGGCCAAAATAATAGTGGCTGATCCCCGTATGGTGCCGATGACCCGTTTTGCCGATACTGTGCTGAACCTGAAACCGGGCACGGATATCGCCCTGATCAGCGCAATTGCCCATGTCATCATTAAAGAAGGTCTTCATGACAAAGCCTTTATTGAAGAGAAAGCTGAGGGCTTTGAAGAAATGAAGAGATCGGTCGAAAAATATACTCCCGAATATGCTGAAAAAATAACCGGCATAAGCAAAGACGCTATCATAAGGGCAGCCCGTCTTTACGGCAGCTCACGGAAGGCCGCCATTTTCTACACAATGGGAATAACCCAGCATACCTGCGGCACTGAGAATGTCAACGCGGCTGCAAACCTGGCGATCCTCACAGGCAATATCGGGAGGGAATCTACCGGAGTGAACCCCCTAAGGGGACAAAATAATGTCCAGGGTGCATCAGATGCGGGTTGCCTGGCGAATGTTTACCCGGGATACCAAAAAGTGGACGCTCCTGAAACAAAGGCGAAGTTTGAGAAGGCATGGGGCGTGCCTCTCTCTCCGAAGCCGGGACTAACGGCAACAGAAATGATACCTGCAGCCCTTGAAGGAAAATTAAAGGCGATGTATATAATGGGAGAAAACCCGGTCATTACCGACCCAAATACCCACCATACAGTAGATGCCCTGGATAAACTCGATTTTCTGGTCGTGCAGGACATCTTTTTGACCGAGACAGACTGCCCTGGCAGATGTGGTATTCCCGTCAACCTGCTTTGCTGAAAAAGACGGCACATTCAGCAATACTGAAAGAAAGGTCCAGAGAGTGCGGAAGGCGGTTGAGCCGCCGGGTGAAGCGCGGGCCGACCTCTCCATAATCATGGAAATGTCAAAAAGGCTCGGGTATACAATGGACTATAAATCCCCTGAAGATGTCCTGATCGAGTTCGGACAGGTATGGCCAAACCTTGCAGGGATAACGTACCAGCGTATTGATAGGGAAGGCATTCAGTGGCCATGCCCTGACCGTAACCACCCGGGGACCCCTTATTTATACAAGGCCGGGTTCCCTAAAGGGAAAGTACGTTTCTCTCTTGTGCCCTTCACAAACCCTGACGAGTCAACTGATAAGGAGTATCCTTTTGTACTGACCACCGGAAGGAATCTGTACCAGTATCATTCCGGCTCTATGACCAGACGTGTGGCCCAGATCGAGGCTCACGCCGGCGAACCCTATGTGGAGATCAGCCCCATAAACAGCAAGAATCTCCACATCAAAAACGGGGACATGTTGGTCGTTACGTCACGCCGCGGCAGCATCAGAATAAAAGCACGGGTTACGTCAATGGTGCAGGAAGACACGGTATTCATTCCCATGCATTACCACGAGGCAGCGGCAAATGTTATAACAAATGATGCCCTCGATGCCACCTGCAAAATACCTGAATTTAAGGTGTGTGCGGTGAAAATAGAAGCGGCTTAATGCAGGCAAGAGGTTATGGGCAATAGGAAAAGACTTTTCTTTACTTATAGCCCATCGCCTGTTTTTTGGAGTATTTTATGATTACTGGAAGACCCTTATTTACTACCGAGCAAATACATGAGAAGGTCGTTGAATTAGCCGGGGCAATATACCGCGACTATAAGGGGAAGGAAGTCCTCGCAGTCGGGATACTGAAAGGAGCGTTTATTTTTTTCGCAGATCTCATCAGGGCCCTGAACCTTCCTGTTACTGTAGATTTCATTGTCGCTTCGAGCTATTTTAAAAATGTTACCACAGGTGAAACTACCGTATATTATGAGCCCAGGGAGACTGTTCAGGGAAAGAACGTCCTGCTGATAGACGATATAATTGATACGGGGATCTCACTTAATTACATACGGGAGAAAATCTTGTCGCTGAGACCCGAGAGTCTCAAAATTTGCGTACTGCTCGATAAAAAAGAAAGACGCATCACTAACGTGCCGGTGGATTATGTGGGATTTAATATTCCCAACCAGTTCGTTGTGGGGTACGGCCTCGACTATGAAAACAGATACAGAAACCTGCCTTATATAGCCGCATTCAAAAAAGAAACTTAAAATACAGGTTCAGGCTAAGGTTAAGGTTAAGAAAAATTTAGGACACAAGCAAGAGAGCTATTCCCCTGGCCTCAACCTCAACCTTAACCTGAACCTTAGCCTGCCTTTTTTGGGAGGATTTTATGTATGAATTGATGATAGAAACTGGTTTTGCCTCAGCGCATCAGCTTAGGGGATATAAAGGTAAATGTGAAAACCTGCATGGTCACAACTGGAAAGTCCAGGTATTTGTGACCACTGACCGCCTTAATGAAATCGACCTGGCTATCGATTTTCACGAGCTGAAGCGGCTCACCAGCGAGCTGATTGCTCAAGTCGATCATACATGTCTGAATAATGTATTTCCCTTCACTGAAAGAAATCCATCTTCGGAAAATATCGCGCGGTGGGTATTCGAGTCGTTACGCAAAAGGCTGGCGGAATACAAGGTAAATGTGTCTGCGGTAACAGTGTGGGAATCTGAAACCGCGTCAGCAACATATTATGAAGAATAGGCAATGGGCAATAGGCTATAGGAAAGAGGTCATGAAACAACAAAAATCTTTTTCTTTTCCTATAGCCTATAGCCTATCGCCTATTGCCTGGTTTTGATATGGACCGGGCTTTCGCAGTAAAACTATTGGATATAGCCCTTGCACGGGGCGCTGATGAAGCCGAAGTATATATGAAAGCGTCAAAAAACCTCGGAATCGAGGTCAAAGGCCAAGAGATAGAGACGCTCGAATCCTCTATGACCGCAGGATACGGTGTCAGGGTAATCAAAAACAAACAGTTGGGGTTCTCTTATTCTACAGACCCCGCCGAAATGTCCAGTGTAGCGGATGCGGCGCTCTCTGTTGCCGGCTATGCAGAACCGGATGATAATCTTGGATTAGCTTTGCCGTTGCAGGCCAGTGGTGTAGATATCTTCGACAGACGCATAGCCTCAATCACAGAGGATGAAGCTATAGAGCACACCATGCGCATTGAGAAAGCGGCCCTCGATGCTGACGGGCGAATTAAGAAGATCAGAAAGGCTGCAGGGGACTTCGGCACGAATGATACATATATTGTCAACTCAAAAGGCGTTGATGCCTTCTACAGTGCTACCGGCTGCTCGGCACATATTACTGTAGTAGCCGAAGATGGCGCCGAAAGCCAGCTGGGCTACGACTACGAGGGGAGCAGATTTCTGGATGAGGCGTCATTTGGCCGGGTTGGGAGCAATGCAGCAAAAAAGGCACTCCAACTTCTCGGTGCAAAAAAAATCTCTCCCATAAAGGGATTCATTCTTCTCGATAGTTCGGTGGCCGTGGAATTCCTTGGCATATTAGCTTATGCGCTGTCGTCGGAATCCGTTCAAAAGGGCAAATCCATGCTCGCGGGAAAAAAAGAAGAGCAGGTGATGAGTCCGCTGCTGAATATAATTGATAATGGTCTGCTTGCCGGCAAGCTCGGCAGTAAGCCTTTCGATGGCGAGGGTGTGCCGACAACCCGCAAGGCATTGATTGAAAAGGGCGTGCTGACGGGCTTTTTATATAATATCTATACGGCCCGTAAAGAGGGCGTCCAATCTACCGGCAACGCTGCAAGAGGCGGAGCCTTCGGGCTCCCCGGTGTCGGACCTACTAACCTTTATGTAGAGCCGTCATTACCGGAGCACGCGCAGGAATTCCAAAAGCTTCTGAAGTCCATTGACAAAGGCCTTTACGTAATTGAGACCATGGGCATGCATACGGCAAATCCTGTATCTGGAGAATTCTCTGTCGGAATATCGGGGTTATGGATTGAAAACGGAGTAGTGCGCTACCCCGTGAAAGAGGCGGCGATATCAGGGACCGTGCTGGAATTGTTCAGGCAAGCGGTTATGATTGGCGATGATTTAAGATTTTATGGTAACATAGGTGCTTCAAGTATTCTGATTGAGTCAATAGATATAAGCTGTTGAAATACTGGAGGATGTTCATGGATTATTTCTTAACAGAAGAACAGCAGATGGTACGTGATCTTGCGCGGCAGATTGCCGAAGAGAAAGTCGTACCGGTCAGAGCTGAACTTGATGAAAAAGGCGAGTATCCATGGGAGATTATTAAGGTCCTTGCCCAGTCGGATATGATCGGACTTTTTATACCCGAAGAATATGGCGGCCTTGGCAAGGGATGTTTAGAGCTTTGCCTGGTCGTTGAAGAACTCTCATGTGCCTGCGTCGGTGTTTCAACAACCTATGCGGCTAACGCCCTCGGAACTTTTCCTCTCATTCTCTTCGGGTCCGATGAGCAAAAGAAACAATACCTGCCCGATGTTGCAACAGGCAAAAGGCTGGTGGCCTTCGGCCTTACCGAGGCCAATGCCGGCAGCGATGCCAGTGGAATCCAGACTACCGCCAGGCTTGACGGCAATGAATACGTCCTAAACGGCACCAAGCAATGGATTACGAACGGAGGCGAAGCAGAGATTTACACCATTATCGCGATTACCGATAGATCAAAAGGGGCAAGAGGGGCCTCTGCCTTTGTAGTTGAGAAAGGGACGCCAGGCTTCACCTTTGGGAAGAAGGAGAACAAGCTGGGCATCAGGGCATCTTCAACGAGAGAACTGATTTTCGACAACTGCAGGATTCCGAAAAAAAACCTTATCGCAAAAGAGGGGATGGGGTTTATTGTTGCGATGAAAACACTCGACCAATCAAGGACCGGAGTCGGCGCACAGGGGGTTGGCGTGGCACAGGGCGCATTTGAAGAGGCGGTAAAGTTCGCCCGCCAGCGGCACCAGTTCGGACACCCAATAATAAGCTTCCAGGCGATCCAGCACATGCTGGCCGATATGGCGATGCAGATTGAAGCGGCGCGCTCGCTTGTGTATTCTGTTGCCAGATATGTCGATAGCGGCGCAAAAGACATATCAAAGGAATCTGCAATTGCTAAGACATTTGCTACTGATGTGGGGATGAAAGTTACCATAGATGCTATACAGGTCATGGGCGGGGCAGGATACATGAAGGATTATCCGGTTGAGAAAATGATGCGTGATGCAAAGATACTCCAAATCTACGAGGGCACTAACCAGATACAGAGGAACGTTATCGGGCAGTCTCTGATCAAAGAAGCTGCAAAGAAATATTAACGGTTTCGTAAAAAGTCCATATGCTGCGTAACGCAGCATATGGACTTTTTACGAAACCTATTTTTTTGCCGGTGTCTTTAGCCG
Organism: Nitrospirota bacterium; assembly: GCA_963710375.1. Classification (GTDB taxonomy): domain Bacteria; phylum Nitrospirota; class Thermodesulfovibrionia; order Thermodesulfovibrionales; family Dissulfurispiraceae; genus JADFXI01. The sequence continues at coordinate 52,379 of CAVPZX010000009.1, forward strand.
TGCAAAATTATATTTTTTCAGAATTTTTCTGAAGTCCTTTCTGATCTCAACCCATACAGGATGAATAGGACAGGTTTTGCTGCGACCGCAAAGCGTATGATCAAGGGCGCAGACGTTCACTGAAAGGTCATGCTCTATTGCCTCCACAACATCAAGCAGGCTTATCGCCTCGGGAGGCCTGCCAAGCTGAAAGCCTCCCTTAACACCGCGAAATGACTTAACGAGCGATGCACGGGCAAGTTTCTGTACAATTTTCGCCAGGAAGCTCTTCGGTATCTGCATTTCCCTCGCGATATCTTCGACCATGCTTATTTCTCCCTGTTTGCTCGAAAGGTACAGGATACACCTGATCGCGTAATCTGTTTCACGAGTGATTTCCATATATCAGTTACCTATCCTTTTTTATACTTAGGGCTCATGAAATTCCCTTGCTGTTTAAAAAAGGTCCATATTTCTTGTCCATCCCCTTGATATGCAGCATCAGCCAATCCTTGAGAAAATTCATCACTTCAATCGTAAGAACGGCCTTACCGGAATGAAACTGACTCCTGAAGTCCATTACCTGTCTGGTCAAGTCGGCATGTTTTGCCTTTTGCTGCAGGTATTCAGGAAAACCGTGTGTCTTCATCAGGTTTTCTTCGGCTGAGAAATGAATACTGACATAATCGGCTAACCCATTCAGAATATTTTCTATCACATCTTTGCCTTTGCCCGACTTCATAGCTTCGTGCAAATCATTTATCATACCTATAAGTTTTTTATGCTGGTCATCCATCTCCCTTACATTAACGCTATATTCGTCCGACCATTGGATCAATGACATTTGACCATCCCCCTCATTATATTAGTTTCCGCTTTTTGTTCCCAATTATCAGCACGCTAAAATCATCTCCATCAGGACTAATATTATCCAGTTTCAAATAGATTTGTCAACAACTTTAATACCGGTAAGGTCTCAAAACCTTCCAGAGCGGATGATGGAGATAATAAGCCATATGCCCATGAAAAATGCAAAAGTAAACGCGGAAATGGCCAGAATGGAAAAACCGAAAATAGTCGGACCGACACCGGCTGTATGCATTATGGCAGAACTCAAAATCATGGCGCTCACTACCATCGCAAACGCAATGCGGTTGCTTGAGCGGTCAATATCTTTTGTGAATTCGGGCAGATTGACGTGATACATTTTTACATGTATGTCGTCCTTCAGTATCTTCTTAATTATTTGCTTCATCTGCCGCGGCAACATAGATACAAAATCACTGAATTCCCATATATTCTCTTTAGCCGTTTTGTAAAATCTCGAGGGGCTTATCCTCTTCTGGATAAGTTTGTCGGCATAAGGCTCTGCAGCGGCAAAAAAATTGAACTTGGGATCAAGCTGCCTGCCTATACTTTCGAGTATGAGCATTGCTTTATCGATAAGGAGCAGCTTCTGAAGGCGCTCTTAAATTGTGTTTAATCGCCAGATGGGTGATCGTATCAAGATAGAGGGCAAAGTCCACTTCCTGCAAGGTGATGTCGTAAATCGGTTCCAGAAAATCGACGAGATCAGACTTGAATTCTCTCCTGAATATTTCGATATCTGTGTGTTCGGGAATTATGCCGAGTGCAATATACTGATCAATGATACCGTCGAAATCCTTTCTTATTAGGGCCAGGAAAGTACTGGCCATCGTATCCTTCATCTCATTGGAAACCCTGCCTACGATGCCGAAATCTACAAACGCAATGGCGCCGGACGGCATTACAAGTATGTTGCCGGGATGGGGATCAGCATGGAAAAATCCGTCTTCCAGTATCTGTTTAAAAAAGGCGTTGACCCCTATTTCGGCCAGATGGGCCCTGTCAACACCCATCCTTTCGATCTCAGCTATATTGTCGATCCGTATGCCGTCTATCCATTCCATTACAAAGGCCTTTTCTGTCACATATTCGGCGTAAATTTTCGGTATATGTATGTTGGGGTCCTGTTCAAAATTTTTTTTGAACCTCGAACAGTTCCTTGCCTCCTCAACAAAATTCATCTCTTTCCTGATAGTCCGGGAAAATTCGTCTACAATACCGAGAGGATTGAAAAACCTGCTATCAGGTACATACCTGTCAAGCAGCCTGGCAATCGTAAAAAGAATGCTGATATCCGCTTCGATGCGTTCCCTGATTTCAGGACGCTGAACTTTCACGATAACATCGGAGCCGTCGATCAGCGTGGCCCTGTGCACCTGGGCAATGGATGCGGCGGCAACAGGCTTTTCGTAAAACGCGCTGAAAGTATTTCCGAGCGGACACCCGAACTCAGTCTCGATGATCCGTTTGGCCTCGTGTGCGGGAAAGGGGGGTACATCATCCTGCAATTTCTTAAGTTCATCGGCAAACTGGACAGTGATCAAATCAGGCCTGGAAGAAAGGAGTTGTCCAAGCTTTATAAAGGTTGGGCCGAGATCGGCAAAGGCCATCCTTAAACGACCGGGAACATTCGGACTCTTCAAGGCAGGCCAGGCGCCGAAAGACCGCAGCCGTTTTTTGAAAGGGATATACCTGCCGAGGTGAATCTGTTCGATTATTTGGCCGAAACCGTATTTAAGAAATACGTTTATTATCTGCTGCAGCCTTCTTGCAGATTTATAGGTACGTGAAAACCTAGAAGTATCCACCTGAATAGCTGCTACTCTTCCTGCCCTTCTTCGGTAACGCCTTCGAGCTTTCTGACCCGGGCAGAGAGATTCTGTACCTTTTTATTAAGCCGCTCAAATTCTTCTTTGGTCGGTATATTCATTTTTTCGAGGGTTTTCGACATAAGCTCCGAGAAATTCTTATTCAGGTCAGAACTGCCTTTGTCCGCCCTCTCACTCCATTCTTTCACAAATTTTGCGCCTTGCGATTCGCTGAGTTCTCCTTTTCTTACCAACTCATCAATAAATTCCTTCACCTTTTCCTGGATCCCGAATCCAGCAAGAATGGCATTGCGCACAGAGTCAAAAATAGTCATATAATCCTCCTTCTAACTACAGGTTAAGGTTAAGAAAGCTAAGACTATTTATCTTAACCTCAACCTTAACCTTAACCTCATCCCTGACCTTTCTTTTTAACTATATCATAAACCGACTCAAGTGCTTTGTCCAGAATATCCATACTCTCAAGATTCGAAACGCCGCCCTGTGCCATTTCCGCCTTGCCTCCGCCCTTGCCACCTACCTGTGCTGCAACATTTTTCAGGAGGTCTCCGGCGCTGAATTGACCTGCCAGGTCCCTGGTCACTGTTGCCAGCATCGCAGCCTGGCCGTTTTTGCCAGAGGCGAGCACAATGATACCGGAACCAAGCCGGTCCCGCAAATTATCGGCAAATACCCGCAGGTCTTTTTGTTCAAGTCCGTCCACCCGGCATGAGAGGACTTTCACGCCATTAATGATCTGTACCTTATCCATCACCGCCGATGAGTTATGAGAAGCGGCTTTTGCCTTCAGCGCGTCGATCTCCCTATCGCGGTCCTTCAGGTCTGAAAGTAGTTTTTCGACCCGATCGAAGGGTTTGTCGGTTTTGAGCAGTTCGGCTATGTCCCTGAGATCATCACTCCTCTGTCTTAGGTAATCGAAAGCTGCCTTGCCTGTGAACGCCTCGATCCTCCTGATGCCTGAAGCCACACTGCCTTCAGAAACAATGATAAAGCTCCCGATGTCGCCGGTTGTGCTGCAGTGGGTCCCGCCGCACAGTTCGGCACTGAAGCCGGGGACTTTGACCACCCTGACTTTCTCACCGTACTTCTCACCAAAAAGGGCCGTAACGCCTGATTTCAAGGCATCATGGATATCGGCAATCTCTGTCTCCACCCTTATATTATCGAGTATCTTCCCGTTGACGATGGATTCGATGGACTCGATCTCTTTCCTTTCAAGTGCATAGAAATGAGTAAAATCAAAACGCATTCTCTCGGGAGCAACATATGAGCCCGCCTGTTTAACATGCTCTCCCAGAACAGTTCTCAATGCCGTATGGAGGAGGTGGGTCGAGGTATGATTACGCGCCGTGGCCCTCCGCATTTTCTCGTCAACTGAGGAATGTACCATGTCCCATACCTTAAGCGTTCCGCTATTGATCCTTACTGCATGGGCATGCAGACCGACCTCTTTTTTAGTAGTAATAACCTCTGCTTCAACTCCCCCTGGCGAACTGATCAACCCCACGTCACCGGCCTGGCCTCCGGATTCACCATAAAAAGGGGTCTTATCAAGAAATACCTCGACCTCGTCACCAGCCGATGCAACGTTGACCACTTTTCCCTCTTTCAGTATTGCCTTAACAACCGAGTCCGACTCTAATGAATCATACCCGACAAACTCCGTCTCGCCGATTTCCGACACAAGCTCCCTGTATATTGATGCAATGGCTTCATCCTCGCCAACCCAGGAGGCCCGTGCGCGCTCCCGCTGCACTTCCATTTCTTTTTGGAAGCCTTCCTCGTCAACAGACAGATGGTTATCCATGGCAATATCTCTCGCAAGGTCAAGAGGGAAACCAAAGGTATCATACAATTTGAAGAGTTCATCGCCCGGAATTAATTTAACGGACGCCTCCTTTAACTTCACCATTATCTCGTCAAGAATTCTCATGCCCTGTTCGAGGGTCCTGGTAAATCGCTCCTCTTCGAACAGCAATACCTTTGATGCGCGCGCTTGCTCTCGTGCCAGTCCGGGATAGACATCTCCCATGGCTTCGACAACAGAATCCATTAACCGGTATAAATGCGGGTCCCCAAGGCCAAGCAATTTTGCATGCCTTGAAGCCCTCCTGATAATGCGCCTTAGGACATATCCGCGGCCTTCATTGGAAGGCATAAGCCCATCGGAAAGCAAAAAAGCCGCTGACCTGAGGTGATCAGCAATGACCCTTATCGATACATCATCATCCGTGTTGCGGCCGTAGGACTTTCCCGATGCAGCTGCAATCGATGCTATTATAGGAGCGAAAAGGTCCGTGTCGAAATTATTATGTTTACCCTGAAGAACGGCACTAATCCTCTCCAGTCCCATACCGGTATCGATGCTGGGCCTGGGAAGCGGGGAAAGCACACCGGACAAATCACGGTTGTACTGCATGAAAACGAGGTTCCAGAGTTCCAGATACCTGTCGCAGTCGCACCCAATGGCGCAGTCCGGCTTTCCGCACCCTATTCCCTCTCCCTGGTCGATAATGATCTCCGAGCAGGGGCCGCACGGCCCTGTGTCTCCCATCTGCCAGAAATTGTCTTTGGCGCCGAGCCTTACGATCCTTCCAGGTGCGATGTCGGTAAGGTCTTTCCATAATGTTTCAGCCTCATCATCTTCCTGGTAGACAGTTGCCCAGAGCTTATCCTTTGGCAGCGCATACCAACCGGTGAGGAGTTCCCAGGCAAAGAGAATCGCGTCTTTTTTAAAATAATCGCCGAAGGAGAAATTCCCGAGCATCTCAAAAAAAGTATGGTGCCGGGCCGTGTGCCCTACGTTCTCCAGGTCGCTATGCTTGCCGCCGGCGCGCATGCACTTCTGGCATGATACCGCCCTCGAATAAGGCCTCTTTTCTTCCCCGAGGAACACAGACTTAAACTGCACCATGCCGGCATTGGTAAACAGCAGCGTAGGATCATTTTGCGGAATAAGCGACGAACTGCCGACCTTCTCATGTCCCTTTGATATAAAAAACTCGATAAATGTATTTCTTACCTCGATGCTCTTCATTGACCTTGCTTTACCCTTCCAGGCTCTGAGCTGATAACGAAGAAAAGTTTCCCGTCAATGAAGGTAAGCCTCGTTTTCAATGCTCCCATTACGGAAGAATATACCCACTCCTCTCTTTGCTTCCCGTCTTCCGGAGTGAGGCTCCTAACCTGATCTGGAGATCCCAGGGCATACCGCACCTGCTGGGGCGTCATGCCAGGCAAGATCTCTCCCTTTGCAATCTTTTCCTGTACCTGGGGTGGATAATCTTTTATCTCCTCAGGAGAATACCGTGCGGTTGACGCACAACCGCCCAAAAAAACAGCCATAACAAATAAAAAAAACCACACAGTCCTGACACTGTCCCCTCTCATACCCTTCCTCCTTTTACAAACAATTACGAATTAAGAATCACGAATTAAGAATTCTGGAAAAAATCTTATATTCACTTATTCATAATTCATAATTCGTAATTCATAATTTTCTTCAGTACCTGCCGAATCTCATCAGACGTGAAACCGCGCCGCGCAAGAAGCCCCAACAGACGCCTCTTTATAGTCACGCTGTCCAGACGCCCCATGGAGCGCATTTTCTTTTCCGCAAGCTGCATCGCAGCGCCAAGGTAGTCGTTGTCCGATTCAGCCATCTCATCTGCAATATCCTTTGCAATACCCCGCCGTATGAGGTAGCTCCTGACACCCTGGGCCCCGAAATGCCTCCTCTCAACAGCATCTCGTTTAAGCAGTTCGGCAAGCCTCCGGTCATCTATAAACGCCTTTTCCTCAAGATAAGCGATAGTCCCTTCAACTACATTCTTTGGGAAGCCTTTACCAGTCAGCTTTTGGCGCATCTCGCTCATGCTTCTGTCGCGGTAGCCGAGAATCTTCAGCGCATATTTCAGAGCATTGCCAAAACTATCGTCCACTTCATGCATAGGTTAAGGTTGAGGTCAAGGTTGAGGACAAAAGGTTAGTTTTTCGATTTTCTTAACCTCAGCCTTAACCTTAACCTTCTGTTTATTTTCCTGCCTCAGCCTTCTCTTCCCGCTTCAGCCCGTATGCTTCGATTATTTTCTTCTCTATCTCAGCAGCCACAGAAGGATTATTCTTCAGGTATTCCCGCACATTGTCCCTGCCCTGTCCTATCCTGTTGCCGCCGTAGCTGTACCACGCGCCGGCCTTTTCAATAATGCCCTTTTCAGCCTCCGAGATCGATAATCTCTCCTGCCTTTGATATGCCCTCATTAAAATATATGTCAAACTCTGCCTGCCTGAACGGAGGGGCAACCTTGTTTTTCACAATCTTGACGCGGACACGTCCGCCAATTACCTCCTGGCCGTCCTTGAGGTTGTCGATCCTTCTGATATCAAGCCTCATTGACGAGTAAAACTTCAATGCATTTCCGCCTGTCGTCGTTTCAGGATTTCCGAACATAACCCCTATTTTCATCCGTATCTGGTTGATGAATACTATTGTTGTCAGAGATTTTGAGATTGCCGCCGTCAGCTTTCTCATGGCCTGGCTCATGAGCCTTGCCTGCAGGCCGGGAAGCGAATCACCCATATCCCCTTCGATTTCAGCTTTCGGCACCAGCGCGGCAACAGAGTCCACCACCACTATATCGACAGCTCCGCTTCTGACTAGAGTTTCAGCAACTTCGAGTGCCTGTTCGCCCGTGTCCGGCTGAGATACCAAAAGGTCTTCAATATTAACACCGAGCCTTGATGCGTAATTGATATCAAGCGCATGCTCTGCATCAATAAATGCGGCGACTCCTCCGGTTTTTTGCGCCTCAGCTATCGCCTTCAGCGCAAGAGTTGTCTTTCCCGATGACTCAGGCCCATATATCTCGACAACTCTTCCCCTCGGCAAGCCGCCGATGCCGGTGGCAATATCCAGAGAGATTGAACCAGTAGATATAACCTGTATCCCTTCTGCCACGCCCCCTGAACCGAGACGCATTATGGCCCCTTTTCCGAAGTTTTTTTCGATCTGGGAAATTGCCACTTCCAGGGCCTTTACTTTATCCTTGTTCATCATCACGCCTCCGTTTTGCGTTGTCCTAATTTAAAACCGGCTATTTTTGAATATTCTGCCCCGCCCGGTTTCAATGTGCTCTTCATGAGCAGGGTTTCCCCAACTGTTATAGTACCAAAAACCGAGTCCTTAAATGTAATCCATTCCCTGATTACAGCCTCAAGACCGTCCATGCTCTTTATCCTTCCGATGGTAAGATGAGGAGAAAACCGCTTCTCTTCCCTTTCAAACCCAAGTTCAGCCATCGACTGTTCGATGTCCCGGTTAAGGAGACTCAAAGGTTCCGACTCATCAATGCCCACCCACAAGACATTGGGCCGGCGCAGATTCGGAAATCCTCCACTGCCTCTTACTGTAAGTGCAAACGGGGCGTGCCTACTGCAAAGCAGCGGAAGCCTCTCCTGTATTTGAAGCAACATAGCGTTGTCTGTCTCACCAAGGAACTTAAGTGTCAAATGTACATGGTCAGGAGGAACCCATCTCACGCCTTTTGACAGCCCCCTCATTTGTTCTATTGCCCCGCCGATCGAAAACCGCACCTCTTCAGAGACATCGATGGCGACAAAACATCTCATGCAACTGTCCTCCATAGCTGCAGAAGGAGGTTTGTCATCAATCCTGCTGCCGCATCATCGAGCATAACACCCAGGCCGCCTTTTACAGCCCGCTCAATATTTCTGATGGGAGAAGGCTTTAGTATATCGAAAAACCTGAACAAAAAAAAGGCCGCGACCAAATATCCCGCTGTCAGAGGGAGCGAAAAAACAGAGATCACAAATCCGGTAAATTCATCGATAACAATGCGGCCGCTATCCTCGCCGAAAATACTTTCAGCAACGTGAGCGGTTACCGTACCCAGCCCAAAAAGAACAACCGCAAGAACGCCTTGCAACTGTATGTCAGGTTTCAAAAGCCAAATACATATTAAGGCAGCCAGGCTCCCGAATGTGCCCGATGCAATAGGGATATAACCGATAAAGAAGACCGTTGCGATAACTTTTGACAGTGATCTGAAAAAACCGTCCATAGCGTCTTATTTTATCATAAAAATTTCAACCACAGCCGGAATACCTCTTTATATCTGCAGAGGTATAATGCAAACTGCGCCTGATAACATTCAAAGACAGGGAGAACCGGTGAGGACTTCCTATATTGCTTTTTTTGTGTCATTAATGATAATTTTCCCAGTATTTTGATGTCTTCGGCAAAGTGGATCAGGAATTCCCAAGTTGATGGGAATAGAGAGGAATTAGTGATATATAATGCTTGAACGATTTGTTTCAAAGATAGATTTCACGTCATATGAAGACTTTGTTGAAAACTTCCGCATTGTCGTACCGGACAACTTCAACTTCGCTTACGATGTAGTCGATGTGTTGGCGTTGCGTTATCCAGACAAAGTCGCGATGGTATGGTGTGACGATAAAGGCGGAGAAGCGACGTTCACCTTTGGTCAATTAAAGGAATACAGTGACAGGGCGGCAAATTTATTCTCGTCAAGGGGGATACTGAAAGGCGACCCTGTGATGCTTATCCTCAAGAGGCGTTTCGAGTTCTGGATCTGCATCCTTGCTCTCCATAAACTCGGCGCTATAGCTATCCCGGCGACACATCTGCTCACTGCAAAAGATATTGCATACCGGAATAACGCTGCTGACATAAGGATGATAGTCAGCGTGGCTGATGCCGATGTCATTTCTCACATAGAGGAATCCGAAGCTCAATCCCTCTCGCTTTTTTTGAAGGTACTTGTTGGCGCAAGCCGGGACGGCTGGATCGACTTTAACGCGGAAATGGAGCGTGCGCCATCGACTTTTGATCGCCCGCGCGGCAATTCCGCTACTTCAAACAGCGATATCCTGCTGATCTATTTCACATCCGGTACGACGGGTATGCCCAAGATGGTACAGCATAACTTTACATATCCTCTCGGCCACATACTAACTGCTAAATACTGGCAGAACGTGCAAGAGGACGGGCTGCACTGCACCCTGGCAGACACCGGCTGGGCAAAGGCTGCCTGGGGGAAAATCTACGGCCAGTGGATTGCCGGATGTGCGGTATTTGTGCATGACTATGACAAATTCCATCCACACAGACTTATCGATGTACTGGTAAAGTACGGTGTCACTTCTTTTTGTGGTCCGCCTACTGTTTACCGTTTCCTGATCAAGGAAGACCTTTCAAAATATAATTTCGGGAAGCTCAATTACTGCACAGTTGCCGGTGAGCCGCTGAATCCCGAGGTCTATTCCCAATTCCTCAAGGCCACGGGGATCAAACTTATGGAAGGTTATGGGCAGACTGAGACGACCGTCGCTATCGGAACCTTTCCATGGGTGGAGCCCAAACCCGGCTCGATGGGTAGACCGTCCCCTTGGTATGACATCGACATTGTCGACGACAAAGGCAATTCCTGCGGTATCGGAGAGGTAGGACAGATAGTGATTCGCACCGGAAAAAGAATGCCGGTTGGGATTTTTGACGGATACTACCGGGATTCTGACCGTACGGCGAGTGTTTGGCGGAACGGAATTTATTGCACGGGAGATATGGCCTCGCGCGATGAAGACGGATATTACTGGTTCGTGGGAAGGGCCGACGATCTCATTAAAAGTTCCGGGTACCGGATCGGGCCTTTCGAGGTCGAAAGCGCCCTTGTGGAGCATCCGGCAGTTCTGGAATGTGCAATTACAGCTGTTCCCGACGCGCTAAGGGGTCAGGTTGTCAAGGCATCGGTTGTTTTGGCGAAAGGATACGTCGCGAGCCGTGGGCTTGCAAAGGAACTGCAGGAACATGTGAAGAAAGTGACGGCGCCTTATAAATATCCGAGAATAGTTGAGTTTGTAAACGAACTGCCGAAAACGATCAGCGGCAAGATCCGAAGGGTCGAGATTCGGGAGAGAGAAAAAAATAAAAATCATTATTAATTATGCAGGAAGAATTACTCGAAATAGTTGATAAAGAAGGCAAGGCCCTGGGAGTTGCTCCGCGGTCCTCAATACACGGCAACCCTTCCCTGCTCCACAAGGTTGTTCACGTGCTTGTATTTAACAGCCTTGGTGAACTACTGCTCCAAAAACGCTCAATGAGCAAAGACGTTGAGCCAGGCAAATGGGACACCTCTGTCGGAGGACATGTATCGGCTGCGGAAGAGATATCTTCAGCCGTTGATAGAGAAATGAAGGAGGAACTTGGTATTGATACCTGCGAACTACGTTTTTTATACTCCTATATCCATTCCAACACATATGAGAGTGAGCTTGTCTTTACGTACTCCTGCATCCACAATGGCCCATATTCATTCAATGCAGGGGAAATAGACGCCGTGAAATTCTGGAGAATTGAAGAAATAAAAAATGTCCTCGGAACAGATGTTCTCAGCATCCACTTTGAAGATGAGTTTGCAAAATACCTGGCTTTCAGTGCTTAGGGCTAGCCCTTAGACCCCTCTCTCTTCAGGGCCATAAATATATTTGTGCAACTGAAGGTTGAGCCGGGCACGAAGCCTGTCATCGAGCATCCATTTGGAGAGGTCCCTTGGTGAAAATACCCCGAAAACCGGCGACAGCAGGATTGTGCACTTGTCCGACAGTCCATGCTTTCTTATAAAATCTCTAGTCCATTCATAATCCCTTCTATCGGCAATCACAAACTTGAGTTCATCCTGCGATTTCAATAGTCTTAGATTCTCAAAGTCCATCATCTCGCACATCCCGCTCCCGGGAGTTTTAATGTCCATAATTATTATTGCCCGGCGGTCCACACCGCCGACGCTTACACTTCCATTTGTTTCAACCAACACATTAAGACCGCTGTCAAGCAGCCTTTTTATCAGCGGCAATACATCCTTCTGCATCAGCGGCTCGCCACCTGTGATCTCAACAAGGCCTATCCCATACGATACCGCCTGCTTAAAGACGTCATCTTCGGTCAGCTCCGTGCCTTCTTCGTACGCATAAGTAGTGTCACAGTAAACACACCGCAAATTACAGCCGCTCATCCTGATAAAAACGCATGGCAGCCCTGCATAGGTTGATTCACCCTGCATGCTCAAAAAAATTTCACAAACCTTCACAATCAAACTTTATCATGTTCCTTTGAAAATCGTCAAAAGAAGAAAATGTGAATGGTGAATAGTGAATAGTGAAAGGTAAAAAATTTTTTTGTGTGTATTGTCTTGGGCCGCTCACCACTCACCTTTCACCATTCACTATTCACATTTTGGAAGTGCTCCCCTTCTCCTGCCTTCCTTATAGACCCTCCACCTAATTTGTGATAGACCAGCAAAGCCTGCTACAATATTTAGGGTGGCAGGACAGGGCAACATCGTGGTTTATACCTCACACCAAAAAAGGAGATGCGATATGAGCGAGTATTACAAAAGCGGTGACCTTGAGAGATTCTCGGAAATAGGCAAGCATAATCCTGAGCTCTTCGCGAAATTTATGGATTGGTATTCTTCATCACTCAAGCCGGGGTTGCTCTCGAAGAGAGAAAAAGTCCTTATCGGGCTTGCCGTGGCCCATGTGATACAATGCCCTTACTGCATTGATGCCTATACGCAGGAATGCCTGGGAGAGGGCTTGGACCTGGGACACATTACCGAGGCGGTGCATGTGGCCTCGGCAATAAGGGGCGGGGCCTCTCTCATCCATGGTATCCAGGCACATAATTCGGCTGAAAAGATATCGCTGTAAAAGAGGTTGTCGTGTCCGAATTCGATGAAAAGTTACTCTGTGCGCATTCAGGGCCGCTTAGGGCAGTCAGCATTGAGACTTTGCAGCTCAATCTAGGTTATAAATGTAACATGTCCTGCAAACACTGCCACTTAGATGCAGGCCCTTCAAGGACCGAGCTTATGGACGGAACCACCATCGATGATGCACTCACGGTCCTCCGTGACAACAATATCGATACTCTCGATCTGACCGGCGGAGCGCCCGAGCTCAACCCTCAGTTAAGAGACATTATCACTCGGACCAGCCGAATGGGCCGCCGCATTATCGTTAGGAGCAACCTTACCATATATTATGATCCGGGAATGGAAGATCTCCCTGACTTTTATAGCGAAAACAGGGTGGAGATTATAGCATCACTTCCGCACTTTGCGGAAACGAACACCGACAGGGTCCGGGGAAAGGGAACATTCTCCAAAAGTATAGCTACACTCAAAAGACTCAACAGTCTCGGCTATGGCACAGTGCCGGAGAAAAAACTCCACCTCGTATATAATCCGATGGGCGCGTTTCTCCCCCCATCCCAGATCGAGCTGGAAACGTATTACAAAAAGGAGCTCCAAACATCGTTCGGCATTGTCTTTAACTGCCTATATACGTTTGCAAATATGCCTATCGGGCGTTTCAGGGAATTCCTCCTGAGATCAAATAATATAAAACCCTATATGGAAAAGGTAAAAAGCGCCTTTAATCCTGATACCATCGGCAATCTTATGTGCAGTCGCCTGATTAACGTCGGGTGGGACGGCACCCTCTATGATTGCGATTTTAACCAGGCACTCGGGCTGCCAGTTGGTGAAGATTGCCCGCGCCACATAAGGGATTATGATAATGAAGTATTGTCGGGAAGAAAGATAGTAATGGGCAATCACTGCTTTGTATGCAGCGCGGGCCAGGGCTCTACCTGAACAGGCGCAATCAAGTAGCAGGCGGTCGCCTGCATTGATAATAAACCAGGCAAAAGGCTAAAGGCAAAGGGTAAAAGCAAATCCGGATTTATAAGTTTAGTCTTTCACCTTTAGACATTAGCCTTTTGCCTTTCGCCTTCAATTTGACTTATTGAACACTTGCATGTAAATTAAAATAGCATGAAACAACAATAGGTATTGGGGTTTAGAATTTTTACCTATGCCTATAACCTATAACATGTAATATAAGGAGGAAAGCATGAGCTTCTGGACAAAAGTAAAGAAAGATCTGCAGACTGGGGTTGATGAGGGCTTGGCCTTTGTGAAAGAGGGCGCAGCGGTCGTTATGAGAAAAGCCGAATCGCTCACAGACGAAGGAAAGAAACGTTACATACTTTATGAGATGAAAGCCAAAGTGCAAAAGGAAATAGCGGATTTGGGCGGTAAGGTATACGACCTGAGCGCTAAAATGAAAAATCCCATGCTCGACACTAAAATAAAAGAGATCACCTCCCGCATCAAAAAGCTTGAGGCCGAGATACTTAAGATCGAGGGAAAACAGGCGCAAGGGGCAAAAAAAACCGTTGTAAAGAAAACCGCTGCAAAAAAAACAGTGTCAAAAAAGACGCCGGTAAAGAAAGCTCCGGTCACTCAAGTCGCCCCTGAGTAAAGTATTCAGTGCCCGGGACTGATAGTTAAGTGGAAGCTTTGCTTGTAGATGCGAGAGGCCTGGGCTGTCCCAAGCCGTTGCTGCTGGCCGAGGATGCACTGTCGGGACTGGATGAGGGCATCATTGATGTATTGGTCGATAACGAGGCATCGCTAAAAAACCTCACCCGCTTTGCAACGAAAAACGGGTTTTATTCTGAAGGGTCCAAAGAGGACGGCTACTGGAAAGTCAGAATCATTAAGGGGTACACTTGCGAAGTCCCTGCCGGACAGTCCGGACCCTCACCCAGTACGGCCAATGAAGAACCTGAAAGGGATGTGCTGCTGATTATCGGTTCAGACACAATCGGTAAAGACGAGACGCTCGGGAAAATCCTGATGAAGGGATTTTTTGAGACAATGAAAGCGACGAACGAGATTCCCCATACCATTTTTCTCCTCAATACCGCCGTCAAACTCACAACAACCAACGAAGAGATGGTCATTATTTTGCAGGACCTTGAAAAAATGGGAGTAGAAATCTTTTCCTGCGGCACTTGCCTTAAACACTACGATCTCGAAAATGCTTTAAAGGTCGGACACCGCGGCACAACAAATCATATCGTGGAAGGTATCAAAGATTTCAACAAAACCGTCTGGATAGGATAAAACAATAAATTTCTATCGTGCTATTTTTTTTCTGCATCCTTCCGGAACTCTTCTGAAACAATCCCGTATTTTCTCATTATATGCTGGAGGGATTGCCGCTCCAGGCCTGCAGTCTGTGCAGCCAGCGAAACATTCCCTTCGGTATGACGCAGCAGGCGCGTTATATATTCTTTGTTGAATACCGACAGGATATTCTTCCGGGCTTCCCTGTAGTCGAGTCCATATATTTCAGGATTGTCTCCGGTACAAGGAATTATCTGAAGACTCTTTCCGAAATCCTCCGGCGCAAGAAAGTCATTCTTCGAAAAAATCACCGCGCGCTGTATCTCATTCTGGAGTTCGCGGGCATTGCCTTTCCACGGCCTGGAAACAAGGAGATGTATCGCGTCTTCAGTAAGCTTTTTCTGGTCTAATCCCATCTCCGCACAAAATAAGGAAAGAAAGTGAAAGGCAATAAAGGGGATGTCCTCAGGGATTTCCCTTAGCGGCGGGGTATGAACAGAGACAACGTTCAGTCTATAATAAAGGTCTGATCTGAAAAGACCTGCTGCAATGTTGCCCTCCAGGTCCCGGTTCGTGGCCGCAATGACGCGTACATCAACCCGGTGGGTAGTGGTATCTCCCAGGGGTTTGAGTTCCCTTTCCTGCAGCACCCTCAGCAGTTTTGCCTGTAATGGGATAGATATGTCCCCGATCTCGTCGAGGAACAAGGTCCCTTCCTGGGCTGCCTGGAAAAGCCCTTCTCTGTCAGAGGTAGCGCCTGTAAAGGCGCCTTTGCGATATCCGAAAAGTTCGCTCTCCAGAATGTTTTCAGGAATGGCGGGACAGTTTACAGCAACAAAGGGTTTGCCGGCCCGGTTGCTGAGTTTGTGAATCATGCGGGCAGCCAGCTCTTTTCCGGTACCGGTCTCGCCTGTGATGAGCACTGTTACGTCAGTTTTTGCCACTAACCCCAGGGTGTCGATAAGTTCTTTCATCCTGGGGGATTCTCCAACAAAAAAAGCCTCTTTTTCTTTCTCCAGGATTCTCCTTTCCAGATCCTGGTTTTTCTGGAGAAGGCTTTGATGTTCCAATGCCCGCCGCACAGTGTGCAGCAGCCGCTCCTCCTCGAAAGGCTTTGTAATAAAATCGTAGGCCCCTTCTTTCATCGCCTTCACGGCAGACTCGATGGCGCCATATGCGGTCATTATAATCACTGGCAGGAACGCATCCTTTTTCCTGATGTTCTGCAAAAGCTCAATACCGTCCATTCCAGGCATCTTCATATCGGCGAGGACACAGTTGATGGTGTCTTTATTAATAATGCGCAGGGCCGATTCCGCGCTGTCAGAGCCGCAGGTCTTCAGATGCAGTTCACTTCCGATGAGCCTTTCGAGAAAATGGATCATATCAGGGTTGTCGTCTACAATCAGAATGGTTTGTTTCATGCCTTGTCTCTTTCAACGGGGAACCAGATAGTGAAAGAAGCGCCTGAGCCTTCTTCACTTTGCACCGAAATCTCCCCTTTGTGTTCCTTCACAATGCCATAGCTCACCGCAAGCCCAAGGCCTGTGCCCTGTCCGGGCGGTTTTGTTGTGAAAAATGGCTCAAATATCTTGTCCCTGATCTTTTTAGGGATGCCGCTGCCTGTATCTGAAAAAATAATACGTATACCGTTGCCCTCTCTGTCGTACTCGGTCCTGATAGTAATGTGGCCCCCTGCTTTCATGGCCTGAAAGGAGTTGATCAGGAGATTATTAAAGACCAGTTTCATCTTGTCCTCATCAGCCGACAGAGGGGGCAGGAAAGGATCATAGTGGCGGATTATGCTTACCCTGCCTTGTCGGAACGTTTCCTCCAGTGAAGCCGCCGCCAGCTCCACAGATATATTCATATCAGTAGGTATATGGTTGGCCTCGGTCTGGCGGGAGAAGTTCAGGAGGTCTTCAACGATCTTCTTGCATAGCAGGGCGTTGTTATAGATAATATCCATATCTGCCTTGGATTGCTCATGATCACTGCACTCTTTGCGCAGCAGCTTCGTGTATCCGAGTATCAGGCTAAGGGGATTGTTTATCTCATGCGCCACGCCTGCGGCCAGTTGTCCGATAGATGCGAGTTTGTCGGCCTGCCGTACCCGCTCCTCCATCTCCTTCTTTTCCTCTTCGGATATTTTCAGGTATCCCATCATGCGGTTAAAGGATTCAGCAAGGTCTGAAACTTCACCATAATCCCGTGCGTCCAGATGTATGTCCAGATCCCGGCGTCTGTTCACCACGTCCTTGAAAAAGGAACTCACTCTTCTCAGGGGCATCACCGCTATCCGGTAATGGAAATAATTAAGAACGCCAAATAGAGCTACCATGCCGCCCACCCCACAGAGGAAAAGGTAAAGGGCTACATGCCTCAATTGCCTAAAAGTGGCGCTGACCGGAGCCGCGATCGACTCAAGGCCGACTACCTCACCCACTTTCCAGTAATATCCGTTCACTTTTCCATAGTGGCGGGTAATGGACTCTGGTGCAGAAGCGGGAGATCCGTGGCAAAGCAGGCACTGGTCCTCCATAACAATCGCCTTTAAATGAAGAAAGTAATCTTCTCCGTTCCTGGTGACCAGACCCTTCCATTGCCTCTTCGAAGCAGGTTCATTACTGAACTGCCTGATAAAGCCCTCTTCAAATGCGTCAGCCTTGTCTGCCGGATTCCTTGGATGAAGTGCAACCCTTTTGTAAATGTATCGGGGAAACCTCTGTTTGAACCTCTTCATTATTCCCATGTTCATAAAGGTACTGGACATGACCTGCTGGATGAAAATGTTCCCGGGCAAAACATGGAATATCTGGGGTCGAAGTTCATCCCGGGCATACTCCATAGTAGCATCAATATGCCCCAGCACAATATCCGTCTTCTCATAGGCTTCCTGGATGTACATTTTTTTCAAATACGAATAGGTCAGTAGGGAAACAACAGCGATAACACACAACAGGATGATGCCTAATCCAAACATGAACTTTGCTGTAAGCGATGATCCGCCCTGCTTTATCATACTGCCCAAACTTGTCCCCGGTGCCTGCTGCGCTTTTATTATCTTTTATTATAATCTAAAACAAAGAGGGCTGTCACAGCAGCCCTGTTCATAGGACAATGATTCGGCTGGATCAGAGGGAGAAGGCAATGGTGAGGGGATTTAGTAATTTATGGAAAAACATCTAATTGACGGTAACGGATTTCTCTTCACCGGCCAGTTCCTCTAAACAGGAGTGCACACGGGGAAGCACCGCAGTCCCGGACATCACGATCAAATAATCCCCGGGATAAATAGTGGTATCCGGCGCCGGGATCAATTCTGAGTCCCCACGTCTGATACCCACCAAAAGACTGTTCTCCGGCCAATCAATATCACATGCTTTTCTGTCACAAACCGGCGCCCCCAGGCTGACCACTTTTTCTAAGATATGCTTTTCCTCGTCATGTTCCTGAGGGCTCGGCTTCTTGGCCGGTCTTCGTTTAGCCAAAATACGATTTAACAAAACATCATAAATAGGTTTGCCTTTCAACACATCACTGGCAATATAGGCGGACATGCAAACAGTAACTAAAGCTAATAGCTGCTCCATGTTGCCGGTCATTTCCATAATTAAGATGCTGCCTGTAATGGGCGCCTTGACAATGGCGCTAAAGTATGCGGCCATGGCCAGGATGATGAAGTTGTTAACATAAATGGGGTCAACATGAAGATACTGGGCCACAATGCTGCCGTACAAATTGCCGCTTAAAGCGCCTATGGTTAAAAGCGGCATAAAAATACCGCCCGGCACGCCCGTACCATAGCTCAGCATGGTAAATAAAAATTTACCCACAAGAATAACCAGCAGTAGGGTTAGAGCATAATTCATTTGAGGTAACGAATTAATTAACCTGGCGCCGCCACCCAGCACCTGTGGCAGGACAAACCCGAGGAATCCGGCCGCTACCAAAGGGACGGCCGGCTTTAATTGGGACGGCACGCGTAGTTTCTCGTAAAAAACCTGAAATTTAACCAGGCTCGAATTGAACAATACCCCAAAAACTCCGACAAAAAGACCCAAGACCACAACATACAGGTAATACTGAAATGGCAGCAGCGGAATATTATGAAAATCAAACACCGGACCCTGCCCGAAAACATAGCGGGTGACAAAATCCGCCGTAACCGAGGCAGCCACAGCAGAGGCCAGCACCACCGGGGAAAAGTTTTTATGCAGTTCCTCCAGGGCAAACACTACCCCGGCCAGGGGTGCGTTAAAGGCTGCGGACAGCCCTGCACTGGCTCCGCTGGTTAATAAATACTTTTCCTCCATGCTGCTGCGTCTCAAAAGCCGGCTGATCCCCTGACCCGCCGCCGCCCCCAATTGCACCGAAGGACCTTCCCGACCTAAGGAAAGGCCCGCCCCAATTCCCAATAAACCACCGACAAACTTTACTCCGATTACTTTAAGCCAGTTCATTCTCAAATGTCCTGCCAGAATGCCCTTCACCTGCGGGATGCCGCTGCCGGTTGACATAGGTACCATCTTAATCAGCCAGGACAAAATCAGGCCAATACCAATGAGGGAAACAAAGAATAATGCGGTCCAGCCAAAAGCACTTGACCCCAAAAAAGCAACCAGCTTAGGCCTTGCCGTACTAGTCCAGGCCAGCATAAGTCTAAAACAAACCACGACCACACCGGCAAAAGCGCCGGTTAAAATACCTTCAAAGAAAAGCTTCAGGCGGAAATCATGCCAGTGCTCCAGTAAGTTTTTTATATAGCCGTTAGGTGCTGCCATATCCCTTCTCTTCGCTAACATTATTCAAATTAGCTCTTGAGGAATTACTAAACAACACTTATGGCTGTGCGGACCGCCAGCATCAGGATCATCACGGCAAAGCCCTTGCGTAAAATAGTTGTGGGCATCCGGTGGCTGGTATAAGCCCCCAGCAAACTGCCAGGCAGTATGCCAAGTAATAGAGGTATGCCTAACATCCAGGGGACAGAGGAAGCATGCTCCAGCCGGCCTATTAAGCTAAAAAAGCCCGCCAGCATCACCAGGGCAAGACCGGTAGTGATGGCCGGCCTGGTAGGAATTTTAAGAAAACGGATCATAAAGGGCACAAGTATAGTACCTCCCCCTATGCCCACGATGCCTGCCAGAAAACCTCCTGTCAAACAACCGATAACTGTTTTAGTTATCGAATATTCAGGGATATCTTCATGCTCAACCTTCAAGGGCCAAATCATTAAAGTACCGATAAGGAACAACAGGCTGACGAATGTTGTTAAAATCACATTATGCGGCAGATAGAATTGCACTATCCCTCCTGACAGCGCCCCAATGGATGCAGAACTGCCGGTTATGATCACAAGCCGCTTTTCTACCTTCCCGTGCCGGCCATGGGCCCAAAAACCCACGGTCCCCGCCACAAAGACGAAAAGAGTGCAAAGGGCGCTTATTTGATGTATCCCGAGATTCAAATGTACGCCATTTTGAAAATACAAAATGATGGGAATAATGAATATGGCGCCCCCTATTCCCAAGAGACTGGATAAAAATGAGCCGCTTAAGCTGCAGCCAAGTAAAAACAGCCAACCTGCCGCCATCGAAATTCCCAACGTATTTTTGAGATTCAGCATGGCTGCGTTGACAACGCTTACGTTCAACACCAACATTGTGACTCCAAGCAGAACAGTGGAAAGAATCACCCACTTCCATCTGGGATGCGAGAAAAAACGCGAATTAGAAAATTGTAACCTGCCCATTTCCGAATAACTCCCTGTTAAAAATTTAATTTTAGGAATCTAAAAGATCCTTTTTGACTAATTAATCATGTATAGCAGGTTCAAGGCCCAGTCATTCGAATCGGTCCCGTGCTCAGTGACAGTACCGTCTTTGACGGCAGGCTTTTTGGCATCTGAGGCGCTTTGTCCTTGCCCCGTCAACCCATGGCTTGAATCCGCGGGCAAGCTTTGCACTGTCTCCGGAGGAATAAAGCTCGCACTGCTTAACTGGGAAAAGGCAAACATACCCGTGACCCCTGTGGCTCCAAGCAGAACAGTGACAAGGATAAACCACTTCCAGCCTGGATGCGACGAAAGTTTTGTCAGCAGATTTTTAATGATGCCGTGCATGCTTGATTCACCTCATTAGGAGTATTTGTTCGAGGTTAAAGCAAGTATAGTGCCATTTTATTCGCTGTTAATAAGCGCTTGATAAATAGCATTAAACGAATTGGCAAAAGATATATTCGGTGGTTTGAAGGCAAAAAAAATATTGCAGTGCATCATTTTTTTTGCAGAGCGCGCATAGATCTCCAGCAGAAAAATATGATGCTATTTCTCGAACTAGATGCAGAATTATGAAGTGTGGAAGGGCAGGTGATAATAACCTGCCCTTCATTGACATGCAGTTATTTACTGCGCTGACAGCGTAACATAAAGAACGGAGCCTCCCCGATATATGAGCAGCAGGACGTCCTGATCTGGTTTGATATGATCGGCCATTTTCTCGTAATCCTGAACCGTGTTGATTTTATTCCTATCGATCTCGATGATTACATCGTTTCGCATAAGAACACTTCCCGCAGGAGTTCCACCCTCCACATCGGTAACTATGACACCTGTCACACGCGCCGGGATTCCCAGACCCTTCCTGATTTCAGGGGTCATGTTCTGCGCATGAATTCCCTTCAGGTGATTGTGAAATGAGCCCGATGCTGTTTGTCCCGTAGATGGCAGTTCAGCGATATCGACTTTTACCTGTTTAGTTTTACCGTCACGGACAATATCGAGCAGGACCTCTTTGCCTACAGGAGTGCTCGCAGTCGTATTTTTCAACTGCGCCGGATCATTCACCGGGGTACCGTCATACTTGATAATCACATCGCCCCGCTTCAGCCCCGCTTTTTCTGCCGGGCTGCCTTCCACAACATCTCCGACCAGTGCGCCGCCTTGTTCCTTTAACCCAAACTGTTTAGCAATTTCAGGCGTTAGCGCCTGCACGGAAACCCCCAGCCAACCTCTCACCACTTTGCCGTTTTTTATAAGGGACTCCATGACGGTTTTTGCCATATTGCTCGGTATGGCAAAGCCGATCCCCTGATCGCCCCCCGATGTACTGAATATGGCGGTATTGATGCCTATAAGCTCACCCCGAATGTTTACCAGCGCCCCTCCGGAGTTTCCGGGATTGATCGGCGCATCGGTCTGAATAAAATCCTCGTAATCCGCTATGCCCATGTTTGCCCTGCCGGTGGCGCTCACAATTCCTGATGTCACTGTCTGGTTAAGACCAAAAGGGTTCCCTATAGCTAACACCCGTTGTCCTACCCGGAGCCTGTCGGAGTCTCCTATATTTAACACCGGCAGATGATCGGAATTGATCTTGATAACCGCTATATCAGTCTTCTGGTCAGTACCGATCACTTTGCCTTTGAACTCCCTGCCGTCAGACAGCTTGATCTTGATCTCATCAGCGTCCTTCACCACATGGTTGTTCGTGAGAATGTAGCCTGCTCTATCGATGATGACTCCCGAACCGAGGCTCGCCTGCTTGTGCTCTCTGGGACCGTTTGCATTTCCAAAGGCGTTGCCAAAAAATTGCCTGAAGAAAGGATCATTGAAAAAAGGATTCATTATCCCGGGTGTCTTTATTGTTCTGGTGGTCGAAACGTTTACAACAGCCGGCTTTGCAGCAGCAGCGACCTCTGCCATAGCCTCGTCAGTCTTCGAGAGGATATCGACCGCCTCTTTGGATATCCTGGGCTCTTCCGAATATGCCTTTGCATGAATTCCCATACTCGACGAAATGCCGAGTCCGAGGACCAGCCCCAAGATTGTGAACAACGCAGCAATAGCATATGTTTTCTTGTTGATTAGTCTGCTCATTGTTTAACCTCCAGTATTAAATGTGATTTAGATCCATATATCTCCGCTATACACGCAGAAGATTCAGCGAGCGGTTGTGTTCATTTCTCCAGTTTTCGAGCCATACCCTTACATCAGCTAATGAGGAGAGGCGTTTCCCATTGGAGATGTCCTTTATCAACTCTTCGCTGAACGATATGCCATATCCATTATACCCGTACCTTTTCAACTCCACAAAAGGGCAGTTAATTTCGAGCTTCTCGATCCATTCGCAAATGGCTTTCGGTATTGCGGCATTGTCATTGAACGCAAAAAGATACCGAGGGATGCCTCTTTGCAGAAAAAGGCTGAATAACTCATCTATTACATTTTGAGCGCTTATACTGTGTGCGGCCAGACAGCGCAAATATTCCTGTGTATATTCATCGATGACACTAAATATCCAGATCAGCTGTCCGTGATTTGTCACCATCGATATTAAATGGTAACTCCATACACTGTTTCTTGACTGCGGATAGTGTTTTACGCAAGATCTCTTTTGTTTAGAAGCATTGCTGTCAAATGCTATTTGATGCTTGCTGCAAATGCGGGGCGATTTTCGTGATTTCAAGCCCAAAACATTCTCAGTTTCTATATATGCACTGTATGCTCCATTTTTTCTCATAATACCTCCTCCGTCTAAGACACATTTATATTTAAAAGCAGCGGCGCAAGCATGAAGGAAGATACACCGCGATTAATGTCTCACCTATGTTTTACCGGAAAGCTGTACCGCGAACAGCCTTTTCTAAAGTCACGGAATATCCCTGTATACGGACACATTTCATTTCGATAAAAGTAATCAGTGATGACAAATAAGTTTCCGGTGACCTGAAAACTCTTATCTCTTAGTCTGACCTTCCGGTCAAATGTAACTGTTTCCGGATAGAAGTGCTATGCAAAAGGAGGGGAACGCCTTGAAAAAGACAGTAGGAAGTCTTGCTGGCATGCCGATGACGGAAGAATTACCCATGAACATCGGCTGTATAAATTCATGTTGTACTCTGCAAACGTTGCAGTATTGTTCAATAGTATTATTTTTGTGATCCAGTCTTCCTCAGGGATCATATGCCGCACGCGAACAACTTTTCGGAAAAAAGCATGGGCGGCCCTATCGATCTTTTTCAGGAATTCAGAATCAAAATAACTGTCGATGAAACCAAGATGGTCTTCAGATAACAGAGATAATGCCCTGTTCAGCTGGAGATTCTCGTCCTGACCTTTTTTACAGTAGGCAACTGAAACCGGTAACACCAGACTCACAGCTAAACAAATCAGAAACAGCCGGCCAATGTTATACTTACACCGCAATCGCATATAAACTAAACCTCACAGTTGCATTTGAACAAATTTCTCGATTTCAGCCTGATGTCATTATATGAAATCAAAGATTACAGGAAGATGAATACATGTTCAAAAAAGAGGTTACTGTCAGACCTTGCGATTCCCGGGAGCTGCGGGTAGATTTTTAAATGTAGGTGGCATCTCTGTCTTCTTTCAGATATACGGACACTGTGCTGCCCTCATCCACTTTGCTTTTTATCTCTATCCTGCCGTTATGCAATTTAACTATTTCATTGCAGATGCTAAGCCCTAAGCCGGAGCCGCCACTCTCCCGTGATCGGGATTTGTCCACGCGATAAAAGCGGTCAAATACTTTAGCCAGGTCATTCTCCGGGATGCCGATTCCCGTATCCCTTATTTCGGTCACAGTTAAGTCGGGTTCTTTTATGAGATTAATATATATTTTCCCATGAGGCACATTATATTTTATGGCATTGCCTATAAGGTTATTAAACAGCTCGGATAATAATGAGCGGTCTCCAAGAACTACAAGCGGATCTGCTGGAGATATATCTATGCTGACTCCTTTATGTTCCGCAAGAGGACTTAACAGTTTTACCGACTCGCTTATAATTTCGATCAGATTAATCCTTTCGAACCTAAGCTCGAATTTATACGCGCTCAGTTTGGCAATTGTAAGCAGTTTCCGGACTATTTCAGACATCATCATTGCCGCTTCCTTGATAGCGGAGAGGCTATTGCGGTATTCACCGGCGGTTCTATCCTTCCTGAGCGTTATCTCGCTCTGGCTCAAGATTACTGACAGCGGTGTCCTGAGCTCATGAGAGGCGTCCGCAGCAAATTCTTTCTGACGGATGAAGGCCATCTCCAGCCTGTCAAAAGTGCGGTTAAAAGAAGACGCGAGGATCCTTAATTCCTGCGGAATGTCCTCTATGGATATTCTTTCAGAGAGGTTTGATTCTGAAATTTTATCTATTGTCTCAGAAATGTTTTTTATGGGGGTAAGTGCCCTGCGTGCGATTAATAATCCTCCCGATGCTGAAACTACAACGATGGAAAGGATGGAGAGAAAAAGGGTGATCCTGTAGCGTTTCATGAGATTAACCTGATATCTTATATCCTCAGCGCACTGGATAACCAGGCTTTCTTCTTTATTTTCTGACATATCCAGTTCGCCTTTTTCAATAGGAACATAAAAATTTATAAGCCTTGCAGGACGTCTTCCCAACCTGACAAATTCAAAACCTGTCTGCCGGTCAAGTGTGGGAACAGGGAGGTCCCTGTTCCCCAGGGATGTCGACTTCTCTATAGTTGTTCCATCGAGTCGGCGTATTTGGAAAAAACTTCCGGATTTCGGAGAATTGTATTCCCACATTATCTCGTCTGAAAACCTGAATCTTGTTTTATCCCCGACATCCAGGCTTACCAGCGTGGCCAGCGCCGTTGCCTTGGACAAAAGGTTCGCGTCAACCGAATCATAGACAATTTTGCTTAGGCTGAAATACAGCAATGCCCCGAGTACTGATAGGGTCAGAAAGAGGACAGCCATATAGAATATGATAATTTTTGCCTTTATAGAAGAAAACATCTTAACCCCTTAACATATAACCGGCTCCACGCACAGTATGGATGAGCCCTTTGTGGAACCCTTTATCAATTTTTGTCCTTATGCGGTTAATAAAAACATCAATGACATTGCTGTCGAGGTTGAAATCCTGGTCATAAAGATGCTCTGTCAGGGATGTTCTGTTCAGGACCTTATTTTTATTAAGTGCCATGTATTCAAGCAGGGCATATTCTTTAGCAGAGAGTGAGATATTCTTTCCGCTTCTCGTTACCTCATGAGTTGCCATGTTAATGACAAGGTCTCCAATCTCCATTATGGATGTCTTAACCTCGGAACTTCTTCTTAACAATGCCCGTATGCGTGCCAGAAGCTCTTCAAACAGAAATGGTTTTGTCAGGTAGTCATCCGCGCCGCTGTCCAGCCCCGAGACCTTATCAAATAATGCATCCCTGGCTGTCAACATAAGAACAGGAGACTTAACACCTCTCTTGCGGACTTTTTTGAGAATCGTCATCCCATCGACAATTGGCAGCATTATATCCAGGAGTATAAGGTCATATGGCTCATTTTCAGCCAGGAAAAGACCGTCTTCGCCGTTGTATGCAACGTCTACGGCATATCCTTCCTCACCGAGCCCCTGCTTGATTACGTCAGCAAGCGGTTTTTCATCTTCAACAATAAGTATGCGCATAAGAATATTATCTGCTTTTATCATGTCTGTTTACAACAAGTTTTCTCAAAAATACCGGGCAAGTCAGTATATGAAATAATTGATTACAGGAAGATGAATACGGATCAAACAGAAAATGACAAAGATTTCCAAGACCTGTTTAGACGGGGCAGAACCAGGATTTGAAAAAAAGGGGGCCGTGGATATAAGCTACAGCCCCCTTATTTTGTCGTAACCACTTGAAACAAAACTATTTTTTCAGCGCGGCCTGCGCAGCTGCGAATCTGGCGATCGGCACTCTGTATGGAGAGCAGCTGACGTAATCAAGACCGATTTCATGGCAGAATGCAACAGACTTCGGTTCCCCGCCATGCTCGCCGCATATTCCTATTTTAAGATCTTTCCTGGCCTTTCTTCCTTTTTCCACAGCCATGCGCATAAAAGGCCCGACGCCTTCCTGGTCAATAGTAATGAAAGGATCTTCTTTCAATATGCCGCCCTCAATATAAAACGGCAGGAACCCTCCTGCATCGTCTCTGGACAATCCATAAACTGTTTGAGTAAGATCGTTCGTTCCAAAAGAAAAGAAATCGGCGTATACCGCAATCTCGTCCGATGTCACGCAGGCACGCGGCAATTCTATCATTGTCCCCACCGTGTACCGGACTTTGACTTTATATTCTTTCTGCACGCGGTCTGCAGTAGAAATAGTCAATGCCCTGAGCCGCTCAAGTTCATTCACATGGCCAACAAGCGGGATCATGATCTCTGTAATGACCTTTACCTTCTCCCTGGCAAGCTCGCAGGCTGCTTCCATAATGGCCTGCACCTGCATCTCGTATATTTCAGGATAAGTAACGCCTAGTCGGCAGCCGCGGTGCCCGAGCATTGGATTAAACTCATGCAAAAACTTGTTCTTTACATTCAGCCGTTCAAAAGTAACCCCCATTTCCGCTGAAAGCTCATGGAGTTCCGAGTCGGTATTGGGAAGGAACTCGTGAAGCGGCGGATCAAGAAGTCTGATAGTGACCGGCAGGCCTGCCATAGCCTTGAATATGCCGATAAAATCAGCCTTCTGGAATGGCAGAAGTTTTGCCAGTGCCCGTTTTCTCCCTTCGACAGTGTCCGAAAGAATCATCTCCCTGACTGCCCGTATGCGGTCCGGGCCAAAGAACATGTGCTCTGTTCTGCACAAGCCTATTCCCTGAGCACCGAAATTTCTCGCAACAGCGGCATCGTTCGGTGTGTCGGCATTAGTCCGCACTCTTAAAGTTCTGAACTGGTCTGCCCACTTCATCAATTCCTTGTACCAGGGGTTGCTATCGGGGTCAGCGGGCATAAGCGGGAGTTTCCCTTCGTAGACACGGCCTTTAGTCCCGTCAAGCGTTATCCATTCCCCTTCCCTGTAAATTTTACCGTTTACACTCATCTCTTTTTTATGCGCATCGATTTCCAGCGCTGATGCTCCGACAATACAGCACTTGCCCCATCCCCTCGCAACAAGTGCTGCGTGGCTGGTCATTCCGCCCCTTGCCGTCAGGATCGCCTCCGCTGCATGCATGCCGTGGACGTCCTCAGGCGAAGTTTCGTTTCTCACCAATATGACAAGCTCTCCCCTCTTGGCCCATGCCGCTGCATCATCGGCGGTGAAAACTATTTTCCCCTCGGCGCCGCCCGGACCTGCAGGAAGACCCTTTGCTATTTCCACGGCCTTATTCTCTGCTGCAGTATCGACGCTGGGGTGCAAGAGCTCATCAAGCTGGTCGGGTTTCACTCGCAAAAGAGCGGTCTCCCTTGTAATAAGCTTTTGTTTTGCCATTTCAACAGCCATGCGTATAGCAGCCTGCCCGGTACGTTTGCCGACTCTTGTCTGAAGCATCCAGAGCCTTCCGTCCTGTATTGTAAATTCAATGTCCTGCATGTTCCTGTAATGTTTTTCGAGCTTCTTCTGAATGACAAATAATTCCTTATAGAGTTTCGGCATGCTCTCCTCAAGAGATTGGAGGTGTATGGTATCTTCAGTCTTTCCTGCCTTGTTCACAGGGTTGGGTGTCCTGATGCCGGCTACAACATCTTCACCCTGGGCATTAGGAAGCCATTCTCCGAAGAACATGTCCTCTCCAGTTGCAGGATTTCTTGTAAAAGCAACGCCCGTAGCAGAATTATCTCCGGTATTTCCGAAAACCATTGACTGGACGGTGACTGCGGTCCCCCAGTCCTCCGGTATTTTCTCAATCCTCCTGTATGCAATGGCCCGCTTACCCATCCATGATTGGAAAACACCGCCGATACCGCCCCAGAGCTGCTCCCTGGGGTCATCAGGGAAATCTTGTTTAAGCGTGTCCTTTACAATAACCTTGAACTGATCACAAAGCTTTTTCAGGTCATCAACTGTAAGATCGGTATCGCTCTTGTATCCCTTCTCTTTTTTCACCACTTCAAGTGCATGGTCCAGCTTATAACGAACTGCTTGGTCCTCCCTGGCAGGCTCTAACCCGGCTGCCTTCTCCATGACCACATCGGAATACATCATAATCAGGCGGCGGTATGCATCAAATACAAAACGTTCGTTACCAGTCCTTTTTATAAGCCCAGGAATTGTTTTTGATGTCAAGCCGACATTAAGCACCGTATCCATCATACCAGGCATCGATCTGCGGGCCCCGGAACGGACCGATACAAGGAGAGGGTCTTCCACATCTCCGAATTTTTTCCCGATGATTTTTTCGACTTTTGCCAGCGCGGTCTCTACCTGAGACACTAACTCAGAGGGATATTTTCTGTTGTTTTTGTAATAAAGCGTACAAACTTCAGTGGTTAGAGTGAAACCAGGAGGTACAGGAATACCGAGGTTGACCATCTCTGCAACGTTGGCGCCCTTGCCACCCAGCAGGTTATTCATAGCAGACTTTCCGTCAGCCTTACCCGCTCCGAAAGAATAAACGTACTTATTCCCCTTTACTTTTTTTGCACTCTTCGCAGTCCGCACACTCTTTTTAGACCTCTTACCGACTGTTGCCATCCAATCCCTCCATCCATTATTGTGATTTTATTATTCATTAAGGTAATATGAATTATAATATATATTTATAGTACATTTGTAAAAAAAAAAATTCAACAAAACATTGAAAACATCGGTAGTGACTTTTTTCGGCAGATATTGTCCGGACAGTCATGGGCAGGCAATCTTCAGCCCGCTCTGCCTGATCAGCTCCAGATCATCACCAAAAGTCCTGCCTGTAGTGGTAAGGTAATTTCCTGTAAGGACAGCATCCGCGCCTGCCATAAATACCAGACAGTGGAACTCATTGAGTGCCTGCACCCTGCCGCCGCATACACGTATCTGTTTGTCGGGCAGAATAAACCGGTAAAGACTGATAATTTTAAGTGCCTCCAGCGGACGTAGCACCGCTTGCTCACCCAGCGGAGTGCCCTGGACCGGTATAAGAAAATTTATAGGCACAGAGTCAACGTCAAGCGCTCTTAGCGCAAACGCCATATCAACTCTGTCCTGCCACGTCTCACCAATGCCGAAAATGCCTCCAGAGCATACGGAAAGCCCTGCGGACAGCGCCGCTTCAACCGTTTTCAGCTTTTCATGGTATGTATGGGTGCTGCAAATTTCCGGGAAGAAATTTTCGGATGTTTCAAGATTATGATGATACCTCACAAGGCCGCATGCCCTGAGATATGATAGTTCCTCTTTGTCAAGAAGCCCCAGGGTAGCACAAGGCAAAAGGCCGGTGCGCCTTACTTCCCGCACCATGCTGCCCATTTTGGTTAGTTCATTATTGCTGACCTTTCTGCCACTCGTGACAATGCAGAACCTCTTAACCCCTGCGTTCCTTGCCTCCATTGCCTTTTCAATAATTTTACTTTCCTCAAGGAGCGGATAGACCGCGACACCCGTTCTGACCTTCGATGACTGGGCGCAATATGAGCAGTCCTCTGAACACGCCCCTGATTTTGCATTGACGATAGCGCACAAATCGATTATGTCGCCCCTGAAGCGCTGCCGTATACTGCTTGCTGCAGCAAAAAGACCGATAATAGCAGCATCCTGAAGTCCGCTAATCCAGAGGGCCTCCGAAGGTGTAATGGTCCCCCCGGCAATCACCTTATCTCTTAGGGCCTCGATCATAAAATTACTGTCAATGCCTGATCTCGAAATCAGCGAGAACATCATTTCCATTTTCCCACGTCACGTCTATATCAGCAACCCTTGCTGCAGGAGGTCCCTGCCTGCATTTCAAAATGGCCTTTTCAATTGCTTCACGTGTTCCCTCAAAAACAGCCTCAACCCTGGTGTCGGGGAGATTCCTTACCCATCCGGCCAGATTCAACGTATTAGCGACATCAGAGACAAACCACCTGTAGCTCACACCCTGCACACTCCCCGAAACAAAAATATGCGCCCGCGACTTCATCCGATATTCCCAGCCCCCTTGCATCAAACCGTATAGAATAGAATTGTAACAAAAAAACTCCGCGCATTACTATAGTATGAGAAGGGCATTGGCAGCGCCCTGCTCATACATTGCACCAAACAGCAAAAGGCTGTACAATTACATAATGAACTTATTATCGGCACTACGTAAGAGAACATTTGTCTCTTTTATCCTGCTTGTCGCCATTCTGGCGGGCTTTTCCGGAGCTTATGCCTTACCTGATTCAAATATCCACATTAAAATCCTTGCCATTAACGACTTTCATGGCAGGCTGCCTGCAGGACACATGATTGGCAACCGCCCTGTGGGTGGGGCGGCAGTACTGGCATCATACCTCAAAGCTGCTGAACAGGGCATAGAGCACGACACCCTCATCGTTCATGCCGGTGATCAAGTGGGTGCATCGTCGCCGGTGTCAGGACTGTTGAAAGATGAGCCTTCAATCATGTTTATGAATACGCTGGCAAATAAGTATTGCCGATATAAAGGCGGCTTAGACCTCATATCTGCCTCAACAAGTCCGGGCCTTTTCGGGGACCCCAGGTGCAACATGGCAGCCACCATCGGCAATCACGAATTTGACAAAGGGGTGGACGAAATGATGCGCCTCATATTTGGCGGTAATCATCCCGACGGTCCCTTTCTCGAAAATCCCTGGCGGGGCGCTTTATTTCCCTATGTAGTATCAAATGTGGTCTATGCGAAAAATGGAAAGCACATCCTTCCTCCGTATGTCATCAAGAAGATAAACGGCTTGCAAATTGCGTTTATAGGCGCTGTGCTCAAGGACACACCCGGCATTGTCACTCCGTCTGCCGTGAAAGGCCTCACCTTTTTAGATGAAGCAGAATCTATCAACAAGTGCATACCCGAACTCGGGGCCAAACATGTGAGTGCTATAGTTGTGCTGATACATCAGGGAGGCTACCAGACATCCTATCAGGGCGACACACTTCAAGGAGAAAATGTCGATGGTCCCATCGCTGATATCGTTTCACGCCTGGATGATAAGGTCAACGTTGTCATATCAGGTCATACCCACACATTCATCAACGCGTTTTTGAAAAATCGGCACGGCAAGGATATACTCGTTACCCAGGCTTATGCTTACAGCACCGCATACGCGGATATCGATCTGGAAATAGACCGAGCCACCAAAAATATTGTCAGGAAATCGGCATCCATTGTCACCACCTATGCCGACGCCGGCCCTGGACTGACCCCTGATCCTGAGGTTTCAAAACTCGTTGCAGCTGCTGAAGCAAAAGTCGGACCGATGATCCACCAGGTCGTCGGCCAGGCCACAACAGATATCACAGGAGAGCAAAACAGCGCAGGCGAATCCGCTCTTGGCAATCTGATTGCCGATGCCCAGAAGTCGTCCTTTGCCGCCGACTTTGCTTTCACAAACCCCGGCGGGATGCGTAGCGACGTCAAAGCTGGCGCTGTCACATGGGGTGTTATCTATGAGGTGCAACCCTTCAGCAATGATCTCGTAAAAATGACTCTGACCGGCAGCCAAATATATGATCTGCTTAATCAGCAGTGGCAGCAGGGGCCTAATGAGTCGCGCCCGCGCATGCTCCAGATTTCCGGCCTTTCTTATATCTGGGACAGCACCCTCCCTGCAGGCAGCCGCATAGTCAAGATATTCCGGAACGGCATCCCGATTGATCCTGCTGCCGAGTATACAGTCGTGGTAAACAGTTTCCTTGCCGGCGGAGGTGACGGTTTCAGTGTACTTACCAAAGGCACCAGCCGGGCAACGGGTCCTGTTGATCTCGATGCAATGATAACCTATATCCGGAAATTGCCGCAGCCTTTTTCAGCAAAAATCAACGGCAGGATCACAAGGGTTAAATAGCAAGATACTGTGCAGGGTTTTGTCTTATGCATTTCTTTATGATACCTTTATCGAACCCCATTTCAATCAGCCTGGAAGCTGCCTCCGGTATGCTCATGCTTCCACCCATGAGAGTGCCTCTGCTATCCGTAACGCCCAGGGGATGCATGGATTTTTTTGACTCCAGCACCGAATCGGAGACGATTATTATTCTTGCAGGATTCTTTACTTTAAATATCAAACCAATCGTTGCCTGATGGAGATGAAAGGGATCGGCAATGACTTCAATATAAACCTCCTGGTTGAGAAGTCCGAATCCCGCAATCCCCGGCTCGCGATGGTGAAAACATCGCATTGCATTAAAAATATGGGTAATGCCACGCGCACCTGCATGATATCCGCTCTCAGCTTCACCATATGTTGCTGCCGAATGTCCCATGCTGGGAATAATCCCCTTATCAGCTATTTTTCGTATTATCGCCGCTGCGCCCTTCAGCCTCAGGAGCAATGGTGATAATTTTTACCATATCCTCAAATCCCTCTATCAGCTTTTGCAAATGGTATTCCGTCGGCTCAAGGAAAGCAGTTGCATCCAGCGCACCGCACTGTAAAGGATTCAGAAATGGCCCCTCAAGATGCAATCCTATGATCCTCGATTGAGTATCTGCCATGGCCTTCTGCAGCTCCATGGCATTTCTGACAACATCCATATGTTTTCTCATGACATTTATCTCTGCAGGGTAGATTGCAGGGACGATTTCGGCAACACCCAGGGCGCCATGTGCCGCTGCGATTGCCAGGATATCTTTTTCGTCAGGCATCCTTGTGTCGTACCCGCCGATACCGTGCGTATGAACATCGATAATTTTCATAAGAATATCTTAGCACAGGGAGAGCGGCGTGCGAGAGCTGAAAAAGAGCAGATTCTGCAATTCAGACACTGGATAAGTCTCTTACGCTCAGGCGCTGCGTCTTGACAGTTCTAACGACTCGTCACGCTACAGGCGCAAAATTCAGCCCTTCGGACTTCAGTTTCGCGCCTGCTATACGCTTACTCGCCGAGAACTATTACCAAGACTCCGCGATTCGCTCCGGAGACTTATCCAGTGTCTGAATTGCAGAGAGAAGATTATTATTAGATATTTTGAAATAGCTCCAATGTTTTGGTATAGTTAATTTTACAATTCAGAAATAATCTTGATTAGGAGGGAGGAAGCAGTGCTCCTTTTAGGAAAATGGACACTTGACTCATTGGAGGATATGCTGCGGAAATCATCTTCATACAGCACGCCCGGAGAACGCATACATTACCTTTCCTCCCTTTTTCTTGACACTGCTTATAAAGAATCGACCCTGCTCGGAGACGCAGCTACCCCGGAGGTCTTTGTAATAAATCTCCAGGAAGTCGACTGTTTTACCTTCATTGAGTATATCGAAGCCATGAGGCTGTCAGGCTCGTTTCATGAGTTTGAAAAGAATCTGGAGATAATAAGATACCGCTCCGGAAAAGTCGCCTTTACCGCAAGAAAGCACTTTTTTACCGACTGGAGTGAATTTAATAAGGATTTTGTTGACCATGTCACCAAACGTATAGGAGGGCGGGAAACAATACTGCTCCGTAAACAATTGAACAGGAAGGAGGATGGAACATCCTTTCTCTTCGGTATTCAGCCGATCAGTCGTGGCATTGAATATATTCCTTCCAGTTCACTGGATGGTAAGCTTGTTGACAATCTGAAAACCGGTGACTATATCGGTATTTACTCGGCCGCTCCGGGTCTTGATGTTTCACATGTCGGTATTTTTATCAAAACCGGAGGCGAAACGTATCTAAGGCATGCTTCATCCGCAAAAGAGCACAGGAAAGTAATCGACCAGGATTTTAAAAACTACATCAAAACCAAACCGGGCATTATTGTACTGAGGCCGAAATAGCTGCCCTATCTCAACCTGCTGCCGCACTTCCTGCAAATGCGCCTGTAAAGATCATTACCCAGATATTTATTACATGAAGGACATCTCCAGTTAACGCGGCTGAAACCTATAAACGCAGCGATAACCATAATCTGCGCTCCGAAGAGAGTATTTCTTGAGAACTCTCCCAGTACCGTCGGTCGCTTATAAAGCACAGCAAGAAACAACACAAGAAACAGCGTTATCCCTATGGCGATGAGCTGACGCCCCCGCCGCAACTCGAAATTTTGCATGATATTTTTTTCGTCTCTTTTTAACATCGTTACAAGTTTCCTTTTAAGCATATTATATCATCAGTACTTTCCGAGCTTCCGACTATTTAAAACTTACAGCGCGATGCTATACTTATTTGCAGCCTTATATTATTGCATGGGAGGATACAACCATGAAGGTCATTGTCATCGGAGCAACAGGAACAATAGGCAGAGCAATCGTGCAGGCTATCGGGGACCGCCATGAGGTGGTTCCGGTCAGTTTCAGCAAATCAATGATTACGGTTGATATTTCGGACAAGACATCCATAACAAAGATGTTCGAGACGACAGGACGAGTCGATGCCGTGATCATTGCGGCGGGACTCGCTAAGTTCGGTCCTATGGATTCCCTTACGGATGCAGACTTTGCACTTGGCCTCAACAATAAACTGATGGGACAGGTGAACCTGGTGCGCTTAGGATTGGACCACGTAAAAGACAATGGATCATTCACGCTGACGAGCGGCATATTAAGCCGCTTACCAATGAAGGGTTCGACTGCGATCAGTTTAGTGAACTCGGCTATTGAGGGTTTCAGTCGTGCGGCTGCGTTGGAAATGCCGCGAGGCATTCGCATAAACACAATAAGTCCCAATTGGGTGATAGATACCCTCAAAGCCTTCAATATGGATGAGTCGATCGGCACTCCCGTTGAGGTGATCGCCCGCACTTATGTACTGGCAATGGAAGGCTCCATGACCGGCCAGGTAATTGATGCAGTACAGTAAGTGCGAGCAGCGAAGGGGGCTTCCATGAATCGACATCCGGCTCAAGGTTCAGACAGGCAATCTTATAACTCAGATGGCCTTTTTTGTTTCATGGATATCGTCGCAAAGGAGGCTGAAGGATATGCAAAAGACCATACAACACCCATGTCGGAATTACTCGAGGAAGTCGAATACTTCACCCTCACAAGGACGATCTATCCAAGTATGCTCACCGGACGGGTCGAAGGGCGGTTTCTGCAGTTAGCTGCTCAACTATCAGGGGCGCACCGCATTGTCGACATAGGCACATTTACGGGTTACTCGGCCCTTGCCATGGCCGAGGTCCTGCCCGATGACGGCAAAATCCTGACCATCGAGCAGAATCCGGATCTTGCCAAGATCGCGCAGAATTTCTTCAACCAGAGCCCCAGCGTATCTAAGATCAACCTCCGGATTGGCGAGGCCCTCGAAATACTCAAGACCCTGCCGGATGAAAAGACAGACCTTGTATTCATCGACGCCGACAAACGCAACTACAGCGCGTATTACAGAGAATCGATGCGTATTTTGCGAATAGGCGGATTGATACTTGCCGACAATGCCCTGTGGTACGGCGGGATCTTCGATCCGAAAGACGACGAAGACCGGGCAATGGCAGACTTCAATAAACTGGTGAATGCAGACCACCGGACCGAAAAACTCTTTCTCACTATCCGGGACGGGATTTATTTGATAAGGAAGCGTATCAGCTAGATGGTATTTTTTACATTGATCAGGTTGGTTATAATATCATGATGGGTAAAACCGCAATCATCGACATAGACAATACTTTATGGCAGTTTTGTGATGCCTTTTACGAAGAACTGAGAAAGCTTAACCAGGACTTTCCGCCCCCTGAAAACTGGACAGACTGGAATATTTGGGAAGGATATTGTACTGAACAGGAGTTTTACGAGGCAGTAAATGCTATTCATCTAAACCAGGACAGCGATGAGCATCAGCCTTATCCTGAAGCCAAAGGTTTCCTGTATGCGTTGAAACAGAATTACTACCATATCACAATAGCAAGTCACCGATCTCCCGAGTATATGAGCCAGACCGAGAGATGGTTAAAGAAACATGGATTGGTTTATGATGACATCCACCTGTCCCATCATAAGACCAGCTTATTTAATAACAGCATTGATGTTGTGGTGGACGACGCACCACAGGTATTGGAAAAAGCGGTAGAGAGCGGAGCTTTAGCCACAGGACTATTATTCCCGTGGAACCGTACCTATAGTGATAATGGGTTCAGGCTGTGCAGTGACCTCAATGAGATATTAGACTATATCCTGCAGAATAAGCCCTTATGATTCCGATCCGAGATACCGTACCTAATAGAACATTCCCCTCGACCACGTGTATGCTCATAATCCTGTGCGGAATTGTTTTCCTGTTTGAAACCACCTTGCCGCAGGAACAACTTGAGAATTTCACATATTATTTTGGGATTGTGCCTGTAGAGTATTCAAAGGGTCATCGTCATGGTCTGCCTCTGGTTCATTACCTGTCATTCCTGACCACGATGTTCCTGCACGGGGGATGGCTGCATATCCTGGGTAATATGTGGTTTCTCAAGATATTCGGCAGCAAAGTAGAAGACAACATGGGACATGGCCGATTCCTTGTGTTTTATTTGATCGTGGGGGTCTTGGCAAGTATGTTCTACATCCACTTCAGCCCACAATCCTCTATGCCTGTCATAGGTGCCTCAGGTGCGATTGCCGGGGTTATGGGCGCATATTATGTGCTGTTTCCACGGGCAAGAATCCTGACGTTCATTCCAATATTTATTATCCCGTGGTTTATAGAGCTTCCATCGTTAATTTTTTTGGGGTGGTGGTTCTTGCTGCAGTTATTTGCTGGAACAGTGACCCAGGTGTTGCCTTCATCCGGTGAAGGAGTAGCGTGGTGGGGACACATAGGGGGGTTTATAGCCGGGGCTTTGTTGGTGACGTTCTTTAAAAAACCTTCCAGACAATACTGAAACCCCCTTCCCTGCTCTCCGCGGCGCCGCACAAGAACCATCTTTACCCCCAAAGAAGTATTAGTGTCAATTTTGGGAAAGCGTCAGCATATCCACTGTTTTCCCTATCAGTCTGTCCATGTCAAGGAGTATTATCAGTCTGTCCTCCAGCTTTGCTATGCCCGTTATAAACTCCGTGCCTGCTTCAGCAGCCACCTGAGGTGTGGGATCTACTATGTCTGATGGAATCCTCAATACCTCCGATACCGCATCAACTACAAGTCCGACCGTCATGCCTTGTACGTCTATTATCATTATTCTGGATTGTGCATCATTTTCCTTTGAATCAAGTCCGAATTTTTTCCTTAAATCTATTACCGGCATGACCTTACCCCTCAGGTTAATAACCCCCTCAACGTAGGAAGGCGCATTGGGCACCCTTGTTATTTCTTTCATCCTGTTTATTTCCTGTACCTTCAGTATATCCACTGCATATTCCTCACCGCCGAGGCCAAAGGTCACAAGCTGCAGCAAATCGCTTCTCTTGCCTTGCGCTTTGACCACCACCAAAGAATCCTGCGTTGCTAATAATGCGTCCATTTAATACCTCCCGTGTCCTTTTCTATAATAGGCTTACCCCATTAATGACTTCCGTTTCAATTGACTCGAAAGTGGTTGACATCTGTTCTTAATTCTACAGCCATCTTTGACAAGTTAGACGATTCCTGCCCTATTTGACAGGACCCGGCACTCGTCTCCCTTGATACGGTTGCTATAACCTCTATGTCACCGCTTATCTGCTCCGATACTGTTGACATCTCCTCTGTTGCCGACGCTATCTGCTGCACCATGGCCTGCAGACCGTTAACGCTGTCAACTATTTTACGGAGACCGCCTCCAGCCTGGTTTGCAAGTTCCACCCCTACTTTGACCTTTTTTGTCCCCTCTCCCATCGAGACAACCGCCTTTTCAGTCTCTGCCTGTATCGCGGTTATCATTTCTCCTATTTCAGATGTCGAATGTGCGGTCTTTTCAGCAAGCTTCCTGACTTCGTCAGCTACTACAGCGAAACCTCTTCCCTGCTCTCCTGCGCGCGCCGCTTCTATGGCTGCATTCAGGGCAAGAAGGTTTGTCTGGTCCGCTATATCCTTAATTACGCCGATTATCTCTCCTATCTGCTTGGAACGGTCGCCGAGGGCAGTCATGATTTTCGCCAGATCTTCCACAGTCGCCGATATCTCCTGCACTTCATTGACTGTTTTGCTCACTATAAGCGCGCCATCCTCAGACTGTCTTTAATGTGTCTGCTGATGAAGTTGCTATGTCAGAGCTGTTTTTTGCTATATCGATAACGGTCTGTGACATCTCTACAGACGCTGTTGCCACCTGATTCGCCTTGTTCGCCTGCTCCTCTACTCTCTTTGTCATCTGGGTCACTGTCGCTGACAGTTCTTCCGATGACGAGGCAACATGGCTGGCAGTGTCTGAAAACTTCCCTATCATACCGCTTAGCGATTTCTTCATCATGTTCAGGGCCCTGGCTAAAGCGCCTATCTCATCCTTTGATCTTACATCCAAATCCTCGCAGGTCAGGTCGCCTTCTGCAATCTTTCCGGCAACTTCAATGCCTTTATGCAATGGCAGGACTATGCTCCGTGTAATCAATATCGAAATTATTACAGCGAGCACAATTGCAATGCCGCCGATCATAAACATCAATAACACTGCATTTTTGTATGACTTCACTGCTTCTTCATAACGTTCCTGGTTGCGGAGTTTCTGATAGTTGCTCAACTCATCTGAATCCTCGATCAATTTGCGCACTGCCGGACGCGCTTCCCTGTTCATGAAATCGACAGCTTCACCGTTCTTGTTTGCCATAGCAAGATCTATCACTTTGTTGTTTAACGGCTTTACAGTTTCTGCTGCGGCCCGCACTTTTTCTACAGCCTCGCGGCCTTTAGTATCATCCTTAGGCGTCATTTCATCGACCTTTTTCAATCCCTCATCCCGTTTCATCCTGTCGTCGCCCATCACTTTTATCTGCTCTTGTCTCTTTCCAGGATCCGTTACCAGAAGTATGTTGCGTAAAGATATGGATATTTCACGAGTTCTGTTTGCTATATCTGTGGAATATTCCATGCGAGTATTGTTGATTTTGACGATCCGTTCAAGATGGTCCTGTATGCGACCCATGCTGTAGGTGCCGATGAAAAGCAAAACTATCATCAGTAAAGTGACTGCGCCAAACCCTAATCCCAACCTCATCCCGACTTTTAAGTTCTTAAACACCTTTTCCTCCTTTGCCGGCATGTTTTAAATCCACGCCTGCTTGTGAATGTTTTATATACACCTCACAGTCCTCGAAAGCACTGCAACAATAAAACAGCGCTTTAAATATCTTCTGGCTGTTCATGTCAAAGCAATAACAATCCTCATAGGGATTTCCGGTTAAAGGGCATAAATTATTTTCTGCTTCAGAGTGCATCACGAAAATTTGTATTATCAAAAATAATGCCAGAGCACTCAACAATACTGAGCGTGTTGATTTATCCAGTAATTAAAGCAAGTTATGACGAAAGGTGAATATGATAGAAATCTTTGACTATCGGGAGAACTGTGTCATGAAACAACTGTATCATGGAACAATATTGTGTCATTACACGCACTGCGCAGGTGTTCAATGTTCTTTTATTTTGTATTCCGCTATCCTTCTATAGATAGTGCTTCTGCTCAGTCCGAGAATATTTGCGGCTTTCGATTTGTTCCATGCTGTCCTTTCCAGGACCTGAATTATCGATTGTGGATCATCCTTAAGAGGAGTCTCGAAAGCTATCTTGTTCAAGCCGGTAGAATGTATTAAATCTGCCGGAAGATCATTTATGGTAATAACCGGTTGCCGGCTCACAACAAAGGCATGCTCCATAACATGCTCCAATTCTCTCACATTGCCAGGCCATTGATATGTCATAAAAAGTCTCAGGACTTCTGAAGACACATCAATTATCTGTTTGCCCAACTTCTTATTCAGTTTATTCAAAAAATGGGGTATCAGGGCCGTTATATCCTCTTTTCTTTCCCTAAGAGGCGGCAAATGCAATTCCACGACTTTAAGCCTGTAATACAGGTCTTCTCGGAACCTGCCGAGCCTGACCTTCTCTCTGAGATCGGCATTAGTGGCCGCTATGACACGGACATCGACTTTTATCGGGGTGGAATCTCCAACTCTTTCAAATTCCATTTTCTGAAGGACCCCGAGGAGCCTCAGTTGCATCCTGGAGGATATATCGCCTATCTCATCCAAAAAAATTGTGCCGCCGTCAGCCCTTTTGAACCGTCCTATCTCGTCCCTGATGGCGCCGGTAAAGGCCCCTTTTATATGTCCGAACAATTCGCTCTCAAGAAGATCGTCGGACAGCGCCGTACAATTCACTTTCACAAACGGCTTTTCGCATCTCGGTCCCCTGTAATGAACTGTCTCGGCCACAAGTCCCTTGCCGGTCCCGCTCTCTCCTGTCAGCAGGACAGTTGCCTCCACACCTGAAAGAGATTCAATGAGTGTGTAAATTTTTTGCATATCCTCGCTTTTGCCTATAATATTGTCCATTTGGAATCGCTCATGAAGGTCCCGCTCCAGATTTGTCAAACGTGTTTCGTCTCTGGCAACCAGAACCACCCCTGACACTTTGCCCTGCTGATACACCAGCGGATATGAATTAAGATTCACAACCTGATGGGGGCGTTCTTTATGCCTGCATTCAAAGTGATGGATTTCGAGAGGCTGCCCGGTTTCAATGGTCCTTTTAATCACTTCCAGGCATTTCCCGTCGCATCCGCTCTGCGAAGGCGTAAAAGTCCTTCCAACAATATCCCGGGAATGTCCGCAGATAGCTGTTGCCGCCTCATTGACCTCTATAACGGTTAAATCAGTGTCCACGGTTATAATTGCGTCCCTTACACTCCTGAAGATCGCGTCGAGGTTGTAGCGGTACTTTTCCTTTTCGAGCGTCAGCGCCTTGAACTGCAGCGCGGTCTGCGCCGCTTTCAGTATGACGTCGAGCCTAATAGGTTTAGGGATATAATCAAAGGCGCCAAGTCGAACAGCCTCGGATGCCGAATCGATATCGGGTACCCCTGTAATTATAATCACAGGGCACGTAATGTCTTTTTCCCTTATTTTGCGCAGTATATCTATCCCTGATCTGTTGCCTAAAATAATATCTGCGAAAATCAGATCGAAGTCGGCTTTGGTCACGCAGGTCAGAGCTTCATCATAGGTTGCCGCTGTTGTTACTTCATAGCCTGCATCTGAAAGGATATTATCAAAAGCAAACCTTATGCTCTCTTCATCATCTATTACAAGGATTTTACTTCTCATTATCTTCACCCCGCCTCGACGCCGGAAGATCAATTATGACCTTTGTAAAATTTCCTTCAACGCTCTCAATCGTCATCATACCGTTATGGTCGGTGATAATACCGTGGCTGATACTCAATCCCAATCCAGTGCCTAAGCCCGCAGGCTTGGTCGAAAAAAAGGGGTCCGCTACTTTGTCGAGCAAGTCCCTGGATATGCCGGTCCCATTGTCCAGGAATATTGTCCGCACATAGGGCATATTATTCTTTATTATTTTCGCAAATGTGATCCGAATCTGTTTGTCGCCGGATGTGCCGTCATACTTCTGGGTCAAGGCATATCGTGAATTATTTATGACATTCAAAAAAACCTGCTCTATCTGCTGAAAATTCGCTATGACAGGCAGGAGTTCCGGCATACCTGATAACTTGATCTCGACTCCGTCTTTCTTTAACATCGCCTTTGTCAGAGCAAGGACTTCAGAAATAATATCTTCAATCCTGACTGGGCGCTTGTCATCACCCCCCTGCCTGGCAAAAGAAAGAAGACCCTTGACAATGTCCGCA
This sequence comes from Nitrospirota bacterium, assembly GCA_963710375.1. Classification (GTDB taxonomy): domain Bacteria; phylum Nitrospirota; class Thermodesulfovibrionia; order Thermodesulfovibrionales; family Dissulfurispiraceae; genus JADFXI01. The sequence continues at coordinate 94,670 of CAVPZX010000009.1, forward strand.
ACGCGGACGCCTTCTTTTATGATCCGGTTGGCAATTTCCTTCTCCTTGCTGCCTTCAGCATATTTGTCCAATAACATCTCGGCACAGCTTATGATACCGGTCATGGGATTGTTGATTTCATGCGCCACGCCGGCAGCCAGTTCGCCAATGGAAGCAAGACGCCCAGTCCTCGCTCTCTCCGACTGCAACTTAGATCTTTCGGCTTCGAGGGTAAACCTGTAAACCGCTTCTCCAATAATATGGGATAATGACTCGATAGACTCGAGAGTTCGCATCGATAACCTGTTTTCTGTTTTGTCTGCTATATGAATGGCCCCGAGTATGGTATCGTCATGCCGGATCGGGATTATAGTTACACTCGCAAAGCCATACTTTACACATGTTCCCCTGTATCTCTTCCTTTGCTCGATTGAAAGTCCGGCAACAAAATCCATCATGTTATTGCAGTGGAATGAGCCGTTGGATGTCACATTGTGCATATCCTGGACTTCAAAATCTCCCTTAACCGTCCGGGTGCAGGCGCATTGGTCCCCGCGGATTGAAAGTAAATTCTCCGATTCCCAGAATTCCCTGCTGAAGCCGGTATAGCATCCGTATGGTATCATCCCTTCTTCATTCAGCACCCTGATGCCGACACATTCACAGCCGCTCCAAATACTGATTTTTTTCACAACCTCATCAAAATATTCTTTGGCCGAAGCCTTTTGAGAAAAAAGTTTCAGCAGCTCATTTGTTGACGCCATATGCTTTTCGATCTCTTTTCGCTTGGCGATATCAAACATTGTGGCACGGCCCATGATGAAATTGCCTTCCGCATCCTTGATAGCGGCTGAGCTCAGAAGCACCGGCAGTATGGACCCATCCTTGCGGACCATTTCGTATTCCAGGTCACATATCCACCCCTGTTTTTTAAAAACAGGAAACATCGCCTTGAATAACTTCAGACTTCCGGGTGTGATAATGTCTGGAAACCGCATCTTCCCGATCACCTCATCCCTCGTGTAGCCAAGCCATGAAAGCTCGGTATTGTTAATTCGTACAAATACTCCGTCCTTGTCCAGAGAGTGATAGCCACACGGGGCATTGTTGTAAAGATCATTTATTTCATCGGCAAACTTCCGCTGCAATTGTTCCGCCTGCTTCTGCAAGGTTATGTCTCGGATAAAGGCCCACATCCCGGTTGGAGCGCCCTTTTCATTCCTGACGAGATAAGCCGTCAGTTCGACGGGAAAAATGGTGCCGTCCTTTTTTATATACTCCTTCTGGTAAGGGTCTGAAAAACCCCTCGTCATTACCTGCTCCCTGAGAATCCTGTTCTCAGCGGCGCGCCATCGTTCCGGGGTAATGTCGTGATATGATAAGCGGTATATTTCTTCCTCTGAATAACCGAGCATCTCCTGGAATGCGAGGTTGAACTCGACGAGGCGTCCGCTCATGTCGATGGCGGCAGAACCATCGCGAAGATTCTCATACAGCATCCGGTACTTCTGCTCGGATTTCTTCAGAGCCTCTTCCGCCTGTTCGCGCTCCGAACGTTCTTGCGTCTCCCGTAAGGCCCTGAGCACTGAAGGCGCAAGTCTTGCCATATTGTTTTTCAAAACGTAGTCAGTGGCGCCTTTTTTAAGAGATTCGATGGCGCGTTCTTCACCCATATTCCCTGAAACGAAAACAAACGGCATATGCGGGAATCTCTCCTTTACAATGGAGAGCGCAGACAGCCCGTCAAAGCCGGGCAATGAATAATCGGACAGGACTAGATCGAATCCGCAGCTTTCGAGCGATGCAACAAAATCGTTAATTGTCATCACACAGCACATGTCCGAATCAATACCTCCCTCATCAAGGGCCAATTTGATAAGTTTGGCATCAAAAGGATCATCCTCCAGATGCAGGATCCTCAGAGGTAATGTCATCTGTAAAGTCCCTCACTGAACCTGTTGTTTCGCACTTCCCAGAACAATAGACCTGTTTCTAAATAGTTTAACTTTACAACACTCTTGTGCATAATGCAACCCTATTTATTAGATTTCACTGCAAGGGTTATGCCAGGCGATACAATGTATTATCTTTTTGATTTATTGGGATTTATGAGACATATTGTGCAGCTAGCATATGAATGAATTCCAATATCCAGGGAAAAATTACATAATTTTAATTCTCTTAATTTGTATTTTGTCCCGGATATAAATAAAATGAAACGAGACACGGCAGACACAAGATGACAAAGAAAGATGCACATATCGTGTTTAAATTAATGACAATGGAAGATATCCCCGTTGTGCAGGACCTTGCCCGGCATATTTGGGAAGAGGCCTACAGTGATCTATTGTCGCAGGAGCAGATTCATTACATGCTGACTTTAATGTACTCAAGCAAGGTTATCTCGGACGAATTGTCCGGCGGTGCTGTATGGGAAATTATATTCCAGGAAGGTACCCCGTGCGGGTATGTATCGTACTCCATCTCCGGGGATGATGCTGTGCAACTTTCCAAGATATATATTGAAAAGTCCTTCCGCGGCAAGAGTATCGCTGAAGAGGCGATCAAGCGCGTATTGAGATACGCTGCTGAAAAAGGGAAGGCTCGCGTCTTCCTGACAGTAAACAAAGGCAATGTGAGGGCGATAAGGGCATACGAAAAGAACGGTTTTTCTGTAACGGATTCTGTTGTCAAGGACATCGGCAACGGGTTTGTTATGGACGATTATGTAATGAGCTGTTTCTCAGGTCATGAGCGCGCAACTAACATGACTCCGTAATGTCCCGGAATAGGAAGCCCATGCGGAAGTGTGCTACGTATCCAACACCTCCCTTATCTTTCTCATCAATGTGTCAGAATTGATCGGCTTTGAGATGAAATGGAAGCCGTCTTTAAGTATTCCCTGTTCCGATATTACATCGTCAGTATAACCGCTCATAAATATCGTCTTGATATCCGGCTCAAGGCCCTTTATCTCTTCGTATGCCTCCTTGCCGTTCTTTACCGGCATTATAACGTCAAGGAGAACAAGGGACACTTTACCTCTGTTTTCCTTGAATTTTCCCACCGCTTCCTCACCGTTTTTGGCCTCTATTATCTTATAACCGTTGTCCTCCAAAATAATTCTCATACTCATCCTCAACAGCGCCTCGTCCTCGGCTATAATTATCGTCTCTCCATTTCCTCCGGACAAAGCTTGAGTCTGCTTAGATAACGCTTCTTTTTCTCCCTGTGTGAGGATTTTCTCCCTCATTATCTGTTGAGCACCTCCCTTATCTTTCTCATCAATGTGTCAGGATTGATCGGCTTTGAGATGAAATCAAAACCCTCTTCAAGTATACCCTTTTTCGATATTATATCGTCAGTATATCCGCTCATGAATACCGTTTTGATACCCGGCTCAAGGCCCTTTATCTCTTCGTATGCCTCCTTGCCGTTCTTTACCGGCATTATAACGTCAAGGAGAACAAGGGACACTTTACCTCTGTTTTCCTTGAATTTTAGTGCCGCCTCCTCGCCGTTTTTGGCCTCTATTATCTCATAACCGTTCTCCTGCAGGAGGGTCATAATAATCTTCCTGACCTGCGGTTCATCCTCGGCGACTATTATTGTTTCACCTTTCCCTTCGGGCAAAGTTTCAATCGGCTTCGACATTGCTTCTCTCGTTGTCTGTGCCAGGGGCAGGTATATCTTGAAGGTCGTCCCCTTGCTCACCACACTGTACACATTGATGTTGCCGTTGTGCTGCTTGATTATTCCGTAGACCATGGAAAGCCCCAGACCCGTGCCTTTGCCCACTTCCTTTGTGGTAAAGAAAGGTTCAAACATGTTTTCCTTCGTCCACTCGTCCATACCGACTCCGGTGTCTGATACCATCAGGACTGCATACATCCCCGCGTTCTCAAAAAAATGTGCTTCGGCATAAATGCTTTCAACATTGACAGTATCTGTCTGTATAACCAGATGTCCCCCCTCAGGCATGGCATCACGGGCATTGGCAGCAAGGTTTATCAGAACCTGCTCCATTTGCCCTACATCAACCATTACCGGTAGCTCGGCGGCGCTCAGGACTGTACTGAGTTCTATATCCTCTCCTACGATCCTCCTGAGCATTTTTTCGATGTTCCTGACTATCTCATTCAGATCGGCGAGCACAGGTTCTATGACCTGTTTCCTGCTGAAGGCAAGCAGCCTTTTTGTGAGGTCCCCGGCACTATCTGCAGCCTCAAGTATCTGCTGTATATATCCATGTGTTATCGTATCGTCTTTAAGCCTCATTTGCGCCATGCTTCCGTAGCCCACGATTGCAGTGAGAATGTTATTGAAGTCATGAGCCACGCCGCCGGCAAGGGTCCCTATGCCCTCCATCTTCTGTGAATGGTGAAGCTGCTGTTGCAGGTTCTTATGTTCTGTTATATCGTGCATTATTCCTCTGTAAGCCTTGACAGCACCCTGCTCATCCTTTACAACTGAAGATGTTGACAAAATACTCAGTTTCCTGCCGTCTTTAGTTTTCATCTCTATTTCATAGTCCTTCACAAATCCCTTTTCATAAACCATCATTTCGAAAATCTTTCTGTCTTCAGGATTAAAGTATAGATCATTGGGAATATCGATGGCTAACAATTCTTCTTTCGAAGAATACCCAAACAGTTCGACGCTCGCCTGGTTTATATCCAGGAATCTGCCCTCCGAAGTGCTCATGTAAACCGCGTCTTTCGATTCCTCAAAAAGTGTACGGTATTTCTCTTCCGACTTGCTGAGGGCATCTTCAACTCTTTTTCTGTCGGATATATCCCGGATTGATTCGATGGCGCCTATCATATTTCCACTGTTGTCAAAAAGAGGACTTGCAGTAACCCATATATAAGCTCCTCTCCCATTGTTGAGCGCCGGGGCAAAACTTTCAGCATATAATACATCCATTTTCTTCCTGACATATATGTACTTAGACGCAAGTTCTTTATTATCCACGACAACCAAATCAATCAGGTATGGCCTTGGTTCACCATAAAAAGGGACCGCCGCGTAATAATGGTCCTTCCCGACGATATCATTTTTGAGCACCCCGGTCATCTCTTCCATAGCCCGATTCCAGGCGATTATCCGTTTATCCTTATCAATAATGAATGTTGCATCAGGAAGGAATTCAATTATGTTTTTAAGTAATTCAGCAGATTTTTCGACATCTTCTGCATGACTAACATTAACCAGGAAACCCACAACAAGTCCTGTAAACGCCAACCCCGCCAGGAGGAGGCCCCAAGGACGCCAACTGCTCCTTGCCGCAATAAAGCCCGGCGCGGCCGAATAGATTACCATCCATTTCCGACCGGCGACCTCAAGCGTCTTTGACTTTATGACGTCTGTTTCAGGCTGTTCCCTGCCCAGTAAGGGAGTTTTACGGTTGCGTGATGAATGTGTATAGAGAAACTGTTCTTTGTCAGGCACCGTTGTGTCATGGATAAAAAAATCGACACCTTCAGGTTTTAAATAATTCATTGCGTTTTCTACAATGTCTCTGATTCTAAATGTGCCTAGAACAAACCCTTCAAGATTGTCCCATCGTGCCCGATCGGAATTTATCAATACCCCTTTCTTGTAAATCGGCGCAAAGACGATAAACCCGAATTCACTCTTGCCCTCCGGTACAAGGGTTATTCTCGCAGTAGCACGTATCTCGCCCGTCTTTCGTGCGATTTCCAAAGTCTCCTTCCGTGTGGGATTGGAGGCGAGGTCAAAACCAAGGGCCATCTCGCTGCCCTTATATGGCTCGACAAAATAGACGGGAAAATATTCCTTACGCCTCTCCGCCCTCTTCATCTTTCCCTGTGCTATTCGTTCGGTGAATTGAAAATCATGGAAGCCTTCTGTTCTTGCAGCCAGTTCATATGTCTTCCTCCGGTAATGCGGTACGCGCGGTATCCAATTAAGGGCGCGAATACTTGCATGCCGCTTCAGAATATGGCTTGTGAAATTACGGAACTCAGACCTTTCTATGTCCTTTACCGATATATAATACAGGGCCTGAAGCGACGGGAGCACTGCCAGATCGCTATCGAGCTCTCTCTTCAATGCGGAAAAACGGTTTTCAGCTGCTTCATTGAATTCTGCCTGCAAGAGTTTCTTGTCAGCGTAATAGCTCGATGCCGAGACAATGATGGATAAGGCAACGCCCAGGACCACTATTACAGAAAATAAAATATTACGAAAGGTCTTATTGCCTAAAGTGTATTTAATCATTATTGATCTCAGATTATCCTCATTCTGTCATTTGTCTTCAATCCCCCAAATCCTATTATAATATTCCGGATACAGTTTTCTTGTGCATTCAGGACAAATTCCATGAGTAAAGAGCGCTTCGGAATGTTCGCTGATATAGGCTTCAATCTGCTTCCAATACCCTTTATCATCCCTGATTTTCTTGCATGAGGCGCAAATAGGAAGCATGCCGCTTAATGTCTTTACCTTTGCAATGGCATCCTGGAGCTCGAGGATCAGCTTTTCGCGCTCCTCATTATACTTTTGGATCTCTCTTTCGTGAAGCACAAAATCGGCGCATCTCCTTACTGCAGCAATTAGTCTCTCGCTCCCTATAGGTTTTAAAACATACTGGTCAACGGAGATCTCAATTGCCGCGAGAAAATAGTCAGTATCAGTGTACGCTGTAGTCATTATGATCTGCGTGTTACTGTTTTCCTCTCTGATTTTCCTTGCCATGTCCAATCCGCTCATGACAGGCATCCTTATGTCGGTTATGACTATATCAGGATTACATTGTTTAAACGCTGCCAATCCATCCTTTCCGTTCTCTGCCACATATACGGTCCGGACAATCCTCTTCAGGATTTCACTGGCGGCATTTCTCGCATGAGGATCATCCTCGACATATAAGACAGTGACTTCCATTACCCCTTTCCCCATTTTATACCTCTATCATGAACTCCGCCCCTTCCTTCCAGTTTCTGGCAGTAAGCTGCCCCCCCATGTTTCTCTCTATCATAGTTTTAGATATGTACAAACCGATCCCTGTCCCGGTCCCTTCGTCTTTGGTGGTGAAATAAGGATCAAATATCTTGCTCATTATGTCATCCGGAATCCCTCCTCCGGTATCCCGGACTGTAAGTATAATTTTGTCAGCTTTTCCCGATATCTCAATAGTTATTTTTGCCGGGCAATTCTCCTGTGCTTTCCGCAATAAAATTGCATCCTTTGCATTATTGATAAGATTCAAAAGAACATGCTTGAACTCATTGGGATACCCATTGATGACCAGGCCTTCTTTTTCAGCAATCACTTCAACATCAATATAGTTGTTTTGAAGCTGGGCCTTGATAAGAGAGATGGTTTCAACTACCACATCCCTTGCCTCAAAAAGCTCTTTTGCCTTTGAAGGTTTGAAGAAATTGCGGAAATCATCTATCGTCTTCGACATAAAATTCACCTGCCACATGGTCGAAGCTACGGCATTTTGGAGCCGGTCCGCATTCAACTCGCCATATTCATATGCCATCTTCAGGTTTTGTATAATGAGACCGATGACATTTAGGGGCTGTCGCCACTGATGGGCAATTGCGCCCATCATCTCCCCCATGGCCGCCATCCTGGACTGCTGAAACAGCATATGCTCTTTTTCCTGGCGTGAGGCGATTTCTTCCTGTACTCTTTGTTCAAGGGTTGCGTTTAGTTCTTCGAGCTGGCGCTGCTTATTTTTTATTTCCACTTCCATTTTCTTTCTCTCAGTGATCTCGGTCATCAAGGTCGCATTAGCGATAGATAATTCATTTGTGCGTTCCTCTACCCTGCGGTCCAATTTCATATACGACCTTATCAGCGCTTCCTCAAACTGCTTGCGTTCTGTGGTATCCTGGTGGCAGCCGCGCCAGCTATTATAATTTCCTTTTTTATCGTATACCGGCAGGGAATTGTGAGAGATCCAGCGGACCTCACCGCTTTTCGTCACAATACGGAGTTCCAACTGTTCTGAAATGCCTTTGCTTTCTATGTTACGTGTATGCTCTGCCCATATATTCCGGTCCTCAGGATGTACAATCGTTTCCAGAAGTTCAGGCGCTGCATAGAACTCTTCTTCTGTATAGCCGCAGAACTTTTCGCAGTTTTCAGATACGTAGATTATGTTGTTGTCATGGGCTCTCCAAAAAACAAAATCTTTCGAAAACTCTGTCACGGTCCTGTATAGCTCTTCACTCCGTTCCAGTTCCCGCCTCTTGTCAATCTCGGTCACCATCTTATTGAATGCCCAGGAAAGAGTTCCGATCTCATCTTTTGTCTTTATGTCCAGGAATCTGCCGTCCCCTGTTTTTTGTGGAAGATCCTCAACGTGACGGGTGAAAAGTTCAAGAGGTTTTATGAAATATTTTATTATGAAAGAAACGATAAGAAAAACCGCTATGAACCCAGTAACAGCGGCCATCAAATAATAGTGTCCCGCCTGCCGGTTGGGAAGACCTGCTTCAACTGACAGTGCGAATAGAGCAACAGGGATCGAGACGATTAGTATGGATTTGGTTTTTAATTTCATGACGCCGGCATAGTGCATTGAAGACCCTGGCTTTGCTGTAGAAGGATCAGTTCAGCTATTATCCTGACATATTTTCTTTTCAAACTCTTTTCCGGCATACGCACTTTATATTAGTCCTGTTTATTTTACTCCGTTGCAGTAACCACAGTCAAAAGAAACATTTTTATCAACATAGAACTCCACATAATTAGAGTAAGCAGGATTGGAAAAGTTGAGATGCTTCTGTAAGGGCTGCCGGCTTCGTGCATGTCCAGAACGCCGGCAGTCCTTCCCCTTGTCTTATCCCGCCGCAGTTTGAGTCTCTCTACTCCGCTAACAGCGGCAGAGGGGATTTCATCCCCTAACTCCCGGCCTTTAAAGAACATAAAAAATGCTTCCGTGCGTAGCTTATGAAGTGGCCCCAAGCACCCGTTAACTTTTGTAGCCTCTTTGTGCTACAATAAATGGCAGAAAGGAGTCAATATGGCAAAAACAGCAGTAATAAGAGCGAGAACTGAGCCGGCGCTGAAAACCGGCGCAGAAAGGATTTTTAAGCGACTCGGCATGTCTAGTGCAGAGGCTATCAACCTGTTTTATACTCAGGTAATGTTGCACAAGGGATTACCGTTTGAAGTGAAAATACCAAACGCAGAAACCACCGAGACTTTGAGGAAATCCCGACAGGGGAAAGAATTGAAAGCATTCGAGACTGTTGATGCCCTACTAAAAGACCTGGGTATTTAACGGTGGCATTAAAGCCTGTACGCACCACGAAATTCAAGAAAGATGTAAAGAGAATGTTATTGCGTGGAAGGGACGGCAAGAAATTAGCAGATATAATCAAGAAACTTGTTGACGAAGAACCTCTCAATCCATCATATAAACCGCATCCCCTTGCAGGCGAATTCAGGGGATCAATCGATTGTCATTTGGAGCCTGACTGGTTGTTAATATACAGGATAGAAGGCCAATATATTTTTTTCGAACGTACCGGTACACATTCAGACCTTTTCCAATAAACGGCAAGGGGCAAAAGCAGTGCTCTGATATAGTAGTGTTGTTCTTATCAGCATGGATGAGGAGAACGCGTATTAGAATTTTACCGATATAATATTTCCCTGGCAGCCGATAAAACACTTGCTCCGCTAATCGGCTCCAGAAGGGATTTCATCCCTTGACCCTCCCCATTAAAGAGAAGGCTTTTTCTGTACCGCAGTTACTCCCGTCCGTACTCGGTGTTGACCGGCGTCGAATTCTGACCAGTATAGGCGTCCAATTCGATCAACTTAATCTTGAAACGTCACTGTAAATCAAGATGTTATAGATTAGGTGCGTCAATCTTCGGTGCCGATACCGGATCAAAATTGAAAGCCGATTTACAACCACGCAATTATTATAAGGTAACTCATTGATATTAAAGCATGAAAGGCATAGAAAGTGGTATATTCTGCGGTTTTTAGGCTAAAATTATAGCCTAAAAAACAAGGAGTTATGGCGGGGCGGACGTTACGCTCAGCAAAACTTTTTAGGCTATAATTTTGGGTTCTTAATGCTTCCTTTGCAGCTTAATAACCCGAAAACAAGCTACTGTTTTTTAAGAAAAAGTAATGTACTAGCGATCTATTATCCGCTGGTTTTTATTTTCCCGACTGAAGCTTTGGGAGAGAAGTCATGTTAGGGGCTACAGGTCGTGGCACCCATCGTACTGCCTCCGTAATTGCTTCAATTATACCGTTCAAGGTTTTCGAAACCCTGCCCCCTACCCCTCTTTCGCTGATTAATGATAATAATTTTATAGCCAAGAAAGCAACTGTGCACCATTTGCGCACCAAGTTGGTCCCGATTGCAACCTCAACGGCAGGAGGTTGTGATGAAATTTAACAGAGCATACCTATACCTGACAATTATGCTTGTTCTAATACTGGGGACTATCGCCCTGTCTAAGTGGCTTATTCTCTATGAAAACAAACGTCATATATCTCTGCTATGGGCAATAGAGCAGGAGAAAACACTTCACAGCTTAATAAAAGGAATTAATTCTTATAGGAATGAACATAATGGAGATTGCCCTGCACAAAAAACTGCGGGACCTATAGGCAAAAACAAAACACTCTCTAAGTCCCTCGGCCAAGAATTGCAAGATGTTGGTAATTGGACTTACCAATGTGATCCAACAGGCAAAAAGGAAGACACTCTCATGATTGTTATTTCTTGTCAAAATGCGCCTAATTTCGACGCAATGGAAATTCTTAAAGATGAAATAATTACTGATGTGAGATTGGTCCCTGCATACAGATGGTGGCGACTTCAAAATGAAAGTCCTCTTGTATCGAGAAGGCAAAAAACTGTTACAATGAATTTTACAAATATTATATGCAACTAAATAATATGTGCACGAGAATCAAAAATATTCAGACCGCCTCCTCAAAGGAAAATCCACCTTCATGCCGCATGAGTTAAGGGGAATCAATGCTCCCCTCAGCACATTGATGTCTCTCTGATCTTTCCCTGCTACCTGCGGCCTCACTTATGTTTGGTATCCCATGCACATCGATTGTTATTTTGTATCCGGCGGTTCAAGTTTAAGACATTCATCAATCATACATTGTATGTCGTCACGATTTGAAATACCTAATTGTTTGGCTTTCCCAAGTACAAGTTGTTCACAAAATTTATCTTTACGTATAACATTACTACTGATGAACTGAAGGTGAAATTTGGAATTAATGAAATAGGTTATCACGATTAAAAATAAAACAGTTATTATGTTTATTATGGCATGCCGTCTTTTAATGTAATGATCAAGATAATTTACTAACGGATAAATTATCGCATAACAAAAAAGTATTAAACCACAGATCGCCAGGAATGCACCTATATAAATATCCGTTCGACTGGGAAAATATGCATTATTCCCTGCAACCATTCTATTTAGGATAATTAGAGAGACCGCCGATATAAATAAATTAAGCACCGAGTAACATCGCATGCCTTGATAAAAAATCAAATAATGAAATTTACGTTCTTTGAAGATCAGTGCGACGCTAATTAATAAAGCAAGGACAAAGCTAAAAATAAATGCCTGACCACCAAACATGAGAATTGAATAAACTGGATTGAACATAGGGAAAAGATCTATCTTAAAAAACGAAGGGAAAACATATTTAATAATAGCAGCAAACACTCCGACCAACGATATAGAGTCAATACTGTCTCGAAGTGAATACCTAAGAGTATTTTTTGAGATTGCGATTTGTTTGATAATCGGATCTTTTAAAAAAATATATATTCTCTTATAAAAATCATAAAAAGGGAGTCCCTTAAGAGCTATTAATGAAGGTATTTTAATGTTGTCCGTTTTAACAAATTTGTTTTTATATATAATCACCGCTGTGATTAACCCGTTTCCAACCTTTTTGCATCCTTTCCAAAATAAATCTACATCAAACAAACTCCACCACCACTTTCCCGTAACCGTCAGATTGCACGTACCGGGCAATGTAGTCTTTTACCCCTATCCATCGTTGCAAGTTGCTACTCTGTGCTAACGACCAGTTTATGATACCAAGGATTTGAGGAAATAGGGTGACACTCCAAGTTTAGGAAAACGAAAGGAGTGTCATTGATGGAACAAGTTAAGAGTTTACAAAGAGGCAGTGCAAAGAAGAAGGTTCCAGCCAGAAGCAGGCGTTACGGAGCCGACTTTAAGCTTCAAGTAGTCAAGAAGTTCCTTGAGGAGAGCGTCCCTATTGAGGTGATCCGGCAGGAATGCGGGATTAGCATTAATTCGGTAAGACGCTGGGTGCGCGCATATCGTAGTGAAGGTGAGGCTGGCCTTGCAATAAGACGCAATGGCAATGGGCGCGGACTTCCCTCTCCTGTGAAGCAGAAGATTGTCGAACTCAAAGAAGCCAACCCACTGTTCGGTATTAAGCGCATTTCGCAACTTCTAAAGAGAGCGTTTTTTCTTACCGCCAGCCCTGAGACGGTTCGTAAGACTCTGCACTCCGAATCTCTAATGACTGCCCCACCCAAGAAGCGGCAGCGCAATATCACCCGCCCCCGGTTTTTCGAGCGCTCAACCCCGAACCAGCTTTGGCAGACGGACATCTTTACGTTTCGCCTTGGGGGCCGATATGCGTTTCTGATCGGCTTTATCGACGATTATTCCCGTTATATAACGGGGTTGGAGCTTTTTAGGAGCCAGACAGCACAGAATGTAATTGAAGTGTATCGCCGGGCGGCCTCCGAGTACAACCCACCTAAAGAGATGCTCACGGACAATGGGAGGCAGTACACGAGCTGGCGCGGCAACAGCCGTTTTGAGCTGGAGTTGAAGAAAGACAAAATCCATCACATCAAATCACGGCCTCACCATCCTATGACGTTAGGCAAAATCGAGCGGTTCTGGAAAACGATCTTTGTGGAGTTCCTAAGCCGGGCCCAGTTCGGGAGCTTTGAGGATGCAGTAGAGCGGATACGGCAGTGGGTGAAATATTATAACCACAAAAGGCCCCATCAGGGGATCGGCGGCCTGTGTCCTGCGGACCGGTATTTTGAGATACAAAGCGAGCTTAGAAAGACCATCGAGCAGGGCATCCAGGACAACCTTCTTGAGATGGCGCTAAGAGGTAAACCGCGCCTGCCGTTTTACATGGTGGGCCGCATGGAGGGTCAGTCGGTGGTGTTGCGGGC